>CAVSAX010000010.1:0-284407 GCA_963725995.1 uncultured Acidobacteriaceae bacterium | reverse complement strand
TGGTGCGTCGGGGGAGTTCGCCCAGGCGTATGTCGTCGCCCACGAGCTAGGCCATCACGTGCAAAATGTCCTTGGGATCGAGCGCAAGGTGCGCTATGCGCAACAGCAAAATCCAGCCGCACGGAATCCTCTGTCAGTCGCGGTCGAACTGCAGGCCGACTGCTTCGCCGGAGTATGGGCGCATAGCACGGCGCAGCGGCAGATCATCGACCACGCCGACGTCAAGTCAGGACTGGACGCTGCCGCAGCCGTGGGCGACGACCATCTCCAGAAGATGGCGCGCGGCTACGTCAGCCCCGAGAGCTTTACGCACGGCTCCTCCGCCCAGCGGATGGATTGGTTCACACGCGGCCTGAAGTGCGGCGACATGCACGCGTGCAATACATTTGGCTCGGCAGAACAGGGTGGAACTGAGCCTCTGGGACATTGGATGAGACAGAAAGGCCGCTCCTTCTTGAGCGGCCTTTTCTTGTTGAACGTAGGGTGAGGCTACTTGGAGGCGCTCAACTTCTCCGCCTGCAGCGTTACCAGTTGAGTCAGATTCTTCTTTTCCAGGCCGTGCTCACTCTTGTTGAACTCGTCCACCTTGCTGGACCAGTTCATGGAGCAGAACTTCGGACCGCACATGGAGCAGAAGGCCGCTTCCTTGTAGTAATCGTCCGGCAGCGTCTCATCGTGCATCGCACGCGCCGTCTCCGGATCGAGCGACAGGGCGAACTGCTTATCCCAATCGAACGTGTAGCGTGCATAGCTGATGGCGTCGTCGCGATCCTGTGCGCCCGGACGGTGCCGCGCAATATCGGCGGCGTGGGCGGCGATCTTGTAAGCGATCATGCCGTCCTTGACGTCCTTTTCGTTGGGCAGGCCGAGGTGCTCTTTCGGAGTGACGTAGCAGAGCATAGAAGCTCCGTGCCAGCCAATAATCGCCGCGCCAATGGCGCTGGTGATGTGGTCGTAGCCGGGAGCGATGTCCGTTACCAGCGGTCCAAGCGTGTAGAACGGTGCACCGTAGCAAAGCTCGACTTCCTTGGTGACCTGCTCTTCGATCTTGTCCAGCGGCACGTGGCCTGGACCTTCGATCATCACCTGGACGTCGTGCTCCCAGGCGACCTTGGTCAGCTCACCCAGCGTCTTCGACTCGGCAAACTGGGCTTCGTCGCTCGCGTCGGCGATGCAGCCCGGACGCAGTCCGTCTCCGAACGAGAAGCTCACGTCGTACTTCGCCATCAGCTTCGCGATGCGATCGAAATTTTCATAGAGGAAATTCTGCTTGTGGTTGTGGGTCATCCACTGCGCGAGAATCGATCCACCGCGACTCACGATTCCGGTGATGCGTTTGGCGACCATGGGCACGTACTGGATGAGCAACCCGGCGTGGATCGTGAAGTAATCCACGCCCTGCTGAGCCTGCTCCTCGATCACTTCGAGGAAGACGTCGATATTGAAGTCCTCGGGCTTCTTGACTCGGCCCAGAGCCTCGTAGATAGGCACGGTGCCGATGGGCACGATGGAGTGGCGCAGAATAGCTTCGCGAATCTCGGGAATGTTGCCGCCGGTGGAGAGATCCATCACGGTATCGGCGCCGTGGTGAACGGCTACGTGCAGCTTGCGCAGTTCCTCTGCGATCTCCGACGTGACGGCGGAGTTGCCGATATTTGCGTTGATTTTGCAACGGGTGGCGATGCCGATACCCATCGGCTCCACTTCGGGGTGATTAATGTTGGCGGGGATGATCAGGCGTCCGGCGGCAATCTCGTCGCGTACCAGCTCGGCGGAGATCTTTTCGCGTTCCGCTACAAACGACATCTCCTCGGTGATCTTCCCGAGACGGGCAAAGTGCATCTGGGACATGTTGGTGTCGCCGCGTGCGCAACGCTTCCTCTCTGCGCTTGACGATCCACTCCGCGCGCGGCTTAAGGATCTCCGTCGGTTGAGCCGGAGGAGTTCGGGACGTTTGCCGTGTGGTTGCCGTTGCTGCTCATTGCCACCTCTTTTTTGAGTGAAGTCAGATGATCGAATCGACGAAGGCCGACAGGGTCCAATCTGCTCCAAGTATAGCGCGAGGATCAGGGAGCCCGGCGCCAGATGGCTTGGATGCGCTAAACAGCCGTCAGCTGAGAAACGGTCGGCGAGGCAGATGAAAAACCGGTCAGCAAAGAGCGTGGTCTTGGCAACGCTGCTACCTTCGCGTCATTGGGGCATACCTCCTGCGTTCGCGTGCGCGCCACGCGAAGGGGATGGCGGGTTGTGGTAGTTCGCGGGAAGCTGTTTCACCGGCAAGAGAAGGCTGACTTTTCTTCCCAAATCCCCGACCCGACGAAACTCAGGAGCCCGAAACCATGCATGAAGCGCTGTATGCCCTGGTATTCCTCGCGATGATAGTATTCCCAGCCGCTTACCTGGTGACGGGAGACGTCGACCGGCCCTCCCGTTAAATGATCGAAGATGTGTGATGGCCATCCTTGACCGACAGGCACCAACTCCATAAGCTGTGTAGAGTTGGTGATTTCCCTTATGCAAAGCAATTCTCAAGGCATGAAGATCGGCGCGGCGGTGGTTATCATTCTTGCCACCGTTATTTACCTGGCAGTCAGCGGGGTGCAGTCCAACAAGAGCTACTACGTAACCATCTCAGAGCTGCAGGGGCTGGGAGACAAGGCATACACGCGGCATTTGCGAGTGGCCGGCAACGTGGCTCCCGGGTCGATTGAGCGCAGCGGCACCAACGCCTCCTTTGTTCTGGTGGAGAACGACAAGACCGTCAAGGTCTCCTATCAGGGTGTCGAACCGCCGCCCGATACCTTCAAAGACAACTCCCAGGCACTGGCCGTAGGCACCTACGGGCGTGATGGCGTCTTCCATGCCACCCAGTTGCAGGCGAAGTGCGCATCGAAGTATGCTCCGGCACCTGGAGCCAAGCCGGGAGAAGCTGCTCCAGCGCCGACCGCTGCAATGCAGCCGCCAGCCACCGCCGCACAGTAGTCTGGCGCTATAAGCCTTCGTTGTAGTTCAACTTGTATACTCGCAAGGAAATGCCTCCCATTGCTCGTCTGGAGGATGTCTCCAGACTTTTCGGTACATTCGCGGCGCTACGCCAGGTTTCGGTGGAATTCGAGACGGGGCGGTGCTATGTGCTGCTGGGCGAGAATGGGGCGGGCAAATCAACACTTTTGCGCATTCTGGCAGGGCTGCTGCACCCCAGTTACGGCAAGGCTGTTGTTTTCAACTCCGAGGGCGCCAGCGATACCCCTCAGCGGCAGCGCGGACGCATCGGCTACATGAGCCATGCGCCGATGCTTTACGACGAGCTGACCGCCACTGAGAACCTCGCATACTTCGCCAGCCTGTATCGGGGACAGAAGTGCCTTGATCCGGCGGATGCTCTGCGCTCCGTGGGGCTTGACCCGGCGCTGGAGCGGCCCGTGGGGAACTACTCGCAGGGCATGCGGCAGCGCACTTCCCTTGGCCCGCGTACTGATCTCTCAGCCGGAATTGCTGCTGCTGGACGAGCCCTTCTCCAACATGGACGTGGGCAGCGCGGGGCAGATGATTTCGCTGCTGGCAAAATTCCGCAGGCGAACGCCGTACCATCCTGCTCACCACCCACCAGCGGCACTCGCCGAACCACTGGCCGACTACTTCCTGACACTGCATGAGGGCCGGCTGGTCTCAACCGTTGCGGGTCCTCGCGGGATGCAGGAGGCGGCGCGATGAAGACCAACGGCGCACGCTTTCTGGACGCCCTGGACATCGCCTACACGCTGCAGGAGTACGAAGTCGATCCGGAGGATCTATCGGCCATAACCGTGGCGCGCAAGGTCGGCCTGCCGCCCGAGCAGGTATTCAAGACGCTGCTGACCGCCTACGGGCACGGTCGAGCACTTTTTCGCGGTCATTCCCGGGGACGCTGAACTGGACTTCAAGAAGCTCGCCAAAGCTGCGGGAGTGCGCAAAACCGAGATGGTTTCGCTCAAGGACGTGCAGCCGCTGACTGGCTACATTCGCGGCGGCGTGACGGTGTTCGGCGCGAAAAAGGCGTATCCCAGTATTTGTCGGACGAGACGATGGAGCTATTCGACGTGATCTCGGTATCGGCGGGGGTGCGCGGCACGCAGATCATGCTCTCCCCGCTCCGACTACCTGCGCGCCGGCCGAGGCCACCGTGGCTGATCTCACGAAGGGCGGGCCATCGACCATGAGGCCCATTCTTCTGGACCCATCTCGTAAAAGACCTGCGCATCGAATGGCGGTCGAAGGACGCCATCAACTCGATGCTCTTCTTCGCGCTGCTGGTGGTGGTGCTGTTCAGCCTCGCATTTGATCCGACGCTCTCCGTCTCGCGGCAGATCGCCGGCGGCATTCTCTGCGTCGCCACACTGTTTGCCTCGGTGAGCGCGCTGAACCAGGCGTGGGCGCGGGAGATTCGGCACCAGGTGCTGGACGCGCAGCGCATGACGCCGGCACCGGCGTCTTCGCTCTTTCTGGCCAAGGTGATCGCCAATTTCCTCTTCGTCACCGTGGTGCAACTGCTCCTGGCGCCGCTGTTCATCATGTTCTACAACCTGCACGCGCTGGGACAGGGCTGGCTGCTGGCGCTGGTGCTGCCGCTGGGCACATGGGCGCTGGTGGTGAATGGAACCTTTTTTGCGGCCCTCTCCATCCGCAGCCGCAACCGCGAGCTGCTGCTGCCGCTGATCCTCTTTCCCATCTTCATTCCAGCCATGCTGGCGATGGTGCAGGCCACTACGGGGATCCTGACGGGCGAATCCGAGCCCGGCCTCTGGATCAAGATGCTGGCGGGCTACGACATTATTTTCACGACCATCAGCCTGCTGCTGTTTGAGACGATCCTTCACGCCGAATAGCGCACGACTCATAGGAAATGAATATATTAGGTGCCTGGCAGATGGGCCGCCTTTGGCAGTGCCCGCGCCTGTTCGACAGGAAGACTTGGAGGAAAACATGACCCTACTCCCAGGAACCGGTCGTATTCACAAAGCCTCGTCACACCGACACCTTGCTCCAATCTGCTTGCTGATCGCAGCATGTCTAGCCGTGCCAGCGATCTTGGCTCAAGCCATACCGCCGACCTTGCAGCAGTTCGCCGGAACGTGGCAGGCCAGATTTGACGGCAGAGTCTTCCAAACGATCACGCTGGAGATGCGTGACGGGCAACTGACAGGGACCGCCAGCGGCATGCACATTGAGCTGAGTAGCAGCGGAGAACTCACTCAGGCCGAGGCTACCGGCATCAGCGATCCAATCGCCGAGGCCAGGCTTGCGGGCAACGCGCTTCTCCTCACCATCAGGGAGAAGAACTCCGAGGATACGGTTCAATTTGAGATGACGCTCACTGGCGCTAACGAAGCTGAGATTCGTCTAGTGGCTCCGGCGGATGCTGGTTCTCCCAAGCCCTGGAAATCGGAACGCGCAGCCAAGTGATTCGGAATCAGAGGGGCTAGCCGCTTTTCGCCCCTGTCTGGCGCGCTCGCCATCTTCCCGCCCCTCCATCGGAAGATGGATACAGTTGACCTTCTTGCGGAGTAAACTAACAGGGTTTCGACGTTGTGGGCTTTGGGCCCTGGCTGTTAAGGGCTGCACATGGGGACAACCCCCGGGGAATAAGCGCATGAAAGCTCTACGCATGTTCTGGATTCTGACTCGTTGCCGCACTCGGGCTCTGGGCTACGGCTTCTACCAGGCCATGTATGTGGCGCCGACTGAGGCGACTATGGGCGATATTCAACGAATCTTCTACTATCACGTTCCCTCCGCGATGCTCTCGTTCCTCTTCTTCTTCGTCAGCTTCTGGCGTTCAGTGGCCTACCTGGTGTCTCGCCGTGATCATCCCTCGCGCGCCCTGGCGCCGATGCGCTGGCGCTGGCAAGCGCGGAAGTGGGCGTCGTTTTCTGCACGGTTGTGCTGATAACCGGGCCGCTATGGGCCCGTCCGGTGTGGGGGATCTGGTGGACGTGGGACGCGCGTCTGACGACGACGCTCGTTCTGTGGCTGGTGTATGTCAGCTACCTGCTTCTGCGGCACTTCGCCGCCGGATCGCAGGTGCAGACGTTGGCCGCAGTGCTGGCCATCTTCGGGTATGTGGATGTGCCCATCGTATACATGTCCACGACGTGGTGGAGGACGCAGCATCCGGGGCCGAGTGATTTGGCGGCGGAGAAGGTTCCGGTTGGCCCCAGCCATGCAAGGCCGCTTTGGGTGGAATGTGCTCGCGTGGTTGGCTTGGGGCATCCTGATCGTCGGGCTATCGGTATACGTGGAACGCCGCAAGCAGCGAGTGGAGCAGCATGCTGCGTTCCGCGCACTGGATACAAATTGGAAGTAGCACCCTAAGGAGAAAGCTATGGCTCATCAGCACCTTGTGATTGCGTATGTCATTACCTGGGTGATTCAGCTGGGCTACCTGGGCTGCGTCGGGGCCGAAGTGGGCGGCTGTGCGCCACGACGAAGAGGCAGACGCCGGCCTACCCTGACAGGACAAATAGCAGGGCGGAAATTGCCCCGCGGCATAGCCAGTACACTTAGGTCTTCAAGGACGGTTTGAAATGCTCGTAGTCATGAAGCCGCAGGCGAGTCCGGAAGAAATTCAGGCAGTCTGCAACACATTGAGTCGCTTGGGTATCCGCGCCCATCCCCTTCCCGGAGCGCAGCGCACTGCCATCGGCATCACCGGCAACGAGGGCGAGATGGATCGCGGCAACCTAGAGGATCTGCAGGGCGTCGCGGAAGTGATCCGCGTCTCAAAGCCCTACAAGCTGGTGAGCCGCGACTCGAAAGAAGAAGACACCGTCATTCGCTTTCCCGGCACCGACGCCACCATTGGCGGGCGCGAGCCTGGCGATCATCGCCGGCCCATGCGGTGTCGAATCGCGCGAGCAGGCATTTGCCATAGCCGAAGCAGTGGCGCAATACGGGCGCACAGTTCTTCCGCGGCGGCGCATTCAAGCCGCGGACCTCGCCCTATGCCTTCCAGGGGCTGGGGGAGGACGCGCTGAAGATCATGGCGGAGATCCGCGAGAAGTTCGGGCTGCGCATCGTGACCGAGGCAATTGACAGCGAGACGCTGGCGCTGGTCGATCACTACGCCGACGTGATCCAGATCGGCGCCCGCAACATGCAGAATTTTTCCCTGCTCAAGAAAGCGGGGCGGTGCCGCAAGCCGGTGCTGCTGAAGCGCGGCATGTCGGCCACGCTGGAAGAGCTCCTGATGGCCGCCGAGTACATCATGAGCGAAGGCAACTACCAGGTGATCCTGTGCGAGCGCGGTGTGCGCACCTTTACGGATCACACGCGCAACACGCTGGACCTGAGCATCGTGCCTGCAGTGCAGCGGCTGAGCCATCTGCCGATCCTGGTCGACCCAAGTCACGGCACCGGCAAGCGCAACAAGGTGCTGCCACTGTCGCGTGCCGCTATCGCGGTGGGTGCGGACGGCATCATCGTCGAGGTGCACAACCAGCCGGATATGGCGCTGTCAGACGGGCCGCAATCGATCTATCCCGAACAGTTCGCCGAATTGGTGAACGAGACCGAACAGATTGCGCCGATCGTACATCGCACGCTCATTCGCGGCATTCATCTACAGGACAGTATCGCGTCACTGAACGGAGTCGTTCACCCTGCTGCGCACTAGGGCCCTGTTGAAGTTGAGAGGCGGCGAACGTTAGCCGCCTTTTCGTCGTGCTGACGCTGTTGCTGGTCGGAGGCCTCTCCGGCTGCAGGCGGCATGACTTCCCGCAATATCCCGCCAACTATCGCGAATACGGCTACGTGACCAATGGCGGCAGTGCCACGGTCACCGTGCTTGACCTGGTGAATATGCGCCAGGATCGCGTGCTCGCAGTGGGCGCACAGCCCAGCGGAGTCACTGCGAATCCTCACCGCAACGAAGTCTACGTGGTGAACTCGGGCTCGGGCAGCATCAGCGTGATCAATGCCGAGACCAACACAGTTGCCGCTACGATCCAGGTCCGCAGCAAGCCTTACTTCATCGACGTGGATGCGGCGGGAGAACGCGCTTACGTGGCGAATTCAGGATCGAATAATGTTTCGATCATCGATCTGAAGGCACGGAAAGAGATCATCGCTGTGGGCACGGGCGAGGCTCCCGGCATGGCGCGCATTTCGCCGGACGGCGACTCGCTGGTGGTGAGTAATCGCGCGGGAAACAGCGTGACCGTCGTGGACCCGCATAGCTACAAGGTTCGCCGCGTCTTTGAGAACTGCCCCGGAGCTACGGCGATCTCTATCCTGCCGGATTCGTCGAGGGCGTTCATTGCCTGCTCCGCCGGCCACCAGGTGATGTCGATAGGCCTGGCGCGCAACACGGGCAACTACGCCGGCAAAGGCGACCGCCTGCTCACGCTGCTCGACGTTGGCCGCAGCCCCGTAGACCTGGCGCTCAAGCCGGACGGTGGCGAGATATTTGCCTCGAATTTTGATAGCGACACGATCTCCGAAATCTCCACGTCAAACAATGAAGTAGGCGGAGCGTACACCGTCGGAGCGCATCCCGCGCGCGGCATCGTGAGCGCGGATAACTCGACGCTGTGGATCAGCAACTTCAACGCAGACACCATTGGTGTCTACAGCGTGGATGAAGGCAAGCTGATCAACACTGTGCATGTGGGTGGCAATCCCGATGCGCTGGCCTTCTCCGCTGCCGGGCATTTGCTCTATGCCGTGAATGCGGGCTCTGGAGATGTCTCCGTAGTTCGCGTGCTCAGCTACACCACCAAGGGCGTCCAGATTGTAGGTGCGCTCTTCACCATGCTGCCTGCCGGAAAGCAGCCCAATGCAATCGCGGTAAAGGCATTCAAGCTGCCGTAAAGCTCTCGGCTGGAGCGGGCTCCTTTCTTTCTGGCATACTGCTGTTATGGCGCGCCGGGCTGAATTTCAAGTGCCATCGATTTACGAGATCCGAGTGCTGCGAAGAATCCTCTTCGTTCTCGCCGCATTCAGCACGGTGGTTCTTGCTGCGCAGGATTCCAATCCGACGACGTTTCACGTCTACGTGAACCTGCTGCAAATCCCAGTTCTGGTGATCGCTCCGAACGGTGCGTCCGCCGCTCCTATCGCAGAGTCACGCTTCGCTATCAGCCTCGATTCCGGTCCGAAGTTTCGCCCCACGCATGTGCGGCTTGAAGGAGAGGACCCCATCGCGCTCACAGTTGTGCTGGATGTCAGCGGCTCGGGGCGGAGCCTGATGCCCGGCATTGACGAAGCCATCGCGGCCCTTGCGCCACTCTCGCTGCATCCTGCGGATCGCGTATCGTTCTACGCTCTTGGTTGTACCCTGAACGTCGCGCGGGTGGCATCTACCGAAGAAGTGGTTGCAGATCAAATCCAGCTAAAGCTTGGCGTAGAGGCGGCGATGCGATCCGGGCCCGGCGGTGGCCGAGCAAATGCACGAACGCCTTGCACGCCGAAAGTGCATCTTTGGGACGCTCTCGCCTATGTGACTCAGCAGATGTCCGAACGCCCGGGGCGCCGCGTCATCCTCGTAATCTCAGATGGGCAGGACAAAGGCAGCGCTAACACCTGGAACAATTTGAGGAGATTTGCCGCCGCTTCCGCGGTCAGCATCTTCGGCATCACTGACGACAGCACGAGCGCACAGCACATGAAGGCGGAGGACATCTTTCAATCGCTCTGCCAGCAGACGGGCGGCATCGTCCTCAGCGCTAACCGGCGCACCCTGCACGATAAGCTCAAGGAGATTACCGACAGGGTTCGCGGACGATACATCGTTGAGTTTCCGCGCCAGGACCGCGCGAAGGCGGGAGCGCACAGCTTTCTGGTGACGATAGACAACAGCGATTCCCTGATCTTGTCCTCAGGAATCTCCGTTCCCATGGCCGACCCGCATGTGCTCGCGGATCCTATGACCGTCCCCAAAAACCCTGCCGCTGAGCCAGAAATGGGCGACCGCCGAGTTCTTTCGCAATAGGCGCTTAGTGAGCGGAGACTCTCCCGCGTTGGAACGACAAGTTGCTGGGATATGTTTGGCTGCGCAACCGCATGGTTACTGCTGTCGAGCCAGCACCAGCGTGATATCGTCCGGCTGTTCTTCGGCGCCGATCCAGTCGCGGATGGCCTGGAGCACAAGTTCGCAGATCACCGGCAGTGGAAGGTAGCGGTTTCTGCGGACGATTTCGATCAGGCGATCCTCGCCGAAGTCTCCAAACTCATTTTCAGGTTCAGTCACTCCGTCGCTATAGGCTACGAGAATATCCCCGCGACGCATCTCCACGCTGGCTTGCTCATAGCTCATGCCATCGATCAGGCCAACCACTGTGCCGCCACAATCCAGGCGGAGTACGGAGTTGTCGTGGCGCAGTAGCAGTGGCGGGAGTTGCCCGCCATTGGAGTAGGTCAGGCGGCTGTTCTCGCTCTGGTAATGCCCCAGGAAGAGCGTTGCGTACTTCTCTGGCTGCGTGCTGCGGTAGAGGTGCCGATTGAGCAACGCGAGAATCTTGCCCGGCGATTCGAACCATTCGCCGAAATCAACCTCTTCGGCCCCCTTCAACTTGTCGACGGACGATGCGGTGGGCACATTCAAAGCGTGGTCGCCCTCGTGGATCAGTTCCTCTCCCGCGAAGCGATAGGCGCGCACTGCAGAATGCAGCGTGGCCATCAGCAGGGCGGCTGAGATGCCTTTGCCGCTGATGTCGCCAAGGGCTAGTCCAAGGCCCCCGGTACCGAATAGGAGGAAGTCGTAGTAATCGCCGCTCACAGTGCGAGCAGGCCGGCAGACGCCGTGCAATTCCAACAGCGGTAGTGAGATACCATCACGCGGAAAAAGATTTGCCTGAACCTCCTGGGCAATATCCAGTTCGTTTTGCAAGCGCTCCTTCTCGCGCTGCTCCTCCAGCAGACCCTCGAGCGATGAGGTCATGGAGTTGAAGGAACTGCTCAAGGCTGCGAGCTGATCGTTGCGGCGAACCGGGATACGATGGCTGAAATTACCACGATCCACTTCCCCGGTTGCTTCGTACAGATCATGCACAGACTGGGTAATGGTGCGGCTGAGACGAACAGCCATGTAGAAGGCGATCAGTTCAAGCACGAGAAAGAAGATTGCCAACCCGATCAGCGCGTTCTGGAAAAAACTCTGACTTTGCAGTGATGCGATCACCAGGCGGTGATAGAGAAGCGAAGGTTCCGAATTGACGGCGACCAGGATGTTATGCGGCCTGCCCGTCTTCCACTCAGAGATCACCATCCCCGCCCCATATTGGATGGGGATGTCGTAGAAATACTCCTTCACTGGAACCTTGCCGCCGACCACCGTGCTGGAACTTAGTTCAGATTGGGCAAAGTTCGGCTTGGCGCGAGCTTCCTTTGAGCCGGGGACTGCGGACTCCTCAACCTGGAAGAACGACGGCAGGAACTCGACTTTCCCCAGCCCTCGAGCGATCTGGTCGGCGCTTTCGCGGCTGAGCGGGACGCTGGTAACCACGGTTGTCTGCTGCGAACCGGAATTATGTTTGTCGTAGGCGCGGAGAAAAAGCTTGCCGTCGTCAATCACGATTCCGCGGAAGCCGTCCTCCGCCCACGAAGGCATCTGTAGCGTCGTGGTGGGAGAAGCGTGGTCGATTGCGACTTTCTCGCCATTGGTGAAGGCAATTACCTCAAATCCGGGAACATGATTCGTCTTTTCCCTGGCATCCAGTTCCGGCAGGGAGACCAGTTTTGCATTCGGTTTGTCTTCGAGGACGTGACCAATGTGAACGGCAAATGCGCGGTTCTCGGATCCAATTTGCGCCAGTACGGTGGATATCTCAGAGGTCACAGCAAAGAGCGCGAACTCGCCCGAGAAGACCCATGCCGCAGAGAAGGCAAGAATGCTGACCAGGACGATCGGCGCCAGCGCCATCAGCAGGTAGGTGACTACCAGGCGATTGCGAACCTTCCACAGGACATGGCGAAAAAGCCGACGGCAGCCGATCCAAAAATAAACCACCACAAGGAAAAATAGCGTCCAGAACTTGAAGACGCCTGCGACACTTCCCACGCCGCCCGGCAGAACGCTAAGGCCCAGAAGAAGGAAGTAGAGCACGATCAACCCGAACCCAAGGCGGTGCAACTTGCCCGCCGGAGGTTCGCGGTGGAAGATCTTGTAGATTCTGGATTCTAGTGGGCGTAGGAGACTTGCCATGGCTTGGCCTGAGTGTAAAACATTTTTCGTCCTGAGGCAGAGGCTTGCGGCTGTTTCCCGCGACGCTCCGCAGCAGTTCCATTATCTATATGGGAATGCCGAATTGAAGTCAAAGAGCCCTAAATCGTGCCGCAGGAGCCCAGGGAAAGGATTTCAGAGGCAAGCGGAAGAATTATGAATTTATGGCGAAGTTATCCACAACCAGCACATTTCCTCTATATTGTATAGCTAATGGCTACCCGAGAGTCGTTAGGCGAATTCGAGCATATCGTTGTTCTGGCGCTCTTGCGTCTGGAAGATCGCGCCTATGGCGTGACCGTCCGGCGGGAAATACAAGGCCGCACTAAGCGTGATGTCTCCATTGGCGCCGTCTACGCAACGCTGGAACGGCTGGAGACCAAGGGGTATGTCAAGTCCCATCGCGGGGCAGCAACACCGGAACGCGGCGGACGTTCGAAACGCTTCTTTCGTGTGACTGCCAAAGGATCGGCGGCCGTGAACCGGACGCATCGTGCGCTCGAGAGCATGTCCGAGGGCCTCGTCTTCACAGGGAGCTAGTCATGACCCAGTCAGATCGTCTTCATCCTCCGCGCTTCGCCGAATGGCTTGTTAATCTCTTCACGCTCCCTAACAACGCAGAATCGATTCCAGGAGATCTGCTGGAGGAGTTCTCCCAGATCGCGTCTGGGGCGGGTCCTGTCGTTGCAAGCCGATGGTACTGGCGACAGGTTCTGAAGACCGTAGTTCATCTGGCCGGCGCCGCATTTCGTTCCGCTCCATGGGCAACAACGGCGGCAGTCGTTGGCGGATTCCTCCTTCGGAAGCTTCTTGGCCCTCTTCCGGAAGAAGCGATCTTCGCGCTCCTTCGCAGATACCAGATCTTTGATTCTCATTTCGGCGTGTATCTCTTTTTTGCGTCCACCGGGATCGATATCGGGCATGTTCTGGTCTTCCTGCTGGTGGGCTGCGCGGTTGCGATGATGGCCAGAGGAAGGGAGATGGCGGCGACTACTGCCTTAGCCCTTATCTTTGGCGCGATGGTGGCCTTTAGTTCGATAGTGATATTAGCCAGAGGGGGCGACCCCCTATTGTGGCGCCTACTTTGGTATTTCGCTGACTCGTTCGCTATCGTTGTGGGCGGAGTGATCGTCCGAAGCCGCCGATCGGCCGGGGCTGCTCTCGCTGCGGGTGCCTAGCCTGCACGGTATTCGGGAATGAATCTGCCGCCCGGCAAATTCCTTCCCAGCAATGATTCGATCAGCGTCTATTATTGTCAGCGTAGATCCCAACCCCTTTTCACACGTAGTGATTGAGGCGTTGGGCCGTCTTGCGCTCGAGATTCTGATTTTGAAAGTAAACTGCTCAGTCTTCTGCATCGCTCACAGGTAGTCATTCACGGGGGTTCAAATGTCTCACATCTTTTCGCGTCGCAGCTTGCTGAAGCTGTGTGGTTCTGTACTGCCGGCATCGGCACTCCTCAAACTTTCCGCAGCCCTCGAACCGGCCGCATTTGCGCAGGCGGCAAATTCGCCGCGCAAATTTCCTGACGGCTTCCTTTGGGGATCGGCTACGGCGGCCTACCAGGTAGAGGGCGCCTACAAAGACGATGGTCGAGGAATGTCTGTCTGGGATACCTTCTCGCATACGCCCGGCAAGACTGCGAACGGCGACACCGGCGACGTGGCCGACGATCACTACCACCGCTATAAGGAAGATATTCAGTTGATGAAGGCGTTGGGATTGACGACCTATCGCTTCTCGGTGTCGTGGAGCAGGATCATGCCCGACGGTACCGGCGCGGTCAATGCCAAGGGGCTGGATTTTTATAATCGCCTCGTTGACGAACTTATCGCCGCAAACATTCAGCCTTTCTGCACGCTCTTCCATTGGGACCTGCCGCAGACATTGCAGGACAAAGGCGGGTGGCAGTCGAAAGATACATCAAAGGCATTTGCTGACTATGCCGGAGTGATGGCGGGCAAGCTATCCGATCGCGTCAAGCATTTCATGACCCTCAACGAGATCTCGTCGTTCGTCGATGGCTACGTCAATCCGAAGAATGCTCCGGGACTCGAAGTCGATCCCGCACACCTCGCGCAGCTTACGCACTATGCCGTGCTGGCTCATGGATTGGGCGCACAGGCCATTCGCGCAGCAGCCAAGCCTGGTACGCAAGTCGGATTGGCTGAGAACCTCTCCGCATGCACGCCAGTGGTCGAGACCGAAGCGCACATCAAAGCCGCGTCGATCGCGCTGCGCGAAGAGAACGCCAACATTTTCACCGTGATCATGGAAGGCAAGTACACCGACGCGTATCTGCAACGGCTGGGTGCCGCCGCACCAAAGTTCACGGCTGAAGAGATGAAGATCATCGGCACACCACTGGACTTTGTCGGAATGAATATCTATACGCCTTCGTACGTGAGGGCATCGGATACCGCGAAGGGCTACGAGATGGTTCCCTTCCCTGAAGTCTATCCGCGCATGTTCAGTCCATGGCTCAACGTTGGTCCGGAGTCACTCTACTGGACTCCAAAGCTGGCAACCGAAGTATGGAAGGTCAAGAATATTTACATCACTGAGAATGGCGCATCAGCCAATGACAAGCTCACGCCCGAGGGCACTGTGCTTGATATAGGGCGCGTGATGTACCTGCGCAACTATCTGACGCAGCTTCAGAGGGGAGTCTCTGAAGGCGTTCCCGTGCGCGGCTACTTCCTGTGGAGCCTGATGGATAACTACGAGTGGACGGACGGCTATGAACGCCGCTTCGGTATTCACTACGTCGACTTCAAGACGCAGAAGCGGACGCCAAAGTTGAGCGCGGAGTTTTACAAAGCTGTGATTGCGCGCAACGGCGTCGCATAAGTCGCAAACATTTCGCGGCTAACACATAAATAAATCTGCGCTCCTGCTGTGCATAGCATGAGCGCAGATTTTATTACTGCGGTGTTTCCCACTGATTTGATTCCGCTGAGCGGAAGATCGCTTCGATCACCGCCATGTTGCGGATGCCGTCTTCGAGTGGGACAGGGACTTCCGTACCGTCCAGAACAGCCTTGGAGAAGGCGTCTCCCTGCAGCGTATATTGATCGCAAACGTCGAAGGTCTCAGTCTCGATGCCGCCTCCGAAAAGATCTCTGCAATCGTCGATGAAGATGCGGGTAGGACGGTCATTCGGTGAATTGAAGGCGACCTCGACCTCGATGCGTCCCCGAGTACCGATGAAGTGCACGCGTTGATAAGGAGCCACCTGCGTACTGCACGTAACGACCGCGTGGCCGCTGGGAAACTCGAGCATCGCCGAGGTCAGGCGATCTGTGTGCATCTGCGGATCACGGTCGATGCAGGCTACAACGCGGGTAGGCTCCTCGCCGTAGCCAAGGCGCGCACTGTGGATGAGGTAGCAGCCAATATCGTAAAGAGCACCGCCGCCGGTTTCCACCTTGTTGCGGATGTTGGCAGGATCAATATTGAAGTAGCTGAAGAATCCCAGCACCGAGCGTAGCTCACCGATGCGGCCTTCCCGCAGCAGCTCGCGGGTGCGAATCCACTGCGGATGGCTGTTCACCATGAAAGCTTCGCCGATCTTCACTCCGGTGCGCGACCGGACGGCGAGCAGGCTCTCCGCCTCTGCCACCGTAAGGCTGAGGGGCTTTTCGCATAGGACGTGCTTTCCGGCCTCTGCGGCCTTGATCGTCCAGGGCACGTGCAACTGGTTGGGCAGAGGGTTATAGATGGCGTCGATGTTGGGATCGGCCAGTAGCTCCTCATAAGAGCCGTAAGCAGTAGGGATGCCGGCGGCGTTCGCTGCCTCCTGCGCCTTCGCCAGAGACCGTGAAGCGATGGCGTCAATGCTGCTGTATTCGCCCAGCTGCATGGCAGGGATGACCTGTTTAAGGCCGATGGCGGCGGTGCTGAGGACACCCCAGCGTAGCTTCTTGCTCATGGTCGTAATCATAACTCCAGATGAGAAACCCGGCGCCGCGCCCTGTCCGTGAAAATGTTGGCACGGGGGTGCTAGAGTGTTCTGGAGCATTATCCCTACGACCATGCCAATCGCCGAAGATCTAGCCCGCATCGCACTTCAGGAGCAGCAACTCCAATACACTCATTTCAACGAAGAGTCTGCGTGGAGCCTGGGAACGCGCCTCCGTGAGCTTGCCATCAGCCGGCGGCTGGGAGTCGTGATCGACGTACGCCGCCTCGGGCAGCCGCTCTTTTACACCGCGCTTCCGGGCACTTGCCCGGACCATGTGGAGTGGGTTCGCCGCAAGAGCAATGTCGCGATTCGTTTTCATCGCAGCTCGTACGCGGTCGGCCTGGAGATGGAGGCCAAAAAATCTACACTGCTGGAGCAATCGGGTCTCGCGGTAAGCGACTATGCGAGCCATGGCGGCTGCTTCCCAATTCGAGCGTTGCAGGCGGGGATGATAGGCGCGGTCACCGTTTCCGGCTTGCCGCAGCGTGCTGACCATGAACTCGTAGTGGAGGCGCTATGCCTGGAACTGGATATTCCCTACCAGACGCTATGTCTCGAATAGGATTGGGAAGCGATTGGCCTGTTCTGTAGATACTGGAGACCGCGATGTTCAGAAGAAAAATGATCGAGCGAAGCACAGCAATCAAAGCTGGAGTCACGGGCGGCGGTGTTGCCCTGGGAGCCATGGCCCTGGGTGCGTTTGCCGTTGGCGCGCTGGCCATCGGCGCACTCGCCATTCGCAGGCTCGCCATCCACAGCGGCCGCATCGACAAGCTCAGCATCGGCGAACTGACGGTGGACCGCCTGGTGGTCAGGGATTCCCTGCCCCGTCAATAGCTTCCACGAATAGATTGCCGAGCGGACCGGATCAATCTTATTTGCCGATCAGGTTCTTGAACTCCGGATTTTTGGCGATGTAGTCCAGCACCAGCGGGCACACCGGATCGATTTTCAGCTCGTTATCACGGGCGTATTCGAGCGCCGTCTTTGCCAATATCCCGGCCACGCCGCGTCCTCTCAGGGCGGTGGGCACTTCGGTATGCCAAAGGGTCATCCAGCCGTTGCCGTCCATATCGAATTCGAGATAAGCGATCGCGCCGTCTTCCTCATACTCGAATCGGCTTCTGGAAACATGGGTGCGATTTGGAGGGTTCATCCAACTCACTATAGCGCCAAATGCGCCCCGCTTATCGTGGAAATCAGCTTCGCTCCGCCATTTCTACAGCGCCTGCGCCGGAGCGGACGTTGTCCTGGGCCTCGACTGCCGCAAGCGCAGCCAGGTTTACAACATCGGAAACCGAGGAACCCCGCTGCAGCACATGGACCGGCTTTGACAGCCCCATCAGCACAGGTCCGATCATCTGCGCGCCGCCGGTGGATGCGAGCAATTTGTAGGCAATGTTGCCGGCATCCAGGCTGGGGAAGATGAGAACATTCGCTCCGCCTTTCAACGGGCTAAAGGGATAAGTCTCGGTGATGCGCTCAGGCAGAACTGCGGTGTCCGCCTGCATCTCTCCGTCAACAATCAGCTCCGGCCGCCTGGCGCGAATAATCTCAACCGCCCTGCGCACCCGATCAGACGACGAATGTCGGCTGCTTCCGAAGTTTGAAAATGAAAGCAAGGCCACTCGCGGCTCGACATCGAAGCGGCGGGCGGTGGTTGCAGCACTCATAGCAATCTCCGCAAGATCCTCCGCGGAGGGATCAATATTCACCGTGCAATCAGCAAGAAAATACAGTTTTCCGCGTGGCGTGATGGCGAGATACAAGCCCGATGCCTTGCGCATGCCGGGCCATAGCGGGATGACCTGCAGCAACGGCCGAACCGTGTCGGGATAGTGCGTCGTCAGGCCTGTGACTAGTGCGTCAGCATCGTTAAGCTGCACCATCAGCGATGCCAGCGTGTTGCGATTCTTAACAAACTCCTCGGCCTCGGTGCGGGTTACGCCCTTGCGCTGTCGCAGCCTCAATAATTCGTCGACGTAGCGAGTGTGCTGGGAATATGTTTCCGCATCGACGATCTCCAGATGATTCAGATCGAGATGCAGTTCAACGGCGCGCTCCCTGATCTTGCGGGCACTGCCCAGCAGCACCGGCTTGGCGATCTCCTCGTCAATGAGCACCCGGCAGGCGCGCAGCACAGTCTGATTCTCCCCCTCAGGAAAAACGATGCGGCACGGATTGGCACGCGCCTTGCGAATCAATACTTTGGTCACGCCCGGCTCGCTGTTAAGGCGCTTTTCCAGGGATTCGGCATACTCATCCAGATCAAGGCTGATGCGGGCCACGCCAGACTGAATCGCAGCGGCAACAACCGCTACAGCCTCGCGCACCACCACCCGAGGATCGAACGGCTTGGGAATAATGTAGTCCGGACCAAAGCTCAGATCGTTAAGACCATAAATCCGCGAGACGGATTCGGGGACATCCTGCTTGGCCAGGTTGGCGAGAGCCCGGGTGGCTGCCATCATCATCTCTTCGTTGATGCCCGTGGCGCGAGCGTCCAAAGCTCCGCGAAATATTGCCGGGAAACCCAGCACATTGTTCACTTGGTTGGGATAGTCCGACCTGCCGGTGGCAACGATGGCATCGGGCCGCGCTGATTTCGCAGTTCCATAGTCGATCTCGGGATTGGGATTTGCGAGCGCAAAGACCAGCGGAGCGCGCGCCATTGGCTGCATCATTTCCGCGGTCAGGCAGTCCGCCGTGGACAAGCCGACGAAGACATCAGCCCCCACCAGCGTCTCCGCCAACGTGCGCAGATGCGTCTCCCTCAGAAAGCGCGCCTTGTATGGGTTCAGGCCGTCTTCACGTCCAACGTAGAGCACCCCTTTGGAGTCGCACATCAAAATATTTTCCCGCAGCGCGCCCAGGCGAATGAAGTGCTCAGCACAGGCGATGGCGCTGGCGCCTGCGCCATTCACCACGATCCGGGCTTCCTCAATCTGCTTGCCCGCGAGTTCCAATCCATTCAGTAACGCTGCGCCGGATATGATCGCGGTACCGTGCTGGTCATCGTGGAAGACGGGAATCTTCAACGTGCGGCGAAGCTCCTCCTCGATGATGAAACACTCCGGCGCCTTGATGTCCTCGAGGTTGATACCGCCGAACGTAGGTTCCAGCATCTGGCAGGCGCGGATCACATCGTGGGGATCGTTGGCATCCAGTTCCAGATCGAAGACATCGATATCGGCGAAGCGCTTGAAGAGGATCGCCTTCCCTTCCATCACTGGCTTCCCTGCCGCCGGCCCGATGTTGCCGAGGCCCAGCACCGCCGTCCCATTGGATACAACCGCCACCAGGTTGGACTTGGCGGTGTACTTGTAAACTAGGTCAGGATCGTGGTGGATGGCCATGCAGGGAGCGGCCACGCCCGGGGTGTAGGCGAGGCTCAGGTCTCTTTGGGTCAGGCAGGGCTTGGTGGCTGTGACCGAGATCTTTCCCGGCGGATACGAGCCGTGGTACTCAAACGCATCTTCGTCGCGAACCATGAATCGTTGACCTCTTCCCTGAGACTACTCGAAAGGTGCAATGGCGTTCCACCACGACGCGCCACGCACCCTTGTGCCGAGGGTCAATAACAGCGCTGAAAGACATTCGAAGCAGCACTCAATCTGGTACCTTAGTCGAGGTAGAATTCGTAATCCAGGGAAGAGAATGCGCAGATGACAGCAACTGACCTGGTTGAAAGACTCGCAAAACACAAAACCCTTGGAGCGGTGCCCGGCGAAGAGTTGGAATGGCTGGCTTCGCACGGGGCCCTGCGGGAGCTCAATACCGGCGAGGTCTTGAGCGCGAAGGGTGTCCCGGTGGAAGGCATGTTCATCGTGCTGACGGGGCACATCGCCATTTTTGTCGACCGCGGCGCCGGGCTGCACAAGATTCTGGAATGGCGTGCAGGCGATATCACGGGTGCTCTTCCCTACTCCCGGATGATAGCCCCGCCAGGCGATACGGTCGCCCAGGCGCCTTCGTCGATCCTGGCCATTCCTCGGGAGTGCCTGCGCGCGATGACCCGCGAGTGTTACGAGGCTACCTCGATCCTTGTGCACACCATGGTCGATCGCGCACGCGTTTTCACGTCGAGCGATCTGCACGACGAGAAGATGATCTCCCTCGGCAAATTGTCCGCCGGACTTGCCCACGAGCTCAATAACCCCGCGTCCGCAATTGAGCGTAGCGCTGCGCTGTTGGAGGACCGCCTGGAAGATGCCGAGTTGGCGACGCGGGCGCTTGGAGCCTCCCGGCTCACGGACTCCCAGCTTGCCGCTGTAGACGCTATCCGTGAATCATGCCTGGCGACACGGGTTCAGGGAGTGCGCTCGCCCATTGAGCGGGCTGAACGCGAAGAAGCAATTGCCGATTGGCTGGCCGATCATAACCTCGACGAGAACTCCGCGGAAGCTCTCGCGGAAACCCCGGTGACCTTCGAATCGCTCAACATGATTGCCGAAGAAGTCGAAGGCCCCGCGCTGAATGCGGTACTCAGGTGGGCCGCTGCCGGATGTTCGGTGCGTGGTCTCGCATCGGAAATTCAGGAAGCGGCCATGCGCATCTCCGGCCTGGTCACGGCTGTCAAGGGATTCACACATATGGATCAGGCGATGGTCGCCGCACCGGTGGACCTCAGCCTCAGCCTGGATCACACGGTTGCCGTTCTGAAATCGAAAGCCCGTGCGAAGGATCTCTCCGTCGTGGTGAATACCGACCCCGGCCTCCCGCGCGTGCGCGGTTTCGCCGGCGAGCTCAATCAGATCTGGGCGAACCTGATCGACAACGCTTTCGACGCAGTTCCCCACGAGGGCCGGGTCGAGATACTGGCGCAGCGCGAGCAACAGCGTGTAGTGGTATCCATCATCGACAATGGCAGCGGCATACCCGCACAGATCCGTGACCGCATCTTCGATCCTTTTTTCACCACCAAGCCGATGGGGCAAGGCACCGGCCTGGGACTCGACATCGTAAGGCGCCTCGTCCGCCACAACGACGGAGAAATCTCGGTCGCGTCTGAGCCAGGTCGGACGGAGTTCCGCGTCACCTTGCCGATTGCCGAGATTAGTAACGTAGAAGGCGCGCAATGAACAAGCCGGTGCTGCTCATCGTTGACGACGATCCACAGGTGCTTGCCGCCGTGCGTCGTGACCTGCGCTCCCGCTACCGAGAGAACTACACCATCATGAGCGCGGTGTCCGGGCAGGAAGCGCTCACAACGATTCGCGAGTTGAAAAGTCGCGGCGACTCACTGGCAATGATAGTCAGCGATCAGCGCATGCCCGGCATGCTGGGTGATGAGTTGCTCGCGAAGTCGCGCGAGATTTACCCAATCGCGCGGCGCGTCCTGCTGACGGCGTACTCGGATATCGATGCCGCAGTGAGGGCAATCAACGAGGCCCATCTCGATCACTACTTGTCTAAGCCCTGGGATCCGCCCGAAGAACATCTTTTTCCCGTGATCGACGATCTGCTGGACGCATGGCAGGCCGAGTACCTGCCCGAAACCAAGGGACTGCGGCTTGTAGGACACCAGTGGTCGCCTCGATCGCATGCGATCAAGGACTTTCTCGCCAGCAACCTGATTCCCTATCGTTGGCTCGATGTAGAACGGGAGCCGGAGACCAAAGCGCTGCTCGATGCGGCGGGAGTCAGCACCGAGGATCTTCCCGCCTTGTTCTTCGATGACGGATCTCCGGTGATGCGCAATCCCGAGCCTCGCGATGTGGCCGAGCGGCTGGGCCGGCCTCTGCAGGCTGCATTCGACGTCTACGATTTTGTCATCGTCGGTGCTGGTCCCGCTGGCCTTGCGGCAGCAGTCTACGGCGCGTCCGAAGGCCTGCGAACACTGCTGCTCGATCGCCACGCTCCTGGCGGACAGGCGGGCAGCAGTTCCCGCATCGAGAACTATCTCGGATTTCCCGCTGGTGTGAGCGGCAACGAACTGACCCGCCGTGCGCTCATGCAGGCTCAGCGACTGGGTGCCGAATTTCTGGCGCCGCTCGAAGTCACCGGCGTCTCCATCGAAGCCGGATACAAACGCCTGCAACTGAGCGACGGCCGTGAACTGGTCACCAGGGCCATGCTGGCTACAACCGGAATGTTCTACCGTGAGCATCCGGCGCCGGGCATCGCAGAGCACACCGGAGCTGGGGTGTACTACGGAGCCGCGACCACGGAAGCACCCGCATTCCGTGATCGGAAGGTGATCATCGTGGGCGGCGGCAACTCCGCTGGCCAGGGCGCCATGCATCTTGCGCGCTACGCGAAGGAAGTACAGATCGTGGTTCGCCGCGAAAATCTGAACGACACGATGTCGCGCTACCTGATCGAGCAAATTGAAAAGACTCCGAACATTCGTTTGCGTACGCGGACAGAGATTGAACGTGTCGAAGGTGACGGTCACGTAGAGCGAGTCGCGCTCACTTCTCTTGACGATGGATCGTCCGCGACAGAAGACGTGGACGCACTCTTCGTTTTTATCGGCACGCGTCCGCGCAGTGAATGGCTCCCCACGGACGTGCTTCGCGACGCCAAGGGATTTGTGCTGACCGGCCGCGATCTGATGGCAGCCGAGGCTTACGCTCGTACCTGGAAAGAGCAGCGCGAACCACTGCTGCTTGAAACCAGCGTGCCCGGCGTCTTCGCCGCGGGGGATCTCCGCGCCGGCGCGATGAATCGCGTAGCCTCAGCAGTAGGCGAGGGATCGATGGTGGTTCGTCTGGCGCATGAGTACCTCGCGCTAACCTGATCGCTCTACGTTGATCCTTCAAGTGGCGAAATAAACGCGCCTGCGAACTACATGGAAGGCTGCGGCAAATTCTAGATGCTCCATCCACCATCGATCACGATGGTTTGACCGGTCATGAAGCCTGACTCGTCTGAGGCCAGGTAGAGTGCGGCCGCCGCAATCTCTTCTGGTCTTCCAAGCCGTCCCATTGGCTGCCGCGCGACGAACGCGGCCCGCACCTTTTCGACGTTGCCCTGTGCCGCTATGCGATCTTCGAGCGACGGCGTCTCGATGGTTCCAGGACAAATCGCGTTGCAGCGAATTCCCTTCGATACATAATCTGCCGCGATCGCCTTTGTCAGACCGACAACAGCCGCCTTGGTCGTCGCATATAGAAATCGATTAGGTGTGGACTTCACACTGGAAACTACCGACGACATGTTGATAATGCTTCCCTTGCCCGCCGCGATCATGCCCGGAAGAAATGCGCGGCATGTCCGATACATCGATCTGACATTCAGGTCGAACGAGAAATCCCAATCCGCATCCGAGCAGTCGAGGATGCTGCCGTGGTGAACATGTCCGGCGCAGTTGAATAGCACATCCAACGTTCCTACTTCGGCCGCAACCGCACTGATCGCTCTCTCCTCCGTCACGTTCATGATGTGAACACGAATTCCAGGTTGCTCGTCCGCGAGAGTGTTGAGCGCTCTCTCATTGATGTCAGTCGCCCACACGGTCGCCCCCGCGGCTGCGAAGCTCAAGGCGGTTGCCCGCCCTATCCCCTGACCTGCTGCAGTAACCAAGGCGATCTTGCCTTCAAGGCTCGTTGACATATCATCCCCACAATTTCGAAGGAGCGGCACGAAGCCAAACTACACACCGGCAAACGGGACGACTAATTGACGCTGTTGCCCAAGGCCTTCAACACCAAGTGTCATCACGTTTCCCGCGCGCAGATACACCGGAGGCTTCTGGCCGAGGCCAACTCCCGGCGGTGTGCCCGTCGAGATGATGTCGCCCGGCTGCAGACTCATGAATCGGCTAAGGTAGCTCACCAGGTGCGGCACTCCGAAGACCATGGTGCCGGTCGATCCGCTCTGGTACCTGTGCCCATCTACTTCGAGCCACAGGTGCAGGTTCTGCGCATCGGGCACCTCGTCGGCTGTCACCAGCCATGGGCCAATCGGACCAAAGGTGTCAGCGCTCTTCCCCTTCACCCACTGCCCGGTTCCTTCAAGCTGAAAGGCCCGTTCAGAGAGATCGTTGACGATGCAATAGCCCGCGACATGTGACAGCGCATCTTCCACATCGACGTACTTTGCCTCCTTGCCGATCACGACTCCGAGTTCAACTTCCCAATCGACCTTTTGCGCGTCGCACGGAATTATCACGTCGTCGTTGGGACCGCAGATCGCCGACGTCGCCTTCATAAAGACAACTGGCTCTGCCGGAACAGCCATGCCCGACTCAGCAGCATGATCGGAATAGTTGAGACCTATGCAGACAAATTTGCCGACGGCGCCGACGCACGGACCCAGCCGCGGCGAACCTGAGACGAGAGGCAGACTCGCCGGATCCAACTGACGCAGTTTCTCAAGCGACTCAGGAAGCAATGCAGTGCCTGCAATATCAGTGATAACTCCTGAGAGATCGCGGATTGCCCCCGTGGCATCCAGCATCGCCGGGCGTTCTTTACCAGGGCTTCCATAGCGAAGTAGTTTCATGTCTCTTTCCTGTCAATGAGAGGGTGAAGGCTAGTAAGTTGCGCGACCACCACTGATATCAAACACTGCTCCTGTGGTAAACGAGTTTTCTTCGGATACCAGCCACGCTACCATGGCGCTGACTTCGTCAACCTCCAGAAAGCGGCCACGCGGAATTCTGGAGAGCATGAAGTCGATGTGCTCCTGGGTCATCTGATCGAATATACGCGTGCGCGCAGCCGCGGGAGTTATGCAGTTAACGGCAATATTCTGGTTCGCAGTTTCTTTGCCCAGCGACTTGGTCAGGGCAATCACGCCAGCCTTCGAGGCGCTGTATGCAGACGCGTTAGCATTGCCTTCTTTTCCTGCAATCGAAGCAACATTCACGATGCGCCCATAGTTCTGGCGCAGCATATATGGAATGATTGCGTGGCAGCAGAGAAACACTCCGACCAGGTTGATGTCGATCACCAGTTTCCAGGTCTCGATCGGGTATTCCCATGTCTGATGGTTAGGACCCGCGATGCCTGCGTTCGCGACAAGAATGTCAATTCTGCCATGCTCATCGGCGGTCGCGGCTGCGGCCGCAGCAACCGAAGCCGCATCCGAAACGTCCACTACCTTGTAGGAAATCCTCGGTGCCTCGCCCATCTGCTTAGCTGCCGCGACAAGTAATTCCGCATCGCGATCCCAGAGCGAAACAGAGGCGCCTGAAGCATGGAGGCGATGCGCGATCGAGAGACCGATTCCCTGCGCCCCCCCGGTAACAATTGCGTTACGTTGGTTCAGATCAATCTGGTTCATTCTTCCTCAGTGTGTTCTAGTGACACTCACCGCCCCCGCTATCGCGATCTTCTCGCACCTTGCGATCAACAGTAAGACGGAAGTATAGAACGGAGATCCATCCTATGTATGCTTATAGCAACGACTGTCGGATCCAGCGGAACCAACTTCGCGGGATGTTCCGATTTTGACCAGGTCAGCCGGCAAACGAAGAGCCACTGCGAGGCTCCGCAAGCAATCGCAGCATTGGAGTAGATAACCGTGCCCGAAGATAAGAAGCAGTTTCGCTCCGCAGAATGGTTTGGCCGGAACGACAAAGATGTATTCCTTCACCGCAGCTGGATGCGTAACCAGGGCTTTCCCGGAGACGTCTTCGACGGCCGCCCCATTATCGGCATATGCAATACCTGGTCGGAGCTGACACCATGCAACGCCCATCTTCGGGCACTTGCCGAGCGCGTGAAGTGGGGAGTATGGGAGTCGGGAGGACTGCCTCTCGAGTTCCCCGTAATGTCCACAAGTGAATCGAATCTGCGCCCCACGGCAATGCTGTTTCGCAACCTCGTCAGCATGGACGTCGAGGAAAGCATCCGTGGTAATCCCGTCGATGGTGTCGTGCTGATGTGCGGTTGCGATAAAACTACACCGGCCCTCGTCATGGGAGCAGCAAGCTGCGACATTCCGGCAATTGTGGTTTCAGGCGGCCCGATGCTGAATGGAAAATATCGCGGCAGGGACATCGGCTCCGGCACCGACGTCTGGAGATTCAGCGAAGAAGTAAAAGCCGGAACCATGAGCCAGGAGGACTTCACTGAGGCTGAGTCCTGCATGTCGCGATCCGCAGGCCACTGCATGACCATGGGCACCGCCTCAACCATGGCATCGATGGTGGAGTCCCTGGGACTTACCCTGCCGCACAACGCCGCCATCCCCGCAGTCGATTCACGCCGCGGCGTGCTGGCGCAAACCTCCGGCAGACGCATTGTCGAGATGGTCCGCGAGAATCTCACCCTCTCCAAAATCCTGAAGCGAGAAGCCTTCGAGAATGCGATCCGCGTCAACGGCGCACTTGGCGGGTCAACCAATGCGGTTATCCATCTGATCGCGATCGCCGGACGGATCGGCGTTCCGATGACGCTCGACGACTGGGACCGCATTGGACGAAACACCCCCACGCTTGTCGACCTCATGCCGTCGGGCCGCTTCCTGATGGAGGATTTCTATTACGCGGGCGGGCTGCCTGCCGTGATCAGGGTACTCGATGAGCACAAGCTGCTGCACTCAGACGCGCTCACGGTCACCGGAAAGTCGATTGCGGAAAACTGCAAAGATGCTCCCAATTGGAATCAGGAAGTGATTCGTCCCATGGACCATCCCCTGGTCGAACACGGAGGAGTCGCAGTACTTCGAGGCAACCTGGCTCCGGACGGGGCGGTGCTCAAACCCTCCGCGGCATCGCCCCACCTCATGCGCCATCGTGGCCGGGCCATCGTCTTTCACACCATTGAGCACTATAAAGAACGCATCCTCGACCCCAATCTCGACGTCGACGAAAACTCCGTGCTCGTCCTGCAGAATTGCGGCCCCAAGGGTTATCCGGGCATGGCAGAGGTCGGCAACATGGGACTTCCCCCCAAGTTGCTTGAGCGTGGCATCAAGGACATGGTGCGCGTCTCCGATGCACGGATGAGCGGTACCGCATACGGCACGGTGGTTCTTCACGTCTGCCCGGAAGCGGCCGCGGGTGGCCCTCTCGCGCTTGTCGAGGACGGCGACTTTATCGAACTGGATGTCGATGCGCGCCGCCTGCACCTGGACGTCTCCGACGAAGAACTCGCCCGGCGGAGGGCGGCCTGGAAGGCAATTCCATCGCCCATTAAGGGTGGCTATCAGCAACTGTATGTGCAGCATGTGACGCAGGCGTCAGAGGGTGCCGACCTCGATTTTCTGGTCGGCTGCCGAGGAACAGTCGTCACTCGCGAGTCGCATTAGCAGGCGGTGACCGACGACAAAACTAATGTGTTTTGGCCTGAAGCAAAACGTCGAGCAGGGCGATTAGTTCCCACTCCTCAAACGGCTTCCCCAGGCAAGGGCTGCTGCCCATCTGCTGCAGGCACACGCGCCAGTCGGGAGCCGCACATGCGGAGATGAAAATATGCGGCATTTCTATCCCTTGAGCCAGAACGCGGTCACGAAGCTCAATGCCGCTGATTCCCTCAAGCTGGATGTCGATCAGCAGGCAATCCATCCCGAGCAACTCGGGGTCGGCAAGCGCCATCTCCCCTGAGTCGTAGGCTTTGCAGGCATATCCGTGAGACCGCAGCAGTCTGACGACGGACTTGCGGATCGAAGCGTCGTCGTCTACCAGGCCGATTTTGGCGGGAAGACCAGCTACAAATGTCGTCTCCATAGGGAAGCTCTCGCGTTACACTCGGGCCGCCAACTAACTCACCATAGCCCAAATCCGCGGCCTCGGCCATTGGACCTTATACCAACCCCTGTACTTTTGCCATGAGTAAGTGCAGGCGTAGGTCCGTGACCTTTTGGAGGTGAGATCGCAAACGCCATCGAGAGAAAGGATGCCCACAAGACAACAACCTCAGCATTTGCTGAGGCTTAGGTGACTATCTCAGAGAGAGAGGGATTCATGTCGCCACGTAACGTTGTTGTTTTAAGTAGAACATTGAGATGCATTTAACTTAGGACGTAAAGTCGCGGCTTTGGGCCTGGATAGATGCCAATTTCTGGTACGGAGGCGAAACAACGTCAATAACGTTGCCAAGATTGGCACTCTCCAGTCCAATTCGCGAATCGGTGGCGCAGTTTCGGTTGCCTTATCAATGCACCAATCGAAGAGACTGTCACCCGCTTTGGGATCACGGAATGTAGACGAGGAACTCCGGCATGTCGGGAAGCTGGTCGATGAACGTCCCTTTTTTCTTTCCCTTCGAGGAAAAGCGTCGTACCCGCTGCTTCTTCCGCTCGGCCACGTAAAGATCGCCGTCGGGGCCGACGGCGAAGCCGGAGGGGCTGTCGAGCTCTTGGTCGATGACTACGCGCGCCTCCACCTCGCCGACCGGCGGCGTGGTCAGGTCCAGCGTGAGGATGCTGCCCGTGCCCGACGCACCGATGTAGAGCGTCTCGCCGTGCAGGATCAGGTGCACGGGCGCTTCGAGCGAGCGCGAGGTAATGCGGGCCATCAACTCTCCCGATCGGACGTTGAAGGCCTTTACAGAGTCGCCCGCTTCGTCCGCCACGTACAGATGCTTGCGATGCACGATGATGCCACGCACTGAGTGCCGTGGCTTGCCGTGCTTGTCAAGCACCACTCTGAGGCCGAGAGGCGCTGGCACATCGAGCGGCGCCCGGTCACCGTACTCAGGAAGGCTCCCCTGACTGGAGGCGACGAGGGTGCCGGGGAGAAACTTGCCGTGGGGGTAGTGTTTGCGGAGATGCGCGGCTACTGGTGCGGGTTTGCGTGTCTTCGGCACGAGCGATACCACGGTATTGGTGTCCTGGCAGGAGACATAGATGCGGCCGTCGTCGCCCAGCTCCACATCGAAGGGGTGCACCATCGCTGCAACGTGCTCGGTCTTGACGAGCACCTCCTTAAAGCGGAACGTGTCCCCGTGCCTGTGGTAGAGCGCAATATGGCTATCCTTGCGCCACGCGTTCGCTATGTAGAGGTCGTCGCCCACCATTGCGAAACCGCGTGCAATGTGAAGCGGATGCGCGGTCGGCGATGGATCGAGGAGTAGTGGATGCTTCTTGCGCGGTGAGCCGTCGTCTTCGAAAACGCCGATGTTGTCCACGCCGTGCCCTGATTCGCCGCGATAACTGATCCACCACATCGTTCTGTCCTCACTAGCACGATCGCCACATCGTCAGAAGCGGCGCTTCGATAACGTCCGGCTTCTGAGCCAACAGGCAAGCTACTCTACCAGTCGATTGACTCCAGCATACCGGTAGAGCCTACTGCAAGGATTGCCCTTGTTCAACCACGAGCTTATACGCGATGTAGTATTTATAAATATTGCTAACGTACTGCACGGTCGTCTGACCCACCTTTTGGGCTACAAGCAACTCCACATTGCCGAACCACTTGTTGGGATCAAGCCCTTGATCCGCTGCTTCCTTGCGCAACTCCGCGATGCGATTGGGGCCGGCATTGTAGGAAGCAAAGGTTAACAGCAGGCGGTTCTCCGGATCGATCCTGGGATCGCTGAAGTACTTATCTGCAATGGTGCGGAGAACTTTGACCCCGGCGTGAATATTGTTCTCTTCCGTCATTACGTCAGGGATACTGATTGGAGGCGCCGCTGCAGTCGACGGCTTGACCTGCATGATTCCCACCGCACCTCCATTTCTCGCTGCCTGATTGAGCATGGATTCCTGGAAGCCCTGAGCCATCACCATCAGGTAATCGAAGCCATATTGCGAGGAGTACGTCTTGAAGTAATTCGCCGTCTCATTGAATTTCTTTATTGTCCTGCTCGTTGACTGGATTCTTGACCCACTGGTTGCTCTCAAGATACCGACGCATCAGGGTGTTGCCAAAGGACGTTCCGGCGGCATGGGTCTTCACCCATTCATCGACTATTGCCTTAAGCTTCGGATTGTTCTTGCGCATCGCCCATGCAAGGTCCTCCTGGTCGGCAATGACGATGTTGGGCTGGGGAGTAATGTTGTGAAAAACACTGGACCAAAGCTTGGCTCGCTCAGCGATGGTAACCGTCGCCGGAAGTATGCCGGCGTTCACCATCTCCATCAGGTCCTCGTCCATCAAGTTCTTGTCGGCCGCTCTCGATCAGGATGGGCGGCTTGCCTTGCTTGGCGTAAGGAATCATTTACCTTTACAAGATTCGCGTAATACGTGGTCATCAGGATTAACGAAGACTTTCTTCCCGCCGAGATCCTGCAGGGATGAAACTGGTCCGAAGTCCTTTCCCGTCACAAGAATCTGCTTCACGCCAGTTTGGATCGGAACAGAAAACGCAACCTGCTGTTCCCGCACAGCAGTCACCTCGATCGGGTATGCGATCAGGTCGCCGATGCCTTCATTCAAATACGATTCAAGCTGGTCTGGACGAACCGGAATGAACGTAACCTGCACATGGTTCCTTCCGGTGTGGCAGCTTGTCATTGACGAACTGCTCGAAGTTTCGAAGCGCCTCATAGAAGATCCCTTCGGGTTTGCCATCCACGTAAAAGAAACTGGAGTGACTGTAAAGAACCAGAGCCCGTATAGACCCGGACTTCACCATGACATCCAAGTCCCCGGTGCGACGCTCGAAGCTCACCGGCAACCCTCTGTTGGCAGAATCAGTCGTGGCGCTGGCCGATGTTGCAGTTGCCTGAGTATCAGCCGCAGTTGCTTCTCTGCTCCCAACCATCAAGAGCAAAACACCCAGCAGCAGAGCCATCATCACGCGTTGCGTATCCGATACGCCATCTCTAGACATGTCGTTACTTCATTCTCCGATGGAGCTCCAGGACTTGTCGGGATTGAATTCGGTCATACCTTTTGCGAGCTCAATGGTGTCCTTGCCCAGGTTCTTCTCATACACTACCCCGTTCCGATCGACGATGAATGTCATGATGCCGGTATCACCGTACTTCTCCGGGTAGGCGACGAGGGCGAATCCCCCGGTCATCCTTCCGTTTACCACGTAGTCTTTCGCCCCACCTTTGGCCCCGGCGCCCTGCCGGGTGAGTATGCGATAGAAGTAGCCATGAAAAGGCTGCTGTTTGCCCGCAGTGGGGGAGAACCCTTCGGTGGCAGCTGCCAACGCTGCCAGCGGCCCAAGCGGGCTCTTGGGCTGTCCCTCCGGCGACTTCCAATACAACCCATTCTGTTTCCCCTCGTCGCTCACAAACTTCTGCGCATAGTCTTTTACGCCGTCGTGAGATTGCAGAAAGTATTCGTTCTGGGCATCGGTCATTGCGGCAATGACTCCCATCGCGGCGAGTTCGTTGTCACCAATGCGCCGGGCGAGAATCTCGTCTTTTCCGGCCGCCGCATCGAAGTACCATTGCCCTGCGCTGTTCTTCCTGAGCGGGATTGGGAAGGGATTGTTGTCGGACCCAACGTAGAGAACCTGGCTCCCATCGGTCCGCATGCGCCAGCGGCTCATGACACCATAGGCGGCCGTGAAATGCTCGAACGTCAGCTTGTCCTGCGCCGAATCACCTGAGAAGATCAGGTCGCCTGATCCTTGGCCGAAGATTTCCAGCAGTGCGTTGTGATCCTCCGCCTTTACCGCAACAGCCAATGCTTTTCCTGCATCTTCAGCCGTTGTGAATGTTTTGGGCCCAGGCGCCGGGCGAGAGGGCGCTTCCGGGTTTCTGCACGAACCAAGGAAGACAGCCAATGACAAAAGCAAGACCAGCATTCCGGGTCTTATTAGATCAGCCTTGCGACCTCCAACTCGATACATAGTCACCCCCGATCATTTCAACTCAGTTTCGTTTTCAACGGCTTCAATGCACAGCAAATTTGGTTTCATCGATAACCAACAGTGGCCAGGCTCATCTCCGACCGCCACCGCGGAACCCGCCGCCGCCAAATCCGCCGCCTCCCCAACCTCCTCCGCCGCCGCGACTTCCCCATCCGCGAGAACTGGCAGATCGATCCGCCCAGCCACCCCCCGAGTCTCCCGAGCGATCCCCAAAGCCACTGAAGGCCGTTGATCCGCGGCCGCTACCGCTCCCTCCCCATCCCCGCGAGGCAGCCGAGTCGCCCGCACCTTGATGATTTACGTTGACGGTGTTGCCGCTTACGTTCGTGTTGTGGCTGTAGTTGTTGGCGTGGTATCCACTACTGTTGTAGCCGCGGTTGTAGTTATTGTTGTAGGCGTTGTGGTACGAGTCGCCGTATGCGCCACCATGCCAGGCGCTGTTACCGTAATACGCTCCACCGTGGTAATACACGGCTCCGCCGTGCCAGTTGCAGTTCCAGCTGCTATATCCCCAACCGCAGCAACCTCCGCTCATCATTGCTCCGACCGCCATTCCAGCGCCAAACGATAACAGGCTGGTTGCCACCATGTCTCCAGTGCTGTACCCGGGAGTGACGTAAGGCGTGCCATAAACAACCGTCGGGTTATACACCGGAACATAAACGACCTGTGGATTTGCAGGCTGAATCACGATCGTCTGCGGTGTTTGCTGCACGACCGTGATCTGGGAACCAGAATTAAGATTGCCCGCCGACTTCGCTTTCGCGCGAAGAGTTTGGACGGCAGTCATAACGTCCGCCTGCTGATTGTGATAGGCCTCCCCCAGTTGCGAAGTCCAGACGAGGCTTTGGGCCATCTTGTCGAGCACGGACGGAAATTGAGTTAGCGCCTTGACGCTCGGGTCCCAGGTTTGTCCGTTGACCGCTTGCATCAGGGCGCTGCCAGTCAAGCTCTTATTCTGCTGAAGCCAATTGTCGGCAACTGCAACCTGATCCGGATACGTGGACGCGCTGAGAATCTGGGCCACCAACGCGTCCGGGTAGAGTGCAATCGGAGCTACCAGTCCTTGCAGTTCCACTGCGGTCAGCGGCGCGCCTTGTCCCGAATAGTCTGAAGCGGACGCAGGGTTGGACCCGGGCGTCGTTTGCTGGTCCTGGTAGAACACCGCAGCACCCGACTCGAACGGCATTGTGATCGCAACAAGAGCGACGCACAATGCAATTGACAGGACCCTCTTACAGCCAGCCATACTCATTTCGATCCCCTTTACACGGAATTCACAATCAGGCGCGCCCGCCTGCTGCGGCCCCCGTCTTGATTTTGACTTCTTCGGGTACAGGAATTTAATTTGTAATTCTATGGCCCAGGGAGAACCACCGATCGGGTACACCGCATTACTATAAAGCTGAGCCCGCAAAAATTGCCCTGGCTGGTTACCCAGCCCATGTTGCGTCCTACGCCACCGCCGAATGGCGCCACCGATTGATTGCCGCTACGCGCACGGCAGCCCGGCAGTAACGAACGGTATTGTAGTTGATGAAGTATCGCACCAGCATCTGGTTGACGGACGGGCAACTTCCCGGACCGAAAACCGGCAAAACGTGATTGATCACGCCTCGAGGGTCACCGAGAACACGCTTCTCCCCCTTTTGCTTCGCTATATTTGTTCATCCGCCAAATCCTATGCAACGTAGAGCGGTCAACTCACATATCAGGCAAAGTCAAATTAATCTCTTGCAAGGCTAGAAGGAACCGGGTACTGTAACCGGCACGTTATCGCTGATAGTACCTTTGGCCCTGGACACTGTCGGCCGTCAAGCGGAGAACTCGTCCCAATCATTTTGTTGTCACCGGCCAGCCGGCGGACAATATTTTTGCCGCGGTCATTGCCCACTTGGCCGAAGCCACTCCGGCGACCGGCATAGCCGGCTCAACTACAACATTACGTTACTCGGCAAGACTGTTTTCATAAACCCCTTCGGCCATCTCTGAAAGCTGAATTCTAGAGTCATACTCATTCACTCGGATAACAGCCTGTCGAAATTGGGAGGTAACATGCGACGGAGCACCGCCGGTAGCAATGCCGCTCTCGCCTGCCACTGTGTAATTACACTCGCTGAGCACGCGACCGTCGTTTTGCAGACATCGGGCCTGCCGCTGACCTCGCTGCCTTACGCACCGTCCGGCACACAAATGTTCGACGTGCTGGTCAACGAGGACGCAGCGCGGGTTACTTTCCTGGACGCGGACGCAACACCGACATGGTCAGTCGTAAGACGGTCGGGCTCTCGCGCAGCCTCCCTCTGGGACCACGCGAAGCGCACAGTTTTTGAATTCTCGGCGGAACAGGTGGCTCAGTCGAGAATTGCCCGGCCGCTGCACCACAGCGTGCAATCGCGCAAGCGGGGATCTCGAATCACTTCTCGCTTGAGCCTGGAAGATGCCAGCGCAGGTGTGTTCATCCAGGAATTCATATTCGATGCGGGATCGCCGGTACCCGCGAAGCTATGGCGTGCGCTCTTTCGAACCCTGTATGGGGGGCCATCCTGCCATCGCACCTCAGGCCTTCCCATGGAGCGTCTGGAGGAGTCGGGTTGCCTGGTACAGGCCAGCACTTTTGCAGGCCAGGATGAAGTACCGATAGGCCGGTTGTCAGTCGAGAGCGTTCGCGTCGTCAGGGTCTCGGCGAAGGATTTTGCGAAACCTCGTGGCTTCACGCAGGCTGGGTCACCTGCGTCAAAACCGGAACCACCGTCCAATGGAAATTCGAATGGCGTGCCGGGGATGGGCTCAGACAACGCGCCATCGGTTCCTCTTACCCCTCGAATCGCGTTGGATGACGTGCACCTCGACGAGCTGCTCGTGGAAGAGCAACCCACACCACAGTGTGTCAATTCCAGCCGGCTCGGTTCCATCGCTGCGCTACTCCACCAGGACACGCTCACGCACACGACGAATCTGGCGAATCTCATAGCCGCGCGACTGGGTACAGCCACACTGAATAGCGGCATTTTGAAGCTTAACTGGCTCGGGGCAATTACACCCATTGGGACGGCCACACCTTCGGGATTGTTCTGCCTGCTCACATCGCCCAGGGTTGCCGGGCCGCCGACGAGTGGCGGCAATGGCTTGCTGGATATTCTCTCGATGATGAACCTCACCCAAAAAGATTCGTCAGGAACATCATTCCTGGAACGTGAGGCTGCCAGCGGCGCTTTGAGTAATGATATGCAGGCATGGGGAATAACTTCGAGTGCGGTGATTTCGGATATGCTGGCCACCGGCGGCGATATTTCCCCGACCCCGCCGACCCTGTTGGCGGAAGAGATTATGACCGTCGATGCGTACGAGAAGACCCAACTCGGCACGCTCACATTGCCCGGTCTGCCCTATGCTACCGATGACTTCTTCGCTCAGACGATGATCGGGTCGCAAAACATCCAGTTTGTCAAAGGCAAGCTCGTAAGCCTGACAGGCCTGATGAATTTTGCCAGCCTTGCGGGGACGCCCTTTATTGGGGCCGCCTCCATCGGGCCGACTGGCAACATAGGAATCACGATTAACTTGCCGACAACCGCTGTAACCGCTACTGCGACGTGGCAGGTGCTCCCAGGCCTGATCCTCGCTGCCGCGGGTGTGAGCGCGATAGCGTGCTTCTTTTTTCCTGTGGCGTGTTTGGCGGGGGTAGTCATAACCGCATCGCTGACTGCCTTTCTGGTGCAGCAACTTGCTGTGATATCCGCGATGACGACAGCGGCATCGTTTACCTTCGATATCAGCTACAAGTGGGACCCAGCCGCGAGCCTCGTAAATCCCTTCGTTACTCTCGTCTCGACGGGCGGCTCAGTGTCGGTTGGGTTGCGATCCTCAAGTACCATTCCTCTTCCGATCGCGACACTCGTGGCAGCCACCGTAGCTGCAACCGGGAACGTTCTCAATTTGTGGATCATCGGGCTTGGAGAAGCGATCGCCAAAGCCATCGAATCCGGACTGCGCAACCAGGGCCTCGGCTTCCCGTTTGGCCCCCCAAACCTGGGCATCGCCGCGGTATCGGGCCACGCGCGATCCGCTGAGAAGTCCACTTTGACACTGATGGCCGAAATAGGACCAACCAGACTCGCCGCCAGTGGGCCGTACGTGACCCAGACGATTCCAGTCGATGAACTCGCCAGTCAGCTGGAGACCTGTCAGGCGGCGCAACGCAATGACATCCTTACCGGGCCATCGCCCTCCTCTTCGGATGCCGACAGCTATGGAGCCTTGGCGATCAGTCAAAATGCACTCAACTACTACGTATATGCGAATTGGCTGAATGGTGGCTTTCAACTCAGCATTACCGACAGTCAGGAGATCGCGAAATACCTCACGCTTGCCCCGGCGGGAGCCTTCCCGTTAAACATGATCACAAGAATCCATGTGTGGCTCGCAGTGAGCCCTCGGGTTGAGGTCGCGGAGCAGGCAATCATCGCCCAGCAGCGCCCGCTCCTCATTTCCATGGACGACATCCGGATCTGCTTCGAGATGCTGGGGCCATTGTCGAATGACCGCCCCCGCCAGCCCACGACGCTCTTCGAGCTGAGCGCGAATCTTCATGCCACCGGAACCGTTACCGTTGAGTGGCCACTCGTACCCAGGCTGCTGTTTGATAACCAGTCCGTGCAGGTGAGCGCGGCGAGTGTATGGGAACTCTTCGATCCGAATGCGGCACCTGGAAGGTCGGCGCCAACTGCTCGATGGGCTCCACTGGTCGAAGCGATAGGCGCACAGCTACTCACTCCGTACGATGCCTCTTCCATCGCCGCCCCGCCCTCCTCGTTTGCATGGCGAAATCCGATTCCGATCGGCTCGCCGCAGGAGTTGGTTCCGTCTGGCGCATGGGGATCGCTCTACATGGATGTGCTCGCTCAGCGACGCGGACTGTATCTGATGCCCGTGCTCAGCTCGATCTTCGTCGAACTTGTGAACGGGTCGGCCGCGCCATTCCTCAACGCGCTGCTCGGTACGCCGCCACCTCCAGCAGCCCAGCGGACGCTCGCCACGCTTACATGCCCGCAGGCGAAGTTCCTTCTGAGGACGTTCATAGCGCCCTTCCCGGCCGTGCAGCCCTTCATATTCCCGGGGCCCTGAGCACGACAGTGCAATATCTCGCCGACGGTCCCGATCGCTTCAGCTGATTTGGTGCAAATCTCTCAAGCCGATCCCACGCCTCGGTGGAAAGTCGTTTGTTGGGTTCCTTACCTTCGTGCTTGTATGCCCAACGCAAACAACCTCAGCATTTGCTAAGGCTTGAGTGAGCTTCTAGGATTCTATTGGATGTCTAGGAACAATGGAGTGGCGGAGAGAGAGGGATTCGAACCCCCGATACCCGTAAAGGTATGCCTGATTTCGAGTCAGGTGCATTGAACCGCTCTGCCATCTCTCCGACTATTTGTAGCTACAACTTGCAGCAACCTGACCACTGGCTCTTCCTGCCAGTCACTGCTCACAAGCTTCCCCGCACCAAGCCATTCCACATCGCCCTGCAGCGCTAAGCGGCCTGATACCAAGTCTAACGGCAAATGCATGCATGGGCAATGCCATCACGCACCGCCAATGCCGCACTGTGGCCTCAATCTCAGCCCGGGCATCAGGAGCTCAAGCTTTCGCATACCCGGCCCCAATTCACCAGTCTAGCTAAACAACGAGGCGAGAGCTTGCCTAAGCACTCTCTCGCCTCGCCCACTACTATTTCTTCGGTTCGTCTTCCTGTTGCACCATCTGGCCTTCGCCGGGGAACGGCCAGTTGGTATCGACCAGAATCTCCTTCTCGCGCTGCTGCGGAGAAACCTTGTCGACCTTCAGGTTCTCGTAGAAATGCACGCCGGTCTTGCCTGCGGTGACAATGTCAATGTCTCCATCACCATCCAGGTCTCCCGTCACAAACTGCGTACCTGCGGCGGCAGTCCCATTCACTGAGATCGGATAGCGAGTAAACTCGCCAGTCTTCCGATTGATCTTGTAGTAGTAGATCACCAGCGGATCGTACGATCCCGGATCGTTGCCGTTATGGCCGCGATAGCGCTTGCCCGCAATCAGTTCAAGTTCGCCATCCCCATCGATATCGGCCATCTTCAGCGCGTGTACCTGCGAGAACGACTCATCGATAGCGTGCTTGGTCCAGGTGCGGTTTGCTCCGTCGCCACCCTGTTCCAGCCAATACAAGCCATAGCTGTGCCCTTGCCCGTAGATGATGTCCGTCTTGCCGTCGTTGTTTACGTCGAAGCCGATGATCGGGAAGCCCGCGTCATCCATCTTCCAGTCTGCGTGCCACTCCCACTGGTCCTTGTCGGCATCAATATTGCGGAACCAGCCATTCGGCGTCAGGATATCGGCTTTACCGTCGCCGTCGATATCGGCGATTCCCGTGCCGTGACCATCCTGTTCCCTGCCACCCACATGATGAACCTTTGGTTCAGGGCCGGAGAAATCCAGCCACAGTACGCCGGAGTGGTCGTAATGTGCCAGCACCAGATCGGGCTTGCCGTCGCCATTGATATCGCCCATCGCACCACCCTCAGTGTCATAACTGTTGGTGATGAAGTGCTTCTCCCACATCACGCCGGGTTTCTTCGGATTCTCGTACCAGAACACGCCATTGGTCTGCCAACCCGCAGTCACCACATCGGATGCGCCGTCATGGTTCACGTCGAAAGTCCATTCGCCGCAATCCGCGACAAACTCACCCGTCATGCCCACCGTATGGTACTGGTGGCGCTTCCACTCTCCACCTTGCGGACCGGGGTTCTCATACCAATACGCTCCGCTCAGAATGTCAGGCCTTCCGTCGCCATTCATATCCAGCGTGGTTACGCCTTCAGCGTGGTCTGTGCCCAGGCGATGAACGGTGAATATAGTGTCAGGAACTTTAGGCCTTTCGCTATTCGACAGGTGGAATGGCGCGGCCCCAGCCTTGGGAGGAGCGGTCTTCTGCTGATTTTGCGCGCATACAGTCGTCGCCATGGCGGCGACAAGCAGGACTGCAGCATATACAGACGAACTAATTTTCATGATCGGCTCTCTTAAAGGGTCGGGCGTCACTCGACCATACAATTTGAAAACGCTGTCTGAGCGGATTGGGGATCTCCGCGAGTGATGACTACAGCGGCTCTCGGCAGGAGACCGCTACTTCAATGGATACACCACCATGTTGCGAAAGAAGATCTCCGCACCCTCTGACTGGAAGAGAATCTTTCCACTCGCGGGAAATGCGTCTGTGCCTTCATTCATAAGCTTTCCGTTCACGTATTGTTTCACGCGCCCGTCCTGGTTGACCAACTCTACCAAATTCCACTTTCCGTGTGCCTTTTCTATCTCACCCGCGGGATCGCGATAGCCCGTCACGTTCTTCCATTCACCTTTGCCAAAGCGATCGATCTTCATCGCGCTCCCGGCCGGTCCGGTCACACGCTTGCCATCCTTGCCGGTCAAGGCCGCGCCATCCGTCATCCAGAAGTCTCCCGTCGAGCCTTCGCATATCTGCAGCTCGATCGATCGAGGCCACACCTTCTGATCGCCCTGAATGTTGTAGAGAATTCCGCTATCCCGCGCCTGACCTTCCCTGGGCGCAAACGTTCCCTCGCCCCATTTGAACTCCGCACGCAAATAGTAATTCTTGTACTCATTCTTGGTGACGATGTAGCCGAACTCCTTGCCGGAAACATGGATCACCCCATGCTCGACTTGAAAGACATGATTCGGATCGGAATTCAGACCAGTAGTCTTCATCACCACATCAAAATTCGACAAGTCGGATCCGTTGAACAGTACGACCGCCGGACCGTGCGCGGGAATGTCCTTTGTAGCCGCCATTGCACCGCAGGTCCAAACCATGCCGGCCACCAACAGCACCAGCACTTCTTTAACCCGCCCCCGAAGACCCACGCCGTTACAGTTCATTCGCTTCTCAACTTTCCAACCCTCTGAATAGTAAAGGAGTCCGCGCCAGCCAACCAGTAAAGCAGCCTTCCCCGCGTCAATTCGATTGACGGTTACCAAGCGCCTCAAATACAGTCGAACACCTATCACCCGGGACCGTGTGGACGATGAAGACCCGTGCGAACTTCCCACCAGGCAGAAGCAGCCTGGGGCAACTCGTTCGGATGGAGATTCCCCATGTCCGTCACCCCAATAGATTCATTCCGCCAAATTTCCAGCGCTCCCAAGATAGATCCTTCTGAGCCGCTTCCTGCCCTCGGCAAAAACCCTAAAGTCCTGATGGTCTGGCCTCGGTTCCCGCCCTCCTTCTGGGGCTTTGAAGGAGTGCTGGAGATGCTCCCGGAGAAGGCCGTGAGCCCTCCGCTCGGCCTGATCACCATCGCCGCAATGTGCCCCGCGACGTGGCAGATTCGCCTTCTGGACCGCGCATTCCAGGAGCTGCGCGACGAGGATCTGTTGTGGGCCGACCTCGTCATGGTCAGCGCCATGCACGCGCAAACAGCGGACACCGTCTCCGTGCTGGCACGAGCGCGCAAGTTGGGACGCAGAACCTTCATCGGAGGCCCCTGGGCAAGCAGCGAGCCCGAACTTCTGGCGCAGCACTCCGATCACGTGCTCGCCGGAGAAGCCGAGGAGGTCTTCGCGCAAATTGCCACCGAGTTGGAAGAAGGAACTGCGCAACGACTCTATCGCGTGCTCGAAAAGCCGGACATGACGCTGAGCCCCGTGCCGCGCTTTGACTTGCTCCAGTTGAAGAAATACACCTCCATGCCGATCCAGTTTTCGCGCGGATGCCCATTCCAGTGCGAGTTCTGCGACATCATCACGATCTATGGTCGGCGCCCCCGCGCCAAGACTCCGCAGCAAGTGATCACCGAGCTTGACACGCTTCACGCCCTCGGATGGCGAGGCGAAGTCTTCATCGTGGATGACAACTTCATCGGCAATCAGCAGCAGGCACTGGCTCTGTCAAAGGAACTCGCCGTGTGGCAGGATCGCACCGGACGTGTGATCTGCTTTAACACCGAGGCCTCTATCAACTTGGCCGATAAGCCGGAACTCCTGTCGGCCATGGTCGCGGCCAACTTCATGTACGTATTCATCGGTATCGAGACTCCCTCCGCGGAAGCGTTGAAGGGGTCGATGAAATTTCAAAATCTGCGCGGCAACATCGCTGACCAGGTCAGGGTGATTCGCGAAAGTGGGCTCTGGGTACTCGCGGGATTCATCGTCGGTTTCGATTCGGACGACGAGACCATCTTCGAGCGGCAGATGGAATTCATCAGCCAGACAGCGATTCCCTGGGCCATGGCCGGCGTTCTGCAGGCGCCCCCGACAACGGCGCTCTTCGACAGGCTGAAGCGGGAGGGACGCCTGATTGAGGACAGTCAGGCCACATCGAATTTCAGCCCGCCGAACTTCCGAACCAACCTGCCGCTGCCGATTCTTCTCCGCGGCCTCAGCAGCCTGCTCCAAAATCTCTATGCTCCAAAATCGTACTTCGAGCGATCCTTCCGCTCGCTGCAGTCGTGGCACACTCAGCCGACACAACAGCCGCCAAAGACGCGAGCGATGTATGACCTTCGCGTGACAATTGCATCCATCTGGCGCCAGGGCATCTGCTCCAGCTATCGCGTCGAATACTGGCGTTTTCTCATGCAGATTTTCCGCAACTGGTCGCGCGACCCGGCCAAGGTGTGGCTGGGATTCACGGTGCTGCTCACCGCTCACCACTTCATCAACTATGCCCAGGTGGTTGCCGGCGAGTTGGAAGCACACTGCCGCTCGGTCGAACAGACGGAAAAAACGTCGCAGGTCGAGATGGATTCATCAGACTGGCTGGGCCAGACAGAGGCGCTGTGACGCCTCTTTTGGGGCTCAATTTCGCACAAAAAGGAGTCGAAAAGCGTCAATTGAAACGTTTCAATTGACGCTTTTTGACAGGTTTTTAGACGTAAAAACTCGTCGCTTTTGACCACAAAACGACGCGCTTCGACGCCCTAATAGATGCGGAAATTGACTTCGATACTGATTTCGACCGGGACAGCTTTGCCCTGAAAATATGCCGGTTTGAAGCGGTATTGGCGCACAGCATCAAGAGCCTTCTGGTCCAATCCCATGCCCAGCGGACGTGTAACTCGAACCCGCTGCGGATTACCCTGAGAGTCCACGATCAGAGTTACTACGCAGATTCCCTGGTACTTAGCGCGGCGTGCCTCATCAGAAAACTCGGGGTCTACTGAATAAATGACGGATGGCGCCGAGACGCCGCCGCCCACGTGATAGGTGCCGCCACCGTAGCCGCCACCGGACCCTGCTCCGATTCCGCCGCCGGTGCCGCTACCCAGGCCGCCGCCGCTGCCAGTGCCCATTCCGGCGCCACTGCCGCTGCCGTTCGATGCGAGGGCAACTTGGCTGGAGGACGGCATGCCGATATCCGGCATATTCGTGTCAGGAAGCTTGATGTTCGGCATGATGACCGAAGGGGGAACAGGCAACTTTGGGTTGTCGTTGCGAATGATCTGCGGGGGCGTGATCTGCTTGGTATCGAACTTTGGCAGTTTGCCCTTGGAGACGTCCACGAGATCGCGGTCGCCGCCACCACCACCGCCACCCATCGACTGGCTGTTCTTGGGGGTGATCGGAATGAACGGCTTTACGTCCACTTCGGTCACATTTGTAGGCTTTGGAGCAACTTTGTGCACAATTTTGTTAATCAGGAGCACGCCGATGAGCGCGATGACCACGACGTGAATCACGAAGGAGAGCGCGCTGGAAGCCGGGTTGCGCTTCTCCGCCAGGATCTCCTTGACCTCGATTGGCTTCGACGTGAGTTCCAGAGGCGGCAGCTTGCGTGGAAAGAACTTGTCGAGGACGTTGTCGACAACTTCCTTCCACATCGGGGGCTGAGCCAGCGGATCAACAACATCGATCGCGTGGGAGCTTAGTTCGAGGGGGGCCTGTTTTACCGGGGAAAATGCCTCTCGCACGTTGGCAATCAACGAGCGCCACATCGAAGCGTCGGCTTCAAACAGTACTTGGGCCGAAACCGGCTCTTCTTCCTGTGGCGGCATGCGTGGATCCAACTCCGGAGGTGTCAATAGCTGATTACCCATATCTCGCTTTGTCAGGAAGCACGCGGGAAGCCACTTCCTGCAATCTCCTAATTATGGACGACCACTGGGCTGCTTGTCTTGTTCCAGGTACCGGAAATTGCTCCGCTGACACTGCCGTGTCACATTTCCGGCCAACGAAAGTCCACATTAGGCTTTCGCACTGCTACGACACTTCTCCTGTTTTGCTTAGACGACGGAACTGGTCATTCGGTCACCTTTGTTTGTCATTCGGTCACCTTAGTTTTTTGTTGCCCACGCCAGCTACAATAGGGCTTTGATTTTCAAACAAATATCCTGGAGACACGATGTCCGCTCCGCCGGAGCTTAAGGCGACCCTTACCCTTCCTCAGACCGACTTTCCGATGAAAGCCAATCTGCCCCAGAATGAGCCCACCCGTCTTGCTTCATGGGCTCAAATCGATCTGTACGAGCTGATTCGCAAGGCACGGAAGGGATCGCCGAGCTATGTGCTGCACGACGGCCCTCCGTACGCCAACGGGCCGATCCACCTGGGGCACGCCCTGAACAAGTCCCTGAAGGATTTCGTGGTGAAATCCCGGACGATGGCCGGATTTGACGCCCCCTATGTGCCGGGCTGGGACTGCCATGGGCTGCCGATTGAGATCAAGGTAGACGAGCAGCTGGGCCGCAAGAAGCTGGAGATGCCTGCCATCTCGGTGCGCCGAGCCTGCCGGGAGTATGCGGAAAAGTACCTGGAGCTGCAGAAGTCGCAGTTCGAGCGGCTCGGCGTCTTTGGCCGCTGGCGCAATCCCTACTCCACCATGACCAAGGAATACGAATCGAAGATCGTGGAAATGCTCTTCGAGTTTCTTGAGAACGGCTTTGTATACAAGGGTTTGAAGCCGGTTTACTGGTGCATCCAAGATCGGACAGCCCTGGCCGAGGCTGAGGTTGAGTACGACACGCACACCAGCCCCAGCGTTTATGTGCGCTATGCGCTGACCAGCGACCCTGCGGCGATCGACGCCAAGCTGGCGGGGAAAAAGGTAAACGCGATCATCTGGACGACGACGCCGTGGACGCTGCCTGGGTCGTTGGCGATCGCTTTTCACCCGGAATTTGAGTATCTGGCGTTGGAGCAGGATGGGCAAACCTACATCGTGGCCGAGGCGCTGGCCGCAGCCACTCGCGAGGTCTGCGGGCTGCAGGCAGCCGTTGAGGTGGCTCGGTTCAAAGGCGCAAAGATGGAATATGCCACCTTCCAGCATCCCTTCCTGGACCGCTCCATCCTCGGAGTGAATGCCGACTACGTGACAACGGAGCAAGGCACGGGCGCCGTACACACCGCTCCCGCGCATGGCGCGGACGACTTCTACACCGGCGTGCGCTACGGGCTGAGCCAGGAGTGCTTCGTAGACAATGGCGGGCACATCCGTAACGGGCTGCCGGAGTATGACGGCCTGACGGTTTTCAAGGCGAACGAGCCCATCATCGAGCTGCTGAGGTCGCGCGGCGCGCTGATGGCCCGGTCGAACATTGAGCACTCTTATCCGCACTGCTGGCGCTGCCATAAGCCGATCATCTTTCGCGCGACGGAGCAGTGGTTTATCGGCATGGAGACGCCGATGAAGCAGGCCGACGGCACGCCGACGACCTTCCGCCAGCGAGCGCTGGACGAGATCAAGCTGGTGAAATGGGATCCCAAGTGGGGCGAGGAGCGCATCTCCAACATGATCGCGACGCGTCCCGACTGGTGCATCTCGCGGCAGCGGATCTGGGGCGTGCCCATCGCTGTATTTCTGTGCCAGAAGTGCAATCGGCCGCTGAACAACACGGCGGTGAACCGCAGCATCGTGGAGCTTTTCGCGAAGGAGGGCGCCGACGCGTGGTACATCCACGAGCCGGAGGCGCTGCTGCCGGCGGGCACCGTTTGTGGCGAGGATGGCTGCGGCGGAAGTGAATTCCGCAAGGAGATGGACATCCTGGATGTGTGGTTTGAATCTGGCGCAAGCTGGCATGCGGTGCTGGAGACGAACCCGGAGTTGAGCTGGCCCGCGGATCTATATACAGAGGGCGGCGATCAGCATCGAGGATGGTTTCACTCTTCCCTGCTGACCTCGGTGGCATTGAAGGGTGCTGCACCATACAAGATGGTGGCGACCTCCGGGTGGACGCTGGATGAGCAGGGGCGGCCGCTTTCGAAGTCGCTGGGTAATGGCGTCGATCCCGTAGACATTGCCAAGCGTCTGGGTGGCGAAATTGTGCGCCTGTGGGTAGCCTCGGTTGACTTCCGCGAAGACGTGGCTGCAAGCGAAAACCTGATGCAGCGGGTGGCGGATAACTATCGCAAGCTGCGCAACACATTCCGCTTTCTGCTGGGCAGTCTGCATGGCTTCGACCCGGCAAAGGATGCGGTGGCGTACGACGGTTTACTGCCGCTGGATCGCTACATGCTGGCGCGAACCCGCGAGGTGACGGAGAAGGTGCTGGGCTGGTATGAGAAGTTCGAGTTCCACCGCGTTTACATGGCGCTGAACGAATTTGCCGTGGTGGATCTGAGCTCGCTCTACCTGGATGTGCTGAAGGATCGCATGTATACCTTCGCGCCCGGGAGCCAGGCGCGGCGTTCGGCGCAGACGGTGATGTGGAAGATTGCCGAAGCGCTGGCACGGCTGGTTGCGCCGATTCTCAGCTTTACGGCGGATGAGGTCTGGGGTTATCTGCCTGCGCTGGCTGGGCGCGAGGAAAGCGTGCATCTGGCGCTCTTCCCTAAGCCGGAGGAACTGGCTCCGGGCGACAACACCGATATGCTGGCCGAGTGGCAACAACTGCTGACCGTGCGAACTGAAGTGATGAAGGCGCTGGAAGAGGCGCGCAAGGATAAGCGCATCGGTAAGTCGCTCGAGGCCAAGGTTGTGATCGATGCCGCGGGTGAAACCGGGGCGTTGATGGGGGCGTTCAAGCTGGCGAATGTGCTGGAAGAACTGTTCAACGTGTCGCAGGTTGAGGCTTCTGTTGGAGCGGCGAACGCGCCAATGAAGGTCGACTTCTTCCCTGCTGATGGGGAGAAGTGTGACCGCTGCTGGCGCCACACAACGGATGTCTCAGCCTACGGCGCTTGGCCACACTTGTGCGCACGCTGCCGGGGCGCACTGAGCGAGATGGGCATTGAAGCACCCGCTGCCGGGGAGGCGACCGTTTGATGGTTTCGAAACCGCGCGACTGGCGTGCTCCACTGCTCGCTTTCTCTGCCTTTCTCATCCTGCTGGACCGGCTTACGAAGAACTGGGTGACGGAACATATCGTGATCGGGAATTCCATCCCGATAATTCCGCATGTCTTCAGCATTTCGCATGTGCTGAATTCGGGTGCGGCCTTCAGCTTGTTTGCCGACTCGATTTCGCCGGAGCGGGTTCGCCTGATGCTTATTGGCTTCTCAGTGCTGGCGGCGCTGGTGGTGGTGGCGCTTCTGCTGAAGCTGGGCCGACAACTCACGCTGACGACACTGGCGCTGGCACTTATTCTTGGCGGCGCGATCGGTAATCTCTACGACCGGGTGCGCTTCGCTTCCGTAGTGGATTTTCTTGAGGTCCACATCTTTAGCTATCACTGGCCGGACTTCAACCTGGCCGACTCCGCGATTGTGGTGGGCGGCATCTTGCTGATGCTTGACGCTTTTCGCGGCACGAGAGAAGAGGGGCACTGAAATGATGCAACGACGGGTATTCATGCTGGCAGCGGTTCTTCTGTCGTTCTGCGGCGCGGGCACCGTGCTTGCGCAGGTAGCTGCTGCTCCTCCGGCGGCGGAGCTGACGCGAGAGCAGAAGATGCTGTTGGACTGGCCGAACCTGGCTCGCTATCACGCTGCCAATCTTTCGCTGGAGACTCCTTTGGCTAATGGGAATCGCGTGGTTTTCTATGGCGACTCGATCACAGATGCGTGGGATCTGGCCGAGTATTTTCCGGGGAAACCGTATGTGAACCGTGGGATTTCAGGCCAGACAACGCCGCAGATGTTGGTGCGGTTTCGGCAGGATGTGATTGATCTGAAGCCGAAGGTGGTTATCATCCTTGCCGGGACAAACGACATTGCCGGCAATACCGGGCCGACGACTCCGGAGGCGATCCAGGAGAATTTCGCGTCGATGGCGGAACTGGCGCAGGCGAATAATATCCGCGTGGTGCTGGCGTCGGTGCTGCCGGCCTACGACTATTCCTGGAAGCCGGGCCTGGAGCCCGCGGAGAAGATCGTCGCGCTGAATGCCTGGCTGAAGGATTATGCGGCCAGAAACGGGCTGGTGTATCTGGACTACTTCACTGCAATGACGAATGAGAAGCACGGGATGAAGGCTGAAATTTCGGGAGATGGAGTGCACCCAAACAAGGCTGGATACACCATCATGCAGCCGCTGACGGAGCGCGCGATTGCGCAGGCGCTGCAGGTGGTCCCGGTTCCCGCAAAAACGGCATCTCATTAAAGATTTCGGCGCCATCGGGAAGGGTTTCTGCGATTGGCGTGTTTCCCCTCGCGCACCGTTATAATGGAGGGATGCGCGTAACCCGCCGATCACGCAATATGCACCGCCTCGCGCCTAATCGCAGTCACGCCAGGAAACCGATTTGACCGATCAGATCATCATTCGCGGTGCGCGCACACACAACCTGAAGAACGTGGATTGCGATATCCCGCACGGGAAGCTGACGGTCGTCTCAGGCGTCTCGGGCTCGGGAAAGTCGTCGCTGGCATTCGACACTATTTATGCCGAGGGACAGCGGCGGTACGTCGAGTCGCTGTCGGCTTATGCGCGGCAATTTCTGGAGCGCATCGAGAAGCCGGATGTTGACCTGATCGATGGGCTTGCACCGGCGATTGCAATCAAGCAGAAGAACTCTACGCGCAATCCTCGTTCCACTGTTGCCACCGCTACCGAGATCTTTGATTACATGCGTCTGCTTTACGCGCGCTGCGGCACGGTGCATTGCACGGTATGCGACGGGGTGGTGAGGCGCGACAGCGTGGATGAGATTGCGGCTGGCGTGCTTGCGCTGGGCGAAGGCACGCGCGTGTATGCGATCTTCCCGGTGGCGGCTGCGGTGGCGGCCACGCAGACTGAGGCGGCGAAACCAGCGAAGAGAGGGCGCAAGGCCGCGGTCAAGGCGGCTGAGCCGGCATTGTCCGAAGCACTGAAGGAGCGACTGGGTGAGTTGCGTCGCAAGGGATTTAACCGGCTGTACCAAAACAACACGATCTTTGAGTTTTCGACGCCGGAATCGCTGCTGGATCTCGACTTCACCTTACCGGTATTTGTGCTGGTGGATCGCATCGTCGTTTCGGCTGAGAATCGGGCGCGCATCGTCGATGCGGCGGAGATCGGGTATCGCGAATCGGGCGAGATTCTTTACGAGATTCTTCCCCGCGAGGCGGATGAAGCTGAGCGGCTGCGGCTGCGCTTCTCGATGGCGTTCGAGTGCAAGAGCTGCCATCGGATTTATCGCGAGCCGGAGCCGCGCCTCTTCTCTTTCAACAATCCTTATGGCGCCTGCCCGCGCTGCCAGGGATTCGGGAATACGATCGACTTCGATCTGAACCTGATCATTCCGGACAAGTCAAAGACGCTGGAAGAGGGCGCGATCGATCCGTGGACGCGACCCAAGTATCGGCCCTACTACACGGAGCTTAAGAGGTCGGCGAAGCCGCTGGGCGTGCCGCTGGATGTGCCTTGGCACGATCTATCCCTCGAGCAGCAGGAGACGGTGCTCAATGGCAGCGGATCCTTCATGGGCGTGCATGGATTCTTCGAGTACCTGGAACGCAAGAAGTACAAGCTGCATGTGCGGGTGATGCTGAGCAAGTATCGCGGATATGCGCAGTGCCCGGAGTGCAAGGGGCAGAGGCTTCGCGCGGAGGCTCGGGCGGTACGGCTGTCGGGCAGGAATATCTGTGACGTGGCGGCGATGACGATTGCGGCTTCGAACGAGTTCTTTGGCTCGCTGAAGCTTTCGCCGATGCAGCATGAAATTGCGGGCAGCATCCTTACAGAGGTGAGGCAGCGGCTGCATTTTCTCGACGCTGTGGGGCTTGAGTACCTGACGCTCGATCGGCTGGCCTCGACGCTCTCCGGGGGGGAGTCGCAGCGTATTCAGCTTGCTACTTCGCTAGGATCGCGGCTGGTGGGCGCGCTCTATGTACTGGACGAGCCATCGATCGGGCTGCACACGCGGGACACAGCAAAGCTGATTCGCATTCTGGAAGAGTTGCGCGACCTGGGCAACACGATCCTTGTGGTGGAGCACGACGCCGATGTGATCCGCGCGGCCGACTACCTGCTGGACCTGGGACCGGGGGCGGGCGAATTCGGCGGGCGCCTGCTGGCTGCGGGCACGGTGGCGGAGGTGGAGGAGAATCACGACTCCATCACGGGGCGCTATTTGAGCGGGCAGCTGACGATTCCAATTCCCTCCCGTCGGCGCGAGCCGGGCAAAGAGCGACTAATGCTGCGCGGGGCACGCGTGCATAACCTGAAGAATATTGAAGTGGAGATTCCGCTGGGCATGCTGGTGTGCATCACGGGTGTGTCCGGCTCAGGCAAGTCGACGCTGGTGCACGATGTTCTTTACCGCGCAGTGTCGCATGCGCTGGGGAACAACGAGGGCGGCGATCCAACGGGGCTGTATCGCGATCTGAAAGGTGCCGACAGGCTCAACGATATTGTGCTGGTGGACCAGACACCGATCGGCCGCACTCCGCGTTCGAATCCCGTGACCTACATCAAGGCTTTCGACAGCATCCGCGAACTTTTCGCGGCGCAGCCTGAAGCACAGCGTCACGGTTACGGACCGGGGCATTTCTCTTTCAACGTGCCCGGAGGCCGCTGCGACGCTTGCGACGGCGACGGTACGGTGACGGTGGAGATGCAGTTCCTGGCGGATGTGGAGTTGCCCTGCGAAGAATGCAACGGCACGCGCTACAAATCTGCGGTGCTGGACGTGAAGTACAAGGGACGCAATATTCACGAGGTGCTGTCGATGACGGTGAAGGAGGCTCTGCGCTTCTTCGTGGGCCACCCGCGCATCGTGGACAAGCTCAACGTTCTGGAGGAGGTGGGGTTGGGTTACGTGCGTCTTGGCCAATCGGCAACCACTCTCTCTGGCGGCGAAGCGCAGCGCGTGAAGCTGGCGGCTCACCTTGCAACCGGGCGACCGGGAAGTGAACGCGGTGGAGCTAAGAAGGCTCGCAGCCGTGTGCTTTACGTTCTGGACGAGCCGACGACAGGATTGCATTTTGACGATGTGAGCAAGCTGCTGATGTCATTCCGCAAGCTGATCGACGGCGGCGGTTCGCTGGTGGTGATCGAGCACAACCTGGACATCATCAAAGCGGCTGACTGGGTGATTGACCTTGGGCCGGAGGGCGGCGAAGGTGGCGGGCGGGTTGTGGCCACCGGCACGCCGGAACAGATTGCGCAATGTGCGCAGTCGCATACAGGGTACTGGCTGGCGAAGGTCCTCGCGCTGCGAACTCAGCCCGCGACCGAAGTGGCGGTGTAAGTTGCAAAAGTTCTCGACGTTCCTGCTTTCTTGGGTGATGCTGGCGAGCGCGTTCGCAGCCTACGGCCAGCAATCTCCGCTGCCGCCCGGGACACTGGAGCCGGAAGAGCCGCCGACCGCGACCGTGAGGGCGATTGCAGAGGCCGAGGCGAAGATTTCGGCGAAGGACCTCAGCGGGGCCCGCACCATTCTCGACAGCTACCTGGCGCAAAATCCCAACGATGAGCGCGCGCTTTTTGACCTGGGATACGTTGAGGATCTGAGCGGGAACGACGCGAAGGCTGCAGAGGCATATCGCAAAGCTATCGAGATTGACCCGAAGCACATGGAGACGCAGCTGGCGCTGGGACTGCTGCTGGCGCGAAGCGACAAGCCGGATGACGCCCGGGTTTTCCTGGAAGCCGCTACATCGCTGGAGCCATCGTCGGGCGACCCGGCGGTGAAGGCGCGAGCATGGCGGGCACTGGCGCAGCTGGATCGGAACAGTGATCCTGCCAGAGCCAAATATGCGTTGCTGGAGGCGCTCAAGATAAGCCCGGAGTCGGTGGAGGACACGCTGTTGACCGCGGAGATAGCCGAGGCCAGCGATGATCCGCAGACGGCGGAGGCGGCGTACAGGCGCGTCCTGGCGGCCAGTCCCGACTCTTCGGCTGCCACGGCGGGCCTGGTTCATCTGCTTCTGAAAGAGAAGAAATATGCTGAGGCCGAGCCGATTCTGCACAGCGCGCTGGAGCGCGATCCGGATGATCCTGCGCTGAACTCGCAGATGGCCGCGACGCTGTTGGGCGAAGACAAGCCGAAGGAAGCCATCGCCGTTCTGGAGAAAGTACACAAGTTGAGCCCAGACGACACCTTGGTAACGCGGATGCTGGCGGAGACCCTGGCGGATGAGGAGGAATATGCCAAGGCGGAAGAGCTGATGGCGCCACTGCTGACGCAGATTCCCAATGACGGTGATCTGTTGGCATTGCATGGTAAGTGCCTTTTGCATCAAAAAAAATTCGCTGAAGCGCTGGCAGCATACCGGGAGGCAGTGAAATTTGTTCCGCAGGACGCGGATGCCTGGTCCGGGTTGGCGATAGCCTCCTCGGAAATGAAGCAATACGCTACAACACTGGAAGCTTTGTCGATGCGATCAAAAGTTGCAGAAGAGACCCCTGCCACCTACTTCCTAATGGCAACGGCATACGATAATCTGCATCAACGAAAGTTAGCGGCGGAGTTCTACCAAAAGTTTCTGGTCGCCGCGAAAGGCAACTTCCCCGACCAAGAGTGGCAAGCTAAGCACCGCTTGGTTGCCCTTGGTAATATGCATTAACGATCGTGACCGTGGCACCCCGGAGGTGCGTTATGCGGCTCGTGTCAGTTTCTGCTATCGCATGCTCGCTATCACTGAGCTGTGTGCTTGCCACCCCCTGTGCCTACGCCGTCGACGAAAAATCTACAGATCAACAGGCAATTGCCGCGCTTGTACAGAAAGCTGCGCTCGCAGCGCCGCGCGAACAGTGCTTCCTGTACGCAGAGATCGTGCACCAGATGACTGAGCTGGCTGCCCGCCAATTGGCGGCGGGCGACGTGCAACTGGCCGATGCTTCGCTGGATTCGGTCCGGCAGTACACTTCGAAGATTCACATGGGCATGGCAGATGACACGAAACGCCTGAAGAATGCGGAGATCCTTATGCGGCACACGAGCTTCCGGCTGAAGGAGATTTTGTACGGAGCCTCGATTGATGACCGTCCGGCGCTTCAGGCGACGATGAAGGATCTGGACAAGGTGCAGTCTGAGCTGATGCTGCAGGTGTTTCGCCACTGAGCCTCAGGCAGGAGCCAGAATAGGATCAGCGGTTGACGCACGGCTTGGGGAAATACGGAAACATGTTTCGCGGGACACTCATTTTACTGACCTTGCTGGCAGCGGTTCCCTTGTGGGGCCAGAAATCGAAAGATCCCCTTACAGAAGCAGAGTCTGAAGAGATTCGCGAGGTTGCGGATCGGCCGCCGGAGCGCGTGAAGCTTTATCTGCATTTCATTGAGCAGCGCACCACCGTGATCTCCCAGATTGCGAAGAATCCCAGCCGGGGCGAGAAGCTTCATCTGCTCTTCGATGAATTTACCAGCCTTGTGGACGAGCTGCAGGACAACCTGGATGTTTACTCGACGACCCACGCAGATGTTCGAAAAGCGCTGCAGGAGGTGCTGGATGCGAGCAACAAGTGGCCTGCGATTTTGAATGCGCCACCCGCGGACCATGCCTACGACTTCACGCGGAAGACTGCGTTGGATGCCGCGCTGAGCGCGACAGACCAGGCAAAGTCAATCCTCGCCGAACAAGAGGTTTACTTCTCCAAGGAAAAGGTGAAGGAGCGCAAGAAGGCGGCGGAGAGCGGAGCGGCCCCCGTCAATTAGAAGCGATGACGTCGTGGCGGGTTTCGATCCGGACCGCCAAAGTCATACCCCGGCTGCGCATACGACGTGATATTCGAGTGGTCGTGACGGTGACGGCTGCGGTGAGTTTCAAGGCAGAGGCGGTAGAGCGCCCATCCTAGAAAGGAAATACCGGCAGCGGCTATCGCAATGAAGATGAGCAGCGGGATCTGGTTGGCGGGCATAATCCCCTCCCAATTTCAATTGGAAACCGGAAGGCGTCATAGGACTGCAAGGGCTTTATAAAGACTTTGTAAGCGAGTAGCGCGGCCGGCGCGAGGGTTTCGGGTGGGATGTCCACAGGGTACGGTTCTCCACGGGCCGGGCTGTGCTAGGCTCAGCAAGAGTGAATCAAGCGCTTTTCAGTTTGTTTGAACGGGAATACAGGGTGCTGCGGCCACGCGCGCCCATTCCACAATTTGACGTCCGCTTTTATCGCTTCACCAGCCTGAACACGACGATTCGTCTACGCGAAGGGCGGATTCGTGTGCATCTCTCTGACTTGCTTGAGGGTGCGCCGGAGCCGGTGCTTGTGGCAATTGCGCACATTCTGCTGGCCAAGCTATATCGAAAATCCATTGAGCCGGTGCATGCAGATCGATATCGGCGGTTTACTTCGAGCGAATCGGTGCTGCGCCAGACGGAACTGATTCGGCAGGCTCGCGGGCGCAAGATCATGCTGGGCGCGAAGGGCGCCCATTACGACCTGGACGAGGTATTTGAGAGCCTGAATATCCGGTTCTTTAACGGATTGCTGGGACGCCCGCTGTTGACGTGGAGCGGAGTGACGGCGCGGCGTTCGCTGGGGCACTACGACGCGGCTCACAACACGATCGTGATCAGCCGTATCTTCGACCGGCCAAATACGCCGCGATTCGCCGTTGAATACCTGCTATTTCACGAGATGCTGCACCTGAAGCATCCGGTGAAGGTGAGGGCTGGACGCCGCTGCGTTCATGGGCGCGAGTTCCAGGCAGAAGAAAAGCTCTTCCCCATGCTGAGTGAGGCGAAGGCGTTTCTGAAGAAGCTATAGAGCGCGGAATTAACGATTCGTGTTCGCTGCCACCGGTACTGCGAGCTCTTTTCTGCCGCGACGATTAGCCCACAGAATCAACACTGTTCCGAATAGTACTGATCCCACGCTAGCCAACTGCGCATTGCTCATTCCCCAGTAGATAGGAGGATTGATGCGGATGAACTCAACCAGGAAGCGGGCAACGCCTGTGAGAACGAGGTACTCGCCGGTGAGTTGACCGAGAGGCTTGGTCGTCGCGCCACGACGCCATAGAATCCAGGCAATCAGGAGTCCTGCGAGAAGCTCGTAGATCGGGGTGGGATGGACATGATCCGTGGTGGGCACGAGGCCATTGGGAAAGCTCATGCCCCAGGGCAGTTTAGTGGGGATGCCGTAGTCTCCATCGCCCGATGTGAGGCAGCCGAGGCGTCCGACGGCATAGCCCACCGCCGCTGCAGGGGTGCTGAGATCGAGCATGCCGAGCGCGCCCACCTTGTAGACACGCCCCTGCCACATGAGTGCAAGGATGCCTGCTACGAGGCCGCCAAACCACGCGAATCCTGAACGATCGAAGATCATGGCTGCGGGGCTGGCGAGGAGCAGGTCCGGGGTTTCAAGAACATGCCAGAGCTTTGCTCCAACGATTCCGGCCACCGTGGAGACGGCCACGATGCCGATGGCGTCAGCGTGTACGCCGTGGCGCACAAAATTTCTGAACAGAACGAAGCATGCGCAGACTGCGGCGAGCCAAAGCATGATGCCGAAGGTGCCGACAGAGAGTGGGCCAATGTGAATGAATGGATACATGATGTTTGCTTTTTGAGTATAGTCCTGCGGGGCAGATTCGGAGATACTGGAGATAATCATGAAAACCACATCTGCCGCCCCCTACAAAGCGACACCTGACCTGGAGATCCTCTACAGCCGCTCCCAGATCGATGCCCGCGTTCAGGAGCTGGGCGCACAGATCTCGCGTGATTATGCCGGTGAAACCATTGTGATGGTGGGAGTGCTGAAAGGCGCCGCGATTTTTCTGGCTGACCTGGCGCGAGCGGTCGATGTGGATTGCACTTTTGATTTCGTAGCCGTCTCCAGTTATGGCAAGGGGCTGCGCACCAGCGGAGCCGTCAAGCTGATCAAGGACCTTGACAACCCAATTGAGGGTAAGCACCTGATCGTCGTCGAGGACATTCTGGATACCGGATTGACGCTCGCCTATTTGCGGAAGCTGTTTCTTCAGCATCACCCCAAGTCGTTGCGCATTGCTACCCTGCTGGACAAACCAGCACGCCGCCTGGAACAGATTGAGGCGGAATACGTGGGCTTCAGTATTCCAAATCTTTTTGTGGTGGGCTACGGAATGGATTACGGGGAGCGATTCCGCAATCTGGCGGACATCTGCATCCTGCCTCCAACGCATCCTGAGTAGGGGCACAGAGTTCAGCAGAACTTCGTTTTTTCTCCTGCAGGCAGTGTTTTGACGGGAGTGAGGAGTAAGAAGATGGCAACGAAATCGCTGGAATCAGCGGCACAACGGGCTGATTCGCAGTTCGACTCAAGTGCGTTTGCGCGAAGTGCACTGGCGGCGTGGCCTAACATGGCCGCAATCATTGACCACACTCTCTTAAAATCGGATGCCACTCGCGAGCAAGTTCTGACGCTGTGTGCAGAAGCGGCTAAATATCGCTTTGCCTGCGCGATGGTGAATCCTGTGTGGGCGAGCGTCGCATGCCACGCGCTGGCGGGGACGGGCATTCCTGTCGGTGTCGTTATTGGCTTTCCCCTGGGCGCCTCGCTTGCCGGAACCAAGCGGCAAGAAGCTGCCGCGCTGGTTGGCAAAGGCGTTCGAGAGTTGGACATGGTGATTGGAATTGGGCTGCTGAAGTCAGGCATGAACAACCAGGTTCAGCAGGATATTCGCGGAGTGGTAGAAGTGGCGCATGAGGGCGGCGCGATTGTGAAGGTGATATTGGAGACCTGCCTGCTCACGATGGAAGAGAAGATTCGCGGATCTGAGCTGGCCATATCGGCGGGAGCGGATTTTCTAAAGACGAGTACCGGCTTCTCCACCGGCGGAGCTACGGCGGCGGATATTGCGATCATGCGCGGGGTAGCAGGAAACCGTTGCGAGGTGAAGGCGTCGGGCGGCATCCGGACGCTGGAAGACGCACGCGTATTGCTGGAAGCTGGAGCAAGCCGGCTGGGCGCCAGCGCGGGCATCCAGATTGTGCGCGAGATGGGCGCAGAGTAGTCGCGCCTATTCGTAACGCAGAGCTTCGATGGGGTTCAGATTCGCGGCACGGATTGCTGGAATCATTCCACTCACCAGGCCGACGACGGCGAGGATTCCGGTTGCAATCATGACGGTAGCCGGGGAGATCAGCAGTTGGATGTCGGCTGCATCAGCATTGGCCGCGATCGCACTGTAGAACGTGATGCGGCCGACGACCAGGGAAACGGAGTAGGCAAGCAGTATGCCCGCGACGCCGCCGATGCTGGTAATGACCAGAGCCTCCGCCAGGAACTGCAGCAGCACGTCGCGCTTCCTCGCTCCTAGAGCCTTCTCTATACCTATCTCGCGGGTGCGCTGTTGCACCGCTACAAGCATGATGTTCATCAGGCCTATACCAGCAATGCCCAGGGTAAGCGCGCCGATAAATGTAAGGAGGACCTGCAGGCCGACGGAAAGAATTCTGAATTCGCTGAGTTGCTCCATCAGGTTGGCAACATAAACGGCGCGGCGGTCTGATGGCCGGTAATGGTGCATCTCCGCAAGCGTATTGCGCACGGCGCGCTCGGCAGCCATGTGGTCCCCGGTGTAGTTGAACCAGATGCCGTCGAGATACTTGGTGTCCTTGATGTCGCTCATGGTGGCAAAGGGGATGTAGAGTTGGCGATTATTGTCGTTATCGCCTTCCTGCATTTTCGGCTTGAGCACACCGATCACTTCGTAGCTGGTGCCGTTCAGTCGGATGCGTTCGCCCAGCGCATACGCGCCGGAGAAGAGCTTCGTCTTTGCTTCAGACCCGATGACTACAACATGGTTCCGCTGATTTTCGTCCTCGTTGGTATAGAAGCGGCCCGATTCCAGATCGAGGACCATGACGTCTTTCGCTTCGGGTGTTTCGCCGTTCACTGACCAGGTGAAGGAGTGCAATTCGTTCTGTACCGTCACATCCTTTGAAACCATGGGAACGATGCGCTCGATGCCGGGGACGTCTATACGCAGGCGCTCAAGGTCTTCCATGGTAAAGCGCACCTGAACGCCGGCCTTGGTGCCGCCGGCCTGTTCGCCCGTGCGGCCGGGAAAGACGCCGATGAGCCGTGTGCCAAATTGCGCGAAGATGGCCTCAAAGGCGCGCGCAAAGCCTGCTCCATAAGCCAGCAGAAGCACGACCGTCGCGATGCCCCATGCCATACCGATCATGGTGATCATGGTGCGCCGGCGGTTGTAGACCATGGCTTCGTAAGATTGCCCGAGTATGTCGCGGAACATTCCACTCCCGTGTGCTGCTGATTGCCGTTGTGCTTCCCTTGCCTGCTTGCTTATCGTTCGATTACGTGCGCAGTCTACTCTCGCCGCAATGCCTCTACGGGCTCCAGTAGGGCTGCCTTGCGCGCTGGATAGAGTCCTGCAACGATGCCGCTGATTGCCAAAGAGCCGAGAGCGAGAGCCGCCGACCACGGTACAAGCCGAGGCGGATCGAAGCCCGGCACGCTCCCCGTAAACAGGGTTTGAAGCAGCGCCATAAGTGCTGCCGCTCCCGCAATGCCGGCAAGGCCACTGACACCGGTAAGGAATATTCCTTCCAGAAAGAACTGCATCAGGATGCTGGTGTAGGTAGCGCCGATGGCCTTGCGCAGGCCGATCTCGCGGGTGCGCTCCGTTACCGAGACCAGCATGATGTTGATGATGCCGACTGCCCCGAGTGCCAGTGTCACAACGCCAACACCGCCGAGGAAGACATCCATGGCGTCGAATATCTTGCCGACAAGGCGTTCTTCCTTAATCGTGTCCCATTCGTCAAACGCTTCTTTTATCGACGGGTCGAAGCCGTGCCGGCGTCCGATGATGTTGTGAGCAGCGGCGGTGGCGGCGGCATTCTCTCCCCGCAGGCGAGGCTGGTAAAAGATTGCGCCCACGGAATCTGCCGGAAGGTTTCCTTGGGTCTGGGGGAACATCTCCAGCATGGTGGTAAGGGGGATGTAGACCTTTTGATTATCGAAGTCATTGTTGCCGCGGCTGATTTTGTCTACGATGCCGACGACGACAAATCGTGCTCCGTTTAAGGTAATGAATTCGCCAATTGCGGGACGGCCGGGAAAGAGCAAATCGGAGCTCTTGGATCCAAGAACGGCCACCCGGCGGCGTTCATCCAGGTCGGAGTGGTCAATGAAGCGACCGTATTTGAGAGGGATAAACCGAATGGCCGTGAGGTTGGGTTCGGCTCCCCAGACGGGACCACCGGCACTGGCATATTGACTGACCTGTTTGATGTCGTTGCGGCTCAACGTAGCGGTGACGTCGCGAATCTCGGGAGACAGGCGCATCTCCGCCTCATCGCCAAGCGTGGGCTTGTAAGGGCGCATGCCGGTGTGCTGATTGGGCAGCGCAGGAATTGTGCCGCCCCAAAACATGATGAGGTCGTTGCCCAGCTTTGAGAGCTGGCGACGTTGGCCCGAACGAAAGCCCTCGCCCATGCCGATGAGAAGCAGCATGGATCCGACGCCCCACGCAATTCCGAACATGGTGAGGAACGAGCGCAATTTTGACGCCCAGATGGCGCGAAATACCTGGCCCAGGGTATCTTCCAGACTTTGCATACACCTGTCCTCAGCTTCCTCTCGATTCGATACGCGAAACGACCGCGATTGGTTCCAAAGACCCTTGCTCTTGTTGCAACCGGGCTAAAACGTTCTCAGGGGTGACGAGGCACGGTAAGGGAGCTTTCCTGCCAATCGTCGGTTCGTACGGTGGTTGCATGGCCCAGCGCGGCCCAAAACTGGATGACCATATCGATTACGTCAGGGCGCGTCTCTACTGTTTGAACAACCTCAATGGTTTCGGGTAGTTCCGCCTCACCGAGAAAGACCGCCTGCAGCTGAAACGCTACGCATTGCGAAGGACGGTAGGTGCAGGACGCCAGGTCGGCGATACTCTGCGACGTGGTTGGCGTCCCGAAGACAGCCGCTGGCGGAGCCATGCGATCCAGCAGGCAAAAAATCTCGAGTTTGGACTCCAGTTCATCGGGGACACAATCAATGACCAGATCGGCCTCGCGAACAGCTTCTTCCAGAGAGGTAGCAAACTCCAGCGAGCCAGGAGCCGTGGCCAGCTGGCCATTCGCGCCCATACGGGACTGAAGCTCTTCAATGCCTGCGGCCGCGCGTTTAAGGTTCGACGGCATGACATCTTCGAGAATGGTTCGGAAGCCGGCCCGGGATGACAGCCACGCAAGCCGCCGGCCCAGAGGACCGGCGCCGATCACAACCACAGTCCGCAGAGTTCTCAACGAGCCGGCCCTACTTTACGGCCAGGGCTGCCATTACCTGTTCGGCATTTGGGCTGGAATTGCGCAAATACTCACTAAGGCGCTGACGTTCCTCTGGTGTAAGCGTAGGGGCCAGCGCCAGAATCCTGCGCAGCGTAGTGGTCACATCGTCAACGTAGTTCATCAGCCGAATTGCTTCACCAGAAAGTGGCATCTTGCCCTCGAAGGATTAAGTGTCTGTCTAGTCATTTTCAAGCGTCCGGGCCGATTCGTAAAGCTCCCCTCCTGAGACGCGTACCCGTGCATACAATAAACGCTCAAAAAAGCGCTGCTTTTGCAGCCTTCGGAAGATTGGATTGGTAAATGGCGAGATTGTTAGCAGAGTTGAATACGGTACGTGACCGGTAGCGTTTGGGCGGGGTCGAGCGGTCAGTTTTCGCGGCTAAACCTTTTGACTCATCACGTTGGAGGATACCGCAAAGACGCCATCCCATGATAAAGTGCCCATACTCTGCATCAGGCCACAGGCTTCCTCCGGAGAAGACATACATGGCACTTACGATCGTGGGTCTGTCCAAGACCTATCCCAATGGCGTTCGCGCCCTGAAAAACCTCTCCCTCACAATCGGCAACAACATGTTTGGGCTGCTGGGTCCGAACGGGGCCGGCAAGAGCTCGCTGATGCGGACCGTGGCGACGCTGCAGGATCCCGACTCGGGTTCGATCACTCTGGATGGCATTAACGTCCTGACGCAAAAGAACGAGGTCCGCAAGATCCTGGGTTATCTGCCGCAGGAGTTTGGGGTGTATCCGAAGATGTCGGCGATCGACATGCTGAATCATCTGGGTGTTTTGAAGGGTGTGACCGCTGGCGGTGAGCGTAAAGATATGGTGGAGGCCCTGCTCCGCCAAACAAATCTCTGGGATGTGCGGAAGAAGGCGCTGTCGACTTTCTCCGGCGGCATGAAGCAGCGGTTCGGCATCGCGCAGGCGCTGATTGCCAATCCGCGACTGATCATCGTGGATGAACCCACAGCCGGGCTTGATCCCGCGGAACGCAACCGGTTCCTCAATCTTCTCTCGTCCATTGGGCGGGAAGTCACTGTGATCCTGTCCACGCACATCGTGGATGACGTTCGAGAGCTGTGCTCGCGCATGGCGATCATCGCATCAGGCGAGGTACTGCTGGAGGGAGCGCCCAACGAGGCGTTGGCATCACTCGACGGGCGGATCTGGTCGCGCGTCGTAGCGACCGATGATGAGCTTCGCGCGATCGAATCCGAGATGCACGTGATCAGCACCCACCTGGTAGGTGGACAGCATGAGATACGGGTGTTCGGCGCAGATTCGCCCGGGGCGGGCTTTCATCCAGTTCCTTCAGGCCTGGAAGATGTGTACTTCCTCAATCTATCCCGTCAGACAAGAAACTAACGACGCCACGTGAGGGCAGCTCCATGGCCATGTTCTGGGAGTTCTTCAAATTCGAGATGCGCTTTCGCTTCAAAAGCATCTCCACGTACGTTTACTTTCTCGTCTGGGTTGCCTTCTCGTTTCTTTCGATCGCGTCGGAGAGCTTCGGCCCGGTTGGTAATTCGAATGGCAAAGTTCTCCTGAATGGGCCTTGGGCCAATTCGTACAATGACATTGGCGCCTGCCTCTTTGGCATCATTATTATCGCGGCGATTTTCGGGACATCGATCCTTCGCGATTTCCAGCGCGATACTTACCAGATTCTCTTTACCATGCCCATCTCGAAGTTCGCCTACCTTGGCGGGCGATGGGCTGGGTCGTTTGTAACAACGGTCTTTGCGTTCTCTGGAATGATGGTTGGCACTTACCTTGGCACGTTCGCGCCGTGGGCCGACCATTCGCGTATCGGCCCGAATCATCTTGCCTGGTACGTGCAGCCGTTTCTGTCGATCATTGTTATCCAGATATTTTTTGTCGGCTCGTTGTTTTTCACTGTTGCGGCGCTGACGCGGAAGATATTCATCGTCTATCTGCAGGGCGTTGCGTTGTTCATGCTCTACGTAATCGGCATAACCGTTTTTTCTGCCACTCGTTCCCTCGAACACTTCTGGACCGGGATTCTCGATCCGGTCGGTCTTCTGCTGGCTGACACTGTCACTCGCTATTGGACCGTGATTCAGAAAAATACCTTGCTGATGCCGTGGGGCCTCACCGGCGATTCACCGGGAGTCTTCCTCTACAACCGCCTGCTCTGGTCTGCGGTCGGAGTGATTTCTCTGGGCACCTTATGGGCGCTGTTCCCCATGTCAGTCGAGGCCCTGACGGCGCGCTCCCAAGGCAGGCGTGCAGCCAAGGCCCGATTGCAGGACCTGGAAGAGGCTCGCCCCATTCGCTCTTTGGTAGCGGCGCAACTGCCTAGGGTGCGGCAGATGTTTGGACGCAATACTTCAATCGCACAATACATATCGCTCACCCGACTGCGCGTCAGCACTATTACGCACGAGATACCCTTCTGGGCAATTGTCGGCCTGCTGATTGTTTTTGCTGTGAACAACGGATACTTCGCCGGGCGGGTTGGCGATCAGAATGTCTGGCCCGTGACGTATCTTATGCTGCAGGCAGTCGAGGGCGGGGCCACTCTCTTCTTTTACATCGTCGCCACACTCTACGCGGCGGAGTTGGTTTGGCGAGAGCGCGATAACCACTTCGACGGCATTCACGACGCCATGCCCCTGCACTCGACCACAGACTGGCTCTCGAAGCTGACCGCAATTGCATTCGTCGAACTTGTTCTGCTTACCGTCACCATGCTGGTAGGCATCATGATGCAGACGATCCTCGGTTACTACCACTACGAAATATTGCAGTATTTGAAAGAACTCTATGTCGTCACATTCCCGCAGGTGATGGCATTTGCGCTTCTAGCCATGTTCATCCAAACGATGGTTTCCAATAAATTCATCGGTCACGGAATCGCCATCGGAATCTTTGTGCTGCAGCCTATTCTGTTTAATTTTGGGTGGGAGAATACGCTCTATCTCCCCGGCGCAATTCCTCCATACACCTATTCAGACATGAACGGATATGGACATTTTGTGCCGGCGCTTTTCTGGTCCATTACTTACTGGACATCGATCTTCGCGTTTCTTGGGGTTGTGTCAATCGCGTTTACACGACGCGGTGCGGAAGACTCACTCGCTGCACGCATACCCGTTGCCCGACGACGTGCGCCGCGTCTGATCCCTGCGGCAGTGGTGCTCTTCCTGATTGCGGCAGGTTCAGGGGTTTGGTACTACTACAACGCGCACGTTCTCAATGAATACCTCACGGCCAAAGACCGACGGCGCATTCAGGCCGACTATGAGCGTGCCTTCAAGAAGTACGAACTCCTTCCGCAGCCAAAGGTGACGGCTGTCGAGGCGAACATTAACATTTACCCGGAGCGGCGCTCCTTTGACGGCACTGGCCAATTCACGCTGCAGAACAAATCGAGCGCCCCAATCTCCGAGATCCACATTACTGATGAACAGCAATCGGTCTCGAAGGTCCAGTTTGACCGGCCCTTCCACGTGGTGAGCCGAAGTCCTCGCGATCTCTATACCATCTATGCGCTCGAGCAACCACTGGCGCCGGGCGAGGTGCTCAAACTGAACTTCGCTGTTTCACACACGACTCGCGGATTTCGAGACGGCAATGAGCCCGCGCAGTTCGCGTACAACGGAACATTCTTCGACGCAGGCTACTTCCCGACGATTGGCTATGACCAGGGCTTCGAGATCGACGACCCGCGTCGGCGTCGCGAAGAGCATCTGGGACCGCTGGAAGAGATGGCGCAACGTGGTGAACCGTTCCACTCCACGGCTCAATCTTTTTGGCGCGAACTCTGACTGGATTACATATCACACCGTCGTAAGCACCGCAGGGAATCAGATTGCTATCGCTCCGGGCTACCTGCAGCGCGAGTGGCAACAGGATGGCCGCCACTATTACGAGTACAGCATGGGCTCTACGCACACCCAGAATTTCTATGCTTATATCTCCGCCAAATATGCGACGCGCAAGGAAGCCTATTCTGGTCCGAACGGTCCGGTGAGTCTCGAAGTCTACTACGACCCCGCGCATACGTTCGACATTGACGATATGCTTGCAAGTTCGCGCGCTGGTCTTGATTATTACCAGGCGCACTTCAGTCCATATCAATTCACGCAATACAGGATTTTTGAGTTCCCGCGCTATCGTGGGTTTGCCCAGTCTTTCCCGAATACGATCCCCTACTCTGAGGGAATCGGGTTCATCAGTCGTATGCAGAAGAAGGACGACATCGATCTGACCTATTTTGTAACCGCGCACGAGCTTGGGCCATCAATGGTGGGGGCATCAATTAGTTGGCGGGCAGGTGCAGGGTTCCAACATGATGTCCGAGACGCTGGCGCAGTACTCCGCGTACATGGTGATGCAGCAGAAGTACGGCAAAGACTACATGCACAAAGTCCTTCGCCACTTCCTTGATCGCTATCTGCGTGGTCGTTCCGGAGAAGTCCGGCACGAGCCGCCGCTTGCCCTGGTGCAGCGCGAGCCTTACGTCTGGTATGAAAAGGGCGGACAGATCATGTATGTGCTCGCCGACTATATCGGCGAAGACAAGGTCAACCTCGCCCTACATAACTTCCTGATGCAGTACCGCTACGCGAATGCAAATAACCAAATGGACGCTGCCGACTTCGCCGCTAGTGGAGGAGCAGCATCCGACGGTTTGTATCCGGACACCCGCATGTTGGTGGACGCGCTACGGGCCCAGACACCGCCTGATCTGCAGTACCTGATCGACGATGGTTTCAACCGCATCGTTCTTTACGACAACAAGACGATCTCGGCCACATCGCAGAAGACCGCGGATGGCAAATACAAGGTCATACTCAATGTTCAGGCGCGCAAGGCGCAGGCGGACGGCAACGGTGTGGAGACACCGATGCCTCTCGCTGACTACATCGACATCGGCGTATTTACAGGCAAGAAGAACGAAGAGAAGCCGCTGTACATGAAGAGAGAAAAAATTACGCAGGAGCACGAGACCTTTACGATCATCGTTGACAAGCAGCCGACGCGCGCAGGAATCGATCCATACAACAAGCTGATCGATCGCATCTCCGACGACAACATGATCGACGTCACGCAGCAGTAAGGGCCACGGAAGCAGGCTTGCGATGCGTGCGCGAGGGGCCGCGGTTCAATTGCGCCACTCCCGCATCGCGTCGCCAGGTGCCCGTCTTCAGAGCTGTGAGGATTGAGGTGCGCCCAAGGCCGCGGCTAGTTTGTTGCCTATGGGTCTCCCGAGTCCGGTGCAAGCGTCCCATCCAGCGCGGGCCGAATAAGCGCCGTTGTTGCCACTCACAATATCGTTGAAGTCGCCGGCGCTCCCAGCGTTCTGATAGAGCAGCGGATTGATGAAGCCGGCGGGCTGCTTCAGGCTCTCATTCACGAGAGCAATGAGCGCCGCCCACAACGGAGCGACCGCACTCGTCCCTCCGATAACACCGGATTGCCCGTCGACCAGTGTGACGTAGCCGGAGGTTGGATCAGCGTCGCCAGCAACATCAGGAACACCCCTGCCTAAGTTGTGGTTCGGGTTGGCCGACGGTGGAACGTTTGCGGCTTTCTGCCAGGCGGGCAAGGGGAAGACGTCGCTGACGCCTCCGCCAGATGCTCCTTCATTGCTCGCCAGTTCGTTCCACACTGTCTCGCTCGTGATGGTGCTGCCCGAGGCTGCGAGCTTCGTGCCTCCGCACGCCAACACGTTAGCGCTGGAAGCGGGAAAGTCAACGTGATTCAAGCCGTCCGTAACGCCATCGGTGGAGCCGTCATCTCCGGAGGCAGCACAGATGGTGACTCCCAGCGCGGCGGCGGACTGGAAGGCTTCATCCATGGACGTCAATGCCTGCTGGGTCCAACTGGACTCTGGCCCTCCCCAACTGATCGATACGACAGAGGGCTTGTAGGTTGTGTCGTGAATTGCGGTTGTGATCGCGTTCAGAAACCCAGCATCGGTGTTCTCGGCAAAATAGACCACGATCTTCGCTCCCGGCGCAATCGAGCCAGCGATCTCGATGTCGAGCATTACTTCGGCATCGGTGCTGCTGGGGTCGCCCGTAGGAGCATTGCTCCCGTTGCCGATAGATACGGCAGATACGCTGGGAGTGGTGGTCAGATTAAGTTGACTCCAATAGTTGCTGAGATCGCTATCGGTGTAGCCGCCACCTAATTCGATAATGGCGATGCACTCGCCCGCTCCATTTACTCCGGTCGGAAAACTGATAGAAGCCGGCAATCTGCGGTGGCGTGTAGGAGGTGTTCGCGGCCGCGGCGCTCGCACCAGTCTGCTCGCGCCGCCTACGAAAATGTGGCTTTGCCTGGGGCCGGTCGTCGAGACCGAAGACGCCTTCGACGACATCAGCCAACTCCGCGGGGATGTGCACTGCGCCGGAGCGCCCACGATATCGGCACGTCGGAGCCTGATACATCTTTAACTCGACGCCGAATGCCTCGCCCATTGCTGCCACGGTGCCTGAAAGGATCACGGTTCGGCGGGGCAGGCTTGATTCTTTGACAGTCAATCCGAATTCTTTTGCGAAGGCCTCGACTTTGGCGATGCTGGCCGGATCGGCCCCGTGGCGTTGCTCATAGTCGCCGCGGCTTAGCAGTGCGCGTTCCTTGATTGGTTTGCTGTATTCTTCCGGGCTGACGATCGGGATCTTCCCTGCGCGAGATCGCAGGCGGAGGGTTACTTCAATTTGTTCATTGGGGTCAACGGGACCTGCTTCCTGAGCGCCCGGCATTGGAGCGCGTTCGCTACCGGCCAGGGGAAGGCGGTTCTTTGGAGTAGGCATGGATCTCCTCTCAATCAGGGCTTTCCAGAGATAAGATGCGGATCACCGCGACGGCGCAATGCTTACGAGCCTCGCATGGGAGGAAAACTGCCATCTGCACCTCTGTAGTCAGCGCTGGCCCTGAGAACAGGGTGCAAACGTAGCAAAACAGAAGAGTCGACGCAAGCCAATCTCACGCACGAGTATGTATGCCGGCTACCCGGAGTCGGAAATTGGTTGACACTCAGGTTTAAGACTCATTACGTTAGCCCAGCACTCTATAACCTGTGGTTGAGGGTTATGTTGATCCACGAGGCCCAATGACGTTCCTGCAAACCACGAAGGCTGTCCTCGGCGACAGTCACTTCCTCATACCGCTTGCCGTCTTCCTGATCGGTCTGGCATTGTTAATTTTTATCCACTAGCAACTTTTGGTGCGGCTCGCCTGCACCAACCTTGATTGGAGCACTCCCGGAGATGAGCACTACGGAAAGGAAGACTTCCCACGTGTTCAGCGCGACGCACGGAGTGGGCGTGCTGTGCGGCCTGGGAGCAGGGGTGTGGCTGGGTGCGGCTGAGGCCCCCACGAAACTTGTCAACGCTGGATTCTCACCATTCGCCATCTCCCTCTGCATGGTGGCGGGCGTCTTCACCGCCCGGTGGACGTTTCCTACCCTGCTGAAAGGCACGCGTTACGTATTCGCAGACCTGAAGTTGAACAAGCATTTGATTGCCTGGGCAATCCTCGCGGGCGCTCTGTGGGCGGTGGCGAATACGTTGACCGTCTTCGCTATACGAGATGTGGGGCTGACGATTGCGTTTCCCTTGTGGAACACAAATTCGCTGATTGGAATTCTTTGGGGCAGGCTCCTGTTCGGGGAGCTAAAGCATGCAGAGAAAAAGAATGTCGCGAAGGTTCTGCTGGGTGCGCTGGCGATCGTTGCAGCCGCGGTGATGCTTGGCTTCAGCACAATTCATGGTGATGCAGGGACGCATCAACGCGCTGTCAGTGGCGTCCTGGCCGCTGCGGGAGCGAGCCTGCTTTGGGGAACGATGTACGTGCCATATCGCAAGGCATACGTGAGTGGAATGAATCCACTTTCGTTCGTGACGGTTTTCACTATCGGTGAATTGGGCACGGTGTTCGCGCTCGTCCTTGCGCTGGATGGCGGCCTGCACTCGCCAATTTTTCACCTCGCGCAAACGAAGCATATGCTCTTCTGGCTATTTCTCGGCGGGTTCGTCTGGGTGATCGGCGACCTCTTCCAGCAATTCGCTACCAAGTTTGTTGGCATCGGCCGCGCGATTCCGCTCTCTAACACCAACCAGCTTTGGGGATTGGCCTGGGGTGCGCTCGTCTTCGGCGAATTGTTGGGGGCGGACCGTCCCCACCGGCTTCTCGTGCTGTTTGGTTCTATCGTGATGATTCTCGGCGCTCTTGCCATCAGTTCAGCAGTCGCCACGGAGCGGGAACACAGTTCCACCAACGATGCACTTTTGCGTGAATGCAATCGATATAACCTTGACTACAACCGGGTGCTTCGCGCATACAGCGGTACTGACACGGCGCCGCGCAGCCGGAAACGCGACTGGTGGGACTACCTGATTGTGGCGGCGGCCCTGGCAGTCTTTCTATGGTTGGGATGGAATGCGACGATTCCACCCCTGGCGATGGACTTCCGCTGGGTGCTGGCTTTAGTCGTGGTGCTGCTGGCAACACTGGTGGGCTGCGGCTGGGGTCTGTGGCGCGCGACGCAGTCGCCTCCGGGGTCCTGAGGACGTTGGGCCATTGTGGAAACCACCAGTTTTGATGCATCCTTTATCTCTGGTATATGCCGATCGCGTCCTTCAATGAGATGAGGGATGGGCTGAAGAGGAGGCGAATATGAGTGCACCCGCGCATGCAGGAAATGGCCCGATGAAGAGCCTGGAGGAATGGGACGACTTTCTTGAAGGCCGCTACAAGGAAGGCAAGACCGACGCGGAGTTTCGCCAGTATGACGCCACGGCTAATCCTGGAGTCGCCGAGTTCTACCGGCTGAATCATGAGAATCAGACTGTGGCGTATGTACTCGGCAAGGAAGAGCAATACTTTGGCCTGACCCGCGGCAGCAAGACCGTTTGGGAAGCTGCAGAATACCTGAACACGCTTGTGGACGACAGTGATCCCGATACGGATTTGACGCAGATCGAACACCTGCTGCAAACCTCCGAGGCGATGCGACGAGACGGCCAACCGCGCTGGATGGTCCTTACCGGGTTTCTTCATGACCTGGGCAAATGTCTTTGTCTATACGGAGAACCGCAGTGGGGCGTGGTCGGCGACACGTTTCCCGTGGGTTGCGCGTGGTCTGAGGTCATCGTGTTTCCTGAATATTTTCGCAAGAATCCGGATGCGGGTGTTGCGAAGTACCAGACGCTTCATGGTATTTACGAACCGAATTGTGGCTTGGAGAATGTGCACATGTCCTTCGGTCACGACGGCTATATTGCCGAGGTGATGAAGCCGTATCTGCCCGACGAAGCGCTGTATATGCTGCGGTTCCACTCGTTTTATCCCTGGCACAGCCATGGCGCGTACACACACCTGACGAACGAGAAGGATCGGGCGATGCTGGAGTGGGTGAAGAAATTCAACCCCTACGATCTATACTCCAAGGGACACAAAAAGCCCGATTTTGATCAGATTAAGCCCTACTACGACGAGTTATTTGCTGAATTTCTTCCAGAAAAGGTCAGCTGGTAGCGGTCCGGTCGGACTGCGGCGATTCGCGATGGTGGCCCCTTTTGCGGTGGGCAACCGCGGGGCAGTGCGTGGCTACGCGAGCGTAACCTCTTAACTCTAAAGAGACCTTCTTAAACGAGACGATTTCGGGGCTTCGGCAGCGCTGCCGCCTCTGCTATTCTGAGGTTCCGAAATGCGAAAACTTATTGTTGTTCTTGTTGCCATTCTTTTGCTGCCAGTGGTGCTCTTGCTGGCGTTTTCCGCCACGCCCACAGTGAGCCTGCCGTCCTCTCTGACCGCGATTGGGATTAGCACGCCTGTCGAGATTCAAGTTAGTGGGCCGCACGGTATCCGCAGTATTACCGCGTTTATCGAGCAGAATGGCGAGCGCTACAAGGCTGGCGAAATTGTGCAACCGGCGCGCCACATATTCTGGCACCGCAATGTTGCGGCGAAGAACTGGCCTCTTTCTATCGGGACCGGGACTACTCCCCAGCTAAAAGCCGGCAAGGCGCACTTGATCGTCTCAGCCACTTCGAACGACTTTCGCGCGAAGACCGTGAGCGTGGACCGGGAAGTGATGGTGGTGACTCAGCCGCCCAGCTTGAGCGTGGACTCGGATGAGCACTACCTCTACCTTGGCATGGCCGACCTCGTCACTTTTAACGTTGCAGGCTACTGGACAGAAGCAGGCGTGCGGGTAGGCGACCAGGTATTCCGCGCGTGGCCGATGCCTGGCAACAAGCCTGGCATGTTTTCTCTCTTCGCCTTCGCATGGAATATGCCGAGCGAGACAATTCCATTGGTCTTCGCGAGCAATCCGGGAGGCAATGCGGTAACCAGCCCGATGCAGTTCCAGTTCCCCAAGAAAGAGCAGCCCAAGTACCGCACCCGAGATATCCAGGTGGACGACCGCTTTGTGCATAAGGTCATTGGCGAGCTGGACCCGAATGGGTCGGGTGACGCGATTACCCGGTTCGTGAAGATCAACAATGAAATGCGGCACGCCAACAACAAGACGTTGTCTGAGCTGCGCTTCAAGACCGAGCCAAGGTTCCTTTGGTCGCAGCCCTTTCTGCAACAGCACAATTCCAAAGTTGAATCGAATTTCGCTGACGTACGCAATTACATCTACAACGGCAAAAAGGTGGACCAGCAGGTACACCTTGGCTACGACCTTTCGATTACGCAGCATGTGGGCGTGGAAGCATCCAATGACGGCAAGGTGATCTACGCGGCCCCGTTGGGCATCTATGGCAACTGCGTTGTTCTCGACCATGGTTACGGCTTACAGACAATCTACGGCCACATGAGCGAGATCGCAGTGCATGAAGGAGACACGGTGAAGCGCGGCCAGATCATGGGCAAGAGCGGAGAGACCGGGATGGCCGGGGGCGATCATATTCACTTCAGCATGCAGCTTGAGGGCGTCCAGATTGATCCGAAGGAATGGTGGGACGCGCACTGGATCAAGGATCACATTGCGAAGCGCGTGGACCTGCCCGGCTTTGCCAAGTGACACATTGGCCGCAGCCGGGCTCTCCTGCTAGCTGACGTCCACGTAAGTCCGATAGCCACGATCTCCGAGTGCAGTGAACGGAATCAGTTGCAGGCCTCCCGCAGAAGTCTCAGCCTTCCAAGCGTGCTGCCCCGGGAGGCGAGCCGCAGCCAACAACTGTTTACGCGAGACGCTGGGCGTGCCTTCACTTGCAACGAAGAGGACCAGCGGACCGCGCACCAGAGCAACAGTGTTGGGATGCATCTCATCGATGGCTTCAAGTCGCATTGGCAATGCAAGCTCAAGCTCGACTCGGTCGCCGTCCTTCCACCTGCGCTGAATCGTTGCAAATCCGGCGTGAACCGTAGCCGGCACGCGACTTCCGTTGACACGAAGGAGTGTGTCGCCGACGGGGCCGCTCCATGCAGGTATCCGCAGACGCATGGCGAATTGCGAGGGAGAGGATAACTTCACAGTGAAGGAAATCTTGCCCTCGATCGGGTAGTTCCCTACCTGAGTAAGAGCAGCCTGCGCGCCGTCTGTGGTCGTCCACTTAACTGTTGATGGCAGATAGAGATTCACATAGATGCCGGTCGCATCGTGGAAATACGCGAGGATGCGATAGTCGGCAGCAACCTGCGGCAACGTGCCGGAGCAGCAGGGCCACGCGTCAGGAAAGTACGTCCTCTTCCCGTTGAAGTTATAGTCCGAGTAATAGAAAGCATGACCATCGTGCTCGAGTTTCTTCGCTCCCAGAACGGTGTTGTAGAGAACCCGCTCCATGCTGTCTCCATAGCGGCCATCTCCCGTCACCTGCAACAGGTAACGAGTGAGCTTGAAGTGGGCGTAGCTGCCGCAGGGAGTTTCGAATCCGCGATGTGACTCGGTAAGGCTCTTATATAGGGCGCCGCTGCCGGGCGTGCTGAAGCTTTCATCGGGTCCCCAACCACCTGTCGCAAAGCTCTGCGTAGTGGTGATCATGTCGAATGCATTGCTGGCTGCGCGCAGATGCTTCGTACTTCCAGTGGCGATGTAGGCTTGCATTGCTGAACTGAGCGCGTTGCAGAAGCTATAGGCGTGGTGGTTGCCCAGCACATTCTTGTTTTCAGATAGCGGATCAAAATAGGTCTTGTCGAGGAGATATCGCGGGGCCATCTGGCGGTAACGTTCCCCCGCACCCTGCTCCCAGGCGATAAACAGATTCTCTGCCATGGTGTAGGACTCGTCCCACAGATAATCATCGGAAGTGTTGTTGCCGATCGATGCGCGCCACTGCTTTTGCGGAGCATCCCGATCGAGCGCTGTCGGTGGTAGATGAGGCTCTGCGGCATCCGTTGTGCGATTGAGTAGCGGGAACGCCTGCGACAGGCCCGCATAACGGTGAGCATCGACCAGCCCGATGACCATCTTGTCGTAGTCGTAGGCGGGAAAACGGAAGTTGGTGTAGAAGCGTCCGGAGATGGCTGGCCCATAAAGATCCAGCAAAGTAACGATCTTTGCGCGGGTCCGTGGGTCCCCGGTAACCGCGTATCCACGAGAGAGCGCGGAGATCCATTGGCCGAAGGAATGAGCAGGTGCGAAGCCATGGCCGCCGCTCTCGGTCTTATCCAGAGGAAGCTCGTCATACCAGCCACCCAGGTCTGGCCCGGGCGCAGGCAATCCCGCACGCAATCGCCATGGCTTCAACAGGCTGTCCTCGTTCAGAGATAGCAGCACCGCCTGAGTCTCTTCAAACTGAGTCTGTGCAAGCCCCGGTGCAAGGAAGACATCGCCGTATCCGAATTCGTTAAGGAGCAGTGGCTCGGGCTCCCCGGCAAATAGCATCGGCCTGGTGCAGAGTGCAACTCCCGTCAATCCTGCTGTCTGAATAAAGCTACGGCGCGAAAGCATAGAAGACCTCAGCCGACATACTAAGCCAGCCGAGCGGCTTGAACAATGTGGTGTTCGTGCTGGCTGGAAACAATGTTTAGATCAAGGAGATAGCCGGACTAGAAGAGCGATTCCACTTCGAGCATTATTTCCCACTCATCCTTGCCCAGCCGGGGCAGGCTTCGCGCAAGGTTCTTTTCGATGGCCAGGGCAAGCGAATCAACGGGGGCCGTGCACGGCTCCAGCGCAACGCAATGTTGACGCGACGTGTTGCCCGCAGGCCATCCGTCATGACTCAGCCAGATTCCCAGGTAGGGCGACTTCATGGGATTGAATCGAGTAACAATACGACGGCGAATTCGCATGCGCTCTAGGGCGGCCCAGCCTTTTGCGGGCGATTGCGCGAACACTTTGTCCGCGACTTGCTGGCCCTGCCAATTGGCTGCGCTCAAATCAATACTTCGACCATTTGCGTCAGTGGAACGGGGCCAACTGTGAAGGCTGCCTTTGTCTCCCAGGCGCGAGCGATAGCTGTACTCGACCGAGACCTCGCGAACTGCATCCGGCAGCGCTATATGATCTCCGTCCTCAACCGCCCACAATGGATGCGCTGACCAGACATACTGCACAACGTCTTCGCTCATGTTCTCAACCGAATAGCTCAGGATGAGCTTGCGTCTTTCGAGCCTGATTCGTCGGCGAAACAATATGGGCAAGGAGGTTCCACTGGCCACAATATTCAGCTCGCTGCCGTTGCGCGCGAAGTATGAAGAATGCCCCCAGAAGTCCCCATGATCAGGCACCGGGATGGCGCCGCCTGGGGTGCTGAGTTGGCAAGCAGATACGCTGGGAAGGCACTCGTCAATTCCGCTCGCGTCTCCATCTTCGAAGCTCATATCGGCAGTGCGCGTTGAGTAGGGTCTAAGTGGTTGCTGCAGTAGTTCTTCGCCTTCGGGAAGAATGCGAATGGAAGAAATCTTCCCGCCGAGTCCCGGCAGGATTACGACGCGAAGAAACTCGTTCTCCAGTACAACACTTTCCAGAGGGGTTGTCGCTCGGCTGAATCCGGCCAACGATGGACTCTCGTCTTCGTTCATGTCAACCATGCGGTGTGGCCGTAGCTCTTCTGTTAGTGATCGCAGCAAAGATCATGAGGCGTGGCCGGTCGCTAATTGCGAGACAGCCGGCAGCCCGCCAACTTGTTTCAGCCGTAACTCAGCACTGGCTACCAATTGACTGGGATCCAATTCCAGCACCGATCGAAATAACACCATCGCGCTCTCCGCATTACCGAAAGCCAGTTGCGCCAGAGCTTTCAATTGAAGACAGTCAATGTCTCTGCGCTTTGCGAGGTCATCTCTGAACAGAAGCATGTTGGGCAGCGAAGTTGCGAAGTAATCGATGCGGGGTTCCGCCTGCTCCTGTCGGACCACATCCTGCAGAAGTTCGCTCAAGACTTGCACGGCTTCTTCCTCGCGACCCAACTGGCGCAGGGCCATCGCCTGATAGCAGCTATGCATCGACACGCCGCGCATCGGCGCCGCGGCTTGGGAGAAATACTTGGCGGCCAACGATTGGTCGGCGGACGCCTGCGAGGCAAGACCGGAAAAATAGTCGATATCTCGTTCGAGGGTAAGCAGGTGCTTCCCTTCTCCCAGGTTTTCTGGATAGTGCCGTGCGGCCTCGAAGTGCGCCAATGCAGCGGCCGAGTCACCAGCAGACAAGGCCTCCCGGCCGAGGATAAGGTGAGCATGTGCATACTGGGCTGACACCAGGCCTTCCCCGCCCTCCCAGGGATTAAATTTGCGGGAGCACAATACTTCCAATGCTCTCGAAGACGCGCCGAGGAGATTGAGTAGCGTCACATACTCGATCGTGAGGTCATCCCTCAGCTTTACAAGGTCGGGGTGTTCGTCTAATGCGCTTTTTCGCGCAGCAGGGCTTACACCAATTCTCTTCTTCAGCTGATCCCATTCGTACAGCACGCGGGCATCGAATGGCGCACACTGGAATGCGGTGCGGTAGCATTCAAGCGCAGCGGTCGCGTCGCCCAAGATGTTGTACTGGGCGATGCCTAAGTTTCGCCATGGAATGGAGAAGGCCGGATCCAGCGTGACGGAAGACCTCCAACAGGCGATCGCTTCATCGTATCTCCGCTTGTCGTAGTACAGGTTTCCCAGATAGTAGAGAGCCTTTGCGTCTTCGGGATGCTCGCGAACGACCCACTGCAAAAGCAGCATCTCTTCAATCCGCGCAGGGAAACAATATAGCGGTGAGGACGTTGCAGCATGCGCGGCAAACTCTGCCGACAGCGGTGCTTCGTTTAGTTCATTTGCGAGCCAGGAGAGGAGGTATAGGGCGATCGGATACTGGACGCCACCGCGCTCGACAACGGTCTTGAGCAGATCAAAGGCCTCCTTGGTAAGGCCCTCAGAGATGTAGTCGAAGACAATATCAAGCAGCGACTGTACATCTGCGGATATTTCTTGAATCCATCGATCCGCGTCACCACTACCGGGCGCGAGTAGGAAGTTTTCCGCCATGGCTCGGAAGTCGGCCATATCTGTCGCAAGAGTGCGATCTACGGTTGCGGCGGCATCGCGAGTTTTTCCCAACCTTCGCAGAATCGCCGCCTTCAGGCCGCATGCCTTCAGGTGATCAGGATTGGTTCGCAGGCTGCGTTCAAGGTGCATTAGTGCTTCTTGGTGCCGACCCTGCTGCGTGTCGATGGACGCGAGGGCATAGTACGCGGCACTCTGCCAGGCGGAGTTCCATGTGCTTTTATAGAACGCGTCGTAAGCTTCCTTTGCGCGTCCGAGATACTTCAGGGTTACGCCGAGGTTGTAATAGCATTCGCCATCATAGGGGTTGGGATTGCGGGCAGTCAGTCGCCGCACGGCTGAGAGAAAGTAGCTGTGCGCTTTATTCAAATTTCCGCGACGCAGCTCATGCAGTCCCATTGCATTGTTCAGCCGCGAATCCTCGGGATCGCGCTTCAGGCCTTCGAGCCAATAGTCTTCAGCCTGGCGCGTCCCGTGTCGATACTGCTCAAGGTGCAATCCCGTGAGGTAGAGTTCCTCGTTCGTGGCGATAGCCTCGGGAAGCGGTGGTTCGGTGGCAACTTCTATGGCAGGCTCCTCGAGGGCAGCTTCTTGCCCGCTCGCGAGAAGATGATTGCCGGCACTGTCGAATACATTCAGTTGCAGAGCTTCGTCTGAAAGGGCTCCGCAATTGGCTGAGTCAACGAGGGGCGAGCCTGGCTTGAGTTCTGCTTCGCGCTCATAGATGACTTTGCCGAGATGCGTCAGCACAACTTTGACGCTCATAGCTTCGCTCGCGCAGACTCCGATCCTGGCGCAGTCATACTCCATGTGAAGACTGATCGCGATTCTTTTATTCGCATTCTTCGCCGGGCCGATCTCCTGGATGGGATACCAATATTGGCTGAACGTCCGCGTCTCGTACGGATGCAGCCAGGAGAAATCCGGCTGATTGTCAGTGTATGCGCCGGCCATCAGCTCGACGTAGGGACCGTCAGCATCGGTGAGGTTCCGATCCCAGGCGTAGCCGAACTCAGCGTTTCCCCACGTCCACAGTTTCTTGCCCGGCGCGACGTGGTGATTCGATACGTGAACGAGTCCGGCATGTCGGGAGTGGTCATAGCCACCGAAAAAGTCGTAGTTCGATTTCGCCACCATGTAAGAGGTGGGCACCGGAATATTTTTGTACCACGAGATGTTTACTCCCTCGCGATAGTCCACTCCATAATAGAAATTGCGCGCGATTGGAAAGGATGACAGCGCGCGCTTTGCATGATCGGCCACGCAATGTACATCCGGCGGGAAGAAGACCTGGTACTCGTCGTGTACTCGAGCGGCGACATTGGCCCACCAGAGAAATGTCTGCGGCAGAGGCGTTCGATTGTAGAGCCGAACTTTTGCTTCAACGATGGATTTGCCGGGATGCAGGCAGATGCCGACCATACCCTTCATACGGTTCATCGGCTCGTGCTCACTCAGCCAAACGGTGCAGCTTCCATCAGCACTCTTCTCAATCCGCGCATGGGCCGGCATGTAGGTGCTGGGACGATGGTGCTGGGGCCAATTAAATTCGACGCCGCCGGAGATCCAGGGTCCGAGTAAACCCACCAGCGCGGGCTTGATTACGTGCTGGCGATAGAAGAAGTCGTAGCCATTGGTCTTGTCTAAGCCCGCGTGAATACGACCGCCTATTTCAGGCAGGATCATCAGCTGCACATATTCGTTCTCCAACATAATGGCGCGGTAAGTTTTGTCGGACTTCTCTGTTGCAACGCGATCAGTAAATGGATTGGGATATATTTTGCCGCTACTTCCCTGATAGACGCGCTTTTCAAGGAACATCGGATTTGGATCTGCCGGTTGCGCGGGGTAGGTTGGATGGACAACGTCCTCTTCCCATACTCGAACTACTCCCGGTGCGTTGGTGCCAGGCTCATTCATCGAACACTCCGCCGAAAACGGTTCCATCTGACATCGAAAGTATCAGACTCGAAGCGAACTGGCCGCGATCTGGCGGCGACCTGCTGGGCGACATTGGGGTCTGGACGCGCAGTTCGGCTTCTCAACATCCGGCCCCCCTCAGCCGAGTCGGCTTCACCTGTAAGAATTTTATAATCAATAGCTTGCCCGCATGGAGTTAGACTCTGCATGGGGTAAGGCGCGCATCGGCGATCGCCGCCTTCCTCGCGCCGTTCTATCAGCGCCCTGGTCCAACAATTCTTCTCTGCCGCCGAATCACTTTGCTATATACCTGTATTTATATGCACCATATGGCAAGTTGCTCTGTACTTCTGTCTGCCTGTTTGTCTATCGCAGCTTTTGCTCAGGCCCCGGTCAAGTCGCCCGCCGCGGACGCGTATCGCAACGAAGCGCTTGTCTTTGAGCTCTCAGAGAACAGTATTCTAATGCACGCTGACGGCACCGGTCAGCGCACTGTCCATGTCAAAGTCCGCATTCAGTCGGAGGGCGCTGCCCGGCAGTTTGGCGTACTGTCCTTCTCCTATGCCTCCGCCAATGAGACACCGAACATCAAGTTGGTCCGCGTGCATAAGCCGGATGGGAGCGTGATCGAGACTCCGGCAGCGGATGCAATTGAGATGCCTGCAGCGGTCACCCGCGAGGCACCGCTCTACAGTGATTTGAAGGAGAAGCATTTGCCGGTGCGCTCGCTAGCGGCAGGCGACACACTGGAGTACGAAGTGCAAACCTCGATAGACAAAGCGGAGGCTCCTGATCAGTTCTGGGGTGCGAACCATTTCACCGCCCCGGGAACAGTGATAGTGCTGTCAGAAGTGCTCACACTGGAGGTGCCGAAGGACAAGTACGTCCAGGTGTGGAGTCCGAAGCACACGGCAGTGATCACCGAGCACGACGGGCTGCGAAGCTACAGCTGGAAGGTTTCGCAATTGGTAGCCGCCCCTAAAAGCTCCGATCAAGGCGACGATTCTGATAAGGCTGTGGCGCCCAAGGATCCCGATGAGGACGCGGACGGCCGCAAGCTGGCGTCGGTGGCCTGGACAACCTTCCACACCTGGGCGGAGGTGGGCGATTGGTACCGTAGTGTCTCGCTGGCGCGCGCTCAACCCAATGATGCCCTTCGTGCCCGTGTTAACGAAATTACAAAGGATGCCAAGACTCCGGAGGACCAGGTCCGCGCGATCTACGAATATGTATCGACGCGGACTCGGTATGTCGGCATCGACTTCGGTGCAGGACGTTTCCAGCCACATCCCGCCGCAGAGGTCATGGCAAATCAATATGGGGATTGCAAGGACAAAGACACACTGCTTGAGGCCCTATTGCGCGCGAAGGGCTTCAGCACTGCCCCTGCGCTCATTGGCGCAGGCATAGCACCTGTACCGGATGTGCCTTCCCCGGCCTTCTTTAACCACGTTATAACGACCGTTAATTTGCCAGACGGAAAGATCTGGCTCGACAGTACGCCAGAGGTTGCGCCCTACCGCTACCTGTCGGCAACAATCCGCGATCAGCAAGCGCTCGTGGTGCCCGTAGCAGGGCCAGCTGCACTTGAGCGTACGCCGGCTGCCGCGCCTTATCCCTTCGAAGCGCGCTTTGAGGCCGACGCAACGCTCGATGCGGAAGGTAAGCTGAGCAGTCACATGACGACTAGCTATCGCGACGATGACGAGTTGATCGTACGGGCTCTTGCACGCAGCGTGGCGCCTGCTGAATGGGACAAGGCATCGCAATATCTTTCTCCCGTCACAGGTTTCAGCGGGACCACGAGCAATACACGTTTCGCAATTGCGAGCGACTTTTCGCTGCCCATTGTGATGACCTACGACTACGCGAAACACCCGTACGGCGAATGGGAGAGCCTGCGGATTATTCCACCCTTTCCTGTGGCCGATTTGTCCGTTCTTAGTAGCGACAGCAGCGCTCCCCTCGTGGACATCGAACTTGGCGCTCCCCGCACCTTAACTGCCTTAGCCCACGTTCACCTGCCGGTTGGCTACCAGACCGATCTGCCCGACCCAGTTCACGTCCAGACAGACTTTGCGACCTTTGATAAGACATACCGCTTCGACGGGAAAGAGATCGTTGTCGAGCGCAAGATCGTCGTGCTCAGGAAGAAGCTACCTAAGTCGGAGTGGAAGAGGTATCAGACATTCACAAAAGATATTGGCCTGAGCGTCGAGCCATGGATCCAGTTAATCCAGTCTACGAAGTCTTCAAAGCCGGCGGAAGAGCTGCCGGCCCCGCCGAAAATCGCTCGCAAGAATGGCTCGAGCAAGCCAAGGATTACGACGCAGTCAGAGCAGCCCAACGCAAGTGAAGCGAAGCCTGCCGCGTCGGAGACACCCGACAACCTGTCAGCAGCAGATTTAATGGAGCAAGCCAGGACGCAGCTCAGGGCAGGAGACCTTGACGGGGTATGGGCGACGCTCGAGAAGGTGAAGGCAAAGAACCCCGATGAGCAGTACCTGTGGGGAATGTACGGCGATGTCGCATTCCGTCGAGGCAAGTTCGACGAGGCCATCGCTGCCTACAGAAAAGAGCTCGCACAGCACCCGGATAACGAGGGCGCGGTCGTCTTTCTTGCGATGGCCCAGGACAAGAGCAACGATGCTCCAGAAGCGCGCCAGATGCTGCAAAGCTATCTCGCTCAACATCCCGGCAGTGCGCGAATCTCTCTCTACCTTGCGTACCTGCAAACGCAGGCCAGTGAAGATCAGGCAGCTCTCAAGACACTACAAACCGCAACTGAACGCAGTCCCGACAACCGAAATCTCCGGCTTGCGCTTAGCAATGCCTTCCTTAAGCTGGGCCGGAAGGAAGAGGCCGGCGCAGTCGCCAAGAGCGCGATGGACGGCACGGATGATCCGGGAATGATGAACGATGCCGCATACACTCTCGCGCAAACCGGAGTTGACCTGTCCTACGCGGAAGAAACCTCGCGCAAGTGTATCAACCGACTGGAGGAGAAGAGCGCCGCGATCACCACCGCCGAGGCAAACAGCAAGGCCTTTGCTGACAGCAGCCTGCTGATCGCTTCCTGGGACACGCTTGGGTGGATTCTTTATCTTGAAGCCAGGTTCGAAGAGGCCAGGCCGCTGATCATCGCGTCATGGCTTAACGCGCAGCATCCTGACGTGGGCGATCATCTCGCTCAGCTCTACGAAGCGCTGGGAATAAGGATGAGGCGATGCTGACCTACTCTCTCGCTGCTGCTGCGATCCAGGGTGGCAACGCTTTCCCAGAGGTGCGGCGACACATCAACGACAGCATTGCGCGGCTCACCAAGGGGGGCGTAAAGCCCGGTCCGCAAAACGCCACGCTGCTTCTACAGAACTCCCGCACATACAAGTTCGCGCGTCCGGAGAGTGCGAGCCGCTGGGGAGCGTTTCGCTTGCAGATAACAGCGACAGGCGCCCTGGCATCGATACAAATGTCAGGCGAGAAGCGCTTGGGCGACGTTGCTCAGGTGATTGACGCTATGAGATTTCCCGATTTAGTGCCTGCGCAATCCAAGGCGCGACTGCTGCGCGGGGGAATCGTCAGCTGTTCCTCGAGTGGGGGTTGCGAACTGGTGCTGGTGCCCAGCAGTAATCTGAATACTGAGCGCCAGTAGAGCAACTGTGGCGACCTGAGAATCGCCTTTGTTTGCCCTGCTAGCTTCTTACATGTATTTCTAACAGATAGGAAGTCGCAGCGTCATCGCGTGGGCCATTGCAGGTGATCTAGCACGAGACTCATATCCCAACGTGTAGACCGAGGATCGGCTTTATGAGCATTTATGACACCCGGGAAGGCCTTCGCCTGGCGCTGAACAGAGACAAGGTTGGCGGTTGGAATCGCTGGGGATCCTTTGTTGCTGAGCGCGCGTGGGGCACCGTTAGAGAGGACTACAGCGCGAACGGAGATGCGTGGAACTTTTTCCCCCATGATCACGCTCGCTCGCGTGCGTACCGTTGGAACGAAGACGGGCTTGCCGGCATTTGCGACAGGCATCAGTACATGTGCTTCGCCCTGGCTCTGTGGAACGGTAACGATCCGATACTGAAGGAGCGGCTGTTTGGGTTGACCGGGCCCCAGGGCAATCATGGAGAAGACGTCAAGGAATACTACTTCTATCTTGATAACTTACCGAGCCATTCGTATATGAAGTATCTCTACAAGTATCCTCAGGCGGAATTTCCCTATGACACCCTGGTTACGGAGAACGCGCGACGAACCAGGAAAGACCGGGAGTATGAATTGGTCGATACGGGAATTTTCGATGAGTGCCGCTATTTCGATGTGGAGATTGAATACTGCAAAGTCGCAGCGGAAGACCTGCTGATTCGAATTAACATCTCCAATCGTGGCCCCGAAGAGGCTTCTATTCAAGTTCTTCCAACCCTGTGGTTCCGTAATACCTGGGACTGGGGACGGGATGATCGGCGTCCTAGCATCACGAGCGCGCCGCAAGTGGACCGCGAATTCAAGCAGTTGATTGCAGAGCACTGGCAACTCGGCAAATACATACTGTATTGCTCCGATGCAGGAGAACTGCTGTTTACTGACAACGAAACCAATAATGAGCGCCTCTACGGTTCATCGTCGAAATCGAAATATGTCAAAGACGCATTCCACGAATATGTTGTTGGCGACAAGCGCGATGCCGTGAATCCCGGCTTAACCGGAACGAAAGCCGCCGCTCGATATATTCGCACTGTCGGCGCGGGCGAAACAGTCACGCTCACATTGCGACTTACACACGCGGTCGATGGCGTGGCATTGGAAACTCCTTTCGCTGACTTCGACAGCGCGTTTGCCAGTCGTCGAGAAGAAGCAGATGAGTTCTATGCTGAGGTACTGCCCAAGCACCTTACGCCCGATGCACGATTGGTCGCACGTCAGGCGTTTGCCGGAATGCTGTGGTCCAAGCAGTACTATCACTACGTCGTCACTGACTGGCTTGATGGTGACCCATCTCAGCCACTCCCTCCACCGGAACGCTTGGACGGTCGCAATAGCGAGTGGACCAACCTGTTCACCCGCGATGTCCTCTGCATGCCTGATAAGTGGGAGTTTCCCTGGTTCGCATCGTGGGACATGGGATTTCATTGCGTCACCCTGGCACACATTGATCCGCATCTCGCGAAGCAACAACTCATCCTGATGGTTCGGGAGTGGTACATGCATCCCGATGGAAAGATACCCGCATACGAATGGGATTTTAACGGAGTGAATCCTCCGGTGTTGATGTGGGCCGCCAAGACTGTCTTTGAGATTGACCGCGAGTGCACTGGGATTGCCGACTACGCTTTTCTCGAGAGAGTCTTTCAGAAGATGTTGTTGAGCTTTACCTGGTGGGTGAATCGGGAAGACGCCACGGGCAAGAGCATCTTTCAGGGTGGCTTTCTGGGTATGGACAACATCGGCGTCTTTGACCGCAACCAACTTCCTCCTGGATATATGCTGGGCCAGGCTGACGGTACCGGGTGGTTGGCAGCTTTTGCAAAGAGCATGCTATCGACGGCGTTGTTACTTGCCGGGGAAGATCCGGTTTATCAGGATCTGGCGAGCAAATTTTGGGAGCACTTTATTCATGTCTCGAACGCTCTGAACTGCAGGAGCGGTTCTGGAAGTTCTCTGTGGGATGAAGACGACGGATTCTTCTACGATCAATTACTGTCGACTAACAATGAGCCTTTGCCGATTCGAGCCCGGACCATGGTCGGCTTCGTGCCAATGTTTGGAGCGTCTACTGCACCAGCAGAGACATTCGACAGATTCCCTGAGTTTAAAAAGCGCCGTGAGTGGTTCATAGAACACCGTCCCGACCTGATAGATTCCGCCGGGCCCATGGTCGTGCCCGGCCCCAACGATAGATTGATTCTTGGGCTCGTGCGCACAGATCAACTGAGACGAATACTCCAATACATGCTCGATGAACGAGAATTCCTGTCGCCATATGGTGTACGAGCAGTTTCCAAATACCATCGCGACCATCCGCTAATTCTCAAGTTAGATGGTCAGGAATATCGCCTGGACTATGAACCCGGCGAATCGTTGACCGACCTTTTTGGTGGTAACTCAAATTGGCGAGGGCCAATATGGATGCCGGCCAACTTTCTGCTGATCGAAGCGTTGAAGGAGTACCACAACTACTACGGAAGTGAATTTGAGATCGAATGTCCCACGGGCTCAGGCCAAATGAAGTCCCTGGGTGGTGTGGCCGACGAACTAGCGCACCGGCTTGAGCGCCTTTTCCTGCGGGGCCCGGATGGTAAGAGGACCGTTTTCGGTGACTGCGATTTATTTAACAATGATCCGTTTTGGAGAGATCTCATACCATTTCATGAATACTTTCATGGGGACACGGGGCGCGGATGCGGAGCTAGCCATCAAACGGGTTGGAGCGGCTTGATCGCCAACATTCTGATGAACCATCTTGAACCTGCTCCTAGTGGCTCTACTGCACCTGAAAGTTGAGAGTGCACTGATCGTATCTCGGCGACTGTATCAAGTTTCGAGAAGCCTACAACCGTCGCGGTGCATCTTTCGAGTCTTGGATAGTCGGCGCAAGGCTGCGCTCTAGCTCCAAGTGCAACGTCGCATCTGCAGCCGCCTCGTCGGGAGTTCTGCCGTCCCCGCGCGCGACAATGCAAGGCGCATACCAGTTGGACCGGTGATGCTTGGAGGCTTTCTGCTCGAACTCACCAGACCCGCAATCTACCTCTGTGCTTTCATGAACTGACGCACGAGGTCCGCAATGTCGTCTGCCTTGGTATCGAGAGCGAAATGTCCCGCGTCGAGCATGTACACGTGCGCGTTTGGCACGTCCTTGCGATAACGTTCCGGTTCACCGAGATCGAATGACAGATCATGCTTGCCCCAAAGCACCAGAAGCCTGGGCTGCGTTTTCTGCATCCAGGCCTGCCACTTTGGATAGGCTTCGACGTTCGTGCGGTAGTCGTAGAAGAGATCGCTTTGAATCTGCGCCTGCCCCTGCGCACTCAGAAATGCGAACTCATCGGACCAAAGATCCGGATCGTAGAGCTCTACCTTAGGATCATCTCCGACGTGGCGGGTCTTCGTTGTTCCAAGCGATAGCAGATTCTTCCGTAATTCTTCTTCATTGGCCGACCGGTCTGCCCAGAATGCCCGGCGTGTTGCCCAATTCGCGCCGAGTCCTTCATTGTGAGCCACTGCATCCTGCACGATGAGACCCTCGACGCGCTCCGGGTGCGACAATGCCATGCGGAATCCCACAGGACCGCCGTAGTCCTGCATGTAGAGCGTATAGTGCGATAAGTTCAAAGCCTGTGTGAAGCCGTCCATCACCTCGGCGATATGGTCAAACGTGTAACCGAACTGCTTCGGCTCGGGCCAGTCGCTGTGTCCGAAGCCGGGATAGTCCGGAGCAACAAGATGGTAGGTATCGGCAAGTCGCGTTAGTAATGGCTGAAACATCCGCGATGACGAGGGCAGGCCGTGCAACAAGAGGATGGTCGGGGCATCCTTAGGTCCGGCTTCTCGATAAAAGATGGACAGTCCGTGGACCTGCACGGTGCGATAAAAGACCTGCGGTTCCATAGCACCCTTCCCTGCCTGTATTTGTGCCACCGATGGAAGGGATGCGAGCGTCACAACGGCGGCCAATGTGATGTAAAAAAATCGCCAGCACCGGGGCCAACAGATCGACTTGAGCGGCCGCATCGCTTGCCTCCTCTTTTATGCGAGTCCCCAAACCGCGCTCGCGATGTGTCCTGATGCGAGGGCGACTAACTCCGCATCGTCAAGACCACGCGAAACTCGGCCTTACCGCTCATCATGCGGGCATACGCTTCCGCCGCCTTCTCAAGAGGATAGGTCTCGATCATGGGACGAACCCCACTGAGTTCGGCAAAGCGGAGCGTATCTTCGGAATCTGCTGGAGTGCCTGCGGCCCAGCCCTGAATGGACTTGCTTCCAGTGATAAGTTGGACCGGTGTGACCTCAATGGGATCGGCGGTCGCGCCAATCACAATTAGCTTGCCGTTTGGTCCCAAACCATCGATCAGCTCAGACATCGCTTTGGAGTTAGGGGCCGTGGCCAGAATTACCTTTGCGCCGCCTAGCTTCTGCAGCACCTCTGCCGCTTTCGAAGCTTTGCTGTCGATGTACATACTCGCCCCAAGCTTTTTTGCTAGAACCGCATTTTCGGATCCGCGGCCGACCGCCGCGACCTTATACCCGAACTTGTTCGCGAACTGAATTCCCAGGTGACCCAGCCCGCCGATACCCTGGATCGCAACCAGGTCGCCTGGCATGGCGCCGCTGTGGCGCAGAGCGTTGTAAGTGGTAATTCCAGCGCAGAGCAGCGGCGCTGCATCGGTGTCGCTCAGGCTATCCGGTATCGCCACCAGGGCCTCGATCGGCGCCAACATGTATTGCTGATATCCACCGTCATAGGTGATGCCTGGAATCTGCAGATTCTGGCAATTGCGAAAGTCTCCGCGCCGGCACTCGGGGCAGGTATTATCCTGGCCGCCGTGCCAGCCCACTCCTACGCGCTGTCCCTTGCTCCACGCCGTCACCCCCGCTCCCACTAAGTCGATGACACCCGCCACTTCATGGCCGGGAACGCGGGGATACTGAATACCGGGCCAGGCACCCTCAACAGTGAACGCGTCGCTATGACAGACACCACATGCTTGCACTTTGATCCGTACTTGTCCCGCGCTCGGTTCAGGAATTTTGCGGTCGACGATTTGTAAGCCTGCGCCTGGCTTAGAAATTTCGGCGACTTTCATCGTTGCTAGTTCAACCGTTGTCGTAGACATAAATCCTCCTGTCGCTCCTGGGTGATTGATAGATGTACTTACGCTGCGAGCGCTATTCGGTGACTTCAAAAACAAGATCGAGTTCGATAGGCATCCCAAGCGGAAGACTGGCAACGCCGATCACCAGTCGCACCGCCATCTTATCGGCACCAAAGATGTCGCGAAAAAGATCGGACGCACCATCTGCTACTCGCGGTTGATCAAAGAAATCGCCTGAGGTCGCTATAAATACGCCGAGACGGACGACGCGCCTGACTCTGTCGAGTGAGCCCAGGTACTCTTTGGCCGCGGCGAGCGCGCTCAACGCCGCAGTCTTTGCGGCATCGCGGCCAGCCTCAGCATCGAGCTCTTTGCCGAGCCTTCCGAGATACTTTGGTTTGTGGTCCACCACGGGCAGCATTCCGCTTAGAAAAACTAGATTGCCCGTCTGCAGTGCCTCGACATAACTCCCGAACGGCGTAGGAGCGGCAGGCAGTTGAATGCCTAGTTCCTGCAGTCGGCGCTCCGCGCTAAGTACATGTGAACTCTTATCGGCTACCATTGCCCCGCGTGCGCAACATTATCCATATGCAGCACCTCCCGGCTACGTAATGCGCTTCGGTGAACTAGACGAGCCCGAGATATTTTCGCGCCAGAAATCGTACCTATGCGAACGCTTAAAACATGTCACGGTGCGCCAAAACCCTGGATCGCAGGCCGGCGACCTGTAGCACCAAATATATTCTCGGTGAGCATAGAGCTTGGAAAAATCCCGAATCTTTTGTTAAAAAAGCTCGCTCTCTTCCGGCGAATACACCCGAGAGTTTCGATCGACAGCTTCAACTGATTCCAGCGCAGAAAAATTAGGGTATGGCAGGCAACCTTTACAACCCATTGCGAGTCAAAAGACGCTCACGGTGCAGAACCTGACCGGAAGCCCGACGCCGTTGACCGTCGCGATAGGCGGAGCAATGAACACAAGTCAGTTCCGCATCTACCCGGCTGGTTGCAACGGTACCTTGGCGGCGAATGCCAGTTGCACAGTCACTCTTGCATTCCGACCCTCTGCAACGGGTAAACAAGGTCGTCATTAAATGCGTAGTGTCCCATGCGGAAGCCGGGAGTCAACCGGAAGTCGGTGGTGATGTGGCCGGCGGGCATCACGATGATCATGGGTACGGACTTGCCGGCGGCGATCAGGTTGTCGAGGATGGCACCGGCGCGCCCTATCGTGCTCCATGAATCATCCGAATCGCCGCCCCCGTGCAGAAGATAAAGGACGGGAAGGCGTGAAGTACCACTCTCATGTCCTGGCGGCGTGTAGATATGCATGCGGCGCTGTCCGCCTATGGCGGCTGAGTCGTAGTAGACTTTCGCGATAGCGCCGTGCGGCACTCCAGACCTGTACTCCATGAATGCAGCCCCCGGAACCTCGTACATGTTGCGGACCTGGGTCAGCGACTGCGAAATAATCGGATTGCGAGGGTCGGTGGTACTGACGCCGTCAACCGTGAAGGTGTAACGGTAGATTCCAGGTTCGATCGGACCGATCACGACCTCCCAGATACCCTGGTCGCCTTTCACCATAGGCACGCCGCCCATGTTCTTGTACGCTTCTTCAGGAGTAATGCCTGGCGTCGATTCGGGGCCCTGGGTATCGGAACAAAATGTGTAGTTTGTTTTTTTGCCCTGGGTGTGCAGTGCGGGCCGACGGTAATCCTAGCTCAACAGCAAGCGCAGCCGCCAGCAGCACAGGCCCCGCGCCCAGCCTTTCAGATGCCACCGCCTACGCCAGCGCCCATTTCATATCACGGTCCTTGAGCGACTGATTCGCGGGCGCGACTTCTCAGCAATAGAGGTTATCATCCGAAGCGAAGCATCCTGCATTCGCTCCCAGACTGAGATCGCACGCCACCCTCTTTCTTCTCTGATTTTGGGCCGGGCGCGAGAGCCCAAAAGGAGATTGACGGCCTAACCGTGGGTATCGCTCTTGAGCTGCCGAATCGGAGGAGTTGATAAACCGTTGAAAAATCCTCAGGCTAAGAAGAACGTGGAGTACTGTATTTGTATTGCAGACTGTAACATCAGGCTGATGCATTACCTAAGTCGATCTCGCTTCCTGCGTGGAGAGTCACGATGAAACAAATGGCCCGACTCATAGTTCCCATCGTTTTCCTCGTCTTCCCGCCCGCGTTGGTTGTTGCTCAAACGCAGCCGGATCAGAAAAAGGCAGCCCCATCCCACAAGCCAGAAGGCGGAACTTTGGAGCTTGGGAGATCCTATGCAGAGCTACGCCCAGAACAAGTCCGCCTGATAAACAACTTCATCCGCAGCTATAACGCAACCACCGGAAGCACACTTGTTCCCCAGCAGGTGTATGACGGCGCTCGGCTATCCATCCGTACTACCTTCGACGCTGTAACGCATGCGCTGATAAATGCTCAGATGACCGATTCGCAAGGCAAGAGCCTTGGACGGGCAATTGACCTGGTAGACGCCGTCGATCAGGTGATGGGGGAGGAATCCGGCGCAAGCGGCGACCAGCAGTTCCGCCTGTATGTGTACCTGAAGCCCGACGCAGTCGAGATCCTGAGCCGGAGTCAAGAGTTCCTTCAGGATAAGGAGAACAGCGTTTATCACAAGGGCTTTCCCATTTGTTACAGGCTGAAGAAGGGACCTCCATCGATTCAGTTCTCAATTTCTCGAGACCACAAACTGTCGGACATCGACGTTGACTATCGCTCTTCCGGCTTTCCGAAGGGTCTGGTCAATGGACATTTGTCCTCCGCCAACTCCGATGTCCGTGCAGGTGACAACCTTGCCCGTCATGACGGTCGTTGGTCAGGCCTCAATGGGTGGTGGCGCGATGTCTTCGGGCAACTCGGAAGTGGCGGAGCGCCCCCAAAGGAGATCGCCACAGAGCGCCTTGGGCGCATTCCCATGAATCCCGGCGTAAAAGCCGATCAGGGTCCTGACAAGAGCGCGCACGACTTCCTGCAAAGCTGGGTTGTCGCGAAGGAACCCAATAAGTCCGTCGCATATTTTTCACGCCGCAGCTATCCATGTTTGGAGGTGTTGGCGCAGAAGAGCACGCAATCTGTGCCACAGGGGATGATCCGGCTGCAAACACTCAAGGCAATGACGAGATTCAGCGATAGCCTTGGCACGATGAATTCAGTTTCTGACGTGTTTGAGCCGGCCGACAAATGGTCGCAAACATTGAAACCGACCAAGAATGAATATCCCTCCGAATTTCGACTGGTTAGCTTGCCGCCGGACATGGGACAGGACCAGGAATGCATCGCCGCACCGAACGGCGATACGAACAAAGGCTCCAAAGAGAAGTATTTCGCCACCGCGTTGCGCGCAAAGCAAGGAGATAGTGAGAACAAGGTTATGTCCCTGCTCTGGGCTCAGGAGGGCGGCTACTGGAAAATCATTGCCATCCGCATCGAAGATAACGGGAACGCAGGCATCCTCCCCAACAACGGAGCCGCTCCCGCTTTACCAGCAGCGGAAGAACCGCTGAACATTGCCGGTGATCCCGCCGCCACACAAAGCATCACGGAGTTTTACAAGGCTTGGGTTGTAAACCGAAATGTAGTCCAGGCTTCCACCTTTGCGTCACCGCGCTCGTACGCCTGTCTCGCGACGCCCACCGCAGACCAGAAGAAATTGACTCCCGTCGCCAGAGTTCAGTCGGGGCTACGACAACCGCTGGCGAAAATCCCCTCGAGTGCAAATCTCTCGGACATGATGTCGAGTATGCAACCCCTCAACGATCTGCTGCGCCCTGTCCAGCAGGAAAATTCAAAAGCTTTTGCAATCATGGCCGTGCCAGACCAGAAGGCCGATAGCTTTTTGTGCCAACATCGTCAGGCGCCCCAAGCTTCTCAGGATTTGCGGCCTGATGATGCGAAGTACGGAACATATTATTTGAGCGCCAGTCGATTGAATTACGATCAGGAACAATCTCCCGCTCTTCTGCTGTTATGGACCAAAGAGAACGGGGGCTGGAAGGTTGTCTCCTGGGCTGTGGAGCTTCCGTAATTCCCTTGTCGCCAGTTTGCTGGAGGAGAATGACGTGTTGTTTTCGGGTCTGACGATCACATTTCTCAGAGAGTTCGGCTTCGGCCTGTGGCTAAGCTTTCCTTTGTTCCTAAGCTTGGCTTTGGTCATAGCCGGATTGGGGCTACTTGCAGGAAAGATGGAAGGGTGGTCTCCATTCGACAGCTTCTACTGGTCATTCGTCACCGCAACGACCGTAGGTTATGGCGATCTGCGGCCAGTACGTACGGCGTCAAGGATGATTGCCCTCGCAATCGCCATGCTAGGACTAACAATGACCGGCATCCTGGTTGCGGTGGCGGTCCACGCCGGCACCGTGGCTCTGGCGGTACATGACGCTGTTTCGAAGTAGTTACCAGATGTGCGCAGTTATTGCGTACCAATTCCAGGATTCAACCCCAGACTTCCCTGGCCGTTTCTGCGACAAGCTGCAATTTCGCCCATTGATCAGCTTCCGTCAGCAGGTTCCCTTCCATGGTCGATGCGAATCCACATTGCGGACTGAGAGCCAACTGTTCTAACGGAATAACTTTGGCCGCCTCGTTAATCCGCCTTAGCACATCTTCCCTTCGCTCCAATTCGGGACGCTTAGTGCTAATCAGCCCGAGCACAATAATCTTTTCCGCGGGAACGAACCTCAGTGGCTCGAAATTGCCTGAGCGCTCGTCGTCGTATTCCAAAAGAAACCGATCTACAGCAAGTTCGTGGAAGAGCCGTTCAGCAATCGAATCGTAGCCGCCTTCCGCGTACCAATGGCTGCGATTATTACCACGGCATAAGTGAATTGCCAGGGTGACGCCCAGCTTGCGGGCAGCGGCGAAGCACGCATTATCTGCATCCAGAGACGCGGAAAGCATCTGTTTTGGATCCACTCGCAGTTCCTTCTCCATCCATGCGGTCCATTTAGGATCGAGATAGTAGCTGTAGCGCGGCGCATCAATCTGCAAATATGAGATGCCGCATCCCGCAAAAGATGCTATGTCCTGCACCATGATCGCAGTGATTGCGTCGAGCAGTGCGTATGGATCCCGGTACGCGGAATCTGTAGCGCCATACTTGAACGATATGGCGGGAAACTGAGTAGCACTGGGCAAAGTGATCTTGATCGGGCCCGGCGAGTGCTGGAGCAGAAACGGCACCTCACGTCCAGTCAGGGGCTCGCGTTGTTTGAGTGGCGAAGTCACAACACCGCCAATGCTGCTCACCGCGGGCGCCGGCGCGGTCGTCTTCTGTGCGTTGTCGCTCCAGCTCCGGGGCACGGCATCGCCCGCGTCGAAACCATCCACCGCGTCGGTAAAGTCGCTCATAAAATTGCTGCGCCGCAGTTCACCGTCGGTGAATACGCTTAGCCCGAGTTCTTGCTGCTTGTTCATTACCCGCCTGATGTGCCGATCCTCTAACACCTCGAGTTCCTCCGAAGGCAGATGAGCCCGTCGTGCGTCAAGCAAATCTTGCGGCCGCAACAAGCTTCCTACGTGATCGGCTCGGTATGAAGATGACATTCCTACTCCCTCCTAATTGGAAACAAGCCACATCCAGAACACCACGAAATGCGTCGACGCCTACCACAACAGGCCTAAATCAGGATGTCGCGGAGCGCCTGAGCACCGTTCCGCAATGCCGGCAGGCAAGTCTTCACGAGCATAGCCTGATCGACCCGCGATACGTGTGTGCCTACATTAATCGCTGCGACAACCCGGTCGCCACGGGTGCAAACAGGAACCGCAATCGATCTTAGTCCCGCTTCCAGTTCCTGATCCACGATTGCGTATCCCTGCTTCCGCACCTCTTGGATAGCCTTCCGCAACTGGGATACTTTGACGATCGTCTGTGAAGTGTAAACTTTCGGTTTCAAGTCATGAAGATAAGCGTCGAGCTCCGCATCTGGAAGAGCAGCAAGCAGTACGCGTCCCATAGATGTGCAGTAGGCCGGTAGGCGACTCCCTACGGAGAGACCCGCGGCGAGTACCCGACTGGCAGCGGAACGGGCCACGTATACGATCTCTTCTCTATCCAGCATGCTCATCGACGACGACTCGTGCAATGTCTCGGTGATCCGCTCCAGCACTGGCCTCGCCGCTTCAACGACCGAAGAGGACGACAGAAATGAAAAGCCAAGCCGCAAGACTTGAGTCTTGAGGCGATACACCTGTCTTGAGTGCTCGACATATCCAAGCAATTCGAGGGTCAGCAGGATCCGTCGAACGGACGCGCGCGAAAGCCCCGTAGATTGAGCGATCTCCACGATGCTGCGACCGTCGCGAAATCCCTCAAAGCTCTCAATGACGCTCAAGCCCCGCGAAAGAGACAGAACAAAATCGGGATTTCCCGCGCGCATCGCGAACCTGTCGGCAACACCGGATTCAGGGGGTTGGGTTACAACCTTCTCGCCATGCATGGCTCGCTCTCGATGGCCGATTATCGCACACCTTGTACAAGAACAGTCAACAGAGTAATAATGCTTGCTCTCGTGCAAAGGAGGTCGGATGGCGGAGTGGATGACATTGGCAGAGGCTATTGCTGCCAACGTGCACGATGGCGACACTTTGGCAATGGAGGGCTTCACTCACCTGATTCCATTTGCTGCGGGCCATGAGATTATCCGGCAAAAACGTCGGAATCTCGCGCTCATACGAATGACGCCCGATCTCATCTACGACCAGTTGATCGGCGCTGGTTGCGCGTCGAAACTCACCTTCTCATGGGGCGGAAATCCAGGCGTAGGCTCACTTCATCGCTTTCGCGATGCGGTAGAGAACGACTGGCCAAATCCCCTGGCAATTGAAGAGCGGAGCCACAGCGATCTTGCGAACGCCTACGTCGCCGGTGCCGCTAACCTTCCTTTCACCGTCTTGCGCGGATATACGGGTTCCGATTTCCCTCGCGTCAATCCGCAGATCCGGTCAATCACTTGCCCGTTTACAGGAGAGATCTTTGCAGCTACCCCCGCGGTGCGACCTGATGTCGCCGTGATCCACGCACAAAAAGCTGATCGGAAGGGCAATGTGTTGCTGTGGGGCATCCTGGGTGTGCAAAAGGAGGCGGTACTTTCGAGCAAGCGCGCCATCGTAACCGTGGAGGAACGAGTCGACTCACTCGACGCGCCACCGAATGCATGCATCTTGCCCCATTGGGTCGTGACTGCGGTTTGCGAAGTGCCCAAGGGGGCAATGCCTTCATACGCACACGGGTATTACGAACGCGACAACGCGTTTTACCACGCATGGGACCGAATAGCGAGGGATCGAAATCGATTCAGCGCGTGGCTTCAACAACACATTCTAGAAACGAAGGACTTCGGAGAATACCTGGAACTGCAACGTGACCCGCAAGTGCAGGCGGTATATCAATGAGCGAGCCCTACACATCCGAGGAAATTATGACCGTGACCGCGGCACGCATGCTTCTCAACGGCGCGGTATGCTTTGTGGGTATCGGGTTGCCTTCCACAGCAGCGAATCTGGCTCGCCTGACCCACGCGCCAGACGCAGTTCTGGTCTACGAGTCCGGACCCATCGGGGCTAAGCCGCCTGTTCTGCCGCTCTCAATTGGCGACGGCAACTTGGCAGAAACAGCAGACACGGTAGTGTCGACCCCTGAAATATTCCGCTACTGGCTGCAAGGGGGAAGGATCGATGTGGGTTTCCTTGGTGCGGCACAACTTGATCGCTTTGCAAACATAAATACGACAGTGGTCGGATTCTATGACAAGCCGAAAGTCCGGCTACCGGGAGCAGGAGGCGCTCCCGAGATCAGCTCTTCAGCGAAGAAGGTATTGATTATCGTGAAGCAATCCAAACGCACCTTCGTGGAAAAACTCGACTTCATTACATCTGTCGGATTTCTTACCGGTGGAAGCTCTCGAGAAGCGGCCGGCCTTTCGGGCATGGGACCGGCAGCAGTGATAACAGACCTGTGCATCTTGCAGCCAGACCCAATTACGCGAGAGCTGAAGGTGACCAGCATTCATCCGGGTGTTGACCGCGAGATGATTGCAGCCAACACGGGTTGGAAGGTTTCCTTTGCCGACAGTTGCGAATTGACCGTACGCCCAACCGCAGCCGAACTTAGCACTTTGCGCGATCTAAAAGCACGCACTGCATTGGCCCACGGGATGCAAGGAGATCCAGAGTGAGATCAGCGTTTATCTGCGATGCAGTTCGCACGCCGATCGGCCGGTACGGCGGGGCTCTGTCCAAGGTCCGTGCCGATGATCTCGCAGCAATTCCCATAAGTGAATTGATAAGGCGTCATCCACGTGTCGATTGGGGTGAACTGGATGAGGTGGTGCTGGGCTGTGCCAATCAGGCGGGAGAAGACAATCGCAACGTGGCTCGCATGGCACTCCTGCTGGCTGGTCTTCCGGAATGCGTGCCCGGCACAACGATGAACCGGCTCTGCGGATCTGGCATGGATGCAATTGGTAGTGCGGCGCGAGCTATTCAGTGTGGTGAAGCAGACTTTATAATTGCCGGCGGCGCGGAATCCATGTCGCGCGCGCCTTTCGTCCTTGGTAAGGCCGAATCAGCCTTTCAACGGTCCGCCGAAATCAATGACACGACGATTGGCTGGCGATTCGTTAATCCCAGGATGCGCCACCAATATGGGGTAGATTCCATGCCTGAAACAGGCGAAAATGTAGCTCACGATTGTGACGTTTTGCGTGAGGCTCAGGATGCATTCGCGTGGCGCAGTCAGATGAGAACGGCACGCGCCGTCAAGGATGGTTTCCTCGCGGAGGAGATCGTTCCCGTCGAAGTTTCAGACGACAAGAGCACTACGAAGGTGTCGAGCGACGAGCACCCACGTCCCGATACGACTCCAGAGAAACTTGCGCAATTACGGCCACTTTTTTCAGGGGGCACAGTTACTGCAGGCAACGCGTCGGGCGTCAATGATGGGGCGGCCGCACTGATCATTGCATCGGAAAACGCAGTGGCTCGACACGGTCTTCAGCCCAGAGCGAGAATTCTAGGCATGTCAACGGCGGGGGTCGCCCCGCGAGTAATGGGGCTCGGTCCGGTTCCTGCCACGCATAAACTTCTCGCCCGTCTTGAAAAAGCAATTGGCGACTTCGATTGGGTCCAATTGAATGAAGCCTTCGCCAGCCAAACCCTTGCTTGCTTGCGGCAAATGGGATTGCCCGACGACGCTGAACAAGTGAATGCAACTGGCGGAGCCATTGCTTTGGGTCATCCGCTCGGAATGAGCGGCGCTCGGTTGGTGCTCACGGCGGCACATCAATTGGAAAAGTCAGGCGGGAGGCTCGCACTTGCCACGATGTGCATCGGAGTCGGACAGGGCATCGCATTGGCGATGGAGAAGGTGTAAGGAGGATCGTTGATCGATTTGCCCGTAGTTCAACTCGCCGCGCCGGGGACGCAGCCTGACTTCTGCTTTCCGCCATACGTAGCAACAATTGCGCGATCGCCGCGCATGCCTCTGATCGTGCTCCCTGAGACGCTCACAGAAAAAACCGGACCGGTATTCGGGCACAATTTAATCAGTAAGAACGACAGTGACCTCACCACGCAGCATGGAGGCGAAGCTCTCGGCGAACGCATCGTTGTGCATGGACGCGTACTGGATGAGGATGGACGGCCGGTGCGTGGCGCTCTCATCGAGGTTTGGCAGGCAAATGCCGCGGGTAGATACCGACATAAGGTGGATGGATACGATGCACCACTAGACCCGAACTTCTCGGGCGGCGGACGCCTGCTTACGGACACCGACGGCCGTTACTTTTTCAAGACCATCAAACCGGGCCCATATCCCTGGGGCAATCACCACAACGCGTGGCGCCCTTCTCATATTCACTTCTCACTTTTCGGTGCGGGAATCTTGTCTCGGCTCGTCACGCAGATGTACTTCCCTGGCGATCCATTGCAGCCGATTGACCCGATCTTCAACAGCATTCCTGACGAAGCCGCACGACAACGACTGGTGTCCCGCCTTGATATGGAACGCTCACAGTCGAATTACGCGCTCGCTTACGAATTCAATATTGTCCTGCGCGGCTCACAAGAAACCGTCTTTGAGTCTGCCCAATGATGTCTACCAAGTTGGTACCAACCGGATCGCAAACGGTGGGCCCGTATTTTCGAATTGGGCTGGAGCACCTCATTGGTCAGGAAGCAGCAAACAATTCGACAATCAACACAATTGAGATTCGCGGTAAGGTGCTGGATAGCGGCGGCGCGCCGGTTTCGGATGCGATGCTTGAATTTTGGGGCGCGGATTTCCAAGGGAACTATTCCGGGTCCACTCCAAGGTCGAGTGGCCCCCCAATGGGCTTCCATCGCGTCGCAACTGATGACCATGGAAACTTCACTGTGGCACTGAATAAACCCGGACCCATGGCGTTTGGCGACGGTCGTCTCCAGGCTCCTCACATGCTTGTGCTCGTCTTTGCGCGGGGACTGCTGCGACACTTGCTCACACGCGTCTATTTCGGGACAGAACCCGCCAATGTTGTCGATCCTGTCCTGCTTGAAATTCCCGCTGAACGCCGGCACACACTTATCGCCAGTTCCAATTCAGACAATTCAAATATGTTTGAGTGGAACGTGATCCTGCAAGGTGAGAATGAAACCGTCTTTTTCGCGTGGTAGAAGGGACTTCTGGTATGTGCTCTGAAAGTGTCGCCTTTCTCTTTTCAACGCCGGAGATGACAGAGACATTTTCGCTGTCTCGACAGTTGCGTGCCATGATGCGCTTTGAATGGGCCCTGACGTGTGCGCTGGAAGAGCAAGGCGTCGCCGAGTCAGGATCCGGAGCGGCGTTGAAATCCTTGCTCGACGCAAGGTTCATAGACCTTGAGGTTCTCGAGTGCGCCGCTCACGAGGCCGGCAACATCGCGATCCCTTTCGTCCAGCAACTCACTGCGAAGGTGAAGCAGGACAATGAATCCGCGGCGCGATCTATACATTTCGGTGCGACCAGTCAGGACGTCCTCGACACAGCTTTGGTTCTCCAAATGCGACAAGGCTTGCAACTCACACTTCATGCGGTCGATCGCTTGGATGTTGCGCTCGCAAAGCAGGTTCAGATGCATGCTGAAACCGTGATGACTGGGAGAACGTGGCTGCAGCCCGGTCCGCCCACAACACTAGGGCTCAAGTTAGCAGGCACGCTTGCAGCCTTGCGCAGACACCGAAGCCGCATTACGACTGCCTCGGATCGTGCTCTGGTTCTTCAGTTCGGAGGCGCGGTCGGGACTCTCGCGGCACTCGGATCCGCAGGAAGCGCGGTTTCCAGATCACTAGCTCAAATCCTTGAATTGAAGGAACCAGAGCTTCCCTGGCATACGCAGCGCGATAACCTCGTGGAGGTCGCGCAGGTACTCGCGCTCCTGGTCGGGACGCTTGGCAAATTCGCAAAGGACATTGCTTTGCTGATGCAAGCGGAGGTTGCAGAGGTAGCCGAGCCAGCAGGGGAAGGTCGAGGCGGCTCGTCGACTATGCCGCACAAGCAGAATCCTCTTGCGTGCGCGATGATTCTTGCGTGCGCGACGCGGATGCCTGGCCTCGTCTCCACGATGCTGGCTGCCATGCCGCAGGAACACGAACGCGGCCTGGGACTCTGGCAGGCCGAATGGCAGACTCTGCCCGAAGTCTTCAGCATTACAGCGGCTGCACTGGGTCGCTCAATCGAAATAGCAGAAGGCCTGCACGTTGACGCAGATCGAATGGCGTCCAATCTCGAAGCGATGCATGGACTGCCTCTGTCCGAGTCGGTAAATGCGGCCCTGGCACCAGAACTCGGGCGCTCCGCCGCACATGAGGTCATCCGCAACGCAGTCCTCCAATCGAGAGAAACAGGACAACATCTATCAACTGTATTGAAGTCCCTTCCTGTGGTCACTGCTCATCTCACCCACGCGGAAATTGATCGGCTTCTGCAACCTCGCGAATATCTCGGCAGTGCACAGTATTTCATTGATCGTGTCTTGGGGGAGCCTGATGCCGACCGCTGAAATGCGAGCATCATCTCTCCATTACGAGATGAGCGGCCCCCCGAGGGGCCCGGTAGTAGTCCTCGTAAATTCACTGGGCTGTGACCTGCACATGTGGGATAAAGTCGTACCACATCTCGATCAGCACTTCCGAGTACTGCGCTATGATGCTCGCGGGCACGGACTGAGCACCGCCCCTCCAATTCCCTACTCCATCGAACAACTCGGCACGGACCTGCTTGGATTGCTCGAAAGAATCTCCGTCGAGACGGTCTACCTCTGTGGTCTTTCGCTCGGAGGCCTGGTGGGGTTGTGGCTCTGTATCCATGCCCCCCAGAAGATTACAAGACTGGTGCTTGCGAACACCGGTGCGCGGATTGGCACACGAGAGGGATGGGATGAAAGAATCGATGTCGTTCAATCTCATGGACTCGCCCCAATAGCACAGTTAGCGCTCGGACGCTGGTTCACCTCCGACTATCGCCAAGGCCACCCGGACGAAATGGCGCAGATCTGCGACATGATCGAACGGACCTCGCCGGACGGATACATCGGCTGTTGCGGCGTACTCCGCGATACCGATCTGCAAAGCCAACTCGCTGCGATTGAGATCCCCTGTCTGGTAATCACCGGGAGCGAAGATCCGGCCACACCTCCGGCAGATGGCCGAGCATTGCATGCGAGATTGCGCAACTCCACCTGCCTCGAGCTCCACGCTTCGCACCTTTCGGCTTGGGAAAGATCGACAGAGTTCGCAGGCGCTATTCTTGACTTCTTCCAGGGAAAGGAAGGCAGCAATGGATGAGACCGAACGTCACGCAGAAGGAATGCGCGTGCGCCGAAGTGTGCTTGGCGATGCCCACGTAGACCGTGCCGAAGCGACCATGGATGCTACCGATAAGGAGTTTCAAAACCTGATCACTCGCTACGCCTGGGGCGAAATCTGGACCCGGCCTGGCCTCCCACGCCACACCCGAAGCCTGCTGACAATCGGCTTGATGGTCGCGCTGAATCGGGGAGAAGAGCTGCGGCTTCATATCCGAGCCGCGACTAACAACGGTGTGACGCCCGAAGAAATCGGCGAAGTCTTGCTTCATTGTGCGATCTACTGCGGGGTTCCCGCAGCAAACGCAGCTTTCCATGCCGCAAAGGAAATCCTCAAAGAGCAAGAGGGGGCGAGATAGCGGCTAGCGATGGGACAGTTTGAGACCCAGATCGGTATAGTCGGTGCAGGTCCAGCTGGATTGATGCTGTCGCATTTACTGCATCAGCATGGCATCAGTTCAATTGTTCTGGAGGCAAAGGCGCGAACCTATTGCGAAGAGCGTGTTCGCGCTGGAGTCCTGGAGCACACCAGCGTGGAAATGCTACGCGATGCGGGTGTCGCCCAACGTCTGGATCGGGAAGGCCTCCGGCACGAGGGCATCGAATTGGGCCTTGATGGCCAGCTTCATCGCATTCCCTTCGTCGAACTCACTGGTAAGTCAGTCACGGTATACGGCCAGCAGGAAGTCGTGAAAGATCTAATCAGCCGCCGATTGAGTGATGGCGGCGATCTGCGCTTCGAATGCGGAGAGGTTTCGCTGCACGGCTTCGACAAGACTCGTCCCACCATTCGGGTGGAAAGGCAAGGCACCACGGATACCATCGGTTGCGACTATATCGCCGGTTGCGACGGCTTCCATGGCGTCTGCAGATCTCAATTCCCCGACGGGACACTTACAATTTACGACCGCGCCTATCCGTTCGCATGGCTCGGAATCCTGGCTGAAGCTGCACCGTCGCGTGAGGAGTTGGTCTACATGCACCACAAGCGAGGCTTCGCTCTTTACAGCATGCGATCACCACGTATAACGCGGCTATATCTTCAATGCAAGCCAGATGAGAATCTAGCTGAGTGGAGCGACAGTCGCATATGGAGCGAACTTCATACGCGCCTCGGATGTGCGGATGGCTGGCGCCCAACAGAGGGCAGAATCCTGCAAAAGAGTGTTACAGGCATGCGTAGCTTCGTTGTGGAGCCGCTGCAATTCGGACGTCTATTCCTCGCTGGAGATGCGGCACACATCGTTCCACCGACGGGCGCAAAAGGCATGAACCTGGCATTGGCCGACGTGCATTATCTTGCCGAGGCACTCCGGGCACTGTATCGCAACAATGACGACAGGAGACTGGACGCCTACTCCGCAACCTGTTTGCACCGGATTTGGAAGGCTCAGCGCTTCTCATGGTGGATGACTTCGCTGTTGCATCTTTTTGAAGATGCTTCTTCATTTGATCGCAAGCGGCAAGTGGCTGAGTTGGAGTACGTAGTGAGTTCGCGCGCTGCGGCCACTTCTCTTGCTGAGAATTATGTTGGCTTACCGCTGGACTGAAACCTCCGCTCCTTATCAGTAACTGAGTAAAAAGTAAATTCCCGGCCGATCAATAGAAAGGATGACTTGAGATGTCAACGTACGAAGGTCGCTGGACAACAGTTCGAGTAGAAGTGGAAGAAGACATCGGTTGGGTTACATTCAACCGCCCGGAAAAACGCAACGCGATGAGTCCCACATTGAATCGCGAAATGCGCGAGATCTTGGAGACGCTGGAGCTTGATGGCGAGATGAAAGTGCTCGTCCTCACCGGTGCTGGAGAATCCTGGACCGCCGGCATGGACCTGAAGGAATATTTCCGAGAGATAGATCAGGCTCCAGAGATCGTTCAAGAGAAGATCCGCCGCGACGCATCGACGTGGCAGTGGAAGCTCCTTCGAATGTATTCAAAGCCAACTATCGCGATGGTAAATGGGTGGTGCTTTGGTGGTGGATTCTCGCCGCTTGTTGCATGCGATTTGGCGATAGCTTCCGAAACAGCCGTCTTTGGCCTCTCTGAAATCAACTGGGGCATCCCGCCCGGCAACCTTGTCAGCAAGGCACTCGCGGATACCGTCGGACATCGCAAGGCTCTTGAATACATCATGACTGGTGAAACCTTCACAGGCGGCGCAAGCCGCGGAGATGGGCCTGGTAAATCGCGCAGTCCCTCTTGAAAACCTCCGCGAAGAGACGGTGATGCTGGCGCGAAAGTTGGCAGCGAAAAACCCAGTCGTACTTCGCGCGGCCAAGCATGGATTTAAACGTTGTCGCGAACTCACCTGGGAGCAGAGTGAGGACTACCTCTATGCCAAGCTCGACCAGGCACAGCTGCGTGATCCTGAACACGGGCGCGAAAAGGGCCTGAAGCAGTTCCTCGATGAGAAGAGTATCAAGCCTGGCCTCGAGAGTTATCGCAGCTAATCCCCGCTTCAGGAGAGAGACTTGGTCCATTTTGAGAGTTCGAGCATAACTCGAGCCCGGCTCGATCGCTTGTTGCGTCCACGCTCCATCGCTTTGGTGGGAGCGTCGTCAACTCCGGGATCGCTTGGCGAATGCGTCTTCCTCAATCTGCAGAATGCCGGATACGCCGGCGACCTCCACCTCATCAATCCAAAGCGTCCTCTGATCCACGGCAGAGAGTGTCTCGCCTCAATCGACGAACTACCCGTGGGCATCGACTGCGCTGTCCTAACGATACCCGGAACTGCAGTATTGGAAGCTGCACGGGCGTGCGGTCGAAAACAGGTTGGCAGCCTGATCATATTCTCAGCAGGTTTCGCAGAAAGCGGCGAGGCTGGCAAAGAGGCACAATGTGAACTCAAACGCATCTCTCGCGAATACGACATGATGATCGAGGGGCCAAACTGCCTTGGCATGGTGAACTATGCTGAAGGTATCCCGCTCACTTTTGTTGTGACCCCGCCGCAGCCGCAAAGCACCTCGCTTGGCGCTGCAATCCTTTCGCAAAGCGGAGCTCTCGCAGCCGTCATTGCAGTCAATATGCGCCATCACGGCGTCTCGCTCACCTATTCGATTTCAACTGGAAACGAAGCTTCGCACGGAGTTGAAGATTTCCTGGAATATTTGATCGGCGATCAGAACACTCGCGTCATCGCTTTGGTCGTTGAGCAGTTCCGAAAGCCACAACAATTTCTCGAACTGGCGCGTCGGGCTCGCGCTCAAGATCAGTTCGTCGTCCTCCTCCATCCCGGCAGCAGCAACGCCGCGCGGGTATCTGCCAGTACACACACAGGCGCTATGGCCGGGGACTACGAAGTGATGCACACTCTCGTTACACATGCTGGAGTAATTCACGTCAAGAGTCTGGAGGAACTTGTAGACGTATCGCAGATTCTGGTTCGCATTCGCGAATTGCCTTGCAAAGGCTCTGCCGTGTTCACTGAGTCGGGTGCGTTCAAAGCCCTTATACTTGACCTTTGCGAGGACATCGGTCTTGACTTGCCGTGTTTATCCCCCGCCGCAGAGTCTGCTCTGCGTGAAGCACTCCCCGCCTTCATTCCGCCATCGAACCCGCTCGATCTGACCGCACAGGGGCTGGTGGATCCGGAACTTTATAGCCGCACCCTTCCTGCAGTCCTTGAGGACCCGAATTTCGGGAGTGTGCTGCTCGGAATCATCTTGACTGACCCGAAGACAACGGCGCTCAAGCTGACGCCGATATTGCACGCAATCAGGTCTCTGCAGCCCAGGAAGACCTTGATCTTCGCAGCCCTTGATGAAGGCGCGCCCTTCGATGCCGAAGGCATCCAAGAATTGCGAGCGGTCGGAGTTCCGTGCTTCCCGTCACCGGAGCGGGCTCTGCGTGCCCTGGCACGAGTCACTTGGCTCGGCCGTCAACCACTGGCCCGTGTGGTCGATACGCCTCCCAGATTAATGCCGGAGATCGCACCAGGAGTCATTTCCGAGCACCGTGCCAAAGCGCTGCTGAAGCAAATAGGAATCCCCATTCCGCAAGGTGCGTTGGCAAGGAGTCTGGAGGATGCAGTGCGTATCGCACGCAGCATTAACTTTCCGGTCGTACTGAAAGCACAGGCTATTGACTTGCCGCACAAAAGCGACGTTGGCGGAGTGATCTTGAGCATCGAAAACGAGAACAGCCTGGCTGAAGCCTGGTTCACGCTCCACAGAAACATCAAGGCAAATAGACCTGGACTCGAACTCGAAGGAGTCCTCGTAGAACGCATGGGACGGAGCGGCTCCGAGCTTATTCTTGGAGCGCGTAGTGATCCGGAATGGGGTCCCGTGTTGCTTGCGGGCTCTGGCGGTGTTCTCGCTGAAGTCATGCGCGACGTGCGACTCATGCCGGCCGATCTTTCCATCCTGCAGATCGGGCACGAACTCGGTTCCCTCCAATGCTCTGCGCTATTCCAGGGATTCCGCGGCGCACCGCCGCTCGACATTGATGCCGCAGCGCAAATCCTCTTCGCTCTAGGCCAGCTGATTCGCTCTTCTCCAGAGATCTCAGAGATCGACATTAATCCGGTGGTCGTTTATCCAAAAGGTGCTGGCGCAGTCGCTCTTGACGCTCTGATAGTCGTCGGTGCCGGTAGCTCTAGGACTGTAGATTGGAAAGAGAGGCAAGTATGAATGAAGTGGCACTTCTCATCGGCGGAAAATCTCTACCTGCGCAGAGTGAGCGAACCTTCCATCGTATAAATCCAGTCAAGCGGAGTCCTGCAACGCAAGCCGCCGCCGCAAGTGCCTCCGACGTTGATCTTGCCGTTAGGACCGCCGCAGCAGCATCTCCATCGTGGGCTGCAACAGGACCGGGGCGCCGCCGGGAACTGTTGCTGCGTGCCGCTGACGTGCTCTTGGCGCATCAAGCCGAGTTCGTGCAGTACATGATCGCTGAAACCGGCGCGACCGAGGGCTGGGCTGCATTCAATGTCGCCATTGGTGCTTCCATGCTGCGCGAAGCTGCATCGATGACTACCCAGATTTCGGGCGAGGTCATTCCCACCGACATACCTGACAACCTGGCCTTGGCAATTCGCCAGCCTCGCGGCGTATGCGTCGGAATCGCTCCATGGAACGCTCCAGTTATCCTCGGCGTGCGTGCCCTCGCGATTCCTCTTACATGCGGCAATACAGTGGTTTTCAAAGCCTCGGAAGCATGCCCTGCCGTGCATCGGCTCATCGGTACGGTACTTCAAGAGGCCGGTTTTCCTGAGGGTGTTGTCAACGTCCTTACGAACGATCCCGCGGATGCTGCCGAGATAGTTGGAGCGCTTATCGATCATCCATCTGCGAACCATGTCAACTTCACGGGGTCTACCAGGGTGGGAAGGATTGTCGCCGAACGAGCGGCACGTCAACTTAAGCCAGTGTTGTTGGAATTGGGTGGCAAGGCGCCGTTGATCATTCTCGACGACGCTGACATTGCTGCTGCAGTGGATGCAGCAGCCTTTGGTGCGTTTATGAATCAAGGACAGATTTGCATGTCCACGGAGCGCATCGTTGCGGATTCCAAAATTGCGGATGAATTTGTAAAACGCCTTTCCGCGAAAGCTGCTTCCCTTCCCGTGCAAGATCCCGCGCTTGGGCCCACGGTCTTAGGATCGATCGTGGACGAGCGAGCAGCTCAGCGCGTCTCAGATCTTGTTCAAGAAGCTTTGGGAAAGGGGGCGCAACTCGCGGTCGGAGGCAAACGCACTGGCACGTTGATGCAGGCCACCGTTTTGGACCGTGTTACTCCTGCCATGCGCATCTACGGCGAAGAATCGTTCGGTCCGGTCGTCACGGTGGTCCGGGTCGACGGTGATGAAGAAGCGTTGCGGGTTGCCAATGACACTGACTTTGGGTTGTCAGCTGCCATCTTCAGCCAGAACGTTGCACGAGCGTGGGCGATAGCACGCAGAGTCGAGAGTGGTATCTGCCACATCAACGGCCCAACGGTTCATGACGAGCCTCAGATGCCATTCGGGGGCGTGAAGTCATCCGGGTATGGACGTTTCGGCGGCAAAGCCGCGATTGATGAATTCACAGTTTTGAGATGGATTACCATTCAAACCGGCGCACGGCGTTATCCGTTCTAACTATCCCTGGCTGTTTTTGAGTCTCGGACAGCGCGGGTTCGCGTCCTGAAGCGTAATCCTAGAGTCTCGTCTCCTCGCCATGTCGCCCACGATCGAATGCGTTCACGTGCCTGAAATGCCGGCTTCAAAGCAAACTCCCTCACGGCTGTAACAAATCCTGATTCCTTGTCTTTCTTCTAGTAAGAGCGCTTTCCCATGCGCCTTTCAAGGAAGGCACTGAGCACACATGCGTATCCTTCTGCGAGCGTGTCTCGCAATTCTCTTCATCGCAGTCCCTTGGGCCGCGGCATCCGGACAGCAGGAAGTGCCCTTGACGTTGCGGCAAGCGGTGACGCTGTCCCTCGAAAAGAATCCGGGTAGACAAATCGCTCAAGCGGATGCGGATTCAGCGGCAATCAGTTCCCACCTGGCCCGCACTGTTTTGCTGCCAAGCCTGTTTTTTGGTGAATCGGTAACGCGCGGAAATGATCCGGTTTACGTTTTCGGCACGCTTCTTCGTCAACAGAATTTCCAGGCGAAGGATTTCTCGCTGGACAGCTTGAACCGTCCCACTCCAATCAATAACTTCGTTACTCGCTTCTCCGGCAACTGGATGGCGTTTGATTCGTGGCATACCCAGTTTGAAATTCACAGATCGGACCTGCTGGCGAGGAGCGCAACCTCCGCCGCGGCTCAGTCAGACGAAGAGATCATTCATCGGGTCGTCCAGGCATACCAATCCGTTCTCTTTGCCATTCGTCAGGCAGAAATGACAGAGCATGGTGTCGAGACTGCGAAAGCGTTGCTCTCGTTAAGCGAGAGCCGAGTGACTGCTGGTCTTTCGGTCGATTCCGACAAGCTAACCGCCTCTGCCAATCTCGCGGAACGGCAGCAGGAACAAATTGCGGCAGATGGCAGGGTGGAAGTTGCGTGGGCGGAGCTCGAGGCATCTATCGGGCAAGCGATTCCCGCGCATCAACGCCAGCTGCAGCCCCTGACCGAACGCAAGTTCGATCTGGCGCCACTCGCAGAATCGGTGAGTCTCGCTATCAAGACCAGACCAGACCGACAGAGCCTGGGTCTGGCAAGGGACGCCGGGGATACTGCGGTGAAATCCGCCAAGTCCGCATTTGGCCCGCAAATCAGCGCATTTGGAAGCTGGGAAACTGACAGACCCTCCATCGGCGGTGCAGGCGGGAACAATTGGCTGGCCGGAGCGGAACTTCGGCTGGACATTTTGCCCGTGGGTAAGCGAGACAACCTTGCGGCGGCAAGAATTGCTCAGCGTCGAGTTCAGGCAGCAACTGCGTTGGCCGATCAAGAAATCCAGCTTGAGGTCACTCGTGCCTATTACGAGCACCAGGCAGCGAGCCAGATGCTCAAAGCCTCTCGCTCGACGACTGCACAGACCGAAGAGAGCTTGCGCATCCTCACAGACCGATATGAAGCCGGGCTGACAACGATCACCGAGGCTTTACGCGCGGAACGCAGATCGTCAAAGCCGATTGAATTACTGGCACGCCGTTTTCCAGAACACACTGACATACGCAAACCTGAGATTCGCCACTGGAACGCTGACTGCGGACAGCGTAGAGGCCCTTCAATGAACGATCGTCGAAATCATCTTCTCTTGCTTCTCGCTGGATCCCTGATCGGACCGATTGGCTGTTCCAAGGCTGATGTACACCTTTCTGAACCTCCCACGGTTTCCGGTCTCGAAGTTGCTCAGGTTCAGGAAAGGCAGGTGCCGAAGACGCTCACCGCCACAGGTACAGTGCATGCGCAAGAGTCTGCAACACTCTCTGCTCAAATGATGGGTCGGGTAAATTCGGTTCTCGTAAGGGAAGGCGACCAGATTCAGGCTGGGCGACTGCTGGTGGTTCTCGATGGAGCGCAGGCTCTATCCGATCTTGAGCGGGCGCGAGCGAGTGTTGCAAGCAGCGAGGCCGGAATCAAAGGTGCCGAGACCGATGCGGACTTGGCAAAGTCAACATTGGTTCGCTACGAGGTGCTGCGGGATAAAAAGAGTGTCAGCCCGCAGGAGTTTGACGAAGTTCAGCGTCGATCGCAAGCCGCCGCAGCGCGGCTGGAAGCTGCACGCTCCATGATGCTTGCCGCCAAGGCCTCAGAGGGAAGCGCCCATGCAATCGCAGGGTATTCCCGGCTATATGCTCCATTCTCCGGCTACGTGACCGCTCGCCACGCCGATCCAGGCAGTATGGCAATGCCCGGCATGCCTTTGCTCGAAGTCGATAAGTCAGGCCCGCTCCAGTTGCAGGTAACAATCGACGAATCGCTTCTTCCTCTAGTCCATCGAGGCATGAAGGTGCCTGTCTTGATCCCGGCGGCGCCTCAACCGATAGCTGGAAACATCTCAGCGATCGTTGCTGCCGCGGATCCAACCAGCCATAGCTTTCTGGTAAAAATCGACCTGCGTGAAACGGCCGGTTTGCACCCAGGCATGTTTGGCACGGCGAGCATCGAGACAGGCAAGCACGCTGCCCTTCTGGTGCCACCATCAGCGGTTGTGACTCACGGCTCATTGAACAGCCTATGGATAGTTGACGGAAACCACGTTGCGTCTCTACGCTACATCACCATTGGCGCAAAACAAGACGCCGGTGTGGAAGTCCTATCTGGTCTAGCCCCAGACGAAACAATTGTGCTGTCTCCTGGAGATCGCGAACTCGGCGGCAAGAAGGTCGAGGTGCGCCAGTGAAGCAGCACCTCGGCATCGCCGGCCGGATGGCCGCAACTTTCATCAGCTCCAAGCTCACACCCCGCTTCATCGTCGCTTCCCTTGTCCTCGGAGCATTTGCGGTGATGGTGATTCCCCGTGAGGAAGAACCGCAAATCGTGGTTCCGATGCTCGACGTGATGACTGCAATGCCAGGTGCATCCCCCAGCGAAGTTGAGCAACGCATCACGATTCCAATTGAGACGCTCCTGCGCGAGATTCCCGGAGTTGAATTTGTGTATTCGACGTCGGCCCCGGGATCAAGCCTTGTCATTGCCCGTTTCCTGGTCGGAGTAAGTCAAGAAGATGCTCTGATAAAGGTTTACAGCAAGATCTACTCGAACATGGACCGCTTTCCTCAAGGCGCGTCCCAGCCCATGATCAAGGCCCGATCCATCGATGACGTTCCCATTCTCTCTTTGACCCTGTGGGGAAAAAACTACACTTCCTACCAATTGCGCTCAATCGCAGCAGAATTGAACCACAGCATCAAGCAGGTCGACGACGTCTCTGAGACGCGCATCCTCGGAGGCCAGCCTAGGGCGATGCGCGTGATGCTCGACAAAGATCGCCTGGTCTCCTATTCCATTTCGCCGAGCACGGTTGTTGGACGCCTTCAGGCAGCAAATGCACGAGTGCAGGCGGGCGAATACGCCGCTAGTAACTGGCAGATTCGCGTGGATGCAGGAGACTTCCTGCGCAATAAGGAGGATGTAGGGGAAGTGGTTGTCGCTGTCGATCACGGGCGGCCTGTTTATCTTCGAGACGTTGCCTCTGAAATCGTGGACGGCCCGGCGGACCCCACCGATTATGTTCTGTTTGGGACCGGGTTGGGAGGCGCGCAAGCTGACAAACCAGTGGGAGCGGAGTATCCAGCAGTCACGATTACGGTCGCCAAGCGCAAAGGCACAAATGCAACCGATATCGCCAATGCAGTCCTGAGCCGGATCGCGGAGATGCGAAAGACCACTCTTCCGGCGGATGTGAACATCACCACGACGCGCAACTATGGTGAAACAGCGAAGGCTAAGTCCGACGAATTACTGGAGCACCTTCTTCTCGCGACGCTCTCAGTGACTTTGCTGATCGCGATCTTCCTCGGATGGAGAGAGTCTGGAGTGGTTCTCCTGGCCATTCCCGTCACACTGGCTCTCACTCTGGCAGTCTTCTACCTTTACGGCTACACGCTCAACCGCGTCACGCTGTTCGCCCTGATTTTCAGCATCGGCATCCTCGTCGACGACGCGATTGTCGTTGTCGAGAACATGGTTCGTCACTTCAGATTGCCACAGAATCAAGGGCGGCCGCTCAACGAAGTGGCCATTGAATCCGTCGCGGAAGTGGGCAATCCAACCATACTTGCAACCATCGGCGTAATTGCCGCCATTCTGCCTATGGCGTTTGTACGTGGACTGATGGGGCCGTACATGCGGCCCATTCCAGTTGGCGCTTCTTCCGCCATGATGTTTTCTCTCGTCGTAGCCTTTGTTGTCTCCCCCTGGGCCACTATGCATCTTCTGGCGCGCTCGTCCGGCAAACAGAAACAGCACACGTCTGAGGCAAGCTCGACTGCCAGTCTCTACCGGCGCATCATGTCGCCTCTGATCCAGTCACCCCGTAACCGGCTGCTTTTTCTCGGCGGAGTTGTCGTACTCCTCCTGCTTGCCTGTGCACTGGTTCCACTGAAACTAGTGCGTGTGAAGATGCTGCCCTTCGATAACAAGAGCGAATTTCAGGTCATTGTCGATATGCCCGACGGGACCACGCTTGAACAAACTGCGCAAGTCTCACAATTGCTCGGACGCTATCTTGGACGGCAGCCAGAAGTGGCCAACTACCAGGTCTACGCGGGCTTGTCTGGTCCTCATAACTTCAACGGACTGGTGCTCCACTACTACCTTCGTCACCAACCAAATCAGGCTGATATCCAGGTAAACCTTCTTCCTGTCAAAGAGCGCAGCGCGCAGAGCCATGAAATCGCAAAGCGTATGCGACCGGAACTGGTGAAGCTTGGACTGCCCTTTGGGGCACGCATCAAAGTGAGCGAAGTGCCCCCGGGTCCACCCGTGATCCAGACTCTTGTTGCGGAAATCTACGGGCCCGATTCTGCAGGTCAACTGGACGTCGCGCGCCGTGTAAAACAGATCTTCCAGCAGACCCCTGGCGTCGTCGATGTGGACTGGTATGTCGAAGACCCACAATCAAAAGTGACTTTCAAGGTAGATGAAACGAAGGCGGCACTTCACGGCATCGCCGTCGCAGATGTGACACGTGCTCTCACCATCGCCGAGTCAGGCGCGGAAGCTGGGCTCGTGCACGACGCCACATCGCGGGAGCCAATCCCGCTCACGGTTCAGATCGACCGTACAGACCGCTCCTCGTTGGAAGCATTGGAAGGAATTAAGCTCAATGCGGCGGATGGCAACTTAATCTCTTTGCGCGAACTCACCCACGTGGAACATGGAGTACTTGAGACGAGCATCTACTGCAAAAACATGCGGCCGGTGGTGTACGTCACCGGCGATGTCTCCGGTGCCGAGGAAAGTCCCGTCTATGCGATTTTCAGAATGAATAGTGCTCTGGACCACCTGCAGTTACCGGCTGGCTATACCCTCGCGCGATACAACTCCGTCCAGCCGGAATCGACAGATCACTTTGCAATGAAGTGGGACGGAGAGTGGCAAATCACGCTGGAGGTCTTCCGAGATCTTGGCCTCGCCTTTGCAGCCGTCCTTGTACTTATCTATGTTCTGGTAGTCGGATGGTTTCGCTCCTTTATCGTGCCGCCGGTTATCATGGCGCCTATTCCCCTCACGCTGGTAGGCATTTTGCCGGCCCACGCGATGATGGGCGCGTTCTTTACCGCCACCTCAATGATCGGCTTCATCGCCGGGGCGGGCATCATCGTTCGCAACTCCATAATCCTTGTGGACTTCATCGAACTACGTCGGGCACATGGTGCACCCTTGGCCGATGCCGTGATTGATGCAGGCACCGTCCGCTTCCGGCCCATGTTGCTCACTGCCGCCGCAGTGGTTGTCGGCGCAAGTGTAATTTTGTCGGACCCTATCTTTCAGGGTCTGGCACTGTCCTTGATTGCAGGAGCGGTGGCTTCGACCCTCCTCTCCTGGCCAACTATCCCCGTACTCTATTACATGATCCACAGTCGAAAACCAGAGACCGGCATTGACGCCCACACTTACTCGCGCGGGGACAACGCCGAGTGTGACACCTCGGAATGCGATGTAGTCCAGGTAGCTTCAACTAAAAAGGAGAACTTATGACCGTCGAACGCGCAGTTCGCATGATGGCTGGTGTCATCACTCTTATATCCGTTGCTCTTGGCCACTATGTCTCGCCTTACTGGTACTTCTTAACTGTATTTGTGGGGCTCAACCTGCTGCAGTCTGCTTTCACCGACTGGTGCCCCGCCATGACAATTTTTTGTGCCACATGGGACTGAAAGACAGCGGCTCTCAAACCACTCGCTGAAGAACGACGAACCATAGCCATTTTTCCGCATCGTTCGAGAATCTTTCCTTACGTGCGACGCCGGATCCAATCTGGAAGCCCCCGTCTCCGGGCAGTTGGGATTGCACTGCGCAAATTCTACTGTCACTCTGGCGGTTACGATCAGAGTCTATCCCGCATCCAACAGCCACATGCTAGTTCCTCTGAAAAAGAGAAGATTGCGGGACATCACAATCGATCCAGTCCTCTCCGCCAAGGAAGCTGGGTTGCGCTACGTCTCCGATGCACAGCCGGGGATCCGGCGCAAGAAAGCTGGAAAGGGCTTCCGGTATCTCGATGCCGCAGGCAAGCCGGTTCGGAACAAGGAGACTCTCCAGCGGATCCGATCGCTGGTGATTCCGCCGGCGTGGGCCGACGTATGGATCTGCACAGATTCGCGCGGGCACCTTCAGGCGACTGGCCGGGATGCGCGGGGCCGCAAACAGAGCCGGTATCATCCACGATGGCGCATGGCTCGCGATGAGACAAAGTATGAGCGAATGTTGCTCTTCGGCACGTCACTACGAGGAATTCGTGCGCGGTTGGAGGAGGATCTGGCCCTCCCCGGTCTGCCGCAAAACAAAGTGCTGGCGACCATCGTACGTCTCATGGAACGAACACTGATCAGGGTGGGCAACGAAGAGTACGCGCGGGCGAATAAGTCGTACGGTCTGACAACCATGCGCGCGAAGCACGCCCAGGTGAGTGGGGCGACGATTGTCTTCCATTTTCGTGGAAAGAGCGGCAAGCAGCACACCGTGGGCCTTGAGGATAGACGTCTGGCGCGGATCGTCCGGCAATGCCAGGATCTTCCCGGACACGAACTGTTCGAATATCTTGACCAGTCGGGCGACTCTCACAAAGTCGATTCAGCGGACGTGAATGAATATCTGCGCGCGGTCAGCGGTAGCAATTTCACAGCAAAGGATTTCCGGACCTGGGCAGGAACCGTGCTGGCGTCCATGGCGCTGCGCGAGTTTGAAGAATCCGCATCGGAGACGGAGGCAAAAAAGAATGTGGTCGAGGCGATTAAGACCGTCGCCCAGCGACTTGGGAATACACCGGCGGTGTGCAGGAAGTGTTACGTGCACCCGATATTGCTGGAGTTCTACTTGGCTGGCAAGCTGGAGCGGCGAGTTCGTAGAAAGGTTGAAGAGGCCACCGACGAGGTTCTGCGCGAGGCAGAAGAGGAGGAACTGAGGAAGGAAGAGCGCGCAGTGATGAATCTGCTGCAGGAGCATGTGGAGACGAAGAGAAACGGAAACACCGGTGCAAAAGGAACTGCGGCCTAATCCACCCTTGTACCATTCAACCGCTGTTCTAACATGGACCCGGTTTGTCGATTAGTGATGCTCGCTGGGCGCGACATCCGGACCGCAACAGAGACGATGGCTACCGTTATACACATTGAAGTGGTCTTCGCGCAGGAACCCGACCAGCGTTACGTCAAATTCCTTTGCTATCGCAACCGCGAGGCTCGATGGAGCGCCCACAGCCGCAACCATCGGAATGCCCGCGACGACCGCCTTCTGCATCAACTCAAAGCTGGCTCGACCGGACAGCAGGAGAATTCGATCGCGCAACGGAAGCGAGTCCGCCATCATTGAGGCACCTATCAGCTTATCAAGAGCATTGTGTCTGCCCACATCTTCTCGCACGCACTGAAGCGTGCCCTCCGCATCAAAGATGGCCGCCGCGTGAATGCCTCCCGTCTGCTCGAATAGGCTTTGAACCTGACGAAGGCGCACAGGCAGCTTGTGCAATATTCCAGCGGAGATTCGAAATCTATCTTTTAACATCGAGGGCGCAAACGTCCGAAGAGCCAACAGCGAAGCCTTCCCGCACACGCCACAACTGGAGGTTGCGTAGAAATTTCGCTCGAGAGTAGCCATATTCACGGTGATCTTCGGGTCGAGTTCTACCCTCACAACGTTGTTTGCGGTCCAATGTCCGCCAACAGGCAAGGTTTGAGGATCTCCAAAGCGTGACGTAACTTCCTCCACCACATCACTCACGTCTCGTATAACTCCCTCAGTCAGCAGAAAGCCCAGCGCGAGTTCCCGATCATGCCCCGGCGTGCGCATTGTTATAGAGATGGATTTGTCCTGCCTGCACCCGCGTTCGCCGAAGAGCAGCTGAATTTCGAGAGGCTCCTCAACCGCTACGACTTCCTCTACGGTATGCTGCAAGACGCCAGAAAATCGTTCCGCCAAAAGCTTTTGGCGATCCCGCGGGTCTTTAGCCGGCTTTGCAGAGAGCCACGCGTTTCCCTTCGCCATAACGCTCATCGTTTGCTCCTGCCGAGCGCGCCCGCGATGCCAAGCAGGACCGCAAGCCCCCTGCGCACATCCTGTTGATTGAGACGTCTCAGAAGTCCCCACAGAGTCGGCGGGGGGCCTTGGTCGCCTTCTCTCATCGACGCACTCACGTTCGTTGCTAACGCTGAGAGAGATTCCGGTTCGAATCGCCCGAGGGCCCTCGTCAAGATGAATAAATTGCGAATAGCAGCAATGCTCTGCGGTGTGTTTGTGTAATCCGCTAGCTCTTCGACGATTGTGTCTTTTGCTCCCATCAACCCGTGGAGAGCATCGAGAATTCCCTGACGACGCGCCTCCTCCAGAACTTCATAACCGGCAATCCGTGCCTCCTCATGATTTCGACGATGATTAGAAACAGAGGATCGCAAACTATCTTGCAGACTTATTGCGGATGCGGCTGATGTGGGGCTGAACGATATCGGATTAGACATCTGGCTCTCCAACTTGGCGTTATAAGTTCAATCACGATCTTGTTGTCTTAATCTGTACAAGTTCATCTTGAGACCGGGTCCCGGGAACCCAATAGTCGGGTCGACCCCACTTTCGCTCGACCTCAACACCCGTCTGTGGAGTTGGATTACCGTGGCGAAAATTCTCCGCAGGCAAGGGGTTGGGGCCATGTTCAGCCAGCACTGTCATCTCCACCGAAAGCTCTTTGTATGCCGGCGTATGCGTATCCCTATCAACCTTGGCACTCGTCAGCTTGTTTACTGGCTGCACAGTGGAGTTCATCGGCATATACACCTGGGCACCACTCACGCGATCTGTAACAACAACCGGCACGGTCACATCCCCACTTGGACTACGCAGCTTAACGAATGTTCCGTTTGCGAGGTTCCTTTCGCGAGCCAGTTCGGGAGAGACCTCAACAAACGTCGTGGGCGTCATTCGCTTAATGCCCGGAGAACGATAAGTCATTGACCCTTCCTGAAAGTGTTCGAGGAGTCGGCCATTATTTACGTGCACATTCATTTCAGCGCTTGCTTCTTCGCATGGCTCAATCCACTCAATCGGATAGAACTTCGCCTTGCCATCGGGAAACGGAAACTTCTCTGTGAATAGAATCGGAGAGTCCTTCCCATCGGCGCCTACCGGCCATTGAAGGGATTTGTAGCCCTCGAGACGTTCATATGTGACCCCCGCAAAGATAGGCGTCAGAGAAGCAGCCTCGGCCATAATCTCGGACGGGTGCGTATATCTCCAATTCGCGCCAAGTCGGTTCGCGACGAGTTGAATGATCTCCCAATCCGGCTTGGATTCCGCCAAAGGTTGAAAGACCTGGTAGAGCCTTTGCATGCGGCGTTCCGTGTTGGTGAAGGTGCCTTCTTTTTCCAGCGAAGGAGAAGCTGGAAGAACAACATCTGCGAATCTTGCCGTCTCTGAGAAGTTAATCTCCTGGACGACTAGAAATTCAACGGCGCTCAGAGCCTTGCTCACATCGCCCGCATTCGCATCGGAGGTGATAGTGTCTTCGCCCTTGATGTACATGCACCGCAGCTTGCCTTCTTGCACGGCTCGGATCATCTCGTGGTTGTCGAGACCTTTGTTCGGGGGCAACTGAACCTTCCAGGCAGTTTCGAATCTCTTCCGTATCGCATCGTCCGAGATCTTCTGGTAACCGGGATAAACATCCGGCATGGATCCAAAGTCGCTTGCCCCCTGCACATTGTTATGACCTCGCATCGGATATGCTCCAGCGCCGGGCCGCATGTAGTTACCCGTAAGAAGCAGTAGGTTCGAGATCGACGTGGAGGTATCGGATCCTCCGCAGTGCTGCGTAACACCCATCGCCCAGAGAATACACACTCCATCAGCCGCGACAACTTCATTCGCAATTTGCCGAAGTGTTTCCGCGGAAATACCGGTGCGCTCTTGTGCGAAATCAATTGTGTATTGCGCCAGGGATTGCTGGTATTCCTCAAAGCCGTTCACCCATTCATCGACGAACGCTTTCCGATGCCATCCCTGATCCAGAATGTATTTCGCAACGGCATTAAGCCACACCGTATCCGTCGAAGGATTTGGACGAATAAAAATATCCGCGCGCTGCGCCATTTCATGCCTGCGCAGATCGGCCACAATTAATCGCTGCCCCCGATGTTTATGCGAGCGCTTAATGCGGGTGGCAAGCACGGGATGGCTTTCAGCGGTGTTCGATCCAACGATCACCACCAGGCCCGCCTTCTCAATGTCTTGAATCGACCCGGCGTCCCCGCCATAGCCAACCGTGCGGCTTAGCCCTTTCGTTGCGGGCGTCTGGCAGTACCGCGAACAGTTATCAATATTGTTCGTACCAATCACCGCTCGAGCTAGCTTCTGCATAAGATAGCTTTCCTCGTTCGTGCATTTCGAGGAAGCGATAAATGCGAGAGCATCCGCCCCGTGCTGCGTCTTTATCTCAGTAAATCGCTTTGCGATCAGGCTCAGAGCCTCATCCCACGTGGCTTCGCGAAAACTGTCAGGGCTCCCATCCATACTTCGTGCGCGGATCAGTGGGCGAGTCAAGCGATCGGTTGAATTTACGTAGTCCCACGCGAACTTGCCCTTGACGCAAGTGGAGATACCATTGGCAGGGCCGTTGGCTGGCTCGACCTTTAGAATATGGCGGCCTACTGTCCAGATATCAAATGAGCAACCCACCCCACAATATGTGCACACGGTCTTAGTTCGTCGCGTCCGCTGTTCGCGCATCGCCGATTCAACTGTCGAGATACTCATGATGGGACCGAAGCCGGTTTCCGGCTCTATGCCTTTTACGACATCGATCATCTCGTCAAGAGTCTTTTCAGGAAGATCAGTTAGATAACCAGCCTCCCCCAACATCGTTTTTTCCATCAGAGCATTGCACGGGCACACCGTCACACACTGGCCGCAGGAAACGCACGAAGAACCGGCAATTTGTTCCCCACCGTCCCACAGAACTCTCGGGTGCTCGGACTCCCAGTTAATCGTCAGCGTCTCGTTCACCTGAACGTTCTGGCAAGCCTCAACACAGCGGCCGCACAGGATGCATTGATCCGGGTCATAGCGATAGAACGGGTTCGAGTGATCCTGCGGATATGGTTTGTGCGTGAACGGCCTGGATTGGTGCTCAACGCGCATCTCCTTGGTCGTATTGTGAACCGTACAGTTCCCGTTGTTGTTGTCGCACACGGTGCAATAGAGATCATGATTTTGCAGTATCCGGTCAAATGCCTCTCGCTGGGCCACCTCGACACGCGCACTCTCCGTCACTACCGTCACGCCGCCCACCACTTGCGTGCTGCAGGCCCTCACCAACTCACCGTCTACTTCCACCATGCAGGTGTCGCAGCTTTCGATGGGGCCAAGTTGCGGATGGAAGCAAACCTGGGGCAAGGCACGCTTGGGCAGTTCGCGATTGATGACCTCGATCAGCAGTTCACTAGGCGCTCCACTAACCACAACGCCATCCAAAGTGAACTGCAAAGTAGGACGTCGCTCCAGCGGCGTATTCAACAGCCTTTTTCCGGTCATCATGCGGATGTTGGATGCACTCAACCGAAGAAACCGTTATCCGCCTGCGGCTGTCGCCACTGCAGCGGCGCCTCAACTAGTCGCTGCGTGATCATTGGGGCCTCACTGGAAGGCTCCTGCGACCGATAGCCAACCAATCATGCTGCCAAGTCTCCCTTCGTTCTCATCCACAAACGCTCGCGCAATCGTGGTTCGTTGATCAATCGGAACCGGATTTGGGGGGGCGCCCTTCTCTTGAAGGCTAGAGTGATTTCTGGCCGTGTCGCCACAGGCTTTTCCCAGGCAACAAAACTTCGCCACCGCCCGAAGAGGGAAAAAAAACAGAAGAAATCCCCTTCTGATTACTTCGGTTGTATAACGTTAACTGTATCGAATATGATCAGTGATCGCCGATATCAACTCGGCGAAACGGAACAATGCCGAAGCAAACCCATCCATCGTTGATCGGAGCATGCATGAATCCCGTTAGAACTGTCGCATCTGGCTGCCTGGCAGCTCTTCTGCTCCTGCATCTCGGCCTGGCCCAAACCAATACCCGCAAGAGGATCCACGGCAACGAGGATTTCGCTGCCGAACCATCGACGCTGTGGTATGCGTCGCCTGCTCACGTGTGGACCGACGCTCTCGCGGTAGGCAATGGCCGCCTGGGCGCGATGATCTTCGGAGATCCCGAAAAGGACAAGCTTCAACTGAACGACATCACCATCTGGTCCGGTGGCCCCATGCCCAATGCGGATCGTCCCGGCGCTTATAAGGCTCTGCCCGCCATCCGCGAGGCGCTTAGTAAAGGCGACTACGCCACCGCCCAGACCCTCGTTAAAGACAACATGACGACAGTAGGAAAGGGAGACAGCGAGTACTGGCCGTCGTATGAAACGCTCGGCGACTTGAACTTCGATTGCGCGCTCGGAAGTGGCGATGTTACGAACTACGCGCGCTGGCTCAACATTCAGACTGCCGTCTCGGGCATAGACTTCACAGTCGACGGAGTGACGTACCATCGAGAAATCTTTTCCAGTGCACCGGCGCACGCAATCGTAGCGCACCTCACCGCAGATCATCCCGGAAAGATCACCTTTATGCTCGCACTTTCGAGAATTGCGAGCGCCACCACGACTGCCCTCGGCAATGACTCGCTGGTGATGAAAGGCGACAGCACGTATCCCGCACAACCAGCAAGGCCCGCGAACCCTAATCTGCCCGGATCGTGGGGGGCAGCTCGCGGCCCCATGGCGCCACGCCCCGGCAATGTTGATTACGAGGCCCAGGTGCACGTGCAAACTGTCGGAGGCTCGGTGACTGCGGAAGGCTCAATTTTGATGGTTTGGTATGCGGCCGGCCTAACTGCAGGTGAGATGATCGCAAGCATCCTATAATGAGCTATGCGCTACAGCCCCGAACACAAGCTTGAAACCCATCGGGAGATTGTGAAAGATGCTTCGCGGCGCGTTCGCGCCGAAGGCATCACGGGCGCGTAGTTTCAGCGGTGATACGGGACGCCGGCCTGACTCAAGGAGGCTTCTACAAGCATTTCGGAAGCAAGGAAGAGTTGCTGATCGAGTCGCTGAGTGAGGGATTTAAAGAAATGGCCGACCGCCTCGCCCGTGTCGGAGAGCAGTCCCCGCCCGAAAGAGCATGGAAGGCGATTGAAGACATACCTGAGCCTGGAATATTGCGACCACGTCGAATACGGATGCGCCTTGACGGCTCTTGCGCCTGAGTTGGCACGGGCCGATCAAGCGATGAAAACCCAGATCCTTGAGGAGCTAAAGAAATACAAGAATCGAATGCTTCCATTTATGCCTGGTCAGCGAATTGCAGACAAGGAACGCGCTTTCTTCTCTATCTTTTCAACAATGATCGGAGCTATTGAAATCGCTCGGATGCTGCCAGCGCCCGCGATGCGAGAGAAAGTGCTGGCGGACGCAAGAACGCTTCTTTTGCGCAGCTATTGATTCTGGGAGTCGTATCAGCAATCGCATTGACGCAAACGCATTTTACTGATTCGGCCGGGACATTCGCTGACGCCACGTACCAGGCAAAAGAGCTATAAGCTAGAATTTCGATCGCCATCGCAGTGATCGAGAGTCTCTCACCGCGCTGGAACCCAACGCGCCTCTTCTTGCGGCGCTAACTCCACAGTGGAGCGCGTCCCAACCATCCCGCTTTTTGACTTGCTCCTAATTTGGTAGTGCGTAGTTCCTACGACGAGAAATGACAAATCCACTTTGAATCGTCGCCGCTTGTCGGACAGGTTCTTCAGCACAAACCCACCCGCATCATAGCTATATCGCAACGCAAACTTGGGAATATCAAACTCAACGGCACCATAGCCCTTGATTTGTGGCGCTACCGAAACATCGGCATCGGGTGGAATTGCCAGTCCCAAATACTTCGAGATCAATACTGCTGCATAGACGTTTGGATATTCGTAATATTTTTCGGCCCCGTGGGCGTTCTTGCCATCGACATAATAGACATGATCCATGTCATATCGTTCACCCAGGAAATAGTTGTCCTTTGCGCCTTCGGTTGCCACAGCCTTCAACTGCTGCAAGATCACATCGGTTTGGTTGCGCGATTCACGGAAGACAGCATCCCAGTACCAATACCTTCCAGCCGCGCAAAGATCGTACGGCCCACCACTGCCGATCTCAGAGTTGGTATACCCTGCAATGTCTGCCGCTACAAAGCTGGGAAATCGTTCAAATTGAACTGCGTTTGTATCGATGAGTTGCCGCACGGCATTTGCCTGTGCTGCTGTCGCATACCCAAACGTCACTGGCAGCGCATTGGCCAGTAGATGAATGTGATCGTGAACATTGCCATTTCGGTCAACCCAATCAATAAACCGCAGGTTCTTCTGATCCCAATATCCCATGGGAAGAGGGCGAATCAGAGCATCGGAAATCTTCTTCGACATGCTGGAATAGTAGGTAGCGCGTTCTGTGCGGCCTAGAGCATTTTCCATGCTGGCAAGCAAACCAAAGGAGTAGGCCGCGAATGCCTGGGCCTGGGTGACGCGTCCGTCCTTGATTACCTGGTCTTCGTAATAGACGTCGGACCACAGACGCCCGTAGCGATCCACGTGTGAAAGAGTCCAGGAAGAGGCGTGCTCCAGATTGAGGATATTGGCGCGAAGCCACGGAACGTCCTTACTGGCTTCATAGTAGCGCCAAGCCGATTCCATCACTTCGATATTTCCCGTTACTGGAAACATCGCCGCGTTTTGCTTGTTATCCACGCTATTTCTTCGAATGTGATATTCGCGCGTTCCATCTGGCTGCACGGAGCAAGGAAAACGATAGAGCCCTTCGGGATCGTCGTTCATCAGCTTGAAGTCGAGCTCGATCATACGCCGTACAATGTCCAGATCGGCATCGGACCCGATTGCGAGCCTCCCTTTGATCTGAAATTCGTGATCGACAGCAGGATAGGAGCCCGCATACGAACTGGTCTTCAATGTACTTAGAACATAGCCGCTGCTGTAGGTGAAGTTAGCTGCCGTCGTCTTCTCGACTACCGAGGGCAACATGGTTCCCCAATAAAAGGCAGCAAGAGCATCTTCTAATTGCACGCCGTCGTCGATCTTGAAAGAGAACTTATTGCGGAAGGGATCGCTGTGGGGGCGCGCCTCCGCTTTGTAGATCTCAAAACTGTCAGTTTGTATGCGAACCTTCAATCCATTTTCTATCTTCATCGCGCTTGCGACGCCGCCATTCAATCGGACATACCAGGAATGATCCGCCGACGTGGCATATAACGGAAGAACCCACAGGTTAGTGTTCACCTCGATCTGGGCGCCCGTCTCGCTGATGGGCAATATCCACCATTGATTGTCCTTGCGGTTCACGCCCAGCCCCTGGCAGCCCGTGAAGACCATCTCCACGGGCGCGCTGTGGTCTCTTCGTGCGGCTACCAAATGAGCTCCGACAGCTGTCAAGTTGGCGTTTGCTATTGACTCTAGGATCCCGTCTGCCTGCCCAGGGCGCGGCTTCTCGGTGAGTGCTTCGTTGGCTTGTGCCCACAAGCATCCTGGCATTCCAAGAAGGATGAGTAACGCGATCAGTTTCTTCAGAAGACACCTTTGCATGGTTTTTCGAACCCATTGGAATGAGAAAGTCGAAGCGGGCGTCCAACGTTGAACGAAGTCAAAGAAGGTGTGCCCTCAGATCTCGATTCTACAATCTGGATTCCCGGAACGTTACTCTACTTCGTATACTTGACAATCGCCATGCACCCATAATATCTTTATGCCTATGGTTGATATACCTAAGTCGGGAATGCCTGCTGGCGCCCTGCCCATGCTGATTTTGCGGGTCCTCCAATCCGGTTCGTTGCACGGTTATGCGTTGGCGCAGCGGATTCACCTACTGTCCAGCGAAGTGCTTGCGGTAGAAGAGGGGCTGCTCTATCCTACGTTGCAAAAAATGCTGGTCAAGGGCTGGGTGACGGCCGAGTGGGGTGTTTCGGAGACCAACCGCAAGGTACGCTTCTACCGCCTCACGCCGGAAGGACGCAGGCACCTGAAGTCTGAGCTATCGGAGTACGATCGCGTGACGCAAGCGATTCAGAGCATTTTGCGCACAGCGTAACAGACACAAGCTACCAGGAGACCTGCCATGGGCGAACTCTTCCGGCGCATTCGCTACCTTATCAATCGCCGCCGCTTCGATGCGGAACTGGAAAGCGATATGGAGTTTCATCGCGAAATGGCCGCTCGAGCGGGGCGCAGCAACTTCGGCAATACGCTGCGTATGCGGGAACAAGCTCGGGAAGCCTGGGGCTGGACCTGGCTGGACCGACTGGCGCAGGACCTTAGCTATGCGGTGCGTACACTGGCTCGCTCGCCAGGGTTCACGGTGACCGCGGTACTGGTGCTGGCGATCGGCATTGGTGTGAATGTGGCTGCCTTCAGCCTGTTCAACATGGTGGCGCTTGAATCACTACCGGTGCGCGATCCAAGCTCGCTTGTACGGCTGGAGCGGCGATCTCCGCAGAGCTATACGAGCGAGATGCCTTATTTGTCGGCGTCCTTTTATGGAGAGCATGCGAAATCGCTGAGGGCGATGATTGCGGTGCTCGGAGTTCCGCCGATGCAGATGGACGACGACCTGCAAGGGACGAGCGCTTCGTTTGCTACGGCGAATTACTTTTCGGAGTTGGGAACGGCGGCCGCAGTGGGCAGGCTGTTTGATCCGGCCAGGGAGAGCGATGCGACCTCTTCGCCAGTGGTGGTGCTGAGCTATACGCTGTGGCTGCATCGGTTCAACGGCGACCCAGGCATCGTTGGTCGGACGGTGCGGCTAAACCGGAAGCCTGCGACGGTAATTGGCGTGACGCCCTATGAGTTTGCGAGCCTGGGCGGGCAGACACCCGATCTTTGGATGCCAATAGCGCAGCAGCCGTATTTTGTAACCGGTAGCACCCTGCTTAATGACTCCGGAGCTAGCAGCGTGCGGATGTGGGGACGACTGGCGCCGGGTGCGACGGTGAAGATGGCGGCGGGGGAGTTAAAGGCGCTGACGAACGAGTTACGCCGACAGCATCCCAAGGACATTTGGGATGACGAATACATTGACATTCATCCGGGCGGACATTTGCAAGTTATGCAGCCGGAAATGTATTGGGTGGCGGCAATTGTGGCTCTGCTGACAATGCTGATTCTAGCGGTAGCCTGCGCGAACCTAGGCGGGCTATTGCTGGCGAGGGCGGTTACGCGGGAGCGCGAGATAGGGATTCGGATCGCGATTGGGGCGACGCGGGCTCGGATATTCAGGCAACTGGCGACGGAGAGCCTGGTGCTGGCGCTGTTAGGCGCGACAGCGGCGCTGAGCCTGAGTTCGCTGGGACTTCGGGTGGCGCTGACGGAGTTCCACTCGCAGGGCTGGCTGAGCGCCAAACCGGATTGGCGGGTACTGTTATTTACGTTCGGTATGGCGATTGCTGCGGCGGTGTTCTTCGGGTTTGCACCGGCACTGCAGATTGCGCGGCAGAGACAGCACAAGACGATGGCTCGCCAGGTATTGATAGCCGCGCAGGTGGCAGCGAGTTGCGTCCTGCTGATTGTGGCCGGGCTACTGGTGCGGGCAACGCTTCATGTCCTCTATACCGATCCGGGATTTGCTTATGAGCAACTACTGAGTGTAGACGCGCAACTGGCGCAACATAACTATTCTCCGGCTGCGGCGCAAGCCTATCTGGATACCATGCAGGAGCGGATTCGGGCCTTGCCGCGCGTGAAGTCAGTTTCGCTCGTGAAGCTGCCTCCGATGGGACATACGGTTTCACGCATGGATGAGGACATCAACGGCCATCCGGTACCGGTTTATCCGAACTGGGTTACGCCGGGGCTTTTCCAAACGATGGGTATTCCCCTGCGTCTGGGGCGAACGTTCTATGCGGGCGAAAAAAATGCAGTGATTGTCAGTGACTCGATGGCGCGGAGAGAGTGGCCGGGACAGAATCCGGTTGGACAGCTACTGCCGAATGGCGAAGCCAAGGACACCGTGGTAGGGGTGGCAGGCGACGCGCATGCGAACGCAATCAACGATGATGACGCAGTGGAGCAGTACTGGCCGGCACAGCCGGCGGATATGCCGGAGATGGTGGTCATGGTGCGGACGGCTGGAGAACCGGACAGTCTTGCGCCGATGATTAAGGGAATCAGCGAAAACCTGGATGCGAAGCTGTTTCCGGAAATTAGAGAGATGAAAGTGCTGTATCACGACAATGTTCTGGATCTGATCGAGAACATCGCCAAGGCGGTAACAGTGACCGGTGTGGCGGCGGTGCTGGTGGCCGCCGTGGGGATTATCGGACTGGTTTCGTTCTCGGTCTCGCAACGGATCAAGGAGATCGCGATACGGATGGCGCTCGGAGCTGGAAGAGTGCAGTTGCTGGCGGCGGTGCTGCGGCAGTTCGTTTGGCCCGTGGCCATCGGCATGATGGCAGGGGCGGGTATTGCAGCAGCGGCGTCCAGACTGCTGCGCATCGCCCTTTACGGAGTAAGCAATCTTGACCCGGCGAGCTACGTTGCGGCAATTCTGTTGTTGATGGCCATCCTGGGCGCTGCAGCGCTGTTGCCCGCGCGCCGTGCGCTGCGCGTCAACCTTGCGAAGACTTTGCACTACGATTGAATGTCTGATCAGGCTCTCGCGTATCAGCCCTGCTCCCATCGTGCTGATCTTCTCTCGCTCTAGGTGTTCAAACGATCATCCCCCCACTACCACAAGATCGCGCCGCCTCGCAGTTTTCCGTGTTGGCATGGTCCCAGCTATTGCAGCACTGTTCTCGGAAAAGAAACTGGATAGGTTGGATGCGACGTCGACCGGTCGGTCAAATGGGGATAAAGTGGCCTGTGTCGAGGGTGACCATGCGCGCGTTCGGAATGAGCGAGGCTGCCCGCTCAGCGAAGGCAGCGGGCAGCACGTCGCGCATACCGTGGAAGAGCAAGGTGGGCATCGGCAACGCTGCGAGCGTCGCAGGAATCTGCCCTAACATATCTTTAGGTCTGCCCCAGCGCACTAATCGCAAAAGTTGCCATGCACCAGTGGGGCCGGAGAAGGGCTCGTAAAAGGCGCGAAGCAAAGCATTGTTAGAGTCACCAGAGATAGCTCGTCGCATTGCAATCTTTCAAAACACCACATGCAAAAGGGGAGCGAGCATTTCTCCGATCATGGGCTTACGGAGCAGATTGAGAAGGTAGAACGGCTTGAGTTCCGGAAAGATTGCTGGAGACAAAAGCACAAGACAACCCACGTGCGATGCAAAGCGGGCGGCGTACTGAACGGCGACGGCAGAACCAGCGTCGTGTCCCACCACATGCCACTTCTTCACTCCGTGTTCAATGCGAAGTAACTCAATCTCTTGTGCCAGGTGATCGAGATGGCCTGGGCTGTATGGCATAAAAGGCGTCTCTCCCATGCCGGGCAAATCGACGGCAAAGCAACGGTGATGGCCTGAGAGTTGCTGGATGACGCCATCCCACAACATGCGGTTGGTTGGCATGCCGTGAATGAAGAGAATGGCCTCGCCGTTACCTTGGAGCGTGCAATGCACGGGGTTGCTCCCTTCTTCCATCTACACTATGGGTCGATTTGTGAGATCGATCAGCGAACGTGCGGCTCAATCGCGACGCGACCCAAACGACTGCACGCGTAGCGAGCAGGGCGGAACAAAACGTCAGAGTTCCGACGAGACGCTTCGGGCGCGTGCGGGAATAGACAAGATTGGTTAGCCACGCGGGAACGGTGTAGGCCCTCGCGATCGCGAACAACCCCAGTCGCGTGCGGAGTCAAGACTCATAAAACATCTTCTCGATGAGGCTGTTAAAGAGCGCCCGGTCCCGAGCACCCGCATGTTATACGACGCTCTGGCCAAGACGGTTATGCTCTCCCGCCGCCTACAGCTGCAAAACAGGGCGCTAGCCTCGGCAGCGTGCCGCAGCGCCGCGGTAACTTCGTTGCCAGTGATTGGATCAGACTGGATGAAGCTTCTCCTATGATGATCCAGTTTGGCCCGCAGACACCTTTGTAGGTGCGGCATAGAAATGACGTGACGGCGATCTGCTCTGGAGGACCATCGCTAGCGAAAGAACCAAGGCGCGCAAACTTATGCATTTGTTCAAAAAGTATTTGGGAATTCGAGAGCCCGTGGGCAAGCTGAGTCTTGACCTTGGATCCAGGTGCAACGTACCCGATGCTGCTGACGCCGGGTCGAATCGGAATTTCCCAGATCCATTCCATGTACTCGCCTGGAGGGCTGAGCATATAGAGCGTGGTGCCTTCCACCCACTCGCCGGTGGAGAAATGAGCCCAGAGCCCGACCTTTCGCGGTCCGTAAGTAACGGATGGCAGGCTGAATTCTCTACCGAGCAAGCTGGCCGCGGCGCCGGATGCGTCGATGACCCAGGATGCCCGGATCCATCTTCCTTCCGAGGTTTCGACAGCAGCAATTCTGCGATCGTGAATCTCGAAGCCAACGGCGCGCTCATTAAGAATCTTCACTCCGTGGGCGAGCGCTGACTCCTTCAGCAAGTTGTGGACCTGCATGCGATCTAAGTGTAAGGTGCGGACTTCCACGTTCCACGGGGAGTTAGCAAGCCACGCGCCCGGAAGATATTCCTCCCGTGCCCCCCTCCATCGACGTAACAGTGATATGCCGCTTGAAGGTCGCGGCGCCAGAGGCAACCAGCTCTTCCATCGTCAGGCCAAGTTGCTCAAATAATTGCCGAGCAGACCAGTCGAGTGACTCGCCAACAATGTGGTTGAAGGACTCGCGAGGTTCCAGGCAAATGACCCGCATTCCGCCGCGTGCGAGATGGATGGCTGCCGCCTGCCCAGCAAGGCCGCCGCCGATGACGATAGCATCGGTATGGAGATCCGTCTTGTCGTCGAGTCCCTCGTCTGCCATAGGTACTATGACTATCGATGTGCCGCGTCAGGGGCGCAGATGACTGCAGAGGCAAAGCTACAGCAACGCGATTCCGAGACGCATCCATCAAAAGGTGGAGTCAACAAAGACTAACGATGGGTCGAATTCTGTCGAATGTCGCTGGCGTGGTCTAGACCGCAGTTTCGCGCGCTGAGCTCGTGGGCTCAAGAGCAACCGGTTGATAGCGGGCTACCCGACTCATCGCCCAGTCGATCGATCCGCACACCGCAAGCGTTGCCAGAGACGCCCAGAGCACAGGCCGGGACATGGGCACAAGATATTGGGCCTTCGGTTCTGGTAGAGACGCCAAACAATTGCTGATGGAATGGGCGACAATGGCGCGACTGAGAATATCAGCATAAGTTTATCGGTCGCCTGCCCTGCCTCCAGCTCGCAGAGACCTTCACTGCGTTCACACTACTGACCTCGGCACGTGCCATCTTCAGCCTAATGCTGGCTGAGCATTGGAACTCGGCTAGATCTCTAGGTTCGGCCGACGATGCCCGGGGCGTGCGCCTCGAAGAAAAATTCCATCGACTTCCGGTCGCGAAAGGCTGCGGTCCCGCCAATCCGCGTTGTCGAGTAAGCTCCGGCAAGATTGCCTACCTTGAGGCACTTTTCCACGGACCAGCCGTGAACGTAGCCATGAAGAAATCCTGAGTTAAAGCTGTCGCCTGCACCCACGGCATCAATCCATGACACCCGCACCGCATCCTGCTCTATGCGCCTGCCACGATCGACAACTAAAGCTCCCCGCGAACCTCTCTTGACCACGAGTAGCGGAACAAGGGCGGACAAGTTTTGGATGGCCCGCTCGATCTCATCTTCGCGTGCAAGTGCCATGGCCTCTCGCTCATTGGGCATGAGGATGTCGAGATATTTGAGAGTCTCAGCAAACGGGCCACACCAAGTTCCTGTGGGATCATCGTTTGTATCGAGGGATGTAGTTAACCCACCTTCCTTCAGCAGCGCAAAGAGACGAGGGACATCGTCGATGAGGCCTCGTTGAAGGAAGAACGACGACAGATGAAAATGGCGAGCGCTGCAAAGATAGTCGAGATCGAGATCGTTGAATCCCAGAGATGCGGTACTGCCCGGATACGTTAAGGAACGACGGACGGTTTCGTGTTGGAGCAGCACGGTCACGCCGGTCCGCACAGACAGCGGTGCACAAACCGAATGAGAGAGGTCCACTCCTGCTTCTTCCAACTCGTTCGAACAAAATGTTGCCGCCCAGTCATTCGCCCGGGCAGTAATTAATCCCACTTTGCTGCCAAGCTTCGCCATGTTGTGCGCTGTGATTGCTGGGGAGCCGCCCATGAGGATGGCCATGTCGGTAGCAAGCAATTCGCGCTCGGGGGGAAGCGCCTCCGGCAAGCCGTAAAGAAGTAAATCCAGATTGACCTCTCCGGCGAGCACTACGTCGAACCTGATCATTGTTCCCCTAAATCGCCACTCGTAATCTCGTGCGCACTACTTACTTCCATAAGGCGTTTTCTGATCTAACCTCTTTAACCGCAATCTGTTCATCGGAGATATTCCAACCAGATACATGGACCGCATGCGGCATTACTGATGCAGTCAATTGCCCCGTAACCACCCGGGTCTCCCCGGGCATCAGTTCCATATAGTTGTCCGACCACAGTATTGCGGTCTGAGGCTTGCCATCTTTATCCGTTGCCTCGAGCGAGATCTGGAATGCAAGCGCCTCCGAAGGGTTATGAAGGCTGAGGCGAATCGTATTCTCACCCGCTCCTGTTAGTTTTATCGAGGCCTCGGCTTCGATGGCTGACGGCGGCAAATCCCGCAAGATCGTCAAATCCTCATAACTGATGGCCGGAGTGTGGGTATAGTCCGTCTTTGCCCAATCAAACTGGGTCAATTTAGCGGGAACCCAATAAAAGTTCGTGCTCAGAACCTCGCCGTCGGCGCTGCGCAAGGATAAGTCCACAAAAAGCACCGAAGAAGATCCATCAAACGCCGAGTCAGGAAGAGCTATCGCGGTGGTGGAGGAATCTGCGTCTACTTTCAGATCCGCCTGATGCGAAAACAACTCAACCAGGTTCTGATCGTACAAGTGAGCACTCGCCTTCAAGCCTGAGACAGCCTGGTAGCGGCTATTAACGACGGCGACGCTGTGATCATTGTAGGAATACTGAATATGCAAAGGTTCGCATGCTTTTTTTGCCCCGTAGTATCCGCCGCCCGCGTCCAGATAGTAGTCGTACAAATGCCATATCATTGATGGCCACGCATTGTTGAGCATCCATTGCACGACCCCAGTGGAGGTGTACTTGTTGTGGCCGTAAGCCTCAAACATCGCCCGCTCGCCATCATAAGCCATCGTTTGTGCGACTCGTGTATACGCGGCTAATGAGTCGGTGGAACCATAAGTGGACTTCATGGCGGTGTTGAAGACTTCAAGATTTTTGAAACCTTCACCGCCGTTGTGATAGCTCCAGTCTGCGGACGGCGGCCACAGGCTATTGGCAGGAATGAATTGCCTCAGGCCATTCATGGACGGGATCGCGGCCCCGGGACTGGTCTCAGTATTAAAGCCGTAGGCTCCGCCATAGCGACTGGTATCGACCAGCCAATACGAGGGCGATACGTAGTCATATGGCCCCGTCATCTTTACGCCACTCTTGCCGGTCACGGAGGTTGGAGTGGAACTGGCGGACGACAGAATCGGATTGGGCCAGTGGCTCTCGGACTCTACAGCCAGGTAAGCGCGCTCAACCTTCTCCGGCGGCGGACCGTCGCTACCATTGAGCCATACCAGCAGACTAGGATGATGACGTATCCGAAGCATTTGCGATCGCAGTGACTCAACTGCGACTTCAAGTGTGTCTCCCCTCCACTTGTCCCAGTGTTCCCAGTGATCGCAACAGCACCACCCGGCCATCACCAGGATTCCCTGCTCGTCCGCCAGTCGATAGAAGTCCTCGGTCTCAAGCTTCCCTTCCAGGCGGACCGTATTGAGATGCAAATCTTGGACAAGATGAAGTTGCTCGGCTAGTCGCTTAGGATCTTCGCGAAGCATCATGTCCTGGGACCAACCTGCGCCTCGAATCAGAATGGGTTTCCCATTGATGCGAAACAGCCGATAGCCCTTGTCAGTTAGCTCGGATGTAACTTCTCGAATTCCAAAGCGTACGGTCTGCTCATCCGATATGCGACCACCTTCGATGAATTGCAGCGACAGCGTCTCCATGTTTGGCGTGCCCATCTGGTATGGCCACCATAACTTTGGATTGCGCACTCGCAGGCGAGGGAAAGCTGCCGGCGTGAAGATCACCGTTCGCTCTTCGCCCCCCTTCAGCGCAACTTCCTGCCGAATAGATATGCCGGACACCGTACCTGAGACGACCCCACTCACATCACGATCCGACAGGTTGTGCACGTCAACATACACGGTAAGCTGCGCATCGGACGCGTCATTACTCGTAAAGTGAGTTGTCACCATCGGAGCGCGCAGGGTGACACGTCCGCTGGTCGCGAGACTCACCGCTCCCGTCAAGCCCATATCTTTATCAGGCGGGCACGGATTCCAATCCACCCAGTTAACGCCAAGTTCTGTCTCGGTGGGAGCAAAAGTCTCGACGGCCAAAACATTCGATTTCCCCGGCAGAACTTCAGAGGAAATATCAAACTCGTAGGTCCGATATGCGCCGGCCACCTGGGTCGAATCGGCAATGCGTTTACCGTTCAACCAGATGTTGGCGCGATAATTGATGCCGTCAAATCGCAACCAAATTGACTTAACATGGTCGCTTGTGGGGACAACAAAATCTTTCCGATACCACCAGGGGCAATGGTATGGACTGTCGCTGGGCATCAGCCGGTGGGAGAAGTTTTCTCCCACCGGATATGTCGTTCCCGGGATCTCGCGAAGATTGGTGCCGAAGTACGGGTCTTTGAACTCCCCAGAGGCAACTTGTGCCGCAAGAACCGTGCTCGGTACGGTTGCCTTGTACCAGCCAACGGATTCAAAGGAGGGCGTCGAAATCGCCTCGCCCCCATCGTGAACCTTACAGCCCGATTGCAGATTCCACCCTTCTCTCAGGAAAGTAACGGACGCCGAGGCTTCTAGGACAGCGACGCGGCAGCAACCCAACAAGAATATCGTGGCAGCCATGACGCGTCGCTTCATCCGCATCGAGTCCTTCTTTCCCGACGGCTAAAAGTTGAACTTGAGTGCCAGTTGCAGTATGCGCGGAGAGTGAGCGCCGGTGATCGTGCCATAAGTGCTGCCATCGCTGACGTTCGTGTCCACCGAGGCGAAGCTCGTGTGATTGAAAGTGTTGAAAGTCTCCAGCCTGAATTGGAACGCCGTGCCCTCGGTGACTTTGATGTTTTTCAAGAGGCTCAGATCCCAGTTTTGCCGGCCCGGACCAAGGATGGAATTCTTCTTGGCATCTCCCGGCACCGTCTGATCCCCAGGAGCCGATGCGAACACTGAGGAGTTGAACCATTGCGCTGCCGTATGCGGAGCGTTACGGTTGGGATTCCCATACTGATTCGGCCTAACCACGCTTCCATAAACGCCAGTGCCAAGGCCAACGCCGCCGGGATCATTCCCATCGCTGGTTCCAGGATCCAGCCAATGACCGGAGGTAACTGACACGATGCCCGAAAACTCCCACCCACCCAGCGTGTGGCCTACAAAACCGTTCTGATTTTTGAAAAACGGAAGTTGATACACGAAGTCAGCATTGAACACCTGGCGCTGATCAAACCGTGAGTATGTATACTCGGCCGCGAGATTGCGTGTGTTCTGCACCACCGTGTAGTTAGGATCGGCGGGCATGTTGGAGAGGTTTTTCGACCAGGTGTAGTTCACCGTGATCAGTGAGTCCGGACCGAATCGCTTCTGAAGACTCGCCTGCAGCGAGTTGTAATTCGACATGAAAATTGGTTCGTATACATCGATGCCGCCGTAGCCTATGAATGGTCTTAAAGGGTTTATCAGATTCTCATTGCCAGAGTTGATGACGGAGCCTTGGTCCGGCGGCGCAACGCCGTAAAACGGCACGTATGACCCGGGAATCGGTTGATTGATATCGATCACCGCAAGCAAATGCGTGCCCTTGCTGCCGTAATATCCCACGTCGGCAATGATGTTCTTGGGCAGCTCACGCTGGATATCGAGATCCCACTGCTGAACATAAGGCTGATGAAACTTTGCTTCGGTTCCCCCCAGCGGATTTGGGCTGTTATTTGGTGCAGCCTGCGCCAATGCGGGATTATCGAATGGCCCACCGTTGATGGTCGTTGTACCGACGAAGGGTGGATTTGCAAAGACGTTGTTCTCAACGAAGCCAACTCCGGGCGATTCGATGAAGACACCGTAGCCTGCGCGAACTGCGGTTCTCCCCTTTCCATCGGGATTCCACGCGATGCCCACGCGCGGCGCGAAGCCAGTGTTGTTCTGCTGGGCAACAGCCGTGCCATAAGGAGAATTGACGCCGCCGATAATCACGCCGTTCAGCGGATCATAGTTGCCATTCGGTGTGGCCCCGCCACTGCAAGGCGCCGTCTCCGCGGTGCACAGATATCCCTGGTCATCCAGCGTCGGAGCGTGAGCCGTATTGAACGTCTGGGGATCGAAGCTTGTCGCTTTACCGTTCGCGTCCGTGGGCTGGCGGAAGAGTGAGTAGCGCAAACCGTAGTTGATCGTCAGATTCGGACGAAAACGAAATTCATCCTGCCCGTAAAATTCGATCTCATTCTGATTAATGACGGCACGAATATCCTGCTTCAACTGGGTGAAATTGGTAGTCTGGCCCAGCAGGAAGTAAGCAAACTCCTGGTGCCACTGGCCAACGGGGTCCTGCCCATCGGAAAGATTGGGATCCGAGGCCTGGAATGAAAATGTCCCAGCATTGTTACCACCAGCATTCTCGGATTTCTGGTAGTGAGAATACGTACCACCAAACTTCAGGGTGTGGTTACCGATAATCTTCGTCAAATTATCAAAGATCGTTTGATTCTTGTTGTAGTCTCCGTAGCTGCCAAACCCGTAGAAGCTTGCCGTCGATGTACCGAATCCAATGCTCGGGAGCCGGTTCAACGTCTCGGGATACGGCAGCACGATCGAGCTCACAACATTCGGTGAGTTGGTCGCCCCCAGCTGACCGGTATTTGAAGAGATCACTGCGCCATAGGACCATGAATATTGCACCTGATTGAGGAGCGTTGGCGTGAACACGGTACTGAGGCTACCTACGATGTTTTGTCCCGGTGACTGCGTCGTTGTCTGTGCGATGTTCGGAATCGCATTGCCATTGAATAAGCCCCCACCCTCAACGGTTGGGATCGTATCGAACATGAGACGGATGAAGCCCGACCACTTCGAATTGAAAGCTTCGTCCAGGCGAAATATCTCCTGACGATAGTTAAAAATGTTGCTCTGGTTGGCAATGAGCAGGTCGGTGTCCGTTGCCTGCGGAAGGGGCACGTGAGAATAGACGTCTTTCAAATAGGCTGCCGCTGCCGGATTGATCAAGTTGCTCGGAATCGTCATACTGGACGATCCCTCCGGGCAGACCCCGTTTTCCAACTGCACAAGGCACACTGGATAGGCGAAGGTGGGGATGCTGCCGGTTGCGGGATCTTCCCCGCGCTCCTGCTGATTCGGAACTGTGCTTTGTGTCGTACCAGATTGAACTACGCGCCGGATCTCTTCAGAGAAGAAGAAAAAGGTCTTCGTGCGATCGGTGTTGTAGTGACCGGGAATGAAAATGGGACCGCCGAATGTCCCGCCGAAATCATTGTAACGAAATGGCGCACGAGGTACTACCGGATCACTCTGCTTGCTGAGCCAGTCATTCGCGTCCAGCACGTTATTGCGAAAGAATTCGTATACGCCGCCGTGAAACTTCGCCGTACCGGAGCGGGTAATCACATTGATCTGTCCACCGGAACTGCGGCCATATTCGGCGTTGTAATTGCCGCGTAGAACCTTGAACTCATCAATTGCGTCAACGCTGGGATAGTTCAGCAGCGTAAAGTTTCCACCACGATCCACATTGTCTGCGCCATCGACAGTCCAGTTATTGCCAGTTCCAAAGCTGCCATTTAGAGAGAATGCGGTTTCGTTGGTATTCCCGCTGGGAGCACTCACACCGGCATAGAGAGCATCGCCGATATCAGACGTCACGCCAGGCATCAGCCCAACGAGTTGCTCATAGTTGCGACTTGAGAGTGCGAGTTCCCTCACTTGTGTCCCGGTGATCAACCCTGTAGCGGCAGCCGTCTGCGTATCCACTTGCAACGAACTCGCCTCTACTGAAACTGTCTCGGATACGTTTCCCACTGTGAGAGTCTCATTCTTCGTCAGTTTGTCATTCACGTTCAGAATGATGCCCGACTCGGTCGTCGTCTTGAATCCCTTCAACTCGACCGACATGGAGTAGTGGCCGATTGGCAACTGGGGCGCGTTAAATGTTCCGTTCTTGTCTGTCTGCAATGTTCGAATCACCGCTTCGCGGTCGGTGTTCGTGAACGTGACAGTCGCGTTCGGAACCACGGCGCCGCTTGAATCCGTGACGGTGCCGAGAATCGTTCCTGTTGTCTCTTGTGCGTAGCCCAAAGCCGACGATATGAGCAGGACGACGATCAAGGTTGGGATAGCAAACAGGCGGCATGACAGGCCGCGGAGCACTTGCTGATGCAATGTCGAGGAATCCATGGTCACCTCTCACTGTCACGCGCGCCGGATTGAGTTTGAACCCCTTTTTTGGGATATTCAAACGTTTGAATATCAGTGAATGTGCTATTCTCGCCCACTTTTGTCAAGAGATATTTTGCCGGAAACCAGCCAGATGCTCCTGTGTCGAATCGCGACGAACCAATATTGGTGCCATTGGATACAGCAGCTGTTTGTCAGCCGCGGCGGCTTCGGGCGCAGAAATTGCCTCAAGCACGAGGCGAGTTGCAAGACTACCCATCTCCTGCATCGGCTGCCGGATGGTCGTGATTCCCGGGCTGTTCAACTCCGCCTGGGGAACATCGTCGAATCCAATCACCGAACAGTCCTGGGGGATGCGGCGTCCCGCCTGCCATAAGGCTCGAATTGCGCCTAATGCTGTCAGATCGTCAAAGGCCAGAACCGCGGAAAAGGGATTGCCGCTTTCAATCAGCTCCGTTGTCAGCCGCAGACCACCGTCGAAGCCGGAGTTTGGGTCAAGCGCGGCTGGAAGTCTGGCCGTGAGCTCGGGATCAATTTCCAACCCCACCGCCGCCGCGAATCTCTGGATCCCCTCCCACCTGCGAGAACTGTCGTCGAGCTCTTCCGGTCCACGAAGAAAGGCGATCTGACGATGTCCCAGGCGATAGAGATGTTCCATCGCAGCATAGCCACCTGCTTCATTGTCAACCACGACGGATTGCATAGCCCTGGCGGCGAGGTCGCGCCCAACCACCACGGCCGGGATATGGTTCTTCTCAATTTCCGAGAGCGGATCTATCTCCGAGAATAGCCAGTTCGCCACAACAACAACGCCTTCCACGCGGCGCTCCAGCAGCATATCAAGGTATCGCTCGAACTGCTCCCGACGATTGTTGGCGTCCATGATGATCGGCAGGTAGGGAGTTGCATAGAGCGTCTCCTCGATGCCCCGCAGCAGAGACATACAGAACGGATCGGAGATATCAAATACCAGGACGCCGATCGTGTGACTGCGGCGACGGCGTAGAGAGCGAGCAAACGCATCCGGGTGGTATCCCATCTCGAGTGCGGTCTTGCGAATGTGCTCCTTCGTCTTCGCTGCGACATGGCGCGAAAGCGGCGCGTCGTTCAACACGATCGAAACCGTTGACGCGGAAAACCCGCTCGCACGAGCAACATCGAGAAGGGTTACATGGGTCGTGGTCTTGCGTGGTGCCACGGCATCTGCCTCGGAACAAAAGTGGAACTGACGCGATTATTACTCCATAAGTGGCCGAAACTCCAGATCAAGCTGTGCTCCGACCTTCGATCAAGAAAGTTCGAAGTCGTCCATCTCAGTGGCCGCCCCTCCCCACCGCCGCATGGCGAAGTAAATAGCGAGACCGACCACAATCCAGGCAACGCCCAGGTACTGAGCACTGTGATTGAGGTTAAGCCAGATGAAGGCGCTCACCAGAAATCCGAGTAGCGGCGCGGTCACCGCCAGAGCCACCTTGGTATTCGACCGGAATTTGTAGTGGACCAGGGCTGCGATATTCACTCCCATGAACGCGATGAATGCGCCGAAATTAAGTAGCTCCGCACCGCTCTGGTACGTCAGCATGAAGACCCCAAACAACGTGCATGCTCCGACAATGATGACGTTATTCCGAGGAATACCATTGCGCGCGTCAATCGCTCCGAAGACCCGCCGCGGAAGTGCGTTGGCTCTTCCCATGCCGTAAAGAAGTCGTGCCGCACCAAACTGCGCTGCCATACCCGACCCCATATTTGCAATCAGCAAAGTCGCATTCAGCAGGTGGAAGAGAAACATCCCGCCCACGCGCTTGGCAACAAAAACATATGCCGTATCGACCATGGTATCGGGAAAGGGAGTGTGCGCCGGCCATACTAACTGCGCCGCATAAACCTCAATCGCCGAAAGGACCCCAATCACCAGGCAGGTGAACACTGTTGCCAGCATGATATTTCGACGGGGATTCTCCACTTCCTCCGACATAGTCGAAATGCCATCAAACCCGATGTAGGTTAGCACAGCAATCGAAGTGCCTCGAAAAACTCGCGATGGCGTAAACGTCGCGGGGTCGTAGAACGGTACGAGCCACTGGCCTGCCACCGGACGAACAATCAGCGCAATATAGCGAACAGCTTCGGCCAGGAAAATCACCACCACAATGCTCATCCCCAAGGCGAGCAGCGCATTCATACGACCGGAGCTTTTCACGCCTCCCAGGTTAAGCAAGGTGAACAAAGCCACGAACGAGACCGCCCATGCCGCATAGGGGATGCTTGGAATCACGTTTTGCCCTGCTGCACTGCACCAGATGGCACAGATAATGGGATTCAGAAGGTAGTCCATCAGCATGGACCATCCCACCACGTAGCCGAGAACGGGATGTAATTCCTTCCCGACATACGTATATGCTGAGCCCGCACTCGGGTACACCCGAGCCATCCGACCATAGCTGATCGCGGTGAAAAGCATCGCTACCATCGCGATCAATATCGTGGTCACAACATGCCCACCAGCCACATTGCTCACTACCCCGTAGATTCCCATAGGGGCCGTAGGCTGGATGATGATGATCCCGTACACCACGAGGTGCCAAAGCTTCAACGATCGTCTGAGGCCCGTTGTCCCGCCCAGAGTATCGACTGCTGGCCCGCGCTCATGCGCCCTTTGCGACATTCGATTTCCTATCTACCTGATTTGCGGTTACGACAGAATCTGCTCGCACACTGAATGGTGAATTATGTCACCCGACAAGTAGCCACAACAAAAATGACTCACTTTACTGGCGAAATTGGCTAAAGACGCAGATGAGAAGGGCGTTATTCGAAGGCGTTCAGTTCCCGGTTATCCGTCTCAGTACCGTGCGGATTCTTCTCTAAATGAGACTGAATCTTGTCCGCAAAAGACATGAGCGCCAGCAAATCCGAGATCTATGCCCTTGCGGAACTGCTCGGGACGGGACCGCGAACCGGAGTGATTTGCCTCGTAGGACATTCGATGGGCGGGTACGGTGCCTCCCGCATCGGCATGAAACATCCGAACGTATTTGGAAGCCTGTACATCATAAGCCCCTGCTGCATGTCTGCCCGGTCGGCGAGTCCGCCAAACCCGGAACTCGATAAGCCGCTGGAAGCAGTGAAGACCCCTGAGAATTCGGCGAAGCTGCCGTTCTTCGCTCGCGCTCAACTCGCCTCGGCAGCGGCATGGTCACGCGACCCAAAGAATCCTCCGCTGTACCTTGATCTACCGGTGAAAGACGGTGTACCGCAGCCGGAAATTCTGGCGAACTGGGCTGCGAACGCGCCGCTCGCATTCGTGGAGCGCACTGCGTTTGCTATATCGAATGCTCACGGAATCTTGCTCAAGGAGCGATAGTATTCGGCGACTGAGTCCTGATATCCCTCCGGCACTGCCTGCGGCTTCCCGGTGCGCGATGCGAGCGAGGCAGTCGCGCTGCGCTCCAACTGAAGCTCAAGCCGGTCGATGGAACTGAGCACTTCGCGGTGCATCTGCTCAACGATGGCCGGATTGCCCGGAAAGCGCCGCGGGTCGAGATGCTGCATCTGCCGAGCGAGATCCTCCGCCTCTTTCGCGGCCTGCGGATCGCCTTTGACCATCTGCCGCAGTTGGTTCAATTCCCGCAGTCCCTGCTGGAAAGTGCGCTCGGTGTCGGCGGAATTGGCGGATGGATCATCGGCCTGGGGTTGCTGTGCGGAGTGAACTGTAGCGATTGTTGCCGGTGTTGATGTTGCCCCACACGGTGCTGTCTGCAGTGCGTGCGCCGCCAGAGCGAATGTCGCCGCCGGACCGCCCACGTCGCCTGATCGGCTGGCGGCATTGCCGCTGCGGGGATCCGAGGACGTCCGGCTGGCGCGCCGGCGCCCGACTCAATTGCTGATTGTCCTGTCCGGCCTGTGCCTGCTGTCGACCCTGAGCGCTGTGGCCATTGCTGTTACCGGCCTGTTGGCCACCGCGTTGCGCATTCTGCTGATCTCGGTCGGAACCGCCGTTGCGACCGGGCTCGCGCGTCATCGACTCGATCTGATTGCGCAGGCGCTCGATTGTATCGAGCGCCGCGGTCTGATCGGTCTGTCCGGATTCACGGCCGGAGTTGCGCTGCCCGGGCTGCTGCTCGCTCATTGCCTGCTGCGCCTGCTGCAACTGCTGCTTCAGCTTGTCGAGTCCCTGCGCGATCTGGCTCTCCGTGCCATTCGCATTTGGGTTGATTCCACGACGCAGCCAGTCTGCGGTTCGCTGGGTGTGGTTATCGAGATCGGAGTTGTCCATCTCAGTGAGGGCATCGCGCAATTGTTTCGCGACCCCCGGCTGGTTGGGGGCCATCTCACGCGCGCTGTCACGCATACTCTTTTCCAGTTTTGATAGATCGTCGGAGAGTTGTTGCCTTTCCTGCGCGAGGCGGTCGCGCTCGCGCATGCGGGCCATGGTGTCGGTGAGGTCGGACGGGTCGCTGTTCTGCTGCTGGCTGGTCAGCTTGTCGATGCGCTCAGACTGCGCACGCTCTTCGTCTTTGAGACGCGTCTGCTTCGCGTGCCAGCGAATCCACCTTGCCGGATGCGAGTTGCTGTTGCGTGCCGGCGAGCAGATTGGCCGCTTCGCGCAGTTGTTCGGCGGCCCGACGCGCCGCATCGGCATTCTGCTGGGCACCGCTGCTGCGCTTCATGGCATCGGCCGCTTCCTGAAGGCGCCGCAGGGCCTGTTGCACGCGCTGATCGGTGCGATCCTGAGATTGCTGACCGGCCTGATCTTGCGAACCAGACTGAGCTTGCGAATTGCTTCGGGCAGACGAACTCTGCTGAGAATTGGCCTGCGACGACGACGAGCCAGCGGATGCGCTCGACCCCTGATGACCTTGCTGCTCGTTCTTCGCCATCTCCTCGCATCTGCCGCTGCAGTTGCTCGGCTTCGCGCCGCAGCATTTCCTGCTGCCAGCGCTGCTCGAAGCTTTGCTGCGGATTGCGCTGCTGATTTGCTTGCTCTTCCTGCGCGTTTTGCAAGCGCGTCGAGTTTCGCGAGCGCGTCCTCCACGTCTTTCGCATGCTGCTCCTGGGGAGAAACGTTCTGCGCGGTTTCGTACTGGTTCTTTTCCGTATCCAATTCGAGATCGAAGAGGCTGGCGAGATCGCGCCCGGCGCTGCCGCCGCCCGCGCCTCCGCCGCTCTGGCCAAAGGCAACCTGGATCTTGCGGAACGTGGCTTCCGCGCGCAGCAGGGCCTGCAGCGCCTTCTGTTCCAGTGGAAGTGCATCCTTCCATTGCGTGGCTTTCAGTTTGTCCGCGGAAGGCGCCATGGCCGCGGCGGCATCCTGCATGTCCTTGTTGAAACCGGTGAACTCCTCGGTGGCAGCGGAAAGATCGCGGCTCTCGATCCGGGCCGACAACGCCATCACCTGATCGCGAAGTTTCTGCTGCGCATCCGAGAGGAACTGTCCAGCCACCGCCGCATCTCTTTGGAGTGGCGCTCTTGTTGTTCTGCTGCTTCCACGTGGCGGCGATCAGTTCCTTCTCGCGCTTGGAGATTTCGGTCTGATTGTTTCCGCCCGCGCCTCCAGCGCCGCCCCCGCCGCCGCTCTGCTGTGACTGCGAGAACTCGCGCTCGAACGGTTCCACCTGGATGAAGGACATATCGGTACGCGCTTCGGCATGACCATCGCGCGCGCTGGCGTAGACGCTGACCACGTCGCCGGGCACGAGCTTGAAATCTTCAAGAGGCAACGTGTGCGAGCCGTCGGCACTCTTTGCGCCGGGCTTGTCGAGCAGGCTGATCGTCGCGCTCCGGGCCGCCATTTACCGAATAATGAAGATGAACATCGTTGCAATCCGAACTGAGCGGCGGCCTTGACGCCGATCGTGACTTCCTCGATGGGATTGGCGCGGTAATCGCCACGCGGGCGGTCGATGGAAATCTGCGGAGGCTGCGCCTTGTCTGTGGCAATGAAGTAGTCCTCAGACAGCCGAACCGGTTGGCCTTCGTCCACCGCGGCCACGTGGTAGGCGCCATCCTTCTCCATGTGAACAGTGCCGTGATATTTGTTGCCGTCGCCGCCGGTGAGCTGAATCGTCTGGCCGTCATCGAGCGTGAGTTGGCCATTCTTCAGGGGATGATCCATTTCAATTTCGAGAGCGGCATCCGTTCCTTCAATCGCGCGCAGATCGCCTGAGTGTTCTTCCGTCACCGGCTTCATGCCCGTCCACTTCGGATAGTGATAGGTGGCGCGGATCTCTTTGACGGCCGGCAAATCAACAACGCGCACCGTGTAATGCGGCGAGGCCAGCGCACCGGCGGCGACGTAATACTCCACGTTCTCGGGCAATCCTGCGAAGACGAATTGATACTTCGCGACTTCCATCCGTGTTCGGCTGGCTCTGCATGGCAACGGGCTCCCAGCGGGAAGCGCTTTGATAGTGCGCGAAGAGCTGCACCTTTGCGGGCTGCATGCCGGTGACTTGCGCGGTGATGAGCTGATCGCTGTTGCGCCGGACGGCGATGTTGCCGGGCGTAACCGTGATGGCATAGAACGGCTGCGCATTCTTCGGCGGTCCGGTCCAGAGCAGAGATGCACCGTAACCGAGATAGCCGGGTCCGGCCAGGATCATCCAGACGAGTACAGTGAGGCAGGCAAGCCCCGCGCCGCCCAGGGCAAACAGTCGCTTGTCTTCAACCAGGCGATGACGGCTCGGCATGCTGCGTCACCGTGAGCGTGTCGGCGGCGAGTAACTCAAGAAACGGATCGCGCGCCCTGTTGTTCCTTCTCGTAAAAGGTGGTCAGCCGATGCTCCAGTTCAGGATTTGCGGCTTCGGCTTTGCGCACGGCGCGCGCACGCGTGAGGCGCACCAACGGCAATGCAATGCCGAATGCAGCCGCAGCGGCAAGGGCGATGAACAGCGCCAGTCGCGCACCGGTGAGCCCGCGCGCGGGAAACGCGAATTGATTGAGCAGCAAGGACAAGAGCGATGGTAACGATCAGCGCGGTGCCGGTAAAGATTGCGGCGCCACGTACCCACGCTGCGAGGAGCAGCCTCTGCCGTATTCGCTCGATATAGGAATTGAGCTCATTCCGCTTGCTCATATTTCCTCCCGCTGCGTGCTCATGTAGCGGCTGGCGAAGGCTATCTCCGCGAGCGCCGTTATGAAAGCAAGCAGCATGACGTACCACCACAAACTCACTGAACGATAGCCTTCTTCGTGTGCAGAACCGGCTTCGGCTTGCGATGCGCCGCTGGAAGCGCTTCCGCTCCACAGTCGCTGCACATCATCGGCAATTGGCTGCAGATCCGATTCGCGGCGGTCCGGGTTGACTCCGATGAGCATGTCGCGTCCGTTCGCAGAGTCGAATCTGGTAGAAACCTGCCTGTTCGAGGCGCAGAGTCTGCGCGGTCTTTGCTTCGCTCAACGAAAGCGGCCTGCGGCCGTCGGGACCGATCACCTCGACGCTGCCCTGCTCTGATGCGGAATCGGCGGGTGCGCGGAGTTGCACGTAGGAGTCTACGAGCCTGGATCCGCTGAGGCGTTCGCTGCCGGATAGATACCGCGCGACGCGGTCGGCGAAGGCGACAAAGACCGGATGCAGCGGCAGATCGTTGGTGAGGTTATCAAGGCCGGTTGTGAACAGGAGCACATGCCCCTGGCCTACCTGCTTGTCGAGCAGGAGCGGCGTGCCGTCACTGAGGCGTGCGGCGATGCGCGCCCCGCGCGGATCGACGACAGCCGCATAGAAGACCTTGGCCTCAGCCCAACCGCCATTGTCGCGCCCTGGCTGCGCGTCGAGAAGCGCGGGATGGGTGAAGTCGACCTCGCCGATGGTGGCGGCGCCTGCCAAACGCGCATAGTCGTGCGCGTCGGCAACACTGCCGTCCCACACGGGGATCCGCGCGCGACGAGCCGCGCTGGTGCCGAGTGCGATGAATACGTTGCCGCCCCTGGCGACGTATTGCGCGAGCGTGTGCTCGAAAATCGCCGGCAACGCAGCGCTGTCAGACAGCACAACGAATGCGAAGCGGGACGGATCGAGATTGGTCGTCTCCTCTTGCGAGACAGACTGCAGAACAAAGGACGACTTCGCCGCCGCATTCAGCGCGGAGCCGAAGTAAACCGGCGAGCGCGTGTCACGCAGAGGAATGCACGAACAGCACCCGCTGTGGATCGGAGCGTCGTACAGCAAACACGGTCGCATCATCGGCCGGGAACGCGTCGCCGCCTTCGATGCGAACTTCGCAGCGATTGAAGCCGTAATTGACATCAAGCGGAGCGAACTCAACGGTGGCGCGGCCATTGGCCGGCACCTCCACTTTGCGAGTGGCGATAGTCTTGCCGTTCACGACAAGCGATACGGTCTTCGTAGCCGCCGGAGTGCCAAACCCGGCCACGACCGCGCGTACACGCGAGCGATGCGGGTCTTTCGGATCGGACAACTCCGCGGGCGCATCGATGCTCTCGATGGTCCAGTTGGCTGTTGCGATCTTATTCGCAACGGAATGAAGGTCAAGCGTTACGTTCGCGGGCAGCACAAGGTCGGCAAAATTCGCGGGCATGGCGCTGCGCTGCATGTCGCTGTAAAGATGGACATCGATAGGCGTGTGCACGGTTTTCTGCAAGTGCGCGAAGGGCACGGCCCAGCTCGCCGTAGCTGGCGTGGCCATCGCCGGGCTGGATGCTCTCGAGCGCGGAGCGCAGTTGGGCGGCATCGGCAATAGGCTGCGTCAGTATCTGAAGCTGGCCGCCCAGCGAGATAATCTGCGCCTTTTGCGAATGGCTGCTTTGCGGCGAGCTTCGCAAGCGCCTGCTGCTTGGCATCTGCAAAGCGCGTGCCGGCGCGCATGCTGAACGAGTTGTCGAGAACGATGAGCAGCAAGCGGCCATTCGTGTTTGCTGCGACTCGGCGCACGAACGGGTTGGCAAAGGCGAGAACTACCAGAAGGACCAGCGCGCAGCGAAGAGCAAGACAGGACCAGATGTTTGAGGCGATGATGGCGCGTGGAGCTCTGGATGCCGCGCTCAAAGAACATAAGCGAACTTACCGGGCGCGGTATGGTGACGTGACGGCGCAGCAGATGCACGAATACCGGCACGCCCAAGAGAGCGAGTCCGCCAAGAAACCATGGAGCAAGGAAGCCCATCAGTTCCGCTCCTTGCGCAGTGCGAGATATTGGCGCAGCGCCGCATCGAGAGGTTGATCGGTCACCAGCAGCTGATAATCCATGCCTGCGGCGCGCGTGCGAGAACTCAGACGTTCGATGTGCGCATCGATCTTGGCGCGATACGAGGTCTTGGCGTATTCGGGAACGACTTCGATCTTCTGCTCGGTCTCGAGATCCACGAGGATGGCGGAGCTTTTGAGTACCGGCCGAATCTCCTGCGGATCGAGGATGTGAAAGAGCACGACCTCATTGCCGCGAAAGCGCAGCGGCTCGATGGTGCGCACGATGGTTTCGGGATCCTCGTAAAAATCGGAGATCACGATTGCGATGCCGCGGCGGTGGAGAAGTTCCTGAAAGTGATGCAGCGGCTTCGCAAAATCGGTGCGCGCGTGCGGTTCGGCGCGTTCGAGCGCGGCGAAGAGGCGACCAAGCTGGCCCGGCCGCGTGGAGGGCCGGACGATGTCGCGCACCTGTTCATCGAAGACGATGAGCCCGGCGGCATCGCGCTGGTTGTGAATGGCGAGATAGAAGAGCGACGCGGCGATGAAGCGTGCGTAATCCATCTTCTTCGGCGGACCGGAGGTGTACTCCATCGAGTTGCTCGCGTCGAGAAGCACCGTGAGTTGGCTGTTGGTCTCGCCACGATAACGCTTCAGATAGCAGCGCTCGGTGCGCGCGAAGAGATTCCAGTCGACGTGGCGCAGATCGTCTCCCGGCGTGTAGGCGCGGTACTCCGCGAACTCCTGGCTGAAGCCGAAGTCGGGCGAACGGTGGAGGCCGGCGACGAAGCCGTCGACAACCGTCTTCGCGACCAGGTCCAGCGAGGAGATGCCTGCCAGCACCGCGGGATCGAGAAAGCGCTGCATCATGTCTCCTTCGGGCGTGGAACGTGGGCCACGAGACGATTCAGGATTTCGTCGGTGTCGATGGAGTCGGATTCTGCATGGAAATTCAACAGGACGCGATGACGCAGAACGGGAACGATTACAGATGTGATGTCGTCGTAGGTGACGTGATAGCGCTTGCGCGAGAGAGCGCGAGCCTTGGCGGCGAGCACGATGAATTGCGCGGCGCGGATGCTTCCGCCGTAGTTTACGTACTTCTTTACGAAGTCGGGCGCGCTTTCGGCTTTGGGGCGCGTGGCGCGGACCAGGTTCACGACGTAGCGCGCCAGCAATTCGGCGATGGGAACCATGCGCACCAGGTGCTGGAAGTCGAGCAATTCCGGAGCCGAGGTGACGGCTTCGATCTTCGGCGCGCGGTTGACGGTCGTGAGGTCGACAACCTTCAACTCGTCGTCGGCGCTCAGGTATTCGAGCTTGGCGTTGAACAGGAAGCGATCCAGTTGCGCCTCGGGCAACGGGTACGTGCCTTCGAGTTCGATCGGGTTCTGCGTGGCGAGTACGAAGAAGGGCTCGGGCAAGCGATAGAGGTGGCCGCGCACCGTGCATGAGTGCTCCTGCATGGCCTCAAGCAGGGCGGCCTGCGTCTTGGGCGGGGTGCGGTTGATTTCGTCGGCGAGGATGATGTTGCCGAAGATCGGGCCTTCGACAAACGTCCACTTGCGATGGCCGGTGGTCAGGTCCTCTTCGATGATGTCGGTTCCCGTGATGTCGGACGGCATGAGGTCGGGCGTGAACTGAATGCGGCGAAACTGCAGACCCAGCGCGTCCGCAATCGTTCTGACCATCAGTGTCTTCGCCGTGCCCGGCATGCCGGTCACAAGGCAATGGCCGCCGACAAACAGCGCGATCAGCATCTGCTCCGAGCACGTCCTGCTGGCCGACGATCACCTGGCGCACCTGTTTCAGGATTCCCTCGCGCACTGCGTGGAAGCGCTCGATGCGCTGCTGGAGTTCAGCTGCATCCGTGTTCATTTCGTAGACCGTAGCCATCCAGTTCCATCCTTGTCAGTTTGTCTTTGGTGATGGTTCCTGTAATTCGAGCAACAGCTTCTGTGCCGGGCGATAGCCGGGAGCGGTTTCGAGCGCAGCCAGCACGCTCTCCTGAGCCTTGTCTCTTCTTGCCCGCGCCAAGATAGGCCTGCGCGAGATTGAATTCGGCGCCGGCCTTGTCTACCGGGTTTGAAGCTACCAGCGCGTTGTATTCGCGAATCGCGCCGTCGTACTGCTTCTGCGCGTAGAGCAGGTCGCCCAGTTTGCGATGAAGCTCTTCATCCTTCACGGGGTAGACGTAATTCAGGCGCGCAAGCGTCGCGGCAGACTCGGCGCGTTGTCCGGCGGATTCCTGAAGCGACGCGAGACGCTTGAGCAGAGCCGGCATCTGTCCGCCTTCGTGGACATACGCGGTCAGGATCGCCGCTTCGGTCTTTGCATCTCCCTTGGCTCTTGGCAGCATCGGCGATCAACTCGTAAGCGCTGGCATCGCCCACATACTCGGGATACATCGCAATCACGGCTTGTCCGTGCTGCAAGACCGCGTCGTATGTCATTCTGTTTCGCGGCGGCGACGAGTGCTTTCAACTTCTCGCGCCACTGTCGAAGTGCGCGGCCTCGGCGCCATACTTCTGATTGATCCATGCGAGATACTGCTTGTCGAATTCCTCCGGAGTCAGTCCGAGATCCTGCTGAATGACCTGCGGCGTGGTCTTTCAGCTGCGCGTAGGAGTGGACCATGTCGAGCAGCTTGTCGTCGCCCCATTTCGCTTTGACGAAGTCGCAGATGCTGCCCGCCTGGAAGTACGAGACGATCACCTGCGACGGATAGTCGGGATAAACAAAGCCGCGGTCGAGCCTGGCCACCGGCAGCAGTTTCTTGTCGCGGATGGCGGCCAGCACGTCCGGAGTGGGCTGGTTCTTCCACTCCGACGAACGCTCGCCTTCTTCGTGGACCGCGAGTCCTTCAGTGAACCAGCGCGGCACGCGGAAGTTGGTGGCCGTGAGGATGAAGACGTGGCTCATCTCATGCCACAGTGTCGAGCCCCAGTTGAAGTCGCCGGGCTTGCGCGCCGAGGGGCTGTCCATCGCGACGACCTGGCCGAAGGTTACGCCAAGCGCGCCCAGACCGGGCATTCCCATGGTGCGCACGGCGAAGTCTTCGTGATCGGGATAGACCTCGACCTGCACCGGGCCCGGGCAGTTTCATGTGGTACTTCTTCTCGTAGGTCGCGAGGATGGTGTGCAACTCCGATTGCAGGTAAGGCAACAGCAGATCGGATTCGGTCTTGTTGAGCTTCAGAATGGTCGAGTCGTCGCGCGTGGTGACGAAGTTCTTGTAGCTGTCGAGCAGGCGCAGGCTGTTCACCGTCGCGGCATCGCGATAACCGTTTTCATAACTGAGCTCGAGTTCCTTGTACGGCTCCTGCTCCTGGCCGAGCCGCATCAACTCGATGCCGAGCGCGGAATGCGCGGCCCACAAGTCGCGGATCGGCCTCGATCGCTTTGCGGTAGTAGGTGACCGCATCCTGGTAGCGATAATGCAGCTCGAGTTGATGCGCGACGCGCGCGTACGCCTTCGCCGTAGTTGGGATTGATAGCGCGAATCTTTGCGAACCACGCATCGGGAGAGCGATCGGCGATCAGTTCGAGCGCGGCATGGATTGCCATCGCGTCGAGCGCATCGTTCTCGAGCGCGATGGCCTTGTCGGCTTCGGCTGCGGCGGTTTCGCGATCATCATTGGCGAGCGCGAGATCCGCCAGCAGTTCATGCGCTTCGGCGAGCTTTGGATCAAGCTCGATCGCCTTCATTGCGTACTCGGCAGCCTTGCCGTTGAAGCTTTCGGCTGACACGATGGCCAGTCCGACGTAGGCTTGTGCGTTCGATGGATCCGCGTTAGCGCCTCGCGAAAGAGATCGGCCGCTTCGGAATCGTTGAAGCGCTCGTGCAGCAGCATGCCCCAGCGCACCTTGTAGAGAGCCTTGCTGTTGGCGGCTGCGTGGCCAGGCGGAACTGCTCGTTGGCCTGCTCCCATTGTTCAAGTCCCCAGAAGCCCTCGGCACGCGGGTACGCGATCGGCGCTGCGCGTCAGGTCTTCGAAGCAGCTCTGCGCCTCGGCTGTTCTTGCCGTGCTTGCGCAGACGACCAGCAGTCGGAAGGCGCGGCGGCGTGCGCGGCGGCGGCAGCAAGCACAGAGGAGCAGCAGGATGGCGGTGAGCTTCATTTGTCCAACTCCTCCTGCACCTTGGCCAATTCCACCAGCGCAGCGGTCAGCTGCTTCTTGTAGTCGGTCGGGATCCATCGCGGCCTTCTGATACTTGAGCGTGTCGATCTTCTGCTCCAGTTCCTCCTTCTTCTGAAGCAGTGCGCGCTTGGCTGGATCGTTCGCTGCCTGCAGATTGCCGCCCAGGCGCAACACGGTGATGCTCGACAGGAGCAGCCCTTGTCCGTTGCCCGCCTCGCGCACTGGTTCGCCACGGCCGATGTCGTCGAACACCGCATGCTCCGTGGCGAGGCGTTTCTGCGCGTCGTAGAAGGCCGCGGTTTTCTTCGCCGCATAGGTGAATGCTTCCATGGCGCTGATGGAATCGCTCTTGTCGGTATCGGCTGCGGGGTCCTGAAGCGCCTCGACCCAGTAGCGCGCGAAGACGGTCGCGTTCTTTTCGGTGCCGGACTTTGTGGCGGCGATGACTGCGCGGCCCGGGCGCTCCAATGCCGCCACTGATCCACCGCTGGCGCTGGTCGTATTCACCACGAGCTGCCGCCGCGATGGGATGCGATCGCACATCTCCGCGATCTGCGCCGCCGTAACATCGGGTCCGACGACGTTGAACTTGTATTCGACGCCATCGAATGAGCCGTGGCCGATGAGGACAAGCACGAAGTCGTCGTCAGCTTTCGCATCGCGCGCAACCGTGCTCAGAGTGTCGCGCAATTGCGCTGCTGTGGATTGCGCGCCGCTCAACGTGTACACGTGCGCGCGACTCGCCGGAAGCTTTGAAGACGCGATCCAGATCCTTTGCCGCCGCGGTGAAGCGCTGCTCGTAGTCGGGCTCGCCGCCCAGGCCGGCGACGATGACGTAGTAGGTGGCCGCGCGCCGCGCGTGCAGATGAGTGCAACAGCGCAACGACGCGTCGCCAACAGCAGAGCGCGTCTTCATACCACACCCCACTTGCGGCGCAGAAGCCATTCCGCACGCGGGCAGCTCCGACGCAGCAGCGCACGAACACGATGGGCATATTCCAGAGTTCTTTGGTGTTGCGAACGGAGATGCCTGCTTCGGAGTAGGAGATATCGCGGGCGAGATTCTTCAGATCCGCGGGCTTCCAGTAATGGCCGCCGGTTTGCGATGCGAGCTGCTCGAGCAAGCGGCGCGATTCTGGCCGGTGTGAAATTTCTCGGCGACTCCGTCTTCGCGCTGGAACGTGACCACGTCGCGGCCGAGTTCGTGCGGCTCATTGCCCTCGGATTCAGCGGTGATCTCGGCAAGGTAGGCGCCCGGCTTCTCGGCCGTCCAGTCCACTTGATACGTTCCCGGCGCCTCCTGCGAAGGCGTCAGGTCGACGAACGCATTCACGCCCTCGGGTCCGACGATGTGCGCCGTCACATGCGCGTCCGCCGAGGGCTGAAACTGCCGGTCGTGGACCTGCGCCTTGAGTTGCACGCGGCCTTCATCCATCAGGATGCGCGCCGGCATGGAGGCGACGACCGGGCCGGGCGTGTCGGCCACCAGCCAGCGCAGAAGCTGATGCCAGAAGAGATCGTGCGACGGATCGCCGAGGGCTTCGCTCATCTGCCACCGCCAGGTGCCACCGGTAGCCATGACCGCGGTGCGGCCATGGCCGTAGCTTTGCGTAATAAGCAGCGGCAGCTTGCGGCGGCCGACATTCAGGCTGGCGAGCACTGTAGCTCCGGGCTTGGGAGCGCCGGCATCTTCGTAGTCGGCAAGGTAGGTAAGTTTCTTCCAGCGCTGCGCGTTCTTTTCGCGGATCGTCGAGCAGGCGCGTGATGGGCGAATCCACTCCGGCCTGGGTCAACTCAACAGTCGCGGGATTGCGATGAAAGTTGTTGCGGCCCGCGGGCAGAAATGTGGGCAGAAGTTCGTTCAGAGTCGAAGCGGCCCAGCCGCCATCGCTCAGCGAGGAGCGCCCGCCGAGGAAGAGAATGCCGCCGCCGCGCCGATCGACATATTCGCGCAGGAGTTCCTGCTGCAAGGGCGTGAAGTAATCGGCGTCAACCGAGCCGATGATGATGCCGGAGTAAGTAAACAGGTCTTCGGGGCGCACGGGAAAGCCGTCGGCGAGTTCATTGGGATCGCTGATGCCCTGGCGATAGACCTTATTCTCACTGGTGCGCAGCATGGAGACGACCTGCACCGTGGGATCGTCGTCTTCGGCGCGGCGAATGAATTTGAATTCCCAGCGCGGCTCGCCTTCGATGTAGAGGATGCGGCGCTTTTCATCGCTGACCAGCAGAGGGCGCGTGATGGCGTTGTTGGCGAGGTTCTCTTCGCCGGCGAGCGGCTGCACAGCGAATTCGATGCTCTTTGCGCCCGCGGCTCCGGCGGGAAAGAACAGCGGTTCGGTCTGCACGCGGCCGTCGGGACCGAAGGTGACCTGGTGTTCTTCCAGGATCTTGTTGCCATCGCGAACCGCGAGCGTGGCCTTCTCGCCCGGTGTAGCCGTGCTGCGTGAGGGTCACGGTGGCGGATACGACGCGCGTTGGCAAACGCCTTCTCCGCGATACTGACGTCCTCGATCTCGACATCGTGCGCGAGTTGTTCGCGGCCGAATCCGACGGTGTGCACTGGCAGACGACGATTGCGCAGCGCCTGCAGCGTGTCCGGACTGATTCCCGAGCCGCCGACGCCGGCGATGTTCTGGCCGCCATCGCTGAGCAGCACGATTGCGCCCACGGGAAGATCCGAGGTGTCCGCGACAAGTTGCTTCAGACCATCGTCAATGCGGGTGGCGGTTCCCGAGGGCGTGATGCCCTGCGTGCTGTCGACGCGCTTGATGTCGCTGTCGAGGCGATAGAGACGCGTCTGGAAGCGATTCTGAAGACCTGCGAGTACTCCGCCGTTGAGCGCTGCGAGCGCGGCGTCTTCGCGCGCACGGCCGTTGACGTCAGTTGAGTCGCCATGCTGCGCGAATCGTCAACGACGACGGCAATGATGTTCTGCTGCGAACTCAGTTCGCCCACCGTGATCGCCGGTTGCCACAAGAGGAGCAACAGCAGCGCCAGCGTAGCCGACTGCATGAGCCAGATCGATCCAGGCGCGCCAGTTGCGCAGCCTGGGCGCCGCCTCGCGAAGACGCCAGCGGATGAGCAGCGCCAGGCCGCCGGCGGCCGTGGCGATGAAGACCGGCAGCAGCCAGGCGGGCCACGTGCTCAGCAGCACGAAGCGGCCTTTGGTGAACACCGGAATCGGGTACTTGAAGAGAAACTGAAACATGCACGCCGACTAGTCGTGACTGAAGTTGGTTACGAACTTGTTAAAGATTGCGAGGACCCCTTCGTGATACCGGACGAACTTCAATGCGTCATGCCGTACAGGATGTAGTCGAGGCCGACCCGGAAGGCCATGGACGCGAAGGTCTCCGGGTAATTCGGATCGTCTGCCCACTCCCATGCGTCGCCCAGGTGCATGTTGTGGCAGATGGCGACCATGATGCGTCCCTTGTCATCGCGAATGGCGCGCCACTTGGGCTGATAGCCATCCTTCTCATACGTGCGGCCGGTCCAGACATACTGTTCGCCGGGGATCTGCATCTTGTCGTCGATGTCGTAGAGCGTGTGAAAGATCTCATCGCCGCTCTGAAGATCTTCAATGGGGCGGTCGGGCAGAACCTGGCGCATGCCGTTCAGAAAGTTCTCCCAGTCCTCCGTGCCGTGGAAGTCGTCGACCATCAGGAAGCCGCCCTTGAGCAGATACTCGCGCAGCCGCTTGGCCTCGGCATCGGTGAAGGACCAGGTCTGCACCTGAACCGCGTAGATCCACGGGTAGTTGAATATTTCGTCGGAATCGAGCGTGACGACCTGCTCGGTGGGCCGGCCGTCAATGCGGGTAAGGCGGTGCATGGCGATGAGGAACTGGCGGTCGGCCTTGGGGTAGTCGCGCGACCAGGACGGACCCCACCAGCCGCGGCGGGTGTAGGCGCCAACGCTGCTCATGTTGGTGGGGTAGGCCAGGCGCGACCAGTAGAACTCCGCTTTGACGTTGGAGGGGGAGTCGTCGTTGCCGAAACCGAAGTCGGCGGTCCGCTGAAAGGCCCACAGTCCGGCACAGCAGGCTGCGGCCGCAAACGTCGGCAGTGCCAACCGTGAGAATTTCATGGAGTGGACCTCCGCGACGGGGAATGTGCGCAAGAGAACCCGAACGCCGCTGGAAACGCTTGCCCGTTAGACGGAACGAACCTGAAGTTGGTTGCAGTCGTTCAAGCCCAGGAAAGCGCCGCTTGTCCCGGCAATTTTCGCGTGAGACGATGCACGTTGACGCTTGAACGCGTGGAGGGGCAAATCGTGAAAAGGCGCGATCTCCTGAAACTGGGCGGCATGGCTTTGGCGCAAGCTGGAGCGGGGGCGGTTGCCGCTTGTGGGGCAGGCAGGACCGACAGGCAGGCCCAAGGCAGGATGCGAAGGCCGACTACACCCTACGCATCGCCCCGGTTACGGTGGAACTCGATCCGCTCGCACATTCTTTCCACCACCGGGTACAACGGCACCGCGCCCGGACCGGTGCTGCGCATGCGTGAGGGCAAGCCGGTGACGGTGGAGGTGATCAACGATACCGATACGCCGGAATTGGTGCATTGGCACGGCATGCTGATCCCCTCGGACGTGGACGGCACCGAGGAGGAGGGTTCGCCCGTGGTCCCGCCGCACGGGCGTCACCGTTTCCAACTGACGCCCACCCCGGCCGGGAGCCGCTGGTATCACTCGCATGCCATGGCGATGGACGACCTGCACAAGGGCGCGTACACCGGCCAGTTCGGGTTCGTCTACGTGGATGGCGGCAAGCGATCCGGGCCGCTACGACCAGGAGCTTTTCCTGGCTCTGCGCGACTGGGAGCCGTTCTTCACCGGAACCATGGACGACCTTGACGACGACACCCACGACGGGCCGCTGCTTGAGAAGCCTCCGAAAATGAACACCGATCCAGACGGGCTCGAAGTCGGTTCCATGACCTACTCGATCAACGACAAGGCGCTCGGTTCAGGCGAGCCGATCCGCGTTCGCGAGGGGCAGCGGCTGCTGATTCACTTCCTCAATGCCAGCGCGATCGAGAACCGGCGGATCGCTCTTGCCGGCCACAAGATGAAGGTGATCGCGATGGACGGGAATCCCGTGCCAACTCCACAGACTCTCGACTCAGTGTTTCTGGGCGCGGGCGAGCGCTTGGACGTTGTGGTTGAGATGAACCAGCCGGGAGTGTGGATCCTGGGGTCGACGGAAAAGATGATACGCGAGTCGGGCATGGGCGTAGTGGTCGAGTACGCCGGACAGCACCGTCAACCGCAATGGATCGACCCACCGAGGGTGCGATGGGATTACACGATCTTCGGCGGCCAGGCTTCGAATTCGCCAACTGCCGCAGCAGAACATCGAACTGATCTTCGAGAAGATTCCGGGGGGCGCCGGCAAGTTCAACCTATGGCTCGTGAACGGGAGACCCTATCCCCACGAACGCGAATTCGTGCTGCAGCAGGGCACGCGTTATCGGCTCACGATGCGCAACCGCACCGACGACGCACATCCCATGCATCTGCACCGACACCTGTGGGAATTGATCGAAATCAACGGGAAGAAGACCGCCGGGATCATGAAGGACACGGTGGTTGTGCCCTATTTCGGCCGCGCCGTGGTTGATTTCACCGCCGATCAGCCGGGACTCTCGCTGTTCCACTGCCACATCCAGCAGCACATGGACTATGGATTCAAGGCGCTGTTTCGGTATGTATAGTCGGTTTAGGTCCCGTTACTTTTAGAGTGGCCCATAAGCCGTCCGGAGCACGCACCCCGCAAAAAGCTGCCCGAATTCTGAGGAGTGGTATGTCACGGGCAAGATATTGGCAGCCGGATTGTACTGACAAGAGAGCGGGCGCTGCGGTTCCTTCGCCAAGGGCAAAATATCTTCTTAGTTAGCTCTACGGCAAGGTCAAGTCCGCAAGCCTCAGTTTGAGATACTCGTGATCAGACTCGCCCCGCGTGCTCTGGCCGAATTGATTGGTCGCACCAGGGATTCGAAAACCGATTGAAAACACTGCTCTTAGATAGAAACTAAACTTTCCCGTTCGAACTATCGAGATTTGGGCGTGGCTTTATTCGAACTGCTATGGACGCTTCTGGCCTCGGCCCTGCGGAAAATAGAACCTCTGTCGCCACGGTGCTGGCAAATCCAGGACCACGAACGTCAGATAGTCATATCCTTCCGCCAGGCACCAGTCGCTAATGTCGATCTCCGGTATTCACCAAACGATCCACTCCTTGCGGAGACAGACTGATTATGTCGGGCGCACCATCACCGTTGATATCCAGAACCATCATCGTTGACCCGTCAGAAGTGGCGGGAAAGACAAGAGAGTCAAAACTTGTATAGCCATTGAGGAAAATCTGTTTCTGAGCGGTGAAATTTCCGCTCGCACTGCCTTTCAATAATTCAATTCCCCCCATGAGTCCGAAGTTCTGGGCTATCGCGATATCCGCAAAACCGTCTCGATTGAAATCCGCTGAAACAATGGCAAAAGCGAACAGGTTGGTGGAGTAGATGGTTGGCGGATTAAAGGACCCGTTGCCTTTGCCGAGTGCGACCGCGACTCCGTTGTTGAGTGATCCAGCACCAGGGTTGTTAGTGCCGTAGATCAGATCAAGGTTGCCGTCTTTATTCAGGTCAGCGAGACCAATGGCGCCAATATCATGAGTCATAACCTGACCGGATAGAACGGTGAAAGTGCCATCACCCATCCCGGATAAAATCGAAATCTCTCCTTTGCCGCCGGTAGTCAGGCTCTCAACCACAAGATCAGGTTTATCGTCCTTGTTCAGATCTCCCACCACAAGTTGCGTGATGAAGCCAAGTGAAGGCAGAGGTATTGGAGTTTGGAAGGTTCCATCCCCGTTTCCTAAAGCCACTCCCCAGTCACCCACCAGGTCAAGCTTCTTGTCGCCGTTCACATCAATGAGGTAAGCGCTGTTACTCGTGTCAATGGCAGATCCCAGCAGCACATGGTTGCGAGCAGGTTGGAAGGTACCGTCCCCATTCCCGAGCAAAACGACGGTATCTGGGGTACCAGCATCAGGCCCGGGAGGACCACCCTGAATTGCATTCCGAGCGACGACCAAGTCGACAAACCCATCCCCGTTGATGTCCCCGGCTGTGATGGTTCCATGTGCCAGGGTGATGGCATATTTTTTCGGTGGCCCTAAGTAGCCTTTGCCCGTGCCAGCCATGATCGAAACGGCGCCGTTGCACGAAGATGAGCAAAAGGTATTCGGGTCGTCATTCACGACAGCTACGTCCCCAACGTGGTCTCCATTGAAATCAGCTGACACAATGGAATCGGGCAGGGGCGCATAAGTGGTAGCCACTGCCTGAAAAGCGCCAGACTTCTGCCCTAGTAGCAGTTTGACGCCTCCGGCAAGCAAGTCGAGGTTTCCGTCTCCATTGAAGTCAGCAGCGACAACGCCAGAACGAGCACCCAGTTCGCTATAGAGTTTACAGTTGGAAAAGGTGCCATCTCCGTGGCCGAGAAAAACGGCCACGGGATTGGTCACATTATTGTTGCTTGATCCGACTGCGAGATCCAGAGTGCCGTCGTGGTTGAAGTCGCCGACATTCACACTGACAGGAAAATTGGGCCCCGTTTCCGCAGGAGCCGGGATGGAGTTGCCAAGCGTGCTTTTTTTCGTGAAGCCTCCATGACCGTCTCCCACAAAGATTCCAACAGTCCAGCCCGCTGCGGCCGCAAAGTCAAGATTGCCATCGCCATTGAAGTCTCCCAGGCCAACCGCCATTGTTGCGTTGGGAGAGATGTTATATCCAAACGTCTGCTCCTTTACGAATGAGCCAGTTCCGTCTCCCTTCAACAGGGTTAATCCTGCGGTACCTTGCGCGAGCAAGTCGATTGTGTGCCCGCCATGCAGGGCTCCAACCGCATACACAGCTCTGTACCCTTCATATTTGTTCACCTGCGTGAAAGTTCCGTGGCCCTGGTTCAGGAGCACCCTCAGGTAGCTTTTTGTCGAGGTCCCTGTCACAAGTAGGTCTGGCCTTCCATCTCCGTTCACATCGGCCGCCAGCAGTGACATGGTGCCATCGCCCACCATGGTGAACGAAGGGCTCGTGTTGAAGGCGTTGCCTCCGTTGTTTAGATATACCTCAAGGACGAAGGGCCCGCTTGGTTCACCAGATTTGTCTGTCTCACCGAATTCGGCAACAACCGCATCGGCAAGGCCATCCCCATTTACGTCAACAAGGAGACATTGCACAACGGGCGAAGCTGCAAACTGGGGTTGAGTAGTCGTAAAAGTTCCGTCACCGTTGTTCAGCAATAGAAATGAGGAAGTGAAGTCCTCGGGAGCCACACCTGGAAATACCAGGACGTCGGGCTTCCCATCGCCATTGATGTCACCCACACCAAACAATCCATCAGTTGGGAAAAAGGAAGGTTGGCTCAGGAGTAGCTTTGCGGCGGTGAACTGCGGGTTACTTTGCGCGTTTAGTGGCGATAGCGGAGCAACACCGATAAGAAAGGCGACAGCGAACAGCTGAAGAGAGCGCATAGGGCACCCCTGGTGAACCGTTCTCTACAACACTGGATTAGGCTCGATAGGTGAATCGTCTCAGCATTACTAACGACAGCCTGTCCACGATCCACTTTAAGCACGAAAGCGACTTACGTGCGGACCCTGCCCGACCATCCGATGGGTATGCTGCTGTCTTTCCACCCGGAGGGTCAGATGGAATTTGAGGCCATAGTACGACAGGTACTATACAACGGATTTCTCTTGGATAGGAAGTATTCAGAAAAGAGCTTCACGCCGAAATGTCGAAGAGCCTCTCCTTATGGTTATGTGCAAGGCGAGGCTACCCGTTGCTCGGAGGCAGCAGTGTTCGTAAGCAAGCGTGGCGGCAAGCCTCGATGCGAACGTTTGGGTTCCGCGCGCTCAGACCGCGGAACGCTTCAGCAAATAGTCCAACCCACCAATTCGAAACCAACGGTAACCGTAGGGTTCAAGCAGGATGCGGTGTTTGCCATTCTTTTCGGGATAGCTGTGATCTTCAGACAAGAGGTTGGCCAACGCACTGCTCCTCTCTCCTTCAGCGTGCACCGAGAGCCGTACTTCTTGCGGCTCTGCACTCAAGTTATGCAGGCAAAGCACCGAGTTGTTTCGCCAGTCGTAGCGCACAGCCAGAATTGCCGGTTGTTTTATTGGAAGGAATGAGAAATCTCCCCAGCCAATCTCGGGAACTTCCTTGCGCATGCGAATGATGCGCTCCATCCAGTTAAGAAGTGAATTGGGATCGCGACGTTGGGCCGCGACATTCACGTGCTCAAAACTGTACCCGCCCTCGCTGATGACAGGCAGTACAGGCTTCTTGCTCTTTGTGAAACCTCCGCTCGGCTCCGTCGACCACTGCATCGGTGTCCGAGCGCAATCGCGTTCAGGCAGGCGGAGATCGTCGCCCATTCCGATTTCATCGCCATAGCGAATCACCGGGGTTCCAGGCAGGGTCATTAACAGGCTGTAGGCGAGTTCCAGCCGCCGACGATCCCCCTGGAGCATGGGTGCAAGACGACGTCGAATTCCCCGCTTATATAGCTGCATATCCTTGTCGGGCCCAAACGCCGCGAAGACCGTCGCCCGCTGCTTCTCGCTCAGACGTCCAAGATCCAACTCATCATGATTACGGAGAAACTGCCCCCACTGTGCAGTTGCCGGACGCGCTCTGGTATTCTCCATCGCCTGAACGAGCGGCCCCGGATCGCCGCTGGCAAGAGCAAAAAATAGATGCTGATTGACGTCAAAGTTGAACATCATCTGCAGGCGTTCACCATAATCTCCGAAATACTTGAGGTCCGTATCCGGAAGAACATTTGCTTCCCCAAGGATGATTGCTCCGCTTTGACGCCAGGTGAGAAATTCACTGAAACTCCTGAGCATGTCATACTGCTCGCGCGGCCGTGGCTGCTGTGCGCTCTTGGTCGCAATCACAAACGGAACAGCGTCCATGCGAAAACCATCAACCCCAAGATGTAACCAGAAACCCATAATTTTCAGAATCTCAGCCTGCACCTCCGGATTGCTTGTGTTGAGGTCGGGCTGAAAATCATAGAAGCGATGAAAGTAATACGCTTTGGCTGTCTTCTCATAGTTCCAGGTTGATTTTTGTACGCCTGGAAAAACGACACCTGACGCCGCATCCACCGGCTTTTTCTTCGACCAAACGTACCACTCTCGATATTTTGATTGCGCATCGCGACAGGCTTCCTGGAACCATGGATGCTCGTTGGAAGTATGGTTCACAACCAGATCGATGAGAACACGGATCCCGCGCTGCTTGCATCCCCGTGTAAATTCCACGAAGTCCCCTAACGTTCCGTATCGTGGATCCACGCCGTAGTAGTCTGCAATGTCGTAGCCGGCATCTTTGCATGGAGACGGCTGAAACGGCATTAGCCAAATCGCCGTAATCCCCATTCCATCGAGATAATCCAGCCGGCGCAGCAGCCCTTGGAAGTCGCCGACGCCATCGCCGTTGGCATCCATAAAGGTGGCAACCGAGAGTGAGTAAATAATGGCGTTCTTGTACCAGAGATCGTTGATCAATCGAATTGTCCCACCGAGGAAATTTGAATCAGACAAGCTATTGTGAGATGCCTGAGTCCTCCTCGGGGCAGCACAACGTCATTTATGCGATTTGTCGGCGGTCTCTTCCTATGCTCAACCCTCCGAAGAATCGGATCTCGATGGCTTTTGCTTTTTGCGGGTCAATTTTGGCGAGATCATTCAATCGGAGAGGACAGTAAGTCGCATGCAGATTACTCTACTTGCGGCTCGGTTAAGGACTTCTTGTTCCTGGCACTTGCCGGGCGAGCTTGATGCATGAATTGATCATCTCCCGTAACGTGTCAGGCACCGACTCTGCTCCTCTTTCAGCCACCGCATCGATCAGGCTCAGCGCAAGAAAAGGCTTGGAGCTTTTGTCGATTGCTTTCTTGATAGTGGCTGTCGCCGACCCGCTGCGGGATCCGGCTCCCGACTTGGCAATCTGTTGAATGACATCAGCAAATCCGTTGTTCCAGAAACAATGCTCGATGTCCTTCTCGCGCAGTCGGGTAATTCTCGCGATCTGACTCTGGATTGACCTCGTGGCCGTCAGCTTCCAGGCCTGATCGGCGTACCGTTGACCGGCGTCATCCCCATCCACCAGAACATGCCACGCGATGCCAAGACGGTCAGCCAGCTTGGTGAGAGGGGTTAGTCCGCATTGGGCAAACTCCACGCACGTTACACCCTCTGCGGCGAAATCAAAGCCGCAAATGCGGGCAATCTCGGGAACAATCCAATATTCGGTTTCCCCCTCAACCAACAGCCAGCATCTCGCAAACATTGCCGAGGAGCGCCGCGACCGAAGATGGTATGAAACGCGTCGCAGATTGTCTTGTGAGAGCAGCCGTGGCGGTACGGACCATTCACTGACCTTTCCATTATTACGAGTCAACCTCCGAATCGAGCTGAGCGGCGCGTTGGAGAGAAGTGTGCCGGAGTTCGTGACGATGATCTTCTGCCAGGAGAGCCTCTCTATCATCCTCCACACCGTAGCCAGCGTAATCGGGTGAAGGTTTGACTCCGGATTCTCGACGACCAGGATCGGTTTGCCCTGAGGCAGAAGTGTCCTGTGAGCCAGCTGAAGAATTGAGCCAAACAGCAGTAGGATTCCGATCTTGTGCGCGGCCGTGCTGCCCTGCGGGTGGATTGCCGCCGTTGTTACCGGGCGCGGATTGAGAATCTCGGATGCCATGGCACTCATTATCGGAACGGCCCCCGCAAACAGCCGAGGGTATCTCTCCATCACATCTCGGGCAGCTCGCGCTCCATGCTCGAGTTCGACGGCAAAGTCCGGCGTGTTTCCTGTCACCAGATTCCGATACCGAAGTTGCAAGGCAGCAAGAGGCGGATCGCCTAAATCTGAATTGGCCGCAGTGTCAACGGCGACGAGTTCCGCTGCCGGGGTCATCAATCCAAAGCGCAGCCAAAGTACTGGAATCAGCCTTCTCAGCCAATCCAGAACTTCCGGATGGCATTCAGTGAGAGCTCCCGATTCATCTATGGATTTGACGTGGCAGCTGTGGTAGATGTGATTAGTCGCATCATCCAGTACGGCTCTGAATTCGAGGCCCATCTCGCGTCTCCGACCGGACACCGAAGGGAAGAGGTGTTTGATGGATTCTGGGAAGATCCAACTTCCCGGCGACTCTTCCACAATGCGCAGGATGACCCGGAGCGGGCCAGTTTTCCCGTCGGGGCGGCGATGGAAATGGAAGGGCTTGAGACGTGTCTCAAAGGTCTCATCCGGAGGACCCAATACCAGCATGAGTGCCTCGATGACACTTGATCGTCCGCAGTCGTTCTCACCGATGAGAACAGTCGTCTCATCAAAGTTCACACACCCTTCGCGGACCGCCCGATAATTCTCAATCCTGATCGTGCGCAAATACATTGGACCTATCCGCGGAGCGGTTTCAATTGCTTTCTGACTTCCGCCGGAATTCTCTCCGTGATCAACTTGACCGCTTCTTCTGGAGAATCCAGAATCGCGCCGAAACCAAGATCTTCAGGGGAGATTGCACCGGTATCCCGCAGGTCCCAGATAAATTCCCGCAGCTTCTCCCAAAATTCCGATCCCATCAGAATGAGCGGGAAAGGTCCAATCTTCCGGCATTGTATTAGAGTCGCTGCTTCGAAGAGCTCATCCATTGTGCCGAAGCCACCGGGCAGGCAGACGAAAGCGCAGGAGTATTTCACCAACATAACCTTCCGCGCGAAGAAGTAGTGAAAATTCAACGTATCGTCGACATATGGATTGGGGGCTTGTTCGAAGGGGAGGATGATATTGCAACCAATGCTCTTCCCGCCTGCCTCGTTCGCACCGCGATTGGCCGCTTCCATCAAGCCCGGGCCGCCTCCGGTCATAACTGCGAAGCCGGCATTGGCGAGCGCTCGACCCATCTGCACTCCCAGCTCGTATGCCTTGCTTCCTTCCTTGGGGCGCGCAGAGCCAAAGACCGTAACGGCGGGGCCCAACGTGGACAGGCGGTTGAAGCCCATCTCAAACTCTTTCATGATGCGGTCGAGTCTTTTGCGTTCCGAGGACAGAGAGCGGCTGTCAGCAAGAAATGCAGTTTCAGAGTTCTCATCAGCGGTTGCTGATTCAGTGGACGGTACCATCCAGTGTTCGCGCCACATCCGCTCCCATTCGGCTTTGTCCAGTCGCCGCGATTCTTTGTTTAATGAAGGCACTTTTTCTCCTTGTTCAATCACCCCAGTAGATATCAAGAGCACGGCAGTCATCACCCCGCCATGTCTTTCTGCGATGAGAAGTCGACTTGAATATACGCCGAACACAGCTCTAACCAATAGATCGAAGTTTTACTGCCAGATACGGGATCGCCAATCGATACTCTTAACTATCAGTAACGCGGGCGGAGTTCGCGCTTTGGTTGAGGCGGTGGCCACGAAGCACGACCGTGAAGCATTACTCGGCGCTCTTCGCAAGGTCAAGGTAGCCGCACGCGGCCCAAAGCCAAACGCAGCATTGCGAGAACTCAAGGTGCCAGTCACCGTAACAGCCCCGAGCTTCCGACCTGGCGGGAACTGATGCAGGTGATCGAGGCCGAGTTCGGCCCTTCCTTGGCGCAGATGCGGGTCGCCGTTCAGGAGTATGGGGCGTCCAATCCTGAATTCCTAATGGACCTGACGCTGAAATGTGCCTCGATCATCAAGGTACCCGTATATCAGTGGGCCTTGCCGGAAGACCTGGCGCCTCTCGAAGCATGTGTCCGGGGAATTGCCCGCGGCGTCTATGATGTTCTGCTTTTCATGACGGCCGTGCAGGTAATTCATCCCTTCCAGATAGCAGAGCGAATGGAATGCGTAGCAGCGATGCGCGCTGGATTGCTTTCCATGGTCATCATGTCGATTGGGCCGACCACGACAGAGGAGCTAACGCATTACGGCATAACGCCAGATTTTGAGCCTTCCCGACCAAAGATGAGCTTCATTGTTAACGAAGCCGCACAGCACGCCGGAAGAGTTCTCGAACAGACGCGCGGTGGAGAGACGCTGAAGGCCATAGCCCAGTCGAATCCGGAAGGAACCGAGCGCTTGGCTTCGTCACCAAAGACGACTGAGGCGCAGGCCAAACAAGCCGTGCGCAGGATAGCCCTATCCACACCCACTATGGCCGGGTTTCGCGACGGGCTGACGCAGATCGATTTTCTTCATGAGATCAGTAGCCGCATTGCCTCGGCGGACGCCTTTCACGTCGTTCTGAACCGGATAGTCGATATGGTCGCCTCCGTTATTCCTTGCAATTCCTGCTTCATCTATGTGCTGGAGGAGGACAAACTGGTTCTGCGCGCTTCGAAGAATCCACACGCGGATCTAGTGGACCATCTCGGCGTTCAGTTTGGACAGGGCATTACGGGTTGGGTCGCCGAACATCGTTAGCCCGTCGCGATTGCATCCAATGCATCGAATGATCCGCGATTCAAGGCGTTCAAGAGTCTACCCGAAGACTACTTTGAAGCCATGCTTTGCACTCCCATTCTCTGCGCCAGCAGAGCCGTAGGTGTCATCAATCTGCAACACCGCCTTACTTATCAACATTCAGCCAACGAGGTTCGCCTGCTTTCCTTGCTTGGGTCTCTCATTGGCGCAGAGGTTGAACGCGCGCGTTTGGAACCGGAAAATGTCCAGCTCTCCGGAAGGTTGGAGACGCGCAAGGCTTTGGACCGTGCGAAAGGGATTCTGCAACGCGATCTCTCACTGAGTGAAGACGAGGCATACCGGGCCATGCAAGCGGAAAGCCGGCAACGCCGCAAGTCCATGCGCGAGATCGCTGAAGCAAATATCTTGGCGAGGACCTCAGGAAGTCCCATCTGCAAACTCTGAAGCGAAGCATCTCAGAGCTCCTGAAGCCGGTCCAGATCAATAGCGCAGGAGCAAGGTCTGACGTGATTCGCAATCGATCAACCCACGGATGCTATTGCCCTCCCTGCTGGGAGTGCAGGCTGGGGCGAGTTCAATGAGCGAAGCTGCCTTTTTCATCGTGCCGAATTCCCTTCCCCAATTCGGTTTCGTTGTTCCCTCGAGTTGCCTCCGAGTTGCCCACCGCCCGACCTTAACGTGCCGAATCGCTTTCGGAGATGCGTTCTGCGTCAATCGAATGATGCGAATCTTCTGCACGTGAGAAGAGCCGACCCATTGAGAGCTCGACCAAAAACAATCTGAGGACTTCGTTCGGTGCCAATCACCGTTGGATCGACGATTTCCATGCTTGATAGCTGGGCATCTGCCTCGTGTGAATATCAATCATTTCTGTTGGTGCGGCGTTATCGGTTGCCAGGTCATTCGGACACGCTGTGTATTCGCGCTTGGCGCCGTCATAACCGCGGGACCTGCTCCACTAATCGCTGTTCCGCTTAGAATGTATGTCATGCCAGCTGCATGAGGGTTAGAAAAATCGCTACTTTCGGTCGTCAATGCAATACCCGATGTCCCCCAACGCACCATTTGCACGGGAGAGCCAATCACAACTTGGATCACGATTGAATCAAGCAAGGTGAATTTCGTAAGATCGAAGATCTGCAGGGTGTACGCATCCGTGAGGTTCTGATCTGGCGTCTGCCCCAAGAAGAAGGCACGATCCAATTGAGAGTCGGGCACCATCAAGCCGGATGCAGCGAAGTTCCCAACCCGGGTTCCATCCTTCGGATCCGTGACCTCGCCCCCATCGCTATAAACATAGCCAGTGCCCACATCGAAATGTGATCTCCAACTCAAGTCGTCGTTCGAAGATCAACTGTCTGTCCAAAGCTGACGTCAGTCGGCGAAACGATAAAGAGTACAAGGCAGTCGAAGGGATAGCGACTGTGCGTAAAGTATCGTGGCATCAGCGCCCCAAGTGAGGGACAAGTGGTCCAGGGTTCGTTGGAACAGTTTCGTTCGCGGTGTTGCTCGGTCGAAGACGATGGTCCGCCGCACGGCTGCCGACTGAAACTTGACCCTGGGAAACTGCGATGGTTTCTGGAATCTGTGGCGCAACCTTGATCGAAACGGCAAAATCGCAGGTGGCGGCTCCCCCTTTTCCGCTGACTTCCCATGAATTAGCTCACCCAAGGGAATCTTGATATCCGGGATCAACGACGGTAGCGTATAGCGCTGCACCCAGGGATTGGAATTAAAACCTACATACAGGTACTGATTGTTCCCTGAAACATCGAGAACGTAGGGGTCACTCGCCGTTGCCAAGGTGGATTGAATAACTCCAGCGACAGGATCAACAGTAGGCGATCGTATTGCCGTTCAACTGATCTGTCGCTCATCACCGGCACGTAGAGCAAATTGGTCGCGCTATTCCACACGACATCCCATGCTGGCAGATTAAGAGCCACGCAATTTTCAAGGCTCCGTCAGGTACGGGAAGAACAGAGAAGCCGAGTCCATTCGAATACGCATCGTTCGGATCGTTGCACGCAAGAGAGCGCCTGCTGTTGGACTGCTAAGCGCTGCGGCAGGCAGCGTCACCTGCATCTCTGTTGGGCTGACCATTGTGCTGGCCACAACATTGCCGTTCCAGGTAAGGTACGTTGACAAAGTAAAACCCTTGCCGCGAACAGTGAGCACAGTGTCCGAGCTGCCAGCGAAGACACTTTCCGGACTGACGCTGCTCAGTTGAGGAGTCGGACTCGCAGAAGTGCCCGTCGTTGAACTCGCGACCGATCCAGGCGTAACAAATGGTCCATCGAGTAAATAGATCGCATTGGGGGCAAAGAATGCCAATCCTGCATCGCCCCAGCGAATGATCCTGGTGCCGCCGTAGGGTGTCGAGGCCGGGTAAGGTGCCGAATCCAGGTAAATAGAATCAGCAATCGTAAAGCGGTCAGTGTCAAAGGCAACGATTTGCGTACCCCCGCCGGTCTGGGGGTAGCCCAGGTAAGAGTGGACTCCCATATAGTACGCCCGATGATTCGCACCATCGACGGTGAATGCTGGGTTATACGTACTTACTCCATCGAATTTGCCGATGAGTTTGCCGCTGGCCGGATCAATGGAATCCCCTTCGGCGTCGTAGAGCCGAGCAGAAGCGCTATCGTAGAGGAAATTTTCACTTTGCGAAAACGTTTGTGATCCTCCCTGCAATCTGCGGTCCGGAGGAATCAATTGAAAGGTGAAGAGGACGCTGGCGCCTGCCCCGTAGACTCGTGGATGCATTCGCGCCCCACCGAATTGCTTGTCGCCGGCGGTTCGCCTCCGACAAGTCCGGTTGCCGCGGTGTTCGGGCGCAACACTCCGTCATCGAAGATTGTTAGACCCTCTCCTCCGCCCGGACGCTGTTGCTCGACAGCAACAGTGTGCGGAAGGCCAGGAGCAGCCTGGATATCTGCTATGTCATTCAAGGGCCACGCTGCGGTTCGGATGCGCCATTGGATGTCTGGAGCAAGCGAGGGCAACTTAAGCCGGGCAATGCTCTCGATGTCTTCCATGCTCACGTAAAGATATTGCTGGTCATCAGTAATCGAAATCAGTCGCGGCTCGCTCGGCATTAAATGGCTGGCAACGACTGCGCCTGAAGCCGGATCAATGGCCACAATGCTGTTTGCATTTTGGCTGGACGTCGCCTTTATCGCAGCGTAGATCCGTTTTTGCGTTGGATCCCACGCAAGTGCACTTGCTGTAAGGTTGACTACTCGCAGTCGATTGTCTGCGGAGACGGTTGTGAGCGTGCGAGTCGTAGTTGTGCCCCCGCCCGGCGCGGGATTGACGACCTCGATGGTCATCGTTCCAGCATTCGCCACCTCCGACGCTTCAATCCAAAGGTAAATTTCTCCATTGAGGTCTAAGGAATAGCTCCGCGGAACTCGATTTATCAATACTTGAGAGACGTCCTGCAAGAAACCGGAACCATGGATTGTGAGCGAAAAGGGTGGAGCGCCCGCTGTGATGATAGCGGGAGAAAGCGCCGTAATCACGGGGGGAGGATTGAGCACCGCAAATGACAATGAGTTTGTTGTCAGACCGCTGTTATAGCATTGGACAGAAATAGACAGTGAGCCTGCAACGGCTAAGAAGTTCGACGGTATCTGCGACGTAAGTGTTGTAGACGAAACTGTGGTCGTGGGCACCGCACCGTACGCGCCAACAAGCATCTTGCAATTGCTGTCGAAATTTGCGCCGGTTATTGTAATCGGCATGTTGGGAGTTCCATTCACCCATGGGCTTACCACCGCGGACGCTGGAGAGAGCGAAGTGATTACAGGAACACCGGGGATGATCGTTAAATTTCCCGCCGCCGAGGTGCCGCCACCGGGCGCCGGATTCGTAACTGTGATGGCAGCAGTTTTTGCCAAAGCCAGATCTGCAGCGGTCAGCGCAATGGTGAGCTGAGCCGCACTCTGCACTGTCGTGGCCCTCGGACTGCTGCCGAACGAAGCCACGGTGCCGGTAACGAAATTGGAGCCAGACACAACCACGTTGATTGCTGGACCGCCTGCCGAAAGGCTCGCGGGCGAGAGAGAACTAATTACGGGGACGGGATTGAGAACTGCAAAGGACAGCGTGTTCGAGGAACCAGCAGGATCCTGCACGGAAAGAGACAGCGGTATGGGGGAAGTGAGATTCTGCGCCGGGATGGTTGCCGTCAGTGTCGTAGAGGAAACGTAGTTAGTAGGCAGCGAAGCGCCACCTATCGCCACCTGTGACTTCGAAGTAAAGTCGGTTCCCGTGACTGTAATCGGCGTGCCAGAAGAACCCACCAATGCCGAAGCAGGGGCAAGCAAAGTGAGCGTCGGCGCAGAAGCGATCACGCTAAAGTTGCTCGTCCCTGATGTGCCACCACCGGGCGCTGGATTCGTAACTGTAATGGCTGCAGTTTTGGAGACAGCCAGATCCGCGGCTGATAACGAGATCGAGAGTTGAGTTGCACTCTGAACCGTAGTACTTCGGGGAGCGCCTCCGAACGAGGCCACCGTGCCTGCGACAAAATTTGAGCCGGACACGAACACTTTGGTCGCTGGCGCTCCAGCGGAGAGACTTGCGGGCGAGAGAGAGCTAATCACGGGTACGGGATTGAGGACTGCAAGGGCCAACGCATTTGAAGATCCAGCTGGATCCTGCACAGAAAGAGAGAGTGGGTTGGCAGAAGCCACACTCTGTGCCGGAACGGTGGTCGTCAGCGTCGTAGAAGCGACATATTTCGTCGGCAATAGTGCGCCACTCATCAATACTTGTGACCCGGAAGTGAAGTTGGATCCCGTTACAATGATCGGTGTGTCGGAAGAGCCTACCAACACGGAAGAAGATACTTAGTCAATCTGTCATAGTCCAAAGCACAAAATCCAGCAAACTTTAGTAATGGAGTGCTAGCCACTCCATATTCCGCCATATCGAGTCTTGCTGTCGTCTGACTTCTCAATGCCGGAATCGCTGGTCACCTGGCGCCAAAGGCTGCTCGATCCGCATCTATCACAGGCAGATTCCTGCTATCACTTTTGAATGCCACCATCATCCGGCGTACGAACTGGGCGATGACTCTTTAAAAGTTGTGGCTGGCGATTTGTCGACGATCACATCGGCCAATACGAGCCGCAGGATCTGGTCCTTGTGCCATCGGACATGCCCCACACCTGGGCATGCCGCCATCGATGAATCCTCCCACACACTGCGCTGGTGTCTGGTTCCCGAAAGAGTGGGCTCTCCGGGCCTCCGCTTCCCGATCTCGGAGGGCGTGAGAATGGCGTCGTGCCTCTCAGATTTGCTTTCTCAGTCTCCACTCAGGGGATTGCACACGGTGCAGGAGTGCTATGCGAATTGCGGACATGAAAGCGCCTGCACTTGCGACTCAGATCGCGACCAGTCCAAACATCTGCGAACGAACCACGACAACTGGCGCGAGTCTTCGCACTGGCTGAGTCGGCATATTTCGACCAAATGACTAGCTCCTGAGCTCCGAAATATGTGGATCGGCCCGCCAACTCGATACTTTAGTTTCGTTCGATTGTGATCCGCATCAGTGTTCTCGACGAGAAGTTGGTCAGATAGAGGGTAGGGTGGTCGCTCTCAGTACGGATATTCCTCGGGAAACGGCGGCCGGGAGCGTGACAAGTGAGCGAGTTGATGTCGTCTCGGCGAGAGTGAGAATTACCAGATTGCCATCGCTCTCTGCAAAACGATTCGAATTCGCGACGGCGAGGTATTTATCGCCGTTTAAGAGCGCTATTCCAACGGGTGCTGGGCCCCCAGAAGGAATTGTTCGAATCAATGCGTGCTCGGGATCATGTTCGAGTCGCGCCGGCTGGAAGACAAGAATTTTGTCATCCCCGCGAGCTGAGACAAACAGTGCGGAGGAATCATCCGATTCTATAATTCTGACCGGCGAACATCCGGACGCGACGCGTGATAGTACCGCGTCCGCAGAGCGCGATTCTGCTCGGGCAGCGTCCACAACCGTGATGTAGCCGTTCGGCTTTGGAGCCGACCCCTTGCGCTGCACACAATCTGATTTCGTCAAGTCGGAGATATTACGACTGGCAATTCGCGCTGTTTCATTTTCTCGAACTAATTCAGAGGCGATATAAAGGCGTGAACCATCTTTGGAGAGGGAAAGGCTCGGAACTATGTCCCCGGAGGGTATTTGATCGATTGTTTCCGGCGCCAACACTCTTCCATGCTTGTCAATATGGGTTCGAATTATGCCGACACTGCCTCGCTGATCGTTGACGATCCCATATTCGTTGGAGGAAAATACGTACTCTCCGTCAGGAGAAGCTACGACATCAAAGGTGCCGGCCGCCTCGGTTTGATGGGCCAACAATGGGTGGGCCTTGCCTTGAATCAACGCGTGGACATCGAGAAAAGCAACACCCTCATCACCGACGCCGACAGCCAGCGTGCGATCGCCGCGCAGCAACACCATCCCGTTGGCTCCAGTACTTCCCGTGCGCACGAACGCGATGGAGTGCAACGTACTTGATGGTTTATGAGCGTGATCGCAGCGAAAGACTTGAATGCCGGAGACGGCTTCCTTGCGTGCGCCCGCCGCTCGATCACTTCCGGTGAAATTCGGTTGTCCGACGTTTGTCACCGAAACGAAGAGGTACCGCCCATCGTCGGTAGAAATTGCAGTCGTGGGATTTCCAAGAGTCGGGATGGTGCGCTTCGACGTGATCGATGGCTGAGACAGACATGGAGCGGTTATGAGAGGGCCAAGAAGGGCAAGAGTAAGACGACGATGTCGTTGGGAAGGCATAGATACTCCTTGGGATCCTTGAGAACCATCGCGCTGATCGATGGTTCGGCATAACTTCGCGATTTCAAGCGTTACGCAGGGAAAGGCCTTAAATCATGTAGCGGCAGACGCTTCAACCTCATCGCGTCCGCAGTTACGTCCGTATATTTCAACCCTGCACCCGTATTGAAGAGCACGACGCGATCTTCGGCCCTAAGAAATCCCACGGAAAGCAAGTGGTCATAGGCTGCAGCAACCGATGCACCCTCAGGCGACATGAAGATTCCTCCATTACGTGCCCAATCAAGAATTGAGTTGAGAATCACATCATCAGGGAATGAAAGAGCTACGCCCTCGGAGGCATGGAGAATATCGAGGATGATCGCGTCTCCGTAGGGCTTTGGAACACGGAGGCCGGACGCAAATGTCGTCGCGTCTTCCCACATCTGGCTTACTTTTGCGCCCGGTATCGTAAGCACGAACAATTGGAGCGCAACCTGCGGCCTGTACGGCAATCATTTTCGGTCGCCTGCCTGGTTTGACCCAACCCAATGCCTCCATCTCTTCGAACGCCTTCCACATTCCGATCAACCCAACTCCACCGCCGGTTGGATAAAATACCGCGTCCGGATATTCCCAACCGAGTTGAACCAGCCTTCCGCCTCCTTCCTTTGGCTGACGATGCGTGCACAGTCCGAGATGAGTCCGTCGACTAGTTCTACATGCGCCCCATACGCGACTGCCTCGACGTAGTTGGCGAAGGGAACGTCGCTTGGCATAAAGATGTGAGCCTCGATTCCGGCAAGGGCTGCATAGGCTGCCAGCGCGCCCGCCGCATTTCCTGCTGAAGGCACTGCGAGTTTAGAAAGGCCGTAGTGCTTCGCCATCGTAACTGCCATGGCCAATCCACGCGCCTTGAAAGTTCCTGTCGGATTCGCACCTTCTTCCTTCAGAAAGACAGCGGGGTAACGCTTACTCTCTAACATCGGAGTCCATCCTTCGCCGAGCGTGACGGGGCGAACATCGGGCAGGACAAACCGATAGCGCCACATGCCACTCCAGGGCTTATCCGCATCGCGGTTGACAATCGAATCGGCGGAACTTCCGCGGAGGTGAGAGAAATCGTAGCGGACAAAAAGCGATCCGGCAGGCGAACCGGGGCAAACCGGGCAGACTGTTTGAGGGGTTGTTGCCGAAACATGTGCGTGGCAGCAAGAGCATTCCAAATATGCGATGGGAGGCATTTCTTCTCCAGGTTAAAAGTCCGTAGATTAAGCCGTTCGCGAGTCGATACAATCAGGGAAGACGCCATGCACGCTATCAAAAAGCTTGTATCGAGGCCAGGCGAGGAGCATATCTGCGCCGCTTTTCAGTTAAGGAAGTGAAGGATCTCTATGACCTGCGGGAGGTCCTCGAGGTGTTCGCCGTTCGAACGGCGACGTTGACGCCCCAACTGTCCGAACATCTGCATCAGAGCGTGCAGCGGACGCAGAATTTTGTGGATGGTCATGATAAGGTCGCTCACATTGAGGAAGACCTCCGGTTTCATCATTTGATTGCCGCAAGTACGGGAAATGTCGAACTGTGCCACATTCTTGACAATATCCAGAATCAGATCCTGCTGTGCCGCCGCAAGACTTACCAACTTTCCTCCTCCACCGCTCCCAGCGCACATTACGCCATAGTCGAAGCGCTCGAAGGGGGAAATCGTGGCGATGCTGAAAGGGCGATGCGACAGCACATCGCTTTTGTACGCGAGCGACTGATTGACTCAATGCGCGAGAACCCATATCAAAACGCCTAATGCCGGGCAATCGTGCTAAAGAAACTCTGCGGATACCATGCGGGCGCCTGGCGGGCGTTGGCAACGCTTAGGGTCAGGGTTTGAAGAACCTGGTCGAAATGGACTGCCGCTTCCCGGTCAATCGGCTGGTTCAAGTCATCGTTGGGATGGTGATATCGATTGTGAATCCAGTCGTTGAACGTTTTCTGTTCCGGAGAGTCAGGGAGCCAGCCAAACTTGAAGGCCAGGCCCGGGATGCCGTATTTCACGAAGCTGGCTTGATCTGAGCGAATGAATCGGTTCTCGTCAGGCTGCTTGTCGAATTGCACCTCGATATCGTTCCTCTGGGCCGCGGCACGTGCATCATTGCCGAGCGTGGATTCTCCCAAACCTTGAACCTCAAGGAACCGCAGAGGAAACAAGGGGAGATACATGTCCATATTTAGATCGGCAACGATGTGAGAGCGAGGAACGGTCGGGTAACGTGCATAAAATTGCGAACCGAGTTCCCCTTCTTCTTCTCCCGTCAGTGCAAGGAAGAGAATCGAGCGCTTGGGACGCGGTCCCTTGGCCAGGGCCTTCGCTGTTTCGATGAGTGAAGCGATGCCGACGGCGTTGTCCATGGCGCCGTTATAGATGGAGTCGCCATCGACTGCACGTCCCTCGCCGAGGTGATCGAGATGAGCGCTGAGGATGAGATATTCGTGTTTCAGCTTGGGATCGCTGCCCTCGAGTTCGGCAATAAGGTTTGGCGCTTCGTATTTCGAGATCACCTCCGTTGTCACTACTGCGCGAACTTTAAGGCCGAGATCGAAGGACGGCAGAAGCTTGCCCTCCCGGGCCAGGGTGGTCAATTCCTTCACCGTGTGGGGAGACCGACTGAACAACGGGCCGGCGCCAGAGATCTTGACGGTGGCGCTTACGCGGGACCCCTCGAGAGAATCAAGTGCAGGGTCGGCCAACTGATGAATGGGGCGCCTGCCTGCAGGGTCCGTGCGTCGCGCCATGTTCTCCTGCTCGGGTCTGGGAATCTGGATCGCAATGACTCCCACGGCTCCTGCATCCCTCAGAGATCGCCAACGCATGGCAACGGTTCGGTAGTAGGCCTTGAGGGGCCCATGGACAGCTGTCGGTGCGGCGAGAAATAGAACGGCGATCTTGCCGTGCAGATCGACCGCTTTTAGGTCGTCCACTCCGAGTACCGGCACCTCTAGACCGTAACCGACAAAGACTGCCGGTGCTTCGAACGACACGGATCCTTCCGCGTTCGGGGAATAGAGGAGATCGTCACCTGGCTTGATGGGGTTTGTGGTTCCGTCCGGATCGATTAGTTCGAAGTTGGACTTGTCAACGTCGACGGAGACGGAGCGAAATGCGACCGGTTGTCGAAACCCGGCTGTCCCTGCCGGCCTTAGTCCGATACTTTTGAACTGATCCTCGACGTACTGTACCGCCTGAAGAAATTCTGGACTTCCCGTCCGCCGGCCCTTGAGAGTGTCACTGGCGAGGATTTGAAGATGGGATAACCAGGCGGCCTCCGCCTGCTTCTCCGCCTCAATTGAAGCCGGCGTGACCGCACGAATTCCCGGGTCGTATCCATTGCTCCTGACCTGCACTTGCGATTGCGAAAGTGTGGCGCAAGACAACAATAGTGCTGTTGAGTACGGTGTATACCAAGCCACAAGTCTCCTTTGATAATTGCGAAGCCGCTGGACACGGTGAGCCTGCACGTTACTGTGCCGGGATCGATTCCGGTTTCAGGTACTTATTCAGAAACGCCAGTTCCTGTTCATAAGCATCCTTTCGATGTGCCCGCTGCTGAAAGCCGTGGCCCTCTCCGGGATAGCTGATGTAGGTAAAAGATTTTCCCGCCTGTTTCAACGCCGCCGCAAATTCATCCGACTCCTGCGGAGGAACCTGTGGGTCCTTTGCTCCATGGAGGATCAGGAGAGGCGTCTTGATCTTCTGCACATCCGCGAGGACATTTGCTTTGCGATAAGCCGCGGGCTTCAGTTCCGAAGGGCCGCCCATCTTTGTCTCCCAGCGAATCGCTGAGTTCCGATTGGTGTAGCGGAGGAACAAGGCACGATCCACCACTCCAAATTTCTCGATACCTACGGCAAACGTGTCGGGGAGCTTGGCTACCGCATTCGCAACCACTGTTCCACCGTGGCTGCCTCCGGAGATTCCTACGCGCTTAGGATCGGTCAATCCTGTCTCGACAAGATAGTCAACAGAAGCCTGGATGTCTTGAATTTCGCCGCCGCCGGAGTCCTCGACGTTCGCATTCCGAAAGCGCTCTCCGTATCCGGTGCTTCCCCTGAAGTTCGGCTCGAGAACAACATAACCCTGCTGCACGAGGAAGACCGACCAGGGCGCCGCACTCAGTGTGACCTGGCCCTCGGGCCCTCCGTGCGGAAGTATCAGAGTGGGATACCTGGTACCGGCACGGTAGCCCAATGGCCTATAAAGAATACCCGCTAGCGGCAGGCCGTCCTTGCCCTTGTAATGCGCGACTTCGGGTGTGATCCCGGCCTGCTCGAGCGGCGAGTGATGGATCTCTCCCGCGAGTCGAGGCTCTTCAATGCCATCAACATCTGTGAGGTATGGAGCCGATGCTCCGAGTGTTGATCTCCACAGGAATCGAACCGTCTTGCTGTCCGGTGACCATGTCGGAGAACTCTCGAATCCAGTGAGGTGCGTCAGACGATGAGGCTCTCCTCCGGCCGCCGGCACGATCCAAAGGTGCCGTTCCTCAGCCAGATCACGATTGGATTCAAAAGCGATCCACTTGCCATCCGGGGAATACACGGGCTCTTCGTCCTCCCCTGCGCCGAACGTTAGCTGCTTCGGCGTTCCGCCTGTCGAAGGAATCAGCCAGACTTTGTCCCAACCAGTCTCCTGTAACACCACCGCAAGAGTCTTACCATCGGGAGACCACGCAACACTGTTGATCGCCCACGCGCCACCGGGATCGTTCTTGGCGACGTAAACGTCGAGGGCGGTACCGGATGCAGTTCCGGTTTGCCGGTCAAACGGAAGAACTTTGAGTTTGCCCGAAAAGAACTCCCTTGACCGCTCGGTGTAGGAGACCCTTGAGCCGTCCGGGGACCACTGCGGCCGGGGATCGAAGCGATCCGAGGAGACAGCGTCCCCTTTGTCGGTTGCCAAGTTTCCTATCACGTCCTTGCCGCGATAGATCTCCGTTGTGGCAAGCAGATGATTCTGACTTCCATCAGGGTTCACAACATAGAGTTCGTTGAATCCCTTCCGGCCGGAGGTGTAGAGAATCCAGTTTCCGCCGGGATACCACTGCGGTTGATGGTCGGTAGCCCCGCGAGGATCTCCCGGCCCTTCCGGGTCATGGGTGAGTTGATGTTCGGCTCCTCCCTCGATTGACACAACCCACACCTGGCCCTCGCTGATGTAAGCCACTTGACGGCCATCTGGTGAGAGTTCTATTTCAGACTTCGGAACCGGAGTTGCAGTGAGCGCCTTGACCTCTCCGCCCGCAACTGATCGGAGGGCGATCTGGCCCCTATCCAGCACGACGGAATACTTTCCGTCCGCTGTGAAGATCTCCTGGCCACGGCCGCGCCCGAAGCCGTTCCCGATGTCGAGCAGGTTTTCAATCGACAGATGATTGGCATGAACGAGCGGCAACGCGACCGCCATGAACACGAAGAAACTGAAGAAACGCAACGGAGTACGCATTCTTGAAATCACTCCTTGAGCCGTGACCGAATCACGTGCTTTCATGTTTTCGAACCTGTCTAAAAGACAAACTTGCCGTAGACAACCAACACCCGTCCGGAGACAATTGCGCCCTGCCCCGTGCCGTAGATGCTGGTCGGAACACTGACGTCGGTGGTGACGGTTCCGAATGTCTGACCCTTGAAGGCATCGGCACTTGGGGAGACCGAAGTTGGGATGGTTGAACAGGTTATAAGCCGATGCGCCGATCTCGAATCGAGCCTCTTCGGTGACCGGGATCTGCTTGCCGAGCTGCGCCGCGAAAGATGCGAATCCGGGGCCACGGAAGCTGTTTGGCTTGGTATTGCCCCAGTCGGCCTGTGCTGGCACTCCGGCGGTTGCCGTCGCCGGTGCGAACTGGACGGTGTGCAGGCATGGAGTTTTAACGGCAGAGGGACCGCAGTGTTTGCCGATGACTGAGGTGTCGAGAGTATCAGCGAGTACAGTTCCACTGAACGAACTTGAGAAAACATTTGCCGAATTGATTCCGCTGTTCGTTACGCTGAACGGACGGCCGCTGTAGAGATAGGCCTTCCCTCCGAGCGTCCATCCGGTCACGGTGTGCCTCAGCCAAACCCGCCGAAATGTGGGAGTGCTGTAGACCAGATCCGCGGTGAAGTTATGACGCGTGTCGAACGCGGTGGGGCCATAGTCAGCGTTCCTGGCGTCGAGTGATGCACTCTGCTGAGTGGAATACAAGGTCGGGTGATAGATCGTTCCCAGCTGCAGCCCCTTACTCCAGGTGTAGCTCGCCTGAGCTTGAAATCCGTGGGAATAGGAATGTCGTTCGAGGAACGAGAGTCCGTTGTAGCGTGAGTATCCCTGATCAAAAACCTGCGTGACCGTCGAAAATCGTGGATCTGGAATCGAGGTGGCCAATTTGCCGAAGCCATTCGCGGCCCAGCCGTTGATTGCGGTGTTCGATTGCGCCTCGTTGTACCCGTGATTGCCGGAATAACCGACGGACGCAACATCATGCTGTCCGAGGGCTTGTTCCACTTCGAGACTCCACTCGAGAACCTTGATCGTGTGGAAGTCATTCGGATTGACGTACAGGGTAGGCGTCGAAAATGTAACGCCCGTCGGTACCGCCGCCTGAAGTTCACTCAACGTGTATCCTTGCGCGAATCCATTCTGGAAAGCTATGGACGAGGCGACCGCTGCTCCCTGAGAGCTTCCTGCATCGCTTGTCAGTCCAACGGTCCCTGTAGTGACCTTAGGTGAGAATTTGTTCGGGGGATTGCCAAAGACATTCGCCGCGATATTCGCAGCGATCGTATTCGCAAAAAGTCCAATACCGCCGCGAATCACCACACTGCCCTGACCGAGCGGAGAATAAGCGAAGCCAAAGCGTGGTTCGGTTATGATCCCTTCAAACTCCTTGAAGTCCTTATGAATGCCGGTCTGCAACGTGGCGTTATAGGGGACATTGCTTCCCGCCTCGTATCCCTCAGCCAGAAATTCGGTATTCGCTCGCGAATAGCATGGCTCCTTGCACCAGGGATTTCCTTGGTATTCGAAACGAGCTCCGAAAGTGAGGGTCAGATTGGGTCTGGCCTTCCACTCATCCTGTCCATAAAAGCCCAGCGAGTCGACGCGCAGGTGGACTGTTGGAAGAACCGGGAACGATTGCGTGAAGCTGTTGTAGTTCTTGGGATCTGCAACCGCCCCGTGGGCAAAGTCCGCAACGCTACCGAAGGAGTATGTTCCGACTATGGTTCCGGCCTGATTTGCCGTACTGGTGATTCGGTTATTACGGTTGTTCACACCGAACTGCAATGTGTGGTGTCCGCGTACCCAGGAAAGATCATCGATGATGCCGAGTTGCTGGCCGCGTCTTCCCGAAGGCGCCGCCGGTCCGAGGGCCTGAAAGCCTGTATCGCCCGCACCTCCGCTCGGTAGAACGCGAATCCCAGAGGAAGTGCCTGCTGGGACGCTGCGAAGTCGCTCGAGCCATAGAAGATTGCGGAGTAATAATTTCCATTAAGTACGAGGTTGTTGACGATATTGGGCGTGATAATGAACGTGTAGTTCAACTGCGGAATAACCCACGGTTGGGGACTGCTTCCGTTGAACAACGGGCTAATGGGGCTAGTACTGCTGGCCTGTACGCCGTAGTCGCGGCTGATGCGGAAATAGAGCTTCTGGCGCGCACTGATGTTGTAATCTACCCGGCCATCCACCAGATATTCGGTGTTGACGCTGGACGCAGTCGAAACGAATGCCACCGCGCATGAGGTACCGTTAGCGCCACCAAAGGTCGCGCCGTTACTGTCTGGAACCGCAACACCCGACAAACCATTCGTCTTGCCGCAGCCCATATTCCCCGTGCCATCCTGGAGCTGTCCAGATCCGTTGGTGACGCTCACCGCACGGCTGATTCCTGGTGCCGCATTGTAGAGATCAAATAGCTGCTTGTAGTAAGAGACGGAAGACGCGGGCAGGTTGGCCAGGATGTACGATTGCGAGCGCCGGAGAAGGAAGCGACACAACCTTGTTCGTAGGTAAGGCGTAGCGCAGACCCTCGTAGTTGAAGAAGAAGGTCAATTTATCCTTCTTGATCGGACCACCGATCGATCCCGCATACTGGTTAGCGACCGCTCGACCTCGCGGAGTGTTTGAAGCATTCGCGAAGTAGTCATTCGCATTCAGAACGCTCCCGTTGTAGTTCTCCACAAGATTGCCGTGGAAGCGGTTCGAGCCGGATTTGCTGCTGTAGTTCACCTGCGCACCCGCCATCCGCCCGTATTGAGCGCTATAGGCGTTCGTGATGACCGAAGCTTCCGCAACGTCGTTCTGGCCTAGTGTGTTGTTGCTCGATCCCGACTTGTTGTTGAGACCATATGGCTCTACGATGTCAGCGCCGTTGTAGGTGAAGAGAACAGAACTGAAAGGGAGCCCGTTCACGTTAAAGTTGTTATTGCCGCCGCCTACGTTGACCCTCACTCCGGGAGTCGTAAAAGCGATGTTGGTGATGTCTCCACCATTGACCGGGGTATGCTCGACATAATTGAGGTTGTAATTTGTAAGTCCGTTTCCATTCTCGGTCTGGAGCACTTCGTTGCCCGCTTCGACTACGACCGACTGCTGAACAAATTGCACTCCAAGCACAAGGTCAACGGCCAGTTCTTGGCCAAGCTGTAGCCGTACGCGCGAAGGAGCGGTGGAAAGGCCTGCGAAATCCGCCGTGATTTCGTAGCTTACCGGGTTTAAGAAATGGAAAGCGGTACTGCCCGTTCGCACTGCTCACAGTTGTGCTGGTTGCCTCCGTCTCCGGCTGCCTGATCTTGACAGTCGCCGAAGCAACGACCGCGCCCGATGAGTCTTTGACCGTACCTGTGACAGTTGCACTTGTAAGAGTCTGCGAATGAAGTTTGTGCATTGGCAATGTTAACAGCAGAGACAATGCGATCAAGATGCGTCGAATAGATGAAGGCATGGGTCGTCCTTATGCGCGAGCAGGCGCAGGCATTCGTGAAATCAAATCAGCGGCAACAGATGTGAACGCAAACATCGAATTACGATGTACGCGGCCAGACGCACAGAGGTGAAGACTTAGAGGGACGGAACTCGGAACTCCGGCACCTTTAAGCGAACACAATTTCTGTCAAGAGGGAGATGTCGTCAGCGACATCGGCAAGGAAGAATGCAGCGGCCGACCGACTGGAACAAGCATACCGAATTGAGCGAGTGCTCCTGCATTGATCTGGTATATCACATATCAGATTCATGTCAAATGTATTTTGGCGCCGGAGAAGAGAACGGGGATACTCGGCGCCTTACGGCAAGTGCAAATCGAGATGCAGCAGAAGTAAGCCACAACACGAAGGGTTGGATCATTCATGAACTATCAGACGTTCGTGCTCTCTCTGCTTCTGTTCGCATGTTCCACCTGACAAGCGCAAAAAAAACTCCATTGCCGCAGATTCGACCGAATGGTGAGATAAAGCAATTCTTCGTCGGTGGCAAGCCCTCATCATGCTCGCGGGAGAACTCCATGCGGCCCTTCAAGTCGCGCCAGATCCGTCTGAGCAACGAGCACAGGGATGAGTTTGTCGTCCCCTTCCCAATTTGCCGTCAGACCTTGTCCATTCTTACTTGTATTCCGAAGTGCTCATAGGCACGACGCCACGCCTCCGCACATGAAGTGCATCGCTGTCGACAAGCGTTCCATCGATATCACTCAACAAGACATCTGCCATAGCTAACCCTCCGCCTGCATTCCTAATTCTCTGCAGTTAGTTAGGATGTCGTTGCTTTCTCCACGTGCTATTGCTGGCGGCGGGAAATGGCAAACGCCCTCTCTAAGAATTCCCGCCCTTGAGCGCGCTGGCTAGAGTCACAGCGTTCGCCAAGGCCGCTCCAGACGCGGTGTTATCGAAGATGCACCATGCCTCTGACGTCGGATGCGGCGCGCGTAGATCGGTGGCAAGGTCATTCAGCCACGCTCCTGAATAGCTGGAGTAGTAGATACGTGGTGATCCGTGCAGACGGTAGTAAATAAGCCCGAGGTAACCGGCGGGTGGTGTGACGGCGGATGCGCGTGGCGGATCGGCGATGACGCGGCTTATGCGAAACTCTTCGAGCAGTTGGGCCGCCAGCGGTGAGAACCACGCAGGGTGTCGAGGCTCAAGGACCGCATGGCCAGTTGGATAGAGATTGCGGAAGAGTGTAAAGAATGCGTGGGCGCGCGGCTCGTCAAAACTTTGGCGGGGCGGTAACTGGAACAGGATGGGACCGAGCTTTTCCCTGAGGTGGCTGACTTCCCCGAGAAAAATCTGCAATTGTTCAGGGGTCGGGGCCAGGGCGCAGTCGTGGGTGATGGCTTTAGGAGCTTTGACCGAGAAACGAAAGTCAGCGGGGGTCGAGTCGGCCCAGCGAGCATATGTGGACGGACGATGAGGACGATAGAAGGAGGAGTTGATCTCCGCACATGTCAGTAGCAAGGAGTAGCGCTCGAGGTGCGAGCCTGATCCGGGAACTGGAGCAACATGCTGGCTGGGAATCGACCAACCTGCAGTACCTATACGGACCGCACTTTCCGCTTGTTTGGTGTCCATGTGTATCAGTAGGAACATAGTTCTCTTTAAGGCCCGAAGCCTCGAAAAGACCGCGCAAAGTTTCTGTTCACTGCACGAGGACCAATCTCATCATAGCAACGCAACAGGAATTTTCAACCAATCAGAAGATTTAGGACCCATCATCTCTTGCACGATACTAATAGCGCATCACATTAGTCGGTTCTGGCGAATTCAAGGCAACGAAGAAATCTTTTAAGCGTGAGAAGGTGACAGGCATTCGACCGACAAAACAAATAACGCGGACTGGTCTTAGAGGGCGGACCACCCCGATATGAGAGATTTTTGTTTGCAGCTTAGGTTGCGAGAAATCTATCAGCCGAATGAATTTCAGCAGAACAAACTTTTCAAGGAAGGGGGTGGCCGTTCCAATGACAAAAGACGAGACACCGGAGACGCTGTCCATCGATGGAAGCGATGTTCGGATTACACACCCAGACAAGCTCTACTTTTCCGAACAAGTGAAGCTAACGAAACTTGACCTCGTCCAGTACTACCTCTCGGTGGCAGGTGGTGCCCTTCGGGGAATTCAGGATCGCCCTATCGTTTTGAAGCGCTTCGTCAATGGAGCCGAGGGGGAGGCTTTTTACCAGAAACGTGCACCAACGGACCGGCCTTCCTGGCTCCGCACGGTCACACTTTCCTTCCCTTCCGGTCGCACAGCCGAGGAACTGGTGGTGGATAGTCGCGCAGGCCTTGCCTGGATCGTGAACCTGGGATGCATCGAATTACATCCCCACCCGGTCCGCTCAGCGGATCTGGATCATCCCGACGAGTTACGAGTCGATCTTGATCCTAGTCCCGGAATTGAATGGTCGCAGGTGAGGTCGGTGGCGCTTGAGGTGAAGTCTATGTTGGAGGAGGTTGGGCTTCGAGGATGGCCGAAAACCTCCGGTTCGCGGGGCATGCACGTGAATGTACGACTTGAGCCGCGCTGGACATTCACCGAAGTACGTCGTGCAGCGCTTGCTCTCTCGCGCGAGGTCGAGCGACGCGTGCCGGCCTTGGCAAGTTCGAAGTGGTGGAAAGAAGAGCGCCATGGTGTATTCCTGGACTACAACCAGAACGCAAAGGATCGGACGACCTCTTCCGCATACTCTGTGCGTCCGTTGCCGGATGCTCGCGTCTCCGCTCCACTCGAATGGAATGAGGTTTTGGATTGCGATCCGGCCGACTTCACCGTACTCACCATGCCCCAACGGTTCGCCGCAATCGGTGATCCACACGCGAAGATGAACGAATCAGCGGGATCTCTCGAAAGACTTCTGGAGCTTGCGGCCCGCGATGAGGCTGAAGGACTGGGAGATGCCCCATGGCCTCCCCACTTTCGCAAGGCAGAGGGTGAAGCATCTCGAGTAGCGCCCTCACGCGCAAAATCTGCTTCCAAGAAATCGGTGACGAAGAAGTCTCAAAATACGGTCTCGCGGACGAAGATGCCGCTACTAATTATCGCGAATTCGCCAAACGAAGAGGCAGCGCAGGCGGGCCTCCAGCGATGGAAAGTCAGACATCCGGATGTGGCCGCCCTCCTGACCATCGATGATGTCCTCGTTGATCGTATGCGCGGAACATCCTCCGTCTGGACGCGTATTCGCGTAAATCTGCGCCACGTGCCTGAACAGTTGCGACCGCCTCAAGCAACGCCGGATCCGGACGACGATCCAACCCGCCTGCAGAATCGTCGACCGCGGAAGAAGCTGAACAAGTAGACCTCTAACGGTAGTTGGTGAAGATTGCCATCAGTTCATGAGGAGGAACCACTTCTAACTGTTCGTAAGTGCAGTCGGCTGGCTTCTTATCGATACGCCATCTGCGGAACTGGGCCATGTGGCGGAAGCGATGACCTTGCATGTGTTCATACGCGACCTCGACGACAAGTTCCGGTCGTAAGGGTTCCCACGAAAGGTCTTTTCCGTGACTCCAGCGGCTTTGCCCGCCCGGCATCCGCTGCCCAACACCGACAACTTCGGCACCGGCCCACGATCGCCATGGGTGATCTGCCAATGCATCTCCACGATAGGGTGCTAAATAGTCGACTAGTTCGCGACGCCTCTCCAGCTTGAAACTAGAGCAAACCCCGACGTGTTGCAGAGAGCCTGCTTGGTCATAGAGGCCTAACAGTAAAGAGCCAATTGCAGGATCATCGCCGCTGTTCTTGTACCACCGGAAGCCAGCGACCACACAGTCGCAATCCCGTTCATGCTTTATCTTTAGCATGACGCGTTTGTCCGACTCGTAGACTCCGCTTGCCTTCTTTGCGATTACCCCATCGAGCCCCGCTCCTTCAAAACGACGGAACCAATCCTCAGCAATGGCATTTTCTCTGGTCGCGGGTGTGATATGTATTGGAGCTTTCGCTGAGGAGAGCAGCAATTTTAACCTGTTGCGGCGGAACTCAAACGGCTCATTCCGGAGATCATGAAGTCCTTCGGAAAGCAGATCGAAAAATACCACTGACGCGGGAGTCTGTTGTGACAAGAGCTTTGCTCGAGATGCGGCAGGATGAATTCGAAGCTGAAGCGCCTCGAAGTCAAGACCAGAATCACCCGCAATAACTATCTCGCCGTCCAGCACGCAGTTATTCGGCAACTGCGCGTGTAACGTCTCCAGCAGCTCGGGAAAGTAGCGATTGAGTGATTTGCCGTCGCGGCTCTGAATCAGGATCTCGTTCTCTTTTCGGAAAATTATAGACCGGAAGCCGTCCCACTTCGGCTCGAAGATCCAATCGCCTGTGGCGGGTATATCGGCGACTCGTTTCGCGAGCATGGGCAGTATCGGTGGGTTCATGGACAGCGGTCCTGACTCACGGAATATAGAATCGGCAACGATGAGATTCCTCCGGTGAAATGGAGTCATTAATGCAACTAGTCACGCGGAACGTGAGGGATGAGGCGAGTGCAGAACGGTATAAGAGAACTATGAGTTGTTTTCGCCGGGAGAGCGAGGGACTGAATAGTCGGGGCTGCTTGCTTTGAACCCGTGCATCGTTTCTTGTATCTTGTATATCGTTGAAGAGCGGGATACCTTCGGGTTTGAGATCGTGCAACAAGGCCTGAATCAAAAATGATCATTTCCTCATCTGACATCTCGTGCCCTCCCCGGGGGCTTGGGGAGTTAGATGCAAAGCCGAAGGTAACGCATGTGCTTCTCCGAGTCGACTAGCATAAGTTAGATACTCCCTCCAGATAAACCGCCCCCGGCAATTGCGAAGCAGACCTTTGTACCTCCGTGCTATCCACAATTCGGTCCGGATCGTTCGGCTTTCTCCACTTCCATAAGATACACGTGGTGCATGCGTCGCCAGCGACGACGGAGGACAGGTCAACATCGAATCTCGCCCTTCTACCTTCCAGTTTCCGAGTCAGGACGACCAAATCCAAAACGCACGTCGGCGAAGTCAGTGCATCCAAGAATCAGAGAGGTCGGGGTTCACTATGCAAGTGCCAAGCCACGTTCAGGTATCATTTGCCCGCCCCGCACAGCGCACCGCCGAAGTAACTGGGCTTAATCGTTCGCGACTACCATTGACGGCTTGATCTACACGCTGAAAGAGGCTGCTGTGAGATGCCTGAGCGCTTGCTGGTGGCAGCACAGCGTTATCAATGAGATTTATCCGCGGTCTTGTCACGACAAATCACTCCGATGGCGCCGGAGATCTGAACGTGAGTTTGGAGCGACTAGCGGCCTAGCCCGACCTAAGGGCCGTCGCATATTTGGGTGGCAGATAAGATCTTCACCCGTCCTGCTTAGTGGGACGCGTCCCCAGGTTTGACCGCTTGCTTTGAATTCTCGCGCGGAACCTTTGGGGTGACTTCATAGGTCAAATCAACATCGGCGTGCACACTGATCGCTCCTGGAGCTATGGGTTCCATGTTTGTCGATTGCAGCTTCTCGAAACTCAGTTCCCTGGTAGGAGAAACGATCACGGGTTGCCCTTCCTCTACACTCAACAGCCGTACCTGTTTCAACGTAAGTGAGTTCGAGAGCGCATCCGCATTTGCCTGCGCCTGCCGGGCCGCAGCCCCGAGGGCGTGGGCTCTCGCGGAATCTTCATTGCGGAGGCTGAAAGAAAGGCGGTTGATGCTGTTTGCTCCTGTCTTGATGGCGATATCAATCACCGAAGATAGCTGCGAGAGGTCATTCAAGATGAGGCGTACGGTGTTGCTCGCGGTATAGCCCGCAACCGTTGGCGTGCCCCCCTGGGGATAGACATAGACAGGATTGACGGAAAAGTTTATTCCCTTGATGCTGGCTTGAGGAAAAGCGGCACCGAGAGCGCGCATCAGGGTCCTCGATTGGCTTGCATTCTGATCCGACGCGGCGCTGGCCGTAGCTGCTGGGGTTACCACGCCGATATCAAATTGTGCCTGATCGGGCTCCACGGACAGCGTCGCCGAGCCATGTACACGTAACGACGGCGGCGTACTCCTTTGTGGCGAGTTCTGCGAGTACACCGCAGGTAGACAACTGAGAAAAGTGGCGGTGAAAAACAGGAATACAGATGGATAGCGGCAGGCAACCCGTACCCTGTGCATCGGCGCTCTGCAGCGCGAAGTTGCTGTCTTCAGCCCCGATCCAGACGAAGTGGAATTCTCACGCATAGTTAACAGAGTCTATTCCGCTTGATAGGATGCCTGTATTTTATTAAGAGAACGCAATGGTCGCGGCGCACAGAAAGCGCTTGACGGAATGAGATGAGATGAGGAGCCTTTCGCGCAGGAACTTCCTTTCTTTTGCCGCGGCACTTCCGGTTCTATCCCTCTCCCCAAGACTGATTTCCGGTTCAGATGACGATTTTCTGGAGGATCTTTCCAAGCGCGCGTTTCTCTTTTTCTGGGAGCAGAGCGATCCTCAAACAGGACTTGTTCTGGATCGAGCGCGCGCCGACGGAGAGAATATCGGAGGGCGAAATCTGGCGATCGCCAGCATCGCTCTCACTGGTTTCGCCCTCACCGCGATGTGCATCGCCTCCGAGCGACGATGGATGGATCCAAATGAACTCCGAGAACGGGTTCGTGCGGCTCTTCGCCACTTTGCCTACAAACAGGAACACGTGCGCGGCTGGTTCTACCACTTTGTAAATCGCGATAGTGGCCAAAGGGCGTGGGCCTCAGAACTTTCCACCATCGACACGGCTCTCGTGCTGGCCGGCATTCTGACCGCGCAACAGTATTATCAACAGGACGACGAGATCCGCACCCTCGCTTCCATCATTTACGGCCGGGTCAACTTCAACTGGATGCTGGATGAGAAGACAAGGCTGCTGCACATGGGCTGGCGCCCCGAAACTGGGCTGTTGCGCGCCGAGTGGGCGTCTTATGACGAGCAGGCTATTCTGATTCTCCTGGGAGCCGCTTCTCCCGCGCACCCCCTTCCCGTCGAGTCCTGGTACTCCTTTGAACGTCCTGTGGTTGAGACTCACGGGTACAGGGTTGTAGGCCGCGGTCCGCTGTTTACCCACCAATACTCGCAGGCATGGATGTGCACGAAGGGCCTTCGCGATGGACCGCCATTCCAGATTGATTACTTTCAAAACTCGGTCGTCGCCACATATGCGCATCGTGCCTACTGTTTGAGCCTCCGCGGCATCTATCCAGAATATTCCGAGAAGCTATGGGGAATCACAGCCTCCGATAGCGATATAGGATACGTGATCTGGGGAGATCCCTTGTCGAGAAGTGACCTGGACGGCACCATCGTGCCGTGCGCGCCGGGTGGCTCGCTCATGTTCGCTCCCGAAATCTGTTTACCCGCCCTTCGGTACATGCACGAGCAATTTGCACCCTACATCTATGGACGCTATGGCTTTGTCGATGCGTTCAACCCGCAAACGCTTTGGGTCAACCCGGATGTTGTTGGAATCGATCAGGGCATAACCCTATTGAGCGCCGAGAACCTGCGATCTGGAAATGTGTGGCGTTGGTTCAATCGTTCGGACGATGTGCAGCGAGCTATGAGACAGATATTTCAGCGTTCGTGAAGGCGCCATCTTGGGTGTCGCATTATTTATGTTTCGGCGACTCTTCGTTTTACCGAGCGGTAAGTATCTTCGGGCGTCGTCAGATCAATCATAATTTTGCTTTGATCTAATTTTTAGGAGACCTGCGGCACACCCACGGATCTTGTGGGTGTGGCTCCGTCTCCCTTCATATCTCGGTATGCAAGATACTTTTCTTTAGCTCTCTGCCGAGCTGCTCCAGGTCTCGTTCCGCATGCGATTCGCGAAGGTAAAGATCAAGCTCCTGGTACCTAAGGGAGACGTCTTCGTTCATTGCCAACGGCACAGGCCCGAAGGCGCGGGAAATTCGACGCAGAACATCCGTACACAACTGTTCGACGAGATGCCGCAGTGAGAGCGACGAACCTTGGCCTCGCAAATGTTCAATGGATCGGCGTCAATTTCCTGACCGGCTCGACGGGTTCTCCGCTCAACAAAACGGCAGCTACAGTTTTTGCATCACAGTTCCTGAATGAACGTTCGTGGATTTTTTAGGGGAACATGTATGGGACAAATGTTGGCTGTGGTGACGGGCGCGTCGAGTGGAATTGGATACGAATTAGCGAAGGAATTGGCCACGCGAGGCTATGACTTAGTTGTCGTATCAGCGGGCGAAAGATTAGCACCTGCCGCCCATGACTTTCGGTCTCTCGGGGTGCAGGCAACCGAGGTGCAGGTCGATCTATCTAAGCGTCATGGACCCCACACGCTGTGGAATCAGGTCGTGGCTCTGGGCCGGCCAGTGGATATTGCATGTATCAACGCTGGGGTTGGAGTCGGAGGCCTCTTCCATGAGACCAGCTTGGACGAGAACTCAGCATGATTGACCTCAACTGCTCCAGCACCGTCCAGTTGGCAAGGTATGTCGTCCGCCATATGTCGGAGCGAAATGCCGGCCGCATTCTGTTCACAGCGTCGATTGCCGGAGAGATGGTCGCCCCGCGCGAAGCCGTCTATGCGGCAACGAAAGCATTTGTCTTGTCCTTCGCGCACAGCATCCGCCACGAGCTGAAGGACACGCATGTGAGCGTGACGGCTCTCCAACCGGGCCCCACTAATACCGACTTCTTTCATCGCGCCGGAATGGATGACACGGAAGTCGGTCAAAAAGGAAAAATGGAAAGCTCTCCCGCCAATGTTGCGCGGCAGGGGCTGGATGCACTTATGGATGGCAAAGACCGTGTCTACTCTGCATCCATGAAGACGAAGATGGAGGGTATGCTCGCCAACGTTATTCCGGGCAGTGTGAAGGCGGCATTGCATGAAAAAATGGCGACGCCCGAGGACGAAAAGAAGGCAGGTTGATGATGTCAACATGTCATTTGTTGAGCACACAAGAAGTAGAGGGAGGACTCAGATGTCACAGCCGTTAGTGGAGAGACCCAATGCGGAAGAGGTGCCACTTTCAGCGAGCGCAGGTGTCGCTCTCAACGGGAAGTACTTACCCCCGCCGGCAGATAAAGATGGAAAAATCTGGGCGCGAACTTCCGTCGTCATTCAAGCGAAGGCCGCCGAACTCTATGCTCTTTGGAGAGACGTTGAGAGCGCCCCGAAATGGCAAGAACAAATAACCTCTGTGAAACGAACCGGCGACCTCACCTCACACTGGATCATGGAAAATAGTGGGGAGAAGATTGAATGGAACTCAGAAATTCTCGCTGATGAACCAGGTAGGAGGATAGCCTGGCGCTCCACCGCGGGCGAGTCGAGCAATGCGGGCGAGGTCATCTTTGAAGACGCGCCAGGGCAGCGTGGCACGATGGTCACAGTTCTGCAGGAGTTTCGCATCGGTAAGCTCGCGAATGCTTGGGAGACGATCGTGGGGCGTAACCCAAAACAGTCAGTCATCGAAAATCTTCGGCACTTCAAAGCATTGGCAGAGACGGGAGAGATTCCTCGTACTCAAGGTCAATCCAGCGGACCTCAAGGCGTGATCGGCAAGATTAAGAAGTCTCTCTATGGAGAGACTATTGCCACGCCCCCCGCTGAAAGGGCCGGCTAGCTCAAGGACAACGCGTCAAAGAACAGGAGACTATTAATGAAAGCAGTTTGTTGGATGGGAATAGGAAAACTCGAAACATTGAACGTGCCGGATCCCACCTTGCTGAATCCTCACGACGCGATCATTAAAATCACCAGGACAGCGATCTGTGGGTCGGATCTCCATCTCTACGATGGCTTCATCCCTACTATGGAAGCGGGCGACATTCTTGGTCACGAGTTCATGGGGTTGGTAGAGGAAGTGGGTAAGGAAGTCACGAATCTGAAACGTGGCGACCGGGTGGTCATCCCCTTCACCATAGCCTGCGGGAATTGTCTCTTCTGCAAGAAGAAGCTTTGGTCCGCCTGCGACAATACCAATCCAAATGCGCATCTCATGGAAGCCGCCTATGGGTATTCGGGCTCGGGCCTCTTTGGCTACTCTCATATGATGGGCGGATACGCGGGAGGTCAGGCCCAATATGCACGCGTACCCTTTGCCAACGTCGGCCCATTGAAAATCGAAAGCGACCTGCCCGATGAAAAAGTCCTCTTCCTGTCAGATATATTTCCCACTGGGTATATGGCGGCTGAAAACGCGCAGATACAACCGGGCGATACGGTGGCTGTCTGGGGATGTGGACCCGTGGGGCAATTCGCCATTGCAAGCGCGTTCATGCTCGGTGCAGGCCGCGTAGTTGCGATCGATCGGTTTCCCGAGCGGTTAGAACTGGCGCGCTCGCTCGGCGCCATCACTGTTGATTACTCTGAGGAAGATGTCATTGTCTTGACCGCGCTCAAAGACCTGACAGGAGGCACTGGACCCGACGGCTGTATCGATGCCGTGGGCCTTGAAGCCCATTCGACGGACCTGCAGGGTGTATACGACAAAGTAAAAACCAGTCTCCTGTTAGAGACGGATCGTCCTGGCGTGCTTCGCCAGGCAATACAAGCGGTACGCAAAGGGGGAACTCTTTCCATACCCGGCGTCTATGGCGGCCTTCTCGATAAGGTACCCTTCGGCGCCGCTTTCGGCAAAGGCATCACGATGAAGATGGGTCAGACCAACATGCACAACTACATGAAACCGCTGCTGCAACGTATCGAACAGGGTCAGATCGATCCAAGCTATCTAATCTCGCACCGCATATCGTTGGATGAAGCACCTGAGATGTATAAGGTTTGGCGAGACAAAAAAGACAAAGTCACTAAGATCGTAATCGATCCCTGGGTTGACCGGATCTCCGCATAGCGGGAGGTGTTCGCGGCCATCGATGGCAAATCCAATCACGGGCGGCAATTCATCTCATTGAGAAGAAAAAGGCTATGCCGGAAGTTCCGCGGCGGTGGGAAAGTGATGTTGCTGACGTCCTTCATCCCCGTCATATATCTTTGTGGTCTTGAAAAGCTCAAGCCGACCATCGGATGCAAGTTGCCGGCATCGCTCGCGGAGAGTGTTCATCTCGGTGGCCGACAGAGGTTGAAAGCTTCCGGCGATCTTAAGATTTTGATTGAGCACCTCGATGGAATCCATACCGCTGATTGTTGTAGCGACTGGAAGGCTCATCGCGTAACGAAGGCCCTCCTCTGCCGTCAGTCCTCCGTTCTTCACCATCTCTCCACTGCCGCCCAGGCTTTTCATTCCGAGCACAGCAATGCCCCGTTGTTGAGCTAGGGGGACAACTTGCGTCTCAAAGCTACGAAATGTGGCGTCGAAGCATCACCGGGTGCGAAGATAAGATCAGGATCATTTTCATAGATGACTTCGTGAATCTGCCACAAGTCGAGATGGTCAGTCTGCAGACGGCGAAGCGATTCCTCGAGCATGCGCATGCCAACGGTCTTATCGCGCCCATGTGTGCAGACCTTGGTCATCACGATCGCCTGATCACGCTTCCCTTTCAGGGCGACGCCCAGGCGCAGTTCGCTCTCACCCTTGTGGTAGTCCCACGCATTGTCGAAAAAGTTGACGCCATGATCCATGGCCTTGGCTACCAATTCGGTCGCTTCTTTCTGATCGCGTGTTGAGCCGAGGTGGAAACCGCCAACCCCCAGGGCGGAGACCTGCATCTCGGTCTTACCCAACGGACGTTTTGGAACTTCGGGGCCGTTCATTGTGGATTCTCCGGTCTCTCTCGCGGCGCTTGCGCTGGCGATCGATGCCGCACCCGCAACTGCCGCGGACTTCAGAAACTGACGACGGCTCGGTGACATATCCGTCACTTGACCTTGGGGAAAGGTTTGCCGGTGTTCAGGGTCGCATTCATCATCTGTTTGACTTCCACCTGCTGCATGTCCAGCGGAAAAGAATGGGCGAGCCGCGCTTCGGGGTTATCGAACTTTAAAGATGCCTTATATAGTTCAAAGCGTAGATCCGCAGCGAAGGGCTTGCAGCGCTCACGGAGTGCGTCCATCTCTACAGAACTCATGGGGGTGAATCCCTGAGCGATCTGCAAGTTCTGACGCACGATGTCCATCTTTTCCATGCCAGTAATGGTAGTGGCGACTGGCAGGCTCATTGCATATCGCAAGGCCTCCTGCGCGCTGAGCGCGCCCTCTTCTACCGGCTCGGCGTGCCCATTGATGGGCTTCATGCCGAGGGCGGCGATGCCGCGCTGGTTGAGGACCGGCAACACGTCACGCTCAAAGCTGTGCGGGGAAGTTGCATCAAATGGGTTGAGCGGCATCTGCACTGCGTCCCAGTCGAAGCCGATGTTCAGCATCTTTATATGAATGCCAGGATGTTTGTGCCCGGTGAATCCAAGAAATCGAACCTTACCGGCTTGTTTCGCTTTCAGCATTGCCTCCGCCGCACCATTGCGGCGGATGAAGAGTTCTGGATCGTTGTCATACGAGACCCCGTGAATCTGCCAAAGGTCGATATGATCTGTTTGCAGTCGGCGCAGAGACTCTTCCGGCATCTGCGTAGCGAGATCGGCTTCCCGCCCATGAGTACACACTTTCGTCATCAGAAAGACTTTGTCGCGGTGCCCCTTGAGAGCTGCGCCCATCCAGACTTCACTTTTCCCGCGGTTGTATTCCCAGCAATTGTCGAAAAAGGTCACGCCTCCATCGATCGCCGCATGCACGACTTCCACGGCTGCCTCTTGGTCCTCCGCTTCCCCTAAGTGATGGCCCCCCAGACCAAGCGCGGAAACCCGCGCGCCGCTTTTGCCAAAGGATCGCATGGGCATTTGAGAAGAACTGGCGAATTTCAAGTGCTGCTCCTGAAAAGGCTCAAGGCAAATAAGTGCGGTGGCGATGCGCTTACTGAGATGAATAACGGATATGTTATTTCTGCTTAGCCGCTAACAGCCATGATGACGAGTGTCCTTGTGCTTCGACCCGTCAAGCGAAGGAATCCAGTCGGAGACCGCACCCGATCTCTTTGCGGCATCCCCTCGGCGTCCGGCTTCCTAACGCCTGATTACTTGTTTTTCCCAATAGAGGGATATTTCTTCTTCACGGCGCGCTTAACCTTTGATTTTTCCTCTGACGTTCCAAATCGCGAAACCCGCGCCAAAGCATTCCTCGCGTGCGCCTCATTCTCTATTGGGTACTTCCGTTTATCAGGTTCTGCGAAGGAGTTGGTGGGCAGTTCATTTCGCGCACGGCTTGAGAGTTTCGGCATCTGTAACCTCATTTCTGAACACGCGAATAAGTAACTCGAAGGTTGAACTCACTAGAAGGAGCAGGGTTGAGTGCTTCCCACCCCGAGGGTCAGAGGTAAGCTCAGAGACGTCGGTATCGGGCGATCTGGAAGGGGAACTTTGGTTCCATCCGCTCTCACCTCATTGCTCTCCACATAGAAATGAGACAAGACCGCATTTCCAAAGGAAGTCGTAATCGCAACATCCGCGGCATCCCGACCCGTCGCCATGAGTACTCGTCCCATGCGTGGTTCATTGTGTCTTGCATCCATGGCTATCCACCGTCCATCCAACCAAACCTCATACCAGGCGCTGAAGTCGCCCGGTCCAGCGTAGGGAGAGCGGATGTCCCCCAGATAGCCGGTCACATAGCGAGCCGGAATGTTCTGGCACCGCGACAGCGTCACCGCCAGATGCTGATAGTCCCGGCAAACTCCTATTTGTTCCTCGTAAACATCCATCGCAGTCTTCGTGGGTCGCGCAGCTTGGTAATTGAACGCTATTCTGTCATGCACCCAATCGCGAATCGCCACAGCCTTGCCCCATCCCGCGGGTAGTCCGCCAAAGAGTGATTGCGCGATAGCTCCGAACTGATCCACCTCGCAATATCGGCTCGGCAACAAGAATTGGAATACGTCTTGCGGCAACTCCTCAATTGGTGTCTGCCGCGCATCACTAAGCTCGAGATCAGCAACCTCGTCCACTTCAACTACGCTGATGCCGCTCAACCGTATTGTGCCGGCAGGCACCACAAATCGAGCGCAGCGATTTCCGAACCCGTCACAGTATTCCCCAAACGTAATTTCAGTCCGCAAATCACGATCGAGATGTTCAATTTTCAGTGTGTCTCCGCTCCTAACTCTCGGTACCACAGAGGGATGCAAATTTAGCATCGCTACCATTGTGGTAGGCACTGTTAGGCGAAAGTGAATGTCGTATTCATTTTTAATCAACATCTAGTGCGGTTCTCCCCATCATATTGGTGCTGTATTTCTGATGCGCCTGAGCGGCGTTTAGTAGTCTGCCCGGTCCGCTTCTTGGCCCGAGGCATCAATAGCTCTTTTCTCAACCTCACGGGGCGCCTGGACAGTCCGCGGCATCAGACATTGATGTAAGGGGAACTAATATGAACAACAAAAGATGGACTACTTTGGTGTGTGGCTTTTGCGCGGTTGCGCTCTTAATAACTGCTTGTAGCAAAACGGACAACTCGGACATGAACTACCAGACAGCGATTAATGACCACTACAAGGCCAACCCCCTGTGCATTTGGTCTCAACCCAAAAAGTTTCCCGCGCAGGTTGCAACCTCCGATGACGCCAAGACCGAAGGCTACGACGCACTGACACAGGCGGGTCTGCTAGTCCGCACGACTGCCGAGAAGAAGGTCATGATAATTGCGTCGAAACAGGTCAACAATTATGACTTATCTGATGCTGGTCGCTCGACCTGGACCCCCGATCCCGCCCAGCCGGGATATGGTAATTTTTGCTACGGTTACCGCGTCGTCACCTCGATCGACAACTCGACGGTTGGCGAAAACGCCTCCAGCGCTAAAACTGCTGTAGTCGACTACCACTACAAGGTTACGAATGCGGCTAGTTGGGCTCACTCTCCGGGCATGAATACCGCCTTCCCATCGATCGATGCGGCTCTAAGCACTTCTCAAGCCGCAAAGGCATCGCTCGTCATGAACGGAGAACACTGGACCTATGCGGGACAGAATCCGTAGCGGCGCGTTAATGCAATCGGCCCTCAAAGAATTTGATGACCCTGTCCCGTCCCCTGAAATTTGTGCGCCGCCTTGCAAACTTCTGTTGGCATAATGATCGGGATCGAAGCCTACCGAGGACGGTAGGCGTCGTTATCCATGCTCTATCCCGTGCGTACTGGTTTGAACATTCGCTTTGCGGAACGATGCCAGGTCTCTGTGCCCGTTGGGGTGGCGAAGGGCCAGTCGCCTTTTTCTGCTCGGTCAATGGCACCAACATTTTCGGGATAACAACTTTGGCGCAAACTATTCGTTCTGGGCGCGCCCGCTGTTGCTTGCTCGCTCACGCGCAGGTCTTTCCGGTCATAACCACGCAACCCAGAAAATAAGCACCTTCGGTGTCGCCGACGATCAGAGGGTATTTGTTCTCGGCATCCCCAAAAAATCCGCAACGGCAGTTTCGAATCGTCGGTCAGGTGATTCCGCTTCCATTCCCGGCCACCGCTTTTGTGAACTGCTTTCCGTTTACCAGGACAGGGCCTTTCAGACGACGTCCAGACGAGGCCCCGAAGACGCGTGCATGGTGAAGAGGCTAGAGATCGGCACATCCTGATAGATGCCAACGAGCAATCCAGGCTGGGTTGGACGACCAGGAACAAGCCGTAACCATTGGTTTTATGTCTGCTGGGGTCTACTTTTTTGGGCTTTACTGGACTGCGGTGAACTGCTTTAGATTCAACGTTCTGGTTGCCCCCAGGGATTCATATCGCATGAAAACAATCGGTTTAGCTCAAGATAAGTCGGCATATCCTCATTTGTATCCTCAGAAAATTCACTTTTCTTTCGAATTATCGAGATCTGAGCGTGGCTTTGTTCGAACCACTTTGGATGGTTTGGGACCTCGGCCCGGTGTCATTTCGTGTGCCCGCTTCCCTTCATTTTCAAATTGGGGAAGTGTAGGCGACCACCCAGCCGGAACTCGAACATGAGCACGACAAGCGGGCTCGATGAGCGCTTTGGGCTGTTCTCAACAGTTGAGATGCGAATGATCTTACGGTTTTGTGGTTATATCACTACCGGAGGGGCAGAAGCAGCGCTCGGATTCCCATCGCCAGCGAAGCTGCGACGGCGATGTCCCGCACCCAGTCGAGCGCCACCCAGCGGCGTGCTTCTGCTGCCAGCGCTTCCGGTGTGAGCCCTGCTCCGTGGTTAATAAGCATTCCGATGAGGACCGGACGAAAATAGACCAGCGTCGCGATCGAAACCAGGAGCATCAGGCCGGTGGCTGCGAGACGCCATGCCAGATGGCGCGGCGCAGCTCCAAAGCTGGTGAGCATCGCAAGCAGTGTGATGAGGCCGAGAACCGGCGTGAAGTACTGCCAGAAGACATGCCCTGCGCGTACGTGAACTTGCAACAGCGGATTCCCTTCCGCCAGCGAGGCCGGGGCTCCTACCGACCAGAACGGCACCACCACAAGCGTTTCATAAAGACCGGCGCCGAGGATCAATGAAGTTCCAATCACGAAGAGCCACAGCGTAAGCGAAGCAATAGACCGCACGATTTGCCTCCTCATATTAGATAGAGTTGCACTATATTTAATTAGAGCAGAGCATGCAAGCAAGAAAAACAAAGCGTGGGTATGACGCGAGCCGGCGCCGCGCCTCCTCCGACGAGCGGCGTGGACGAATTCTGCAGACGGCGCGCAATCTCTTCGGCCATTATGGCTACGGTGCTACTTCGATTGAACGGATCGCAGGCGAGGCGGGTGTCGCGGTGCCGACGGTCTACGCGATGTATCGATCCAAGCGAGCCATGCTGTTTGCGTTGCTCGACCAAGCGGATGCGCAGGCCGACGTCTCCGGACTGCTGAGGGACCTGCACGCTACTGCGGGAGACCCACGCAAGCAACTGCGCCGGCTGGTTTCCTTTACGTGCCGCTTCTACGGGCAGGCGGGAGACATTGTCGAGATCGCACGAGGCGCCGGCTGTACGAACGAAGACCTTCTGGCCTTGTGGCAGGAAGGAGAGGAGCGGCGACTCCGCGGCCAAAGGCCTCTGACAGACGCGTGGGACCGCGCTGGAGTACTTCGCAAGAGCCACACCGCGAAGGAGGCGCTGGATATCCTGTGGACCATGACGGGAGCAGACCACTATCGGCTTTTTGTTGTGGACCGCAAGTGGCCCGCCGCCCGCTATGAGGCCTGGCTCGAAAATACTCTCGAGCGGCTTCTGTTGCGGTGAAGTTTCGCGACGCTCGCTGGTGCGCAGAATTGTTCGGATGGTATTGAGAAACGGGCTTCACCTCCGCTATCCCGTCGGGTCAACGAGCGCACAATCGCCAAGGTGCTCATCCAGGCGCTGCGATTCTGGAAACGTGGTAAGCCCCTGATATCGCTACTTGAAGGTCAGTTCTATGCGTTCGTATTCCCGATTGGCTGAGTTCGTCCTATCGCATCCTTGACGCAAAAACACAAACGCCTCAAGGATCGGGCACCGCTATTCGTGTGTGTGATAGAGCATGGGTGTGCCACCCGCCCAGCCGATATTTCCGCCTTCGTCAGGCTTGCTTCAGCGCTATTTAGGTTTCGCCACGAGAATAAATTCGCTCTCAAGCAGATATTGATACAGCGAATCTACCGGCCCTGCGGGATGCAGGCTGTCGGCACTGACGATTCCGTCGGTCTCTTTCCATCTCCATCCAGTAAGCTGACCTGCTGTTACCCGCCCCCGCAGTTCTTCCGTTGTCATCGGATACACAATAAGCCGGACATTTTGTTTGAAGAGCAGCGCGATGCCTTCCAGCAGCGCCCCTGCCAGTTCTTTGTAGCTGTCCTGGAGAATACGCAAAAGCACCGACAGTCCAATCGCGAAATGAATCCGTGATTTCGTGTAGCGATTCGCGAACGCGCTCATCTTATAGAGTTCCTGTGCGCGAAACAGCATCACCCCATAGCCGAGTTGTTGAAGCATCACCGCGCGTTGCAAGATCTCCGGGGCAGACACTTTCCTGTCCGGGGCGCTGCTGTCGGTGACAGAGAGACAGAACAACCCGAGTCCACCTTTGCTCTCCTTTAGCTCCTCCCCTGGCAACTGGGCCAGAGTATCCCGGATCAGGTCGGCATGAAGGCTGGTTACGCTGTCGAACCTCCCCGGTGCCAGCACCAGAGCTCGCTTATACAGCAGCTCGTTCGGAGGCGCCAGTTGGTTGTCCGCCTGAAATGCCACGGCCTCGGCGTACCCGCCGACAACGAGAAGGGCGTGAACTTCATCCCGGTTCCAATGAGCGAAGGCCGGTCCACTCAAGTCCAGGCAGTCGATCTCCACTCGCTGTAATCCAAGTTCCTCGAAGACACTTGCAAGAAACTCCTCTGTTGAGGCAAGCGCATGATACGCCGCATAAATCAGGTTCACACCGAGAATGCCTACCGCTTCCTGTTGCTGCACGTTGCTGGGATCCATCAGGTTGATATGCAGAATGATGTCGTTTGGCTCGTCCCCGGGATGCCGGAGAAAACGCAATCCCACCCACCCATGACAGTCGTTGGTTCCTGCAAAGTTCCTTGCAGAGATCGTGTCTACAAAGGCAAAAAACCTGGTGTCGGCTCCGCGGGTCGCCTTTAGCTGAGCCAGCAGTTGCTCCCACTCGCTCTCCAGCATGGCTTGCAGGCGAGGCATGGAAACATAGCGAGTCCCGGCTCCGTAAAGCTGGTCGCTGACCTCCTTGTCATAAGCCGAAATCGTCTTCGCAACCGTGCCGGAGGCGGCACCCACACGCAGAAACCAGCGTGCCACCTCCTGTCCCGCGCCGATTTCAGCAAACGAGCCAAAGATCGTGCCGTCGAGATTGAGGGACAGCGCCTTTTGATGGGTGTCGTATTTTTCGTTTTCGGCCATGTTCCGTCCACCATCCAGAAATAGACTCTACCATTCTGGACCGCATCGCCGATTCCATCCGGCCGGAGGGCCGGAAGAAGCTCAAACAGCGCAAAATCGCCAAAATGGTGAAGACCGGCTTGGGGTCTGAATTCTCTTGCGGCGCTTCTCCAACTCGCCAAAAAGGCCGAGCGGCCGATGAGGTATTTGCTCCCCGGCAACAGCGCGAGCAGCTTGACCCCGAGAGAGGTAATAAGGAAAGTGCGCGCAAACGCATACCCGATTATGGGCGGAAAGTCGGTTTTACGGCCATTTGCCCAAAACACAGATCGATCTGAATAGGTCGATGAGCGCATTGGCCTGATGGCAACAGCTGAAAAGGTTCGGTCCCACACCGACATTCTTGGATTGATCGCTACCCAAGGCTATCTCTAACGCCTTAACAAATCTTTACATCGCTTGATCAATCTTTATAGCACTCGTCGTCCTCTGCTGGTCGACTGGGAATGACCCGATAGCGGGATGCTTCTCAGCAGTCGTCGAGGCGCTTGATGCAATTCTCGAGTGCCTCGGAAAGTAGCGCAGCCAGAACCAGGAGGAATGTGAAATGAAGGTCGTCACGATGCTTTCCATTCGAACGTCTTCCGTGTCTTCTCCCACCGCCAATACCGTGGTGAGCGTTTCTCGAATCGTGGCACTCGGGACGCTTCTGCTCACATGCGCCATATGTTCTGCCCAGGATGCGCTCGTTAGGCTCGTCCCACCTGATGCGCCGATAATTGCTGGCATGCAAAGCTCCAGCAAGGACAACGCGTACGATCGCGTGTGGCTTGCGACGGTCAAAAACCTAAACGATCTCAAGGATTTCATCTCTCTTACGGACTCGGACGCTTCCCGTCGTCTCGATCGCGTGATCGTGGCCGCATCGCCGATGGGAAATGACCTGCTTGGAGATCATCTGCTCATCGCCAAGGGGCGTTTCGATTTCAGCGTCATCGCTCAACTAATTGCGCCCGCTGTCAGTGACTTTCACGGAATTCCAATCTTTGTTCTAGACAAAGCCTCCAGTTCCGGCGCCGAAACTCGCTGGCTCGCCAACCTTCATAACCGGATCGTCCTCTTCGGTTCTCCCTCCGCCGTCCAAAAAGCGCTGCTCCGTCATCAGAGCGGCGAACCTGCCGATCCAGCTGTCCATGCACGTCTCGAGCGAATCCCGCGCAAGGACATCGCATGGTCCTCGATCACGCTGAATCCCATGTTCCTCAAGTCCCATTTGCGCCTCAATGCCTATGAACGCAACGTCATTCCCTGTCTTACCGCGGCCAAAGAGCTTGCCTTCGGAGTTAGGTTTGAGTCCGATCCTCGAATAGACTTTCACATCATGGCGGATTCGCCCCAGGATGCGAGTGCGTCAATAGCCTGCTTCAACCATCTCGTGGATCACGCCGATCGTATCGCTATGCGCACGCGCCTCTCCAGCAGTGCTCCTATTTGCACCATGTACATCGTTTCCACGAGTGACGAATACAGCCGCTGGGTCGACATGTTCCGCCATCATACGGCTGACCTGCTCCTCGCCGCGGCCGCTCCCTACTGAAGCACACGCTGCACCGCATTCGTTCCACGAAGACCACATCACAGGAGACCCCATGACCCTCGAAGCGACTAACCCGCCTGAACCTGAAAATCGGCCAGCGAAAATTCTGATCGCCTTCGCCGTACTCCACTTTGCGTTCTTTTTTGCCAGCCTCATCGCGATTCCCATCCTCGCACCGGGCTCCAGAATTCCCAACCCGTTCGGCAATGATTTGGAGATGCGCACATTCTTACTCACCGCGTCGTCCGCCATTCGTCTGAGCGACTTTCTTCAACTCGCCTCAGCGTTTTGCCTGGCTGCGCTCAGCCCTCTTCTCAGTGAAAGGTTGTCATCGATGAGCCGGCGAACCTCGCCGTCATGGCTGATCATTGCGGGAGGTCTCGGCGCTGCCATCATGCTGTCCCTCTCTGCCCTCTTCTCCTGGGCCATCGTCTCCCCCGGCGCCACCGATCTTGGACCCGCTCTCCACGCCTTTCAGTTCATCCCCTTCCTGCTTGGCGGTCCGGCCTGGGCCGGATTCTTCTCTATTTTCTTGCCGGAATCTCCATGGGGGCTCGCGGAGTGTTGCCGCGCTGGCTATTCGGCACTGGCCTCTTTCTGTCCTGCGTCTCCGCACTCGCCACACCGGTGCTGTTGACCATCGTCTTCTCGCCCTGCCTGCCTGTTGCCCGCTTCCTTGGCTTCATCTGGTTGATCGTCATTTCCATTTATCTCGCGCGCCACCCAGCGACAGCATGAACTCACTCCTGCAGCTACGCTCGGTTCACACACGACAAATCCGGACGGTACCACGCATAATTACCATCAAACAAGGATGAGACCAGTGATCGATCAGGTGGCCCCCAAACCCTTACTTATCGTCGATGACGACACCGACCTCTGCGCCCTGCTCACCGAGCGCCTCGCCGAGGATGGCTTCGTCGTCCATGCAGTCCACGAAGGCAGAGAAGGATTGGAGCGTGCCGCCAGTGGCGCCTATTGCCTGGTCATCCTCGATGTGATGTTGCCCCACAAAGGCGGCATGCAGGTACTCAAAGAATTACGTGCGCTATCCTCCGTCCCCGTCTTGATGCTGACCGCTCGCGGAGAGGACATCGACCGCATTCTTGGCCTTGAGATCGGCGCCGACGACTACCTGCCCAAGCCCTTCAACCCGCGAGAACTTGTCGCGCGCATCCGGGCAATCCTGAGGCGGCTCGATGACCGTACCGCGGGATACGACCTGTTGACCAACGGAGACATCACCATCGATGTCTCATGCAGAGAAGCCAGGGTTAATGGCGAACCTCTTTCCCTGACCACGGTAGAGTTCGCTCTTCTTGAAACCCTGGTGCGCAACGTCGGTCGCATCCTTACCCGCGAATACCTGACCGACACCGCCCTCGGACGAAAACTCGGATCCTACGATCGCACCATCGATGTCCACATCAGCAATCTCCGCAAGAAGCTCGACGACCGCCGTGGAAATCAGCACATCAAGACCATTCGCGGCAACGGATACCTCTTGGCGCCCAGCCGGAAGGGCACAGAGTAATGAGGCTTCCTCGTCTGTTCGTCAAAGTGTTCCTCTGGTTCTGGGCAACGGTGTTGCTCACGGCAATATCGGTTGTGTTCGCCTTTCTATTGCAGGCCCAGGGTGCACAATCGCATGAGCGCCAAACCCTTCCCGACACTGCTCGATATTTCGGAATGGCTACCGCCCTTGCACTCGAACAGGGCGGTAACTCCTCGGCCTCCCGTTTTCTCCAAGACTTGTCCCGTGACGAACACGTCCGCGCGTGTCTCTTTGACGAGGCCGCTAACCTTGTTGCGGGAACAAACTGCGCCGCCTTAACCGAAGCTGCCGCTCGTGTGGCCCGGGGGCAGGCTCCCCACAACGGTACGGGCCACGACTGGTCCACGATTGGGATCGTTGTGAAAGGCTCCGGTGGCCAGTCCTATATCTATGTCTCTGAACTCCTGCCCGGACCTCGCGCTCCCTGGGGCCCAACTCCCAAAGGAGCGGCCTTGCGCGTTGGCATGGCCATCCTCGTGTCCGGCCTGGTTTGCTACTTCCTCACTCGCTACCTGACCACCCCGACACTCCGACTGCGCTCCGCGGCTCAGCAGATTGCCGACGGTCGCTTTGATATCCGAGCCGACGCTAGCCTCGAGTCACGCCGCGATGAATTCGGTGACCTTGTCCGCGACTTCAACCGCATGGCCGAACGGATTGAAGACCTCATTTCCAGTCAGCGACAACTCTTGAATGACGTTTCGCACGAACTAAGATCTCCGCTGGCAAGGATGAACATTGCCCTAGACCTGCTCCGCCGTCACGCCGGCGAACATCCCGCTCTACACCGCATGGAGCTCGACCTTCAGCGCTTGAATGAATTGATCGGACGCCTGCTCACGATCGCCCGCCTCGAGGCATCCTCCACTCTGCAACACGCCATTTGCGTCAACCTCTCTGAACTTGTCTCGAACATTGCCGCGGACGCCGAGTTTGAGCTACAGGAAAAAGGATGCCGCATCGAAATCATTCAAGCGGCCGACCTCACCGTCCTCGGCGACCCCGGCCTGCTGCGGAGCGCGATCGAAAATGTTCTTCGCAATGCCGTCCGATTTACAGGACAAGGTACCGCCGTCGAAGTGCATCTGCGCGCCGGTATTGCCAGCCCGGACACTGAGGCGCTGATTATGATCAGAGACCATGGCCCCGGCGTGCCCGAAGCCGAGCTAGTCAACATCTTCAGCTCTTTCTACCGCCTGGCCGATCCGCGCGGTCTTGAATCCACAGGCGCCGGTCTTGGCCTGGCCATCGCCGAGCGAATCGTGCGCATTCACAAGGGCAGCATCCGCGCCACAAATGAGCCCGACGGCGGCTTGAGCGTTGAAATGAAATTTCCTCGCGAGCCGAACATCCAGCTTGAGCATTGACGGATTGATTGGTTTGGTTGGTGTGTGCAAAAAACCCGCTTCGTTGCTTCTTTCATCGACCCCGGATTAGTACCGATATGTCGCCTTGTGTTTACCGATCCGTTCGACGTGGACGTAAAACCAGCTTGCTGGACAAATGGCGGTGGCAATTCGCTCTTTGCGGATTTCTTGATGAGTGCAAAATCGCCAATGCACTCATTGATGGCAGATAGGTCCTCAAATGTCGGCTTATCATCAGTTAATCGTTCCGAGCGGATCACCGCCTAGCCGGACATTACCCCAAAATGCGGTTACCTCCGAGTGGCCCACTATTCGCTCCGAACAGAGCAGTCCGCTTTGCCGATGGGGATAACCAGATGCAATCGAAAGACCAGATCAGTTCGGAGGTCGGCTTCTTCGATACTGAGCCCGTATCCATTGCGGTCGGCAGCCCTTGTGCTGGTGTTCCAGAACTCGGTTAGGTTTTGCAATCCGCAACAGAGCGTGATTCCCTTCTCGATCCGGCGGTCGACAGCAGGATTGACGTAATTGACGCCGCGGATCACGGCATGAGCGAAGTTGGCAGTCGAAACCAAGGTAACAAGGCTGAATAGAACTGCAACTCTTCTCATTCGAATTTCCGTCTACTTACATCTGTCTGTTTCGTCTTGTCAAGGTTGCACGGATTCAGGATATTCTCGGATAAAGCGATTTGCTTGAGGGACACACGGAAGGCTTCTGAGCCAGTTCCGCGGGAGAACCGAGACAATGAGAATTAGCAGACGAAGTGCAATTTCCATGATCGCAGCAGCGCCGGCACTTCTGTCATCGCATAGAGCATTCAGCCTTCCCGCGGGCTCCCGCGCTCGACATCGCTCCGGGCCCATTCAAGGGCACGCGCGAATCGCTGCGGGAATGGCAGGTGCCAGACTGGTATCGCGATGCCAAGTTCGGCATCTGGGCGCATTGGGGTCCCCAGTCTGCGATCGAATATGGCGACTGGTACGCACGCAACATGTACATCCAGGGAAACAAGCAGTACGAGTATCACGTGAAGACATACGGCCACCCAACCAAGGTTGGATACAAAGACATTCTTCCGACATGGAAGGCGGATAAGTTCGATCCGGATCACCTGCTCGGGCTCTACAAGAAGGCGGGGGCGAAATATTTCTGCAGCATGGGCGTGCACCACGACGGATTCGATTTGTGGAACTCAAAATACCAGCCCCGCTGGAATTCCGTTGCGGTTGGGCCGAAGAGGGATATTGTCGGCGCCTTCAAAAAGGCCGCGGAGAAACACGGCCTGCGTTTCGGGGTGAGTGAGCATCTTGGCTCCGAGCTATCACTGGTTTTCAACGTCGCATATGAGCGACAAGACAGGGCCCTTGGCCGGAGTGGCGTATGATGGCGCCAATCCCGCCTATGCCGATCTCTACCACGAACTGCCTGCCTATTATCCGTACAGCGAGCGTCTGCTGAACGACCGCGAAGCGCCTGCTGCATGGAAACAGCAGTACTTCAACCGCATCAAGGACCTGGTGGACAACTACCAACCCGACCTGCTTTATACCGACGGCGACATCTTTTTTGAAGATTACGGGCTGGCCTTGGTAGCGAACCTTTACAATCTCGACGCCAAGCGCCACGGCGGGCAAATGTGAAGCGGTCTACTTCAGCAAGCTGCCAAGCGACTGCCAGTTTGGGAACCTGCATGTGTGGATTGGGAACGAGGAGTGGCGGCGGGCATTCCGGAAAATCCATGGCAAACCGACACGTGTATCGGCGACTGGCACTACAACCGGGAAGCGAAGTACAAATCGCCTAAGTACGTGATCGACATGCTGGTGGATATTGTGAGCCGCAACGGCAACCTGTTGCTGAATTTCCCGCTGCCGAACAGCGGCGAACTCGACTATGAAGAACTGGTCATCCTGGACGAGATCACCAAATGGATGGCGATCAACAGCGAGGGCATCTACGGAACGCGGCCGTGGAAGACATTCGGCGACGGCCCTGTGGCGACGGCGGCGCCCACGAGCAGTGGCACCCGCTTCAACGAATCCGGCCGCACCGAGCTGACCGCCGAAGAAGTGCGCTTCACGACCAAGGGCGACACGATCTACGCATTCATCATGGGCTGGCCGGAGAAGCTGGCTCTGATTAAGCCGCTTGCGACCACAAGCACGTTCTCGCCGCCAAAAATTCAGAATGTTGAACTGCTGGGTTACCAGGGAAAGCTGAAGTGGGCCCAGGACGAACAGGGGCTCACGGTGATGATGCCGAATGAGAAGCCCTGCAGTCACGCAGTAACGCTCAAGATCGTGTAGGGGTTGTTCGCGGATCGAGATTTCCGAAGAGACAGTGGACTCTGCAAGTCGCATACCACAGAAACAACCATCGTCTGGGTCGTTCTTAGGTCGAAAGAATCCGAAATGCGTAAGCGTATTTGCAAGGAGCAGCGTCAGGGGCCTGGATCTCCAGGCCCTCCGTTCCCCGAGTCCACTTCAAATTGGATTTCGACCCAAGCAGTTCCACCTTGCCGATCTGGCGCGGGTAATTCGCTCGAGCTGGCGGCGAGTGAAGTGATGAGAAACTTCCCATTCGACGGCCAGCCGAGAGCGATGGCGTAGAGGGTGTCGTCTTTCGTGGTAAATCGAATATCCGAGTCGTCGTACTTCAGCCGATTCAGCTCATAGGATGCTCGATCTTCGGGGCGTGGATCGAGGGACCTTCTCCATAGACTTTCCACGGGCGCGAGCCCTGAATGGCTTCGGAATTGATCTGCTGCCACTCGATGAGTTCGCTCAGAAATGCCATCTCATCACTGTCTGGCTGACCGTGGCCGGGCAGCGGAATATTGAGCAGAAGATTTCCATTCTTGCTCACGATGTCGACGAACATTGGAATGATGGTGGAAGCTTTCTGGTATTTGTGGTTCTCAAAGACAGGGCGGCTATAGTGCCAGGCCCCAATACATGCATCCGTCTGCCAGGGATCCTCTTGCAGCTTGTCTTCCAGCGTCGCTTCAAAGTCGCGGGTGAGCGTGCCCCACACAGGCTCGGGAACAGTCTTCAGATTCAACACGGCTTCCAGACGGCCTCCGTGCGTCTTCAGATTTTTGTTGTAGTAGTACGCCATGATCTGTGGCGCCAGGTCCGGTATTCCGAGCCAGACACCGAGATCCGGGGCTCCGGGGCCGCCGGCGTCGAAGTCAAACTGAGCATTGTCGTCAAAATACAGCAGATCGGGATCATAGCTGTCGATCACATCCTGCACACGCAGCATGAACTGCCTGGTGAACTCCGGGCACGGCGTGTTCTTCAGGTGTGGTTTGCCGTTGAGCATCTGAGGGTCCATGCCTTCCCACCATTTCCCTTTGCCGTCGGCGATGGTCTGCACACCATCGTAAGGAACTCCCGCAAGCGGTCCGGTGACGTCGCTCTTGTAGCGCACCGGCAAAAATTCGTCCCACACGCGGCCGGGAGTCCCGTGATAGCTGACGCCAAATCGCAACCCGTGGGAACGCGCCACCTTGGCCCAGGTCCCCACAATGTCGCGCTTTGGACCTACCTTGACGCAGTTCCATGGCTGATGCTTCGAATTCCAGCAATCGAAATTGTCGTGATGGTTAGCGAGCGCGACAAAATACTGAGCGCCCGCACTCTTATAGAGCTTGATGAGAGCTCTCCGGATCCCATTTTTCGGCCTTCCATAGGTGGCAGATATCCTTGTATCCGAACTTGCGACGGATGTCCATAGGTCTTGACATGAGACTCATACTGGCTCGTTCCCTGAATGTACATATTCCTTGCGTACCAGTCGCCCTGCTCCGGCACGCATTGCGGACTCCAGTGCGCCCATATTCCGAGTTTTGCGTCGCGATACCAATCCGGACACTGGTAGGACTTGAGCGATTCCCAGTCGGGCTGAAACGGCCCCTCGGAGACAGGCCCGTGAAAGAGCTGCGAGTACCCGACGCTTGGCAGCTGCGGCCCATGCTGAAGGCTGATGCGCCAGCTGACAGGAATGATCTACGGTTCATGATTCGTGTTCCCTCCAATGGGCGCAATTCACTGGTAAATCGTCTGACGACCTCTCTCCGAGAGACGCTACTCGTCTTTCGGGTCAGCTGCCTCTCTTCGAGATTTGCTCTTAAATAGATTCGAAATACCAGCAACCAGAGTAACGGAGACCCAAGGATTACAGGACCGCTTTCACCTATTTGCATACCACCGTCACTACAGACATGTCCGGCCCGCGCCACGCCGACGGCGACCTTCCTGCTTGCCCCCGATGCTCGCGCCGAATCGATTGAACTCTGAGGTCATATTGAAGTCTGAGGTCATTTGGTAGGCGACGATTTGCGACCGGCACCTTCGGTAAGTTCAAGTAACTGGTCAAGGCTTGCCGGCGGATTGAAGCTTTCCTTGTGTCCGTCCGGCCACTCAACTTCCATCGACGAAATCCCTGGGGCCGCACCGAGTCCAAAGTGCAAACGCAGGTCGTTGGAAGAGTTGAAGCTGGAGCCGCTGCGGACTTCATCGACCCAATCCCGCTTGGTCCCGTGGAGAGTCAGGCGAGCGCCGATCGCGTCGCGGTTCGAGATTGTGCCCACCAAGCGCAGCCCCAGCCAGTGATTCTGATTGCTGGCAATGTTGACGAGCAGCAAGGGGCGGTCACTCAGATTGTTGACGACTGCTTCAAGCCGACCGTCATTGAATAGATCGCCAATCGCCAAACCACGACCTGATCGTGGCTCGCTCAGTCCCGGCCCGGAGGACTTGCTGATGTCTTTGAACTTGCCAGTGCCGAGGTTCTGGTAAAGAAATCGCGGCTCTCGATAGCTGGTACCCAGTATCTCGGAGTCGACTTCCGGATACACGTGACCGTTCACAACCAATAGATCAGGCCAGCCGTCGTTATCGACGTCCGCAAAAGCCACACCCCAGCCAAGGGCATCCATGTTGATGCCGAGTCCGGCGGCGAGCGTTGTGTCGGTGAAGGTGCCATCGCCGTTGTTGTGGTAGAGGGTTGAGGTGTCATCGGAAAAGTTTGTCTTGAAGATGTCCAGATTGCCATCGCCGTCATAATCACCGGCAGCAGACCCCATACCGGCTTGCACGCGGCCGTCTTCATTCAAGGCCACCGCGGAGTCGACGCCGACATCCGTGAAGGTGCCGTCGTGGTTGTTGCGATAGAGGATGGAAGGGGTTGAGTCGCAGGCCACATATATGTCAGGCCAACCGTCTTGATTGTAGTCAAGGGTTGTGATCGAGAAACAATAGTGCGCTGTGGTGTTTTGGATGCCGCTGGTCTTGCTCACGTCTTCGAATTTTCCGTGCCCAAGGTTGTGATACAGGATGTTGGGCGCACTTGCCAGGCCGCGGGGGCCGCACATCACCGGGACGCCCTTCCAGATGCAACCCGCGTCGCCTGGAGCGGGCACCTTGGCAAGGTCGAAATGAACGTAATTAGCCACTACGATGTCGAGTCTGCCGTCGCGGTCATAGTCGACGAAGGCGCAGCCTGTACCCCATTCTGTTCCTGAGCCTGCAACTCCGGATTGTCGGGCCACCTCAGCGAACGTACCGTCGCCTTGATTGTGGAACAGGCGGTTGGCGCCATACGCGGTGACGTAGATATCATCGAAGCCATCATTGTCGTAGTCTCCGACGCACGCTCCCTGGCCCCATCCGGTGGAAACGAGACCGGCCTTCGCTGTTACGTCGGTGAAGGTTCCGTCGTGATTGTTATGAAAGAGGTGGTTAGTCGGGCTGCTCAGTCAGCTTGGCGCCAGGCAACGTTGATCCGTTGACGAGGAAGATATCCGGCCAGCCATCGCGATCATAGTCGACGATGGCGACGCCCGAACCGGTCGATTCGATGATATAGCGCTTTGACTCGACGCTACCGTTGACGTTTCGCACGGTGATTCCCGCCTCTGCGGCGACGTCGACATACCAGGCAGGTTGCGCGTGATCGCGTGAAACGGGATAGGGTTGCCGTGAATGCTGGCCGATCGCGACGTCCGAGAGAAAACTGCCGTTCGCCAGAAGCAGCAGGGCAAGCGTGCTTAACGGTGAACCCACCGCCGCTGCAGCTTTGTTCGCTCGGTGGATCAAGAAGAGCTTCTCCATGTTTCGATTCAGCAAGCTTCGCTCGGCTCTCTCTCAAAGGGTCGGGTCAAGGTCACTAGCGGGCCGGCTGATACTCCGAATTGACTAGTGTTGTGGAATCCTCGAACCTATTTGGGTTGATCCAAAGCCGGCACCCCCGTTTCCTGAAGTTTTGCCGCAGTTCGGAGCTCAGCTACCGCGTCCTCCGTCCGGCCCAAGGAACGGTAGGCTCGCCCAAGCAACGCGTGCGCCATCGAATTCTTATCGTCGATGTCGATTGCGTGCTTCAGGTACATCGTTGCCATGAGGGCGTCGTCCTGCTCCAACATCACTTTACCGAGCAGGATATAAGGTATGTTTAGTGTTGGTTCGAGCAAGACTGCGCGATCCAGTGATTTCTGAGCGTTGGTGTAGTCTCCGCTGCGGAGGTAAGCATCTCCCAGCCGATCATATACAGTGCCGAACATTGGATTTAAGTTTCGTTCCGAGGTGAACTGCGAAATGGCCTCCGGAAGGTCATTGCGGGCCAAGGCGATTTGGCCTAGCTGCAAGTGAGCCAATGGTAGATCCGATTTGAGTTCGAGCGCCTTGAATGTCGCCTTTTCTGCGGGAGGAAGGTACCCCCGGCGGATCAGCAGTCGTCCTTCCAGCAGGTACGCTTGCGCGGACTCCGGCGGGAACTCGTACTGGGTTGCAAAGGCACGGCGAGCATCGTCATACCGGTTTGTATCGAGGTAACAAAGCCCCAGCACATACTCGGGATCAACATTCAGCCGTTGCGAAGCACTTTTGGCCTTCTCAAGTAAAGGAATTGCTTCTGCGGATCGGCCCATGCGAAACAAGCTCGCGCCTTCCATTTTCATCGCTTCGAGATCGCTCGGATCCTGCTCCGCCGCTTTCGCGAAAGCGCTCGCCGCGTCATGAAAGTTCCCCTTTTGGTACAGAACTAGTCCCCGCAGATATTCAGCTCCCTTGGGCTCGGGATTGGTCGAACTGAGCGAATTCAATAGTCCAAGAGCTTCGTCGAGCCGACCGTGCTTCACCAGTTCCTCTGCCCTAGAAACAGCATCGGCGTTTTGACCGTGCGCGACTGCTTCGAACGTTCCGGTGAAGCAAGCTAACCACAATGAAAATCCAAAGAAGATGGAAACGCCACAATGCAGCTTGAGAGGGCACTTCATAGGTTCACCTCGCGAGCGGGCTTCTGCCGGTGCAGATTTCGACAGCCTCTTCGGTTAGCCCAAGCTAGTGAGAGTCTAGCTGCCAATCCTTCTGGTGTCAGGTATTCCAATGATTGGTGTGAATTTTCCTGGATGTAATCGATCCGCCAGCTTTCGCGGATTCCATCTCTGCGATTGCGTGATGGTGCGAGAACCGAATTGAGGCGATCCAAGGCATGTACAGAGTCTGGGTCCATTTACCTGCCGACTATCGTGACCACGGATGCATCCGTTTCAGTCCAGGCTGGTGCTCCCTCATGCTTCAGTTGATGCGCTGCGTCGTCCCATGTCAGCGTCGTGAATGACCCGCTACCCGACTCGTACCCGTAGGTCTTTCCATCGTCTTGAAAAAGAGTGAAGCTGCCATGCGCTCCTGGATAAACGCGCACTGACGCGATCGTCTGCGGCTGCCCGGCGCTCAGGACCTCTGACCCCAACGGCACAATGCTTCCGGCCTTTACAAACAATGGCAACGTATCGATGGGAGCATCCACGAGAATACTGTGTCCCCCGTGCAGCTTCTCATTGGTCCAGTAGTTATACCAGTCACATCCCGCCGGCAGATACACCGTTCGCTGCGTCGAGCCCTGCTCCGTCACCGGGGCCACCAGAAAAGCCGGCCCATACATATACTCATCCGGAATGTCAGCGGCCTTCGCGTCATTCGGGAAATCCATGAATAGCGCCCTCATATAGGGAGCACCTGTCTGGTAGGTGCGATATGCAACCGAGTAGGTGTAGGGCAAAAGCTGATAGCGCAGCTTTAGATATTTCGCGAGGATTGGCTCCGCCTGTTTCCCGTAGGACCATACCTCGTTGTGATTTCTCTCTCCGTGCGCCCGCATAACAGGCATAAAGGCGCCCCACTCGAACCAGCGCACAAAGAGCTCGGGATAGTCCTCATAGTTCCCAATCGTGGCCCGTACATCCGATCCATCGATCAGTGGCTTATGCTCTGCGTGGTAGTCTGCAGCAAGCACCGGCGAGAAGAACCCGGCGATGTCGGTGTCCCAGTAGGCCAGTCCGGTTGCCGTAAAATTCAATCCCGCTGGAACCGAGCGCTTGAGCATGTCCCACGTCGAGGTGATATCACTCGACCAGAACACCGTGCCGTTGCGTTGCGCTCCCAGGTATGCTGCGCGAGCCAGAATCATTACCCTGCGGCTGTCTCCAAAATCCCGGCGGAACCCATCGTACACCGATGCAGTATGAAACAGCGGATACGCATTGTAAAAGCGAGTTCCAGAACCGATCGAGAAGACATCCTTGGCCGGGTCAACGTCCGGCTCGGTTTCATCCAGCCAGATGTAGTCGAAGCCGAACGGCTTTACGTACCGGTCGCGAATCTTCTCCCAGAACCAATTCGCCGCCTCAGGATTCGTGGTGTCGATATTGGGGCCAATTACTCGTTTGAATCCTCCTGAATCGGGCTTGCCGTCCGGCGAATGGATGAGCCAGCCTTTGTTCAGAAGCATGTCGTAGAATTGCGTCCCGGGCGAGAAGTGCGGCCACACACTCAACAGCGTCCCCACGCCCATCGCATTGAGTTCGCGATTCATCGCCGCCGGATCCGGCCAGCGCTTCGGGTCGAGATCCATCTCACCTTGCTTCGTCATGTTCAGGAAATCCACGACCATTACGTCGAGCGGCAAATTTTTCTGGCGATACTCCTTCGCCACATCAAGGACCTGTTCCTGTGTTGGATAGATCGCCTTGCTCTGGATATATCCATAGACCGCCCTCGGCAACATGTGGGTTATGCCGGTCAGCAGACGGTAGCCGGCGTAAATTTCGTCGCTGGTCTCCCCGGCAATCACGAAATACGAAACGCGGTCTCCAACCTCTGACGACCAAACATTTCGCCCGTTGAATCCCAAGTCAACGGTTGTTTTGGAAGGATTGTCCCATACCAGCCCGTAGCCGCGGCTCGACACCATGAACGGCACACATACATCTTCGCCGCCAATCGCGTTGTAATCATGCCAACAGCGTACCTGATGGTCCCGTAGATCCATCCAGCCTTTCTGCTGCTGTCCCAATCCGTAATAGTGCTCGTCCGTCGGCGAGTCAAATGTGGAGACGACCCGGTAGCCCTTCACACCCGCGTCCCTTGACGCGACCTCTTCGCTTTCTGGATCCATCGCCCAGGAGCGCATGTGCAGCAGCGTCTTGCCGTCCGCAGTTGTCACCTGCAGAGAGTCGTTATGCGGGCCGATTCCGCCGTCGTTAGGGCCATTCCCACCGCCACCACCTCCGAAGTAGATCTCACGCAATTCGAGGTTGAGCGAGTCAAGGGGCATTGGTCTGGGCTTCTGGTCTTCGGGGAGATTTGCCGGTGCGACACGCACCGTCATCCGCCCGGAACGATACACATCGTAGCCCTTAGCATCGCGCTCGTGCGTCCAGCCATCAGCGGCTGGTTTTGCCGTAAATCCATATCCGGGAGGCCTAGTCGGCGTCTTGCCGATACTCATTGTTATCCGCAAAATGTTTGGGGCGTAGGGTTCGAGGGAAATCGTCCTACCTTCCCGCTCCAGCACCAGCGGACCACTCTGGGCCACAGCCATCCCACACATGGGGAGAGCCAGAAGCAGGCCGCCCATGGCACGCGCGACCATATTCCGTATGCTTGTTGCCATGAACATGATTGCCGCTCCCCGCGGTAAAGACATTATTGCTCTGTAACGAGCGCCGCGGAGTGTGAGTGCCGCGGCGCCCGCCTCATGATGCGTGGACCAAGTCAAAAAATGAAGGTCACAGAGAACTCCAGTTGACGTGGGCTTTGTCCGATGGCCATGCCGGTAATGATCCCGGCGCCAGCACAATCAATGCAAGTGTTTCCTGGATTTCCCGGACTGATGTAGTTGAAGACATTGAAGGCATCGAAACGGAACTGGGCTGTGAGGTTTTCACGTATCGGAGTGTTTTTGGCTACGGACAGGTCGGTATTGAAGAACGCTGGGCCCTTGTAGTTGTTGCGTCCAGCATCTCCAAATTGATCAAGGTATGGCCTGGAAAATGGTCCGGATGTCGCTCCATTTGTGAGCATGGGATCAACTGGAGTGAAGTAGGTCCGGCTGTGGCTAGTGGGGTTGAAGGAAGAGAGATGGGTCGGCAGAATGCCGGCCGCCTTGTTGGGTCTGCAAGGGCCGTTCGGTATATCGGATCCGCACTCGCCATAGCTTGGAGTGTAAGGGAGACCGCTCGACCAGCCCAAAACCGGGCTTATCTGGTATCCGCTGACCAGGAGATTCGCCCACGTCGGAACGCCGCTGAGGAACTTCTGGTTGCGTCCGAACGGCAGACTGTAGTTTCCATAGAGCTGGAGTTGTTGATCCCGCAAGTCATCGAATCTTCCGTAAACGATCTGCTTGTCGATCAGAGCGTAATCGTTGTTTCCGTAGTTAAACGCCGCTTGCCAGGTGTACCTCGCGGTGAACTGCAAACCCTGGGAGAAGTGTTTGTCCAAAGTTGCCTGCAGGGCGTTGTAGTGAGAGTCGAATCCATCCTTGTAGTAGGTGAGGGTCTTGGGTCCAACCGAACTGGGAATAGTACCTTCGGAGCAGGTTTGTGTTGCTGGTCTCGGTTAGTGAACCCGCGGGCGCTGCGGGATTCCAGCAGAGCCCTTGACCGGTAATACTCTGATCGGACGGAATGCAGGCGGCAACCGCATTAAGATTGAGGGTTTGTCCGTCGCCGGCAAAGGTGTGGGTGCCTTTGTTACCGACGTATGCGAGTGTAGCGGAGATAGACGGGGTCAGTTGCCTCTGGACGCTTAGGTTCCATGCGTCCACTGTGGGTAAAGGTTGTGGGTTATCGCGGACTTTGGCACTCACTCCATTGGAGATCGGGATCTGGCCGTTGGAGGGAATGACGGGAAAGACAAATGGCGCCGGACCGTCCGCGAGATTGAAGGCGTAAGTATTCGCGCCAGAGTTGGTAAGACTCTGATTGGCGAGCACGGGGAGATTCTGGGTGACCACGTGACCGAAGAGCGTGCCGAAAACTCCGATGTCGAAGCTTCTTCCATAACCGGTACGGATCACCGTCTTTGGGTCGAGCTGGTAGGCAATGCCGACACGCGGAGCGAGATTCTTGAAGTCCTTCTGAACATTCATCGCTGTGTCATAGGGGCCATAGCCGGCCACGCGAAACGCGCCCGTCGTGAGATCGGCGAAGCCCCCCTGCCCTGCTCCGTTGACCGTTTCTGGGAAGTAAATCTCCCAACGCAGGCCGAGGTTGAGAGTCAAGTTGGGTGTCAACCGCCAAGTGTCCTGCGCATAGGTAAAGATGATCTTCTGCGATTCTTTTGCATTTGTTGAAGTGCTCACGTAGCGCGAGTAATTGGTGACATCGCCCAGGAGGAATGTTGCAAGGCCCAGCCCTCCGGGTGTGCCAAGAGTTGTATTTTCGGTATCGGTGGCGCTAAACGACACCTCGCCGGCTCGATTGGAGTCGCTTGGTACGCGCAGATTTCGGGCATAGCGCAAATCCGCGCCGAATCTGAGACTGTGACGACCCATGATCCTCGTCCAATTATTGACGACCTGATACTGGTCTTCCGTCTCAAGCAGTTTGCAATTGCAGGCATTAACCTGCAGGCTCGAACCAAAGCTCGACAGTCCGTCCCCGCTCCCGCCGCTCGTATTATTCATGAAAAAACCGGGGGCCCCGGAGGTGAAGCTGGTCCCGAGATTCATTCCCGGGATGCCTGCCATAGTAGCCAGATCCTGTTCCCCGTCATACTTCTGAGTGGAGACGTGATAGCGCAGATATCCCAAACGGAAGTCGGTGAGGAACTTGGGGTTCAAGACGATATCCATGCCGGCGACCGCACTTTGATTGCGTCCGGCAGCCGAACCGCCAAAGTTGTTGGTGATGGAAGAGAATCCCGAACCGCCCGCTGGTCCAAAGATAACGTTCGCCGAGTTTGCATTGTTGAAATAGCTGTAGCGGCCGAAGGCGTGCATGGACTCGCGAAGCTCATAGTCAACGCGCACATCGAACTGATCCTGGTTCGTCGCCCCGGTGCCACCTGCATTGTAGTTATTGGCCGTGCCATTCTGCGTACCCGGCGCATTCGGCAACGGAATCAGGTTGAGGAGGTAAAGAGCCTGCGGGGACACATATTGGCTCGGAATGAAATTGTTCACAAAAGGCGCCGGGCCGGCAACCGGATTGATGATACGGGGATTATAGATCTGGCCCTGGAGTGCCCCGCGGCCCGCCAGGAATTCACTCAGATCGCATCCATTTCCTGACAGACATGAATTGTGAGCGAGAGCCGTAGGAACTGTCTGTTGAGCGGAAGCTCCATTCCGTTGTCTGACACCTTGATAGTCGCCGAAGAAGAACAGTTTGTTCTTCATGATTGGTCCGCCAGTCGACCCGCCAAACTGGTTATAGAGCGCGGGTGGCGTTAAGCGAGTGGAAGTAGCCGAATACGGCGCGAACTGGGTATATGGATTTCTTGCCAGCTGGGCACCGCTTCGGCGATACCAAAATGCGTCTCCGTGGAATTGGTTTGTTCCCGACTTGGTTTGCGCGCTCACCACGGCGGCAACTGACTGGCCGAACTCCGCCTCGTAGCTCTGCACCAGGATCTTCGCCTCTCCAACGGCGTCCAGCGGTGGGTTGATAACGATCTGGCCTAAAATCGGATCCTGATTCGACGCACCGTCGAGCAGATATCCAACACCGGCAAAGAACTGTCCCTGGATGTTGACTGTCGGGCTGCCCTGCGCGTCCTCGGCGTTGTTCTGAGTCCACGCCATCGACTGGGCCCCTGGAATCAACAGTTGAAGGCTGGCGAAGTTGCGATTTGGTATGGGTAGACCAGAAATAGATTTCTCATTAAAAACGCTTCCCACTTCGGCTTTATCGGTTTGGAGCTGGGGAGGCTCGCCGGTGACAGTTACCGTCTCGCTGGCGTTGCCAACAGTGAGCTTGAGATCGATTTTTGGCGAGGTGTCGGCGGCAACCTGAACTCCAGGGCTGACGATAGTGCCAAAACCGGGCGCGGTCGCCTTGATGTCGTAAACGCCCGGAATGAGATTCGAAACGCTGTATTCTCCCGTCTCGTTGCTGGTGACCTGGACGGAGGTGCCCTTACCCTTGTCGGTTACCGTGATGGTGGCATTGGGAACTGCGGCACCGGTAGCGTCGGTAACCTGTCCATAGATTGATCCATGGATCACTTGCGCCTGGACAGCGTTGGGGCAGCCACAGATGAATGCGATTGCCGCCAACAGCAGAAACCGTAAGGTTTTCTCGCTTCTTTGCAGCATCACGCCTCCTAAAGATACGGGGATAGCAAACAGCACATCTTCTCGTAATCTCTGACGGTGCAACGGGTACAGGTCGGACGATTGTTGCGGTGAAGTCCAGGGACTTCATCCGGTGATTGCTTCGGATCGGGGCCCTGTCGAACGCGCGTCTATCGCGGCTTTAAAGCAAATGCTTTTCCAATTCTTCTGGGTCGGACCGTGTCCGACGCTCAGGAAAACGATTTCGCCCGTGATCTGAAACGGGCGCAGGCGAGTCTCACAAGGTTTGCTACAGTAGCGAGCCGGACGAAGGGTGGTACCCCTTTATTTAGAGTGGTTTGGCGCAGGTAAAATACCCTAGGCTCCGCCCGTCAGACATGAACTGAACGGAGACTCTTCTCACGGACGGGCGTTCCCGGCAGTTGTTGATTTTGGAACAACCGCTCCTGAGGACAAAGGCTGCCAGGATTTCTGCAGCAACAAATTCGGATCAACGCCAGTGAAGAAGTAATGGACATGCGGATCCGCGGAATTGATCTTTTCTGAGTCTGGATTCGAGCATTACCACGCCGAACGCTTCGCTCGAATACCAAGCAACGCGTGGGGCATCCTTGTGAGCGCGACCTCGGCCAGACCGTGATTAAGAGGGAATCCTGAGGATCACCAATAGTATGTTGCGATCACATCCGCTCGACCTGGAGAACCGTTGAGGACAGTGGTATGCAAAACAATCTGCATATTCTTCTTCTCCCACCCGACAGGCGCGCGGGACATGATGGAATTCATTGCGTTTGGACTCGTTAAGAATTCTCCTGCGGCGCGAGTGCCCGCCTGACCAATACCAGCGGCAGTGATCAGTATTTCGCCGGTCTTGGAGTTCAGTATTCTCGAGATGATTGCATAATCCTCAGTAGAGTTCGGATCGACCGCAGAGTTCGGATCCGCTTTCCAACTTTTCCGACTGTCGAAACGGTCTTGAATCTGATACCCGTAGGCAAAGACATAACGGAGATTGTCAGTCATTTCCAGGGTCCATGAGTTATTGAAAGCTCCGACAAGAATTGCCGGTCGCTCTCGGAGATCCCCCACCGAGATGTCTCCTCCGAACCGCATGTCGTAGGCTTTCTTCCGCAGTGATAGAAACGAGGCGATCCTGGCAGTAGCAGCAACGTCTCCGACCGTGACGTACGTATCTCTGATCGGAATGAGATCACTGCCAGTTACGATGTCATTAGGGCCCAGCGGCACCAGAATCTCGCGCCCCATCGTTTCAAGTTTGCCGAGGCGGTGCTGCTGCCGGTATTTCTCGAGGAATGGCTCCGACAAAGAATAGACAGCGTTGCTGCCCACGTAAATCAAGCTATTATTTGTGTTCTTGAGAACGGGCGACCAGAACCGTTCAAACGCGGTCTGGCGCGTCGATTGCACCAATCCGTAGAAAATGGAAAGCAGGAATACCGCTATGATCAGGAACGCTACCATTCGATGGCGGGTGAGCCATGCTCGAATGCTCTTGGCCGACTCAGCGTAAGCACTTATGACCACCGGCGGGCTGAGCGGATGACTCTCGGCGACTGGCGGGGCGACGATTTCCGGTGAGTGGCGGTCGGTTAGGTGTTTTCCGGGTTCAATAAACTCAAAGCAGGCTCTATAGGAGCCTGAAGGAATTGAGATTTTGAGAAGGCGCTCGACTGCGTCAGTTGACTCATAATAAAGAGCAATTCGCTTTCGCACATCGGCTGCGCGAATCCGTACGACTGGATCCTCAGACTGGTCATAGTCGGGGAGCCTACCAAAAACGTCGACTCCGATGATCCGTTCGCGAAGCGACTCGTCCTTTCCGCTTAGGCTGTGTAACACAATATAGCGGAGCAAATCCTGGCATTGGCGGCTTGTGCGAAAGGGAGCGCTGTTCACCATCTCCTCAAGGGCGTTTCTTATGCACAGCTTTGCCTCTTTAGACAACGGTTCTGGCGGCGATAAGATCCGAGCTTTGTGGTCGCTGATCACTAATGACCTCCCCGGAGATTGCCGCTTAAGACAGGTATTTTACCTCTCTATATGTGATTGAGGTCACAAGATTTCGCCCGAACCGCAAAGCGGCTACAGTATCAAACCTTGCTAAACCTGCTGGCATACGTTCTTCTTCGGGCGACCAGTGATCATAAAGCGGCACTTACAGAGAGGTAACAGCGGTTCAAGGCCGGGGGGCTCGCATTGAACCATCGACGGAAGCGGCACAAGCTCTTCGGCCTGGCCATGCTGGCGTGGGTGAATGTCTGGCCTGCGTTTGCCGGCGCGACGGCGCAAGATGGGTTGGCGAATCAGGTCAAGGAAACGCCATCGGGTGTTGAGATAACGACGGCAGCCTGTGTGCTGTCCATACGGCCACTGACGGCGAGTGCCATGCGCATCCGATGCGCAAAGCAAAACGTGGCTGAGACTCCAAGTGTCGTTCTGCTTCAGCAACCGTCAGTGCCGGCCTTTAAGGTCATCAAGCGTGATACGAGCATAACCGTGGCGACTGAAAAGATGATGGTCATCTTTGGTCGCGGCGACAGCACACTGCAGTTTGCCGACCCTCGAGGGAAGACGTTCTTGTCAGAGATCGCCGGTACGCGCACGTTAGAACCGTCAACCGTACAAGGAACATCGACCTATATTGTGGAACAGGCCTTCCTTTCCTCACCCGGGGAGCACTTATTTGGAAGCGGCGAGTTCCAGGACGGATTCCTCGACGTGCGCGATCTTCCCCGTCGCCTCACCCAAGTCAATAGTCAGATCGCAATTCCCTTCTTGCTCTCGAGCAAGGGCTACGGAATTCTCTGGCACAACTACGGATTGACCGATCTCAACCCTGCCGACAGACGCGTGGATCTCGTTCGGTCTTCGACTGGCAAAGAAACGTCAATGGACGTCACGACGAGCGAGGGCGCCAGAAAGGTAGTACGGCGCGAGGGCGATTTCGCCGGAGACCTGGAGGTCGACCACGCTGGAAGATACGCCTTGATGTTGGACACCGGGCAAAAGATGGCACGGAAGTATTTCGTTGAGATCGATGGTAAGGCGGTCGTCGACTTTTCCAATTACTGGCTCCCTCCCACAACGAGTTGGTTCAGTGATCTTTCTGCCGGACACCACAAAATTCGTGTGATCGGCGAGCAGGACGACAAGCCCATTTTGTTTTGGAGGCCCAGCGAAGATCGCACCGTACTGCGGTCCCCCGTAGCCGACGCGGTCGATTACGTCGTTTTTGCCGGGCCAACTTCCGATGACGTCATCGCGAGCTATCGAGAACTGACGGGGCCGGCGCCATTAATGCCGGACTGGGCATACGGCTACATTCACTGCCGCGAGCGGTTCCACTCAAGCGAGGAGATCCTGGACACTGCAGCGGAGTTTAGAAAACGCGGTTTGCCGCTCGATGTCATCGTCCAGGATTGGCAGTACTGGGGCAAGTACGGCTGGAATGCAATGAAATGGGACGAAGATCATTATCCTGATCCTGCAGGGATGATAGACCGACTTCATGCGATGAACGTGAAGCTGATGGTCTCTGTCTGGTCGAAGATCGATCCTGATACTGAGGTGGGGAAACAATTCGCTGCCAACGCGTACTACATACCAGGAACGCAGTGGGTTGACTTCTTCAATCCCGCAGCCTCGCAACTCTATTGGAAGAATTTCAGCGAGCGCATGTTGTCGCTCGGGATCGACGCCTGGTGGCAGGACGCTACCGAGCCGGAAAACGACGATCTCGCCGGAAGACAGACCTTCGACGGCCCCGGTGAAAAGGTAAGGCTCCTCTACCCACTGTTTGTAAATAAGACCGTCTACGAGGGCCAAAGAAAAGACGCGCCGAACAAGCGCGTCTTCATATTGAGCCGAAGCGCCTTCCTCGGCCAACAACGTTACGCCTCCGCGACGTGGTCGGGCGACATCGGTAACAACTGGGATACTCTGAAAAGACAGATCACCGCGGGACTCGGGCTTAGCGCAAGCGGGTTACCGTACTGGACAACGGATGCCGGCGGCTTCTTTCGCCCCGGTCCGACGCAGTACAAAGATCCCGCTTACCACGAGCGATTTTTGCGATGGTTCGAATTTTCAACTTTCTCCCCTCTGCTACGCGTCCATGGCTTTCAAACAGACACAGAGCCATGGCGATACGGTGACGAAGTCGAATGGACGGTGCGCTCCTATCTGAATCTCCGCTATCAGTTATTGCCTTACATATACTCTCAGGCCGCCGCCGTCACATTTCAGGGATCCACCATCATGCGTCCGATGGTGATGGACTTCGCCGGTGATGACGAGGCATTGGGTCAGAAGTATGAGTACATGTTCGGTCCCGACTTCTTGGTTGCTCCAGTGCTTGAAGCGGGAGTAAAGCAATGGCCTGTATACGCGCCGAGGACGCCTGGGGGATGGTATAACTATTGGACTTCAAGGCCGGTGCTTTCGGGGACTACGACGGCAATCGATGCGCCTCTTGAGCGAATACCACTCCTCGTGCGAGCGGGAAGCATTCTGCCAATAGGTCCTGTCGAACAATATGTAGGCGCGCAGCCGGCAGCCGACCTTGAAATTCGCGTCTACCCCGGTGCACAGGGCGACTTCACTCTCTACGAAGATGAGGGCACGAACTATCACTATGAACAGGGACAGCGAAGTACGATTCACTTCCAGTGGGACAACAAGAAGAGAGTGCTGCTGATAGGAAAGCGCAATGGACAGTTCTCCGGCATGCTAAAGTCGAGGCGCTTCAAACTCGTAGCTGCTGATTCAGCGTCCTCCCAAACTGTGTCCTATAGCGGCCAGTCGATCACTTTCCGATTACCTAAGTGATCATATGATGGCTGTCAGTCACGCCAGAGCGAGGTTTGAGCAGCGTGAGGAACACCCTGATCGTCGCTGAAGTCGTCAGAGCCAAACCAATCCGTGAGCACAATATGCGTGGTGAAGGGCTCCCGTTGCAGATCCAGACCCGATCCCGGCGTATATGCTGCGGCATGGAAGTAGCAGCTTCCTGTGCCTTCCCACCGTTTCTCTCCATGCTTAGTTCGACGCGATCCTAAGCGCCTCTTCGATATGGCTGAAGACGCTGAGCCAAAACCTCCGCCCGCATTCGTCCACCCGTGACTCAATATCTGCTGTAGTCGTTCGTAATGAGCTTGGTGCGGTGAACTGAATGTGAATCCGCACATCGGCTAACACGCAGATCTGCGGGACTCATTGCGTCTGAGTCGAGTTTGCAGGCTTGGCAGATAGTGTTTTAAACAAGATTGGATCGTATTCTTCCAGTCCCGTGATGCCATACAAGTGGTTCGCAGAAACCCATGGCAGCCAGAACCTGTGACCCCCAACGCCGCGTCCTGGTCCGCCCGGCCCCATGCCCCAGTGTTCCTGTTGCCAGCCGATGCCTTTCATGTCGTATTGGCGCCCCGGGAGGGCGACCATCGACTTGGTATCGTGCAGCAGAACGCGGGCTACGTCGAGATAATGAGGATCGCCGGTCTCCTTGTAGAGCTTGGCATACGATGCCACCGCCCAATCGAGGTATTCGTCGGCGCCGCCGGCAGCAAGTGCGGTAATTCCCTGTAGACCCACCGTGGGCACACCCTTTTTCCAGTGGAGTTTCGCATCGTCGGCGTCCTGCGGCATGGGAAGATTCCAGATCCAGATCCAGCTTTCCGCAAAATTCCCCGCAGCCTGCGCGCGCTCCAGCCAGCGCTTGTCTTTGGTTGAGTCATAGAGACTGAGATACGCCTCCATGCTGAGCATGCCCGCCTCTTTGTCGGTGATGTTTGGATTGTCGCTCGCGCCGCCAATGAAGAGTCCCCTGGTTCCCCAGTTCGACCAGACATATTCCCCTGCGCGGAGGGCCGCCTGGGCGTACTTCGGATCTCCTGCCTCCTCCGAGATCATGATAAGCAGCGGGACAGGACAGTAACTCGCCGTCCCGGTCGGCTCTTCGACCTCGTTGCTTCCCACCTTCCAACGACGCGGAAAAGAGCCGTCTGCTCTTTGCTGCAGGATCAGCCAGTCAACGTAAGTTTTCACCCAGTTGTACCACTCCGGATGGAGACGTCCGTGGGCACGCTCTCGCCGGTACGCCCGCATCAACACACGCATATCCTCGGTCGCGTTTCGCAGCCATGGAGCCAGCCAGACATGATTCCACGGTTTGCCCGTCGCAAGATCGTAGCCAGTTCCCTGAAGCGGCACTGTTGGAAGCGCCTGGATCATGGATTGGATGATGGAAAGGCCCGTCTGCCGCATCTTTTGCCCGCGCTCGCTTGGATCGCGATCACTTTCACGCAGCAACTGATCGGCGCACTCCAGGTTCTTGCCCACAAAGCCCATCGCGATCATCGTCCAGTTCCATTGCAGTTGGTCGGAGACGGTGGAGAGAACGAAAGGAATGCCGGTGCGGCCATCGATGGTAGCCGCCTGGGCTTCGAGATGGTCGGTCAGGACTTTCCGCACCAGATCGACATCAATGTATGTAATCTGCGGGTTCAGCGTGGCCCATGCCCAGCGCCATGAGTTGCGCGTCAAGTCTCTGAACGACTCGTTTTGCCCGAAGCGAAAACTCACCTGGTAGCGCTGGATCGCGCCTTGCGCGACTGGGTGATAACGCCGAGCCCATTCGGGCTTGGCCGGAAGCGTCTGCCCGCGAGGATAGATGCTCACCGTACCCGGAAAAGTGAAGCCGAATTCGATAGGGCTGCCGTCGGCTTGTGTCGCTCCCAGCGCGCCGAATTGGAACGCAGCGTCGATCAGTACAGGCTTGCTGAGGGTTGTTTCTGCCTCAGTTGTATCGCCGCGCGGCGTGGGATCCAGCATCGTCACCGAACCACCATTTTCAAGAGACATAGCGAACATTGGCGCGGGAAGGATGTCCTCGCGGATCACAAACTGCTTTGCTGAGTAGTTGAGCGTTCCTCCCGGTGAACGTTCGCCATCGTAAGTTGGGTCTCCGTAGAGGATGCCCGGCGCCAGAAACTTCACATCCTTCCAGGCGACCGACGAGTCAACAGAAAATGCGACCGATGAGGCGAAGCCTCCGGCAGCATTCTCCACCACCTCCACCTGTCTCTTCAAGGAAACGACTGCGCCGCTGATGGTCCAGTGGTCGTTTACACGGAACAGGATGTGGCCGCCATCCGCGATCTCTGCCTTTGCGTCCACTCCGCCAGCCGATTTACTGACAGTCCTGTAGGCGACTGCCAAGTCGTGAATGTCTGTTTCGCTCCGCCAGACTTGTATCCTTGCAGGCTTGGGCTGCGTGACACGGGGCGCTGCCGAACCGGCAATCTCCATTCCCCAGCCGCCGGAGGCATTCTGAACAAATGCAGCGGTTGCTCCGGTCGGAAGTTGCCCGAGCTCAAGCCGCGCAGCGGAGTGCGCCGACAGTGCTGACGCCAGCCACACTCCGACGAACATGCTTTTGCTAAAGATTGCTCTCATCTCTGTCACCGACCCTGCCCCTGCCTTCTCTCTTCCGCTAACTGGCTTTCCTGTAGTAGCGGTTCGGTGCACCCGGCGTGGGAACATTGCCGGTGACCGGCACTCCGCTGGTGTGGGGTCGCGTCGTTGCCGTCGTGAGGGTGATGCCGCTGCCGGAGAGTTGTGCACCTGCTGCGTGAGCATGAGCGAGAGGCTTGGTGATAGTGATCTCGGCGCCGCCGAACCTCCTTACGGAGGCTATAACTGCCTCCTCGGAGTTTGCTCCATCGTCGATCGTTATTGTCTGGCCATCCCGGAAGCCGTCACCGTTGGCGACTGGAATTTCGATTGCGCCCACTTTGATGGCAGTCCCCAGCGTAGTGCCGCCCGCCGAGCCAATCGTCGCGATGGTCGAGGATTCCGCATCCGCGCCGAGGCCAATCGTTATCTTCTGGCCTTCCCCAAAACCTGCCACCGTGGAAACCTTGATGTTGGTCGCACCAGTCGCTGAAGGGGACGAGAGGTTGGCCGCGGCCTGCGTCAGGAAATCGTTGCAATTGCTGTCGGCGTCGTGGCCATCCGGAAAGCGGCCTGTACTGGTATTGGTTGCACCGGAAGAGGGGTCGAACCATTGGCCGAAGCCACCCGCAGGCGCGAAGCAGCCACTCTGCTCGATGCCGGAAAGAGCCTGATTTCCCTCTGCTGCCCATGGATCGACGAGGTTCCCGTAGTTCAGGCTGTCAACGACGAGGCCAGTATTATCCCGCAAGACCATGCTGCCCTGCCGGATGGTGATGGTGCGGCCGAAGAGAGGCGAGTCCGTGGTGAGTTCGGGGCCTCCAAACCATTGGTCGGGCGCGGGAGTGCCCTGATACCCCGCCGTAGTAACCGCGGCGTCACGCACAACTGCGTTCACCGCGTGATCCCTGGCCAGTGGACTGTCAAGCGTGATGCCGTTGCCGAGCGCCCGGACAGGCTCGTTGCTGGAGTGTGCAAAGGCCGTTGCAGGCTGGAAGCTGATACCGGTTCCCCGGTTGCTGAAAGGGAGATTGGCCGAATGGTTGAACTTGAGCGGCGCGGCAAGGTCAAGACCTGTGCCCGGAGCTACCACCCACTCGTCGCGCCCGTGTGTCTTTGTAACCGCCGGAGCGAATTCGATGCTGCCGCCGCGCGGAGGAAAGCTGCCCGTGCCGGGAGGGGGTCCGTTAACCGCGGTAACAGTCACGACTTCCCTGCTTGCAGGCGTGCCAACCGTGATCTTGTCGCCCGCAGCGAACCCATCCGTCCGGCGAACCCCGACTTTAGTGGCGCCGGGGCTGATGGCCGCAGTGAGATTGGTCTGGTGTGCCTTGGTTCCCACTTTTGTAACCGTTACAGTTTCAATTCCATGACCGACGCCGTCGATGTCCAGCCTGATCTTGTCGCCCGCCGTAATGTCTTCGAGGGAGGTCACCTGGATATTTGTCGCTCCGGCAGACGCGTCCACCGCGAGGTAGGCTTGCGTGCCCGGCTTGCCGACAGCGGTAACGGTGGCCACCTCGTACTGCTCCGTCTCTCTCGCGACAGAAGGATACTTCGCTCCGTAGCCGAGAGCGATCTTCTGGCCGACTGCAAAGCCGGCAACGCTCTCGACAGGCACGTTGGTGGATCCCACCGGGATGGTGATAATGGGGCCGTCGGGGACGGGTTGCCACAGTGTCGTGTGATTGCTGGCCGCAGTGCCGAGGCTCGCGATCTTGCGCGACTCTGCCTGAGATCCCGTGTCAATAGTGACTGTGTCACCCGCCGACATTCCCGTAGTGTTCCGGACGTAGAGAGTAGTGTCGCCCTTGCGTGCATTCACCGCCAGGCCTGAGTTGGAAAGGCCGAGCAGGTAGAAGCCGCCAGCCGAAACTTTTGTTCCCGCCGGGAACTTTATCGCCGAGAAAATGGCCTGCTGTGTCGGGCGCTCCGTCAGCGTCCAGTTGGAAATGTCAACTGCACTCGTGCCGGCGTTATACAACTCGATGAACGAGTCCGTAGAGTTGGCGGGAGGACCGGAGCTTATACGAAACTCGTTGATCTTGATCGGGCTCGCGTTCCGCACCCGATCGACCGCTGTCTCGGATTGCTGCGTGCCATACTGGGCGGCCACCACGTTGGCCTGCACTAGTTGGTCAGTGGCATTCGAGGGGAAGGTGCCTGCGGCGGTCATCGCGCCCTCATAGAACGTGCCCTGCGAGCCGTTGCTGTTGTCGCCGCCGTTGCCCAGCAGGATCGCCCCCTGCTTGCGCATCGGGTCATAGGTGGAGTCGACGCGTGGGCCGTCGAACATCACCGAGAGAGGCCCTTGCGTAGCGTCGCCACCCATTGAAGTCCAGTGGTGCGGTTCTCCCTTGGCAATCGCAGTAACAAATCTCCAGGTGATGTCCGGCAGGTTTACGCAGAGTTTGGATCCATCGGGATTGACGCAGCCTACCAGGTTGTTCTCCTGGTCGGTCATAATCCACGGCCCCGGAAGTTTGCCGTGAATCCACCACGGGGCATCGCCAAAGTAGGCGGTTTCCATGGTGCCGTTGTCATCGTCGCGACTGTCAATCTCGGCGTTGCCGTAATCGAAGCAACATCCCGAATTGAAGTGCTTGCCGTTGATCACCCAATACTGCCCTTCCGCCTGGTCGTCCACTGCGGTGCCCTTTGCGTCGTTCTGGCGGAGACCCATGCCCGGCTCGATGAAGACTCCGTAGACCTTGTGGCCCATGATCGTAACCGGCGCACTGTCGGCGAGGGGAACGTTGTTAAGCCCGCCCAAAGCCGGGCCGCTGAATCCGCCGCGGGGAGCCTGAGTAAGGTCATTGTGTTTGGAGGATTGGTCGTAGATGGTGGTGATCCAGCAATATGTCTTCGCGCAGAACGCGTCCTGCGCAGCAGCGTCGGCGTACCCGCCCCCATCCGGAACGGGCGAAACGACAGGCCGCGCAACGCCGATGTCCAAAGTCTTGCCATCTGACTGGCGAAGGACCTGGTAGAGCGGGCCGTTATAGGAGCCGTACAACGCGCGCGTGGTACTGTGGGCGGCCACGCATGGGGTTCCGGCAGCGCCGTAGATGTCACACGGTCCCTGCGGCCTCGGGGGAGGACCATTGGCTCCCGTCGCAGATTGCTGCGCCATCGCCAGCGTGGTACCAATCAGCAGGATTGCCAGTGCAAGGATAATTGCAGCGTTGATTCTCATTTTCATCGTTGATCCATTCCGCGTCGCCAAAATCAATTCCGGTATCTCTTCTCCGCAGTTGCGGGTGGTTAAGGCAAATGCATTCCTTGACGAGGCGCCAGGTTCAGTCAGAACGCAGCGAGCCATGCTTTGGCTGACGAGCTAGTTTATCGCTTTTTCAGGGGAGATCAGCGAGGTTGCCTCTCATTTAAAGAGCCTCGGAGCAAAATCGTTGAGGTCCCGACGCCACGTAAGCCATTCATGTGCAGTTCCGGGCGAAGAGAAATAAACGTATCTGATTCCAGCTTTGTCCAGCATGGCGCAGAAAGCGCTGATCGATCCTGGGAAGGGATTCGGTTCCGCGGTGCCCATGCCAAGCCAGAGCAGTTTCACCTTTTGATTAAATGCGGCGCCGTCCTTGAAGATGCCATTGAATGCCGTCGCCGGATCAATAGGGACAGAGCTTGGGAAATTCATCGTGCCGCTGAATCCCCCCATGTAGGCGAATGTGTCCATGTTGTTCGTTGCCAGGTGCAGCGCCTGGTTGGCTCCCATGGAAAGACCGGCCATCGCCCGGTGGTCGCGGTCTGGAATAGTCCGGAAGGCGGAATCGATCATCGGGATGACCTCTTTCACAATCACGTTTTCGAATGTGCTGAAATCCCCAGGGCCTGCGGTGTTGGGCGGCCCGAACGGACCTGCGGGCACTGTTGCGTAGCCGTTGTCCATCACAATGATCATCGGTACAGCCTTGTTCTCCGCAATCAGGTTATCGAGGATCAGATTAGCGTGCCCCTGGAAGGTCCACCCTGTCTCATCTTCGCCGGAACCGTGCTGCAGGTAGAGCACGGGGTAGTGAGCGCTGGTGTTGGCGTCATAGCCTGGCGGCGTGTAAACAAAGCAGCGTCGCCACTGTCCGGTGATCTTTGAAACATAGATGCGGACCCGAACGTCGCCGTGAGGAACATCGTTCGCCAGGTAATAGCCCACACCGGGCTCGGGGATCTCAATGCCGCTTGCATCTTTTCCCGTGCCGAAGAATGTGTGGCTGCCGGGATCGTTCATGCGGACGCCGTCGACATCCAACGCGTAATAGTGGAAGCCCTCGACCAGCGGAGGAGTTGTCACGCTCCAGACGCCGCTCGCGTCGCGAGTCATCGGGAACTTTTTCCCAGTGATATCCACGTCGACGAATTGTGCCGTCGGCGCTTTGATCTGGAAGGTTGCGCTGCGGTCTTGAAGAATCCGCGGATACTGTGCCCCCATCACATTGGTCGTCGCAGGCTTCGCGTCCTCAACCAGCGATACGCTTGCGCCCTCGGGTGAGCGGCGCCACGCGAAATACGCATCCAGTTTCTTCAAGCCGGGTTCGTTCGGAACCGGCCCTGTATGCGGCGTTCCGGCAAAGTACATCAGCGTTGGATTCCTGTCGCTGAACGCGGGCCATTGTGGCATTCCCTTGCCATTCGGGTCGCCGTACTTCGCGAAATTGGTCCAGTAGGTGGCCATGGCGTCGGAGATCACGCGGTCTGCCGCAGTGGGCGGCTGGGGCTGCAAATCGTACAGATGGCCGAAGACATACGCCACCTCGCGGCCATGCGGCGCGCCGAATCCGGCCTGCGGCGAATCTGCCGGGTAATCAGGATGCTGATCGAAGTAGTAGTAAAAAGCCTTTGATTTGCCGAGGCTCGACTGCATCCGCGCCCACGTCCAGGTATGCCAACCGAATGCAGTATCACGGGACAGATCGCGGGCCGTCTTGGGCACGGTTTTCTCGCCAACCGGATAGACCTCGAGAAGATGGTCAGCGTAGGAGTCATAGCGCTTGTGCACGCTGACGACGTACTCCTGCGGAAAGCGAAAATGGGAGAAGCTGGCGCCCTCATCGGAGTTGTAGCCAACCAGGATAGGCGTGTCGTTGAATTTCTTCGCATCGTAGAGCGTGTACTGGTCAGACGGGATCACCCAGCCATCGATGATGGGCCACGCAAGACCGCGCGTGGCAGCCAGCAGTTTCTCCGGGGGCAGTTTACGGAGTTCGGCGATGGACTCGGTTCCGGCATTGAGTGCGAAGGCCTGGCCGTCATACTCGGCGCTGGCGAGGGTCCGCATGTTCTCGCCCGGGCCGCCCGCGGGCCGGGGAGGACCAAAGGATCCGCCGCTCTCAGAGATAGCCCCGTCAAACAGGCCCTTGGCGAGCGGCGAAGCGCATAGCTGGCTTACAGCAATGCCGCCTGCCGATTCCCCAAAGATCGTGATCTTGCTTGGATCGCCGCCAAAGGCCGCGATGTTCTTTCTTATCCAGCCCAAGGCGGAAATCATGTCAAGCAGCCCGTAGTTGCCGGAGACATGCTGGCTCGACTCAGCGCTCAGGTCCGGATGCGCGAGAAAGCCAAGGACGCCCATACGGTACGCGATGCTGACCAGCACCACTCCCTTATGGGCCAGCACCTCTCCGCTGTATACGGGCACCGATGTGCCGCCAACGCTGAACCCGCCGCCGTAGATCCAGACAAGCACTGGGACCTTGGCGTGCACCGACTTCGCGGGACTCCAGACATTGAGATACAGACAGTCCTCGCTCGTCGTCTCAGGCTTGATGCTCTGCACGCATTGCGGAGCGAATTTGTCGGCTTGTCGGACACCCTGCCACGGCGCGGCGGGTTGCGGGGCCCGCCACCGCAAATCGCCCACAGGAGGCGCCGCAAACGGTATGCCACGGTAGACCGTCAACCCGTTTTCAACGGTGCCCTGCACCAGCCCCTGTTCTACCTTTGCCGTGGGCATCGCGGCCAAACTCATCGAGGATATTGCCGCAGCGGCGATCGCTATCAAAATCGTTCTCATCTACAAAGTTCCTTCCCTCTTCACCATCAGGAGTTCCAAGGCCCATATGCAATTGATCCACCACGCATGACGAATCAAGCTACACGCCCATCGAGTTCCCGCTCTGGTTGAAACAATCAAACGCGCATCTTGGAGAGAGAGGAGAGCCACACCGCTGGCAGGCGGGCGCTGAACTGCCCAGTGGCGCCATGTGGGGGTTGTGGCTCAACTAGCTTCCCAGTCGCTCACAAACTGAAAGTGAAATCGAGCAATCTTAATTGCTGAGGGATGGAAGAGCCAGTTGGGGTACTCGGAAATTGGTTTGACCCGTCCGTTGACGTCTTGGAGTTGCGAGTTTGACGCACCCTTTGGGAAAGTCTCCACCCGCATTCTCCAGCCGTGATTGGCCCGCCTTGCACCGTATTGTGGCGTGTTTAAGCAGCCCACGAAGTCGTCGAAGTAGTTGTAAAAACAATCCATTAGCGCCCTGAAAAGGCCGGGGTCTGTGGCCCCGGGCGATCATCCTTGGGGCCGTACCGGATTGTTTTTACTGCTTTCTATTGGCTGAACTGGCCAGCGTAATTGTCATGATGACTCCCCCGATATGCCCCAGAGACTGGGAATGCCACATTGGCCGCATTCGCTGGGAAATCCACTTGGGCGAATAGTCGGCATCTCGGACAATTGAATGAGTCAGAGGACTCGCAGAATCATAGACAACTGGCCTTAACACGTTTCCAGATCCGGGCGGGCCAGAGACGCGATTTGGCGATTGCGCGCTGAATGACGTGGATCAGTCGAAAGCATTGGAGCGTTGACCGTTGAAATAAGATGCCGAGTGGGAGACCACGCGCTGGCGATCTTCGACCAGCGCACTAATGCGAATTCCGGCGAGGCGCGAAACCTCGTCTTCGATCCCTAACCCACGATATCCATTTCTCAATTCAGAAATACGCCCTGATCCGGGCGATCGAGCGAGAATGTCGGTATCTCAATATCAAAACGCTCACCGCTCTCACTCTCCATCTGGTAAGCCCCGCGTGAATGGGCAGAGACTCGGGCCGGGCGTCCCTCCCGATGCTGTCCAAATTTGTCGCTTACAATAGCCGGGACGCGACCAACGCTGTCATTGGCGGCGTGGATGAAGGGATCGAACCTTATGGCCTACATGAAGTTCGTGATTTCTCTACTTCTATTTGCCGCTGTAACCTGCGAATCGCAAACGGTTCCGTTACCGCAAATCCGTCAGAATGGCGCGGTCAAACAGTTCTTCGTCGACGACAAGCCGTACATCATGCTCGCAGGTGAATTGCATAACTCGAGCGCTTCGAGCGTCGAGTACATGCGACCGATATGGGACAAGCTAGCCGCTCTTCACCTGAACACGGTGATCGCCACCGTCAGTTGGGAATTGGTCGAGCCAAAAGAGGGCAAGTTTGATTTCTCTCTCGTTGACGACCAAATCAACCAGGCACGACAGCGAAATATGCGGCTCGTGCTGATCTGGTTCGCAACCTGGAAGAACGCAGGTTCGAGCTATCCTCCGGACTGGGTCAGGGCAGACCCAAAGCGCTTCCCGCCCATGGTCCTCAAGGTGCGGCCCGATGGCGGAATGAGTACCTATCTGGCCAAGAAAGCGGAAGAGCAAGGCACGGGGCCGCTGAGCCCGTTTGGCAAGGAAACAGTGAAGGCCGACGCCAAGGCCTTTGCTGCCTTGATGAGTCATATCAAGGAGGTCGATCCTCAGCACACGGTCATCATGATGCAGGTTGAGAACGAGATCGGCAGCCTGGGTGACAGTCGGGACCGTTCTCCGATGGCAGACGCAGCATGGGCCGGGCCTGTTCCAGCCGATTTGATGAAGTACCTCACAGATCATAAAGACACCCTGCTGCCCGAAATGCAGGAGGTCTGGGGGAAGAACGGTTACAAGACGAAGGGTAGCTGGGAGGAAGTCTTCGGCAAGAATGAGTGGGCGGATGAGGTCTTCATGGCTTATTACATGGGGCGATATGTCAACCAGGTAGTCAAAGATGGGAAAGCCCAGTTGAACCTACCCATGTATGTGAATGCGTGGCTCGGTCCTCAGCCGAAGGCGGATCTGCCCGGTCAATGGCCGAGCGGTGGTCCGGTTGCCCGCATGATGGACATTTACCGGGCGGCCGCTCCGTCGATTGATTTGTTCGCTCCCGATATTTACGTACCGGACTTCAAAGGGACATGTGCGCTCTATGCCAGATCCGGGAATCCATTGTTCATTCCCGAAGCTCGCGACGAGGTGGGAAATCTCTTCTTTGCCGTCGGTCGTTACTCTGCCCTGGGCTGGTCGCCCTTCGGTGTTGAAGATCTCAATCCAGATGGACAGGTCGCGCAGGCGTACAAAGTACTTTCCCCCCTGCTTCCCCAATTGGCTGAGTGGCAGGCAGCAGGTAAGGTGAACGGCATCCTGGTTATCGACGGCGAGAAATCCGAACCTGTTTCCCTGGGCGGTTACAAAATTGCGCTTTCACCGGGTATGGAGTTTGGCCCACCGGCTCCCAAGCCCGATTCGGACAACAAGCTTGGAGCGGGCGTTTCTCTGGAATCGCGTGCAATGCCGAGTGACAAGCGGCCTTTCGCCATTGTGGTGAACACCGCACCCGACGAATTCCTCTTCATCGGTTCGAATGGAGATCCCTCCTTCACGATTGATTCAGGGCCGGGAAAGGTCATTGTCGCCGCAAAGGACGAAGTCCGTTATGAGAACGGAAAGTGGATGTCTGGCCGCAGGATCAATGGCGATGAATTGTTCGGATCAAGCCTGCCGAAACTAAAAGTCGGCATGGTGAAGGTGAAGTTGATGCGTATTCAGTAAAGCCCAAAGACTCGATTCGGCACGTCTATCGGGTGACGCGGCGTATTGTCCGGGAATTGTCACTTGGCTGAATAGTCGTGCGAGTTCAACAGGTCGACGCAACACTTGCTTGCAGTTTACTAGCAGGGGTCTGGAACTCTAGAGTTTTTCGCGGTCGTTGGTTGAGGCGGAGCGCTATCTTGTCCAGCTCCGACTGCGTATAGCGTGACAGGTCCATTTTCTTAGGCAGGTATTGCCGCAGCAGCCGGTTGGTGTTTTCGTTTGTGCCGCGCTGCCAGGGACTGTGGGGATCACAGAAGTAGACTTTCACATCGGTGGCCACACTGAAGGTTTTGTGTTGGGCCATCTCGTGTCCCCGGTCCCAGGTCAACGAGCGGCGCAGGGAGACGGGGAGTTTACGAATGTGCCGACTTAGTGCGGCGACGACAACGGTCGTCTCTTTACTGCGCACCTTGATGAGCGTGGTGAAGCGTGAGTGCCGTTCCACCAGGGTCACGATGTGACTGTTCTTGGTGCCGCTGATGAGATCGCCCTCCCAGTGTCCTGGGATCGCTCGGTCCTCGACCTCCGCTGGTCTTTCCCGGATCGAGATGGCCTCGACGATCTGACCCTGTGCATGTCCACCCTTGCTCGAGTGCTGCGAGCGGCGGATGAGGCGTTTGGACCGAAGGTGCCCAATGAGCTCTTTTTTCAATACTCCACGCGCTTGAATAAAGAGGCTACGGTAAATGGTCTCGTGGGACACGCGCAGGCTCTCGTCCTTGGGATACTGGATCTTTAGCCATCCGGAAACCTGTTCCGGCGACCAGTCCAGCATCAGTTTACTGACGACGATGTTTCGCAACCGCTCATGGGTGGCCAGTAGGCACTGCTTAGGTCGCAGAGCCAACCCCCAGGCTTCACCATCAGCTTCGCCCGCTCGGTACTCAGAACGGCCACCATGACGGGCGACCTCCCGGCTCACCGTTGAGGTAGCTCGGGAAAGGCGGGTGGCAATCGCACGAATCGATGAGCCGGAAGCGATTCCTCGCGAAATGTCCTCTCGCTCCGCTAACGTGAGCGCTTGGGGTGAGCGCCGACGGACGGCCGGAACGATCCCACCATGATGCGATAACAGCAGATGAATGGAGGTATGTTTGCGGCCGAATGCTCGCCCGATCTCATGCAACGACTCTCCCGCCTTCCAACGCCGCCAGATCTCTGTCCGCTGCGCCGCGGAAACCTCCACTCGCTTCCCTTGTGACATAAACACCACCTCCTGTGAGACCTCTCACTCAGATGGTGTTGCATCGACCTGTTGAACTCGCACGGCTTCTCGGACAAATGGCGAAATTCCCTAAAAACGTTATCGGCAACTTCAGCTGAACTTTTCGAAAAGCGACTTTACAAGAACGCTCGGCTAGCGAAGAGCCTACCTCGGGCTGTCCGGTAAAAACAGTCAAGTTGGGTAGCTGAATTTGAGTCGTAGACTAGGCTTCGTCCTTTCATTAAGTTGTTGTCAAACGTCGAAGGATAGATCGCCGAGCAGCAACATGGCTTCTCACTGGCGACTCTGCAGTGCAGCGAAAAGGCTCGAAGGCATTTGCGGCGGATGCGCGACCATACTGCCAGAAACTGAAAAAGCCTAAAACCTGAAGGGAAAGATTTGGGCGCGTACGTCGATTGCCTCTACAATTTGTAACTGCGTGCAAACACATAGACTGAGGGATCTGAGAATGGCTGAGAAAACGATGGTCGAAAAGGCCGGTGAGGCGGTTGGCTTCGGAATTGCGATGGCAGAAGATGTGGCTGGCACAGTTAAAACGGCAGTTGGTGCAGCGGTGGCGACGGTAACAGAGGTTTTAAAGAAGGCACCTGCGACGAAAGCTCCGGTCAAGCAGGTTGCCAAAAAAGCGTCCGCGAAGAAGGCTGCAAAGAAAGCGCCTGCCACGAAGGCCATCAAGAAACCCATGACCAAGACGGTGGCTAAGAAGTCAACCACGAAGAAGGCCGCCACAAAAGTCGCAGCCAAGAAGACGCCGGCTAAGAAAGTCGTGAACAAAGCCGTAAAGAAGACTGTGAAGAAGGCTGCCCGACGGCAGAAATAACTGTGAGGAAATATGGCCAATAATAAGAACAGAAACCTGGCCTAAGAATGCCTAGCGATCTAGAATCCCTGCGGTACCGCGACAACTTCCTCAGGGCGCACTCGCCTGGCGAGAAATCCATACAGAGATACGCCGGCGTACCCAAACGCTGGAACAAAGTAGCCTACTGCTATGCTCCCAGTCCGCCTCGCAATCCAGCCGAGTATTGGGGGGAAGATTGCCCCGCCCACGATGGCCATCACCAATAACGAGCTGGCCAATTTCGTGTTCGGACCGAGGCGCTTCAGTCCCAGAGCGAAGATAGTGGGGAACATGATCGAGAGGAAGAAGCTGCTCGCGACGATGGCGTACGCGCCAACCATCCCGGGCCGCATTATCGCCAGCCCGATCAGGAACACATTTATTGCTCCGTAGAGCCCGAGCAACCTGGTCGGCGGGAAATATTTCATCAATGGCGTAGTCGCAAATCGGCCGACCATAATCGCGACCAGCGAAGCCGTAAGGTAGGCCGCCGCGGTCCTCTCGCTGACGTTCGTGTATTGCTTCATGTACGGGATCAAGCTGCTCCACGACGACACCTGCGCACCCACATTGCAGAAGTTCGCCAGCACCGCTAACCAGAGGTGCGGATAATGTAGCAACGCGCCGAAGGTGCCATGATCTTCAAGCAAAGTTGCGTCTTCATGCTCGCCGAGCATGGACGGAAACTTGATCCTGGAGAGCAGCAACGCGAACAGCAGGACCACCGAGCCCAGAATAAGGTATGTCGGCACTACTCGCATCAGTTCTGTATGGAGGTAGCCAGCATAGGTCCCTGCAGCCTTCATCAGCGCCACCTCGGGCGCCCTTGGTTCAATCCCGGAAAAAATGAACCGCGCTCCGAGGATCACGCCGAGGATTGTTCCCGGAGGATTGAATGCCTGTGCGAAGTTCAGTCGCCGCTCGGAGGTGGAAGCAGGCCCGAACTGGGCCATGAAGGGATTCGCGGCTGTCTCCAGCACCGATGCGCCGCAACCTACCGTGAACAGTGCAATCAGAAAGGGCAGGTATTGCCCCGTCACCGCTGCCGGCCAGAAGAGCACCATACCCCCGCCGAACAGAACCAGGCCCATCACCATACCGGCCTTGTATCCCCATCGTCTCATCACCAGGGCAGCCGGAATCGCCATGCAAAAGTAGCCGAAGAAGTTTGCCGTCTGCACCAGCTGCGCGCTGAACTGCGACAAATTGAACGACTTCTTGAACTGTTGTACCAGAATGTCAGTCAGATTATTGGACATCCCCCACAGGAAGAAGAGGACGGTTACCAGAACGAGTAGAGTCATCTGTCCTGCGGGAAAGACGTGCGGAGCCTTGCGCTTACTGATTGCCTCATTACTGACCGACGTCGAATCCTGCATCTAGATGCTCCGATCGTTACGTGCTCGAATTAGCTCACTTGCACCAGGATCTTTGTAAATCTGGCCGGGTTGGCGCTCCATTCGGCCAGCAACCGAGCAGCATCCGCCATGGGGACAATCGCGCTTACCGCGTCTTCGACCGGAAACCTTCTGGCCTCAAGCATCTCAATCACCTGGTAGAAGTCTTCCGGCAACGCATTCCTGCTGCCTAGGATGTCCAGCTCTTTTTGCACGAACAGTCGCGTCTCGTAAGTCACCGGCTCCTTCGCGTAACCGATGTAGACAACACGCCCGGTGAAGGCGACCACTTCCACCGCAGTTCTAAAGGTGACCGGCAGCCCAATGGCCTCAATCGCCACATCCGGTCCGCGTCCATCGGTGATATCGGCAAGTTTGGAATTCAGATCCTCGCGAGCCGTGTTAATGCAATGCTTCGCGCCAGCCTTGCGGGCGATTTCGAGCTTGGCATCATCCATGTCGATCGCGATCGTCTCAGCGCCTCGGAACGCGGAACCCGCAATCGCTCCGAGTCCGACCGCACCACAGCCGAAGACAGCAGTCGTGTCCTCCTGCACAATCCGCGCGCGTGCTGCCGCATGGAAGCCCACCGTCAACGGCTCGACAAGGCAGAGTTCCTTAAGCGACAGGTACGCCGCGTATAGCTTCTCGCGCGGCACACTGATATACTCCGCCATAGCACCGTCCCGCTGCACGCCCATTGTCTGGTTGAATCTGCAGGCATTCATGCGGCCTCGCCGGCAGGCAGCACATGTCCCGCAGCTGGTGTAGGGCAACACGGTCACTGCGGTACCATTCGCAAGATCCACTCCTCCCTGTATTACCTCGGCAGCAACCTCATGCCCCAGCACGCGGGGAAACGTAACCATCGAATTTCGCCCACGATAGCTGTTCAGATCGGTGCCGCACATTCCCACCATCCGCACGTGGAGCAACACCTCACTCTCCTTCTGAACGGCATCCGGCACCTCCTCGACCCCTGCAACACCAGGGCCCTCCATTCGAAACGCCTTCATCGCTTGATCCCCTTCCTGGGACTCTCCCGACAATCTCTTCTCCAGATACTTCGAGACTTATTTCAAACCGTACACACTCACTGCGTTCCCGCCAAAGATCGCATCGCGTTCAGTCTGTGTGAATTCCGTGAAGTAGGTGCGAAGCAGATCGAACCATCGAGTGTACCCGGTCGCCACCAGGCATACCGGCCAATCCGACCCCACCATCAGGCGTTCTGCGCTAAACGCGTGCACCACGACGTCGAGATAGGGCCGCAACGTATCAAGCGTCCAGTTTTTCCAATTCGCCTCTGTGACAACTCCGCTGACTTTGCACCAGACGTTCTCCCGGTGGGCTAACTCGTGCAGACTCTCCGCCCACGGATGCAGTGTCCCATCTCCGATCCTGGGCTTTGCAATATGGTCAAGTACAAACACCTGTTGCGGATGCTTGTCGACAAAGTCGATGGCTTGCGGCAGGTGCCGCTCATAGATCAGGATGTCGTATACCAGTCCGCTGCCTAGCATCGCGTGGATGCCATCGTTAAAGTCCGCCCTCAGGATGTAAGTGTCGTCCGGCTCCGCTTGGATAACATGCCGCAGCCCTTTTAGCTTCGGCCGGTCTTCGAATTGCTCGAGCACTCGGGGAAAGCTTTCGCCGGCAATCGGAGCCCAGCCGACAACTCCCAGAATCTTGTCGCACTGATCCGCCAGATCCAGCAGCCACCGAGTCTCCTCCAGCGTCTGCCGCGCCTGGACGGCGACCGTCCCGTCGATCTCCGCTTTAGTCAACTCCGCCACGAGATCATCGGGCAAGAAGTCCAGTTGCAAGGATTGCATGCCCTCGTCCAACCACCCATACTCTGCTGCGTTATATCTCCACAGGTGATGGTGTGCGTCAATCTTCTGCGCCACGAAAGAACCTCCGCCACCCGACCGGTCGTGTAACCTTCGCCTCGATCCGTTCTGCCTTGAGCCTTTGGAAAGTATCGATCGGCCTCGGGTTTCGGATATCTTACAGCGCTTCCGTAAGCGTTAACGTTGTTGGATTTTATACTCGGATGTTTGCCGCTGTGAAGGCCTGTGTGCTCAAAATCACAATCACTTCCTCGCCGACGGGGCAGACTGATAGGCAGTATGCTGCTTTGTAATTCGCGTCAAACGAAAGGCTATGCCACATGGAAACAGATTCGGCGCCCGAAACTTTCTTTCTATATTCGAACCAGTCTTGCTCTCAGCAATTGAAACTACCCAAACAAACTGACGGCGTTCGTAAGAGGCATAGGACGTCGAGGGTCTTGTTCACATCACCTAACCCTTCACGCCTGATCTGAATCGCGGCCGCGGAACAGGGTGGATGATATGAAACCGACTCTCTGCTGATACCCACGCTGGCCGTCGCCGTATTCGCCGGCCAAAGAGTGCGCTCGCGCACCAACTATGGCCCGCCTCCTTTCGCGTATGGGCAGCACGAAGCCGAAGAAGCCCGGAACAGCGCGGCTACTGGGCAAAAAAGCTGGAGGCAGAGCTGTTCCAAAAAAGACAAAGCCTCCGCCCAATAATTGTGGAGTGAAGGACAGCGCCGGCGTCGGCGACGACCGCCGTAGCGGCCCTTCCTGTCCTTGCGGACCACTAGCGCTTGCAGAAGGCCGTGCGCGGCAATCGGGTAGGCCAGTTCCTCGATGCCGGTGGCGCCGTTCGTCCGGCGGACACTGCCATCCCGCGTAAGCAGCTTGTTCAATGGCGCGGTGGTGGTGGCGACGGCGGTCATTGCGGTTTCCTTTCGGGGTTTGGTTGGTGGGCCAGCAAGATAAATTGCGGCCCGACCGGCACGAGGGCGATCAGGAGCGTTTCATGCTGGTCGGTGATCTCGACGATTCGGCTGGCCGTAGGCGCAAGGCTGTTCTCGTCCATGGCTGAGTAATCCTAGGTCAGCATAATGGTGAGGGCGCGAAAGCAGCGCGTCGCATCGGCGGGGTCTTCGCTGCCTGACGCTGAGGAGGCATAGATAGGAGTTGCGCATGCAACCCCACTAAGCGAGCGCAATGAGATTTCGTCAAGCACCGGGACGAGGGGAGGGGAGACCGCTCGGCCCGCGCTGAGCGTCCAGTGCGTGACGGAAGGGTGCGGCACACCCTGCCTCTTCCTTAGCCTTCCTTACGTGAGGGACCATGACCCGCATGGGACGAGAAGAAGGCTTATCGCCAGAAAGCCTGTCCCGCCGCGGACACGCGATAAGGCACGCCCTCACAATGACTTGATACGGAGAGCTTAAAGGAGGCTGCAGATCGCTTTTCGACTGTGGGCCTATATAGCAGCCATTTTCGACCAAAAAGATTGGGTTTCGACCTAAGTCCTGTTATAGTAATTTTCGACCAACAGGCATGAAACCGATTGGTTTTCGACCGAAAAGAAGGATATTCGACCATGGCGACACAAAACCCGCATCCCGATGATCGCATCGGAACCTTCCAGGAAAAGACTGTGCCCGCCGAGGCTCAGCTGGCGGGCTGGGCCTGGCTGGCTCAGAGCTTCGGCGTGCAAGCACCGGTGCGCCGCCCGAGCGCCGTCTCCGATCAGCACGTCAAGGCGAGCTCCCGCAAGGCCGGCGAGTGGACGATCTACGACAAGCGGTACTGGCCGGGCGAGGGCTTCGGCGATCACCTCGGCTTCGCCCTGCGCCATGAGAATCTCGACCTGCTCGTCCTAAAACGCATATTCGACGTTGTCCCCCAGAACACCCTAGCCGCCTTCGTGCGTAACGCCCCGACCGGCGCCCCGAACCGCCGCGTCTGGTTCCTCTATGAATTCATGACCGGCCGCGCGCTCGATATCGAGGACGCCGCCGAGGTCAGTTTTACCCACCTGCTGGACAGCCGCCTTTACTTCACGGCGGCACCCGTGCCGTCGCGCCGCCACAAGGTGCGCAACAATCTGCTCGGCAACAAGGATTTCTGCCCGGTCATCCGAAAGACGAAAACGCTGACGGATTTCGGCGCGCGCGCGCTCGGGGAAAAGGCTAACCACATCATCGGCCACACGGGCGCGAACGTCGTTGCGCGCGCCGCGAGCTTCCTTCTGCTCGCGGACAGCCGTGCCAGTTTCGAGATCGAAGGCGAGAAGCCGCCGCGCAAGCGCCTTGAGCGGTGGGGCCGGGCCGTGCTGCAGGCCGGGAAGAACAAGCTAACACTCGATGAGCTCCTGCGTTTGCATAGCGTGCTGATCGAGGATACGCGCTTCACGCGGACTGGCCTCAGGCCGGACGGCGTGTTCCTCGGCGAGCGCGATCAAGATGGCGATCCTCTGCCGGAATTAATCGGCGCGCGCCCCGACGATCTGCAAACCCTGATGCGGGGCCTGATCTCATCGAACGAGCGGATGCGCGATGGAGATATCGACTCCGTGCTCCAGGCGGCCGCGACCGCGTTCGGTTTCGTCTATATCCACCCCTTCCAAGACGGCAACGGCCGTCTGCATCGCTGCCTGATCCATCACGTCCTGGCGGAGCGGAAATTCACGCCGCCGGGGATGGTGTTCCCTGTCTCGCAGGTCATGCTCGACCGCATCGATATCTACCGCGACACGCTGCGCGCGCATTCGGGTCCGTTGATGGATTACATCGACTGGCGGCCGACGCCGGAGCGCAACGTCGAGGTGCGGAATGACACCGCCGACCTCTATCGTTATTTCGACTGCACGGAAGCGGCGGAGTTTCTCTATGCCTGCGTCGAACGGGCCGTCGACAAAGACCTGCCGCGGGAGATCGACTTCCTGCGCCGCAACGACGAGGCGATGCGACGCGTCATGAACACGGTCGAGATGCCGGACAGGATAGCGGAAGACTTGATCAGGTTCATCCGCCAGAACGAAGGCAGGCTGGGCCGCAAGCGGCGCGAGGGTGAATTCGAGAAGCTAACCGACGACGAAGTGACCTTAATCGAGGCCATCGTGCGGGAGGCCTTCGATGGTTTCACCGAAGCCTAGAGAGCGTCTCCCGGTGTGCTGGGTTGAACCTCTCGCATTCGCCAAGGCGATTGACACCTTCAGGGTGGGGCACAGAAGAAAATGGACCTGCCTGGAACGTAAACCACTAACAGAGACAAAGCTTCTACTAGAAGCGATGCCGGCCGAAAGGGCCATGAATACAGCGCTAGCCTTTTTTAGTATCTCTGTCTTCAAGGCGCTCGCAGTAAAACACCAATTCGAAAAGCTCTCTTAATCACGCTCTAATTGAATTGGCAGCAATGAGCCGAACCACATGCATGGCTTGTCTGAATGCGAATACCCCACAGAACCACCCACAACGAGTGCGTTCGGCTTGATAGCCCCAAACGGAAGTCACTGAATCAAAGGGGATTATCTGCAAGCAGCGTTGCAACCATTCGGCTCATCGCCAAATAAGAAGTGTTGACATTTAGAATCTATGACTTACGCGACAATCAAAATCGAAAACCGCAAACAAGGCGCGATGCCTGGACGGGTAAGTTGTTGAAAATAAGCTGGCTCCTCAGGTAGGACTCGAATCAACGGTTAAACGTACTTACAACAACATGCAGGTCAGCGGATGACACCTTAGGCCATGAAAAGCATTGCAAATCCGACGAACAGAGCGCAGATAGAGTGCAGAAACGGTAGAGACCGTTTTGTTTATCCAAGCACCCGCCAGTATCTGCAAGTTGACATCGACGCGAGACACTCAAGCGAGGCAGGATTTTGCGGCCAAAGAGAAGGACGTTCCGCGCAAAAGCCAAAACCGAACCCTTGCGAGAGCTGCAAAGAAAGCAAAAGACGCGCAATCAGAGTTCCCCTTAGGAGCCTGCCTCCTGGCAGGCTTTATTTCCCGCCCGTCCTTTCCGCCGGGTGCGTACTGCCGCTTCCCTTGGCCTCAATAACCACGCGACGGGCTTAGAGCGGTTTCAGCCGTCGACCCTCACACCATTCCGGTTCAACCGGGTGCGCTACGGGCAGCGGAAACGTGTGTCACCGCAGTAGAGTGAAAATGCCTGCCAGGGGAATGCGGACCCATGCCTGACGATTGTCGAGTTCGTAGAGTAACTCGTAGAGTGCTTTTTCCAGCAGGTAAGCATCGAGCAGATGCTGCGCCCGTGGGGGCTGTGGAATAAGATGCGGATTCGTTGCGTCGATGGCGATCCGGTAAGCGCGGAGAAACTCTGTTGAGACCACACTCTGCCATAGACCAGCCCAGAGTTCGAGACCCTTCGCCTCGTCCCCGCGGTGCTGGGCATAGTCGTTCAAGGCTGCGTAAGCGGCATAGCTGAAGGAACGAAGCATCCCTGCGACATCCTTTAGAGCAGACTGCTTGGCCCGCCGTTCAGCAAGGGTTCTGGCAGGTTCGCCTTCGAAGTCGAGGATGGTGTAGTCGCCGCGGCAGCGGAGAACCTGGCCGAGATGGTAATCACCGTGGATACGAATACGTTGGCCGAAGTCGGTGGGGGAGGCAGAAGCGATGGCCCGGGCGCGAGACAAGAGATCGTCCTGCCGGCTGAGCACGAAAGCACCTCTATCGGCAGCGACCCCGGTGAGCCGGAACAAGCCGCGCTCCAATGCCCCTAATGAGAGAAGGATCTGGGTCTCGATTCTGCCGGCATCTGCGACGAGATCTTCAGTAGTGAATGGCTCGGCAGTAAACGCAGGATTGTCGGTCGGCGTGGCCAGGGCCAGATGCATCTCGGCGGTGCGGCGGCCGAGCAGAGCCGCCGCATCGAGGTACGGGTAGGCGCACTCGCGCGCAAGAGACTCCCTTTCCCTACGAAAGGTGGGAGCGGCACCAAGGTCAGGCGGTGATGGAAGCGAGGCAACGCTGTCGTAGTAGTGGGAGAGTTCGTCAAGGGTCCACCGCCATCCATCGCCTTCGTTCTCGACCAGACCCTGCAGCATTGCGAAGGTTGTCGGTTCGCTTTTCTCTGAGTTGAGTGTGATGCTACCCACGAACGGAGCTATCCGGGTGAAGTGCGCGGTTTCGGTGAGGAAGCGGCCAATCTCGGTGTCGGGATTTTCACCCGGTTGGAGACGCCGGAAGAGCTTCATGATTAGCTTGTTGCCGTAAAGAATGGATGTGTTGGATTGCTCGGCCGACCCGACGCGGCCAGGGAGCGGACCAACTCCGCGGATTGCCGCGAAGGCGCTGCTTCTTTGGCCCTGAAGGGCGCCGGTTCGAGTGCGAAGTTCGCCGTTCGTTTCGATAAGATTAAGGGTTGCCTGTCGCACTGCTTCACGCGCCACTGCGTCGTGCAGGATCGCGGTCCCTGCGGGAGTGCTGACAGTAGCCACGATGCTTGCGGGATTGGAGACGCGGATTCTCCCCGCCTCCTCTCCACCGCTGATGGCAAGAGCGAGATGATAGACGTCCTTGCCACCGTCATCGTAAGTAAGTTGAAGGAAGAAAAGAGCGGCGTCGAGGCCAGGAAATGAGGCTGAGTCGAAAACTTCGAGCTCTTTGATTGTGCGCGATTTCGCGCCGAACCATCGCTGATGCGGTAGATAAGTGATGAGGCGTTTCTGGACAATCTTCAATCCTGGAGCGACCAACAGGTCTTCTATGCCAGTCACGTTAAGAACCGGATCGGCGGTATTGCTGGTTTCACTCACCTTTTAGTCCTCGGCGTTTTTAGTCGGTGCCGATCGTCCTGCAACATCCCATCCGACTTTTTGCCTTCCCACGTAAGAGGAATGGCTGCGGGAGGTCGATTACTACCACACGATTTGGAGGCGCTGCAACTTCGCGGGGTTGCCGCCGTTGACCTCCTAGCCCTTGAGTTGAAGAAGTGGCGGGCTTGCACCCCGGCCTGTAAGCCAATACACTTGCGCCGAGCGTCTGCGTGTCTCGGCAATTCGATGCTTTGCTGCAACGTTCGAGCTGCTCCGCGCAAACGCGCCAAAATGCACCGTCGATTCACCTTGAGGGCAAGACCATGCGAGTCGGTTTATTCACACGAGAATATCCTCCGCAGTTGTATGGAGGCGCAGGAGTCCACGTTGATTATCTGAGCCGCGAACTCGCCCGCGAGATCGAAGTCGAAGTGCATTGCTGGGGACCGCAGCATTCCGACCAGGGAAACCTGCACGTCCGGGGCGCCGAACCCTGGGCCGAGATCTCCAACGGCACCGAAGGCAAATTCAAAGGCGCTCTGGAGGCTTTCAGCCTCAACCTGACACAGGTTAAGGCCCTCAGCGGCATCGACATCGTCCACACCCATACCTGGTATGTGTCGATGGCCGGTTTCCTCGCAAAAAAGCTCTACGGCGTGCCCTTTGTCCTCACTACCCACTCGCTGGAACCGCTGCGCGCCTGGAAGTCCGAACAGCTCGGCAGCGGCTACGCCATGAGCTCCTGGATGGAACGGACAGCCATCCTCGACGCAGACGCAATCATTGCCGTCTCCCAGGGTACGAAGGCAGACATCCTCCGCGCCTACCCCGACGTCGACCCGGAACTTATCCATGTCATCTACAACGGCATTGATCTCGCCGAATATCAGAAGACCGCCGAGACCAAGGCGCTCACCGACTACGGAGTCGATCCGGCCGTACCGTATGTCCTGTTTGTGGGCCGCATCACGCGCCAGAAAGGCGTCACGCATCTCGTCGATGCCGTCCGCTACCTGCCGTCCGATATCCAGCTCGTGCTCTGCGCTGGAGCGCCCGACACCCCGGAAATCGCTGCCGAGCTACGCCAGAAGGTCTCCGACGCGCGTCTCCACCATCCGCGCATTGTCTGGATCGAGAAGATGGTCACCAAACAGGAGGCCATTCAGCTTTACAGCAATTGCCGCGTCTTCTGTTGCCCTTCGGTCTACGAGCCCTTCGGCATCATCAACCTTGAAGCCATGGCCTGCCGCGCCCCCGTCGTCGCCAGCGCCACCGGAGGCATCAAAGAGGTGGTGGTCGACGGCGAAACCGGCTACTTAGTGCCGTTTGTTCAGGACGACGTCACCAGTTTCCCCACTGATCCTGAGAAGTTCGCCCGCGATCTCGCCGCTGCCATCAATCGCCTGATCGAGGATCCGGAGAAATGCAGGCGCTTCGGCGATGCTGGACGACGCCGCGTCGAAGAAATCTTCAGCTGGACAGCCATCGCCCAACAGACCATCCGCCTTTACCAGCGATTGATCGAGCAACGAAAGGCAGGCGCCCAGCCTTGACACCAGACACGGGAGCGGCCATGAAGAACCTGACTGAATCACGATGGACGCAAGCGCGTCATCATTGAAGGAGTCTACCCCGCGATCGACGGTGGGCGCTTCCCCGCGAAGCGTACCCTTGGCGACCAGGTCCGAGTCGAAGCAGACATCTTCACCGACGGCCACGACTCCATCTCGGCCTCGCTGCTCGCGCACCGTGAAGGGTCCGGCGACTGGACCGAGATCCCGATGCGTCCTCTGGTCAACGACCGATGGACCGCCGCCTTTCGGGTCGGTGAACTGGGCCGCTACGGCTTCAAGGTAAAGGGATGGGTCGACCACTTCGAGACCTGGCGGCGCGACCTGCTCAAGCGCATCAAGGCCGAGAGCGACGCTCCCGTCGACTACCTCATCGGTGCCGAACTCATCGACCAGGCGGCCTCCCGTGCCGTTGGCCCCGATTCCGACTGGCTTCGGCATCGGGCCACTGTCCTGCGCTCCGACAAAGAGCCCAAAGACCTCCGGACCCACGCCACCGACCCAACCCTGCACGAGCTCGTCCTGCGCTACCCCGACAAGCGCTTCGCCACCGAGTCCGACCGAGAGCTTGTAATCGTCGTCGATCCCGTCCGCGCTCGATTCAGCGCCTGGTATGAGTTCTTCCCTCGCTCGACATCGCCCGAGCCCGGCCGTCACGGCACCTTCGCCGATTGCGAAAAGCGCCTGACCTACATCTCCGAAATGGGCTTCAACGTCGTGTACCTCCCTCCCATCCATCCCATCGGTGTCAACTTCCGCAAGGGCCGCAACAATTCCCCCCAGTCGCAGCCCGGAGACTGCGGCAGTCCCTGGGCCATCGGCTCCGCCGACGGCGGCCACAAGAGCATTCACCCTGAACTCGGCACACTCGACGACTTCCGCCGCTTCGTTGCGAAGGTCAAGGACCTCGATATGTCCCTGGCCCTCGACATCGCCTTCCAGGCCGCGCCCGACCACCCCTACGTGCGTGACCACGAGAACTGGTTCCGTAAGCGCCCGGACGGAACCATTCAGTACGCCGAAAACCCGCCCAAGAAGTATCAGGACATCTACCCCTTCGACTTTGAGAGCGAGGACTGGATCGGCATGTGGGAGGAGCTCAAGAGCGTCTTCCTTTACTGGATCGACCAGGGCGTCACCATCTTCCGCGTCGACAACCCGCACACCAAGGCCTTTCCCTTCTGGGAATGGGTCATCACCGAAATCAAGCGCGGACACCCCGAAGTCCTGTTTCTCGCCGAAGCCTTCACGCGCCCCAAAATCATGTATCGCCTCGGCAAGCTGGGATTCAGCCAGTCCTACACCTATTTCCCTTGGCGCAACGCGCAAGGCCGAGATCACCGCCTACCTCACCGAGCTCACCCAGCCGCCCGTGCGCGACTTCTTCCGCCCCAACCAGTGGCCCAACACGCCTGACATCCTCACCGAGTTCCTGCAGATCGGCGGCCGTGCGGTCTTCACCATCCGCCTGCTGCTCGCGGCCACGCTGGGCTCGAACTACGGCATTTACGGACCCGCCTTCGAGCTCATGGAGCACCGCGCCGTACGCCACGGCAGCGAAGAATATCTCGACTCCGAAAAGTACGAAATCTACAACTGGGATCTCGAACGACCCGACAGCCTGCGCCCCGTGATCGCGCGCGTCAACGCCATCCGCAACGAAAATGAGGCGCTACAAAGTGATTGGTCGCTCAAATTCCACCCCGTCGACAACGATCAGCTCATCTGCTACAGCAAGGAGTCCGACGACCGCTCCAACCTCATCCTCGTGGTCGTGAATCTCGACCCGCGCCACACCCAGTCCGGCTTCGTCACTCTGCCGCTCGACGAGCTACAGATCCCCCCCGACCGCGCCTTCGAGGCTGAAGATCTGCTCACCGGCGAGCGCTACTTGTGGCACGGACCGCGTAACTACGTTGAACTTAGCCAGAATCCTTTTCCGGGACATATTCTCAAAATCCATCGCAGATTGAAGGTCGAGACAGACTTCGAATACTTCCTCTGAATCCGCATGTCAGCGAGCTAGGCGTGGAGTGCGGGTGCTTGGTCGAACGCGCGATAAAGTATCTGGACCTGTGCGGGCTGGCGGCGTCACTCAAAGAATCCGCATTGCGTGAAGGGCGTGAACGGGCATCAGAGTTCATCCAGTTTCGCGCGGGCTGCTTCGATTCTGTCGCTAAGTGCCGGGGATTCTCCCGCGGCGGCTAGTTCTGCAAGAAGTTGTCGCATTTCCTCTCGAGCGGCAACTCTAGCCGGGTTGGACTGTCCCCACGCTTCCAAGTCTTCATTTGCCTTATCTAGAAGCTCCCTATATTTCGCCAAATCACTTAACCGCTTGGAATGTCGAGTCACATCAGAGCGGTATTTGCTAGATCGAACTATCTCTTCTTTGAGCTCGCGAACTTTCTTTCTGGACCTTTCCCGCATTATTTTAAGGTTCGAAATCCTCATTTCGTCGTTCATGGACGAAATCTTACCATCTGCGACGGCTGGGCGGTTACGCACAACGTGGTTTGCGGCGCTTGCGTGAGATACGGGGTCTCTGCTTCGCACACGGGCAACGATTCAGCAAAACGCCGCGCAGCGAGCCGGGGGACATTGAGACCGTAGCTTAGGGTTTTATCCAGCCGAACTCGGTGATCAGGTCCTCGCTCGGCTCAAGCTCTTTGATGATGTAGCAATCAAATTAGCGCGCGCGTATGACAGCTCTCGACCCAGCCTTTAACGGGTCAGAACATCAAGAGCCAAAGGTTATTGGACCGCTATTGGACCGGCGTTTCTCGACCATCTCCTTGATTATTCGACGAAGCCGCTATTCCAAGGATTGGCAAAAACTGTCATCGGCAACGACATCAACAATCGGCCAAGATCATCGTCTTTCGAGTTTGTCCTGTGGCATTCCCACACAACTAATGCAATATTTATGTGGTATCAGCATAGGAGCTACCATGGGTGAATCCAAGCTCGATCTCCTCCAAGGCACACTCGACCTTATGGTTTTGAAAACCCTCGCCGCCATTGGACCTCAGCACGGCTATGGCATTGCCCGCCGAATCGAACAGGCCAGCGGCGACGAGGTCCTGCTCAACCAAGGCACCATCTATGCGGTCGTCAAGTCCACAATCACATAGGACCCGCGACCATACCGAACGCTATGAACGCCATGCACAGCTTCCTCTGACCGTTCGAAGTCGTAGCCAGGAAACAGGCTCTCCATGCGCCAAAAGAATTGCGCGTCTGTAGCAAGAGTGTCTTCGAAGGGGCCATGCCTTTCGCACGTTTTTCGCAACACCACTCTCCCGGCTTCCTCAAGAATCTCCGCGTCGATTATGGAATGCCCGGCCACTTTTGTACCAGTTGAGATGAGACAAACTGGAACAAGAGGAGCTGCGAATGGGACGAGGGAAGAAGCATACGGCGGAGCAGATCGTGAATCTGCTGCGACAGGTTGAAGTGGGTGTTGCGAACGGGAAGACGTTACCGCAGGCGTGCAAGGAAGCTGAGATCGTCGAGCAGACCTATTACCGTTGGCGCAAGGAGTACGGTGGGTTGAAGGTGGATCAGGCTCGACGGCTGAAGGATCTGGAGCAGGAGAACGCGAAGCTGAAGCGGTTGGTATCGGAGTTGAGCCTGGAGAAGCTGGTGTTGAAGGACATCGCCTCGGGAAACTTCTAAGCCCTGAACGACGGCGTTGTGCGGTGAGCCATGCGCGGCAAGCGCATGGGATGAGCGAGCGGCAGGCGTGCCGGGTGGTGAAACAGCCACGCGGCACGCAACGCTATCGGCCGACACAGCGCGACGACGAAGATACGCTCACCCAGGCCATCGTAACGTTGGCCAGCCAATATGGTCGCTATGGCTATCGTCGGATCACGGCGCTGCTCAAGCGGGCAGGCTGGAAGGTCGGCAAGGATCGGGTAGAGCGAATCTGGCGTCGTGAGGGGCTGAAGGTTCCACAGAAGCAGAAGCCGAGAGGGCGGTTGTGGCTCAACGACGGGTCGTGCGTGCGGCTGCGTCCACAGCACGCCAATCATGTCTGGAGCTACGACTTCGTCAGTGCGAAGACGCATGATGGAAGGACGGTGCGCATGTTGAATCTGATCGATGAACACACCAGGGAGAGCCTGTTGGTTCGCCCTGAACGTCGCTGGAGCAGCGCCAAGGTGATCGAGTCCCTGGCCGATGTCATGGTCATGAAGGGCGTGCCGGAGCACATCCGTTCGGACAATGGCCCGGAGTTCGTCGCCAAGGACCTGCGGAAATGGCTGGCTGATACCGGCGCAAAGACACTCTATATCGAACCCGGTAGTCCGTGGGAGAACGGCTACTGCGAGAGCTTCAACTCAAAGCTGCGAGACGAGTTCCTCAACGGAGAGATCTTCTACTCGTTGAAGGAGGTGCAGGTGCTGGCAGAACGCTGGCGGGTTCACTACAACACCATCCGTCCACACTCTTCGCTCGGCTACCGATCGCCAGCACCAGAGACGTGGCAACCCGAAGTGAACACAGGGTATGGAGAAGTGGAAAGCAAAGTACGCTTTCCACTTCCCCACACCCTCGACGGCGACGAGATACTTACAAAAATCAATGCGCTACACTAACAATCCAACCGGTACAGAAGATCGGGCACTCCATAATATGTTGGCTGCTCCTTACCTTTTCCTACTTGCCAGTCCGGAAGACAGAACGTTTGCCCAGACGAGAATATGGGAAACGAATGAGGGAACTAGCGCAAAAAGGTCAGCAGCATTACAGAGGCCGCGATGGAATTGAGTGCCGCCTGAAACACATTTCCGTTATTCAGTCTTTTCCTTTCAGTTTGCAGACGGTCCACATCTCTTTCATCGAGAGCGGCAATTCTCTTGTAAACAGGCACCTTGATGATCTTCGCAACAATGCCTGCGCAGAACCATATAGCGAGTCCTGTGATTGTCCAGCGGTCGCTTGTTCCGTAGAAGTAGATGAAGAAGATAGCTCCTGCGAATGGGGCGTTCAGAAGAGTGAGCATGAAGAACGATTTCTTCGAATGACGGACGAGCGAGTTCACAAAAGCCTTGAAAGTAGGCCCGTTCATGCCATCCATGACTCTCCTAAGCACACCTGCGATAAACGTCAGTAAGGCCGCGTTCGCGGCGACGGAAGCGAAGAGCAAAATCTCGACTGTGATCTTCATTCTCTCATCTCCTTTCCACCCCAACGCGAATCCTGAGCGGGGCTAACGCTGCGAGGTAAGTGCATCTGCAGCCTCCAAACATCCAGGCTTGCAATCGATCAGAAGCATCTTGTCAAGAAGCGCTGGAAGGAGCTGTGACTCATCTCCAGAACCCTCACTCTCCGATTCGAAGGCAATATATCCATCTGGTCGTACCAGACGAATTCTCTTGTCCCTCGATGCGTAAACGGCGAGGAGCCCGTCTAAGGAGGCTTCGATGGAGCGAGATGTTTCGATGAATGACTGACAAGCCGTTTTCGGTACAAACAGAAGGAACCGAGCATCCGCGATCTGACCGTCCCGCATGCAGTCTTCCAGCAACCTTTTGCCGCTGTTGTGGATGATTGAGCCGGAATAAGTCAGGCCGAGTCCCGAAAGCCGCTCCACGATCGCGTGCCTGAAGGCTGGGATCCGCGAGAGGATTGGGATCGCCGAGTCGCGGAGTAGCTGAGCCAGGGTACTCGGTGTCCCAAGGGCTTTCGTCAACCGATCAGTCGTTTCAATGACCTCCTCAATCATCGGTACACGTTCTTCAGAGTAGCTCTCGAGAAGCGCTTCGCTCCCAGATCCGCGAACAGCCAACTCTAGTTTCCAAACCAGATTCCAGACATCGTGCAGGCCGGTGTTCATTCCCTGCCCTCCAAAGGGGCTATGAATATGTGCTGCATCGCCCGCGAGAAACACTCGACCGGACCGCAATTGAAAGGCATGACGATGGTGAATCCGAAAATAGCTGCTCCAGTAAAGCTTGCTTGCCTGAAGAGTCTTGGGCGCGCGTTGCTGGAGGAGACGTTGAGTGAATTCCAGGGTCGGTGCGTCTCCTTCAGTCCGTTCGACGGTCGCAACAACGCGGCGACGGGTTGCGCTCATCGGAAAGATAGCAATCGGCCCATGCGCGCTGGAGCACAGCTGTAGTTCGTCGGCTGGAAGGTCCTGGTTCGTCTTGATGTCAGCCAGCATGAACGGCATGTCATACTCCCCACCGTCGAGCGTGATGCCAAGCGATCTTCTGACAGCGCTGTGCGCCCCGTCGCATCCAACCACGTACATGGCCCGAATCCGCTCCTGCTTGCCATCCTTTTCGATCACCACGGACACGACATCTAGGGACTCGTTCATAGAGAAGAATCTGGTGTTGTATTCCACCTCCGCGCCTTTACGTTCGAGTGCCTGAGCAAGCAACTCCTCCGTGACGTTCTGGGGAACCATCGAGATGAATGGATAAGGAGTATCATCTGGCTCGAATCGAATCCGAGCGAGAGCATGATCGTGCGACATTGCGGCAACTGAACGCACCCGATTGGCGAGCCGGAGAAAGTCAGGCGCGAGTCCAGCCATATCAAAGATTTCAAGCGTTCGAGGAAAGATTGCGAGTGCTTTGGAGTGAAGGGATTGTCCTGAGTTCGCTTCGATAATCCTGCTGCGCAGACCTCGGCGGACACATTCATTTGCGAGGAACAGACCGACGGGACCGGCACCTACGATGAGAATATCCAGATCAGTTGAACGAGACTTAAGCATGTTTTAAACTCCTTTATGAACCGCTGATACTGCCTGGGATAGATGAATGCACCTTCTGCCGCGGGCATTCCGATGTGCAAATAGAACTCACGGGCTTCAGGGGCGGCGATCAACATGATGCTGCACGCCGGCCCAACAATGCTGATAGCTGATCACGACGCACTCCGGAACATCGCTGCGAATCCTGTGCGCCAATCTGGATACGCCGGCCTCCACCCAAGGACCCTCTTTGCTTTTGCATTGAGAGCTCCACTGGCCTGAGTCATCATATAGACCCCGCTCTCCCCGACGAAGAAACGGCCCAGCCACGCCGGCATTCTCACCGGAGGCTTCACCCCCAGCAATTTGGCTAAGCCGGGAAGCCATTCCTCAAGCTTTGAAGGCCTGTCATCGACTATGTTGTAGATTCCCCCTGGAGCACTCTCGATCGCGAGCCGCGTTGCTTCAGCTGCGTCATTGACATGGATCAGTGACCAGACCGCCGTTCCTCCCCCAATGAGCGGGAAGGCTCGTTTGCGCAGCGCTTTGCTGATGTCTCCTTCGATGTCGAAGGATGTGCCGGGACCGTAGAAGTATCCATAGCGGAGAACTACTCCCACTGGCGACTTCCCAGACAGGACGCTCTGTTCCATTGCCTGGATGGCCCGCTGCGAATTCCTCATCCGAACGGGAACGCTCGGCTCAAAATCAGCTTCTTCGGAGTTAGCGGCGCCTTCGGTTTGCTCAAAAGGCCAGCCCGCAAAGCTTTGCACGACGACCTTTTTGACTCCGACCTCCCTCGACGCAGCCAGAAGATGAGAGGTTCCTTCCACCCGCAGACGATTGGTCAATGTGAATTCCAGATCGAAATTCTTGTAGTTCCGGACCTTGGATATCGCAGTCATTTCGTTGACAACAACATCCGGGGTAGAGGACGAGACAGCTGCGAACACCGAGTCTCGATCAATCCCGTCCATCAGAACGGCATCCGCTCCCAATTGCTGCAGTTCACGCAACCTGGCCTTTGTGCTCGACGTTCCAATGACGCTATGTCCATGATTCAGAAGCTTCGGGATAAGATTCCTTCCCAGAACTCCCGTTGCTCCCGCTATAAAGATTCGCATTTAGCACCTCTCTTTGCTAGTCCTCGACGAAAATCACTTCCCTTTTGTGACACCTCAATCGCGAGGCATACTTCTTTCTTCTGAAGGGATGTCACAAAACAGCCGTGTCAAACGTCGAGATAGTCATGGACGATTGTGCCCCGCAGGAGGATCGAGATCTTGGGTGACCTTCGCATGGACAACGACCTTGTATCGGAGCTTCGCCGCACCACGTTCCCCGTGGTATATCGGATGGTCGGAAGCGTAGCGGAGGCTGAAGACCTCATACAAGAAGGGCTGCTCCGTTTCCAGATGGCGACCGACAAGGGAACAGCAGTTGCGAATCCGCGTGCATTTCTTGTCTCCGCAACAACTCGTCTGGCAATCGATCATCTGCGTTCAGCTCGGCACAAACGAGAGATCTATACCGGCGAATGGCTTCCCGAACCGATTCTGGATTCAGGTACCAGTGAAAACGCCCTGGAGCAAATTGAGATGGCAGAGTCCCTGTCGATGGCTTTTCTGGTCCTGCTTGAAACGCTCTCTCCGCTTGAGAGAGCGGTATTCCTACTGCGCCAGGTATTCGACTACGAATATGCGGAAATTGCCGAAGTTGTGGGAAAATCTGAATCCAATTGCCGCCAGGTATTCTCGAGAGCAAAGCGCCACGTTGCTGAGCGAAGGCCCCGGTTCGAATCGTCAAAAGACGCGAGAGAGTCGCTGGCCCATCGATTCCTCGAAGTCTGCAAGAATGGCATGCCCGAAGATCTCAAATCGATGTTGGCGACAGAAGTGGAATTCCACGGCGATGGCGGAGGTGTCGCTTCCGCTGTTATGCACCCGGTGATTGGTTCCGACTCAGTTGCACGGCTCATACATGGAATCTTCGTTAAGGCGAAGCAGTACGAAGTAGCCTTTTCAGAAGCCACCGTGAACGGACAGCCGGGGCTGATTGCCAAGTCGCTCACTGGAGAACTTATCAGCGTCATGGCATTGCAAATTGCCGATGGGAAAATTCAGGCATTTCACTCAGTAATAAATCCAGACAAGTTGATCCATCTAGGAAACATCTCAGGTATGGCACGTCTGCCTAAGCGACATCAATGATGCCTAACGGACACCAACTGGACCGCCCTCGGTCGCGATCGAGAAGTCGGCTCCGCCGTATGACTTCATCATCATCAGAATTGTATTTTTGGTTGGCGCGATCGCGTTTATCAACCTCCCGGCGAATCACTTTCTTGTCCCATTGGCCTCCCAAATCACTTTCCCCGCACAGATCGTATATCGAACTTCGGTGAACGAAGCGGGCTCTTGCGATTGTGGATCTTCTGACAGAATCGTTAGATCGCCGCGCATTCCGGGAAGCACCTTCCCCTCGTGTTTGGATAAGTGAAACAGCTCTGTCGGAGCCGTAGTCAACATCGCCAAAATTTCACGGAAGCCAAACCCTGCCTCCTTCAGTTGACGAAACTCCTCTGCCTGATCGTAATCGGTGAGAAAGCCAGTGTCAGTGCCATAAATCAGCCTTCCCCCAAGCTGAAGAAATCTCGCATCAAGCGCACGAATATTCGCGATGCCATCATCTCGCGAGAACAGCTTCAAGGTCGTTATGATGGACATATGTTGCGCCACCATCTGTCGCAGCATCGGCTCATCGATCCCCTCTGTGGCTTCCGGCGTATGCGCCAGAACATCGACCCCGGCGTTGATCGCGACCTTTGTTCCTTCCAGATTGGAAGAGTGCGAGAACACCAGCTGTCGATGTTGATGTCCCTCTACAACTGCTGCATGCGCGATGTCCAATCGCATCGGAGTGATGCGGTTCGGTCCCACAATTGAACCGGTAAAAAGCTTTACGACGTCCGCTCCGGCTGCTCGATTCTTCCTGACATCTGCCGCCGCGTCCGCGGTCGTCTCGGGCTGCCCCAGCTTCGCCTTGAAATCCGGTGGAAGATCCGCCAAGTAATAGGGCAGCGCATGCGCCGGAAACAGCGGAAGACCCGCTGTGAAGATACGTGGACCCGGCACCTCGCCGCTTTCCACACGCTTTCGCAGGGCAACAGTGTTCTCTACATCCGAGCCGGTATCCAGCACCGTTGTAAAGCCGGAATGGTTGAGCATCTCGGCCATCTGGCGCGCCAGTTTCTCTGCGGGCTGGTGCGCGGCATCATTCCACTTCGACTCCATGAAGTGAACATGCGCGTTCCAGAAGCCGGCAAGAACAATACAGCCTTCGCAGGAAATTGCCTGGACTCCTTTGGGAACGCGCAAACTTGCGCCAACACCTGCGATGACGCCATTCCGGATCACAACCGTCGCGTCCCTCAGCACCGGAGCCTCTGGTTCGGAGTACACAGAAGCGTGCGTAATCGCTATATTTTGCGCGGCACAAACGACTGTCGCCATAAGCAGCAACAGAACAGGAACAAACGTTCTTATCCGTGGCTTTTTGATCATTGGAATCGCCTACGCATCAGAATTCGCCGATGCCATGAACGCCACCTCGACGATAGGTAATGATAAGTCGGCAAGTAAGGCGAGGTAGACGCCTATCCTGGCGGATCCGGTTCGATCCCAATCCGATCGTTGACCGCGTTGTGGAAGCGCTGTTTGCATCCGAGGTATCGCTCTGTTGTTTGTACAGAGACATGTCCTAATAGGAACTGGATTTGCTCCGGTTCACCACCTGCTTGATGACAGAGACGGGCACAGGTCCGGCGAAGGTCATGGGGCGCCAGAGCTGGAATCTCACAGATCTTCGCTTTCTCCTTAACAACGCCCCAGATGACCTTGGGGCTGAAGCCGAAACCCCAGACTCGGCCAGCTTTGTTGATTGATCGAAGCAAGTGCCATTTGCGATTCCGGATGCTGTCATCCATGAATCAATTGCAGCTTTAACCCAGTCTGGAACCGGGATGGTGCGTATATGGCCGCCTTTACCAATAAGATCGGCAATTACCCAGTGCTCCTCTCTTTGCTGGATTTCTTCAACTCTCAACGCCGTCAGTTCGGCACGCCGCAGGCCGCAGCCCAGGAGAATGGCGAGCGTGGCGTAGTCTCGTTTGCCACGAAGACTGCCAACGTCTGTGGCCCGCAGAAGACGCTTACCCTGCTCCGCGGACAGCCAATTACCAACCGGCATACCCAATCGTTTGGCACCCTTTACGCGTCGAATCCCAGCTGCCAGATCGGCGCTCAGGAGCCCGCAATCCGCAGCCTCGTAAGCAAGTCTACGGACTGCCGCCAACCGCAAATTGATGGTCGTGGATGCATAAGGCTGCTGTTCGAGAGAAATCCTGTACCGGGTAACCACGGTCTTGTTGCAGGCCATCTTTCCACTCAGAATTGTTTCTACGGGTGGCCACGCCGCGGGTGCCTCAACCAGCTGGGGAGCCAAAGCCTCCCCGGCTTCCGTTGAAACCGTGCATCGCTCCGCTTGCCCGCTCTCATCCTCAAACAGGTAGATTGCGGTAAACGGCAGATCGATGGGGTTTTGGAATAGGGCCAGGGCCAGCGCGTGACATGCATTCTTTGCGCTCGTCAATTGGTCGGCCCGCACTTGCGCCAGCGTGCTTAGGGTTTTCAGGCGGCGTTCGTTGATTACGCGATCCGTAGTTTCATGGACCGGGGTGAAGATCCCGGCCACACCGCGGTTTCGTCCACAATCGGACTGTAGGAAAAGGTGAAGTAACACTCCTCCGGATAGCCGTTGCGATCCAGAACCAGCAGTAAATCGTCTGCGCGTACTGCCTCCCCGCGAACCAGCACACTCGTCAGCATCGGACCGATGGTGTCCCACACCTCCGGGAAAATCTCGCGTCCCCGCGCTCCTAGCGCCCGCGGGTGCTTGCTCGAAATAATTGGCGCGTACGCATCGTTGTAAAGCATCACCAACTCAGGTCCCCACCACAGCAGGATGGCAAAGGCCGAGTTCAGGCAAATGCTGATCGAAGTCCGCAGGCTCTGAGGCCAGCCGTCAGCCGCTCCCAGCGGTGTCTTTGCCCAGTCGACCGACCGCAGGATGGCGCTCGTCTCGGATTCGCCGGGAAAGACCTCATCATGGTTGAAAACAGGCATGATTATCGTCCTGAGCACCTGTCAGCACGACTAGTATGCCAGAACAATCTGCTTAGTTGTCTCCCGAGGAGATTTTTTGGGTAACGCAAGACTTGTTGTTGCTTTTTGGAACAACAACACTGTTTTCTCGGGAATACGAGTACCGGAATGTTGGCCAGTGTCCGCTGACCTCGCCCCGTTTTGGTCTTGGACTGGGGTCTGGCAGGCGAAGAACAGTCTTCCGCACGACATGCTTTCTGATCCTCTGGGGCATACTGGCGGCCTCCTCTGCCGCAGACATGCCCAACACTCTATGCGCTTGCCAAAAGCTCAGGGTTAGTCGGCTGCAAGAGGGCACAGGCGATTTGGCGTAAAACGAGAACTCTCCCGGTCACCAGAAGGGCCAAGGCCTTGGAAAAGTGGTTGATTCCTCGTACTCCACAGGCATGCCTCCAACCGCTCTTCAGTGGTCGGAAGCTATTAGTGCTTTGAGGCGCCGGATCGGCCGGATCGCTTAGTGATTGCGCTCTTCGGCAATCGCGGAACAGCCTGGACGCCCGCCCAAAGCGTTGCGATCGTCTGCTCGATCACGAGAGTCTGGTCAGACAATCCGGGCACAACTCCTTGGATAACAAATAGTGTGGCGAGGCCAAAGATCGTAAACCACCAAGTGTGGGCTATCACGATGTCATCCCTGTTTGGCAATCCTTCATCCTTGGCAACATCGAAGAAGAGTTGCACGAAACGCGCGAACAACGGCGCGCCAAGGTCGTCGATGTATTGTCCAGCGCGGACGCCGCTGCGGTTCTCAGGCCCGAAGAAAACGTTGCGGAACTGCTGTGGATGGGCAGTGCAGAATTGAATCAAGCCGCGTGAAGTCGCAAAAAGGCGCTCTTTCGGTGCAAGATGTTGAGCGGCAATCGCGTCGAAGTTCTGAATCATCAGCCCGATCGTCTCGCGGCTCAACTCAGCAAGAATATGTGATTTGTCCGGGAAATGCTGGTAGATCACGGCGTGCGTATAGCCGATCTCTTTAGCGATCTCACGAAGCGTCACGGCTTCGTAGCCGCGATCGGCGAACATTTTGCCTGCAGCCGCAAGGATTTCTCCCCGCAACTTCTCCTTGCGCTCTACTCGGCGACTTGGTGATGTGGATGACATTTTCTTAGCTTAGTCCATTTCGACGATTTGTGCGACCAAGTGTTAATTTCTATCCATCGGTTAACGAACCATCGATTATTTTGCAACCATTGGTTACACTCCTCCTCTAATAGTCAGGATCGCTCATTTGGATGGGCGGCCAAATGCGAGACCAACTTCATTCACGAAAGGATCGTTCTATGCCAAACTTCCCCACACCGCTCGAAGAAGTCATTCATCACAACGTGATCAAGAACAACAAAACCGGAGGCCCCGCGCTCGAAATCGGGCCTATGCAGTTGCTATGGAGGGCACTGGGAGAGAACACGGGATACACGTTCTCCATTTACGAGATGACAGTCGTGCCGGGCATGGGTATTCCACTTCATAAGCACCCATTTGCGGAGTTTTTCTATGTGCTGGAAGGCATGCTGTCAATTGGACACTGGAACGATCAGGGCGCCGCTGAATGGGACCTGTATGAAGCCGGCGAGAGCGTGCTGGTGCAGCCGAATGCGCCGCACACCTTCTTCAACAAGAGTGAGCGTCCGTGCCGCGTGCTGAGTGTGTCGACGTATCACCACGAGCGAATGATGAAGGATGCTGTGCATCCGGATGGCAAGACAGACTTCCTGCCTGCCCAACTTACTCAGGCCGACTTTGAGAAGTTGACCAAATCCATGGAAAAGAACCAGACATTTCTCGTCGCCAACCATGCTTAGGATTGGGCCTCTCTTGAGTTCATCTCTGAGCTAAAAAGAGGTGCCGCGACGCAAGGACGAGGCTGCACAGATACGGTAGCGCGTCGTATCGTGGCAAGCCTGCTGAGCCGTATCGCGCAAGAACAACCCGGAACAACAAGGAGAAAACATCATGTATTTAGTTATGGGCATCACCGGAAACGTTGGCGGCGCTACCGCGCGGCATCTGCTGAAGCAAGGCAAGCGGGTGCGAGCACTTGTGCGCAGTCGCGAGAAAGCGGCGAAGTGGGCAGACCAAGGCGTGGAATTGCTAGATGGAGATTGGAACGATGCGACAGCCATCGCGTCGGCGCTCAAAGGTGTTGAGGGCGCGTTTGTTATGTTGCCGGCTGTGTGGGCACCCTCGCCTGATTACAGAGAAGCAAAGGGCGTGATTGCGAACTATGTCCAGGCGCTGACCGAGGTAGTGCCCCAGCGGGTGGTAGCGCTCTCGTCGATGGGCGCGGATAGAAAAAGCGGGGTTGGGAATGTCACAGCCTTGTCACTTTTGGAGCAAGGTTTAGGCAGTCTTCCATCTCCGGTCGCATTTGTGCGCGCAGGCGGATTTTTCGAAAACTTTCTTTTCGGCTTGCAGGCCGCCCAGGGTGGAACGCTACCGGTCTTCTACAATCCTACAAACCGTAAATCCACAATGGTCGCGTCAGAAGACATCGGCGCAGAGGCGGCAACGCTTCTGACCGGGCCCGCGTGGTCAGGGCGTCGCATCATCGAGCTTGGTTCGAGGGTAAGCGCGGATGAAGTGGCCGAACAATTGGGTGAAGTCCTGGCGGTCGATGTGAAAGCCTTTGCAATCCCGCGTGCTGGGTGGGCTGAAGCGTTCCAGCAGTTCGGCATCCCGAAGGGCCACACCGGACCTGCCGAAGAAATGTTTGAGAGCGTGAACGCGGGGTGGATGGACCTCGGAGTCACGGGTACGGAGCACGTAGAAGGCACGACGTTCGCACGCGACGTGTTTGCGGCTGCAAAGAACGCCGTCAAAGCATAGTTCCGGGACAGGCTGAATCGGCCGCAGTCCCTGGGGGGCTGCGGCGCTAGCCGAATTATTGCGAAACGATCCTGACCATTCAAACCGCAAGGAGAGGAGCGATTTTAATATGAAAGCTAAAAACGTAATAGATAAAACCGCGCGGGAAGGTCGAGCAATTCAAATAGCCGCGATGGCAATAACGGGCCTTGTCGCCGTCATTTGGGTGTACTTCGGATGGTTGTATCTAATTCACGATCCTGGCGAATGGAGGATTGCCAATCAACAGCTCGGATACCCGCTCTATATCATCCCTGTGCTCGGCGTGACTCACATCCTTGGCGGCGTGGGCCTTCTGATTCCCAATGTGCCTCGATTGACTGAGTGGGTTTATGCCGGTCTCGCCATCAATCTTTTACTTGCGTTCTATTCACAACTGGGTGGCGGTGGCAGTACTTGGGATAAATTTGATCCGATTCTCGTCCTGGCATTCGTCTTTGCATCGTATGCGTTGAGACGCTTCATGCGCGCAAACAGGTGGTCGATTTGAAGAACATCCTCGGCGGTCGGTTTTACTTTTCCCATGCACGTTGCGGAGGCCCAAGGACGTTCCCGCCCGCCACGCTACTCATCCAAACACAGGTGCGAGCTCGTCCCGATAAGTCACATTTGTGCCCGCTAACTTCTGGGCAGCGAAAGCTCAAATGGCGTGAACAGGCCTTACCACGTTTCCAGAGTCAGGTGGGCTGGGAATGCGGTTTGGCGATGCTGCGCCAGAGGAGAGCCACTGCTGAAGAACGATGGGTTTGTGAGGGCTGATGCTGGCTCGCTCGCGAAACGACGAGCGCGCCTATTCCGATCATAGTGCGTTCAACCCCAGTGCTGTTTCATCCGGGGAAAGTGAAGAGCTCGACGAGCTCTTTCACCCGTTGTTTCTGACGGCTGCGCGGAAATCGCTTGGTTCGGGTTAGCTCGGCGATACCGTGAAGGTTGGCCCAAAGCAGTTCCGTGAGAACCTCCGACTTCGAGCCCTGCCCCTGAAACAGCTCCAGGAGTTGGGCAAACGCGAAACGCAGTTCCGTGGGGGTGGCTGCGTCGTCGAAGGGTAGGCTGACGCTGAGCGAAAACATAACTTCATAGAGTGCGGGCGAGGACGCGGCGAACTCAAGATAGGCTGCAGCGACCGATTCGACCGCTTTGCCATGCTTCGCGCGTTTACGTGCCTTCTCCAAAGCGAGGCCTATTTCGTGGAAGCCCTCGATCGCGACCGCGGCGAGGATGCCTTCGCGGCTGCCGAAATGCGCGTAGAGGACGGGTTGGCTGTAGGAGATTTCGTCGGAGAGCCGGCGAACGGTGACGCTGGGCCAGCCTTCCAGTTCCGCGATGCGCCGTGCGGCAGTGATGATCTGTGCCCGGCGGGCCTGTTTGTCGCGCAGTTTTCGTTGCGCAATGCGGTTGGTAGCCACAGCTGTTTCCATCGATAGACATTCTAGCACCGCTAGAACTGTTTAGGCAACCCGAAGGGGGAGCAAAATATCTTCACGAATATTCTGCGTCGTATCGGAGAGCGCCTGTATCATATGTAGCGTTGCTATATTTTATAACAAGGAGAAACATTAATGCTCAACACTATTTCACTTCCGCTGGCGGCGCTGATGGCTGTGGGCATCATTGTGATCGGTTGTTTCTACCTTCTCGCTCCGGAACGGATGACGGGCTCCTTTGGTTTGAAGCTGCCTGCCTCCGATGCGGACACGCGTTCCTGGCTGCGGCCCAAAGGAATTCGGGACATCGCCTCTGGCCTGGTGGTGTTGACCATGATGCTGACCACTGACACGCGTACTGTAGGCATCGCTCTGCTGGTTCTGGCGATCATCCCGCTTGGCGACATGTCCATCATTCTGGGGTCGGGCGGGTCGAAGCCGGCTGCGTTCTCCATTCATGGCGTGACGTGCGCGGCGATGGTTGTGGTAGGCCTGTTGTTGATCCATGTCCTTTGAAATATGTTTCTGGAGGAATCATCATGGAAATCCTGAATGTGGTTGCAATTATGGTGGCGGGATTGATGGTCGGATGTGAACTGGCCATTGCCGCGTTTATTCATCCAACGCTGGATAAGCTTCCGGATGAGGCTCATCAGCCATCGGCCAGCGCCATCGCCCGTGTGCTGGGGACGGTCATGCCGTTCTGGTACAACCTCACGTTTTTGCTTACGCTAGCCGAGGCTTTGCTTCGATGGCGCCAATCTGGCCACCTACCCATCTGGATGGCTACGTCAGCCGCATTGTGGATGCTGGCCAGTGTGTATTCGCTGATCGCGCTCGTGCCGGTCAACAACCGCATCAAATCGTGGGTGACGTCCACTCCGCCTCCCGATTGGAAGGCGTACCGGCGTCGATGGGATATGCATCACCGCTGGCGTACGGCACTGCTCACGATCGCGTTCACGTGTCTGATTGTGGGAGTGATTGGCTAACGGTTGTTACGGGGAAGATTCTTTGTGGACCGCGCAGAACCGTGGGGAGGAAATCAGATGTCGGAGACAACATCCAATATCGGTGCATTGCCTGCCGACGATCTTAGCCGCGCCCTGGCGCTGGCGCAAGTGGATCGTCCAACCGCCCAACATATCGGTCTGGTCGGAGACACATACACGATCCTCGTCGCCGGCAAAGACACGGGCGATCGCTTCTGCGTGATTGACATGCATGTGCCGCTAGGGGGTGGGCCACCGCCGCATCGTCACGACTTCGAAGAGACTTTCGTGCTGCTCGAGGGCGAGATGGAGATGACCTTTCGCCGGGAGAAGTTCGTGGTTCGGGCGGGGGACACCATCAACGTTCCGGCGAATGCTCCTCACCAGTTTCACAACTCATCGGCGGGCCCGGTGCGGATGATCTGCATCTGCGCTCCGGCGGGGAATGACCGATTTTTCCTTGAAGTCGGAGTTCCAGTTGCGACGCGGACTACGCCGCCACCCAAGCTGGATGGGAAACAGATGGCCGAGTTTGTGCAGAGGGCAAAGGCAATCGCCCCGAAGTATCACACCGAACTTCTGGAGCGAGCGTAGTCAACTGGCAAAGAATCCTGGGAGAGAAATCCCACCTTATACTGGTCGCTGTTTCGGCGTTGCGCAACATGAGTCACATTGTGTGATTCACTCCGGGCGGGAACGCTCCGTTGGCGACTTCAGGCCGAGTCACTCATCCAGTGGTGTCCCGGAACGGGTGGTACCGGCCCGGTTGGACCAGCCATACAATTCCGAGGTATCGACCGGCAGTAGTAGCATCATAGTTCTAGATGCAGGCAGGACGGCACTTGCGAGACAGTAATCGCGAGTAGATTGCGAATGCTTGAGGGGAACAATACGGGAACAACCTGGGGAGGAAATGATCCTGAACCGTCCTAAATGATCCTAAATCGAATAGCCTCCAAGCTCTTTCTTATCAATCGCGTCCGTTGATTCCAAGCCATTTAGGTCTATTGGTAGAAGGCCCTGAAAAGGCCGGCGTCGGCGGTTCGATCCCGTCTCTGGCCACCATTCAGAATCAACACCTTAGCGCGAGTAATCTGAACACTCCCCGAGATCATTTTCAACGCGTTTGCGATAAGCTATTGAAAACATTGAATCGAAGATGTTCCCGTATTGTTCCCGTCACCTGAATGATCTCGCTGGCATCCTGCATTAGTCCGGCGCAGATGATTCGGGAATGGATGTCGTTGCGGGGAACGCTTCCAGATGCGGTGAGTACTGCTATCACGGCGATCAAGGCTCCTCGATGAGTGCATTGGCGATTTACCCGTCGTTGAGAAAGCGGTAACGGGTCAATTGGCCGCTCCCACTCGTCCAGATAGCCGGTTATACGTCCAAGTGAATAATTTCCGGTTTGCTCGTCACACGCCACAACCCGGCTTCGACCCCTTCGCCGCAGTCAATGAGTGCATTGGCGTTTTGCACAAACTGACCTGGTCCGCCTGAGCAATTTACCGAAAACCCGTTTTCCTAGGTACTAGGGCGGCGTGAACGAACAACCCGTCACATTTGGAGGCGTTGATGGCGCGGGTAACCGAGACATTGAAACAGCACACATTGATCTGCAGAGAATGCAGGAGTGTTAGTGGAAGTTATCGACGAGCATGATGTCACTGTTTTCATCACCGACTAGCGAATACATGATCCAGCGGCCATCTGGCGACATCGACAGGCTATCGAAGTCCTTCTCCACTTCAAAAATTGGGCGTACCTGCCTGGTGGCGAAATCAAAGTAGCGGAGAGATCTCGGCGCCTGGTAAGGAACAAAATAGATGCCCGCTCGAGAGAGGGTCCACAAATCGGCGTCTCTAATCAGGGCATTCCATCCACGTTGGACTCCGTACCGGGCTGCGCCGGCAGAGCGACTTGCTTCAGCGTCGATTTGTCGTGCTTGCTCCCAAAATATAGCGTCTTCCCATCAAAAGACTCCTGAGGACTGTACCCATCGATATCTTTAGATACTGCAATGGCGTCCCCCCCGGATGCCGGACAACGATAGATCCGGCCAGGTAACTGTGTTGTGAAATAAACCCACTTTCCATCGCGGGACCAGTGAGGCCGAATTAAGCCGGAAATATTTGTGATCAGTTTTCTGGGCTTCTGTTCGGCCACCCCAGTGATATATATTTCCCAGCGGTTCCCGGAAAGCGAGTCAAACGCTATCCTGTTTCCATCCGGCGACCATCGCGGACTGCCGCTCGGTTGAGCGGGGTTTGAATCAACCACTTTTCCAAGGCCGTGGCCCTTCGGGTGACCGGGAGAGTTCTCGTTTTTACGCCAAATCGCCAAATCACGTTTCCAGGCGCCGCAGTTCTGGAAACGTGGTTTGGCCTGTTGTGGTTCCCCTGAGGGAAATCCCCGCATACTGACCTATCGCGAGTAATTCTGCCAGAACGCCCGGCCTTGTCACTGAGGCAATACAGTGAATTTGGCAACCTGCAGTAGAGGTGGATTTAGTGAGTCTCAGGCTGCTGGATCGATCAAGTTCTTCGCAGATGCACGTTCCTCAGGAAGTATTCGAACGCGGCGACGTTTTGTAAGGAAAGCAAGGCCCCATTGCAGGCTGACGAACAGCCGATTCGCAAATCCGATAAGAAAGTAGATGTGCACACCCGCCCAGATTAGCCATGCCGGGAAGCCCGCAAACTGAGCGAACCGCAAATCCGCCACGGCATACGCTCTCCCCACTATGGCGAGCTCACCCTTATCCCAGTACCAGAAAGGTTTGGGTTGTGCACGACCCGTTACACGGCGCCGAATGACGTCTGCAACGTACCTGCCTTCCTGTATTGCGGGTTGAGCTACCCCGGGCATCAGCATCGGTGTCCGCGATTGGATGCCAAATATATTTCGAACCGGAGCAACGAGATGAGCGGTGTCACCGATGGCAAAGACCTCCGGATGATCACGTAGCGACAAGTCCGGTTCCACCATGATCTTGCCGGATTTGTCGGTTTCTGCGCGTAGCCATCGTCCCGCCGGAGACGCGATGACACCAGCTCCCCACAGTACAGTGCCGGCCAAAACTTTCTGTCCGTCAACGACAACTCCATCTGAATCCACACTTGTGACACGAGTGTTGGTAAGAACCGCAACTCCCAGGCTCTCCAGGTGTCGTTGCGCCTTGGTGGAAAGAGCCTCCGAATAAGTGGGCAAAATGCGAGGCCCACCCTCATACAGCAGAATGCGAGCGGATGCCGGGTCTATGTGGCGAAAGTCATGGATCAACTCGATGCGCGACATCTCCGCGAGCGTGCTGGCCATCTCCACACCTACGGTCCCGCCACCAACAAGCACGAACGTAAGTTGACGACGAATCTCCTCGGCCCCCGCACGTTCCATCGAAGCCATTTCCTCAGCTCGCTCGAACGCACGCAATATTTTGCCGCGAATGATGTCGGCATCATCGAGCGATTCGAGGCCTGCAGCAAAGTTTCGCCATTCGTCGTGCCCGAAATAGTTGTACTGGATGCCGGTCGCGAGGATGAGATAGTCGTACGGTACGTCACCTCGTCTCAGATGCACGACGCGTTCGTCTGAGTTGATGTCCGTCACTTCATCGAAGAGTATATGAACGTTCTTCTGACGACTGAAGATGGAACGCAATGGGCTGGAAATTTCATCCCCGGAAAGCAGCCCCGTCGCAACCTGGTAAAGCATCGGGCGAAAGAGATGATAATTCCGTCGATCGATCAGCGTTACGTTCACCTGAGCGTTACGCAAAGCGCTGGCGGCGGAGAGCCCTCCAAAGCCGCCACCGACAATAACCACCCTGGGTAACATCAGCGCGCACCTACCAATTCAGTATGGTTTTCGTGAGCAAGGGGAAACAATCTCGGGTACCGGCTCACCAGTGGCAGGGCGATATCAGCCAGCTCTCTTACGACTCTCCTGCTTCCCCGCCGCCACTGAGGCCGCAGGTTGAGGAGACGCACTCCCAATCTGTGATGCAGACTGAGTCAGCCAGGTTTCGAAACGAGTCTCGCTGAGTCGTGCGTCATTGTCGGGAACCAGCGCCCTCTCACTCACCTCGATGCCGTAGTACCGCCCATGCGGGTCGGAGATCACCTCGCGCGCATCCGGATGCGCTGCCAGGAACCGCCGGGCGAGTTCATCCAGGCGAAACTGTTCTGGCCCTCCGATTTCAATCGTGCCATTTACCGGCGGGTTCGTTGCGATTCTGGCCACAGCACTCGCTACATCATCGCCTGCCATCGGCTGAATGAGCGCCGGCGGCATCCGTACTATTTTGCCCTCGGTGGAATAGTCGACGATCTGCTTCACGAACTCGAAGAACTGCGTCGCGCGGACAATGGTGTAAGGATTCTTGGAGCCTTTAATCAAGTTTTCTTGAGCCAGTTTTGCGCGGAAGAAGCCGCTTTCGATGAGCCGTTCCGTTCCTACGACGGACAACGCTATGTGATGGCCGACGCCTGCAGCCGCTTCAAAGGCGAGAAGATTGCGGGTCGATGTCTCGAAAAACTTCAACACTTCCGTGTCTTCCCACGAAGGGGCGTTCGTAACGTCGATCACCACCGAAGCGCCTTTCAGCGCATCAGCGAGTCCATCGCCGGTAACGCTGTTAACGCCGCTTTTGGGAGACGCGGCCAGGGCTTCGTGCCCGTGTACCCGAAGGTTGTTGACGAGCTTTGATCCGATAAGGCCCGTGCCGCCAATCACGACAATTTTCATAGTCATCTCCTCTGCTCTAACCAATGCATTCCTACGCCATCAGTCTCTTGTGTTCGCTTAGATAGAACGGAACGAGTACTACCATGGCGCAATCTCCGATGGAGGCGGAGAAGGGTAGCTTGCGCCCTGCATCAATCTTACCGCCGATGCGAGTTCATGGCATTTCCAAAGGCTGTGAACCGATCTTTGCCGAAGTGCGGCTCCGCAAACCTGATGTCCCGAACGTGGTTCAAATAGATCCACTCGTCGGCCTCGTCTTCCAAGTCGCGCAAGTCGCAGAGCACCCGGCAGCAAGAGCCGCCGTTTAACATTTCGCTAGAGACCGCCAAGCGGCTCCGATCCGCTTCGAGGATGCGGAACCAAGGTTCAGTGCTTCGAGGAAATCACAATGAGCAGAAAAGGACTTAGTCCGGCCCGACTAGAGGCATTCTCCGACGGCGTCATCGTGGTCATCATTACCATTTTGGTGTTGGAACTTAAAGTGCCCGAGTTGAATGGCATGGCCGGTCTGCGCGTGGTGCTGCCTACCGTTTTTCTCTATCTGCTCACCTTCGTACAGATAGGGATCTATTGGGTCAATCACCATTATCTCGTCGACGAAGTCGAGACAGTCAGTCATGGAATTCTGTGGTCGAATCTGATGTTTCTTTTCTGCCTCTCGCTGTTTCCGGTTGCCACTGAGTGGATTGGCATCAAGGGCCTTGGGTCATTCACTACGGCACTCTATGCCGCCGTCAGTATCCTCCCTGGGCTGGGATATATGGCGCTGTGGAGTCAGATTCGTTCAAAGAGCACAGCAGCTGCACACGCAAGTTGGGGCAAGCAGATCGCGTCTGTCGTACTTTACGTCACAGCGATTCCCAAGGCCTACTTCCGGCCTGCTGCCTCTCTGGCGCTGATATCGATCGTCTCAGTGCTCTAGTTACTGCCGCCAAGGTCCGAGAGCCAACCAGGGTGAGAAACGCAGCAATTCGCTGCGCATGGACAGGAGTCGCACTCCTGGCAGCAGCTGCCCCGCGGACGGTCATATTTGTTCGTGAGCGAATCCTCTTTTTTCTCGGTGTTTGGACGCGGAGATTCATTCGCATCTCTTCCCTTGCGGACAAATAGCGACCGTTGTCGAACTTAGACTCAGGCGGCCGGATGCTCTCATTGAGCCGTGCTGGCGGCGTCCTTTCCAAGTGGCTGTCCAACTCCATTGACCCATGCGGCAACCCACCGCGATTCAATGTGTAAATTATCGCCAAATCACGTCGAACCGGATCAGTATCGAAGAGTCGGCTGCTCTTTAGTTTTCGAGAGTGGCTCCGTCACGGATTCGTGAATCTGAGCCGTCTGCCGAGGCCCATGGGCCACTCCGCTCATCCCCATCACGTGACCTGCACTGGCTGGAGGAACAGGCGCTCATAACGGGTAAAGCAGCTTGTCTCCCGGACGAGGGTCGCGGCCAATTGGCACTCTGAGTCGGTTTTGACCTTCTCGCGGTACCGTCGGTAACTCTCTTCGTCTGGAAAGGTAAACATCGCTACGGCGACATCCGCCGGGCCTTCATAGCCAAGTCCCGGGAAACTCATCCCTACTCCGTTTGGAGCCGCCCTGGGTATGAAATATCCGTGATGAATACCGCCGTACCGTTCGATCAGCGAAATCCAGGTGCGTGCGTAGGTTTCAAATGAGCTGAGCTTGTCCAAATTGAGCGTGTACCGAATCTGACATGTCACTGCCTGACAGTTCTCCAATTGCTCTCCTCCTTATGCTGTGAACTCGCCCATTGTTGCAAATCCAATCCACTTGGCCGAAAATCCGGCTGCTCGACAAGCGATCGATGCCATTCTTACCGTCAGCTGCGACCGTGTAATCCAGCTTATTGATCGCTTATCTCCGCATGCCCCCCACCAGCCGGGATTTGCAACGGCAGTGGCGCGACAAATGCATCGATGTCCTCGATTCCGCGTGCGGCAAGCACTTCGATGAGTGGCTGGCTTAGAAACATGGCTCCTCCTTGAACGGTCGCGTGACTCGGGTGGGATGTGGATGGAGTTGACGGAGGTTGAGACAGACAGCTCAAACGCGAAAGGCGATCTCAACCTTCACAAAGCTCGGCAATTCGCCTTGTGGTTGCCCGCCGTGGTCCTAGTGTTGACATCCGAGAACCGAACATCGCCCTACATACATTGGCACGTGGTCAGTCTTGCTCCCAGGCCAGGATGGTGCGGGCATGCTAGGTACCGATTTGCAAAACACTGTGCGGCAGAAGTCGGCATCTGATAACCACAGGACAGATCCGCACGGCGCATTTGCCATCCACAGCATCAGACATTCGTATGAGGGGAGCTAATCTCAACTTTCACAAAAAGCTATTGTCTTTCTGTTTGAAATTGGACGGCCAACTCGGAGACCAGCCAGCGAGACTGTAAACAGACTGCAAGCCCAAGCTTTTCGGAAATGTGTAGAGACTAGACGGGCAGCCAGCTAAACGTCACGTAAGGAATGCGGGAGGTATATTAGGCATCGGTTTGTAATTTGCGATCTACCGGGCAAACCTAGTGGATGAGCCAACGGTCGTTGCTCTTTGACCGACGGGCGCTATATTAGTTCACGCTGATATCCCGGCTTTTTGCGTGTCGCCAATTACGAGGTGAACCTTGGCATACGATCAGATCCGCCACGTTTTCGTCCTAATGCTCGAGAACCGCTCCTTCGACCATTTGCTAGGGTTCTCCGCCATCTCGGGAACTGATGCGGCCTCCGGCCAGCCGACCACCATCAACGGATTATCCGGAACGGAGAAGAACATTTACGGCGGGACACCCTACGAAGTTACTCAGCCCGCTGACTACTCCATGGTGGTCGATCCAGGCCACGAGTTTCCGGACGTGCTGTGTCAGTTGTCAGGTTCCGCAGCTGTATACCCAGGAGGAGGCAACTATCCTCCGATCGACAATTCGGGCTTCGTCGCATCGTATGTCGAGGCTTGCTCGAAGGCGAACAAGAAAAATCCCCTCGGCGAAATCATGAAGTGCTACTCTGTCGATCAACTCCCGGTGCTGACGGCGCTCGCAAGGGAGTTTGCGGTTTGCGACAACTGGCACGCTTCCATGCCGGGTCCCACTTGGCCGAACAGGATGTTTGTGCACGCCGCGTCTTCCGGAGGTCTCGACCACAGTCCCACGACGGCTGAGATAGCCCTTTGGGAGACGGCAGCAGGGTTTTCGTTTCCGAACGGAGACTTCTTCGACCGGATTAAGGCAAAGGGTGGACTCCAGCGCCGCCTTTATGCCGGCGATCTCTTTCCCATGATGGCCGCCCTGAAAGGCGTTGGACTAGACGACATTCGCCAGTACGAGCACTTCGCTTCCGATCTTCAGGGCCCATTCCCGTACAACTATGTCTTCATCGAACCCAGCTATTGCCTCCTCAATGACTACAAAGGCAGCACATCAGAGCACCCACTGGACGACGTCAGGCTCGGAGAAGGCCTAATCAAATCGACCTATGAAGCTATCCGCAACTCGCCTGTCTGGAAGAGTAGTCTTCTGATCATTACCTGGGATGAGCACGGAGGCTTCTTCGATCACGCCATACCACCAGCGGCGGTGGCACCAGGTGATACACAACCTTCAACAGGTCACAATCAGTTTGGTTTTACCTTTGAGCAGTATGGCCCGCGCGTTCCCGGCGTGATTATCTCCCCCTGGATTCCGAAGAACATGGTCGACCATCGTGTCTACGATCACTCGTCCGTCCCGGCAACGTTTGAAAAGCTCTTTGGCATGACCCCGATGACCAAACGCGACACAGCAGCCAATACCGTACTGCCCTTACTTTCGCTGGCGGCCGCTCGCGATGATACCCCAGCAAACCTCCCATCTCCAGCTGTTTCGCTTGCCGCACCGCTCTTAGAGATGGCGATATCCCCAGCCCTAAGCTATTCCGCAGGCACGGTGCCAAGCCGACCCCGAGACTCAATTAACGACGGCGGTCTCCCGATCATCATTCAGGCCGCAATGCGGCAGGATATGGAGCTTTCTAGCCCAGCGGATCGTTCCAAGATCATCGCACGGGTTGCGTCGCTCAAGACGCGTGCTGATGGAGCTGCATACCTCGCAGAGGTGGCGGCAAAACGGCGCTCCTCGATCCAACATCCTGTTAGTTAGAACAAACGGGCTTTCCCGCACCTAAGCACCTACAACATGCCCGATGAGTTTCGCGAGCGCGATCCGCTGGGATGGCTCGACCTCTAGCGACCACGCCGCGACGAGTTGTTCTACGGTTTGCTTCCGATCTGAGACTGGAAGATTAAGGACTGCCGAGACCGCAACTTCTTCCTCAAGCTCTCGTCGATTTGCGTCTCGCCGACAGTCGGACAGCCTTACCTGAATATCCTTCGTCAATTCTCTAGTCTTTCCATACCACTGTTTCGCCAACCCGCGGACAAGTTCACCTCGGCCCTCGAGGTCTGGACGACCAGACGCAAAATTGGCAAGTCGTTCCGTGACATCGGCGCGGAGTAAACCCGACTGCGCAACGCGACCGAGGGCGACAGCCGCTTTGTCCCCCGTTGCTTCTATAACGGTCTCCCCACAGTAGTCAGTGGCTTCCGGGGGGAACCTCGACAGTGATGACAGGCGAGCCAGCAACAGATGTAGTTGATCTTCGGGGATCGTCTCGTATAGGGAAATGAACCCGATCGCACGACGGTCATGACTGTCCCTCTCGCCCACCGGAACCGGCAGGCGAAGCACCCACGCGCCGTATTCGGACTGGAATTACTGATGGGCCAGTCAGTCTACGTACGTACCCCTTTTACTTTGGTGTTCAGGTGTCAACCGACCTCCTGGGACCTCCGAAGAATTGGCCGTACCTGAGCGGCGATATTGAGGTCTGCGACTTCCACTGTGTGAAGACAAAAAATGAACGTAACCTATTGAAACCAGACGGCACGGATGGCACTCTGTGGCACTGTTTGGACCCTGAGGAACGCTTATTGGACCCTTAATGGCCCCGGAACCGACTTCCTCCGCGACGCGGTATTGGTAGCGTTCGCGAATCAGAAGTAAACGGGCTAATTTCAGAGTTTGCCTGCTAGGACATCGCCGGGACCTCTGCAGTGACAGGGCGTAGGCAACCGGTAACTTATAGAAAATAAGCGCAATGGATGGCTCCTTTTGGCGCTTTGAGGCGCGCATGGTGACCGGTATTGTGCCCTTATTGTTCCCACGACCTCTGCCCTGTCGACCTCTGCCCAAACCTTTGCACTGCCTTCTAGGCCTCCCTGCTTAAAAACGTCTTTTGGCTGACCAGCGGAGGGCGCGCCTTGGGCTGTGCCGGAATCGCGCGCCGGCGGGCAAAACGACGCTTTAGCACCGTGACCGCGGAACTCAGTCGATCGTAGCTCCACTATCTCCAGCAATGGCTCCAACACAGGGCGACATCGCGTGTCGAGCAGAGCGGCGGACGACATCGCGCGACTGGCCTTCGGTGCTGCCGCTCGGGCTCAGCCCTAATCTGGCCCGGCCCGAGTTCTTTCGAATGACCTATTGCTTCGCCACGTCAAGGTCGATGGTCAATTTGACTTCATCACCCACCACCGCGGCTGGGAATTTGGTCGCAATTCCGAATGCCGTGCGGCTGATCGTCGTTGTAGCTGAGAACCCGTCGTGCGGCTTCTTATCCATTCCGGGCACTGGTCCGGTGGGGCCCTCCACTTGCAGAACTACAGGTTTGGTAACGCCGTGCAGGGTCAGATTTCCTGAAACCGTCAGGCCATTACCGTTCTTCACGACGGTTGTGCTAACAAACGTTGCAGTCGGAAACTGGGCAACATCGAAGAAGTTGGGCCCCTTCAAATCGCCGTCCCTCCCTGCAACGCCAGTGTCGACAGTATTCACGTCGATTGTCACGTTAACCGTCGATTTCGTGATATCGGATTCATCGAGGACGATAGTGCCCCCGATGTTTCCGAAGTGACCTCGCACACGCGAAAGACTCATGTGCAGAATGGAAAAATCCACTCCACTATGAGCCTTATCGGGGATCCAAGTAGAAGACTGAGCTTGCGCCAGCGGACCAGCCAGCAACAATAATCCGAAAATGCATGAAAAGACGTTTGCTCATTGAGATTCCTTTCAGTGTCTTGCGGCCAATGGGCGGGAAACCGGCAACACGCCGGAACCCGGACGGCAAACAACGAAACTAGACAATTCGACAAGTTCGGTCAGAAGGGCGCACCTGCGTCTATTCAAGGCTCCATTTGTTCCCAGAGGTCGCGTTCCAGACTGAAGGGATCGTCTACAACTTTGCATTCGGCGTTGATCATCATCGTCGCGCGCCGGGCTGTGTCGTAAGCAGGCCAGTCTGGCTGCCCTTTTGCGCCCGGCTTTCCGGTCCTCGCAAACGTGCTCCACATCTGGCTCATGTTCTCCGCGGTTTTTACGCTCGCCGGCCCGGTGTCCATCATGGTGCGGGTGGCAGTCTGCGCCGGGTCTCCGGTCGAAGGTTTGTCCGTGGGCTCGATCAGGTCGAACTTGTAAGCGATCTCAAGCGCGTGCGCCGCACCAACTTTGTGCTGCGTCCCCGGGACCATGCGTTCCGACTCGTAGGTGAAGATGTAGGAGTAAACGGGCGCACCGTGCTGAGCGAACTTGCGTTCGGCAATGGTGATCGAACCGAAGCCGATCATCCGCGCCGTACTGATCGCGATATACAGGTCCGTGGGAGATGCTTCAGGACGGCTCTTGTGGTACGCGATGTAGACTTCGTCCGCGTGCTCCCCGAACTCCTTCTGCAGGCGCTCCTTCAGCGACGTCTCAGTCAGGGTGAACACGTCGGTGTTATGGCCCTCCATGAAGAAGAAGATGGTCTCGTCGCGGTTGTAGCCCACCATGAGCGGCTTGTTTTTTGAAATGGACGGCGCTTCCGGATCAAACGGATGGTGCGGCAGGATGCTTCCATCCACCACTGGACCAAAGCCGCCGGGACGTCCCCCGCCTCCTATCCCCTTGCGTCCGCCGCTCATCGTCAACGGACCGCCGGGTCGCTTGCCCAATGCAACCTGAATATCGAGCAGCTTTTCTCCGGGGATTTCGAGCAGTTTGCGCCAGTCAGCCTTTCCCAGTCCGAGTTCTTTCAGGACCATCACTGTGGTTTCTGTCGCCATATCGCGTGGCATCATGCGGACGCCAGGTCCGCTCTCGATTGATGCCTTGTTGAAGTAAGGCGCCGCCGCGGGCATCGCGTAGAGGCAGGAAGTTTTCGCGCCGCCGCCGCTCTCGCCAAAGATCATTACGTTGTCAGGATCGCCGCCAAAGCGCCCGATGTTCTGGTGCACCCACTTGAGCCCGTCGCAAATGTCGAGCAGGCCCTGATTGCCGGAGGTAGCGTACTCTTCGCCAGCCAGATCGCCGAGATAAAGAAAACCCATAAGGCCGAGCCGGTGATTGGTTTCCACCACAACCACGTTCCAGGTGCGTGCAAGCGTGCCGCCGTCTTGGTAGGGAGCGCTTCCGGATCCCTGGGAGAATCCTCCGCCGTGGCTGTAAAACATGACAGGCCGTTTTTGCCCGTCAGTTGCAGGGGTCCAGACATTCAGAAAGAGGCAGTCTTCCGCAGGCAAGGCCTCGCTGATTCCAAAGTAAGGCCTCAAGGGAGTCTGTAGCGAAGGCGCGCCGCCTTTCAGTGCATCGCGGACGCCGGTCCAGGGTTGTAGCGGAGGCGCGGCCTTGAAACGATGCTCACCCGAAACGAGACCTCCATACGGAATGCCTCTGAAGGTCTGAAGTCCATTCATCCGTAACCCGCGAATGCGGCCATAGGTCGTTTCGACTTCGACAAGCTCCTGGCCTGCTGCTTCAATCGCCCCGGCATAACGGCTCAACGCGGCGCCGCACGTGATCGCCATGGAACCCTGTAAGAGAAAATTCCTGCGTGAGATATTCGATCGTGTCAGCACTGAACCTAGCCCTCCGTCGTTCTCCTCTAAGATCGACGGCGAGTTGACGATCAACAAGGTTCTAAACGGTTGGGCAGAAGACGTTACGGCAATTCAGCCTTGAAGCCTTTTGGAATCAGTCTCAACGGTCTGCGAGGTTAAGGGCTCTATCGGAGGTGTGGCGGGCCAGAAAGCCGCGCTCTGTTAAGATTCTGGGGCACCGGATCAAAAGGAGCTGCGAGTTACGAGATGCTGCGCGCCGCAAACAGTTCGGAACCGATCGGAGCGGGAGCTGGTCCGTTCGGTGCGGAGTTCCAGGCGGCGGTCAGGGCAGAGCTCGAAGCAATGCTCGTGACCCCCATCTTCGTTCAAAGCGGCCGCTGCAAAAGATTCCTGAATTACATCGTGGAGCAGACGCTGTCGGGGCATGCCGGTCAGCTCAAAGAACGGACGATAGGGATTGACGTCTTTGAGCGTGCTAACGATTACGACACCGGCGATGATTCAATCGTTCGCGTCACCGCCAATGAAGTTCGCAAGCGCATCGGCCAGTTTTACCAGGAATCTCCCAAGCCACATCTGGTTCAGATTGATCTTCCCAGAGGATCGTACGTACCGGAGTTTCGAATTCAACCGTCGCGCCAGGTTGGAATCCAACCTTCGCAGCAAGTTGAGAGACCGGCTGTTTTTATAGACGCTGGAACGAGCCCGTGTTGGCTGCGGATGCGATCGCCCTGCCCCCAAATGCCGCAAGGATCGCCATCCCGGCTACTGGTCAGGAACCGTTCGTGGGCGTCAGTAAACCCGGGCGTCAGGCGCCTCACGGGCGAATGTTGTATCCGATCCTCTTTGTTCTGATCGCCGCCAGCTTCGCAGCATTCTGGATATGGAAGGGAACAGATCGCAAAAACCAGTCCCGATCTCTGGGCAGCCTTCGTGCATGCAAAGGTTCCTGTTCTCGTCTGCATCGATACGCATAACCTGCAACCGCTCGCGTTGGATCAATCGCCCGACCGCGACAGGTTTGTAAATCTCGTGCTTCGCCGACAGATCATATCGCTCGACGATGCTGCGATCCTCTCCTCGATGGCCAGCGACCTTGGCAAGAAGGGCATTGCATTCCGCGTGGCGGGTGCAGAGCTGACGTCGCTCGAAGACCTTCGCAGGCAGCCCGTGATCCTGATTGGCGCCATTGACAACAAGTGGACACTTCGTCTGACTCAGAACCTGCGCTATCGCATCGAGGTTGCAAATCCTCCGGGCTCCGGATCAGCGAAGGAGCCCATCGGCTCCATCATCGATTCTCAGAACCCCGCAAGCCGTGCCTGGGTCACCGATCTTTCGGTCCCCTTCACACAGTGGAAGAGCGACTACGCCATCCTGGCCCGAACGGACGATCCAACAACTGGGGTCCCGGTGTTGATTGAAGCCGGCCTGGGGAACGATGGGACAGTTGCCGCAAGCGAACTGCTCAACTCGGGCGCGATGGAGAAGATCCTAGCGAGCGATGCTTCCTGTAAAGGCAAAGCCAATTTTGAGGCAGTCGTCGGCACAGAGATCATCGACATGAAATCCGGACCGGCCCACGTTCTGCGCCTCAACTGCTGGTGAACTACCTCGGTTCGCCAGACTAGAGCAAGCTCACCCCGCTCAATCTGGCCAGTGTGCCGATGAGCCGCTCATGGAAGCCACTATGCGTTACCTGCACAGCAGGGGTTTGCACCTGGCGATGATGCCAGTACAGGCCACTCACCGCGGCAGCAGCGTCGTCGCTAACTGCCAGCCACGTTTGGGTCAGGTGACCGAGTTCGAGGTCGTCTGTCGCGCCTGCGCCGCCCATCTTGGTTGGCACCCATCCCGGATCCACCGCATTGCTCAGGACATCAGGCCACAGCCGAGCAACGGCAAACGCGAGCGCTGTGACATAGAGCTTGCTATCACAATAGGCCTGGGTCTGATCCCACGTCCGCTTCAGCCAGTCCACGTCGTCGAGGGAAGAACTCCCGCTGCGATGCATGCCGCTGCTGAGATAAATCAGGCGGTGAGGACGCTTGATCTGTGTAGTAAGGATGTATGGCGCCAGCACATTCACCGCGAGAGTTCTTGCGTGACCTTCGGCAGTCGCGCTCCGGTTCGGTACGCGGTAGATGCCCGCGTTGTGGATCACCGCGTCCATTCGACCGATCCGGTTGACCTGTTCCGCAACCTTGTGTGTCTCGGCAGCACTGCTCAGATCGCCGATCACAACCCCAGCGGATTGCGAGGCTAGATCGCCCAGGTCATCGGCACGGCTTCGTGATCGCGCATGCAGCAGGACTTCGTGGCCGTCCTCGATGAGATCCCGTGCTGCAGCATAGCCGAGCCCATCTGTGCTGCCGGTAATGAAAATACGACTCATATTTCAAGCTTTCCGATATTGCTCGTCAGAAACATGCTCCATCCAGTCCACCATTTTGCCGTCCTTCCTCTCCTGGATGGCGATGTGGGTTAGGGCGGTAGATGGCGTGGCTCCGTGCCAATGCTTCTGGTGCGGCGGTATCCAGACCACGTCTCCGGGATGTATCTCCTCGACGGGACCGCCCTCGCGCTGCACCCATCCGCTGCCCGCGGTGACGATGAGCGTCTGGCCGAGCGGATGTGTATGCCATGCGGTGCGCGCACCAGGCTCGAACGTCACGCTGGCTCCGGAAACGAGCGCCGGGTCAGGAGCCGTGAACAGCGGATCAATGCGAACGGTTCCCGTGAACCAGTCCGATGGGCCTTTAATGGAAGCTTGCGAACCCACTCTCTTGATTTCCATGTGCTTCTCCTTTGACTTTGTATTCTTCGGCAAATCAGCGGCGGGGCTTGTCACTGCCCATGCGCACAGTGCCGCCGCGCCCATGCAAAACTCGCGTCGCCCAATCGTGTTATTCATGGCGCACTCGTTGTCCGCGGCACGATCCTGACCGTCGCAGAGCGGGCGTGCTTTCCGATCATCGGCGGGAGGTAAGGGCTCCCCTTGTACTTGCCGCTATAGGCATCATCGATGCGATCGTTCATGGGTCCTTCCACCGGCTCGAAGGCAACCTCGCGCGTCATGCCCGCCGCTGTGATCCTGCCAGCCTTCTGCCGCAGCGCAGCCTGGTACCAGCGAGAGTTCTTCCCGTTGTAGGCGCGCACGTAAGCTCACCGTCCACGACAACCGACCAGATCCAGGTAGGTGTGCCGTAGGTCTTCCCGTCATCTCGAAAAGGCGAGATGTGTAGATCGTCCGTCGCGGCGATCCTATCTACTTCGTCCTTCGAACATTGGCTCATATGGCTGCTCCTTTCGCGCCTGGAACGACGCGGTGACTTCCCGCCTACTTGGCGAGTTCGATCCTCACCTGTACTGAGCCCGAAACGTTGAATACTTCTACCCCACTCTCAACTATCGCGATCGGGATGATTCCTGGAGAGGGTATCGACTTTCCATCCTGGTGGTAGTAAATGGCAAACTGATGATCCGGAGACCAGTAAGCAATATCTCCGACTTCGTAGCTGCTCTTTCTAGGACCATCTTCGGAAAGTGCTCTGGGCAAATCGCCATACTTCTCGCGTCCGAACAGATCCTTCATCGACACACTGAGTGGAAGCACGGAAACAAAATCACGCGCGGTTGCGTTATCAGCTAGAGTGGCGGTAACAACCTTGCCACCGATGTTCAGATTGAGCTTCATGCTGTGACTCCTCTGGGCAGAAGGTGATCCTGGATTCTGGCTGAACATAGTGTGGCTGCCTTGGCCGGGCAGCACGCCCATTGCCATCACCAGCGCACTTAAATACAAGGTTCCCGCCATCCTCATCGCGGCTCTCCTTACCTCTTTCCATTCGGAAGCAGAAGGGTCTTGATCGCACGGCGCTCATCCATCGCGCGATAGCCTTCCGCCACCTGTTCAAGAGGGAGCACCAAATCGAACACCTTGCCGGGTTCAATCTTGCGATCCCACACGAGCTTGATCAGGTCTGGCAGATAACGGCGCACCGGTGCTGGCCCACCGTGAAGATGGACGAGCGAGAAGAATACCGGCCACATTTCCAGCTTCATTCCGTGCGGAACACCCACATAGCCAATCGAACCACCGGGACGCGTAGAGCGAATCGCCTGCATCATGGAATCCTCGCTCCCGACGCACTCGAGAACAGAGTCCGCGCCTATGCCGCGAGTGAGTTCCTTGATCCGCTCGACGCCCTCATCCCCGCGTTCCGTTACGATGTCTGTCGCTCCAAACTCCTTCGCGAGCTGCTGGCGTTTTTCGTGCCGGCTCATCGCGATGATCCTCTCCGCCCCCATGATTCTTGCGGAGAGTACGCCCATCAGGCCAACAGCGCCATCACCCACAACGACAACCGTCGATCCTGGTTTCACATCTGCCGCGTCGGCAGCGAACCAGCCGGTTCCGAAAACATCGGAGGTAGTCAGAAGGCTTGCAATGATGTCGTCAGATGGTACCTCCGCCGTCGCCAGGAGAGTGCCATCCGCAAGTGGGACTCGAAGGATCGGTGCCTGCGCCCTGCTCATAAACTCAAGCTGCTGGCATCCAGACTGGTAGCCTGCCAGGCAGTTCGGGCACGTATTGTCAGAGATACAAAATGACCCGATCACGAACTGGCCCGGCTTTACAGTCTTGACCGCACTTCCAACCTCCTCGACGATTCCACAGTATTCATGGCCCATCGGCGTGGGCTGACCAATCTTCTGAATGCCGCGATACGGCCACAGGTCGGAGCCGCACACGCAGGTTGCGGAAATTCTGATGATGGCGTCCGTGGGCTTCTCGATCCGTGGTTCTTCGCGATCTTCAAAGCGAACATCGCGCGGTCCGTATAGAACTGTTCCTTTCATCTTCAATCTCCTTTTGATTGTGAATGGACGAGTCAGTCTCCCAATTCGCTCAGACACCCTGCGGAATCACTGCGCGTCTTCCAGTCCGAGACAGAAGGTTTTGAATGGACAATCGCTTCGACAGGTCGAATGCGGTTCCCTCGGCCAATGGTAAAGGTTGCGAGAACGAGCAGTGCGGTTCCTCCGATGAACGTTGCGGCGACTGAGATGTGGTCCAGAAGGAATCCTCCGAAGGCGCCGCCAAGCATGATGGACAGCTGAATGGCTCCCACGAGGAGTCCACCACCGCTCTCCGGCTCGTCGCTGATACCCTGCGAGAGCCAGGTCGACCAACAGACCGGAATGGCAGAGTTCAGGGCACCCCAGGCAAACATCGCGAACGCGACTCCAGTGATGTGGTATCGGATGGCAAGCAGGCCCAGGGTGACGGCTCCGAGCGCGAGCGGCAAGCCGGTAAGCAGCGTGTAGAGATGTCGCGCGGCCATGGTACTGGCACAGTAAGTGCCTACGAATCCCGCCACGCCAAGCGCAAGCAAGAGCAACGAAAGTTGGGCAACGTTTACACCGGTGTAGGTTTCAAGGAAAGGTCTTAGATAAGTAAACGTGGTGAACGCGCCGGCAAAGGTCAACATGACGCCCAGCATCGCGAACGCGACATTTCTCCGCCTCAGCAGCCCAACCAGCTTGCCCACGGGATTGGCTTTCTGCGGAGCAAGCGATGGCAGGCTGATCCATTGCCAGATCAAGTTGGCCACGACGAAGGGCGTCATGGCCCAGAACACGCCGCGCCAGCCAATGATTCCGCCCAGGTAGCTGCCGATAGGTGCAGCAAATGCGGTCGCTACGGCATTGCCGGTGTACACGATGCCGAGCGCTTTGGGAATCGATTCTGCCGGAACGAGCCGCATGACGGTAGCGGTCGCGAGCGACCAGAAGCCGCCAATAACAATTCCAAGCAGTGCCCGCGCGATCATCAGAATGACGAAGTTCGGAGCGAGGGCGATGACGACCAGTGATAGCAGCATCACTGCCGTCAATCCCATCAGTACGTGGCGACGATCGAATCGCGCTGCAAACGTAGCGATGAGAAGGCTGGTGACAACGGCAAACAGGCCCGAAATGGAGATGGCCTGACCGGCCATGCCGTCCGTGGCATGCAAATCGCGTGCGATGGGAGTGAGCAGGCTGACGGGCATGAACTCCGAAGCGATGAGCAGTGCGACGCACAAGGCCATGGAGCCGACTGCACTCCATCTCTGGCGCGAAGAGAATTCAGGATGTGGGGAAGGAGATGTCATAAGCAGATTCAGAGTTTTCCTCCTTCTCTAGTGATAGCTTCACGTGGCTTCAGACTTCTTTCCCGATCCTGCCGATTCTTTGCCTAATCCTGTCCAGCATTCGATTTTTTGCACATTGAGGCCCCATTCCGAGTTAGCCTGATCAGGAAAGGAATCGCCGTGCGGAAACCGAATCCGGGCCAACAGACGACGAAAACCGCGCCTGCCGAAATGGGCACTGCGCTCGTTGCGCGGATCCTCGCGCATACAAGTTGCGAAGGAGAGAACAGAACGGCTGTGCCTGGCCTCTCACTATTTCGCAACAATGCTCCCACCATCTGCAACATCACTTCCGTTGAACCCGGCGTCACGTTCTTCGCGCAGGGAAAGAAGCAGATTTCGATCCGCGGTATTGACTACATGTGCGATGCGGGCTCGTTTCTGGTGGCGTCCATCGATTTGCCTATTCGGAGTCAGATCATGCAAGCAACTCACAATGCGCCTCAGCTTGCCATGCGCTTCCTATTCGATATGCAGTCCGTTCGTGAAGTGGTCAGTAGGGAGGACTTGCCCGAAGTCCAGCGGTCATCGGAGCGACGCGGCCTCGCCTTGGGCCGCACGACAACCGGTCTCCTGAACGCAGGTCTACGCTTGATCGAGTTGCTCGATGCCCCGGAGGATATCCCGTTTCTCAAACACCTGATCGAACGCGAACTCATCTATCGAATCCTGCAGACGCCTCAGGGCGAACGCCTACGCGCCATCGCAACTACCGGAAACCTCAGCCAGAAGACGGCGAAAGCGATCGCGTGGTTGAGTGCGAACTATGCCAGACCATTGCGCATGGAGGAACTGGCTGAAATTGCTCGCATGGGTGTTTCCACCCTCCATCATCAGTTCCGCGCACTCACGGGAATGAGTCCGCTGCAGTTTCAGAAGCAGCTTCGGCTGCGTGTTGCGCGAGAACGGATGCTGAAGGAAGGTCTGGACGCAACGAGCGCGGCCTACGAGGTCGGGTACGAGAGCGTGAGTCAGTTCAACCGCGAATACAGCCGGTTCTTTGGTCAGCCGCCGATGCGCGACATCAAGGCGATGCGCGAAAGCAATGTCGTCGCGATCGACGCCGCTTGACACTCAGAATGGCGCATTTGTGGATCGGATGGTGGATTCGATTCTTGAACCTCGCCGACGGTCGCTCTGTCGATGAGCGCATTGGCCTTCCATGAGAAGTCCGGCCGATGTCAAGGCATTTTGTGGTTGTGCAAGTTCATATCTATGTTTTCCCTTGTCCGGATATGTGTTTCGTTTGGCTAGATCGCGTCTCTCACTACTTCCTGTTTTCGCGTCTTCATTGACCATAACTTAGGGGAAAGCCCGGACCTGTACCCTGCAATCGATTTTGGCACCCGGTTCGCATCGCCGAAACCAAACATGCTTCCATTCCTTGGCTAGCGTGGGCCCGGGAGTAAACGGGATGCTATGAAATCTATCTTCGGGCGCTCACCACCGACTCCGGGTGGCCGTTTGATATTGATGCAATCTGCGAGTCGAGCCTAGGCGATTACGCACCAGTTTTGCAGATTGACCGATCGAATCGAACCTCGATCTCCGACCCCGAACGCATCTTATCCTTGGCGGGTGTTTCGCCTCACCGGAGCGCACTGTTGATTGCCTGCCGAGGGCATCTCGACGAACGTAATGGTCAAGGGCGGGAACTTGGTTGTGCCCGGCTTCGATGCCTCTCCATGGATCGACGGAACCGTTCCATCCGGGCCTACCCTCAATTCCTTGCCATTGAGTAGCACGGTTTGGCCGAAAATATCAGGCGACGAAAGGCTGTACCGTTCTCCGGCGACCGGCAGTTTGAGCAATGCTTCGGAAGTCTTGTCCATGTTAAGAACCATGAGAGTCACGCCGCCGTTTGAATCTTTCATGCACTGCGCGTAAATGCGGACATTCTTTGCGGGCACAACCCCAGGGTCCAGCGACCGAGTTCCCATGGTGCGCTTCCACAGAAGAGCGGCCCAATAGTTGGGCCGCGGTTCCAGAGTTTCCTCGTTGAGCATGCCGTAGTCGCTGCTTGCGAGCGTGTTGTACATGATGCTCTTCACGCTCTTTTGTGCGAGGCTGCCAAACTGGTCCAGCAAACGGAAGCTGTCGGCGAATTCGGCAGCCCAGGTATCCCCGCCGCATGATCCTTCGCCAGTCTCAGTGAGCCAGAGATTCTTGCCCGGCAGATATGCGTCACGCTCCTTCGCGTAGAAGTTGTAGACGGTCAGGTCGCGGTCCAGCCACTCAGGGGTGAGCACCTGTTTCGGGTCGGCGCCGCTCTCTCCCAGGCAGCGATGCGAGGGCATGGAATAGAAATGGTAGGAGAAGGCGTCGAAGATCGGGCCCGTCGCCTTCATCAAATCGTCGGTAGAAACAATCTCTAAGTGACGTCCGCCCGGCATCGACGGAAGTGGAAGCCCCTCGGCCGCGCTGCCCGGCCCCAGGTAGATTGTCCCTGGTGACTCGCGATGCAGGAACGCTCCGAAGATCTTTGCGTCCCTGCCGAAGCTGGCGGCGTCGTAGCCTTTCGGCACACCGCCGAAGCTGAGCAGCGTGGGTTCGTTCATAAACTCCATCGCCGCTATGTGACCACCGATCTGTTTCGTGTAGTCGAGCCAGGGTTTGGCTTGCACAGCGGTCCAGACGCCGTTCGCATCACGAGTTCCCGCGCTCGTGGCGACCGAGGCAACAATGTCGGCATTCACGGCCTTTGCGAAATCGACGACACCCTTCCACTCCGCGCGCGTAAGGACGCCATTAAAGCCTTCGGGCGGACTCTTCAGCGGCGGATCGTCGTTGTTCTGGAAATAGGTGGCGTTGCGCCAGGTGCCGCTGACGCGGACGTAGGCTGGACCGAGCGCGGCGGCGAGTTTGCGGAGTTTCGGGTTCGAAAGATCGATAGGCGATCGGTATTGGAAGAGGCTGCTATCGAGACCTGCAGGCTGGTTTCCGGAATGCGTGTCGGAGCCAGCTAGCAGCTTTTTCTGCCGCCAACTTGTATGGCGCCCAAAAGCGCCCGCCGGTCACCTCGACAGCCTCCACATTGTAGGAGACGAAGCGGGGATCGACCTCACCGAGAACTTTCATGCTCTGCGGCGACACCGCGGTTTGGGAGGTTGCCGACTGAATGCAGCCGATGGTGAGTGCGCCACCTGCTATCAATAGCTGAGAATAGGGCTGAGAAGCATTTCATCGTGAACATCCTGAATTGCGGAACGACGATTAGAGAAGCGTACCACTTGGCCTGTGGAGTCACTGCCAGCCCTGCATCGAAGTTTGAAGCATCCTGACAATCCTTTGTATCAGACTGTTGAAGGACGCCATCCGCGCGAACCGCGAATGCTGCCTGGTCAAAGCCGATGCTGGCGACGTTTGAATGCAAGGCCACGCTCTGAACAATCTTCGATGACAATCGCCCAGCTCTGTCACCATTTTGATCAACGCGAATTGTGTTCGGAAAACACATGGCGGCTGCTCAACCAAACACATCTATAAGGTGTACCTGCGCCGGTGGATCATTCCGAAATGGGGCGATCACCTTCTAGCGAACCTGTTGAAAAGGCGGTTGAGAGAGCGTCGTTTCCAGGATTGTTGCCCTCGAGTTCACAAATCGGAGCAATGCGATTTGGCAAATCGAACCCTTTCTCCATGGAATCGAAATCGGATGCCAGCGCTATGACATCGCTGGGAACGTCAGGTCAAGATGATCTTGCGTGCCTCCCCGTCGGGATCATCGACCATGCGGCACTCGTTGTCCCAGATCATCGTCTTGTTGGTTTCAGGGTCGGTCGGCTCCCAGGTCAGGCCCGGTATGCTCGGGTTTCCGGTTGCAGCGAATGCCGCCCAGGACGCGGCCATCTTCTTCGCCAGTGCCTGCGCCTCGGGTGTGTTGCCCGTTCCCTGTTCGCAGCGCTTGGTGTTGTCGAAGCAGAATTGGAGATCGGCCGTATGCCATGCGCCGGGCAGGCCATCGAGGATCGGCGTCTGCCACGTGAAGTAGTACGCGTAGGCCGGCGCGGCCTTGAGTTCGTGCTTCAGTCTGCGCCATCTTCACCACGTTGTTGCGCATGGAAAGGCCATTCAATCCGGGGCTGCCGCTGCACATGTACGACAAGCGTCTGAATCTTCTTCTTGCGGATATGCCTTCTTCAGCGCGGCGACGATGGCGGTCGCCTTCTCGTCGCCATAGGTCTTTGGCAAGATTGGCATGCCACTCCTCCTCGGTAGGACGGGACGACATCCGATTGCCTTCTTCGCTGACCGAGCCGATCAGCATCGGCACATTCTTCGATATCTCCGGAGCAGCGTCGAAGAACGACCGCATGTTGATCACCTTGCCGTCGACGCATGGTGACCAGCCGACGCGCGGCGTGCCCGGAGCGCCCGGCCCCATCATGGGCGGCCCCGGTGGATTGATCTTGGCCACGGCCGCATTGCCGGCGGCAATCAGTTTGGTCCATTCCATCTTCTGCAGCGACTCGATGTCGTTCGGCGCGAGGCCAAGATCCTTCATCACCAGACGCGCAACTTCCGTTCTGCTGCTCCCGGGTGGGAATGTTGCCGCCGCCGCCCGATTGCGCCGCGGCGCGATGGAACGAGTCCCGCGGCCGACGGCATGCCCATCAGAGTCGTCACCTTCGATCCGCCGCCGGACTGGCCGTAGATCATCACCCGTCCGGATCGCCGCCGAAGTTCTCGATATTCTCGTGAACCCAGTGCAGCGCCGCCACCAGGTCGGTCATGCCCACGTTGACGGAGTCTTCATAAGCAGACCCGCCGATCTCCGAGACATCGAAGAAGCCAAGGATATTGAGGCGGTGATTGACCGAGACCTGCACCACATCGTGATGCCGCGCCATCTGCGCGCCGTCATGCGAGGGCAGTTCATACGAAGAGCCGAAGCTGAATCCGCCGCCGTGGATGTAGAACATCACCGGACGCTTGCCCGTCAGGCTGGGCGTCCAGATGTTCAGCTTGAGCATGTCCTCGCTTTGCCAGCCGTCATCCCAGTCGAAGAGAAAGGTCTGCTCGATGCTCGTCCAGGGGTGCAGGGTCTGCGGGCAGTTGGCGCCATAGGCCAGAGCCGGATACTCGTCGGTCCATGGCGTGGGCGGCTTGGCCGGAAGCCAGCGATTCTCTCCGGCCG
>CAVSAX010000009.1:0-11178 GCA_963725995.1 uncultured Acidobacteriaceae bacterium | reverse complement strand
TGAGCGAGGCGCCTGGGTGATCTACGGCGGCATTCACGCCACCCTCTTTCCGGATGAAGCGTTTGAGCGGGGAGCGCCCACGCCGTCGTAACCGGCGATGGCGACTTGATCTGGGCCAAGGCGCTGCGGACTGCGTGGCGGGAAATCTTCAGCGCATCTACGACGGTGGCAAGGTGGACGGCGAGACCTTTGTTCCTGCGCGATGGGATCTGATCCCGGCGGACAAATACATGTGGGCCTCCGTGCAGACGGTGCGCGGCTGCCCCAAGCACTGCTCGTTCTGCTCGGTATGGCGCACCGACGGTCAAAAGCCGCGCCAGCGCAGCTACAAGCGGGTGATCGACGAGATCGTGGATCTTCGCCGCAAGGGCTTCCGGTTTATCGCCCTGGCCGATGACAATTTTTATCCCGTCACCTTGACTGATCTGCGACTCGCACGTGAACAGGGGAACCAAGCTCGGGTAGAGCAACTGGAAACGATGCGCGCGGAGCGCTTTCTGCTGATGGCAGAGCTCGCCAAGTTGCCGCACAACATGGTCTTCTTCACCCAGATCACGATGGAAGCTGCAGAGGATACGGAGTACCTTGACGCCATGAACAAAGCGCACATCAAGGGCGCCCTGGTTGGCGTTGAAGCGGTCACCCCCGAAGGGCTGAAGGCAGTCTTCAAGGAATTCAACTACTCCGGTGACCGGCTCGTGCAGCAACTGCGTACATTTCGTGAGCATGGCGTTCATGTGCTGGGATCGTTCATCTTCGGTTTGCCAAGCGATCGCCCGAGCACATTTCAGGCAACCGCCGACCTGGCTCTGAAGGCCGTGACCTTTGCGCAGTTCGTGATGATGACGCCATTTCCCGGCACGGTAGACTTTGAGCGCTGGGAGAAGGAGCAGGCCAAGAATCCGACGTTTGTGGATGGCATTCCTCTGACGCGTTACTGGCTTATCCCGGCAAGCATCCGGCCCAAGATGTTCACTCCTCACCCCGTGATGGGCATGGACGAGATTCGCGAGCGGACGCAGGGTGTCTGGGATCGCTTTTATACCTTCAGCGCGGTATGGAAACGTTCTGTATGTACGCCTTCGGTGCGTGGACGGCTCGGCTTCATCCTCCTGTCAAAGCTCTATCGGCAGATGTACGCCGGTACCGGAATTTCATCCGACAGCGCCCGCAGGAAGAAGGCAACGGGAACGGCGAGATGGATAGCCCGATATTGCCGCAAGCTCTTCCAGTCAAAGCCTATGCCCGAGTTGCAGATGCCCGTGTGGGAGCACGCTACGCCTCTCCTCGGCTTTAGCGATGCAGAGGGTAGCGCGTTTCCCATCGTCACCTAGGTTCGACTAATTCGTCTGGAATCAGGGTCATTCCGCAGCGGTTTATTGCGGGATGGCCCCTTTTCCGTTAAACGTTTGAATTAAATCGAATAAGCCGATGCCCATCGCGCATGTTACTTTCGTGGGATGGAAACAGTAAACCCTGTAACATGAATTACATGGGGCTGTTTTCAGGGGTGGAGAAACCTGTTTCTGAGGCCCCGCCATCCCACAATTGTGGTGATTGACCCTCGCAGAGCCGTCTGATAACGTTAAAAGGTAATTAATCGAGCGTAAAAGCTACATCTGCATATTCATTCCTGAGTATTTTCGCGTGCACTTTTTTCGCGCCAGGCTTTGCAGGTTCGCTCTAGAAACGCTGCACCATTTTCTTGTGAGAGAGAGTCTATTGAAAAACCGCTTCTACATAATTTTTGTAGCACGTGAAGAAGACGGGCGACTCCGCAAGATCCCGGTGCCGCTGCACTATGCGTACCTCTTCGTGGCCGCTGCAGTGGTGGGAGCATTCACCATTACGGGTATGGCCGGCTCGTATTCGCGCATGCTGCTTAAGACAGCCAGCTTCAATCAGATACGTTCCGAGCGTGAAGCCATCCGCAAGAACTATCTGCACATGGAGCAGACTGCTCACGAAAAAGATATTCAGGCTGCTTCGCTGGGCACCCTGGCCAGTGAAGTCACGGCTCTCTATGGCCTGAGGCAGAACAAGCTCGTGGCCAAGCCGACCGATAAGAACAGCGCTCCCGTCGTGGCTGCGGTGTCCGACGATTTCAACGAGCAGCAGTACGATCGATCGATCGACCAGTTCTATGCACTGCGCACCTCTGCCATGTCCGGCAGGGTTTCCCGTGCGTTGGAGAGCGGATTAACCCTTTCCAGCACAGCGGATTGGACACGCCTGGCCGACGCACCTTCCCTTTGGCCGATTGAGGGCCGCGTGACGAGTTCGTTTGGCCAGCGCGAAGATCCGTTTAACGGAGAAGGCGCTTTCCATGCTGGCATCGATATCTCGGCCTCATTTGGATCCAGTGTCAGAGCCGCCGGGGATGGCGTTATCGAAGAAGCAGCCATGACCAATGGCTATGGCCGCGAAGTTGTTATCGACCACGGCCACGGCGTGAAGACTGTCTACGGACATCTCTCAGGATTTGCTGTAATTGCCGGTCAGCAGATCAAACGTGGCCAGGTGATTGGATACGTCGGACTGTCGGGCCGCAGCACCGGACCGCATCTCCACTACGAAGTTCGTCTAGGCAATACCCCTGTCAATCCGCACAAGTATCTGCGCACGACCATGGGGCAGATCACAACCGCCGACCTCGGTTCCGGTACCTAGTATTCCGCAATAAAAAATATCTCGTCCCAGCGGAGTGGTTCGATCTCCGGCATTGCAGTGCACCTATCGTCATGCGGGTTTCCTCCAGCGAAACTGCTGCATAGAAGAGGGGCCTCCTGTTATGGGAGGCCGCTGCTTTATGCGTACGTCTGTCTGGCGGTGCGTGTTGCTATTCTGCGGATACCGTTACTGACAGGTCAGACTTTTCCCAGATCAAATGCAAATCCGTGGAGTCGCCCTGGACCTTGCTGAACTGAATGACGAAGGTCTCAACCGGGTCTGCAATATTCATGGCTTCCATCTGCACGCGGCCCAGATCCTTGGTGTCGTCGTACTCAGTGCCCCACTGGCCGGTCTGCTTGTTGATGATGAGCGTGCAGCCCTGCTCAGTCGGGTAGGTGTAAATGGTATAGGTGCCTGCGGGCACCGCGAGGTTGCCAATCTTCAAGTTGATCGGTGTCTTGAGCGTGGTTGCAGCGTTTGCGCCCGTTCTCCAAACCTTGTTATAGGGCACCAGGCCGCCCGCGATCTGGCGCCCGCGCATGGAAGGGGCGCTGTAATCGATAGTGACTGTTTTGCCTTTGAGAACCACAGAAGCCTGGGCCGGTGGGCTGAGCGGTTTCTTGGCTTCCGTGGGCGCAGCGGCCTGCGCATAGATATGAGTGGTAGCCAGCGCCAGCAAAAGTGCGCCCAATGTTACTGAAATCCTGCGTCGTGTTATTGCCATGATTCGGAAAGACTCCTTTTGGCTCAAGTCGAATATCTACCGCATCCATCAAAAACCCCGCGCCGGGGTTTGTCAAAGTACCTGCAATGAATCCGTTCCACTTAAGGAAAATACGTCGTGCAATGCGTCCGGACAGCCCGGCATAGTATCCTTGAGATAGTGCGCCCGTAGCTCAGCTGGATAGAGCGAACGCCTCCGAAGCGTTAGGTCGTGAGTTCGAATCTCGCCGGGCGCACCATACTTCTGCTCTCCGTTGCAAGCGCTCTTCCTTCTACCCATCGGCTACACTTAAGAACGATGCTCATCAACAATCTGCAAAGCTCTATCTGGATGGCTGGGCTTGTCGCGCACCTCCTCCTGTTGCTGATCCTTCTTGTGCGCGGCCGGGTGGCGCGCTACCCAATCTTCACCGCTTTGATCGTTTTCTACATCGTCAGGACGGTGCTTCCAGAGATGGCCTTTACCCACACCCTCTCGCAAACGGCGTACCTTTGGCTCTTCTGGAGCTTTGAGATTGGTGACGTGGTGTTGCGGGCGATGGTGCTTGGCGAGTTGATCTGGCACGCCTTCCGGGGTACGCGGGTGCAGCCCACCCGTGTGGTCGCGTGGAGCGCCGTAGCAATCGCGGCGTCCGCAGCCCTCGCGGTTCTGGCGGGACCTATGCAGTCCATCCTGGTATGGAGCATCTTTGCCAAGGGTAACGTCGCGGTGGCGATTCTCTCGCTCATCACCTTGACCGTACTCATCCTCACGCGCAACCGCACCGGCCTTGCATGGCGCAGTCATGAATTCGCCATCGGCAGCGGCCTGGCAGTCTATGCGTTTGTTTTTCTCGTGCTTCAGGGAATGCGCATGTGGGGCGGCGGAGCCGCAAGCCCTCACGCCAGCGGCCAGCACGTCAGCATGCTGCGCCTGTGGATGCAGGCCAGCGCCGCCGTAGCCTATCTGGTCGTGGTCTTTTATTGGCTGGTGGCCATGTGGTTCGACGACCGCCCAAGGCCCGTTGCCGCTGAGGTAGCGAGCGCGGCTTAAACGTGACAGCTGGCGCCGCCGCGTTTCTACAGATATTTCTGGTGTCACTCATCGGCACGCCAGAAAGTCTGCGCCGGGACGACCTGCATCACGAATCGGCCTGGGATTTCTTCTGAGCATTCAGTTCCGCAATCAAAGTCTTTGCTTCCGATTCCTGTTCGGTAAGTGGGAGAAGGCGTACCGCGTTCCCCAGTCGGGTCCCTGGCGAATCAACTGAGTTGAGACGTTGGCATCACCTAAGCAAACGGTCGAGTCGAAAGGAATATCCCAGAGAGAAGGTGTTGTGGCTCCCTGTGCCGTCACTCAGATAGGCGAATCGGAGATCGAATTGAGAAGTCCTCGATCGGTTGTATAGAAGTCCCCCATCGACGATATGAGACATTCCGGATTCAGCGGTAACGGTTGGGGCATATTCGAAGTACCAGGAAAGTGAGTCTGAGAACGGACGCCCGACGGCGATGCTGGGCAGCCACTTCGTTTGACGCGTGGAAGTGTATGGGGTCCGAACGGCGGCGATATTTTCGGTAAGAGTATAGGCTTTGCTCGAGATTTGCTGCCAGATGATTATGGCGGACGGGTCGAATGTCCCTGACGTTTGACCTGCACTGCCGGTAGGGCAGCTCAAAGCGACGGCAAGAGCCTGTGGCATTAGGTGGTTAGGTGCAGCTAAACCCATCTTCAAGCTAAGAGCGATGTCCTGGAATTGCAGGGACGAAGTCCCCTGAATGTGTTCTCGTTCATAAACTGCGTTGGTGGCCCCAAATCGTAGTTCTGTGTGTTTTCCCATGCCTAGCCGCAGAAGGCTCTCCGTCAGATCTGCTGCATAGTTTGCACTCGAAAAGGTCATCGTCATTCCGCTCTCGACCTGCAGACTGTGGGATGAAACTATCTCGGGCCCGGTACCCACCGAAGGCCTTTCAGTGGCGATTGCAGGAACCTCTGACTGGGGGGAACTCGCCCGGCCAAACTGCGACCACAACGACACCGACAGTAGTGCGGCCATAGCGATGCGATGAGTCACCACCGACTAATCCCCATTTCGAATTCATCGGCGGGGAGCCGCGGAGCGTCAGCGCGATCAGACCGTATGCGCGCAATTCCGCGGCGGTCATAGGTATGCCACCGGGGCACTCTTGCCAATCCTGCCGGCTGTGCGAAGACCTCAATTCTCGGGAAGCAACTATGAAGGCTCGCATGGTCTGGAAGGGTTGGAAAGGCCGAGCAGAGAGGTGTCTTAAGAAGAATTACAAAACAGCCGATAACAACATTACAAGATGCTGCGTTAAGTGAGCTCCGCGTGCCCCGAGCTCAACCCATCGCAGGTGCGGCTGGTGGCAACGTGCCGATAGAAAGGGAATAATGCAATCGACGATAGCTCAGGCGGTAGGTTCCAGGACCGAAGTCAACGGTCTTCCCCCCGATCCGCGAGTTGGCAAATATCTGATCTTTCAACTAGGTTGCGAGGAATTCGGAACCAGCGTTCTTACAGTGCGGGAAATCATGCGGCTTCAAGAGATCACGGCTGTGCCGCAAACCCCCGCCTTTGTCAAAGGAGTTATCAACCTTCGCGGCAGGGTTATTCCTGTTATCGATTTGCGAATGAAGTTCGGGCTCTCCGATCAAGGCTACACGGATCACACCTGCATCATTGTTGTACGAACCCAATCTGCGGAAGGGGAGTTGCCGATGGGTATTGTTGTGGACGGTGTAGTTGAAGTACTGACGCTCACCAGCTCTGACATTGAGGACACTCCTGATTTCGGGCAGGGCAGCGAAACAACCTATCTGCTTGGAATGGCCAAGATAAAAGGCAAAGTGAAAGAGTTTCTCGGAGAGATGTCGGCCTTTCGTGAGATCGAAGGCCCGCATGCCCTCGTTCATCAAACCGCTCGAGCCATCCGCACAGCGTTGCAGGCCGGGCACCACGAGGAAGCGCTCAAGCAGGGCGCAAGGATTTCCTGGATGGAACAGGACCTTCTTAGCAAGCTGGATGCCATGGAAGTCGCAGTGAGCCAAAAGGAAGCCTAGAGGAATTCGACCATGATTGACGTAATGCAGGAAGTCGACGAGCGCTCCAGGCTGGCCGGCACCAATAAATTCGAACTCTTGATCTTCCGTCTTGGAGAAGACCAAAGCTCGCATACGCGCGAGGTTTTTGGGATTAACGTGTTCAAAGTGCGGGAAGCTTTGATCATGCCATCCATCACTCCCATGCCTGGTGCTCCCAAACATGTGCTGGGAGTAGCCAACATTCGCGGTCAGATCATCCCTGTTATAGATCTACCATCGTTGGTTGGATGTGCATCCGGTGCGCGCAACATCCTGCTCGTCACCGAATATGAGCGCTCCATTCAGGGCTTCGCCGTCGAGGAAGTTGAGGAAATCGTACGCCTGGAGTGGGGAAGGGTAATGTCTGCCGAGGGTGCCGCTGTGGGCGGTCTGGTCACCAGTCTGGCCCGTCTGGATGAGGGCGCGGAAAATCCTCGTCTTGCTCTCATTCTCGACGTCGAGACAATTCTTCGTGAAGCTCTCCCTTCTCGCTTCAAGAGTGGGGAAGAGATGACTTCGCAGCGCGTCATCCAATTGCCTAAAGGTGCCGTCATCCTCTATGCAGATGACTCCAACGTGGCACGCATGCAGATTGAAAACGTCCTGACCCGGCTGGGGTTGCCCTTCGTCTGCGCCAAGACGGGGAAAGAAGCCTGGGTTCGACTTCGTGAGCTGGCCCAGGAAGCCAGGAACGCAGGTATTCCGATCAGGGATAAGGTAGCCATGGTGCTTACCGATCTGGAAATGCCGGAGATGGACGGCTTCACTTTGACCCGCAACATCAAACAGGACGACGCGTTGAAGTGCGTCCCGGTCGTCATTCATTCTTCGCTTTCGGGTTCTGCAAATGAATCCCATGCCAAGAGCGTTGGTGCGGATGGTTACGTTGCGAAGTTTGTCGCTGACGAACTGGCACGTGAGGTTACCAATATACTGACCAAGACAAACGCGTAATCCTGCCGTCGCCTCGTATAGCCAGCTAACCTCTCGCAGATCCCGCGACAGTGGATGCTCGGGGCGGCGACGCTGGAATCGCGGGCATCCCTAGGCCTCGCGGACTTGCCCCAAGGCAGCCCCCAACTCCGATCACGGTCAGGTCTAAACACATCTGAAAAATGGCCGATAAGTGAGTGAGGGAATGAACTCCCTAGAGGTGGGCTGTGGGCGGGGTAAGCGGCATCATCGGGATGGAAGGTCTCGTAGCTGCGGTAGAGCAATCCGCGGATTCTATCGTCATTACCGACACCCATGGCGGGATACAGTATGTAAACCCAGCCTTCACCAAAATGACTGGCTATTCCAGCACCGAAGCTCTCGGCGAGAATCCGCGGGTACTGAATTCAGGTTGCCAGTCCGGAGAATTCTACAAAGAACTCTGGAAGACCGTACGGTCTGGTCAGGTCTGGCACGGCGACCTCATCAATCGCCGCAAAGATGGCACTCACTACAAAGAAGAGATGCAAATCAGCCCGGTCCGAAATTGTGATGGAACCATCACTGGTTACATCGCAATCAAGAGAGATGTTACCGAGCAGCGCAAGGCCGATGACGCCCACCGATTTCTCGCGGCCATTGTGGAGAGCTCCGAGGATGCCATTGTCGCTACCAGTCCAAGCGGCATCGTCCTCAGCTGGAATAGAGGCGCGGAGCTTCTCTTTGGCTTCACTGCAGATGAGGCCATGGGAAAGCCTGCGTCAATTTTTGTGTCGCCCGGGCGACAAGAATTGATGGCAGGCTCGATCGAACAAGTGGCTGAAGGCCACACACTCTCCAACTACGAAGGCGAATTCCTGCATAGGAGTGGTCGGTCCCTTCCGCTGTCTGTGGCCGCATTTCCCATCCGTAACTCTTCGGGCGCAGTTGTAGCGACGACTGCGATCATGCGCGACATGTCCGTAAAAATTCAGGCCGACCGTGATCGCGCCCTGCTGGCTTGCATCGTGCAAAGTTCAGAAGACGCCATCATTGTCACCACTCCGCAAGGCGAGATCGTGACCTGGAGCCAGGGCGCTGTTGAGCTCTTTGGCTACGCCGCAATCGAGATGGTTGGGAAGAACTTATCGACACTGATGGCCGCCGGGCGCGTGGACGATCTGACATTTGCCATCAGCCAGCTAGCGGGTGGCGTCGGGATCTCTCAGTCCGAAACCCTCTGCGTACGCAACGACGGGTCTAGCGTTTACATCTCTGCCAAGGTCTCTCCGATCAGGAATGCGGTGGGCCACGTCATTGCCCTGTCTGCTGTGATTCGCGACGTCTCAAAGCGGGAAGATTCGGAAAAGAAACTCAGGGAGAGCGAGGAGCGCTTCCGCGAGGTATTCGAAAACTCACCGTTTGGAATCTACGTAACGGAGTTGGACTCACGCATCAAGCAGGTGAATGAAGCGTTCTGTCAAATGCTGGGCTATAAAGCTGAGGAGATGCTCGAGCTTTCGGTAACAGAACTCACCCATCTTGAAGATCTGGATTCTACCCGCGACAGATTCGATCGTTTGCGGCGAACCCCCTCGGGTGGCGAATCGACCACAAAGCGATATGTCCATCGAAATGGAAGTATCGTCTGGGTCCGGCTGAACATCACGACGCTGCCCGATTCGGGAGGTAGATGCCCCCTCTTCGTCGTCCAGGTTGAAGATATCAGCGAGCGCAGGCGATCCGAGGAAGTGCTGAAGGAGAGCGAAGAGCGCTTTCGCATCATGGCGGATGGCTGTCCCGCTGCCATGTGGGTGACCGATACCGTAGGCCACTTACAATTCGTCAATCTTGCGTATCGCAGATTTTTCGGCTACAGATTTGACGAGATGCCTCTCGGAAAACGGGAGTCCCTCATCCTCTCCAATGAAGCCCCGGAATTTGAAAAAGCCTTCAAAGGCGCACTGTCCGATCGACTGCCGTTCCGGGCCGTGGGGAGAGCTCGCAGAGTTGACTCAGAATGGCGCTGGCTTAGTTCCTTCGGAGAACCGCGATACTCAGCCGGAGAATTCCTGGGTTACGTAGGTCTTAGCCTGGACATTACGGAACAGAAACAAGCCGAGGAAGTACGCAAGTTCCAACACTCCTTGATTCACGCCGTGCAGGAAGGATCTCCTGACGGAATTCTTGTCGTGAATCATGAAAGATGCATCGTCTCGCATAATCGGGAGTTCTCTAACGTGTGGCAACTTTCCCCGAGCACATTCTCTGACGGCATCCAGTACTCGGCGGATAATCCGTTGATGCAGGCAGTTCTCGGTCAGATCAAGGATCGTGAGTCATTCGAAAGGCGAGTTCAGGAAATCTATGACGATCCGGCGTACTCCGGCCAGTGCGACATCGAACTGATCGATGGCCGAACCGTGGAATGTTATTCCAACAGTCTGCGAAGCGAAGATGGCGAATACCTCGGCCGTGTCTGGTTTTTTCGAGATATCACATCCCGCAGGCAGGCGGAAATGCAGTTACGAACCAGCGAAGAGAAGTTTCGGCAACTCGCTGAGACAATTAGTGAAGTCTTCTGGATTGCGGCTAAGTCCGGTACCGAACTCATTTATGTCAGCCCTGCGTACTCCTTGGTTTGGGGCCGGAGTTGCGAAAGCCTCTACGCGAATCCCTTGAACTGGCTCGACGCAATTCTCCCGGAAGACCGCACAACCGCGAACGAGATTTTTGCGCAACAGCTGCAAGGTCAAAACACCGTCTCGGAGTATCGAATTCGAACCCCCGAAGGGCAAGAGAAATGGATCCGAGACAGGGCCTTTCCAGTTTTGAATGAGGCAGGCGAGCTTATCCGGGTGGTAGGAATCGCTGAGGATGTTACCGAGCGTAGACGCAGTGAAGCTATGTTAAGCGAGGCCGCCGAACGCTTGGTCCTCGCTGCCCGCGCTGGATCCGTCGGCGTCTGGGACTGGAGCGTTGGCGACGACAAGCTTGTGTGGGACGAGCAGATGCTGCGCCTTTATGGCTTCAAGCGAGACCAGTTCAACGGCACCTATGAGGCTTGGTGCGCGACACTTCACCCGGAAGACCGGCGGCGGGTTCCACAGGAGATCATCCTGGCCCTGGCCGGCACAGAAGACTTCGATACGGAATTTCGTGTCGTCTGGCCAGACGGAAGCACTCACAGCATCCGGGCGCTGGGACTCGTCAAACGCAGTCCATCCGGCAACCCTCTCCACATGATCGGCACAAACTGGGATATCACCGTGCAGAAAATGGCCGCAGACGAGTTGCTCGAGAGCAACCGCCTGATGGAGAAAGCGACTGCCCGCGCTAACGACCTGGCCGAAAAAGCTTCACAAGCAAACACCGCTAAGAGCGAGTTCTTAGCCAACATGAGCCATGAAATCCGCACCCCCATGAACGGAATCATTGGCATGACTGATTTGCTGCTGGATACAGAGCTAAACGACGAACAGCACCGGCTTGCGGAGATTCTTCGCGGCAGCGGGCAGTCTCTCCTAAATCTGCTGAACGACATCCTCGATCTGGCAAAGATCGAAGCCGGCAAGATCACGCTCGAGAATCTCGAATTCAGTCTGTCAGCGATGCTGGAAGATCTAACTCCGATGCTGACCCTGCGTGCCGGGCAAAAAGGACTAGTCCTCAATTGCTACGTAGATCCAGCTATCCCACTTGCATTGCAAGGCGATCCAGGCCGCATCCGCCAGATTTTGAACAACCTCGCAGGCAACGCGATCAAGTTCACATCGCACGGCGAGATA
>CAVSAX010000008.1:0-73702 GCA_963725995.1 uncultured Acidobacteriaceae bacterium | reverse complement strand
TGGTCGGGGAGAGAGGATTTGAACCTCCGACCCCCTGGTCCCGAACCAGGTGCTCTACCAGGCTGAGCCACTCCCCGAACCTTGTGGATGGAAACCCGAAGCAGAGGCGTCCTGGTAGAGGCCTCATCTGTGCTTGCGAGCTACATCTGAGTGTACCAGAAAGCCGCCCCACTCCAGAGCCCAGAGCTCCGCATCGCCATGGCCACCACTTTACCCGTGGCGATAGAATCTCGCCATGACCTCCCGCGAACAACTCCATCTCGCCGGACTGCGCGTCCTCGACGGCGCCATGGCAACGGAATTGGAGGCTCGCGGCCACAACCTCTCTAGCGGGATCTGGTCGGCGCGAGTCTTGCAGGACTCCCCCGGCGCCGTGGAAGCCGTCCATCGCGACTACCTCGAGGCCGGTGCAGACTGCCTGCTCACCGCCAGCTACCAGGTCTCCGCCGAAGGCTACGCCGAGCTCGGCCTGCCCCCGCAGGCCGCCGATGCCGCCCTCCGCCGCTCCGTTGCGTTAGCCGAGGCCGCTCGCTTCGAATATTCCCGGCACTCGCCCCGACATATATGGATAGCCGCATCCCTCGGTCCCTATGGCGCCATCCTGCACAATGGTGCCGAGTACCACGGCAACTACAAGATCGCCTTCGATGACCTCGTCGAGTTCCACGGCCGCCGCATAGCCGTTCTCACCGAAACCAACGCCGATCTGCTCGCTTTTGAGACTGTCCCTTCGCTTGACGAGGCGGGCGCAATCCTCATCGCACTGGAGAGGCACCCCGATATCGCTGCGTGGGTCAGCTTTACCTGCCGCGACGACGCCCACGTCGCCCACGGCGAGCTGCTCCAGCAATGCGGCCAGCTTCTCGATGGCCATCCGCAAATCGCCGCCGTGGGAATCAACTGCACTGCTCCAGGGCTGATCCTGCCCCTGCTCCATAACCTACGGCCGGCCACCCGCAAGCCAATCGTCGTTTACCCAAACTCCGGCGAAACGTGGGACAGCGCCCAACGTTGCTGGCTGGGCAATTCCGATCCTGCGGAATGGGCGGCCCTGGCCCGCGCCTGGCAGCAAGCGGGAGCACAGGCCATAGGCGGATGCTGCCGAACCGGCCCGGAGCATATCCGCCTCATTCGCGAGGCGATGCACGCGCCTTCCCACTGACCGCCCAAATCCTGCCGACTCTTAGCGCGCACGAGCCCGAGCAGCCATGCGACAATAATCCTTTAACAACCATGAAACCTGATACCTCGTCCGTGGTTCCCGAATCCACCACTGTGACCCCTGAGCTTCTTGCTCAGCACAGCATCACGCCGGACGAGTACGAGCGCATCCTCGCCGCGCTGGGTCGCACGCCATGCCTCACCGAACTCGGCATCTACAGCGTGATGTGGAGCGAGCACTGCTCCTACAAATCCTCCCGCGTCCACCTCAAGCGCCTGCCCACCAGGAGCGCCCGCGTCGTGCAGGGGCCGGGCGAGAACGCCGGCATCATCGACGTAGGCGACGGCTGGGCCTGCGCCTTCAAGATCGAGTCCCACAATCATCCCTGCTACATCGAGCCCTTTCAGGGCGCGGCCACCGGCGTTGGCGGCATCCTGCGCGACATCTTCACCATGGGCGCGCGGCCGCTGGCCGTCATGGACTCGCTCCGCTTCGGTCCCATTTCGCGCCGAAGAGACGACCGATACCTCCGACGAACTCATCCGCAAAAATCACTCCATCATCGAAGGCGTCGTCAGCGGCATCGCCGGCTACGGCAACTGCTTCGGCGTGCCCAACCTCGGCGGCGAAACCAAGTTCGAGCCGCTGCTACAGCGGCAATCCGCTGGTCAACGCCTTCGCCCTCGGCCTGGTGCGCAACGACGAGATCTTCTACGCCAAGGCCAGCGGCATCGGCAACCCCGTCATCTATGTAGGCGCCAAGACCGGCCGCGACGGCATCCACGGCGCCACCATGGCCAGCGAGGAGTTCAAGGAAGGCTCCGAGCAGAAGCGCCCCAACGTCCAGGTGGGCGACCCCTTCATGGAGAAGCTGCTCCTCGAAGCCTGCCTCGAAGCCATGAAGACCGGCGCCATCGTCGGCATCCAGGACATGGGCGCAGCCGGCCTCACCTGCTCCACCTGCGAGATGGGCGCGCGCGGCGGCGTCGGCCTCGATGTCGAGCTCGACCTCGTCCCGCAGCGCGAAACCGGCATGACTGCCTACGAGATCATGCTCTCCGAAAGCCAGGAGCGCATGCTGCTGGTCGCCGAAAAAGGCCGCGAAGACGAAGTCCTCCGCGTCTTCGCAAAGTGGGGACTCGACGCCGTCATCGTCGGCCAGGTCATCGGCGAGAATCGCCTGCGCATCCGTCATCACGGCGTGCTCGTCGCCGATATTCCCAACCCTCCCTCACCGACGATGCGCCGCTCTACCATCGTCCCGTCGGCACGTGGAAAGCTCCCGTCCCGCTCGATCCGCCCGCAGAAATCGCTCGCCGAGCTCAGTGCAAGCACCGCGACTACACCGCCGACCTGAAGACGCTGCTCGCCTCCGCCAACATCTGCTCCAAGCGCTGGGTCCACGAGCAGTACGACTCCATGGTGCAGACCAACACCGTGCAGGGCCCCGGCGGCGAAGCCGGCGTCATGCGCATCAAGGCAGCCGGTACACCGGGACACGAGCGCGGCCTGGCCATGGCCCTCGACGGCAACGGCCGCTGGTGCTATCTCGATCCCAAGCTCGGCGCCATGCACGCCGTCGCCGAAGCTGCCCGCAAGGTCGCCTGCACCGGAGCTCTGCCCGTCGCCGCCACCAACTGCCTCAACTTCGGCAATCCCGAGAAGCCGGAAATCATGGCGCAGCTCTCCGCCGCCATCGACGGCATCGCCGAGGCCTGCACCGCGCTCGGCACGCCCATCACCGGCGGCAACGTCTCCCTCTACAACGAGACCCGCGGCGAAGGCATCTATCCCACGCCGGTGCTCGGCATCGTCGGCATTCTCGACGACGTCACCAGGCCGTGCCGGCGGATTTCCAGCAAGCCGGCGACGCTGTGCTGCTCATCTCCGCTCCAGTCGCGGCTTGCCGGCGAGTGTGCTGCTGCGTGAGTTCGGCTCCTCCGAATACGCGCAAAGCTGTCCTCGGCGCACTCTGGGGCACGCCTCCGCAGCTCGATCTCGATCATGAAGCGGATCTGCACAAATCGCCTCATCGCCCTTGCGGAGCAAGGCCTGGCGCATTCAGCCTGCGACATCTCCGACGGCGGAATCGCCGTGGCCCTTGCGGAAGCCTGCTTCGGCAACGACATCGGAGCAATGATCACGCTGAATCACTCCGCCAACGATCCTGCAGCCTGCCTGCTGTTTGCAGAGAGCGCTACGCGTGTGATCGTCACCTGCGCAACTGCGGATGTCGAAAAGGTGCGGGCAATCGTTCAGACAGTCCAGCTGCATTGTCACTCCGCTCGGCGTAACCGCTGCGCGCAAACTTGATATCCGGTTGAATGGCCAGGTCATCCTCTCAGAACAGTTGGCGGATCTCCGCCGGCCCTGGGCGGATTCTCTCGAAGCCATGCTGCACGACGAGGTCCGTGAACCTGAAACAGCCACCGTGAGGAGCTGACCCAGACGATGATCGAACCCGCCAACGACCCTGTCGCCGACGAGCAAGAAGACGCGTCCGAGCTGCACTTCGACAAGCTCCGCGAAGAGTGCGGCGTCGTCGCCATCCACGGCCATCCCGACGCCGCGCGCCAGGCCTATCTCGCGCTCTACGCCCTGCAGCATCGCGGACAGGAGTCGGCCGGCATCGCCACCGCCGACTACACCAACCTCTCCAACATCAAGGGCATGGGCCTCGTCGCGGACATCTTCACCGACGACGTCCTCGCCAAGCTCCCCGGCGACATGGCCATCGGCCACACGCGCTACTCCACCACCGGCGACTCCGCGCTGCTCAACGCGCAGCCCATTCGCGTCGAATCCACCAAGGGCCTCATCGCCATCGCCCACAACGGCAACCTGGTGAACCTCGGCAACCTCCGCGCGAAGCTTCGAGCGCGACGGCGCCTTCTTCCAGACCACCTCCGACTCCGAGATCATCGTCCAGCTCATCGCACACTCGCGAGCAGGCACGCTCGTCGATGCCATCGCCGACTCGCTCTCGCCAGGTCGATGGCGCCTTCTCCATCGTGATGATGACGCGCGACCGCATCTTCGCCGCTCGCGATCCGCACGGCTTCCGCCCGCTCTCCATGGGCCGCATCCCCAATCCCGACGGCCCCGACACCATCGTCTTCGCATCGGAGACCTGCGCCTTCGACCTGCTGCGCGCCGAGTACGTGCGCGACGTCCAGCCCGGCGAACTCGTCATGGTTACGCGCGACGGCGTCACCTGCCGCCAGTACGCCACGCGGCGTGCCACAATCGAGCTGCATCTTCGAGCACGTCTACTTCGCTCGCCCCGATAGCCGCATCTTCGGCCGCTGGGTGCAGGAGAGCCGCGACCAGATGGGCCGCCAGCTCGCGCGCGAATCCCACGTGCCCGCCGACCTCGTCGTGCCCGTGCCCGACTCCGGCGTCACCGCCGCGCTCGGCTACGCCGCCGAAAGCGGCATCCCGTTTCGCTTCGGCCTCATCCGCAACCACTACGTAGGCCGCACTTTCATTGAGCCCGAACAGCGCGTCCGCGACTTCGGCGTCAAGCTCAAGCTCAACCCCGTGCGCAATCTGCTCGAAGGCAAGCGCATCATCCTCATCGACGACTCCATCATCCGCGGCACCACCAGCCGCAAGATCGTCCGCATGGTGCGCGCGGCCGGAGCGAAGGAAGTTCATCTCCGCATCAGCTGCCCGCCCACCATCTCGCCCTGCTTTTACGGCGTCGACACGCCCAGCAAAAAAGACCTCATCGCGGCCAACAATACCGTCGAAGAGATCCGCCAGTTCATCGAGGCCGACTCGCTCGCGTATCTCTCGCTCGACGGGCTTGAACATTCCTGCAATGGCGGCGAAGGCAATCAATATTGCACCGCCTGCTACACCGGCGTCTATCCCACACAATGGGTCGACGTGGAAGACATCCTCCCGGCAACCGCCAAGGTGTAGTTCACCGCGCCTCGCTCGAAATCAACTTTTCGCAACGCAATCCCGCTGCACAACCTTCCTCGCGCTCGCGGCTTCCCATATGCGATGGAGGACAGATAACGTGCCGACCAAAAAGAAGAGCAGCACTCGGAAGTACAGCCCCAAAGCCTCTGCCAGCGTGGAGCGCGAGATGAAGGCCATGAAGCAAGGCAAACTGAAATCCGGCAAGAGCGGGAAGAAAGTTACGAACCCTAAGCAGGCAATTGCGATCGGACTTTCAGAAGCAAGGAAATCCGGAGCGAAGGTGCCGAAAGCGCCGGAGAAAAACGAAGCGAAGGCGAGCTGACGAGTCGATCCGATCCATCAGGACCGCTGCTGCGTTACTTGCTCGTGCTTCCTGATGTGGAGGGTGAGCCGTTGCCCGCCGAGTTCCCACCGCTCGCGGGCGTGCTGGAAGAATTTCCCGCAGCGGGCGCCTTCGGCGTAGCAGGGCCAGCACTGCTGGTATCCGCGCTTGACGATGATCCGCCATCGGAGCTCGAAGAGGGCGCAAAACTCGAGCCGGAACCAGACCCAGCCGATGCGTTCTTGGCCTTACCTTTGTAGTCCGTCTGGTAGAAGCCGGAGCCGCTGAAGTGCACGGCTGGAGCGGAGATGAGCCGCTCCACCAGGCCCTGGCATACAGGGCATTCCTTCACATCCGGCGCACTGAATGTCTGAATTTTTTCGAATTGATGTGCGCATTTTGTACAGCGATACTCGTAAAGCGGCAACGTGGAACTCCTGGCGACTTCAGAATTGATCTATTTCCATTGTATCGACGGCCCGAACCAACTACGCCAAATCAGGCCCCCGATACAAAGAAATATCGAAGTCTACGCGTCGCCCAATCGCACAAAGCGTGCTTCCGTGATCGCATCCACCGCCAGCAGAGCATCTAGCAGCGGCTGGCTCACCGGTGGATCCACCTGCACCACTGCGAGCGCGATCACCGGAGTGCAGCCGTCGCAATTCGTGGAGCGACCCAGCGCGAAGTTCGCGATGTTCACCTTGTGATCGCCAAGAATCGTGCCGACGCGGCCAATCACGCCGGGCACGTCGCGGTTGTGCATGTAGAGCAGCGTGCCCTGCGAGCGGCGCTTCGATATCGATGCCGTCGCAGGAAATCAGCCGCGGATGACTTACCATGCAACACGGTTGCGCTGGCCTGAGATCTGACCGCTAGGTGTATGCAGCGTAATCTTCAGCACGCTTCCCGCGCCGCCATTCGCCGCTTCCTTCTTTTCTTCGTGAATGCGGATGCCGCGCTCAGCGGCGATCGCAGCCGCGTTGATGCGATTCACTGCTCCGAGTGGCCGAGAATTCCATCGATGGCGCTGTTGCGAATCAAGCTCTGTCTTGCCTTCGGCAACGCGTCCGCTGTAAGCAGATGTCGATGCTCTCGATGCCGCTCTCCGGAAACTGCGCCAGGAAAGTGCCAAGCCGCCCGGCCATCTTCGATGTAAGGCGCAACTTCGCGATACTCCTCGTGCGAGAGCGACGGCAGGTTGACCGCATTCTGCACCACGCCCAGCTTCAGATACTCGCGCACCTGCAGCGCGATCTGTATGCCGACCGCCTCCTGCGCTTCGGCGGTCGATCCGGCAATGTGCGGAGTCAGAATGACGTTTCCAAACCGGAAGAAGGCGAGTCCTTGAGCGGCTCCTGCTGAAAAACGTCGAGCGCCGCGCCGGCAACCTGGCCGCTCTTCAGCGCTCGGCCAGAAGCGCTTCTTCGACAATCAGCTCGCCGCGAGCGCAATTGATAATGCGCACGCCCTTCTTCATCGTGGCGAGTCGTCTTCTCATTGATGATGCCCGCGGTCTGCGGCGTGAGTCCGACGTGCAGCGTCAGGTAATCCGATTCGCGGAAAAGCTCGTCGACCGTAGCCGAGCCTGATGCCGTTCTCGCGCGCAACAGCGGCCGAGACAAAAGGATCGTGCCCGATCAGTTCCATGCCGAAGCTGCGCGCGCGCCGCGCCACTTCAAGCCCGATGCGGCCCAGTCCGAGAATGCCGAACTTCTTGCCGCGCAGCTCCGTCCCCTGCAGCGACTTCTTCTCCCACTTGCCCGCGTGCATAGTTGATGTTGGCCTTGCGGCAGCATGCGCCCGAGCGCGAGCATCAGCCCAATCGTCAACTCGGCGACGGCGACGGCATTGGCGCCCGGCGTATTCATCACCACGATGCCGCGCTCGCGTCGCCGCGTCGGCATCGATGTTGTCCACGCCAACTCCGGCGCGGCCAATCACGCGCAGCTTGGGAGCAGAAGCCAGCAACTGCGTCATCCACCTGCACTGCCGAACGCACGACCAAGGCCATCGGCATCGGCAAGCGTTCGCCGGCAGGCGTTCGTGATCTGATCGTGCGTGACTATCTGCCAATCCGGCTCCGCGCTTAAAGACGGCGAGCGTGGCGGGAGAAACTTTTTCGGCGAGAACGATCTTCATCTTGCTCCTGACTCCATGGTTTATGTAGCCGCGATTCGTGTGGTTGTGAAAAGACATCGCTTACGGGCCGACGCCCGTTCCAGGGGAGGAGCGTCTTCGTCGTGCGGCAGACTGCTTGCAGTCTTTCCTGACGCGGCCTTCCGAAGTCCGCTCGAGGCATAGACCTTCTGCGCAGCAGCAAGGGCCTTTCCGAACTCGAAGCCCGGCAGCTTGAGCGACGATGCAGCCACCTGCTCCAGCGCGCCGATCAATCGCGATCGTGTCCATGTAAGTCGAAGAAGCCGATGTGCGCGATGCGGAAGATCTGCCCCTTCATCTCGCCTTGTCCGTTGGTGATTACGGCAGCAAAGCGGCTCTTCAATTCCTTCACGAATACGCCGGAATCGACGCCAGCAGGCGGCAGAACAGCGGTAGCCGCAGCCGCAGGTGCATCGGGCGCGAACAAGCTTCAGCCCCAGCGCTTCGACCGCGGCGCGTGTCATGGCGGCGCATGTCTCCGCGTTGTCAACCAGAGCCTTGCGTCCGGCAGCGAGATCGCCTCCGCCCTGCGCGGCGATGTAGTCGAGAGCCGCGCCCAGAGCGGCGATCAGCGCCACCGCCGGCGTGTAAGCCGACTCACCCTTCTTCGCGTTCTTGCGCTCCTTGCGCAGATCGAAGTAGTAGCGCGGATTGAGCGAGATCTCCATCGCCTCCCACGCGCGCTGGCTCACGCTGAGGTACGACAGACCCGGCGGAATCATGACCGCCTTCTGCGAGCCGCCGATCATCACGTCGACGCCCCAGCCGTCGACGTCGAAGTGCGTCGTGCCCAGGCCGGTGATGGCGTCCACCACCAGCAGCGCATCGCTGTTCGCGTCCTTCAGCAACGTCAGCCACACCCTGCACGTCGTGCCGCACACCGGTCGACGACTCGGTCGCCTGCATGAGCACGGCGCGCGTCTCAATCTTCAGCGCCTTGCGCACTTCGTCGAGCGAGAAGGTCTGGCCATAAGGAACCTTGACGACATCGACAGCGCAACCAAAGGCCTTGGCCAGCGCCTCCCAGCGCTCGCCGAATTTTCCAGCCGAGAGCACGAGCACGCGGTCTCCCGGCGAGGTCAGGTTCGAAACCGACGCCTCCATCGCACCGGTTCCGGACGAGGCGCAGCAGCAGCACATCGTTCTTCGTGCCGACGAAGGTCTTCAGCTGCTCGAGCACGCGCAGGTACAGAGCGCGGAACTCAGGCGTGCGGTGATGAATATCGGCGGCCGCCATGGCAAACTGGGCTGCGGGAAGCAGAGGCGTCGGGCCGGGCGTAAACAGGCGCGTCTTACGAATCATGTCGGGTTTCCTTTGATTTATTGTACTCAGGCCAGTTCTGAGACCGAGGTTCTATAATGGATTGTTTGGTCTGGAGAGTGCGCGTGAGTCTTGCAGAAATCGTGAAAAAGGATATGGTGGCGTCAATGAAGGCCCGCGACGCCGAACGCACCTCCACCCTGCGCATGGTGATGACCGCTCTCAAGAATAAAGAGATAGAGAAGCGCGGCGAGCTCTCTGAGACCGAAGAACTGCAAACGCTCACCACCATGGTCAAGCAGCGCAATGAATCCATTGAGGCCTTCACTAAGGGCGATCGCCCACTGCTCGCGGAAAAGGAAGCCGCTGAAATCAAGGTCATCGAGGCCTACATGCCCAAGGTCGCCGGAGAAGAGCAGATCCGCGAGAATGTGACCGCGGTGATCGCCGAACTGACAGCCAGCGGCGCGAAACCAGGCCCACGCGAAATGGGTGGCGTGATGAAAGCAGTCCAGGCGAAGATCCAGTCCACCGGCCTCCGCGCCGATGGGCGCCAGGTAAGCGAGATCGTCAAAGCCGAACTCGCCAAGTAGCACTCTCCTTTTCCGCAAAGCTGCTCCCCAAGCCATTTTTTCAACACCCTCGCTGACCCGGCTGTAGAATGGTGCCAACTTAACTGGCACCATCAGGCGGCAAGGTGATGCGATGTTGAACCACTCATCGCTCGAAAGATTCGTCCGTCAACAATCCCTCTACCTCAGCATTGCTGCGGTCACCGCGGCGTTCTTTTGGGGCAACGGCCAACGCATCAATCCTGCCACCATCGTCGTGTATTCCATCTGCTTCGGCAATCTCATCACTCCGCCAATGGAACGGGTCAGGCGCATCTATGCCTCGCGACCGTTCCCCTACAACTGGCTCATTTTTCTCGGCGTCTTGCTGCTGCTCACACCGATCGTCTACGTCGTAGCCAGCGTGTTCGTGGTTTGGCTGGCTCCGCCTTCACCCCAGTCTCTCTTGCATTTGGATGGAAGTTGCCCTGCGTCGTCATCTTCGTCTACAGCGTACTTTCGTTTCTCTACAGGGAAACAAAGGAGCGGCTCGAGAAGCGAAACACCGAGTTGCAGCGATCCGTTGAGAGCAGCGCTGCGCAGCTGGAAATGCAGGAGCACGAACTGGAGCGCGCCCGCGAGATTCAACAGTCGCTGCTCCCGCGCGATATTCCTCAGGTTCCCGGATTCGAAGTCGCCGCGGCCTGGCAGCCCGCGCGCATGGTGGGCGGCGACTACTTCGACGTCATCCGCCTCGGCGAGAGCCGCCTCGGAATCTGCATCGCGGATGTTTCAGGAAAAGGCGTCTCAGCAGCGTTGCTCATGGCCAATGTGCAGGCCACGGTGCGAGCTTTTGCGCGGGATTCGGAAGGTCCCGCCCGCGTATGCAGCCGCGTCAACAGCGTGCTCTGTGGCAACATCGCTACCGGAAAGTTCGTCACTTTCTTTTACTGCGTGCTCGACGCAAATCAACGCACGCTGCAATACTGCAACGCCGGACATCTCTCTCCCATCTGGCTTTCCGGGCACTCTACTCGCCTGCTACCCGCGGGCGGCGCTGTGCTGGGCGTCTTCCCGGAATGGAAGACGAGGATGCCATCATCAACCTCACATCCGGAGACAGCCTGCTGCTCTTCACCGACGGCATCACGGAAGTCGAAGGACCAGACGGGGAGGAGTTTGGCGAAGGCAATCTCGCCTCGCTCGCCCGGGCCAACCTCGCCTGTTCCGCATCTGCCTTGAACGAAACCGTCCTCGCCCAGATTACGGAATATTGCCAGGGCCACTTTCAGGACGATGCAACTCTCCTCGTCATCGCCGCCACGTAGGACGAGATAGTTACCAAATTTCCCTCCGGTTTTAGCAATCTGGTTACCCCTTTACAGCAGTAACGCTTAACGCGCGTCCAGTCGTGCAAACTACACAAAATAAAGCCCAACCCAGCACAAAAACCGTTGCATGTCTCCTCCGAGCCGGGCTATGCTCCGTCATCCATGGAGCCGAGGCGTAACTTCCCTAACCATCGCTTCTGTTCTCAGAGGGGACTGGTTATCCCCTTTGCGCTAGCCGCTCCAGGGGACAACAACACTTTTTCGCAAGGACAGGAGCAACACCATGAACGTCGTAAGACCGTCTGTAGCCCTATGTCTTCTCCTCTGTGGCGTGGTCGGCGCCGCTGCACAAGACACCCTGCCGGGACCTCCGAAGGTGCTCGTCATCCAACGGGAATGGGTTAAGCCCGGCAAGAATGGCTCTCTCCACAATAAGAGCGAAAGCGCATTTGTTCAGGCCATGATGGCTGCCAAGGAGCCGAATCACTACCTCGCGGCAACGGCACTCAGCGGTCACACACGCGCGCTCTTCTTCGTCGGCTACGACTCCTTCGCTGCATGGGAAAAGGACAATCAGTTCGTCGACGCTAACCCCACTCTCTCCGCCGCCCTGGACAATGCGCTGGTCGCGGATGGCGACCTGCTTTCCGACTACGACGGTAGCGCCTGGGCACTCCGCGCCGACCTTAGCCTGCGCGGGGATCACCCCGACATCGCACACTCGCGCTACTTCGAGATCAGCCGCTACGTCGTAAAGCCAGGCCATCGCGCGGAATTCGAAGAACTCGTCAAGCTCTACATGAAGGGATACGAAAAGGTCCCCAACGCCAACTGGATCACCTTTGAGAGCGTCTATGGAGCCGACAACGGCGGCGTCTACCTCGCCTTTTCGCCGATGAAATCTCTGTCGGAAGTTGACGGGGAATTGGCGGATGGAGCCAAGTTCGAGGCTGCCTTGAGCGACGGCGACAAAACCAAGCTGAGGGAACTGACCGCCTCCTGCCTGGAGACCACTTCGACCAACCTGGTCCAGTTCAACCCGAAGATGAGCTATCCGAGCCCTGATTGGGTCAAGGCCGATCCCGCATACTGGACAGCAAAATAACGCGGTAATCGCACCTCAAAACAAACGCTGGGCGTGACTGGAGAAGATCCAATCACGCCCAGAGTATTAAAGCCTCAATTCCCTATTCCCGCGTGATCCTTACAAAGATCCCTTCAGGAAGTTCGCCCTCTACCAGGTGAATCACCCCACCCTTCACAAATCCGCGAAGTGGCCTTGCAGGTGGCTTGGTCACCGGGATCGGCTTCGCCACGCGAATGCTGTTTGTGTGCGGAAGCTCTGCAATCGAGATGGGCGGAAATATCGGCGGGCTGGCCTCGGTCGTCGCCCTGCCCATGCCGCGATCCATCGCCTGGTTCGCCAGCCGGTCGGCGTGCTTGTTCTTGTCGCGCAACACATGTTGGATCTGAAAGGACCTCAGCTCAAGGATGCGGCTCTTCGCCTCTTGGTAGAGCGGCCGCAGCTCCGGGCTGTTCACCCGGTATTGCCCCTTGATCTGCTTCACCATGAGCTCGGAATCGGAGACGATCCTCAGCCTCTCATGACCGTGATCCAACGCATACTCCAGCGCCGCCAGCATCCCTGAGTACTCGGCATAGTTGTTCGTCTTCTTGCCGAGAAACTTGCTGAGCTCCGCCAGCACCGCACCCTTGTCGTCCTGAATGTATACCCCAAAACCTGCCGGGCCGGGATTGCCCCGTGAACCTCCATCGCAGTAGGCAGTAATCCACGTGCCCTGCTCCAGTTCCGCCGCCTTGGGAGCGCCAAATGTTAGCTGTTCCATAGTCAAAGTCTACCGAAGGGCAACATACCAAGAAATCCCCCACGATTGAATAGCCTAATCGGAATAGCCTGTTCGTACAAATCGCGCCATGGTGCTACATTCGGAAGCGTCATCAAACAATAAGGAATCAGCACACATGATCTCGAGAAGAAGTTTTCTTGGTGCGGTATTGGCTGTATCCGCTGCCGGGCTTGTAAGCTCGCGCGGCATGGGAGGCAAATTTGCCTCGGCCTTCGCTTCCAGTGCCGCATCGCCGGATGTGACCAAATACGTCAAAATTGCCATCGGCACCGGCGGCCACGGACACACTTATCCCGGAGCCACCATGCCCTTCGGCATGGTCCAGCTCAGCCCTGACACCTACAACCACGGCTGGGACTACTGCTCTGGATACCACTACTCCGACACCTCGATCATGGGCTTCAGCCACACCCATCTCAGCGGCACCGGCGCGGCCGACCTGCTCGACTTCCTCCTCATGCCCGGCACAGGACCTGCCAAAACTGAGCCCGGCAGCCGCGAGCATCCTGAAGAAGGCTACCGCTCCCGCTTCTCCCACGCCGACGAGATCGCCGAGCCCGGCTACTACTCCGTCCTCCTCAAGGACTACAACATCCGCGCCGAACTCACCGCCACCGAACGCGCCGGACTGCACAAATACACCTTCCCCAAGAGCGACTCCAGCCACTTCATCCTCGACCTCTATCACATGAACGACGGCAAGCCCGAGAACCTGCTCTGGTCCAAGGTCAATATCACCGGCACCGACACCATCACCGGCGGACGCAGCACCGGCCTCTGGGCCCATGGCCGCGAAATCTATTTCGCGATGAAGTTCTCCAAGCCCTTCGTAACCTCTGAAATCGTCTCCGAAGGCAAGACCCTCGACGCCTCGGTCCACCAGGCCGAGAGCAAGTCCCTCAAGGTCCTCGTGCACTTCCAGACCACCGAGGGTGAAGTCGTCTACGTCAAGACGGGCCTCTCCAGCGTCAGCGCCGAAGCAGCCCAGAAGAACCTCGACGCCGAGATCCCCGCTTGGGACTTCGCCAAAGTCAAAGCCGCCGCCCACTCGGCCTGGCAGCATGAGCTCTCCTCCATCACCGTCCAGTCCACCAACCAGAAGCAGCTGGAAATCTTCTATACCTCGCTCTACCACACGATGGTCTCGCCCACTCTCTTCGACGATGTAGACGGCCAGTACCGCGGCATGGACGGCAAGGTCCACCAGCTCGCCAGCGGTGAACACAACTACAGCACCTTCTCCCTGTGGGACACCTATCGCGCCACCCATCCGCTCTATACCCTCGCCCAGGGCAAGCGCGTTCCCGACCTCGTCAACTGCCTCATCCGCATGGCCGATGAAAGCCCCGCCGGCATGCCAGTCTGGCCGCTCCACGCCAAGGAAACTGCCTGCATGACCGGCTACCACTCCGTCGTCGTCATCGCCGAAGCCTACGCCAAGGGATTCAAGGGCATCGACATTGACAAGGCCTATCCCGTCGTCCGCAAGCGCGCGCTCGAGGACGACTACCAGGGACTCGCCGCCTTCCGCAAGACTGGCTACATCCCCGTAGACCGCGAGCCCGAAGCCACCAGCAAGGCCATGGACTACGCCTACGACGCCTGGGCTGCAGCCCACCTCGCCCGCGGCGCAGGGGCCACCGACGACGCCGGAGAGCTGCTCACCAGCGCTGGCTTCTACCGCAATATCTACGACCCCAAAACCACCTTCATCCGCCCCAAGCTCGCCAATGGCGAATGGGCCGAACCCTTCACTCCCATCGAACTGGGCCACGCCAAGGAGTGGCGCGACTACACCGAATCCAATCCCTGGGTAACCACCTTCTCCGTGCAGCACGACCCCAAGGGTCTGGCCAATCTCCTCGGCGGGCGCGAAGCTCTCGTCACCAAGCTGGATGGCCTCTTCAATGCCCCTTCTGACCTGCCGCCCGACGCCCCGCCAGACATCGCAGGATTAGTCGGCCAGTACGCCCACGGCAACGAGCCCAGCCACCACATCGCTTATCTCTACGCCTACGTCGGCGCTCCCTACAAAACACAGGAGCGCGTTCGCATGCTGCTCGACACCATGTACCACAACGAACCCGACGGCCTCGCCGGAAACGAAGATTGCGGCCAGATGTCAGCCTGGTACGTAATCAGCGCGCTCGGCTTCTATGCCGTGGACCCGGTCAGCACCAACTATGTCTTCGGAACGCCTCTCTTCGATCGCGCGGCCGTGCGCCTTGCCAGCGGCAATGAGTTGGTCGTCGAAGCGAAGCGCAAGTCCCCCGAAAACAAGTACATCCAGTCGGTTACGTTCAACGGGAAACCCTACACCAAGGTGTGGTTCAGCCATTTGGACATAGCCAACGGCGGAACCTTCGTCTTTACAATGGGAAGCGAGCCAAACAAGGAATTTGGAGCAGCCGAGGCCGCAGCACCTCCGTCCATGACTGCCTAAATACGCTCGGGGCGGCTCGCGGCTGCAAAACCGCGAACCGCCCCACTGAAAATCCTTTCGATATGCCCCAAAAGGGTCAAGCCCTCAGGCCCGGCACTGCCAAATCCCGCTAACTAATTCCTGACCGTCTCGTCTCACCCATGCCATTGCCGATGTTGCCGGCAATGAGACCAAGGATGGTGTGTGCGAATGCCCGCTGACGCCTTGAGGCTCCCAAATCCGTCTACCCAGTCCACTGGACAAAGCTGGACACCTGCGCGGAGGGTACAATCCTCTTCAAGCATGGCCAAGGACGAGCGGGCTCGAGCAACAGAGATGGAACTGATCCGCGAGGCGCAGCAGGGTTCGCGCGCCGCCTTCGACGCTCTGGTACGTCAGTACGATGCCCAGGTGCTGCGGTTGGCTCTCCACCTTACCGGATCGGAGCACGACGCCGAGGACATCCACCAGGAAGCCTTCCTCAAGGCTTACCGCTACCTCGGGAATTTCCGTTTTGAGTGCTCGTTCTATACCTGGATCTACCGCATCGTCACCAATCTCTGCCTCGACCACCTGCGCCGCCGAAAGTCCCGGCGCGAGGACCAGTCCATCCTGCTCGACAATGCAGGCGAAGAGATTGATCTGCTCAGCAACGTCTCCGATGACCGGCCCGGCGCAAATCCCGCCCGCGAACTGGACCGCAAGCTCATGGCTGCCAAAATCAAGGCCGCTCTCGATACACTCACCCCGCGCGAGCGGGTAGTTTTTGAATTGAAACACTACCAGGGTCTCAAACTAAGAACGATTGGAGACATGCTCAACACCACGGAAGAAACCGCCAAAAACACGCTCTTCCGGGCAACAAGGAAGTTAAGAACACATCTAGCGGAATTACGCTGAGGCCAAAGGAAAACATATGAAGTGCGAAGTGGCACAAGAAAAAATAGCGCTTGCCGTCTACGGCGAATTGCCAGACGAAGCCAGCCCGGAACTCGAGCGGCATCTGGCCGAATGCGAGACCTGCCGCCGCGATCACGAAGCTGTGCTGGCATTGCAGAAGGCAATGTATCTCTATCCAGTTGAGGAGCCGTCTGCCAATCTGCTGGCACGAGCCCGCATGCGGCTGGAAGAGAGCATCGATCACTTGCCTGCCCGCAGCTGGCTGCTCCGAATCACCCAGAACATCTTTTCCGGCGCAGGCCGCCTCACTGCAGCACCCGTTGCCGCCTCGGCCCTGCTCGTCCTCGGACTCGGAGCCGGTGGGCTCGGCGGCTACGAGATCGCGTCACGGAAACCACCGACGCCGTCGATCGCGCAGACTCCTGCTCTGCCCACTGCGGACGACAGCCAGCACCAGATCGCCAATATCAGCAAGATCGTGCGGGAGCCCAACTCAGAGACGGTAGACGTAACCTACAACCGCCTCGTCCCAGCAACCATGCACGGTTCGCTGGACGACGCCGCTATCCGCAATCTACTGGTGGCTGGCACCCGCGCCTCCGGCGACAGCGACATCCGCAGCAATAGCATCAAGCTGCTGGCCGCGGAATGCCGCGCCGGACACAAGTGCACTGGTGGATCTATCCGCGAGACGCTCATGATGGCTGCCCGTTATGACAGCTCCCCCGTAGTTCGCAAAGAAGCGCTCGCCGGACTGGCGCCTTATATCGCCGAAGACGTGCGCGTGCGCGATGCCGTGCTCGAGATCATCATCAAAGACGATGACCCCACGGTTCGCACCCAGGCCATTAGCGTATTGCGCCCCGTTGGCGCCGATAGCAGCGTGCGCCAGGTGTTGCATAATGTTGCTGTTCAGGATCGGAATCCTTACATCAGAAATGCATCGATGCAGGAGCTGAGCCAATTACCGGAAATTCAATGACCACTGGAAGTAATATTGCTTTCGGCAGAGATCAGATTGACTGAAAACGAAGGAGCGGTGCAATGAGTACCTTTTTGAGGCTGGGTTCGATCACAATTCTAGGTTCGCTCTCACTCGCGGCGCCCGTTATCGCGCTCGCGGGAGACGGGCAATACGCCTATGTCACACAGGATTCGCAGGCGTACCTCTTCCACTCGTCCCGGGGCTACCTCGGCGTCGATATCAAGGATGTAGACACCGCAAGCGTCGGCACCCTGAAGCTGAAGGAAGCCAAAGGCGCCATTGTTGTCACGGTGGATCACGACGCGCCCGCCGCCAAATCCGGCATCAAGGTAAATGACGTCATCCTCGAGATGAATGGCCAGTCCATCGAAGGCATTGAGCAGTTGCGCCGTATGCTGCGCGAGACTCCCTCAGGACGCAACGTCGCCTTCGTCATCAGCAGGGATGGCGTGCAGATGACTATAAACGTGCAACTTGCCGATCGCGCCGTGGTTGCGCAGCAGGCCTGGGACAAGATCGGCAGCGTTCCCCCGCCAAACGTTGGGTTGGGCTTTAACGGAAACGGCAACGCACCAGCCGGACTGGGCGGCTGGTTTACTGGTAAGACTGGTTCCCTGCATGTTGGAGCCGTTCTCAACCCGGTCACACCGGAACTGGCAACCTTCTTTGGCGTCAAGACTGGAACGGGCCTTCTCGTAGCTAGCGTCGAAAAGAACAGCCCCGCCGCCGGTGCAGGTCTGAAAGTTGGCGACATCGTTCTGAAAATCAATCAGGATGTCGTAACCACTCGGGCAGACTGGGAACGGGTGATGCGCGAAAACATCGACAAGCCGGTCCAGATCACCGTTGTGCGCGACAAGAAGGAACAGACCCTCACCATGCAGCCCAGCAGCACCAAGACTCCCAAGAAGGGCGATCTGGAATGGCCCGAACTAGGCGAGCCGGGCAGCACGGTTGCCAGCATCGGGGATATGGAATTCGACCTCGAGGACTCCCCCATGCGGGAGGAGTTTCTTAAGTCCTTTAGTCAGGCCGACGCCAACCGCCAGCTAAAGGGAAAGATTTACCTCGATCCGCACATGGTGATGCCAAAAATCCACATCGACCCAAATCTTCAACTTCAGCTCAAAGGCGCATTCCCCGTCATAGATATTGAAGAATTTCAGGATCTTGAGGCTCTGCCAGACCTGGTCCTGCCGGAGCCAATGGACTGATTGACTTGTTTCACGTATCCAAGGCGCCCGCCCCCGGGACGGGCGCTTTTTTGTGCCTCCCGCCCGGGTGCTCCCCGTGTCATTTCAGGGCCCCGATGCTACCGTTCCCCACACACTTCTCGCGGGTGCCGGGGTCGTTATGATTCAATAAACGATAGATATGTCCGTAGCCCGCAAAAAGACGTTATCCCGTAGCCTGAAGGGTGCCTGGCGCAAGACGCGCGAACTGGCCCTGGTAGGCCACGCCCTCACGTCCACGCGCCACGCGGTAATGGCGCAGATCGTTCCCATGCGCTTCTGCAATCTCTCCTGCGCCTACTGCAACGAGTACGACAAAGTCTCCGAGCCGGTCCCGGTGGACGAAATGTGCCGTCGAATCGACCATCTGGCGCGCCTGGGCACCAGCATCATCACCATCTCCGGAGGCGAACCGCTCACCCATCCCGGCCTGGATGAGGTAATTGCCCGCATCCGCCACCACGGCCGCATGGCCGGAATGATCACCAACGGATACCTGCTGATGCCGGATCGCATCGAGCGGCTGAACCGCGCCGGGCTCGACCACATGCAGATCTCCATCGACAATGTGGAGCCGGACGAGATCTCGAAAAAGAGCCTCAAAGTACTCGACAAAAAGCTGCAATATCTCGCTCATTATGCCGATTTTCACGTCAATATCAACTCCGTCGTAGGGGGCGGAATCAAGAACCCCCAGGACGCGATGACGGTGAGCCAACGTGCTCTTGAATTAGGGTTTACGTCCACCATCGGCATCATTCACGACGGCTCAGGACAGCTGAAACCGCTCAAGGATGAGGAGCGGCGGATCTATTTTGAGGTTCGCGGTCTGAAGAAGAAGAACTACTCTCGATTCAACAAGTTCCAGCTCGCAATCGCCGATGGACAACCCAACGATTGGCGCTGCCGTGCCGGCTCCAGATACCTGTATGTCTGTGAAAATGGGCTAGTTCACTACTGCTCGCAGCAACGAGGCTGGCCCGGAATTCCGCTGGAAAAGTACACAAAAGAGCACTTAAATCACGAGTTTTTGACAGAAAAGACGTGCGCCCCCAATTGCACCGTCTCCTGCGTGCACCAGATCTCCTACATCGACCACTGGCGCGCCCCGCAGACCAGCCACGTGAATCCCCCGTCCCAGCACGAAGAGAAGTCTGACCTGGTCCAGATCCGCTAGTCGGCTCAATTCGACTGAAAATAGAAGTGTTGCCAGTACTTGCCGTCGTGTTCACTGTGGACGGAGGGGATTGCTTCGCCTGCGAAGCTGGCGACCGCGTGCGCCCAGAAGTGGTGGGCGGGGCGGTTGGATTCCATTACGCGGACCTGCCACTGGCCGGGAAATTTTCGCCACACCTGCTGGGCCGCTTCCAACCCCACTCTCTGCCTGCGGTAGGCGCGCAGGACGAAGAACTCCGCCAGATCCCAGGCCATCTCAGATCCTGAAGCAGAGGGTGCTTTCCTGACCAGCGTGAATCCAGCTAATTTCCCGTCGGTGTGGATAAGAAACGGGTGCCGGTCCGGCTCGCGCCAATAGCGGGGCAGATCCGGGTAGCTGAAGCGGCCATCGGCGCCCAGTTGGACGTCGTGAAATTCGCTGAAATCGTGAATGTACAGCTGCAGCAGGTTGGCGAGGATAGGCTCTTGCTGCGGCGTGGCGGGGATGACTTCGGTGAGCATCGTGGTCTGCTTCCCCGCCCTGTTGCCGGCGCTATTTCTTCGCGGCGCCGGGCTTGGTTTCGGCGAGTGCTTGGTCGATGATTTCGTAGAGCTTGGTGCGGTCCACGATCTCGACGAAGGGCACGCCGTTGGTCTTGTTGGTGACGACCCAGATGGTAGGCGTATGCTCGACGCCGATACGCTGGCCGAGGGCGTAGTCCGCTTTTACGAGATCGTAGAGCTTTTTCTGCGGATCGACGACGAAGGGCAGGGTCAGCTTCTGCGACTCGGCGAATTTTGCCGTCATGGCCTGCAGATCGGCCTGGTTGTGGATGGTGGGTTGGGCGGCATAGACCGCACCGCGATAGGCATTGCCAATCTTCTTGCTCTTGGTGTCGAACCAGCGCGCGTTAACTGCGGCGTCAAAGCTCCATACGTGGAATGGCAGCGGGAAGTCGTGCAAGAGCAGCGGAATCTTATATTTCTCGGCCGCTTCGGTGACGATGGGGTAGGCTCGGGCGCAGTCCGGGCACTCCAGATCCTCAAAGACGTAGATCGCGACGCGCACGCCCGGAGGCGGTTTGAGCGGCGATTTGTCGCCGACTGGCGCGGGATTTGAGAACTGGGCGAAGCCCGCGGTGGTCATCAAAAACATGACGGCGAGCAGGGACAGACGATGGGCGGAGGAGCGGCGGAGGAGTGCGAACAGGGGCATGGTCATTGGACTCGTATCTAGCTTAAATTGTATCCGGGATTGAGAGCAGCGAGTTAGCGGGTCAGCAAGTTAGCGAGTCAGCGGAAAGACTCGTCCTGATCCTTTTCGCGGGCGTTGCGGCGGTCGGTCATCCAGCGCTTCCAGCGGAAATCGGCGTAGAAGGATCCCAGGATCAGCAGCAGAAAGACGATTCCGACGAGCAGTCTCATGCTTTGATTATCGCTGTAAACGAGGCTTTCGGGGCGGCGGAAAAGGGCGGTATTGGCCGTCACATTGAGAGTAGCTTGTCCGTGTGATAGCATCCGTGGTTTCTCTCAGACGCGAGGCTGCGGTACGTCTGCAATCGACGGCCTCAAGCGCCATTTGCTGGTGCCGGGATGGGCGAGCAAGGCAGAATCGGTGTTTACCTGACATTCATGTCAGCGAAGCGGCGCCCGCCGCAACCGCGCCGTTTCTACGCCCAAATCACTGGCAGCACACCATATCCGGACGATTCAGCCGTCGTGGGCAGGCTCGCGTGTGCCAGCCTGCGCGCCTTAGAGAGCGGACTCAAGATTCCAGGTTCAGCCACACAAGCACGGCCACACAAAGGCCAATTTGATGCACCACGGAGGAAGTACAAATGAAGATCTACCAGGGAAGTGAGATCCGCAACGTAGCTGTAGTTGGGCATGCACACTGTGGAAAGACGACGTTAATTTCCGCTCTGTTGCATGCCGCAAAGATGATCGACAAGCTGGGGCGCGTGGAAGATGGCTCAGCCGTTACCGCGTATGACGAGGAAGAGGTCGCCCGCCGGACGACGATGGCCAACGCCGTCGCGTATGCGGAGTGGAGCGGCATAAAGATCAATATGGTGGACACTCCCGGCTTTCACATGTTCGTGCATGAAGCGCGGGCGGCGATGCTGCCGGTGGAGGCGGCGCTGGTGGTGATTAATGCGCAGTCGGGCCTGGAAACGGTGACCGACCGGGTATGGAAGTTCGCCGACGAGTTCAAGCTGCCGCGAATGATCGTGATCAACCAGATGGACCATCCCAAGGCAGACAACAGCGGCTCGCGCGATGACATGCTGGCGGCTATGCAGGATCGCTGGGGGCGGCAGGTGGTGCCGATCCAGCTGCCAATCGTGGACCAGCAGGGATTCCACGGCGTGGTGGACCTGGTGACGATGGAGGCGTTTTTCTATACGCCGGACGGCGATGGCCGGGGCAAGACCGGTGAGATTCCCGGCCCCTTGAACGCTGCCGCCAAGGCGGCCCACGAGGCACTGGTGGAGCTGGTGGCAGAAGGCAAGGACGAGTTGATGGAGGAGTACTTCGCCGAGGGCACGATTCCGACGGAGCACCTGATTACAGCGCTGCACGAGGCAATCCGCGAAGACCGCATCTTCCCGGTGCTCTATGCCAGCGGACTGCGCAATGTGGGCACGGATCATCTGCTGGACTTCCTGATGGTGTATGCGCCTTCTCCCGTGGAGCGCGAGCCCGTGACGGCGAAGCTGGCGATGCAGGCTGTGGCGGCAGATGGCGGCGGTCGCGATGCTGACACGGTGCTGCGCCGGGTGGACGACAAGGAGCCACTGACGATCTATGTCTACAAGACCATGACCGATCCTTTTGCGGGGCGGATTTCGTTCTTCAAGGTGTACTCGGGCGTGGTGAAGAACGAAGCCACGGTGACGAACTACGGCCGACGGGAACAGGAGCGGTTCACGCATCTCTCGATCATGCAGGGTCGCAAGGCCGTTGAGGTTGCGGAGCTACACGCGGGCGACCTGGGCGCAGTGGCCAAGCTGCGCGTAACGCTGACGGGCGACACGCTGGGCGACAAGGGACAGGATGTGCTGATTGAGCCGCTGAAGATGCCGGAGCCGGCGATGACCTATGCCATTGAACCGAAGAGCCGTGGCGACGAAGACAAGCTTGCTCCCGCGCTGCACAAGCTGATGGAAGAGGACCTGATGGTGCGCTTCTTCCGCGATCCGCAGACCAATGAATTCCTGGTGGCGGGCGCGGGACAGCCGCATATCGAGGCGATCGTTTCGAAGCTGCGCAAGCGCTACCACACCGAGGTAACGCTGAAGGCTCCGAAGGTGCCGTACCGCGAGACGATGCGCGCCAAGGCTGAGGCGCAGGGGCGGCACAAGAAGCAGACGGGCGGTCACGGACAATTTGGCGACTGCAAGATCCGCATCGAGCCGTTGCCTCGTGGAGGCGGCTTTGAGTTTGTGAACGATATTTTCGGCGGCGCCATTCCGCGGCAGTTTGTGCCGGCAGTGGAAAAGGGCATCGTGGAGTCGGCCGTTCGCGGATACCTGGCGGGCTACCCGGTGGTGGACTTCAAGGTGACGGTGTTTGATGGCAGCTACCACGATGTCGACTCGAACGAAATGTCGTTCAAGATGGCGGGGCGCATCGCCTTCCGCAAGTGCATGGAGCAGGCCAAGCCAGCGCTGCTGGAGCCGGTCATGAAGGTGGAGATTGAGGCTCCGGAGGAGTTTGCCGGGGCGTTGATGGGCGACCTGAACGGACGGCGCGGTCGGGTGCAGGGCATGGAGAGCAAGGGCAGCGCTACGGTGGTGAAGGCGGAGGTGCCCATGGCCGAGATGCTGAGCTATGGGACGACGCTGACCTCGATGACGCAGGGCCGGGGCAGCTTCCGCATGGAGATGGACCACTACGATATAGTGCCGCAGCTGGTGGCGGAGAAGATCCTGGCTACGGCGAAGAAGCCGATTGAGGAGGAGGAAGAGTAGTCCTGAATCGGTTGAGGAGTAGACGATCCCCGCCGAGGAGTCTTGGCGGGGATTGTTTTTGGGGCGGGACTTGACGTTTGAAGGGCTCAAGGGGAGGGCTGGCCTCTAGCTTCCTTTGCCGTATAGACTTAAGAGCAGTGGGGAGTTTGATGCGTTGGGCTTTTTTGTTGATTCCGGGTGATTTTTTGCCACCTGGAGGTCGGAAATGCGATCTAAGGGAGTACGCCGGCAATTGGGGGAAGAAATCAGCTTCAAGAGCACAACAGAGCGGTTGAGGGGCAGGAATGCCGTGCGGGGACTTGCCGTGGCGCTGACCGTCGCGCTGGTTGCAGCGGCTCCGGCGCTTGCTCAGCTTGAGCAGAGTTCGGCAGAGAATCCCTATCGCGGCAGCGTGACGAGCGTCGCGGCGACTGGAGATGTGATCAAGCTTTCGCTCGACGATGCGATTCGCCTGGGGCTGGAGCACAACCTGGCACTGATCATGAGCCAGCAGAACCAGGGCGTCGCTCACGGTCAGGCGCTGAAGGCGCTTGCGCCGCTGCTGCCGTCGATCAATGGCACGGCGAACTCGGGCATCCACCAATACGATCTTGCGGCTGAGGGTTTCAAGCCGGGAGTTATCCCGATTTTGCCGGGGTTTAAGCTTGCGCTGATCCAGGTTGTGAACACGACGAATGCGCAGGCGAACTATCGCCAATCGCTGTTTAACGCGTCGCAGATTGAAGGCTACCGGGCGGCCAAGGCGAGTGAGCAGGCGGCGTTCTACAACATGCAGTCTTCGCGGGGACTGGTGGTGCTGACGGTTGGCACATCGTATCTGCGCGCGCTGGCATCGGCGTCGGAGATTGAGAATGCCAAGGCGCTGCTGCGGACGGATGAGGCGCTACTGAACCAGGCGGTCGAGGCACACAAGGCCGGGGTGGTGGCGAACCTCGATGAGCTGCGCGCACGAGTGGCGTTCCAGAGCCAGCAGCAGATCCTGATTGCTTCAGAGAATAATTTTGAGAAGGCGAAGATCGCGCTGAATCGCGAGATTGGCTTGCCGGCGGAGCAGAAGATTTCGCTGGTGGACGAGGCTCCGTACCAGGACCTGGCGACGATCACGATTGACGAGGCGAAGGTGCAGGCCTACGCCAATCGGCAGGATTATCAATCGCTGCAGCAGCAGGCGAAGGCGGCGCAGCTGAAGACCAAGTCCGCAAAGTATGAGCGGCTTCCCGCACTGAGCTTTGGCGGCAACTATGGCGTGACAGGGCTGACCGGCGGCCTGTATCACGGAACTTTTGCGGCGGTGGGGACGCTGAGCTTCCCGATATTTGAAGAGGGGAAGCTGCGCGGCGACCGGCAGGTTGCAGAGGCCCAGCTGGGCAGCACGATGTCGCAGCTTGCGGACATCCGTTCGAAGATTGATGCACAGTTGCGGGACAGCCTGCTGGACGTGCAATCGTCGCAGGAGCTGGTGCGGGTGGCGCAGAGCAACGTGGCGCTGGCGACCAAGACGCTGGAGCAGGTGACGGATCGCTTCCAGGCCGGAATCGATGACAACCTGCCGGTGGTTGAGGCGCAAAGCACGCTGTCAGACGCTCAGAATAGGCTGGTGGCGAGTCTTTTCAGCTACAACCAGGCGAAGCTGGGCCTGGCGCGGAACCTGGGCATTATCGACACACAATACAAGGCTTACCTGGGCCGCTAGGCGCTGGGTGTGTTTAGCAAGTCGGAACCGTGCCGGGTGTGCGATCAACTTTGTGCACCGAAAACACAGCTTCTTCTGAAGCACTGCGGCTAAGATTAAATTCCATGGAAGATTTTCCCAGAATCAAGCGGCTGCCTCCGTATGTCTTCAACATTACGGGTGAGTTGAAGGCCAACGCGCGCAAGGCGGGCGAAGACATCATCGACTTCGGGATGGGCAATCCCGATGGAGCCACCCCGCAACACATTGTCGACAAGATGATCGAAGCGGCACGCCGACAGACGACGCATCGCTACTCGTTGTCGAAGGGGATACCGCGGCTTCGCAAGGCGATCTGCAATTGGTATCAGAGCCGCTACAACGTTGCGCTTGATGCGGAGACGGAAGCGATCGTCACGATCGGCTCGAAGGAAGGCATCGCGCATCTTTGCCTGGCGATGTTGAACACGGGCGACACTGTGCTGGTGCCGAACCCGAGCTATCCGATCCACATCTACGGGCCGGTGATTGCCGGGGCCGATGTGCTGAGCGTGCCAATTCATAACAAGGAAGATTTTCTGGCGGAACTGGAGAGCGTGATTCCGCGCATGACTCCGCGGCCCAAGCTACTGATTGTGAATTTCCCTTCGAACCCGACAACGCAGTGCGTCGATCTGCCGTTTTTTGCGCGGCTGGTGGAGTTGTGCCGCGAGTTCGGCATCTGGCTGGTGCATGATCTGGCCTACGCCGACCTGGTCTTCGACGGCTACCGCGCTCCTTCGATCATGGCGGTGCCGGGGGCGAAGGAGATTGCGGTGGAGTTCTTCACGCTGTCGAAGAGCTACAACATGCCGGGCTGGCGCGTGGGATTCATGGTGGGCAACAAGACGCTGGTGAACGCACTGGCGCGCATGAAGAGCTACTACGACTACGGAACATTTACGCCGATCCAGGTGGCCTCGATTCTGGCGTTGGAAGGGCCGCAAGATTGCGTCAAAGAGATTGTTGATAACTACCGCTCGCGGCGCGACGTGCTGGTGCAGGGGCTCAACAAGGCGGGCTGGGAGGTTGCTCTGCCGAAGGCGACGATGTTCGTCTGGGCAAGTATTCCGGAGCCATACCGCCACCTGAAGTCGCTGGAATTTTCAAAGAAGCTGTTACTCGATGCGAAGGTTGCAGTGAGTCCCGGGATCGGCTTTGGCGAGCATGGAGATAATCACGTTCGCTTCTCCCTGATTGAGAATGAAGAGCGAACGCGGCAGGCGCTTCGCGGCATTCGACACATGTTCATCAAGGATGGCGCGGTAGCCGAAAAAGTTCGCGACTAGCTGCTGGCCTCAGGGGCGGGCGCCGCTTCGCGGCCTGTTGGCTTACGGGGTGTTGCGCTTGCCGCCGATGTCGGCTTATAGATCGCTGAGGATTTAGCGGCTCGTTTGAGTCCGCTACTTCCTACCCTCTCGCTTCTGGGCTACTACCAGACCGCGCGGCGTGGGCAGCATGACTACGGAGAGCAGTCCCTCTGCTTCCATTTTGAACGCGGCGTCGCGAACAATCTTGAGATGTGAGCTGGCGTCGTGCATCAGGATGAGGCCCTGCGGGTTGATCTGCGGCAGGAAGCGTTTTACTTCCTGCTCGCGTACGGGCATATCGCTGTCGCTGAAGAAGAGGTCGATGGTGCCGGGAATCTTCATCTCGAGTGAAGATTCGTTGCGAAGTTCGATCCATTCGGCGAGGCCAGAGGCGGCGATCTTTTCCTTTGCCTGAGCAAAGACCAGGGGATCGAATTCGCAGCTGATGATGCGGCCAAAGCCGTTCTGCTTGAGGCCTTCGGCAATCCACAGGGTGCTGACGCCGAGAAACGATCCGGTCTCGACCACGAGCGCGGGCTTGGCGGTGGTGATGAGGGTGCGCAGAAACTCCAGCACCTCGACCTCGGCGGTCATCGAGTCATACATGCTCCAGCGCTCGGGGTGAGGGCACTCCGGTGTGGCGCGATGATACTCGGGGAGCAGTGCGCCCTTGGCGCGTTCCGCCTGCCGCATCACCTTGTGTTCCTGCTTCAGCTTCTTCCTGAACAAACCCATGTTGGCCTTTCTATTCCGTGCGCAAGCTACGGCAGTTCAGCCACGCCGCATGCCAAGAAGAATTATATGGAATGCCGAGTATTGTGCGCGGGGCGGTTTCTCCATCCGACGATAGCGATTCCAATGGTGACGAGCTGCATGGCCGCGATGAAGGCGACGCAGGCCGGCCAACCGCCCAGATGCCAGAAGAAACTCGGCACTACTCCCGCGGCGGTTCCACCGATGTAGTAGCAGGAGAGATAGAGGCCCGCAGCGGAGACCCTGCCTCCCTCCGGCGCGGCTTCGCGCAGGTAGCTGGTGGCCGATGCCTGTGAGATGAAGACTCCGGTGGAACAGAGCGCGAGGCCGAGGATGACAAAGGGCAGAGACGGGATGAGCGTGATGAGGACGCCGAGCATGGAGATCGCGATGGCGGTAACGATTCCGCGCAGCAGACCAACGCGGGTGATGACGTATCCGGCGGCGGGCGTAACGAACAATCCGATGAGATAGACGACGAAGAGGTAGCTGAGCGCGGCGGTGGAGAGGCGGAAAGGGGGATCAGAGAGATAGAAGGTGATGTAGGTGAATACGCCGACCAGGGAGAAGAGCACGTTGAATCCAACAGCATAGGTGGCTAGCAGATGCGGATTTCGTAGATGTTGGAACATGGGCGCGAGTTGCGAACGGAATGTGTGCGCGTGATGCGGATGCGGCAGAGGTCGTCGCTCGTGGGGGAGCCAGCGCGCGACGGCGAGCGCTCCCAGAAGCGTGACCGCGCCGAGCACGATGAAGGCGGAGTGCCATCCGAAGTGATCGGCGGCGAAGCCAGCGATAATGCGGCCGATGAAGCCGCCGAGCGCGGTGCCGCTGACGTAGACGCTCATGACGACGGCGACGCTGGTGCGGTCCCACTCCTCGGTGACGTAGGCGATGGTGATGGCGAAGATGCCGGGTGCGAGGAGGCCCTGCATGAATCGCCAGAAGATGAGGGCGTGAAGGCTGGGCGCCGTAGCCGCGAGAAACGTGGGCACGGCTACGGCGGCGATGGACGCGACGATGACGCGCTTGCGGCTGAGGCGTTCCGCGAAGATGCCGAAGAGCGGCGCGGAAAGCGCTACTCCCAGCGTGGAGGCGGAGACGGTGAGTCCGACAGCGGCTTTGCCGGCATGAAAGATAGTGGAGAAGAGCGGGAGAAGGGGCTGTGTGGCGTAGAGATCCAAGAAGGCGCAGACGCCGCAGAGGAAGACCGCCGCTACTCCGGTGAGTGGTCCGAGAGCCGGCCGTGGCCGGGCGGATAGCGGTCGCTCGGGCGACTGGTCGCCGGCATCCGGGAGAGCGGTGAGGATCTCGGTCACTCCTCAGAATAACCGAGGCGTCGCGATTCTAAGGAATTGAGCCGGAGGGAAGGACGCGGGAATCCAATTCGCACGGTATAACAGAGACTCGGAGATTCGAAGTTGACGAGCATTACCCTATGAGCAATGGAAGCGCAGGCCAGGGGACAGCCGCGTTTCGTTCGCGCGACTTTCAGCGATACCAGATGGCGCGGGTGATGGCGATCCTGGGGGCCGAGGCGCAATCGGTCGCGGTAGCGTGGCAGGTGTACCAGATAACGCATCGCGCGCTGGACCTGGGTTACACCGGGCTGGCTCTGTTCCTGCCGGGGCTGCTGTTCATCCTGCCCGCAGGACACACGGCAGATCGCTTTGATCGCCGCGTGGTGATTCTTGTCTGTTATTCGCTGCAGGCCTTTTGCACCGCGGCGCTCTTCTGGTTCGCATGGCATCGCATGCACAACGTGCTGATTATTTACGCGGTGCTGTTTCTGATTGGGACGGGGCGGGCATTCAGTGGGCCAGCGAGTTCTGCGTTGGTGCCGCACCTGGTTCCAAAGGAACATTTTGTGAACGCGGTGGCGTGGGGCGCTACGATCTTCCAGATCGCGAACATCATCGGGCCCGCACTTGGTGGCCTGCTGTTCACGCTGCCGCTGCACGGGAGCCTCGGCGGTGCTCCGTTGGTCTTCCTGTTCACACTTTTCACGCTGGTGTGGTTCGTGGTGCTGGTGGGCTCGCTGGACGTGCGCCCGGGAAGAATGGAGCACCGCGCTGTGTCGGTGGAGGTGTTGCTGGCGGGATTTCGCTACGTGGCGAGGTCAGGACTTTTGCTGGGATCGATATCGCTGGATCTGTTTGTCGTGTTGCTGGGTGGGGCGGTTGCGCTGATGCCGATCTTTGCGCAGGAGATCCTGTTCACGGGGCCACGCGGACTGGGATTGCTGCGAGCGGCGCCCGCGGCAGGTGCACTGCTGGTGTCGGTGATTGTGCTGTGGCGACCCATCCAGCGCTGCGCTGGAATAAAGATGTTCACCTGCGTTGCGATCTTTGGCGTGGCGACCATTGTCTTCGGACTCTCGCGTAATTTGATTCTCTCGCTAGGCGCGCTGATGGTGATCGGCGCCTCTGACATGGTCAGCGTGGTGATTCGCTCATCGCTGCTGCAACTGGCAACGCCTCCATCGATGAGGGGACGGGTGAGCGCGGTAAATTCGTTGTTCATTGGCGCGTCGAATGAGTTGGGAGAATTTGAAAGCGGGCTGACGGCGCACTGGTGGGGCGCGGTGCGCGCAGTTGTGTACGGCGGTATTGGCTCGCTGCTGGTCACGGGGATATGGAGCGTATTTTTCCCGGCATTACGTCGCGCAGACGAGCTTACGCCTGAGGCGCTGATGCCACGCGACGAGGGCGGACAGCTTGCGTCTCCAAAGTTGTGAAGCAGTGTCGTGATTAGCCGGTGTTGCGCAGGCCGGCAGAGATTCCGTTGATGGTGCCTGCGAGCGCGCGATGGATTTCGTCTGACGTGTCCCCCGCGCGCTTGCGCCGCAGCAGGTCGACCTGGATGAGGTGCATCGGATCGACGTAGGGATTGCGCAGGCGGATGGAGCGGGCGAGGACGGTGTTGGTCTCGAGTAGCTCCTTTTGCCGCGTCACTTCCCGCAACATGCGTTCGGTGCGATTGAACTCATCCTGCATTTTTGCGAAGACGCGTTCGCGCATTGGCTCGTCGGTTGCGAGCGAAGCGTAAAGGCGCGCGATGCCCATGTCGGCCTTGGCAACCGCCATTTCCACGTTGCGGATGAGGTCGATGAAGAGGGGGAACTCCGCCATCATGGCGCGCAGAAGATCGAGGCCTCCGGGCTTCTGCGAAAATTCTTCGAGGGCATGACCCACTCCGAACCACGCGGGAATGAGCAGGCGGCTTTGCGTCCATCCGAAGACCCAGGGGATTGCGCGTAGATTAGGGAAGTCGATTCTACCCTTGCGCCGCGCGGGTCTTGAGCCGATCTTGGCATGCTCCAGTTCTGCAACGGGAGTGGCCTGCTCAAAGTACAAGAGCACATCGGGATCATCGATGATCGATGAGCGGTAGTAGTCGAAGGATGTCGCGGAGAGCTGGTCAAATGCGGCCTCCCATTCCGGGGTCAGGATTCCGGTGAGGTGGCCCTTCGGGTCGCGCACATTGGGTCGCGCGAGGGCGTCGAGCGAGGCGGCAATCATCAACTCCAAGTTGCGCTCGGCGAGGACTACGTCGGCGTATTTCCAGTTGAGCACTTCGCCCTGTTCGGTGATGCAGATCTGTCCATCGAATGCGCCAACCGGCTGGGCGTAGATGGAACGATGCGTGGGTCCACCGCCTCGTCCCACGGTGCCGCCTCGGCCGTGAAAGAGGCGCAGCGTGACGCCGCATTCGCGCGCCACTTCGTGAAGGGCACGGTGGGCGCGGAAGATCTCCCATGTGCTGGCGATCATGCCTCCATCCTTGTTGGAATCGGAGTAGCCGAGCATGACCTCCTGCGTGTTGCCCCACGACTCAAGCAGCTTGCGATAGTCGGGTGAGTTCCACAGCTTGCGGCAGATGGCCGGTGCGTTGCGCAGGTCTTCGATCGATTCGAAAAGGGGCACGGGCATCAGTCCCGGATCATGCTCACTTGCCTCGACTGTGACGCCGCCCAGGCGAGCGAGCCAGACCACCGCGAGGACATCCTCCACGCTGGTGGCGCCGCTGATGATGTAGTGCCGGATCGCTTCGGGGGTGCATCCCTTCTTGATCTCGGCGATGGCGCGGAAGGTCTCGAGCACGTCGGCGGTCTGCGGCGTGAGGGCGGCGGGCACGAGCGAATCGTGTGTTTCGTCGCAGCTCCACGAAGATGTTTCGCGCAACGCGGCGCGATGAATGTTGGCGTGCTGCCGGATGTCCAGCGTGTGCAGATGGAGTCCGAAGGTGCGCACCAACAGGATGAGGGGATCGACCAGCGTTTGAGCAAGGCGCAGGCCGCGATTCTCTTCAAGGCTGGTGCGCAGGACGGCAAGGTCATCAAGGAACTCCGCCACGGAATGGTAAGGCGGCAGCGCGCTCAGGGGCGAATCCTTGAACTGAGAAATAGTGAAGTGCGTAACCGGCATGCGCTCGGAGTTATCCGTTTCCGGTTGCGACACGGTGCGCTCAAGACGCGCGCGCAGACAGATAAGATAGCGGCGATAGTATTCAAACTCGTAGCGTTCGCCGAAGATGTGGCTCTCTTCGCTCTGCAGGCGCACGATGTAGGATTCGAGTCGCTTGCTTAGCTCGGCGCTGACAGGAAGCTGCTGCGCGGAACTGGTGAGCAGATCGATCATCAACTGTATCTGCTGCTCGTAGTGGGTAAGCAGATGGCCGCGCGCGAGCACGATTGCATCCCGAGTAATCTGCGGGGTGACGAAGGGATTGCCGTCGCGATCTCCGCCTATCCAGGAACCGAATGACAGCAGCAGGGGCAGGCGCGCGATGTCGATGTCGAGACCATATTCGCTATGCAACGCGTCGGCAACTTCAGTGTAGAGGCCGGGCAACGTGGCAAAGATGGAGATGTCATAGAAGTCGAGACCCATCTTGATTTCATCGTAGACAGTGGGCCGCCGGCTGCGTACTTCGTCGGTCTGCCAGAGCGCTGTGATCTCTGCCGTGATGCAGCTCTTCGAGGCGCTCCAACTCCTCATCGGGCACCGGAATACGGTCGAGGTGCTCAAGGAATTCGCCGATGCGGCGGCGCTTGAACATGACGGAGCGACGCGCGACCTCAGTTGGATGGGCGGTGAATACCGGGATCACGAGGACGCGGCTCAGCCAGTCCAGTGCCTCGTCCGCGGAGATGCCGACACGCTTCATCTCGCGCAAGGTGCCGCGCAGCGATCCGCGCTGCGCATTCGCCTCTTCAGTCAGTTGCAGTGAAATGCGGCGGCGCTTGCGATGATTGGTTTCGGCGAGATTGATCAGTTCGAAGTAGAAAGCAAAGGAGCGCGTGAGCGTGTAGGCCTGATCGATGGAGAGTGCGTGAACTTTGGCCAGCGCGGCGTCGAGGAGCGCATCCGCTTCGGTGCATCGTCCCTCATTCTGTGCTTCGCGGCGGCGGATAGCTAACTGACGAACCTCTTCTTCTTCGCGGAAGAGTTCTGTGCCTGCCTGCTCGCGCAGGACCTCGCCGAGCAGCATGCCGAGGGAGCGCACGTCGCGGCGCAGTGGTACTTCCTTGAGGTCGCCGGTCCGGGCTTCCAGTTCAGCGAGGCGAGTTGTCCAGCTTTCGGGCTTCCAAAGAGGGGGCATACTTGATTATGCACGAAGCGCTTAATTTGCAGCAGATTGCTCTTCCAGCACGAGCATCAGATCCTCCCACTCGGTGGTGAGAACTTCAATGCGGGCGCGGAGATCTTCGAGTTGCCGGGTCAGGCGCTGGGTCTCCTCCATGCTGACGAAAGTGCCGAGGGAGTGCTCAGTGTCCGCAATCTGCGCCTCGACGCGAGGGATTTCCGCCTCGACGAATGCGTAGCGCTCCTGCATCTGTCGAAGTTTGATCGGGTTCACGCGGCGAGCCTTTTCTTCAGCTTCCGGGGCCTCAGTAAGCACCGCTGACCTAGGCGCGGCGCTGCCATTGGCGGCGGAGGGTAGGGCGCCGGAGAGCGCTGTGCCGCTGGCCTTGCGATAGAGATAATCCTCGTAATTACCCGGATATACATGGACGTGACCGCCCTCAACTTCAAAGACCCGCGTCGCGAGACGGTCAATGAAATAGCGGTCGTGAGAGACGAAGACGACGGTCCCGGTGAAGCTGTTCACGGCTTCAAGCAGGACATCTTTCGCGCGCAGATCGAGGTGATTTGTCGGCTCGTCGAGCAGAAGGAAGTTGGCGGGGCTCACAAGGATGCGCGCGAGGGCGTAGCGATTTCGTTCTCCGCCGGAGAGCACGCCCAGCGGTTTGAAGACATCGTCGCCTGAGAAAAGGAAGCAGCCCAGCAAGCTGCGCAATTCCGTCTGCGAGACCTTTGGCGCGGTGCGGCCAATGTCGTCGAGCATGCGTGCTTCGGGATCGAGAACCTTGTATTGATCCTGCGCGAAATATTCTGCGAGCACGTTGTGTCCCAGCTTCAGGCGGCCTGCAGTTGGCGGTTCGACGCCGGTGAGCAGTCGGATGAGGGTGGATTTGCCCGCGCCGTTGGCGCCGACGAGGGCGATGCGGTCGCCACGCTCAATGGTGAAGCCCACATCGTTCAGCACCTGCTTGGCGTCGTAATTTTTTACGAGACCGGAAACTTCGACGACGGTGCGTCCGGAGGGCGGAGGCTGAGGAAAGGTGAAGTGAATAGCCTTTTCTTCCTCCGGAATTTCGATTCGCTCGATCTTCTCCAGTTCCTTGATGCGGCTCTGCACCTGCTTGGCTTTGGTGGCCTGGGCTCGGAAGCGATTGATGAATGCTTCAAGGTGTTCGATCTGATCGCGCTGATTTTTGTACGCCGATTCCAACTGCGTGCGCCGCTCTTCCTTCTGGGTGAGGTACTTTTCGTAGTTGCCGGAGTAAGAGTGCAGTCCCTTGTTCCATATCTCAACGATCTTGTTCACGGTGACATCGAGAAAGTAGCGATCGTGCGAGATGAGGATGAAGCCGTTGGGATAGTTACGCAGGTAGTCTTCGAGCCAGTTGCGCGTCTCCAGATCGAGGTGGTTGGTTGGCTCGTCCAGCAGCAACAGGTTCGGCCTTTGCAGCAGGAGTTTGGCTAGCGCAATGCGCATCTGCCAACCGCCGGAGAACTCTTCCGTTTTGCGCGCCCAGTCCTCCTTGCCAAATCCCAAGCCAGTGAGAACGGCGCCCACTTGCGCATCGAGCGCGTAGCCATCGTGGGCACGGAAGCGCGTCTCCAACATGTGGAAGCGCTCGGCCGCAGCGTTGTAGGCGGGGCTCTTGTGCTCCAGTTCGGCGAGGGAAACGGAGAGGTCTTCCAACTCCTGGTCAATGCCGAGCAGTTCGTCGAAGACGGAGAGGCACTCATCGAAGACGGTGCGTCCGGTTAGCGCCAGACCGTCTTGCGGGAGGTAGCCGATGCTCATGCCACGGGTGCGCTGCACCGTGCCGTAATCCAGAGAATCCAGATCCGCGAGGATCTTCATAATGGTAGATTTGCCGGTGCCGTTTGCACCCACGAGCGCGGTTCGCTCATCCGGCGTGATGAGCCAGTTGGCGTTTTCGAAGAGAATTCGTGGGCCGTAACGTTTGCCCGCGCCGGAAATAGACAGCATGCATCTATTTTAACGGGTCATGGGTGAGACTCCGAATCGGCGCGGCCGCATCTTAGGAGAAAGTCGAGTTTTACGTCCTGATTGCGATCTTAGCGTCGGCGGGGGTAATGACTTTGGGGGCATGTTTCGATTTCAGGAGTGCCTTCCAATCGCGCTCAGTCTGGTCTGCATAGGCATTCGCAAAGGTCTTGATTGCCTTCTCGAAAACTTTGCCATTGCCGAGATAACCGGCCAGAACGTGGCAATCGCCCGAGCGTGCATGGCCGCGGGCCACCAGCTCGCCACTGAGGTGTGCGTAGTCGATGAGGCCAGTTCCCTTCAGATCGGTTACTTCGATGGAGGCCTTGTGATCGTTGAGCTGGCGCACAAGGTAATCGCGATTCGCGATGCTGGTCCATCCCAGAAATGGATCGGACTGGAACTGCATCGCGCGCTGGCCTTCTGCAGCGCGACGTCCCTGGTGATTGTGGGCATCGGTGTCAAGATAGGGCGCGTAGGACGAAGGGAGTTCCTCTTTTATTTGCAGAAAGAGCGGATCGTCCGGGCCGTTGCCCTCGAAGTAGACGCAATAGTCGCGAGTACCCACGCTGCCGGTGCCAACTACTTTGAAAGCCACATCGAGAGGGCGGTAGAGCGAGAGGAAATGCTGGCGCTCTGGCAGCAGCGACTGGCGATAGGCTTTGAGAGATGCGAGGACTTCGCGCGCCTTGGCACCTGTGACCCTGACTAGCAGAGGCTTCATCTCTTTCACGATGCGGTGCGCAGGGACGCCCTTCGAGGCGGGCACTTCGACCGTGAACTGCTCCTGCGTGTGCAGAGGTGTGGAGCGTTCCGCCTTGAAGAGCACCTGTGACATGAGAGCGATGCGCTGCAGTCGGTGAATCTGAAAACGTGCCATGTCAACCACGGGCATGTGGGTGAACATCTGCATGGTTTTGCGGTAACGCTGGATGCACGCAGCAACGGCCTCTTCGCAGAGGCTGGTTTTATTGCCGGCTTCGCGTCCGGCAAGGATGAGGCTGGTGGCGAGGCGTTTGATATCCCACTCAAAGGGACCTCGCATGGATTCGTCAAAGTCGTTGATATCGAATATGAGCCGGCCGTCCGGCCCGGCGAAGGCGCCGAGGTTGCGGACATGCGCGTCGCCACAGATCTGGGTAATGATGCCCGTGTTCGGCATTAGCGACAGGTCGTATGCCATGACGGGAACAGCGCCGCGGAAGTATCCGAAGGCGGAGGCGGACATGCGCTCATATTTCAACGAAATGAGGGATGGAACGCGGCCCCGCATGGATTCTTCCATGATGCCGATGGCGATGCGCGAGCGGCGCTTGGGGTCCCAGATTCCATGATCCTGGCGGCGCAGTTGTTTGCGGCGGGACTGGCCGAATTCGCGGCGGGCGGCGATTGTTGGTAAGTTCGTCACGTGGCTGAAGATACACCGTTTCGCGCTGGCTCCGCAACGGGTTTCCGCGGCGGGATTAGTGGGTGACCAGTGCGATCTGGTCTCGCAGCGAAGAGGCCACAGCTTCAGAGAGCGGCGGCATGGCTCCCGATTGCGATGCCACCCAGGAGCCCCAGCGATTTCCTGCCTCGTTGAGCGTGGGCAGCGGAGCACCTTGCAGGTAATAGTGGGTTAGCGCGGCGGTGAAAGCATCTCCCGCACCAATCGTGTCAGCCACCGTGGCGGGCACGCCTGGGTGGAAGTGAGTTTCCCGTTCAGACACAAGTACGCTGCCGTGACCTCCACGCGTAATGCAGACCAACTGAAGCGGAAACTCATCCATCAGGAGATTGGCTGCGGAAACCAGTTCCTCAGGCGAGGGCGGATGATGCGTGTGATCCTGCCGGAGATTGAGGAGGCTGAGTACACGAGGAACTTCTTCGTCATTCATCTTGAGGATGGTGGCGCGCTCAAGGGAACTCTCGAGGACTGGGTGCGAATAGAAGGGCGTTCGCAGATTGACGTCAAAGACGCGCACGCACTCGGGCCGGGTGGCGGCGAGAAACGACTGTATTGTGCTCTGCGAATTGGCACCGCGCTGAGCCAGGCTACCGAAGCAGACGGCATCCACCTGGGAGGCGAATTCCTGCCAGTCGGGATTGAAGTCGAGCATGTCCCACGCGACGGGTTCGGCGATCGTGTAGCTTGGCTGTCCTTCAACGAGCGTGACGGAGACAGATCCCGTGGGATAGGTGTCGTCGATCTGCAGGTGGCCCAGGTCGATTGGAAAGGACTTCAGCGTGTCAACCGCATCGCGTCCTAGCTGATCTGAGCCGATGCGGCTCAGCACCGCTGCGTGGCTACCAAGGCGCGCGGACATCACAGCAAAGTTCGCGGGAGCGCCCCCGAGTTGCCGTCCTTGAGGCAACAGGTCCCACAGCAATTCACCCACTCCAACAACGACACGTTCCGATGCTGTTCGATTCATCGCTAGTCACCCGCCACCGCACATTGTACGTCAGCGCAGCAAACACTCGCGAGGCAGCCATGAGTGCTATCCAACTGAAAAAGGATTAGTTGCATCTAGATTTACTGAGAGAGGCACGGCCGCTTGACTGATCGAGATGAGCTAGGAGCTGCACGGGGAAAGAGAAAGGGCATTCACTGGCTGATATACACCGTAGTTCTGCTTGCGATTGTAGTGACTGTGGCTGCGATCGTGGTGAGCAGGCGCGTCGAGCCAATTCTGCGGGCTCGGGTCATCGACACGCTTTCTGAGAGATTCAAGAGCCGCGTGGAACTCGGCGAGTTTCATGTGCTTGTTCTGGATGGTCTTGAAGTCAAGGCCTCCGACGTGAAGCTTTACCCTCTGGCCATCGAATCTGACAAGCCCTTGTTCGCCATACGCCACTTCGCCTTCCATACCTCGTGGAGCGAGTTGCTGCGAAGGCCGATGCATATTCAGAGCGTTGCAGTGGATGGGCTGGAGATCAATCTTCCGCCAAAGGCCGAGCGAAAGAACATACCCAAACTGGATCCAGGAAAACGCAGGCTCTCGATATACGTTCACGAGATTGACATCAATAACGCCCACCTTGTGCTGGGCACAAACAAGCCAGGCAAGATTCCGTTGGATTTCGACATCAGCCACCTCGTTCTCAATTCGGTTGGCGAGGACGAGGGTGTGAAGTTTCAAGCTACGCTCGTCAATCCCAAGCCGGTTGGGGACATTGCGACGACGGGAACCTTCGGTCCCTTCAACGCTGAGTCGCCGGGCGATTCAAATGTCAGTGGCAGTTACGAATTCAGCAACGCTGACCTGTCAACCATCAAGGGGATCGGCGGCATACTGTCTTCAAGGGGGCAATACTCCGGCGAGCTGAATCGTATTGTTGTGGACGGATACACGGACACTCCAGACTTCCAGGTTTCAACCAGCGGGCAAAAGCTTCCATTGCATACGAAGTTTCACGCCATTGTGGACGGCACAAGCGGAGACACTTACCTGCAGCCGGTGGACGCGATGCTTCTTCACTCGCACATATTGGCCACTGGATCGGTGGTGCGACCCCCTGACCGCAAGGGACACCACATTCTTCTGGACGTTGTGATAGACAAGGCCCGCATCGAGGATCTGTTGAAGGTAGCGATCCGCACCAATCCCCCGGTAATGACGGGAGCGGTCCGCATGAAGACGAAGCTGGACCTTCCGCCCAGCGAGGCGCCTGTAGCGGAGAGGCTGCGACTGGCGGGCACTTTCGACGTAACTGGCGCGCACTTCACGCAAGAAGAGGTGCAAAAGAAAATTGATTCCATGAGCATGCGCAGCCAGGGCAAGCCAGAAGAAGCCACGGATAATATCCCGGACAATGTGCACTCGCGGATGCAGGGCAACTTTAACTTGTTGAACAGCAAGCTAACGCTCACCGGCCTGACGTATACGGTACCGGGAATGATGGTGCAGATGGATGGGGTCTACAGTCTTGACGGAAACGAGTTCGACTTCCACGGCAAAGCACGTATGGATGCCAAACTATCCCAGATGACCACCGGCTGGAAGAGCCTGCTGCTCAAGCCTATTGATCCCTTCTTCGCGAAACACGGCGCGGGGACAGAGGTTCCCGTGAAGGTGACGGGAACAAAATCAGAACCGAAGTTTGGACTGGACTTCGGCTATAAGGGCTCGTCCGGTGCGGCGAAGAATGAAGACTCGCACGACTCCAAGCAAAATCGCAACTGAGCAAAGTTAGCCGACGCGAATCGTTACGGCGTTGACGGCTACTTGCGGGTCTTCGCGATCTCCGGCCCGAGGAATTCATCCGGGCTGCGTTCAGAGAGTTTTTCATCTTCAGCAATCTGCGCTTGCTGCGCTTCCGGCTGCAGATGGTTTTCAGTCAATCCCTGCTTGAGGACGGCGAAGGCTTCTTCGGGTGTATCGACCATCTGAAAAAGTTGGCGGTCCGCCGGGGAGATCGCGCCCTTGTCCACAAGGACATCGAGGTTGACGACCTGATTCCAGTAGGAAGAACCGTAGATCACGATCGTCATCTTTTTTGCCAGCTTATTTGTCTGGGCGAGGGTGAGCAGTTCGAACATCTCGTCCAGAGTTCCGAAGCCTCCGGGAAAAACCACCAACGCTTTGCTCAAATACGCGAACCAGTATTTGCGCATGAAGAAATAATGGAACTCGAAGTTGAGCGATGGTGTGATGTATGGATTCGGCATCTGCTCGAACGGCAGGCGGATGTTCAGGCCAATGGTCTTGCCGCCTGCCTCATAAGCGCCGCGGTTGGCGGCTTCCATGATGCCGGGGCCTCCACCGGAGGTGACGACAAATCGGCTGCGACGGTAGTTCAGTGTCATGGACCACTCGGTGAGCAGGTAAGCAAGCCTCCGAGCGTCTTCGTAATAGCGAGCCATTTCCACCGCAGCTTCGGCGCGGCGTAGCTTCAAATTGCTGGCAGTGCCGCTCTCCAGGTCAGGGAGGCGCGCGGGCTGCTCCTCTGAGGGCGCGGGCTGGGCCGATCCAGTGTTCTCGAGCAATTCGAGGCTGTGGTTGGCCTCATCCAATGCATGAAATCTTGCCGACCCAAAGAACACGACAGTGTCCTGGATTCGCTCTCGGCGAAAGCGTGCCAACGGCTCGGAGTATTCCGACAAAATACGCATAATCCGGCCGTCCGGGCTGTTGAGAAATGCCGAATTTTCATAAGCGAGTGGCGCGTTGGCCAAGGGTGGCGGATCAGGGATCTTCTTCATAGTTTGGGCCCAGACATCAGGATTCACGATAGTGAAGCGCGTCCGATAGAGCAATCCACAGATTGAGCAAGCCAATGCCGGAGACGATACCTCGCACAACGCCAAGAGCGGCAACGTGCGACAACTGCGGCGATATGTTCAGGAATCGATTGTCCTGCCAGAGATGCGTCCAGGGAAGGAGGAGAACGAGTATTCCGACGTAGAGCCGGATGATGACGCGGAGAAACAACTCGATGCGCGGGAGCCACATGGACTTGACGGGTTCAGCCTGCGCCGCCGGAGATGGGCCGGGCTCGGCCGTACCGTTAGGTGCGTTCGGGGGAAGCAAGTCTGGCGGAAGCGACATTTTTCCTATACACAAGTCATGCCGCGCTCAACGAGAGCGCGGCAATCCTGTAATCAAGCTACCACAGCGAAAGCCTGCCGTCTGAGAGACGGATGCAGGACTACTCCGTGGTGTTTGTGTAGCGTTTTGGACGGCGGTTGGCCTGCAGAATTTTCTTCCTCATTCGCAGGCTTTTCGGCGTCACCTCGACTTGCTCGTCTTCGGCGATAAATTCGATGGCCTGCTCCAGGTTTAGCGACTTGAACGGAACCAGGCGGATGGCTTCATCGGCACTCGACGCTCGCATATTGGTCAGCTTTTTTTCGCGCACGACGTTGACATCAAGGTCGTTATCGCGGGAGTGTTCGCCGACGATCATGCCTTCATAGACATCGATACCGGGGCCGAGGAAGAGCGTGCCGCGCTCTTGCAATCCGTTGAGGGAATACGTTGTTGTCAGGCCGTTGCGATCGGAGATGAGCGCGCCGGTGGGACGCTGTGGAATTTCGCCCTGATGCGGCATGTAGCCATCGAAGATAGTGTTCATCACGATGGTTCCCCGGGTCTCGGTCAACATTTCACTGCGCAGTCCAATCAGGCCACGGCTGGGCACGCGGAACTCGAGTCGCACGCGTCCATAACCATGATTGTGCATCTTGACCATTTCTCCCTTGCGGGGTCCAAGCTTCTCAATCACCACGCCGACAAAGTTTTCGGGAACATCGATGGTGAGGTGTTCGACCGGCTCCATCGTCTTTCCATCGACGACGCGAGTGACGATTTCGGGCCTGCCAACCATCAGTTCAAAGCCTTCGCGGCGCATCATTTCAATCAGGATAGCGAGCTGCAGTTCGCCGCGGCCCAGGACCTTGAAGCTATCCGGGCTACCGGTGTCCTCGACTCGAATGGAGACGTTGGTGAGGAGTTCTTTTTCCAGGCGCTCTCGTAGATTGCGCGAGGTAACGTACTGCCCTTCCCGACCTGCGAAAGGCGAGTTGTTGACCGAGAACTGAATTGCAATTGTTGGTTCGTCGATGATGATGAGCGGCAGCGGCGCCGGCTTGTCCACGCCCGTGATGGTTTCGCCAATGGTGATGCCTTCGACGCCAGCAACAGCGACAATGTCGCCGATCTCGGTCTCGGTAATATCCACGCGCTTGAGGCCCATGTAGGAGAAGAGCTTGGTGATTTTGGTCTTCTGCAGAGAATGGTCGCGCTTGGAGATGTAGACCTCGTCGCCTGTCTTGAGCGTTCCGTTGAATACGCGGCATACGGCGAGGCGGCCGAGATAATCTGAATAATCCAGGTTGGTGACGAGGATCTGCATGGCGCCATCGGGATCGCCTGTCGCCTGGGGAATCGTCTCAATAATCGTTTCGAACAAGGGCTGCAAATTTGTGCCCGCTTCTTCGATGGATCGGCTGGCGGTTCCTGCTTTGGCGTTGGTATAGAGGACGGGAAAATCAAGCTGATCCTCGTGAGCATCCAGATCTATAAAGAGGTCATAGACCTCGTTCAGAACTTCCTGCACACGTGCGTCCGGACGATCAATCTTGTTGATGACCAGGATGGGCTTCAGCTTTGCTTCGAGGGCCTTGGAAAGCACGTAACGGGTTTGCGGCAGAGGGCCCTCGGAGGCATCCACCAGCAGCATGACGCCGTCCACCATTTTGAGGGCGCGCTCTACTTCGCCGCCGAAGTCAGCGTGACCCGGGGTATCGATAATGTTGATCTTGGTATCGCGAAAGTGGATCGCGGTGTTCTTGGCGAGGATCGTGATGCCGCGCTCGCGTTCGAGATCGTTGGAATCCATGACGCGCTCGGTAAGGGCTTCATTGGCGCGAAATGTTCCCGCCTGTCTCAGCATGGCGTCGACCAGCGTCGTCTTCCCATGATCTACGTGCGCGATAATAGCGATGTTACGGATGGTGCTGCTCACAGGCGTGGTTTTCCTATTCTTGTTACCGTACTGGCATGTATGGTTTGCGGACTGGCGGGAACGACAGGCGGGACGATGCAGCAATCCTTGGCCGCAACCCTGACTCCCGGCCCCAGTTTGCTCCCAACATTAGTCTAACAGTTTGAGTGTCTAAGACTCAGCTTTTTGGCTCTCAAAGCGAGTCAAATGTCTTCCTTTTGAGTAGGTTGGCGCCAAGGATTCGGTCCTCGGCGCCGACATGTTGAGCCTATTCGAGTTCGTAGCCGGCAAAGAAGTAGCCGATCTCAAACGCTGCCGTTTCAGCGGCATCGGAGCCGTGGATGGCATTTTCCTCGATCGAGCCTGCAAACATCTTGCGAATCGTGCCGTCCTCCGCGTTCGCGGGATTGGTGGCTCCCATCAGCTTGCGCAGGTCCGCGATCGCGTTGTCCTTCTCTAGGACCAGGGGAAAGATTGGCCCTGAGGACATGAAGTTCGTCAAGGAGTCAAAGAACGGCCTCTGCGCATGAACGTGGTAGAAGCCTTCTGCCTGCTTCTTTGAGATCGAAAGCCTTTTGACTGCAACGATTTTGAATCCGGCTTTTTCAATTTCCGCGAGAATCGCGCCGGTGTGTCCCTTGCGGACGGCATCCGGTTTAATGATGCTGAACGTGCGTTGTGACACCTATGTTCTCCTGTTGACAAGAAATGACGTCTCTTTAGTGTACCCGTTGAACTGGCCGTTCTGACAGTTTGCGGCCATTTGATAGCTCGGCAGTTCTGGTAGAGTGCAGTTAATACTCCTCGGAGAAAGTTATGCAGTTGAGCTATAGCGCGTGAACGGCACCGTGAACTGGAGCCGATTCGTGGCAATTGCCGCTCTCGTGGTTGCGGGATGCACCGCAGTCGTATCGGCCCAGACCCCGGAAAGCTCGTCGGCATCGGGCACTCTGAAGGTTTTTGACCCCACGCTGGTGGACAAAAGCGTCGATCCCTGCCAGAACTTCTACAAGTACTCCTGCAACGGATGGTTCCAGAAGAACCCTTTGCCCAAGGACCAGATTTCCTACGGCCGCTTCACGGAGCTGACCGAGATCAACCGCGGGAAGCTGCGGTCTATTCTGGACGGCACCTCGGTCGATACCGCCGCCCGTACCGCGAACGAACAGAAGATTGGCGACGAGTATGCAAGCTGCATGGACGTGGCGGCGATCAACGCAAAGGGGATCAAGCCCTTCCAGGCAGGGTTGGACAGTATCGCGGCGGTAAAGGACAAGAGGGATCTGCCGGCTCTCATTGCTGGTCTGCAGCGGCAGGGAGTTGACGCCTTCTTCGGCGAGGGCTCCAACCAGAGTTATGCCGACTCGAACCGGGTGATTGCCTTCTTTGTCGCTGGCGGACTCGGGCTGCCGGAACGCGACTATTACACCCGCACGGATGCGAAGAGTATCGAGCAGCGCAAGCAATACGTACAGCACGTGACGAATATGTTTCAGTTGCTGGGAGAGACGCCGGACGCGGCCGCAAAGAACGCGCAGACGGTACTGGCGATCGAGACTCGTTTAGCGAAGGCGTCCCTGACTGTTACGGAGGCGCGCAATCCCCAGAACCTTAATCATCCGATGAAACTTGCGGACCTTGAGAGGATGGTGCCGGAATTCAATTTCAACCCATATCTGGCCGTGATCAAGGCGCCTCTCCACGATCCGAAGTCAGACACCATCAACATGACTGAGCCCAGGTTCTATGCCGAGTTGAATGCTGTCCTCAAAGAGACGGATCTCGCCGCCATCAAGACTTACCTGCGCTGGCAGTTCATTCACTCGGTCGCGGGAACCAGCTCTCCCCAGAGCATCGACAACGAGCATTTCAACTTCTATTCCAAGACGCTGAATGGGCAGGAAGAGCAGCAACCTCGCTGGAAGCGCTGTACGCGCAGGGTGGATCGCGAATTGGGCGAAGCGTTGGGGCAGGTTTATGTGAGCCGTTACTTCCCTGCTGCAGACAAGCAGCGGGCGCTTGAGATGACGGTAGCGATTGAAGCCGCAATGGGACGGGATATCGACAGCCTGGAATGGATGAGCCCCGCGACCAAGACGCGCGCGAAGGAAAAGCTGCATGCGGTGGCGAACAAGATTGGATATCCCGACAAGTGGCGCGACTATTCCAAGCTGGAGATTATCCGCGGCGATGCGCTGGGAAACATGCTGCGAGCGCGCGAGTTTGAGAATGACCGCGATACGGCCAAGCTGGGCAAGCCGGTGGATCGCGGCGAGTGGGAGATTACTCCACCAACTGTGAACGCCTACTATAACGCGCAAATGAACGACGTGAATTTTCCCGCAGGCTACCTGCAGCCGCCCTTTTTCAGTGGATCAGAAGACGACGCGGCGAACTACGGCGACATGGGTTCGACGATCGGCCACGAATTAACGCATGGTTTCGACGATGAAGGCAGACAGTTTGACGCCCATGGGAATCTGTCGGACTGGTGGACAGCGGAAGACGGCAGGAAATTCAACGAACGCGCCGATTGCATGGTGAAGCAGTTTGACGGTTATGTTCCGGCAGACGATGTGCACATCAACGGAAAACTTACGCTGGGGGAGAACCTCGCCGATCTCGGCGGCCTTTGGCTGACCTACCTCGCATGGATTGACAATGCACAGAAGTCGAATCTCGATATGAAGGCCATGGAAGATGGCTACGCGCCAGTGCAGCGCTTCATGGTGGCCTACGCGCAACAGTGGTGCACAGAAACGCGGCCCGAGTCGCTGCGTACGCAACTGCTTACCGACGAACACGCTCCCGACGAGTACCGGACAAATGGCATCCTCGCCGATCTGCCGGAGTTTGCCGCGGCATTTGGCTGCAAGAAGGGCCAGCCGATGGTTGCCGATAAGGTATGCCGAGTCTGGTAACGGCCGACTAAAGACTTGCCAGCTTCTGCCGATAACACATCCACCAGAACTGTTCGGTAGGGTTACCGATAGAGCCGTCATTATCGGTTTCAATACAAGCGTGCACAGAAGTGGAAGGTGACGCCGCGAGCGGTCGGGGGCGGGGCGAGCGTGGGCACGAATCACTGCGATCATTTCGAGAGGAGATGTGGGGTAGGCCGGTGCAGCCGGATATCTCGCCTGATGCGAAGCGATACCGCGCAGGCCGTGGTGTTTGTGGCTTTGGCGATGGCGGTCATCATGGGCTTTGTCGGGCTCGCTGTAGACATTGGACAATTGCGCTTCGTGAGGCAAAAGATGCAGACGGCGGCGGATGCCGCAGCGATTGCCGGAGCGCTGGAGATCAATGCCTGCTCGGGCGGCAGCAACTGCGCCGCGATGCAAACTGCCGCTCAAAGCAGTCTGACTGAAAATGGCTTCGCGTCCAGCACCCTGCTGACAAATTGTGCGACCAGTGCCCTGACCACTTTGACGATCACGGTGAACCGGGCTCCCTGCGGATTGGCGGCGGCCCAGGATCCACACAACGGCAACACAAACTACGTCGAGGTACTTCTTTCCCAGTCGCAGCCCTTGTACTTCGCGAGGATCCTCGGCATTACATCTGTTGCGCTCATTGCACGGGCTGAAGCGGGTCTGGCTGGCGGCAGCAATTGCATCTACGCCATGGATCCCAATGGTTCCGGCGCTCTCCACGTGCAGTTGCTGGCTGCCCTGGTTTAGAAGTGCGGCATCGTCGTGGAATCCAGTAGCAACTCGGCACTGCAGTGTGACCTTCTGGCTGCCATCACCGCTTCTCAAATCGGAGTGGTCGGGAAGGCGTCCAGCTTCCTGTGTTTTCTGAGTCCCAGCCCCAAAACGCACATTACTATGCCGAGCCCTGCAGATCCCTTGGCTTACCTGACGAAGCCGGCGGTGCCAAGTTGCGGCGTTTCTCATACCGGGCAATTGGCGTATCACGGTTCCGACGCGGCGCTGAACCTCTCCGGCGCATCGGGCAATGTGGTGCTCTGGCCCGATGGCGCGTACTGCGGAGGCATCAACATTCAGCCTGGTGCGCACGTCACATTTCAGCCGGGAACGTATGCTCTCACTTCGAAGAATGGTGCGGCCAATACTCTGCCGGGCGGGCTCACAGTTGACCTTGGGACAACTGTAACCGCCAACGGCGTGACGCTGTATAACTACGGCCCCAGTGGGGGCATCACATTCAACTTCTCATCGTTCACTTTCGGTGGAGTGAACATGACCGCGCCGACGAGTGGTACCTATAGCGGAATTCTCTTTTTCCAAGACCCCGGAAACACATCTCAGGCCCTGATTGTCGGAACCTCGTCCTGGAATACCGTCCTCGAGGGTAGCTACTATTTTCCGTCGGCCGCGGTCACCTTCGCTTTTGACGGACTGGTGAATTACAACATCCTGGTCGCAAAGGACATCACGTTTGAAGCCCTGACGCTCGGCGGCACAACGATCAATCCCAACTTCAACAACAACTATTCCTCTCTGGCCAATGGCTCGCCAATCAACGGAACGGGGGCGGTGCTGGTGCAATGATGAGAAAAACCATCCCGGGAATTTCCCCGCAGATCGGTTGGAGAAGTGCTGTTGTTTTGCGCTGCGAGCGTGGAAACAGCCTCGTCGAGCTAGCCTTGCTGCTGCCGTTTCTTCTGATGCTGCTGGTCGGCGTAGTGGATTTTGGCCGGGCTTACTATCTGGAACTCGAAGTGGCGAGCGCGGCACACGCCGGTGCCTTGTATGGCACGCAAAACCCGACGGACACCACGAACATGCAGGCTGCGGCCACACTGGACGCGTCCGACGTGCCCGGTATTACGGCCACCGCGACATACGGATGCGAGTGCTCAGACGGGACTGCTGCCTCGGCCAGCTGCACTGCAACCCCAAGCTGCACCTCTCCGGCGACTGTCGTCAACTATGTCCAGGTGGACACGTCGGCCACTTACACTCCGTGGCTCACATATCCCGGCGTGAATCTGCCAAGTTCGTTGACTGGATCGGCCAGAATGCGCGCGGGGCTTTAACCCCGGGTGTGCCCCGGGGAGGGAAACTCTTGAACAGTATCATGAAAACCCGAGCGGTTACGGATGGGCAGGGAGAGCCGATCCCCCTACTCAGATGCTGGAGGCGCACCTCAGGCCAGGCGCTGATCGAATTTGCAATCGTATTGATCGTGCTGACGACCTGCGTCTTCGGAATCCTCGACTTCTCACGATTGTTTTACGCCTACCACTTTGTCTCCTTCGCTGCGCGGCAAGGTACGCGCTACGCAATCGATCGTGGGTCTTCATGGACAGCATCCTGTACAGACGCGACGACCCTGGACTGCAAGGCCACTGCCAGCAATGTTCAAAACTATGTGCAAAGCATTGTTCCGCCGGGCATAGCGGCGGCATCGGTCACCGCAACCACGACGTGGCCAGGCACGACGCCCTCCGGTGCTGCCTGCACGACGACCAGCGGCGCGAATAGTCCGGGGTGCCGGGTCAAGGTAGTGGTCACGTATCCGTTCACGTTTAGCCTTCCGTTCATGCCCACATCCGCTCTGTCGCCCTTGACGAGTACCTCGGAAGTCGTGATTTCGCAGTGAGGCACGCAGCCGAAAGGTGCGGCGCTACTGGGTGAAACAGGAATTTGTTACGGGCGGAATGCATTGTTCCATTCTCGAACACTGTTTCCCGGATTGAACCTCGCGTACATCAATCTCCGCCGATTGCCTTAGGTTTCTCACGTTGGCAGCCGATGATACGCACAGAGCAGACCGGCCTCACGGTTGTCCTGCCGAAATTGAAAGGAAAACATGATCATGGGTTGCAAGCAAATCATTCGCAGTTTTTTCAGGGACGATTCGGGTCAGGATTTGATCGAATACGCTCTGATCGCCACCTTGATAGCGGTTGGTGCGATCGCCAGCCTGACTACAGGATCGGTTCGTTCGATACACTCGCTGTCGCATTGATCACGGTTTCCATGGATCCGGAGATCGCGACGCAGGCAGTGCACGCCGGCCTGCAGACGAGATGGGCTCTGGGCCAAGCCAGTCTTCCCGGCTACCCATCGGCCACCGAACGTCCAACATTTTCGCCCGAGATCAAGGCAGCGACTGCCTGCGTTGCAATCGTCGACTTCGACCGGGATGCGGAACGTGCACTGGAGTCGGTGGGTTATCTGGACCAGTGCTTCTATGGCCGCATTGCAATCGTCGCGCTGTCGTCTTCAAGTGACCCTGAGCTTACGTTGCGAGCCATGCGGGCCGGCTGCAACGAGTTTCTCTGCAAGCCGTTCCAACTGGGCCAATTCGAAGCTGCCTTGGATCGGATGGATGCGCGGTGGGCGATGACCCTCGGTCGCATACCTCGCAGCGGCAATGTCCTGTCCTTCTTCGGCACCAAAGGTGGAGTCGGGGCAACGACGCTGGCCGTTCACCTGGGCATGTTTCTGGTGCAGTGCCACAAGAAGAAGACCCTGCTCATCGATAACCACCGCGAGTTAGGACACGCATGCCTGTACCTGGGCATCGACGGGAATCGCTACCACCTCAATGAGCTCGTACGCAACGTGGACAGGCTGGACAGCGAATTGTTGAAGGGGTACGTGGCAGTGCATTCCTCCGGCCTTGAAGTTCTCGCCTCTCCGGACAGCCTGGGTGCAACGCGGAACATAGAGAACGAAGCCATCGAACGCACCCTGGATTTCCTGCGAATGGAATACGATTACGTTCTGCTGGACGGCGATACCAATCTCGAAAGCGCGAGCCTGGCCGCGATTGGACGTTCCGACCACGTCTACCTGATCGCGACGCCGGAGATCGGTGCAATCCGCGATCTCTCACGCTATGTAGACAGCCTTGTCCTCCTCGATAACAAGCCCGACAAGATGCACGTCGTGATCAACCGCTATTCATCACGCGATGCGGTGAGCACGGAGCATATTGAAAAAGCAATCCGGCTGCCGATATCAATCCGAATTCCGAATAACTACAACGAACTAGTTCACTCGATCAACGCCGGCGTGCCGCTTTCACCGGATAAGAAGTCCGACTTTTCTCTTCACATTCGCAAATGGGCCGATGCAATTGTTGGCAGTGCTGGAGTGGAAGCACCGACGCCGGCTAGGAAGCGTTTTGCAATCTGGAACTAGCGGCAGCCTGAGCATGCCGTAGTTCAGACAGGAAATGGATCCAATATGGCAGAAATCAACGTCAACATTCCGTCCCCCTCACGCCCTCTGAACGGGGCGGTGCGCGTTCCGCGGGCAACCGGGGAACGGAGCCAGCAGGAGATGAAGACTTCCGTCCACCAGGAGTTGATCAAGCGGCTGGACCTGGAGAAGTTGGCAACGATCCCCAATGATCGCGGGGCTCAGTTGCAGCTGTCGGCGCTGATCCAGCAGTTGATTGCGGAGCTGGGCATACCGCTGAGTTCCGCCGAACGGGACCAGCTGGCACAGGATGTGCTCGACGAGGTTTTTGGATTGGGGCCGTTGGAGCCATTGCTCCAGGATCCGACGATCAGCGACATCCTGGTGAATACGTACAGCACGGTTTACGTGGAGCGACGCGGAGTCTTGTACAAGACAGCGGTTTCCTTCAAGGACAATCGTCACCTCCTACAGGTGATTGACAAGATCGTCTCCGGGGTTGGCCGTCGCGTGGATGAATCCTCTCCCATGGTGGACGCTCGTCTCAAAGACGGATCCCGAGTCAATGTAGTTGTCCCTCCTCTTGCGGTTGCCGGACCAATCCTGTCGATCCGTCGCTTTGGCTCGACGCCGCTTGTTGCCGACGATCTGCTTCGCTCAAAAACCCTGACGCTGCCCATGCTGGAAGTGCTTCGCGGAGCCGTGCAGGCACGACTCAACATCGTGGTCTCGGGGGGGACGGGCGCGGGTAAAACGACTCTGCTGAATGTGCTTTCCGGCTTCATTTCCGATCGCGAACGAATTGTAACCATTGAAGACTCCGCCGAATTGCAGATGAAGCAGGAACACGTTGTAAGGCTCGAATGCCGTCCTCCCAACGTTGAAGGCAAGGGCGCCGTACGTCAGCGGGAACTGGTCATCAATGCGTTGCGAATGCGTCCTGACCGCATTGTGCTGGGCGAGGTGCGAGGCGAGGAAGCGCTCGATATGCTGCAGGCAATGAACACGGGGCACGACGGCTCCATCACCACCATTCACGCGAATACTCCGCGGGATGCCCTGGCGCGCATGGAAACCATGTCGATGATGAGTTCGGTGCGGTTGCCCGAAAAAGCGATACGCATGCAGATGGCGTCGGCAATTCACCTGATTTTGCAGGTGGCGCGCATGAGCGATGGCGCGCGGCGGGTGACCCATATCAGCGAGTTGACAGGCACATACAGCGACGTAATCAGCATGCAGGATATTTTTCTTTTCGAGAAGAACGGGCTGGATATAAACGGCAAGGTGAAGGGACGCTTCTTCGCCACAGGCATTGTGCCCAAGTTTGGTGACCGGTTCAAGAGCGCAGGAATTCCTCTGCCCGTGGGTCTGTTGGACCACGCCACGGAGGTATAGGACCAGCTATGACAATGCTGATTGCCGGTTTCGCGCTGATTCTGCTGATGAGCTTCGTCACGGTACTGGTGGCAACCTGGCGGAAATTCTCGACCGGACCGCCGCCGTGATTCGGGAGCGACTTCGCATTCAGGGTGAGATTCGCACGCAGACGGCGCAAGGGCGAATGACAGGATGGATCCTGGGCTTGCTTCCAATCATCATGCTGATCTTCATCAACGTCGCTGATCCGGGGTATTCGCGCATCCTCTTTGAAGAAGGGCCTGGCCGCAAGCTGCTCTATGTTGGGATCGCTCTGCTTGTTATAGGTGGTGCCATTATGCGGCAAATCATCCATGGGATCGAGGTCTGAACCGATGACCTTCCTTCTATTCCTCGGTGGCAGCGTAGTTTTATTTATGCTCGCAGCGCTGCTCTCCGCGCCGGCCCTGTTGCGGCCTTCGCGAGTTGCAAGAAGACTGCTGTCTATAGTGGAGAATAACCGCGTCGACCGGCGTGCGATTGGGTGCAAGGAACGCTTTCGGAACCGCATCCTGGCCATGGCCATGAGCCTGCGGGCATGGTTGCGAATTTCCGAGGATACGCGACTGTCCCTGCGCTTGTCTTCAGCCGGCTTCAAGAACAGCGCCTACCCTACCGCCTACGCGGCAGTTCGTGTCCTCTGCCCATTGCTGGCGCTGGTCGCAGCCAGTTTCGTGCGCGACAACACGATCTTCTGGATGTTCGCTTCTGCCCTGGTCGGCTACATGATCCCTGACTTCTGGCTCGAGCGCATGATCAAACGGCGTCGTGAGCGTATTCGCAAGGGTATTCCGGATGCGATCGATCTGCTGGTGATCTGCGTCGGCGCCGGACTCGGGCTGGACCAGGCTCTGCAACGTGTGGGCCAGGAATTGAGCACCAGCCATGTGGACATTCACGATGAGCTTCTGCAGATCAACTTGGAACAGCGGGCTGGAAAGCCTCGACTCGACGCATGGAAGAGCATGGCGCAACGCACAAAAATCGAGGAGTTTGATGCCTTCGTTTCAATGCTGGCACAGACTGACCGTTTCGGAACGCCGATCATTCGCGCACTCAGCCGCTTCTCAGAGGATGTAAGGCTGAAGCGCCGGCAGCGGGCTGAAGAGATGGCTGCGAAAACCAAGGTGAAGATTCTGTTTCCGCTGGTGCTCTTTATTTTTCCCTGCATCTTTATTGTCCTGCTGGCTCCCGCAGTACTTCACATGGCGGCCGCCATGCACACGGTGTCGAGATGAGGGAGCGAACAGCGGCAGACCGCCGGGCGCCTGGAAACTTCTACCCGCTTATGAAGATTGAAAGAAAGGAGGAGCTATGGATACGGTGTTTCTAGTACGCGTTGTTGCTGGGGTTCTGGCTGTTGTTGTCATTGCGATCTTGATCTATCGCAGGAAGCATCGCACCGCTTAATCGGAGTTCTATTGCTCGTCGAAAACTATGCAAATCATCTCTCTGCGGAACAAAGCCACGGGCAACACGATCGGCCAGGAAATCTCACTTGCGGATACTTCCTGGTCAAGACTATGCGGCCTGTTGGGCAAGCGGAGGCTGGACGCTGGATGCGGGGTTCTGATATGCCCCTCATCCGGTGTCCATACTTTTGGCATGTTGTTTTCGATCGACGTAGTGGCCTTGGACAAGAAGATGAAGGTCGTCCGATTGTGGCGAGGGCTGCGCCCCCTCAGGATTACAGCTGTAAACCTGCGAACCCAGTGCATGTTGGAAGTGGCCGCAGGTGAGATCGACCGCTGCGGGATTGAGGTCGGCCATGAACTTGAGGTGGTCTAGCGCTTCGTGCGATCAGGATGCTTGACTGGTGCGCACTATCTTCTCCGCACAGTGCAGTATCCGCCAACGGGCGGCAGCATGGCGCCCAACGACAAAGGAGAACCTGTGGCTGAAATCGCGGGCACAGCGGAATACATCGCAGCGGTTGCCGATTCCGCGGATTCACAGACTACTTTGCCGGCCCTGTCCGAACGGATTGCGCAGACACTTGTGCTCACTGCGCTATTCGCCGCACCAGCCCTGATGTGCTTGCATCTGGCGTACGTCGCCGACCCCGATATCTGGTGGCACATGCGCACCGGCCAGTGGATACTCGAGCATCGCTCAGTGCCTCACGTCGATCCGTTTTCACGGTTAAGCGCAGGCCGGGAGTGGGCCGCATACAGCTGGTTGTTTGATCTGATTGTCTTGTGGTGTTACCGCTGCTGGAACCTCGTCGGAATTTTGGCGTTCGCTACGACCATGGTTGTGGCAATTACTGCGGCGCTGTATCAAATGATCCGGCACCTTCAGCCCGATTTCACCAAGGCTACACTGTTGACCATGGCGGGCATGGTCTGCTTGTCACGGCTGTACACCCCGAGGCCCTGGTTATTCACGATTCTCTTTTTCATTCTCGAGTTGGACATCCTCTTCCAGGTGCAAAAGAGCGGCAAGATCCGCAGGTCGTTGTGGCTGCCACTCATCTTCGGCCTGTGGGCAAATCTGCATATCCAATTTGTGGATGGACTGGCGGTGCTGGGTTTGGCCGCGATGACTCCGCTCGCCGCACGGTGGGTGAAACAGCTACGATCCGATACTCATAGCGCTAGACTCTGGCCCGTCTTCTTGCTTAGCTTTCTGGCGACGCTGGCAAATCCCTACGGCTGGAAGATCTACAAAATCGCCTACGACCTGGGCTCGCAAGCCGGGGTGCTGAACAGCATCAGCGAATTGCAGGCCCTTCCTTTCCGCGACATAGACGACTTCCTGCTGCTTGTTCTTGCGTTGGCTGCAGTGGGGACGTTGTGCTGGAACCGCCGCTTCCCAATCTTTGAAAGCGCGGTGTTGGCGATTGCCATCTTCCTGTCGTTCCGATCACAACGCGATGTATGGTTGCTCGCTGTCTCAGCCAGCGCGATCCTTGCTGCTCAGATGAAAAGCGCTACCGACGAAGATCGGCACCCTCCACCGCCGTCATTTTCGGCCGCATGTCTGGCTATCTCAGTGTGCGTGACCGTAGTGGCTGGAGCCGTATTGATGCACGTGAACAACACAGGTCTCCGCGACAATGTGGCCAGGGTAATGCCGGTGCATGCTGTGGAAGCGGTCAGGCAGAGGGGATACTCCGGCCCGCTCTATAACAACTACAACTGGGGAGGCTTCCTGATATGGAGTGTCTCTCAGCCGGTCAGCATCGATGGGCGAGCAGCACTGCATGGCGACAAGCAGCTTGAGCGCTCGGCAAACACCTGGAACGGTGCGCCAGACTGGAAGACCGATCCGCAGCTGATCTCGTCACGGTTGGTGATCGCCCCGGTCGCCGCGCCGCTCACGCAGCTTCTGCGTGCAGACTCGAGATTCGAGCTCGTCTTCGAAGACCAGGTTGCCGTGGTCTTTATAGCGCGCCATACCTAGATAGCCGCCCCACGAAATAAACCGTGTGCGAGCCTTCAGGCGCTCACACACGGTCCAATTCAATTCATTGTTCTCGAGCGCAAACACTCACTCGCTACGGTCTACTTGCCGATCACCTTTGCCAGCGTCTCGCCGATCAGCGCGGGCGACGCGACAACGTGAATGCCAGCCGCCTCCATTGCCTTCATCTTGTCAGCCGCAGTACCCTGGCCGCCCGAGATAATCGCACCGGCATGGCCCATGCGGCGTCCTGGAGGAGCAGTCTGCCCGGCGATGAAGCCTACCACGGGCTTCTTCACGTGAGCCTTGATGTACTCGGCCGCGGCCTCTTCTGCCGTGCCGCCGATCTCCCCAATCATGATGATCGCCTCCGTCTCTGGATCTTCGTTCAATAACTTCAGCGCATCGGTGTGATTCGTACCGATAATTGGGTCGCCACCAATGCCGATCGCCGTCGACTGCCCGATGCCGCGCGTAGTCAGCTGATACACGGCCTCATACGTTAGAGTGCCCGAGCGCGAAACGATGCCCACACTGCCCTGCTTATGAATCCGCCCCGGCATGATTCCGATCTTCGCTTTGCCCGGCGAAATGACGCCCGGGCAGTTGGGACCGATCAGGCGCGACTTGGAGTCCTTGATCTTTGCCCACACCCGAACCATATCCAGCGAGGGAATGCCCTCGGTGATGCAGACGATCAGCGGCAACCCCGCATCCTCTGCCTCCAGAATCGCGTCGGCAGCAAACGGCGGCGGCACAAAGATGACCGTGGCATTGGCGCCGGTTGCGGCTACTGCCTGTTGCACCGTGTCAAAGACAGGCCAGCCTTCGTGCGTGGTCCCACCCTTGCCGGGCGTCACACCACCCACAACCTTGGTGCCGTACTCTGCACATCCCTTGGCGTGGAAGGTTCCTTCTTTACCAGTGATGCCCTGAACGATGAGGCGTGTATTTTCGCTTACGAGTACCGACATTCGCTTCCCTCTAAGTTGCCCTTGATCGATTCCAATTCCGTGAGTCTAGTTGCCGTTCTTTGCAGCATTCACCGCCAACGCAGCCGCATCCTGCATCGTCTCGCCGACCAGGAAATTCAGCCCCGAGGCCTGCAGGATTTCACGTCCCTGCTCCACGTTGGTCCCTTCAAGCCGCAGCACAATAGGCACAGAGACCTTAAGATTCTTCGCCGCCGCCACAACTCCCTGCGCCAGCGTATCCACACGCAATATGCCACCAAAAATGTTGATGAAGATCGCCTTTACATTTTTGTCCGACAGCAAAATCTCGAAGGCGTGCTCGATCTGTTCCTGGTTCGCACCGCCGCCTACATCCAGAAAGTTCGCCGGGCTTCCACCCGCATACTGGATAATGTCCATCGTCGCCATCGCCAGTCCCGCGCCATTCACCATGCAGGCAATGTTGCCGTCCAGCTTGATGTAATTCAGCGAATACTTCGAAGCCTCCACCTCAAGCGGATCCTCTTCAGCCACATCCCGCAGATCCTTCAGATCCTTGTGGCGGAACATCGCATTGTCGTCGAAGTTGATTTTGCAATCGAGCGCGAAAAGCTTATCGTCCTTGGTCGTAATGAAAGGATTGATCTCCAGCAGCGATGCATCCGTTTCGATAAACACCTTGTACAGTCCCTGCATGAACTGCACAGCCTGGTTGATCTGTGTCGGCTTTAGTCCCAGCGCGAAGGCCATTTTGCGTGCCTGATATGCCTGAAATCCCACAGCAGGATCGATATACTCCTTCACAATTGCATCAGGATCCTTGGCGGCAACCTCTTCAATCTCCATGCCGCCCGCCTTGGAAGCCATAAACACAACCTTTGATGTCACCCGGTCCAGCACGATGCCGAGATATAACTCGCGATCAATCGCCGCCGTCTCCTCGATCAGCAGGCGCCTAACCTTCTGCCCCTCGGGGCCAGTCTGGTGGGTCACCAGTTGCATTCCTAGTATCTGCTTGGTGTAGCCCTCCGCCTCAGCATGCGTCTTGGCTACCTTTACGCCACCGCCCTTGCCGCGGCCCCCAGCATGGATCTGTGCCTTCACCACAACGCCCGTGGCGCCGTTAGTAAACAGCTTCCTGGATACATCCAACGCCTCGTCCAGCGTGTTGGCCATTTCACCCCTGGGCACGGCCACTCCATACTTCGCCAGGATGTCTTTTGCCTGATACTCGTGAATTTTCATAGAATCTTCGAGCTGCCCCCAGGCGCACCTCGCGGCACGCAACGATAGCGTCTGCCCAGGACGCGCAGACTCCTGAATACTAACGGAGCCAGCCCCGGGCAGCAAACGGGAGGCCTGCCCGGCGCCTTCGCTGGATTACCAGAAAATCCCCTCACGGCGCGGTAGCCAAATGCTACGATGATTGCCGTGTCGACCCGTTTAAACCGTTCCGCAGAAGACCAGCTGAACTCCTTCCTGGCAAAGTTCACCCCGGAGATTGCCTCGCTCGCCACCGCCGTCCTTGGAAAAATGAGAGCCCGCTACCCCACCGCCCTCGAACTCGTCTACGACAACTACAACGCTCTCGCCATCGGCTTCAGTCCCACCGAACGAGCCTCCAATGGAATCTTTTCGATTGCCCTTTACCCCAGATGGATCAGTTTGTTCTTTCTTCAGGCCAAAGGCCTATCCGACCCGCAAAAGTTACTGCAAGGCAGCGGCAGCGTTGCGCGGCACATCGTTCTCCCCGACCCCGATAAGCTGGATGAACCTGCCGTGAAAACTCTTATGCGAGAAGCCGCCGCCAGAGCCGCTATCCCGTTCGACCCGCACGGCGAACACCGGCTCATCATCAAATCTGTCTCGGCCAAACAACGTCCGCGTCGCCCGGTTGAAGTCCCGCCGAAGCCTGCTCGTGCGCCACGCTCAAAGACCGCGAAGAAGTAGCCGCCGACAGATCGCCCCTCCACCGCTAAAACACCCCAATCCATCAGCGAATTCGCCTCGCCCCGGCCCGTCCGAGTAGGATGCTGAAAGGACGATGCCAACCCTTAAAGAGACGTTGAAGCACCTGACGGAAGACGGCACTACGCTCACTCGCGAGGAAGCCTCCTCCACGCTCAACAGAATACTTACCGAAGAAACCAGCGATATTGAGATCAGCGCTCTGCTCACCCTCCTCGCCACGCGGGGCGAGACCGTCCCTGAACTCACCGGGTTTGCGGAAGCCATGCGCGCTCTCAGCCTCCCCATCCCGCTCACCGACGAAGAGCGCTCCCGCCTTGTAGATACCTGCGGAACCGGGGGCGGCGGTCCCACGACCTTCAACATTTCTACCGGAGCAGCCCTGGTTGCCACCGCTGCAGGCGCACGCGTGGCCAAGCACGGCAACCGCAGCCTTACCTCGCAGTGCGGCTCCGCGGACGTACTCGAGGCACTTGGCGTAGCCGTATCGCTCACGCCCGAGCAAGCCGTCGAGTGCCTGCGCGCTACGGGATTCATGTTCCTCTACGCGCCTTTGCTGCACCCGGCAATGAAGCGTGTACAGCCCGTTCGCCGAGCCCTGGGATTCCGTACCATCTTCAACCTCGCCGGCCCGCTCACAAATCCGGCCTATGCTCCCGTTCAGGTGATGGGCGTTCCCGCGCGCAAATGGCTGGCCCCGGTCGGCGAAACCATGTCGCGCTTAGGCATTCGCCGCGCGTTCGTCGTTCACGGATCAGACGGACTCGATGAGCTCACCGTCACCGGAGAGAGCAATCTCGCCGAGGTGCACGACCGCGCAATTGGTCTCTATCGCACCAAGCCGCAGGATGCAGGCTTGCCACTTGCAGATAGCGCCGCGCTCGCCGGGGGAGACGCAGCCACAAACGCCGCGATACTTGAGGCAATCTTCAATGGCGAACCAGGCCCCCGCCGCGATATTGTCCTGTTCAATGCCGCAGCAGCGCTCGTTGTGGCCGAGCTTGCGGAAGATTTGAGTGAAGGTGTGCGCGTCGGCGCGGAAGCAATCGACTCTGGCGCAGCGCGCAAGACGCTTGAAGCGCTCCGGGCATTTTCGGCGTCTATAGTACCGGCACATTCATCGTAAGTGCTGTTGAAGAGGAGAAAATCCATGAAGATTCGGGCAACCATCGCAGCGTTGTTCGCCGGAGCCGCATTTCTTGCCGTGGGTAACTGCGCCCTTGCGCAGCAGATCGAAGTCAGCAAGACGAATCGCACGATCGCGGTCTCCACCAGCGACACCGCTACCGCCGATGCCGACGTTGCCATCGTGCACATAGGTTTCCAGCTATACGGGGCTGACGAAAACGCTGCCTACGCAGCCGCCTCGCGCACCTCCAACGGAATCATGAAGGCGCTCACAGATGCGGGAGTGAAGAAGGACTCCATCGAAAGCACCGGGCAGAATATCAACCGCGTGCAACCCTTTGAGACTCAGAATTTGCCCGAAGCACAAAAGGCCCAACGCCAGTTCACGGTGTCGCAAAACTGGAACATAAAGACCTCAGCCGCCGATGCTGCGGCAATTCTGAACGCTGCGGTCAAGGCCGGTGCCAACCAGGGCGGCGGCATCGACTGGACCGTCGCCGATGAGGATGCGCTCGAAGCACAGGCCGCGGGCAAGGCCATCAAACGCGCCAGTGAAATTGCAGCGCGCATGGCGCAGGGGCTGAACGCCAAGCTCGGACCCCTCGTTTATGCCAGCAACCAGATGCCGGAGATGCCACCACGTCCCATGCCTATGGCGCGGGCCGGTGCTCCCATGGCCATGTCGGCAAAGGCCGATGCAGTCGAGCCGCTCGCTATCAACGCCCAGAAAGTAACCCGCTCCGCAACTGTGTATGCCGTCTTCGCCATCGAATAGACACTTTCAAAGCCACTCAGCAATTTGAGGACATCTCGTGCCCGAAGAAAAAAATAACGCCGCGAATCCCGCGCCTCGTCCCACTCCAGAGGCGGAAGAGGTCTTCCTGCGCTGGATCGCCTACCTCGACGACGAATTCTCCCGTCACCACAAGCCGGGCCTGCGTGCGGAGATTGTTCGTGAGCAGCTCCACCAGCTTTACCTCAGCGCTCCCGGCGGCGCCAAGCTCAACTTCACCCTCATCACTGAACTACCAACCAACGTCCTTCAGCTCTCGCTGGATCCCCGCAACTCCACCCTCGCGGCGGAGTACGACGCTGAACTCGACCCCAAGAAATATGCCCAGCGCAAGCCCCTCATCTGGTTCTGGCTAATGTTTGACCGCTCGCCTGTGGGGCTCAACCTCTGGCTGGGATTCCGCTTTCGCGCCATGCTCGCCCGCCACATCTTTGAACACATTGGCAACAATGTCAGCCTCTACCCCGGCATCGAATTCACCTTCGGCTACAACCTCAGCCTCGAAGACGACTGCACCATCCTGCCGGGCGCCGTCCTCGACGACCGCAAGCCGCTGCGTATCGAAAAAGGCGCCACCGTCGGCGCCCAATCTGCCGAATTATCGCGAAAATGATCTTCACCGGACGCCGATATCTGCGAAAGCCGGAGGCGGGGTCTGCATGCTACCATCAGCTTTCCGAGCCACATAGCACAGGCCGGGCCATGCAATGAGTCAAGACATCGTTCTAAAGCTGTTTCAATTTGCCATTCTGCTCTTTGCCCTCAGCCTGCATGAGGCCTCGCACGCTTGGATGGCTTCGCGACTGGGCGACCAGACGGCCCGCATGCTTGGCCGTGTAACCCTCAACCCCATCAAGCACATCGATCCCGTCGGAACGCTTCTGATTCCGCTGGCGATGCTCTTCATGCCGGGTTTCGGACGCTTCCTGATCGGCTGGGCAAAACCGACCCCCGTCAATACGCGTAACTTCAAACGAATCACCCGCGACGACATCCTGACGACCCTCGCCGGTCCTTCAAGCAATTTCCTTACCGCCCTGGTCTGCGCTGTGGCTCTTATGATCATGGAACACATCAGCGCATCCGGGAAGCTCTCGGTCGTTGTAGCCGTATTCACTGCAAATCACATACCCTCGCCGGTCGAAGGCGCGCTTCCGGCGCTCTTTCCGCTCGCGTTGCTGCTGTACCTGGCCTTCTTCGTCAATCTTCTGCTGGCCATCTTCAATCTGCTGCCTCTGCCGCCGCTCGATGGCAGCCACATCTTCCGCCACATGCTGCCCTATAAAGCCCTGCGCGTATACGACTCGCTCGGCATGATCAGCCTCATCCTCATCCTCTTTGTAGGCGGCCGCGTGGTCGGACTCGTCATGAGTCCCGCCGTTGATGCGCTCAACCGCGTTCTGCTGGGGATCTGATTTCTCGTACAATGGAACAAAGTCATAGTTCAGCGATAAAGACTGACTGATACTCTTTGTGTGTTTGAAGGACACGGTGGCGAACTCTTCTTCCTCCCCCAGGCAACGCGTGCTCAGCGGCATGCGCCCTACCGGCAAGTTGCATCTCGGCAATTACATGGGCGCCCTTTACAACTGGGTGCGGCTGCAGAACGAGCTGGACGCAAACGGCCAGCCAAAGTATGAGTGCTACTTCTTTATCGCCGACTGGCACGCCCTGACGACGGACTACTCCGACACCTCAAAAATCAAGCAGAATACGCTCGAAGTGGCCCTGGATTTTCTCGCTGCGGGCCTCGATCCTGAAAAATCAGTCCTGTTCGTTCAAAGCCACGTCCCCCAGCACGCTGAGCTTCATCTGCTGCTCTCCATGATCACGCCATTGGGCTGGCTGGAGCGCGTTCCCAGCTATAAAGATCAACAGGAACAGCTAAATCAAAAGGACTTAGCCACCTACGGATTCCTGGGCTATCCCTTGCTGCAATCCGCCGACATCCTGATCTACCAACCGGACTTCGTTCCTGTCGGCGCTGACCAAGTGGCACACGTTGAACTGACACGCGAAGTAGCGCGTCGTTTTAACCAGTTTTACCCCCCTTTTGGTGTCAAAAACGACCTTAAAATGCCACCTGTGCTGCCGGAACCGAAGGTCCTGCTGACGCCATCGCCAAAGCTGCCCGGCACCGATGGACGCAAGATGTCAAAGAGTTACGCCAACACCATCGAACTGACGGATTCGGAAGATATAGTCCGCAAGAAGATGAAGACCATGATCACAGACCCGGCACGCATTCGCCGCACCGATCCCGGCGATCCCGATCTCTGTCCCGTGGGAGACCTGCACAAGGTCTTCTCCAGCCCGGAGACAATGGCAAAAGTTTACGAAGGCTGCCGTTCCGCCGGCATTGGTTGCATCGAATGTAAGGGTTGGGCCGCCGACGCTATAGTTGCGCAGTTGGCACCACTTCAGGAGCGGCGGAAGAAATATGAAGCGGACCCGAACCTGGTGAAGATTATTCTTCGAGACGGAGAAAAGCGCGCCACTGATCGTGCAGAGCAGACAATGCGAGAGGTGCGCCAGGCAATGCAATTGATGGCTGCTGGCGAAACAGGCGAATGATCGACGAGCGAGAGATATCTGGCCAAGACGCAGTTCCGGAGACTCCTGAGCAGGGCCACGCTGACTCAGGCCCGGACGCGGCGTCGTCGGCAAGCATCGCTCCCGCTGCTGAAAAACAGGGCGATAAAAACACTCCCAGCAGCGCAGAGAAAACCGCCGCTCGTCATGCCGCTTCAGCCGCCTCCGCGCAGGCCGCCGCCAAAGCGGAGCCGGAGAATGCCTCCCCGTTCAACATCACGGTTGGACGCATATACGACGGCCCGATGGATCTGCTTCTGGATCTCATCCGCAAGCAGGATCTCGACATCTACGACATTCCAATTGCGAAGATTACGGCACAGTTTCTCGGCTACGTGGAGAACCTGAAGCAGACGGACGTGGACGCGGCTGGCGAGTTCATCTACACGGCTGCGCTGCTGATACACATCAAAAGCAAAATGCTGCTGCCCCGCTCGCCCGACGAGATTGCCGAGGGGGCCGACGAAGATCCTCGCCGTGAGCTGGTGGAACGCCTGCTGGAGCATGAGCGTTTCAAGAATGCGGCCCAAATGCTTGCGCAGAAACAGCAGATCGAGGAAGCAACCTGGACCAACCCCGGAATGCGCGAATTTCGCGGGGATGCCGCCACAGAACCAGAAATCGCTGCGGATACGGTTGATCTTGTGCGAATTTTCCGTGAAATTCTCGAGCGCGCCCGAAACCGTCCCGTTCTCGACGTCGAAGAGGATGCGGTGACGGTTAGCCAGATGATTAAATATGTGGGCCGGCGGCTGGCGATGGAGGATAAGCCCATTGCTCTCAGGCGTTTACTCCAAAACACGCGGTCAGAAAGAGCGCTGATTTGCATGTTTTTAGCACTGCTGGAGCTAGTTAGATTGCAAGCAATACTCTTGCGGCAGGACCGAAACTTCAGCGAAGTGTTTGTAAAGAAGCACGCCATGTTTGACACGGCAATGAATGAAGGTCTATCGCAGGCAAGGGACGACTGGCAGTAAACTAAGGATGGCAAGTCATTTATGCTCGACCAGCCCTATTTATGAGAGATACATTAGTTGATGAGTACCCTCTTACCCAGATCGTAAACAATTCTGATATCGTCCTTGAGACGAGACATTCCGGAAACGACTCGATGAATTCCAGTGCTCTAGCAGTCGCCCCCGCCCCCGAACAAGAAGCTGAAGTTACCTTATCTCTTGTTGATCGCAAGATGCGGAAATCCTCGCCCGGCAAATGGGGCAAGGTTTTTTTTTGCGTCGTGCTGGTGGCTGGACTGGCGTACGCGGGTACACAACTGGCTCACGATCTGGCAAATGTTGGCCATGTTTCCAGTTACTGGCCTTACATCATGCTGGCGGTGGCTCTCTTCGGCGCCCTTGCGTTTGAGTTCGTAAACGGTTTCCACGACACTGCCAATGCAGTAGCCACCGTGATCTATACACACTCGCTGGAGCCGCACGTTGCGGTCGTCTGGTCGGGCATCTGGAATTTCGTCGGCGTGCTTACGTCGAGTGGGGCCGTAGCCTTCGCCATCGTCTCGTTGCTTCCGGTTGAGCTCATATTGCAGGTAGGTAAGGGCCCCGGGTTCGCAATGGTCTTCGCCCTTCTCATCTCCGCCATTCTGTGGAACCTAAGCACATGGTTCTTCGGTCTTCCGGCGTCGAGTTCCCACACGTTAATCGGTTCCATCATTGGTGTCGGCCTGACCAATCAGCTCATGTCAGTACACACCGGAACCAGTGGCGTCGACTGGGGCCAGGCAGAGAAGGTTTTCAAGGCGCTGCTGCTTTCCCCGCTGGTCGGGTTCGTCTTTGCCGGATTGCTTCTGCTGATCTGCAAGGCCATCATCAAGGACAAGCGGCTGTACGAGGCTCCCGTAGGCGATGCTCCACCGCCGCTGTGGATTCGCGCGCTGCTGATCGTGACCTGCACCGGGGTCAGCTTCTTTCACGGGTCCAATGACGGGCAAAAGGGCATGGGACTCATCATGCTCATCCTCATCGGGACCGTGCCCACGGCTTACGCACTCAACCATGCCATCGGCTACGGCCAGGTGCAGGATTTCGTTGCGGTTTCGCAACAGGCTGTCGAAGTTGTAAATGCACATGTTGACCCGAGCGCCGTGATTGGCGATGCCCGCGTGGAACTTACGGACTACATGCGCACCAAAGAGTTCACGCCGAACACGATGCTCGCCATGCGGCAGATCATCAACGATACCTCCCACGAAGTGCTTCTCTACAAGAGCCTGGGCAATATTCCGGCCGCAGACCAAGCCAACATTCGCAACGACATGTATGTAACGGACGAAGCCTTGCGGCTGATGGCAAAGGCTAAGGAGCCGAACTTCAGCTCCACAGAGAACGCAGTTCTAGGCAACTACCGCAAGAAGCTTGATGGGGCTACCAAGTTCATTCCAACCTGGGTAAAGGTTGTGGTTGCACTCGCACTTGGGCTCGGCACCATGATCGGCTGGAAGCGCGTCGTGGTTACGGTGGGCGAGAAGATCGGTAAAGAACACCTGACATACGCGCAGGGAGCGTCGGCCGTAATCGTTGCGATGGCTACGATTGGTGCCGCGGATATGTACGGTATGCCGGTGAGCACTACGCATGTACTTTCCTCCGGCGTCGCGGGGACCATGTTCGCCAGCAAGAGCGGCCTGCAATCCGCCACCATTCGCAATATTTCACTCGCCTGGATCTGCACGCTGCCAGCCGCAGCCCTGCTCGCCGGTGGCCTGTTCTGGATATTCAGGAGCCTGGTCTAAAAAAGCCGCCCTGACGAAAATCGCTGCGCTTCGGTAGTATCAAAGAGACACCGGAGCGCAGCATTTTATTTTCCGGCCTTCGCCCTTACTCATGAGTCTAAAAGCCAAGATTGAAGCCGTAGTCTACGCCGCAGAAGAGCCAGTAACGCTGGCCCAGCTGGCCGTTTTGTTTTCAGAAGAAGCGCTGGAGTGGAAGCGCGAACACGAAGCGGCACCCGAGCCGGCAAACGAAGCCGCAGAGCCGGCTGCCGAGCAAGTGCCCTTGCCGGACAAAGTTGACGGCGAGGAAATTGCGAAAGACGAAGTCGGGCTGCAGCCGGCGGACGCAGAGCCGGAGCTGCACGCGGAACAACCCACCCAGGAACCTGCCGCAGAGACTGCCGAGGCTACGACCGAAGAGTTGGTTGCAACAGCGGACGCCGCCGCGCTTTCTGCGGAGTCGGAGGCCAAGCGCGCCGCGAGGCTACGCGAACGCGATGTGCGGGATGTGCTGTGCGGGCTGCTCGACGAACTGATCGAGGAATACGCCAAGAGTGACCGTGGCATTGAGATCCGCGAAATTGCGGGCGGCTATCGGGTGGGCACCAAGCCGGAGTATCACGACAGCGTGCGCAGCTTTGTGAAGAGCCTGAAGCCGCCGATGAAGCTCTCGCTGCAGGCACTGGAGACGCTGGCCGTGATCGCCTACAAGCAGCCGGTTACGGTGCCGGAAGTGAGCGAAATACGGGGTGTGGATTGCGCCGGCGTGCTGGGAAGCCTGATCAGCCGCAAGCTCATCACCACTGCCGGCCGCAAGCAGGTCATCGGCAGGCCGATTCTGTATAAGACTACGAAGGAATTCCTGTTGCGCTTTGGCCTGAAGGATGTGAACGAGCTGCCCAGCATCGAGGAATTCGAAAAGATGGCCGGCGAGTTGGCCGATACAGAGATGGCCGAGGGCTCGGAAGGCGATGCGGCAGTGAGCGATGAATTGCCATTCGACGAGAGCGATGTTGCGCCGGAGCGCGATACAACTTCGCAGATCGAAGCACCAGAGGAAGCACCAGCTGTTGCCACCGCAGTCGCCGGTGAAGCCGTGGCGGAAGAAGCAAAGCAGGAAGGTGCCAAGGATTCGCCTGGCACGCTGCGCACGGTCCCGGCAGAAGAGGAATGATGGACGAGCAACAGGAAAGCCACGAACAACGCAAACAGCCACTACGACGCGAAGAGCGCCTGCAGAAGATCATGGCAGCGGCGGGAATCGCTTCCCGGCGTAAGTCAGAAGAGTTGATCGTGAACGGCCGTGTGCGCATCAACGGGCAGGTGGTGACTGAGCTGGGCACGAAGGCTGATCCTCACTTGGACCACATTCGCGTGGACGGCAAGCTGCTGCAGGGCCCGGAGAAGCAGCGCTACTTCATGCTGAACAAGCCCAAGGGATTCGTGACCACTGTTTCCGATCCTGAGAACCGGCCGACGATCATGAAGTTTTTCGAGCGGGCTGGCGCGCGCGTGTACCCGGTGGGCCGCCTCGACTACCAGAGTGAAGGACTGCTGCTGGTGACCAACGATGGCGATCTCGCGAACAGGCTTACCAAGGCTTCGTCAAAGGTGGAGAAAACTTACCTCGTGAAGGTGAGCGGCAAGCCGACCGAGGGTGCGCTGAACCAACTGCGCGGCGGCATCATGATTGATCGCGGCAAGAAGGATTCGGGCGAGGGTCGCGTGCTGACGCAGCCTGCGTCGATCCGGCTGGTGCGCGATGCGGATAACCCATGGTACGAGGTGATTCTGACGGAAGGCCGCAACCGGCAACTGCGCAAACTCTTTGAAGAGATTGGCCACTTTGTTGAGAAGATTCGCCGCGTCGGCTACGGTCCGCTGGTGCTGGATGTGGCGCCGGGCGAGATTCGCGAACTGAGCGAGGCTGAAGTGCTTTCGCTGCAGCGCTCGTCGGTGGGTGTGCGTGGTAAGCGACTGCCTCCGCTGAAGATTCCGAAGATGCTGACGGCGTCGAGGCGCTCGGGCACGCGACCCACAGCACCACGGCCCAAGGCTCGCGCGCGCAAGAAGCGCTAGTGCGGAGTGCGCCTCGGCTGCTCGCATCTTGATGAGTGCACCGGGCATCCAATGCATATACGGAGATGACAATGGAAAAAGCGACATTTGGCGCAGGCTGTTTCTGGGGAGTGGAGGTTGCGTTCGGGCGTATTCCCGGCGTGACTGAGACTGCGGTTGGCTATGAGGGCGGCAAGCTGGAGAGCCCGAGTTACAAGGACGTGTGCACCGATCAGACCGGACACGCGGAGGTTGTTGAGGTTACCTTTGACCCCGCCCGGGTCAGCTTCAAGACGCTGTTGTCGGCTTTCTTTTCGCTGCACGATCCGACGCAGTTGAATCGCCAGGGACCGGACTGGGGCACGCAATACCGAAGTGCTGTCTTCTTCCACTCGCCCGAGCAGGAAGCGGAAGCGAAGGCGTTGATTGCTGAGCTGAACGCCGAGAAGAAATTTCCCAAGCCGATCGTGACGCAGGTTGTTCCGGCACAGACTTTCTGGCGCGCCGAGGAGTACCACCAGAAATATCTGGAGAAGCGCGGCGCCGCCAGCTGCCATATTTAGGCTGATGAGCGGGCTCTTGTGAAGAGGCGGTGCTGGCCGCTTCGTAAGTGCCGCCACGGACTAAGAGCTATCGCTGGGCCGGCACGAGTTCCCGGGAAGCACTGTTGTTAAGACACGACTGACAGAGCCATTGAGTCTGACTTTTCTTCGGATTCATTTTCAGATTGCTGTGCGTTGATGTTGCGCGGCAACCAGCGGGCGAGTATTTCGCATAGCGCTCTGCGGGAAATGGGTTTGGCGAGATAGTCATTCATGCCGGCACTAATGCATCGCTCTCGATCTCCCTGCAGGGCGTGGGCAGTCATAGCGACGATAGGAACCATATCGCTCTTAAGTCTGGCTTCTGTTTCTCGGATGCGGCGTGCCGCCTCGAGGCCATCGACGAGGGGCATCTGAACGTCCATGAGTACGAGGTCGAAACGCCCTGTAGCGGCAGCTTGAATAGCTTCTTCTCCTGTTCCAACGACTTCAGCGTTCAGGCCGAGTTTGTTAAGGATGCCCAAAGCCACTTTCTGGTTAACGATATTGTCTTCCGCGAGCAGGATTCGGGCGTTTGTATTGATAAACGAGGGCAGCTCGATGTTGCCTGGTAATGGGGCGGGGGAAGGCGAAAGGATCGACTTCGCCTCGTTGGATTGTGGCTTGCCATCCTTCTTTGCGACGCGAACTGTAAACCAGAACTCGGAACCTTTGCCTTCCTTGCTTTGAACACCGACGCGGCCACCCATCATCTCGGCTAGTTGTTTCGATATTGCCAAACCTAGACCTGTGCCTCCATATCGACGTGTTGTTGAGGCATCGACCTGGGTGAATTTTTCGAATAGCATGTCGATCTTGTCCGCAGAAATGCCGATGCCGGTGTCAGTAACAGAGAATCGCAGAATGGCGGTGTCCGCGCTCTGCTCTTCGAGAGAGACTTGTAAACCTATATTGTAGACTACCTGCGCGCTGTCGAAGGCGCCTGCATCGATTACTCGATAAAGCGCCGCCGTGTCGCCGATCGCGGTAAGGCCGAGAAAGCGAAATCTTGCCCTGCTGACGCAAGCGCTCAAATGCCGGCACGACCTCACCAAGGACCTGTTGGACGCTGAGGGTTTCGTCACCACCGGCCTCGGTAATCGCATTGTGAAGATGGAAGATGTCGACCCGGTCACGCCGCAGTCGCATCAGGCTGCGTTCCAGCGATGTCGCCATGGCATCGGCAATGTGGCCGAAACTGGCGCTCGGCAACCGAACTTTCGTGCCGACGACTGCGTTGGGAGGCCTCAATTGTTGTAGGATGCGGCCAAGATTTTTTCCGATTCGCCGTTGCCGTACTGCACCGCAGTGTCGAAGTAGTTTATGCCGGCGGCAATGGCCCGCGCAATGGTCCGCTCCTGATCGAGCGGATCGCCGCGCACCATCAACCCGCCGACCGCACCGCAGCCGAAGCCCAGCACGGAAAACTCTAAACCGGTGCGGCCGAAGACCCGCATTTCCATGGCTGTCCCCCCATCGATACCGATTCGTGTCGCCGCCACTGACGACGGTCTAGTGCATATTGCGCTAGGGATGGAGGCTACGCGATACGGCGGAATGTCAAACTAAATGCAACAATCTATTTCGCGCGCGTTCGCTCGGGTTAGATCAGGTTCATAGAACCGAGTCATCTAGACACACCGACCGGAGCCTTCATCGCATCTTCCGCTGCTTTCGTATAAATCTCGCCGAGAATCTTTGCCTGGTCGTTAAACGAATTCATTTGCGTCTCCATAAACTCGGTTTGAATTTTGGCGACGTCCTGGAAATTCTTGGCTTGGCTTAGTTTTTGCACGAACGCAAAAGTAGCACTAACATTTTGCGTCGCGTGGCTCAGAAGTATTCTATTTAGATTCGTGTTACTCCAAGGGAACGCTGACATGGTCGTTTGCAGCCAACCAAAATAATTCTCCATCGCCCCCCTAGTTTGCTCCGTGATTTGCTTCGCAGTCTGCTCTGCAGCTGCGGTCAAGGCCTCGAAAGGTTCTTCATCTTTTGTCACGGCTGTATCCCCATACTGGCGGAAGCTTTTGAGTGCCGAGGCGGCGGGAAGCCAATCCAAGGGCCAGCAAATCTAGCGCGAAGTCGCATACAGGTGGCTTTCAGCGTTTTGACGCATAACCCGAAAGTGCCTTTCGGACATCCGACAGTGAAATTCCGAACTGTCGGGCAATTCGAGAGAGCGTGACGCCGGCTTTAAAGGCAGCTCGCACACGATGTCCGCTTTGGGTCAACAACGGACATGACGCGGTCAAATCGTGATGGCCGCTCTACCCTCGAAAGCAGACATTCCTCAGCACTGTCTTAGCTTGCGCGTTTTCTCACCTACAGCGGTCGGTTGCTGTTCAGCTGAGAGCAAGCATCGAGCGTGACTGACTGGTAATTACCCGACTGGTAGCGAACATAGCAACCGCCGCGCCACCAATAATAATGCAACTCCGCGGTTAGGTTATCATTTAGGAAAGTGAAGATGATTCCCCTGCGCTCACCCTCAGCATCAATGGCCGCGCCGGCTGCTCCGCTGCCTGCGGGTACACTGCCAGCCGGTGGTTGCTTCGCTGGTTGTTGGGCCATCGCGGATACGGACAGCCAAGCAAAGAGTGACACTAATGCAACTGCGCCCGTAAATTTCCTCGTGGCTGAAAGCTTGCGCATCGGCGGTCTTTAGATGCTCTGCCAAACTTGGGGAAATAGTACGCGTTTTCTGAATCGGTTGAAAGCCCATGTCTCATATGGGTCATTAGCAGACATCGAAAAGCGTTTGGGCGACGTCTGCTTTCGGGGGTAAAGCGGACATTACAAGGACGCGCTGCAATGTCCGCTAATGACCCAACTCGGACATCAGGCCGCCCTAATGAGTTTGCTGTAAATAAGTCGTTAGTGTCGGATCATAAGGTAAACGGGCGCGAGCCGCCGACCCTCGGCTGCAATCCACTCAAGGATGGCGATGTCCACGGCATCGAAATTAGCGGCAAGGCGCTGTACGTCGCCGCATCAGGCAACATCACCACGATCTGAGAATCCGCGATCACGGCGCTGAGCATCGGCAGATATCGTTCGGCTTCATGCTTGTGAGTGAATGCCATGATTTGTCTGTCGTCGCCTAGCCTCAGCGGACGCTGTTGCTTGCCCATTATTGCTCGTGACAAGTCCTCATGTGAAATATAAGCATCAGGCGACCGGCGCGCCGAAATCGTCAACGCGTGCCACGCAACGCGTACTGAAATTCCCCTTCGAAATGAGGCGACTGAACGCCAGCTCGCAGCTAAACAGGATCTTTTCGATACGCCTTTCGGCCTGCGGCTGTTTATGTTCGCTGCTATCCCTGCGAATTCGGTTCGCTAAGGCTGGCACAGCGCTCCAGCGTTGCTCGAAGGTGATCGCGGGAAGCCGATCCGCCTTGCGCGTGCGATCAGGAATGTCCGAGGCGGATGTAAGATGTGTTGGAACTATATTGAACTTCGCCAAAAGGTTTCCGGCGGAAGCCGGCCAATACGCCAGCAAAAATGCGGCAATAGCACTGATGACCGCATATCTGATTGCACCCAACCATCTCTTATAAGAGCTATTTCGTGATTCGACATTCACTGGGCTTTGATTGCGCGAAGGCTGAGCGCGCCGACGTTGTCCGCTTCCGTGCATGACACCCACGCTCCCTCTTTATCTGACAACCTCCTGATAACCATCGAGGGTCGGGGTGAGAATTTAGATATTCCGCTTAAGGAGAATCACTTAAGGACCGCAGATAGTCGGGTGCAATCGATTAGAGTAGCCGTGGAGTACCACCGCAAACTTTAGTGCTGGATTTTAGGCAACATGTGAGTCGAGTGATAATCCAATACTGAATGCTTTCTGCCGTGTCGCACCCTCGCTCCGCTTTAGGGTTCGAGCGATGCTTGCCGCCCGCGTTTTCTTTTCATTTTAGAGGGACGGATAGACACAAAATAACGAGCCGCCAACTGAGGCGGCCAAAGAAACGGCGCGACCCGAGTTGTTGTTCGTCGGGCTTCCCTCGCTGTCACCCTGCTATTAGTTCTGCAGCGTAGGTGCGTAGGCCAGGAAGCGAGGCGTCCAAGCAAATATAAGGATGACCGTTCGGTGACGGTCCAGCATTGACATAGATCAACACAACCGCTGAAGGAGCGGCCTATGGTTTATTCGATAGGCAGGCCTAGGCGGCTCCCCATCCCCCGACACCCCTGCCGCCCTGGCAGATAAGCTTGTTGAGGCGCAACAGCGCAGGAGCCCCAAGCACTAAACTGCTTGGGGTTCGTTTTTTTGAAGCCCATAGCCGATGTATCAGGCCCTCGCTCCCTGGGCGAAACTGCTCACGAAACACGAGACGCGGCGCTTAACGGACGTGACGCGGACATTGTCCAAAGTCCGAGTCTGACCCAAAGCGGATATTCATGCATCGCATCAAAACATTCCGTTATTCGATAACCTCGTCGCACGGATCCTTTATCGAGGTTTGGCGCACCCATTCCCTATCGATGAAGCTGGGCGGAAGCCTACCCTTGCTGCGCCCGCATTGACGCCGACCACGACCCCGATGCAAACTTCAGAGATTGGAAATCTGCAACAGCTTGCGGTCGCCGATCCAGGTTCTGGCAAGGTCGGCCTCGGCCTCGGCCTTGCGCGCCGCGCTGGTGTCGCCGCGTGCCTTATACAGTTCCACCAGTCCGAAGTACGACCAACCGTTGGATGGCGCTCGGCTGAGCGCGCGGTGGAACTGTCGCTCTGCCTCAGCGTAGCGGCCCGCCTGCAGGAGGGCGGCGGCAAGAGACTGCCGGATCGGATAGTACCAGTACGGCGGCTCGGTGTAGTGCAGCGCGTCCTGCAACGCCGCCGCTTGCTCGAATCGCACGATGGCGGTGCGTTTGTCGTTGGCCTGGGCGACACGCGCTAGGATTAGCGTGCGCGCGATGCGAAGCACTTCTTGCGCCGGGATGTTTGAATCGTCAGCAACTTGAAGTCCGCAGTGCGCTCCAGCGCCTCAATCGCATCAGCCACCGTCGCGGCGCCTGCGAAGTCCCCGCGCGCCGCGAGCGCTACGCCCCGCGCATAGAGCCACATCGCCTTGACATAGGGGATGGTGTCGCCGGGATCGGGCAGCGCGAGGGTAGTCTCGGGCGCGCTGAATTGCGCGTGCGCAAAATACGGAGCGCCTTGACGGGCTGTACCATCGCAATGCCACGCGCGGCCTCGTCAGAAATGAGTTCGCGCAGCTTCTCCGCCGCCGCGATCACGGTCTGGCCGTCCCCGGCCAACTGCGCCGACGCCATCACGAAGTGCACATTATGCGGATAGTAGCCGAGGCGATAGACGCCCATCGGCGCGTTGGTGTCGGCCAGGTATTTTTCATCGACCTTGACCGCAGTCTTGTTGTCTTCCAGCGCGTCGAGATAACGGCCGACCCGATAGTAGATGTGGCTTGGCATGTGCACGAGATGGCCAGCACCGGGAATCGCGCCGCGCAGTCGGTCGGCATAGGGCTCGGCACGCTTGGGCCGGTCCGATGCCTCGACGGCATGGATATACAAGTGAATTGCACCGGGATGATTTGGATTGCGAGCCAGCACGCGCTCCAGTGTCGGCACGATCGGCAGGCTCTGCGGATTGGGTTCGCGGCCGCCCGGCTTCCAGTAGTTCCAGGGGCTGAGATCCATGACCGCCTCGGCATAGAACGTGGCGATTTCGTCGTCGTCGGGAAACTGCGTTGCGATCTTTGCCATTTCGACCGCGTAGGCTGCGTCGAACGGCGCGCGGGCGGCCTTTGGATCGCTGCCGTAGCGCGCTGCGAGCGCGCCGATGAGCGCCTGCTCGCGTGGGCTTGTTTTGCCGGCAAGCGATTTCGCCTTCTGCGCGGCAGCAAAGGCGGGTGCGACCGCGTCTTCCTGCATCGGAAGATTAATGTTGGGACCGAGCACCAGCGCCTCGCCCCAGAAGCACATGGCGCAGTCAGGATCGAGCTTCTGCGCCATGCGGAATGCGCGCTGCGCTTCGGCGTGATTGAACGCGTAGGCGAGACGCAGGCCCTGATCGAAATAAGCCTGTGCGCGCTCGTTCGTGGTCGTGATCTTGTAAGTGATGGAGCCGAGGCCGGTCCACAGCGGCGGTTCGATGTCCGCGAATGCCGGCGCGGAGTTGGCTGCGCTCATCTCGGCGCGTGGCACTTCGGTCTGCGCTAAGCGAAGCATCATGTTCGACGTGTGACAGACCGGAAAATCCGAGCCGACGAAAGGCGCCGATATGTCCGCGGCGGTTGCGCCCGCACCTGCACCCGCAAGGGTAACAATGTTCCCGCCCAGCAGCGTCAGCAGTCCCGCGCAGCCAAGTGCCGCAGCTCCCCCGGAAACCAGTAGCCTTTGCGATCGTGTGAATGTCGCCATGTCGTTCTCCAAAATCGCGCGGAGGAAAAAATCTGCCGAATCTGAAATCCAACGGGTCGCACTGAGCCGGGATACCAAATAATTTTGACGCTTTTCCGAAGCGGACATCGAGTTGTGCGGCTCGGCCGTGCGCGCCAAGGCAAAAGCCGGGCCTGTGCAGCGCCGGGCGCGATAACTGTCAGGCTACCAGCACTACATTGCTAATAACGACGGTAGTAGCCACCGTAGTAGCCAGGGTTGTAGCCACCGTAATAGCCGCCGTAGTAGCCACGGCGGTAGGCTCGGCGCGCGTGTCTATGGTAGTAGTAAACCTTTTGAGCTCAGGCGCGGGAGCAGTTGCGCCTACTAGATTTCCGTTTATTGGCACTGCCGAGGCACCGAAGGTTCCGCCAAGTCCAATGCCAGCCGCGGCGACTGCTGCCAGAAAGCATATTCGCATTTTAGACATTGTTACTCTCCGTTTGAGTTCTACGTGCTGCGCATTGCCAAACATCACACTTACTGTTTGCGAGCCACGGCATT
>CAVSAX010000007.1:0-54484 GCA_963725995.1 uncultured Acidobacteriaceae bacterium | reverse complement strand
GCACAAACATGTTCGCCCAGGCGAATGTAATCGAAAATCAAACCACCTACCTGTATGTAGATGCAGCTTCGGGCTCAGACGTTAACCCCGGATCTCAGGCCAAACCGCTTAAGACTATTCAAGCTGCAGCCGCCCTGGCTCAGGCGAACAATGTAAAGTCCATCGGCACGAAAGTCCTAATAAACCCCGGCATATATAGAGAATTCGTAAATATTCAGGCCAGTTACAAGCAGACAACCGCTCCTATGACGTTTGAAGCGGCCCAGACTGGGACTGCGGTCATCGCGGCGTCGGACGTTCTGACGAATTGGAACCCGAACGGCAGCAACCCAGCTATCTACGACCACTCCTGGATGTACAACTTCGGGACCTGCGCTGTACCCTCAGGCTGGCCGACCACCTTTGCGCCGATCGTCCTCCGGACAGAGATGATCTTCGTGAACAACATCCCGCTTACCCAGGTGATGTCGTTTGCAGAGATGCGCTCAGGGACCTTCTTCATCGACGAGAGCGCTGATGTGATTCACATTTGCCCTCTGCCGTCACGAACATGAGTTGGGCCACCGTTGAGGCAGCGGTCCGGCCGCGAACCCTGGCTGTGGGTGGCCGCACCAACGTGGTATTCCGCGGACTCGTCTTCGAGCACGCAGCCAACTGCTTCAACACCACCAGCGCGACCGTCACCTGCAGCACCAACGTTCTCGTCGACTCGATTCACGTCGGACTGGAACAACTGGGGCGGCTTCGGAGTCTTCGGCTCAACCAACGTCACCGTTCAGAACTCCGTGGCCAGCTACAACGGCGGGGTGGGCTTTATGGGTACCCGCGATCAGCAATCTCCTCTTCAATTCCAACGAGAGCGACTACAACAACTGGCGCGGCGCGCAGGGAGCTCTTCTATGACTGGGCCGCATCGGGCGGCACCAAATTCTTCGCAGATGCGCAACACCTCGGTGCGAAAACCATTTTTCGTACAACAACGAAGCCCAGGGCCTATGGTTCGATACCGACGATCAGAACATCACCATCACGAACGCCACGCTCTCGGAAAACGTCCTCGCGAATCTGCAATTGGAGGCAAACGAAGGGCCGATCGTGCTCAAATACAGCACATTGTGCAACGGCGGAGCGGGTGTGAATGTGATCAATACCGCTGGGCTAACGGCGGCCAACAATTCCTTCTACAACAATGGAGGCACGAACAAGTGGCAGGGAGAAGTCTTCCTCGCCGGCAAATCCGGAGGGCGCCAGATTAATGACTGGGAGACTGGACAGGCATACAGTCTGTATACCTCGAATACAAGCCTCAACAACAACACCTTCCAGAATGCCGGTGCTGGCCAGTACACGTTTGCCACGTTCCTAGCGGGGAATGACTGGACTGCTTTCGCCAGCACACTCTCCTCAAACAACAACCACTGGTACGATCCCAACACCGCGACGCCCTTCAAAATTCCGAATGGCAAGCTGGTGAACCTGGCTGGCTGGCAATCCAATACCAGCGAGGATCTCGCCTCGAGCTGGGGACAGTCAACCATTCCTGCAAGTGCCTGCGCGGTCCCGACTCCTTCCTTCACCGACTTCAACGTGAACGCCGATAACATGACGTACAAGATGACCGGCGGAAGCACGCTCATCACCCTGAGAGTGAACTCTTTCTCCTACGGTCTCGTCTCCTTGAAGATATCGGGGCTGCCGGCCGGCGTCACCGCAAGCTTTTCTACGCCCAACCTGATCAGTGGAATGGCGACCCTCACTCTGGCCGCATCAAAATCGGCCACCGCACAAACCGTGCCCATCACCGTCTTCGCCAATAGCGGAAGCCGGGTGCACAGCATAACCGTCATGGTGACCGTGGTTCCCGGCACCACCAGCGCGGCAGTGTCAAGTCCAACTAACCTCGTAGCGACCTACAAGTAGCTCGGGCGGTAACATGGAAGGGGCTCGCGGGGTATATCCTGCGAGCCTTTTCTGTTGCAATCACGCATCCGCAAATATGATTCATTGTCCAGATTGATCATTCTCGCGCGCTCAAATGATATTCTCAGGCCAATGACCGTGCTCGACTTCCCAGCAAAAACTGAGAAACTCTGCGCCTTCTCCACTCTGCGCCTCGACGGAAATCCCGGGCTATGAAAGTTCTTCTGTCGGCCTATGCCTGCGAACCCGACAAGGGTTCAGAACCCGGAGTCGGGTGGAACTGGGCAAGAGCCCTGGTGAAGCGGGGCTACGCGGTGCACCTCATCACGCGAAGCAACAACCAACCGTCCATTGATGTTGCTCTGGCTACCGAGAAAATTCCTCTTGCAGTCTCCTACTACGATTTACCCGCGTGGGCACGCAAGTGGAAGAAGCGGCCGGGCGGAATCTACATCTACTATCTGCTGTGGCAGTTGGGAGCGTACCGCCTCGCCAAAGCGCTCCACGCGAAAGAGAACTTCGATCGCGTCCAGCACAGCACCTTCGCCTCCTTTCGTCAGCCCTCCTTCATGGGCGGCCTGGGAATTCCATTTATATTTGGACCGGTGGGAGGGGGAGAACCCATGCCCTCCAGTTTCCGTCCGGGCGTACCATTCGCAGCGCGGATTATCGAGCGACTGCGAGATATAGGCAGCAGCCTAACGTCCTTCGATCCGATGATGTTGCACACGTTTTCCAGCGCCACCCTCATTGCGTGTACAACCTCAGATACGCTGGCAAAGATTCCGACGCGCTTTCACGAGAAATGCATCGTGCAACAGGCCATCGGTATCAATGACAGCGAGATCTGCCCTCCGCCAGAACTGACGGTTCAAGCGCCGCGGTTTCTGTACATCGGGCGATTGCTCTACTGGAAGGGGATCCATCTCGCGCTCCGCGCACTGGCTGAGGTTCGTGTGTCCGTGCCGACTGCGTCGATGATGATCATCGGAGACGGAAGCGACCGCGAGTGGCTCAAAGGGGTTGCGGCGCAGGCCGGCGTTGCCGATGCGGTCGAATGGGTTGCTGCTCTGCCCCACGAAGAGATTCTGCGGCAATACTACGACAAGGTTGCATTTGTATTTCCCAGCTTGCACGACTCGGGCGGCATGGTGGTGTTGGAGGCGCTCGCTTCAGGACTGCCGGTCGTCTGCCTGAATTTGGGTGGACCGGGAGTCCTTGTGAATCGCTCTTGCGGGCTTGTGATCGAAGCGCGCCAGCACGACGAAGCATCGGTCGTGAAGTCGTTAGCCAGCGCCATGACGTTGCTCGCCACCAACCCAGCTCTGCGGGCACGCCTGGCGGCAAATACAACTTCGCGTGCACGTGAGCTTACGTGGGATCGTGTGGCAGAGAGGGTCCACTCCTCTGCCCTGCTAGGCGTGGAACACGAGTAGACCGCGGCCCAACGCCGTGAGCGTGGTCGGGGATGCAATTCGCTCCCGACAACGCATGCTGGAGTGGCAACTCGCCTAAGGCACGGTTGCGGTCGCCTGGTTGGACGGTTCGCTTTCCTGTCCAACAAGATCGACACTGGTCACGACGTATGAGTACGTCAATCCACTCTGGATATCGGTGTCTGAGTAGTCGACCTGGCTATTTACTGACGCGTTCACCAGTTCAAACGCAGTGCCCCCGATCGATCTGTAGATGTTGTAGCCAACCACTGGATCGGGTGAACTGACCGGAGCATTCCAGGTCAGTGCGATCCCATGCTGGGCCGTCGCGCCGGTACCACTCAGGTTCACAACCGTCGTTGTGCCCGTCGAGGAGTTGCTGTTGATGGTTAACTGTCCCGCGGCCGCGCCGATCGCGGTTGGGTTGAATTCAACCTGAAGGGTGATTGCAAGGTTGGGACTCAGCGTCACCGGGAAGTTCGCTCCGGAAACGGTGAACCCTGTGCCTGCGATGGTGATCGAATTCACCGTCACCGGCGCTGATCCTGTCGATGTCAGCGTGACGTTTTGTGTGAGAGGACTGCCGAGCGTGACTGATCCGAAGCTGATGGCGCCGGGAGATACCGAGAGTTGGGGACTGGGAGCGGCTGTACCTGTACCGCTGAGCGTGACTACCGAAACTGGGTTACCCGAGGAACTGCTGCTGACTGTGAGCTGCCCTGTCGCTGCGCCCGCAGACTGCGGATCGAACTGTATCTGTAGAGTGACCTGCTGATTTGGCGTCAGGGCCATCGGGAAGTTTCCGCCCGAGACCGAGAAGCCTACGCCGCTGATGACAGCCGACGTGATTGTCACCGGCGCAGTGCCCGTTGATGTCAACGTCACGCTTTGCGTGGTCGGGGTTCCGATCGTCACCGAACTAAAGCTGATAGATCCCGGCGAGACCGCCAGCTGAGGATTTGGCACTGCGGCACCCGTAGCACTCAACGACACCAGGGCTACAGGGCCAGCGGAAGAATTGCTGTTCACCGTGAGTTGCCCTGCCGCAGAACCGGTCGCGCTCGGGTCGAACTCCACTTGCAGCGTTACCTGTTGATTCGGATTCAACGTCAGTGGGAAGTTGCCCCCAGAAACGGTGAAACCCTTGCCGCTGATGCTGACCGAACTGATCGTAACCGCGGCTGTGCCGGTTGACGTAATCGTGACGCCCTGAGTTACGGGACTTCCAACCGTCACTGAGCCAAAGCTTACGGCACCCGGCGATACAGCGAGTTGCGGGGTCGGGCTGGCGACGCCATTCCCGCTCAGCGTGATTGTCGCCGGACCTGTAGAGGAGTCGCTGGTGATGATGATCTGGCCTGTGACCGCGCCCGTCGCCGAGGGGTCGAACTCCACTGGTATCGAGATCTGCTGATTTGGATTGAGCGTGATGGGGAAGCCACCGCCGGCAATTGAGAAGCCGGCTCCTCCCACTATGCTCGCCGACGTGATGGTAACCGTGGATGTACCCGTCGAAACGAGCGCCACAGACTGGCTCGTAGGACTCCCCAAGGTCACGTCGCCGAAGCTGAGCGCACCTGGCAGGACGGAGAGTTGAGGACTCCCGGATGGAGGCGGGGGAGTCGCAGAAAGACCCACACCGCTCAAATTAACTGTGGTCGTAGGCGATGCAACCGAGTTGCTGCTGACGACGATCTGGCCAGCCGCGTTGCCTGCACTCCCGGGAGCAAACTCCACCTGCAGAGCAAGCTGCTGCCCTGGTACCAGGGTCGCTGGGAATGAGCCTCCCGACAGCGAGAAACCGCCGCCCGAAATAGCAACTGAATTCACCACGACGGATTCCGTGCCAGTTGAAATCAAAGTGAGAGGCTGCGTGCCTGTTGCGCCCGCCGTCACAGAACCGAAATCGATCCCAATCGGATTTACCGACAGCTGGGGAATACTGGTGACCGCGCCGCTGCCCGAGAGAGCTACCAGCGCCACTCCGTTCGAACCCGAGTTGCTGTCAATTTCAATCTGGCCAGTGGCATCGCCGCCGGACATGGGTGAGAAAAGTACTTGCAGATTCGCAGACGCATTTGGATCAAGCGACATTGGGAAACTGCCGCCAGTGACGGTAAAGGAGGCTCCCGTCGGCGTCAACGCCGTGATGTTAAGAGGCATCGAACCTGTATTGGTCAACACCAGCGGCTGCGATACGCTGTTGCCGACGGCAACCGAGCCAAAGGCGAGGCTGGACGACGAAATGGAGATCTGCGGAATACTGTCCGAAGTCCCGCTGCCGCTGACCGGTATGGCTCCAATGTCATTTACTGCCGTGCTTTGAATCGTCAGATTGGCCTTATAGGGCGCCGGAGACGTAGGTTTGAAGTCGACCTTGAACGTGTACGTCTGGAAGGGGCTGAGATTGACGGGCGGATTATTCGCCGAAGAGACGGAGAAGGACTGATCGTCAATATTCACGCCGGAGATGGTCAGCGGCGAGGTGCCGGGATTCACCACCGTAACACTCGTACTTACAGATTGGCCGACCGCAACTGTCCCAAACGAAAGATTTGCGGGCGTGATTCTTATCTGTGCGCCATCCGTTGTGGCCGAAGTTCCATTCAGGTGGAATCCGCAGCCTGTCATTGCCGCGAGCGAAGTGAGAGTGACGAAAATAAAGAGAACGGTATGAAGGCGATGGGCGTTCACTACAGAACTTTGCGTCGCTGTTTTTTGGGACGAGGAGCGGACTCGGAGAGAATCGTTCACTGCACTTGCCGAGCCGGAGTCGTGAGTCGAGCATTCGCCGGCAATCGGCGCATTTGGAAAGAAAAATATTCGTGGCTCAATCACCAGACTCACCTCTTCGAACAGAGAATCGGTACAAACATCAAAGGCAGTGAGTAAGAAAGCACATCAATCAGAACTTTCGGTTACCCGGAGTAACCCATTACTCAATTCGAAGAAGCGGGCCGCGGGGTATCGGCCCCGCTGGCAAGCTCATCGGCACAGCATGATGCTTGGTTCCTGTATGCAGTGACATCGGCGGGTTTCGGCTGTTGCACTAGATCCAACTGCCTCGGCCCGCGGTCTCGCTATGCTGCCTAGTGCTACAGCAACAGGTTCCCATTTCAGGAAGGGTTGGGTAATTACACTCGCTGGTTACCAAGGCCCCCGCAAGTTGTAGTGCCTGTATGCCCATTAGGGTGAGGAGAGGGCCACACCAGCGGTTACGTTCGCCGCTGTCGGTGAATCGAGCGCAGCCAAAATACACACGCGCAGCTCAGATTGGAGAATTCAATATCAGATATGTTGATTTGTCGCGGGATTCAAACGCAGCGTCCAGGGCCGCAAATCAAGAGAACTTGCTTTGCGACCAAGACAACTGCGTAGTCGGACATGTGGCCTCGAGCAGGTCTTCGTGCTGGAAGCAGGAGCCTGCTTATATTCCGAGGAGTTTGCGATTCTGCTCGACGTCGGTGGCAGCGCCGGCAAAGTCGTCGAAGGCTCGATCCGTCACTCGAATCAGGTGCTGGATGATATATTCAGCACCCTCTCGAGCCCCGTCCTCGCCGTTTTTGATGCAGTCTTCCCACTCCAGCACCGCCCATCCCGGATAGTTGTACTGGGCCAGCTTGCTGAAGATTGAACCGAAATCCACCTGGCCGTCGCCAAGCGAACGGAATCGCCCAGGGCGATCAATCCAGTCAAGGTATCCGGCATAGACGCCAGACTTACCGTTGGGGCGGAATTCCGCATCCTTCACATGAAACGCACGAATGTATTCATGGTAGTGATCGATGAACGTAAGGTAGTCCAGTTGCTGAAGAACCATGTGGCTGGGATCGAAGAGAATCCGGCAGCGCGAGTGATTGTTCACGGCCGCCAGGAAGCGCTCGAAGGTAGTGCCATCGTGCAAATCCTCACCCGGATGCAATTCGTAACAGACATCGACACCGGCATCCTCAAAGGCATTGAGAATCGGGATCCATCGCTTGGCCAGCTCCTTGAAAGCCTCTTCGATCAGTCCCGCCGGTCGCTGTGGCCATGGATAGAAATACGGCCATGCCAGCGCACCGGAGAAGGACGCATGCGCCGTGAGTCCCAGATTCTTGCTCGCGCGCGCAGCCAATTTCATCTGTTCTGTTGCCCACTCTCGCCGCGCAGCTTCATTGCCGTGAACGCTCGCCGGAGCAAATCCGTCGAACTGCAGGTTGTATGCGGGATGAACCGCGATCAACTGACCTTGCAGGTGAGTCGATAACTCAGAGACATCGAGGCCATGCTCTTTGAGAGTCCCGCGGATCTCGTCGCAGTAGTTCACACTCGCGGCGGCCTTCGCCAGATCAAAGAGACGAGGATCGGTGGTTGGCAACTGGACAGCCTTAAAACCAAGGCCGGCCGCCCAACCTGAAATGCCCGCCAAGCTGTTGAATGGTGCGTTATCGCCCGCAAACTGCGCCAGAAATATGCCGGGACCCTTAATCGTCTTCATGCTGTCCTCTTGAATGCCGAACTATGCTGCTCGTCAAAAACGACGTTGAACATACTTGCTGGATTCGCGATCCTGATTCGCACTCTGCTCGCGTTGCTGCGCTTGCTTGTATTCACGTTATTCCACGAGCTGATGCTGTTGTCGTATCTCTGCCAGCCTGAGCCCGTATCGGAATGCACATTTCCGTCGTGACCAGCATACATGTCACCGTTCGCGGTCTTGCCTGCAGCTGTGTTTCCACAGGCGCCAGTGGGAGTTAGTTGGAAGGCCTTCCGCCACATCGGATCAGTGAAGCAGGTGCATGGGTCTACCTGTGGCTGATACACACTCAGCGTCTCGCCAGCCTTGACGATCTTGCGGTGCCACCCCGGATCCTGGGCCGAGCCGTGCGCAGACAGAGAGAAAATTAGCACCGTGGTCGTGAGCAAATTACGTAAGAGTCTCATGGCTTCAAATCCAGAGAGTTATGGGAGAAGCGGAGTACCGCGTGCGTTTATTCCTACCAGACACTTACTAAGTTGGCCTGTTAAATTTACCGATTTCGTTTAGTCACCCGCTAATATGAAGCTCGCTCTTTCTCAATGCGAGAGATGATCTCCTTAATGTCCGGATCAATGTGGGCCCAGAACTTCTGCAGACCCTTGCAAAGATAGTTGAGACCCGGCTCGCCTGAGGGAGTGCGGATCAAGCGATTCTTAGGACACTCCCCGTTGCAGGCGAACAGGTATTTACAGTCCTTGCAGCGTTGCGGAAGCGTGGAACTCTTGGCGAAGCCAAACCGCTTCTGATCATCCGAGAACACCATCCGCGAACTTGAGGTCTGCTGAATGTTTCCCAACTTGTAGGCCGGATAAACGTAGTGGTCGCATGAATACAAACTGCCGTCATGCTCGAGCGCCACACCTTTGCCGCAGAAGTCGTGATAGATGCACAGCTGCGACGGCATCCCCATCCACTGCGCGACCGCCGTCTCAAAAAGGTTGACAAAGACCTTGCCATAGTCGCGGCTATACCAGCGATCCCATATGGACGATAGAAACGTGCCCCAGTCCTCGGGATCCAATGACCAGTCCGTGACCGCGGAATCCGGAGTTCCCGGGCGGGCCGCTGGTGTGTCATAAACAGGCAGGGCTGCGGCATCCCATTGCTGCGGTGCGACGTTGCGGAAAACCTTCGGCTCTACGCAGGGAATGAACTGCATCTGGCGCGGCTCAACTTCATTGCGCAGAAATTTGTAGACATCCAGCGGGCGCTTGGCGTTGACGCGATTCACGACCGTCAAAGAATTGAACGGGACGTTGTACCGATGGAGCAGTTGACTCGCCGCGAAGACTTTTTTGAAGGTCGGCTTGCCATCCTTCGCAACCCGGAACTGATCGTGCAGCTCCTCCGGTCCATCAATACTTAAGCCCACCAGGAACTTGTGCTCATGCAGAAACTGCGCCCAACCTTCATCGAGCAGCGTGCCGTTGGTCTGCAGATCATTCTCAATAGTCTGGTTGGGCCGCTTGTATTTTTTCTCCAGCTCAATAACCTTCTCGAAAAATTCGAGCCCCAGCAGCGTGGGTTCGCCACCCTGCCACGAAACCACAACCTCCGTACCGTCCTGTCCTTCAATGTACTGGCGAATGTGTGTCTCGAGAATCTCATCGGAGATTCGGAACTTGCTCTCGCTTCCCAATAGTTCCTGCTTGTGAAGGTAGTAGCAATACGTGCAGTCCAGGTTGCAAATTGATCCGGTCGGCTTCACCATGGCGTGATACCGGCGTTTTGCTCCGGCCTGCGCGGGGAATGGTGACAGCGAAGAAAGTGGAATGTTAGTCATTGCTTATCCTTGTGCTTGTCCTTGCGAAAGATTCCGAAAATCTCCGGCGCAAACTCACCAATGAAGTTTATCCCCATACCGACTGGAACCTGTGTGATGGCCGCCTGGTAGCCCTTCACTTGCCAGTTCGGATTTCCTGGTTGCCATGTTGTGGCTGTCACGCTGCCCGTAAACGCGCCCAGGTAGGTGAAGATTTGCGGGCGCAGCGAGGTTTCTGTTCGGTCGTATGTGACAAAGTTTCTGACAACAGCATGGCGAGTTCGCGGCCAGAATCCACTGCAGCGACAGCGGTCATAGCGTGGTTCCCAGCCCATTACACCATCCCCTAACGAGATGACAGAGTTCTGAATGACGAACTCCGCCTCGCGCGTTCCCAGGCGTTTTGCAAAGCCTTCGAAACCATCTCCCCATTGCGGATAGGTATCGCGCACCTGGTCATGCAAAGCAAAGAACGTGGTCTTAACGTAAATTCCCCACGTCACATACGTCTGACGAACATAGAGTTTCACGCGCTGATGCCCATTGAGCGATTGGAGGGGAACATCCTTGGGAACGTAGGAGCCGTACAGCCAATTCACGTTGAGTTGTTTATCGGTCTGCGGACTCGGATTGTCCGGCATTTGCTGTTGAGCGAAACTCGACACGACGAAAAGTAATAGCTGCAATCCAACGCCAAGGCTCAAGACTTCTACAAACAAGCCGCGACGGCGCGACACGATGCGCGCGGAGTCAGAACTTTCCCGCGACAGTCCGGGAAGAGGTCGTTGGCCGATTGCCAGCATATTCAATCCTGGTGTTCAGACCGTCGATACCTGCGTCTACTAAGGCATTTTCGGCTTGGCGTATGTCCAGCTGTAAGAGCCACCGAAGACGAAGGTGCGTCCCAACGGGTGGGCATAGGCGCTGAGTTCGTTGTAGTACTTGAAGAAGCCCAGTAACCCGTGCTTCAGATCGACGTAGTTCGCCTGCATACCGATCGAATAAACGGAATAGTACGGATTATGAGCGGTCAGGCCCTGGTTCGCGGTGAGCTGCCACTGATCGTAGCCGACCACTCCCAGTTGCGCCACCTTGGTGATCTGCTTGTTCAGCGGCAGAGCTTGTCCCAGTCCCCATTCCATGGTCAGAGCCTGACCCGGCGTGATGTCGGTGCCGCGCTTTTTGCCGTGCTGCTCCCAATCCAGAAAGACGTTGGCGCTCGTGCCCTTGTTCTTGGTGATGTATCCAGTGACGCCCGTGTTCAGGTGATTGCCCCAATAGCCTGAGCCGACATTATTGGAGGCGCCCGGCGTGAAACGGCCCGTCGGCGCCACGAACGCATAACCAGCGGTGACGTCGGCACGGCTTAAGTGCCAGCCCATTTGCAGCGGTTCCACCCACATATCCGCCATCCCTGCGCCACCTCCGCCGCCGCTCAGATTGGTCCCTGTGATGTCTGCAACCAGCGAACCATTTGCGAAGGACACGGCAACATACGGCGCAAAATTGCCTCCCAAAACCTTCACGTCTGGTACAAGCATGATGATGTTCTCATCCACCCAGAACTCGTACGTGTCCGTTATGTGGGGAATGCTGTGGCCCTCTTTGTCGTTCAACGTGTTGGCCGAATAGTTGAACGCCATGTTCATGTAGGTGACACCCGGGTCGGGAATTACTCCGGCATTCAACCCATATTGTCCCTGCAGGTATTGCCCCTTCTGCTGCCCCGAAGCGGATACCGCCCCGGTCAGCAGCAAGAGCACAAGCAGCAATGGTGGATTGCACGACAACCAGCGTTCCGCGCCGCTCTTGAACAATGTCTTTAACACGGCATTCTCCGTATTCCTCCACACAGTTTGCGATGGTCGATGCACACCCTCAGCGCGAACGCGATCGGAAATTGGTGGAGGGGTCATGATAGGTGGTGGCGGTGTTTTTCGTCGATATTTAGATTAAGTTTTTCCTTCATGGCGTAGAAAGAGAGGCACTTGGAGATTTTGGTTACTGTGCAATTTTGGTTAATTTTGACACCCTGGGAGGCCTTTTCGATGAGTTTTGTATACGGCGCGATTCTGATTTTGCAGGTTGCTGGTGGAGTTGGGATGTGAGCCACATCACATGCGGAGCACTCCGACCAGTGCCTGGGCACGCGAAGTGGAGGAGCAAAGCGATCGATTCGCGGCAGGGCTGGAGTAAAGAAATTCATCGCATATTGTGCGGCTGCGGTTTAAAGTCAACAGCTAAGAATCTGTAGCTAAAAAGGAGATTCAAATGCGGCGCGAAATTCGGATCAAGATGTTGGGGCCTTATCTACTGGTGGCGCTGGCTTTCATGGTCTGCAACGCAACATGGGCTCAACAGATCACAGTCAACTCGATGCCGGGCACAAATTTTGCAAATTTTCACACGTACAAATGGGTAGTGATCGAGGGTGGCTCACATCCCAACCAGATCGTGGACCAGGAGATCAAGGACGCTGTGAATACGCAGCTGTCTTCGAAGGGGCTGACGATGGTGGCCAACGATCCAGCAGATCTGTACGTCGGGTATCAGACAGCGGTGCAACAGCAGAGGCAGTGGAACGCTTATGGAATGGGCGGTCTGCGCTGGGGCGGTATGGGCTCTGCAACGAGCTCCACTATTAATAACGGCACGCTGGTTGTGGACATGTACAACCCTGCCACCAAGCAACTGGTGTGGACGGGAAGTGCGGCCGAGACTCTCGACCCCAGCAGCAATCAGCAAAAGAACATGAACAACCTGAACAAGGCGATGAAAAAGCTGTTCCAGAAATATCCACCTAAGTAGAGCCGCGGATTTCCGCACAAAGGTAATAGAAAGGCTGTCTATGAGATTCAGTTCCATCAAGAAATTCTGTTCCCCGTTGTTGGCGTTTGCAGTAGTTGCCGGCGGCGCAGCTTTCACACTAACCAGCGCCGCACAGAATCCAGAGATGCAGCAGAAGATTGCTGATCTGAAGACGATGGCTGCGATGAACAAGCAGGCCCTGGCGAAGTACACCTACACGCAGACGACGACGGTAAGCCTGAAGGGTGAAGTGAAGAAGGTGATGCACGATCAGGTAGTGACCGGACCCGACGGCAAGCCGCAGAAGACTTCGCTTGATCCGCCGCCGGCACCGCCGAGTGGTGGCCGCCTGAAGCAGCATGTAGTCGAGAAGAAGGTGGATGAGTTCAAGGCATACGCAGATTCGATGAAGACCTTGATCGGCCAATATGTGCCGCCTAGCGCGGCAAAGATCGACGCGGCCAAGGCAGCAGGCAACATCATGGCCGGACCCGCCGGAACCCCGGGAGACGTTAAGCTGGTGTTTACGAATTACGTGAAGCAAGGCGACAAGATGACGATCACGATCAACAAGGCGAAGGGTGGCATGCAGAGCCTGTCGATTGCGAGTTACCTGACTGATCCGAGCGACGCGGTGACCGTGGATGTGCAGATGGCGCAGATCCCAGGTGGTCCGAGCCATGTTGCTACAGAGACGATCAACGGAGTGAGCAAGCAGATGACGGTCGTGGTGCAAAACAGCAATTACCAGCTTCCGTAGAAACTGGACGGGCGCTGTGTGCGTGAGCAGTTGAAGATGTGGGGAGCTTGAATGCTTCCCACATTTTTATTGCGCGCAAGACGAGGAGAGCAATGCTTGACAGCCAAAAGGGGATTGCCTATTGTCGTCGCATCCTGTTGAAGCTTACGCGGCTGCGCTGTACATGAGCGACGTTCATGGTGTGCGGTGAAGCTCCGTTGGATTGATAAGGCTCCGCCTCGTTCCAACTTCCACGGCAAACGAAGCGAGCTTGTTGGGAAGGCGCCTTGCACTGCAAGATTGCGATGGGAGCTATTGCATGTATCAGCCTGAGACGTACGGGATGGCGCTTTCGTTCATGATCTGCACGATGCTGTGCTGGGGATCGTGGGCGAACACGGTGAAGCTGGCGCCCGGCTATCGCTTTCAGCTTTTCTATTGGGACTATGTGATTGGTCTATTTGCGGGAGTGCTGCTATGGGGCCTGACGCTGGGGAGTGCCGGTGACAAGGGACTTCCCTTCCTCACGGATGTGGGCCATGCGGACAGCCACCACATTTGGCTGGCGATAGCGGGGGGAGTTGTATTCAACGTGGCAAACCTGCTGCTGGTGGCGGCGATCGATATTGCGGGACTGGCGGTTGCATTCCCCATTGGCATTGGGCTGGCGCTGGTGGTGGGAGCGGTGAGCAGCTACCTGCTGGCGCCGAAGGGAAATCCCGTGATGTTGTTTGGCGGGATCGCTCTGGTGGTGGCAGCGATTATTTGCGATGCAATTGCGTACCGTGAGCGCGAGCGCGACAAGCCGGCGATGAGCCGCAGAGGAATTGTGATCAGCCTGATTGCGGGGCTGCTGATGGGAAGCTTTTATCCACTGGTATCGAAGGCGATGACAGGCGATGGCGCACCGGGCCCTATGCAGCGACGCTGTTTTTTGTGATCGGTGTGGGGCTGTGTTCGATTCCGGTGAACTACCTGCTGATGCGCAAGCCACTGGATGGACGCGAGCCAGTAGCGATGAGCGGCTACACCGCAGCAAAGATGTCGTGGCACTGGTGGGGCATCGTAGGTGGAGCGATCTGGTGTACGGGCGCGGCGCTGAACTTTGTGGCATCGCGGGCGGGGATGGTTGGTCCCGCAGTATCGTATTCGATCGGGCAAGGCGCGACGCTGGTATCAGCATGCTGGGGTATTTTTGTGTGGCGTGAATTTGCCGGTGCTCCTGCGCGCGCAAAGCGATACCTGGTGTGGATGTTCCTGCTGTTTGTGCTGGGGCTAAGCTCGGTAGCGTTGGCCCCTTTGCACTAACGGATCGCGACGAGATGGGAGTGGAAATGTCATCGGAGAGCGCTAAGCCGATTGTGGTAGTTGGCAGCATCAACGTGGATATGGTGGCGGGCACGGCACGAATTCCGCTGGCGGGCGAGACAGTGACCGGGAGCGACTTTGAGATTATTCCCGGAGGCAAGGGTGCGAACCAGGCGGTGGCGGTGGCGCGGCTCGGATACCCGGTGCAGATGGTGGGCAAGGTGGGCTCGGATATTTTTGGCTCGCAGATGCTGGAGAAGCTGGCGGGTGTAGGCGTGGAGACAGCCGCAGTGGGCAAGGCGCCGGGCAGTACGGGAGTGGCTTTGATTGCGGTAGCGGCGGATGGCGAGAACAGTATCATCGTAGTGCCCGGTGCGAACGCGCTTGTGTCGCCTGAATACTTAGAGGAACATGCTGAGCTGATTCGCGGGGCTGGTGTGGTGCTGGCGCAGCTGGAGATACCGCTGGAGACAGTAGTGCGGCTGGCAGAGATGTGCCGCGAGAGCAAGGTGCCACTGATGCTGGATCCTGCGCCGGCGCGCACGCTGCCCGCTGAACTTTTCCGCGAGTTAGCGTGGTTCACTCCCAACGAAACCGAGGCCGCATTTTTTACGGAGACGACGGGAGGTGCGGAGACAATTGCGCGCGGCCTGCTGGAGACGGGGTTGTCGGGCGTGATTCTTAAGATGGGCGCGAAGGGTTCGTATGTGGCGACGCGCGGTGGTGAAGCGGCTGAGGTCGAGGCCTTCGCAGTGAAGGCCGTAGATACCACCGCAGCGGGCGATGCATTTAACGGCGCGTTTGCCGTCGCCCTGATGCTGGGGAAGAGCGCAGCGGAGAGCGGAAGATTTGCCTCAGCCGCTGCGGCGATTTCGGTAACGCGAAAGGGCGCGCAGCCCTCAATGCCTACGAGGCCTGAGGTTGAGGCAATGCTCGGCGGTAAGTAGCACTAGCGCGAGACGGTATGCCGCTCGATACAGGTCACAAATCATCCGAGAGCAAAGGCTAGTTCACCTTGTAGACTCTTGCCTCCCATGGTTGGAGAGAGAGTTTGTTCGTCTGCGATTCCTTTGCAGTCATATTCGAGACGACGAGCTCGCCGGCTTTGAGGCCTAAGGGCAACGCGTAAGTTACGGGCGCCTTCGACAGGTTGAGAACGACGAGATACTTATCAGCGCCGAGGATGCGCGTGTAGGCGAAGATGGACGGGTTGTCGGGATCGATGTCTTTATAGTCGCCGTAGATGAGTGCCGGAGCGCTCTTTCGCAGCGCGATCATTTTCTGCGTAGTAGTGATAGATGGAGTTTGGGTCGGCCTAGTTCCTGGCTGGCGTTGATCTCTTTGTAGTTCGGATTGACGGCGAGCCATGGCTTTGGGACCGGTGGTGAAGCCGCGCGTTGGCGGAGTCGTCCCACTGCATGGGCGTGCGAGCATTGTCGCGGCTGGTCTTGCGCAGGTTGCGAAGTATTCGTCTTCGCTGACCTGGTGCCGGTGAGGACCTCGTGCCTTGTAGCTGTTCTTCACTTCAATGTCGTCGAAGTCCTCGATGTTGTGGAAGGGATAATTTGTCATGCCGAGCTCGTCGCCCTGGTAGACGATAGGGCGTGCCCTTGAGCGTGAAGAGCATGGTGGCGAGTGCCTTTGCGGAGGCGGCGCGATGCTGGGGCGAGTCATCGCCAAAGTGAGAGACGACGCGGGGATTGTCGTGGTTGGAGAGGAAGACGGTGTTCCAGCTATGGACATCGAGGCCGGCGTCGAGCCGATCGTAGACGGCCTTGAGCTCGGGGCAGTGTCCAGGGCTTCGCATGCCAGCCTTCGCGATCAAGACGCACGATGTCGAAGAAGAAGATCATGTTGAGTTCGTCGCGGCGATCGTCGACGAGGGCGGGAGTTTGCGGGAGAGTAACTCCGAAGGCTTCGCCCACGGTCATGACGTCGTATTTTGAGAGGACTTCGCGGTTCATCTCCTTGAGGTAGTCGTGGAGATGGGGGCCTTGCGTATAGAAGAATTCGGGATGGGCCATGTACTGCTGGCGGATAGTCGGCGAAGTCAGGGTGCTTGGAGATGAAGGGAATGACGTCCATGCGGAAGCCATCGACGCCCTTGTCGAGCCAGAACTTCATCAGGTCGTAGACCTCGTTGCGGAGCTTGGGATTTTCCCAGTTGAGGTCGGGCTGCTTGTCGGCGAAAAGGTGGAGGTAGTAGTCGTCGGTGGTGGGATCGAGCTTCCAGGCGGAGCCGGAGAAGAAGGAGGCCCAGTTGTTGGGCACGTTGCCGTCTTTGGCGGGCCGCCAAATGTAGTAGTCGCGGTAGGGATTGTCTTTTGATTTACGGCTCTCGACGAACCATGCGTGCTCGTCGCTGGAATGATTGACGACGAGGTCGAGGATGAGCTTCATGTTGCGCTGCTTGACTCCGGCGAGAAGCTCGTCGAAGTCGGCCATGGTGCCGAACTCCTTCATGACCTTGCGGTAGTCGCGGATGTCGTAGCCGTTGTCGGCGTTGGGCGAATCGTAGTGCGGGCTGAGCCAGATGACGTCGACGCCGAGTCCCTTGATGTAGTCGAGCCGCGAGGTGATGCCCTTGAGGTCGCCGATGCCGTCGCCGTTGGAGTCTTTGAAGGAGCGGGGATAGACCTGGTAGACGACGGCTTCCTTCCACCACTTCTTCTGATAGCCATTGGCGGTGACGGCACTGGGTGAGTTGGCTGGCTTGGGGGCCGGTTGGGATTGGGCGCTGAGCATGGTTGTGGCAAGGATAAGGATTGCGAGTGCCGCGTGAGCCGTCTTCATGGATGGATTTCCTTTGGTGCCTTTACGAGGTGGGTGAGCCCTGCGTTCTGGGAACGCGGATCACGAGTACGTTGCAGTGCGCCAGCTTGGTGACCTTCTCTGTGGTTGAGCCGAAGATGAGAGGGCGCAGGCCGGTGAGGCCGTGGGTGGCAATGACGATCATGTCGGCGTGCTGATGCTCGGCGGTGCGCAGGATCTCGCCCGCGGTGTCGTTGCTGACGGGAACGAGGGATTCGACAGAGATGCCGTCGGCGAGTATGGGCGCGAGAATGGCACGCAGGCGGGATTCGGCGTCGCGCTGCAGTTCCCTCACGTACTCGGATTCGCGGAAGAAGTCTGCGCCGCTGACGGGCGGCAGCATTGGGACAACGTGAACGAGGAGCAGGGTTGCGCGAAAATGCTTCGCCAGGTCCACGGCGCTGGCGAGGGCCAGAAGAGAAGAGTCGCTGAAATCGAGGGGCGCGAGGATTTTACGAGGGATGGTTGGGACTGGTTTTTCGGCTGACATGGCTCGGCCTTTCCCAAGGCTTTGTGACGGAACCATTCTATGCCCAGGGCTGCGCGGGCTGGAGTGATGGCTGGGGCGCGGTTGTTGAGTTGCGGGAAGTTTTCGCATCGAGGAGGAAGCGCTTACAATTGCTGCGAATCCTGATCGAGATAGAAAGAGGCTTTTGCGATGGCGATGCACTGGACGCGCAGGCAGTTTGTGGTGGGGACAACGATGGCTGCTGGTGCGGCGATGGCATCCGCGACGGGTGCAGAGGCGGCGGCGTGGCAGGACGCGGTGACGGACGGCCCGGCGGAGAAGGCGCACGGAGGCAACCGGGAGAAGGTGATGCCGCGGATTATGCCGTTTCCGATGACGCAGGTGCGGCTGCTGCCAGGCATCTTTGCGACAGAGGCTGAGTACAACCAGAAGTATCTCGACTCACTGGATGTGGACCGGCTGATGTACAGCTTTCGCGTGCAGGCGGGGATCACTCCCGTTGGCAAGCCCTATGGCGGATGGGAGAAGCCGGACTGCGAACTTCGCGGGCACTTCAACGGCGGGCATTATCTTTCGGCGAGCGCACTGGCCTACGCGAGCAGCGGAAACGAGAGCCTGAAGCGCAAGGGCGATGCGGTGGTGGCGGTGCTGGCGGAGTGTCAGCGGAAGAACGGCGCGGGGTACATCAGCGCGTTTCCAACGACTTACTTTGATCGGCTGGTAGCGGACCAGAAGGTGTGGGCTCCCTTCTACACGATCCACAAGATCATGGCGGGGCTGCTGGACATGTATATCCACACCGGCAACGAGCAGGCTCTGGCGGTGGCGGAAGGAATGGCTGAGTGGGTGGGCAACTGGACGCAGAAGCTGACGGTGCAGCAGCTGCAGCAGGCGCTGACGGATGAGTACGGCGGCATGAACGAGGTGCTGGCGAATCTGTATGCCGTGACAGGAAAGGAAGCCTACCTGGCAACGGCGCGGCGATTTGAGCAGCCTGTGTTTCTTGATCCGCTGGCGGCACGACGCGATCAGCTGAAAGGGCTGCACGCGAATACGCACGTGCCCAAGGTGATTGGCGCGGCGCGCATGTACGAGCTGACGGGGGAGACTCGCTACCGCACGATCGCTGAGTATTTTCTGAACGAGGTGCTGACGGAGAGGTCGTACTCCATTGGTAACACCAGCAATGATGAGAGCTGGAGGACGGACCCGGGAGAGTTGGGCGGGCAGCTGAGCTTTACGAATGCGGAGTGCTGCGTGGCCTACAACCTGATGAAGCTGATGCGGCATGTTGCGTCGTGGACGGGCGATCCGCACTGGATGGATGCGTACGAGCGGACGCTTTTCAACGCGCGGCTGGGCACGCAGAATCCCGATGGGCTGAAGATGTATTACTACCCGCTGGCGGCGGGGTACTGGAAACTGTACCACTCGAAGGAGGGCGCGTTCTGGTGCTGCACGGGTACGGGCGCGGAGGAGTTCGCGAAGCTGAACGACACGATCTACTTCCACGATGGCGCGGGCGTGTACGTGAACCAGTTTATTTCTTCGGAGCTGCCCTGGCCGGAACACAAGTTGCGGCTGCGGCAGGAGACACGCTTCCCGGTAGAGCGCGGCACTCTGCTAACGATGAAGCTGGAGCAGCCGGCGAAGTTTGCATTGAATCTGCGCATTCCCGCGTGGGTGACGGCGGGTGGCAGCGTGAGCGTGAACGGCAAACCGCTGGAGGTATTTGCGCAGCCGGGCGCCTACCTGACGTTGACGCGCACGTGGCAAAGCGGAGACACGGTGAAATTGACGCTGCCAATGAAGCTCCGCGCGGAGCCGCTGAATGGCGATCCAACAATGCAGTCTGCGCTGTATGGGCCGTTGGTGCTGGCTGGCCTGGTGGGCGGCAAGGGGCCGGAGGATCTGCGCGTCTCCGATGAGGACTACCCGAAGAATCTTCCACCAGCCGCGGCAGCGCCGGAGATTCAGTCCGCGAGCGCCACTGCGGATTGGGTTGAGCCGGTGTCGGAAGGCGAGTTGAAATTCCGCACGGCAGGGCAAAGCTCCAAGATGAGCATTGTGCCTCTCTACCAGGTGACAGACGAGCGATATGCGGTGTACTTCAAGGCGAAGGGCTAGACATAAAACACATGGACAATTTTTCGATTGGTGTTGACCTGGGTGGAACGAACCTGCGCATTGCGGCGTTTACGCGAGAGCAGGAGAGGCTGGAGAGCATCGCGATTCCTACGCGGCTGGATGCGGGGAAATATGCGGTGGTGGAAGATATGTGCTCTGCGATCCATGAGATTGCGGACAAGCTGAAGGGAACGCGGGAGCTAGTGGGCGTGGGTGTGGGGAGCCCGGGGCCGATACAACTGCCCTCGGGGAAGCTTTACCACCTGCCGAATTTTCCTGGGTGGGATGGATTTGAGCTGAAGGTCGAAATTGAAAAAGTGCTGGGCATGCCGGTGACCATTGAGAACGACGCGAACGCGGCGGCACTGGCGGAATACCTGCATGGCAGTGGCAAGGAGCGTGGCGTGGACTCGCTGTGCATGCTGACGCTGGGAACGGGCGTAGGCAACGGGATCATTTTGAATGGCCGCGTATGGCACGGAATGCTGGGGATGGCGGGAGAGGCCGGGCACGGACCGCTCGAATACGATGGCCCGCTTTGCGGCTGCGAAGGACACGGCTGTCTTGAAGTCCTGGCATCCGCTACGGCCATCAGCCGCATGGCGGGAGAGATGGCGAGTGAGTCTGCAGGAATTGCGCGAGTGCTGGAGACGAGCGGCAGCATCACCGCGCGCGAGGTGGCCGAGCTTGCAGATGGTGGCGACGAGGGCGCGCGGCAAGTGTATCGCAAGGTTGGGAAGTATCTCGGGCTAAGCCTGGCGCAGCTTGTGAACACTCTGAATCTTCCGCTCTATGTGATTGGCGGAGGGGTGGTGCACTCGTGGCATTTATTTGCGCCCACGATGTTTGAGGTGCTGATGCGCGACAGCTATGTGTACCGGTTGACGGCGCCCGAGGGTGGGCGCGACATGAATCCGCTGCATACGAATGTTGTGCCTGCTCTGCTGGGTTCGGATGCGGGGCTACTGGGGGCGGCGATGCTTCCGTTTATGAGTTCGTAAGGCGCGCTGGCTAACAATCAAAAGCCCTGCAGCGTGATGCTGCAGGGCTTTTGATATTGAGGTATATGCGAGTTTATTGCACGCGAGTCAGTTTGAACGACGCGGCCTGGAAATCTCCGAGGAGGTTGAGGTTGGCTCCGTGAGACATCCAGTAGGAACCCGTGGCCGTTGTTGGTCCCGGGTCGAGCATCTTGCCGTAGATCATGTCCAACTTATAGTTGGCGTGGGGATCGAGTCCGCGCAGGTAGAGCGTGGGATAAGGATTGCCGAAGATGCTGGAGTGCAGGAAGGCGAAGACAACCGCCTGCGATTTATCCTGCGCCACGTATTCCGTTGAGGATTGCTCGCTGCCATTGAGCGGCGAGATGAGGCGATAGAGGCTGCCGCGCTGCACTGTCTCACGCACGTCTTTGTAGGCGGCGATCAGAGTCTTCGCCGCAGCGAAGTCAGCGGGCGTCCACTTCTTGAGATTCGCGCCGACACCGAGCGAGCCCTGCATCGACACCAGGAAGCGGTACTCGATGGAGGTATCGCGTTTGTTCATCCAGTGCGGCGAGTCAGTAACCCACGCCATCATGAAGAGGGGCGCGTAGCCCTGCGAGTAGCCGTCCTGAATGAAGAGGCGATCGAAGGGGTCGGTGTTGTCGGAGGTCCAGACTTCATCTGTGCGCTGGAGGATGCCGAGATCCACACGGCCACCGCCGCTGGAGCAGGACTCAATCTCGACGCCGGGATGCTTGGCTCGCAGTTCATCGAGGATGGAATAGAGGTTCTGAACGTAGGCGACGTAGATCTTTTGCTGATCTTCCGGCGCAACGGCGGGCCACCCAGGCTCAGACCAACTGCGGTTATAGTCCCATTTCAGAAATGCGATCTGGTTGTCGCTGAGGAGTTTGTCGAGGAAGTTGTAGACGTACTCGCGAACGTCTGGGCGAGCGAGGTTAAGGAGCATCTGGTTGCGGCCCTCAGTGCGGGGGCGGCCGGTGAAGTTGATGACCCAGTCGGGATGCTTGCGATAGAGGTCGCTGTTGGGGTTGACCATCTCCGGCTCAACCCATATGCCGAAGTCCATGCCGAGGGCGTGCACCTTGTCGATGAGGGGCTTGAGACCATTGGGGAATTTCTGCGGGTTGACGTACCAGTCACCGAGTCCGGCGTGGTCGTCCTTGCGCTGGCCGAACCAGCCGTCGTCCATTACGAAGCGCTCGGAGCCGATGGAGGCGGCCATCTGAGCGAGTGCGACCTGTCCGGGCTCATCGACGTTCATCTCGGTCGCTTCCCAGGAGTTGTAGAGGACTGGGCGGACCTTGGGGTGCGGCTGCTGCGGAGCAATCCTGGTCAGCTCAAAGCGATGCATGATGCGCGAGGCCTCGCCCATGCCGTGCTGCGTGTAGCCCGCGTAGAAGACGGGAGTGGAGAGCTTTTCGCCGGGGGCGAGGTGGTAGCCGAAGTCGAAAGGATTGTAGCCGCCGGTGACGCGGACGTCCTGGAGTTGGGTCTGCTCAACTGTAATGCGCCAGGAGCCGCTCCACGCGAGTGCTCCGAACCAGACGTCGCCGGTGGTCTCCTCGGTTTCGCCACGGCTGATGGCAAACCAGGGATTGTTCTGGTGACCGCTGGCGCCACGGCGGCTCTCAAGCACGCGCTGGCCGGGGCGGAGGGTTTCGCGCTGCAACTGGAACTCGGCTCCCCAGCGACCGGTGAGGTAGCTGAGCGTGTAATTCGGTGCGTGCGGCAGGGTCCACGCAGCGGAGGCAGCCTGATTGACCACGAGCGAATCCTTGGTCTTGTTTTCAATGGTGGCAGAGCGGCCGAGGACTCCGGTATCGGGATCGATGACGTACTTGAGGGTCACGTAGACTTCGCGGGAGATGTCCTTGAGGACTACCTCTATAGCGTTGCCCTGGATGGTGTGGCTGAGGTAGTGGAGGACGAGGTCACGGTTGCCATCGGGAAAAGCGATCTTGAGGGAGGGTTCCGGGTAGAGTCCCGCTCCCCACCCCGGGAACTCCTGAGGTGTGGTGGTTTGCGAGGGGTCATGGGAGGCGGCCTCCCTATAGACGTGCGCAGCCGGCAGGACGTCGTTGTCGCCCAGCCTTTGACCCCAATAGATGGCTTGCAGCTCGCTTCTTTCGTTCACGCCGAAGACGTAGGTGACTCCGGGGGAATCGATGCGGAAGACTTTGTCGGTGCTGTTGTAGTGAATCGCGTCACTGGGCTGGGCGGCGGCGAAGGTCGTGAAGGAAGTTACGAGCAATGTGGAGAAGAGTGCTGCTGAAAGGCGGCGAAGATTTTTCACTGGATGTCGGGCTCTTTCCTCGAATGAACGGACAGATCATTAAAACTCAAAATGCGGTTTGGCATAAGGGGGATGTTTTTGGGGGGATGGCTCGATTGAAGCGGGGCGAAATGAGGCTGCTGTGAAATCCGCCAACCGAAGCGCGGCCAACATGGGTTACTGCAACAACGCTTGCGGTCGCATGGTGGGCATTCCGGACGTAACACCATTTTGGATAATTCCCGCAATGACCGTCCCTCGTCAGGAACCGGACTCGTCCGTTGATGGCGACGAGTGCACGGCGATTTTGACCCATTCCAGAAATACTCTTGGACGGCAGGGCGTCTATCGAGACTGATTCGAAATAGTTTGAAAGTTCTTCACCCAAAGCTTATCGCGAACTCAGCACAAATTTATTCCCTTCCAAATCTTCGAATATGGCCGAAGTGCCCCAGGATTCCTTCTTCGGTTCCTGGAAGAATTTAGCGCCGCGCTGTTTTAAAACCTCGGCAGTTTGAAACACGTCATCGCACCAGAAAGTGATCGATTGAAATGTACCGATACGGTCCTCGTGCCCTTCTGGCGTGAATAGTGACAGACCAGTATCGGCACCTGGAATAGACAGCTCAATCCATCGTTGGCCGCCGGGGATGAACTCCTGGTCAGTCATTACCCTGAATCCCAATGTCTCGGTGTAAAACTTCAACGCTGCGTCCTGATTCTTTACCGGCACGTTGACGAATTTAATTCCCCTGATCATTTGTCGTGATTCCTCCCAGGAACAGCCTAGAGACCCTTTTGAGCGAGTGCAATCTCCCATTCGTTGCTATACCATCGAAAGGTATAGCCATGAAGAATGACATCATTATCGATGCCTACGTCCACGGAACGCTAATGCGGGATTTGGTTGGGCACGACCATAAGCCTGCCGCCTTTCTTATCTACCTTTGGCTATATGCCGAGCAACAATGTCTAGGGGAACCAATCGCGATCAGCTACGTGAGGCTTGCCGAAGAAACCGGCCTCTCGCGTTCCGCTTCACAAGTCGCCATAACGTGGCTGGTCCGGCGTAAGTTGCTCATCGTGAACAAGGAGTCTGTGACGGCTACTCCGGTCTATTCCGTACAGCGTCCATGGCACGGTAGAAGCCAACCCCAACGTTTATCGGGGGCAGGGGCGTTTCGGAAATAGCGCGAGCCCGATTGAAGCGGAACGAAACGCTGGCCTGTTTTCGTGGGACGGGTAGTTAGGGGGAAATGCTAATCTCGATGGAAGACATGCCATCGAATCCGATTAAACCTGTTGCTGATTTAGCCCCTGCGGGGGAAGCGGAAGTGCTCCTTAGCGGGGCGAGATTTTTGCGTGCGTGCCTGCGCAAGCCGGTGGACCGCACTCCGGTGTGGTTCCTGCGGCAGGCAGGGCGCTACATGGCGGAGTACCAGGCGGTGCGCAAGCACCATACGCTGCTGGAGATATGCAAGAAACCGCAGCTTGCCGCGGAAGTGACCATTACGGCGGCGGAGAAGCTGGATGTGGACGCGGCGATCATCTTCGCGGACCTGCTGCTGCCGTTTGAGTGCATGGGGCTGGATTTTGAATTCATGGCGGGCGAAGGTCCGGTGATCCATAAGCCGGTGCGCACCGAGGAAGATGTGGTGCGCCTGAGGACGGATCGCGCGTCGGAGCTGGGCTACGTGGCCGAGGCGATTGCCAAGGTGGTGGCGCACTTCAAGGATCGCATCGGGATTATCGGCTTTATCGGTTCGCCGTTTACGCTGGCAAGCTACATGATCGAGGGGGGCGGGTCGCGGAACTACATCCACACCAAGACGATGATGTACCGGCATCCGGCGACCTTCCAGCGGCTACTGGAGAAGCTGGCGGTGGTGCTGCGCGAATATGCGGCACAGCAGGTGGCGGCGGGTGCGGATGTGATCCAGATATTCGATAGCTGGGTGGGAGCGCTGAGTGTTGCGGACTATCGCGAGTTCGTGCTGCCGGTGACGCGGGCTCTGGTGCGGGAGGTGCAGAAGCTGGGCGTTCCGGTGATCTACTTTGGCGTGGATACGGCGAGCCTGCTGTCGGCGATTCGCGAGACGGGCGCTGACGTGATCGGGCTGGACTGGCGTACGGAGTTGGACGAGGGTTGGAAGACGCTGGACTACAGCAGCGCGGTGCAGGGGAACCTTGATCCCATTACGCTCTTTGCCGAGCCTGAGCTACTTCGCAAGCGCGTGCGTGAGGTGATGCAGAAGGCGGCGGGCAGGCCGGGACACATATTCAACCTGGGGCACGGCATTGTGCCGGGGACGCCGGTTGAGAATGTGCAGCGCGTTGTGGAGTACGTGCGTGAATACTCGCGCGAGGGCAACCATGGCTGAGACGGCGATCCTGCTGCTGGCGCACGGGACGCCGGAGGAGCTGGACGATATTCCCGAATACCTGCGCAACGTGACCAGCGGACGCGCGATGCCGGACGCGGTGGTGGCGGAGATTCGGCATCGCTATGGGCTGATCGGCGGGAGTCCGCTGACCGCGCTTACGATGGCGCAGGGTCGGTTGCTGAGCGAGAAGCTGGGGATGCCGGTGTACGTGGGCATGCGCAACTGGGAACCCTACATTGTGAACGTGGTGAAACAGATGCGCGCGGATGGCGTGCGGCGAGCCGTGGCGATCTGCCTTGCTCCGCAGAACTCGCGGACGAGCGTGGGGCTGTATCGGCGCGCCGTGCAGGCTGAAGCCGGGGACCTGGAGATAGATTTCATCGATGGATGGGCGGCTCATCCGCTGCTCGCGGATGCGTTTGCTGATCGTCTGCACGGAGCGTGGGAGAAGCTTTGCAAGGAGACTGGGGCGGCGGTTCCGGTGCTGTTTACCGCGCACAGCGTACCTTGCAGGACGGTACAGACGCAGGCACCAGCAGAGGGCGCGCCAGGGCGGCCTGCGGCGGCGACTGAGCCTGATCCTTATGCGGTGGAGGCGAAGCGCACGGCGGCGATGGTGGCCGAGCGCATTGCAGGGTTAAAGGCGGACAACTGGTTCTTCGCATTTCAGAGCCAGGGAATGTCGGGCGGTCCGTGGATTGGGCCGACGGTTGAGGAGACGCTGACGGCAATCCACGCGGCGGGGCACAAGGCAGTGATGCTGCAGCCGGTGGGATTCCTGTGCGATCACGTTGAGATTCTGTTTGACGTTGATATTTTGTTTCACGAGTACGCCGCGAAGCTGGGGCTGCGATTGGAGCGGCCTGAGTCGCTGAATGGTTCGCCGCTGTTGACGGCCGCGCTGGCCGATCTCGCGCGTGGCGGAGTAGAGCGGCTGAATTCCCGGAACGCTATTCCCAAATAATGTCTGCTCACGCAGGCGCAGAAACGCCCCAGGCTGAATAGCTGGCCTGAGGCGTCTGGGGACCGTTGAGTTCCCTGCTTATTGCTTGTTGAGCGGCTTGCGGGCGAAGTAGTAGAGCGAGAATGCCAGCAGTGCGAACATCACCACCGAAACCCAATCGTGATAGAGGATCGTCTTGGGGAAGTTGAGAATGTTGCTCTTGTTGGTGAAGTTCTCATAGCCCTTGAGAGCGACGCCGAGCAAACCCACAAGCCCGCCTGCCGCGATGAGCCCGCTGGCGTAGAGTGAGCCGGGACTGATCTCACTGTCGGAGTCTTCTTTCGCGCCGCCGGCTTTTTCGATTGCGCGATCGACCATCCAGCGCACGACGCCGCCGCAGAAAATGGCCAGCGTGGTGCCGATGGAGAGATACGCGCCGACGGCGAACGACAGCGAGCGGATGCCGAGCAGCTCGACGGCGATGACCAGGAAGACGCCGAGCATGACCAGTCCCCAGGGCAGCTTGCGGCTGAGGATGCCGTTGATGACGGTGGCCATCAGTCGGGCCTGCGGCGCGGCGGCCTTCTCGCTGCCGATGCCCTGGATCCACTGCACCTCGATGCGTGTCGGTCGCTTGGGGAGTAGAGATACTTGCCGTCGGCCAATTCGGTGGAGCCGAGGGCGTTGAGCACCACGTACTCGCTGCTTGTGGTGAGTGACGAGGGACTTGTCTGGCTGGACCACGCGAAGCGGTCGCTGCGGCGTGAGGTTGCCTTGTACCTGCGACGCCGGGATGCGGCGCGTTGATGTCCCAGGGCAGCGAGGCTTCGTGGAATTCCTGCAGGCCCTGTGTTCATCAGGTTGAGCGTGAACGCCGATGGCGACGGTGGAGACGACGACGCCGATCATCAGCGCCATCTGCTGCTTGCATGGGGTGGCGCCGATGAGGTAGCCGGTCTTCAGGTCCTGCGAAGTGTCGCCGGCGTTCGACGCGGCGATGCAGACCACGCCGCCGATGGTGATGGCGAGCGCGCCGAAGGCGGGCGCTGTCCAGCCCTTGACCAGGAAGATGGCGGAGGTGGCCATGAGCGTGGCGATGGTCATGCCGGAGACCGGGCTGGCCGAGCTGCCGATCAGGCCGACGATGCGCGAGCTGACGGTGACGAAGAGGAATCCGAAGACGACGACGAGCAGCGAGGCGGCGAGGTTGGCCAGCCATCCACCTGGGCGCCGGGCACCGGCTTGAACTCGAGAAAGAGAAACATGCAGGCGACGATGAGAGCGCGAGCCGACGAGGACGACGGCCATGGAGAGGTCGTGCTCGGTGCGGATCGGCGTGGCGCGATCTGGCCGCGCCGATGTCTCGCATGTTCTTGAAGCCGGCGTGAGCGCGCCGAAGATGGTGGGCAGGGTCTTGAAGAGGGTGATGAGGCCGGCGGCAGCCACGGCGCCCGCGCCCATGGGCCGGATGTAGGTGGACCAGAGGTCGCTGGGGCCCATCTGCGCGATGGGGACCTGGTGCCGGGATAGACCGGGTCGGGGAAGTGCCTTGCCGAAGAAGTAGATGAGCGGCATGAGGACCAGCCAGGAGAAGACGCCGCCGGCGAAGATGATGCCCGCCACTTGCGGCCCGATGATGTAGCCCACGCCGAGATACTCCGGAGTGGCGTCGGCGTTGATGGACGCGCCCTTGAGCACATGCTGCGGGCCGAAGTCGGGCTGGTAGTCCGGGGTGCTGGGCCACGCGGCGAAGAGATTCTCGTTCTGGAAGAGGGTATAGACGCCGCCCAGGCCGAGGCCGAGAAAGACGCGGCTGGCGAGAGAGCCGCCGCGTTCGCCGGCGATGCAGCACGTCGGCGCAGGCGGTGCCTTCGGGGTACTTCAGGGTGCCGTGCTCCTCGACGATGAGCTGGCGGCGCAGCGGGAATCATGAAGAGCACGCCCAGCCATCCGCCGATCAGGGCGAGCATGAAGATGCGGGAGTACTCGAGATCGAAGCCGAGAAAGACGAGCGCGGGCAAGGTGAAGATGACGCCGGAGGCGATGGACTGGCCGGCATTGCCGGTGGTCTGGACGATGTTGTTCTCGAGGATGGAGGCGCGGCCGAAGACGCGCAGGATGCTGATGGAGAGCACCGCGATGGGAATGGAGGCGGCGACCGTGAGTCCGGCGCGCAGGCCCACGTAGACCGTGACCGCGCCGAAGATGATGCCGAAGATCGAGCCCAGCAGCATGGCGCGGAAGGTGAATTCCGGACGGGAATCGCTGTCCGGGACAAAGGGCCGAAAGCCGTGCGAAACATCTGCCACGCGAACGCCTCCACTCAGATACAAGAAACTCGGGTCCGGCTGAAGTGCTATCGCTGCTTTGCGCCGATGCGATGTGGCGGTGCGCGCGTTTTCTCCGGACGAACGAGTTTAACAGCGCAAGCCCAATGAAAACAGCGTGAATCTAGGGAGATGCGCGGGCGGAGATAATTTCGCTCTGGATTGAACTCCGCTTTTGACCGTATACTCTGATGCAACGGCGGCACAGGTGAGGGAAAGCCGGCTGCCTATGCGAGGTGCGTCTTCGGTAGTCAGAGTGAGACTTTGACGCTTGACGTTCCAACATCAGACATTTCGCGGTGGCGCGCCGTGGTCCGCGTTCTCCGAAGTCCGATGGACGCGCTATGCTGTGCGCTGTTTCCCGCCTCCTGCTGCATCTGCAGTAACCCTCTCCTGCGCTTGACCCTCTCACCTGTCTGCGAAACCTGTTGGAATCAGCTTCCTGCCCAGGGTGGCACGCTTTGCCGTGTCTGCGGCGAGGATCTGGGCATTGCCACGTACAGCACCGGCAGCCCTCGCCCCGAAGAGGAGTCAGTGTGCCGGGTATGCCGGATGGCTCCCCCGCCCTTCCGCAGAGCGGTGGCTCACGGCGTTTACGAGGGCACGATGCGGGGGCTGGTGCATGCGCTGAAATATGACGGTACGACCCCGATTGCCGGCAGGCTGGGGCAGAAGCTGGCGCTGGCGATGGCGAAGCTGGCCGGGGATGCTCCGGCGGAGATGCTGGTGGTTCCTGTGCCCCTGCACCGCGCCAAGCAGCACAGCCGCGGGTACAACCAGGTGGAACTGATCACCCGGGCCGCGCTGAGGAGTCTGCGACAAAGCCATCCCAAGTGGAGACTCACGCTCGCGAGCGGCGCACTTACCAGGTGCCGCGCGACGGAGAGCCAATTCGGATTGACGATACGGGAGCGCCGCCAGAATTTGAGCGGCGCTTTTTCTGTGCCTGATACGGGACGGATAAAGGGACGCGACGTGCTGCTGGTGGACGATATCTACACCAGCGGAGCTACCGCGCGTGCCTGCAGCAAAGCGCTGATGAAGGCCGGCGCACGCTCGGTATGGGTGGCCACGCTGGCGCGTGCCCAGCGTGAGGGAGTTGCCTTCTGGGATCCGAACTTTGGGAAAACTGCCGGTGCCCCAGCAAGCACGGGGGAGCCGGTAAGTTCGCTGGGCAGTTGAACATTTTCTTTTGGGGGAGAGATGTCTCTGGGAAAAGCCATGGTCCACGCTCGCAAACAGAAGCCGCTCACCAAGTGCCACGTCGCAGTCCAGGAAGAGTACCGCGCGCCGTCGACCATGCATACGCCGGTACTGGTGCTAAACGCCAGCTATGAGCCAATCAACATTTGCGGTGCGCGACGCGCGCTGGTACTGGTGCTGAAGGGCGTGGCGAAGACGGAAGAGGAGCAGGGAGCATTCCTGCACGCTGCCCGGATTCACATGGCGATGCCGTCAGTGATCCGCTTGCTGGAGTACCGGCGCATTCCCCACCAGACGCGCGCGCTATCGCGGAAGAATATCCTGCTGCGCGACCGCAACACCTGCCAATACTGCTGCGCTGTGCTGCCTGCCGGGGAGCTGACACTGGATCATGTTCAGCCTCGCTCGCGCGGCGGCCTATCCACCTGGGAGAACCTTGTGGCCTGCTGCCACTCCTGCAACCGGCGGAAGGGCAACCGGCTGCTGCACGAGATCTCCGACATGCAGCTGCTGCGGGAACCGCGGCCATTTTCGCTGCACACCAGCAGACACATCATGCGCATGATTGGCCACTCCGATCCGAAGTGGCGCAGGTACCTGTACTACTAGCGGAGTTGGCCCGGCACTGTTCCGGCAGGCAGCGGGAGATGCATCCGCTGACGCGCCCAGATATCTGGGTGACTGGCGACTTCAGCGAGACACGGTGGATCGCCGTCTCGAGCTGCGTTGGCGGGAGACACTACCAGCGATGACCTGCCGATGCAATGTCTCGGGCCCAAGCCGTTCCTAAACTAACCGCTCCGTCGTTAGTAGCCGACGTTCTTTCCGGTGATCAGACCGAATACGCGCATGCCAAACTCAAAGAGCTTCGGTGATGCGAAGATCAAAGCGATGATTACGGCAACGAGCAAAATGCGGGGCACAATCTTCGTCGACTTCGGCTCTTGTACGAGATCGAAGTGGACTTCCGGACGGGGTGTGTGGTGACCTTCGTTTGCGGCCAGCTGCACTGTTTTTTCTAGCTCTTGGATCGCCATGTAGCTTTCCTCTTTCCTTCGGATCGCCACCACTCTGGTCCCATTTTCGGCGGCGTGGGCTGCCCATCGGCAGCTGTGAACCCTAGCTTGGCAGGAAGAAGTGCATATCTCGGTGTCCGTCATCACGTTTGTTAGGGCTGGCGCCGCGTGGAGCGACAGCGCGAGATTCGCTGTCGTCGCTGAACGTGATCTAAATCACTCGGCATCACTCGCAAGAGTAGGGAGTCAGTCGAACAACTCCGGCTGAGCCGGTCGGGCATCCCCTTCCCTGAAGTTACTCAAGCCGACGCCGACCAGGCGGTAGCGTCTATGCGGCCCCAGGTGAACGCGCTCGCGAAGCGACAGCACGATGCCGATCAGTTCTGCGCAGGAGGAGGGCGGCGTGAGTGGCGTGTGGCTTCGGGTGAGGATATTGAACTCGCTGGTCTTGAGCTTGAGAACGACCGTGTGCGCCACGCGCGATTCCTTGCGCGACGCTAACCAGACTTTTTCGGCGAGTCGCAGGATCATCGGCTCGGTATCTGAAAGTGGAAGGTCGCGTTCGAAGGTATCTTCGGCAGAGATAGACTTCGTTGGCCTGTCTGGAACGACCTCGCTCAGATCGATTCCCCGAGCCATGTCGTGGAGTCGCAGTCCATATTGCCCGAAGTGAGTTTGCAGCGTCTCGCGATCGCGCGCCCGCAAATCGCCGACGGTTTGAATTCCAAGTTTTGCGAGTCGCTCCTGGGTTACCTTGCCCACACCTGGCAGGCGCACCACGGGCAACGGCGGCAGAAAAGCATCCACATCCTTCGGCTGGATGACGAAGAGTCCGTCGGGCTTGCGCCAGTCGGAGGCGATCTTGGCGAGGAATTTATTCGGCGCCACACCAGCTGATGCGGTCAGCTTCAATTCTTCGCGTATTTGCTCGCGGATGGCGCGGGCCACACTGGTCGCGGTCGAGAGCCCCGTCTTGTTCACGGTGACGTCAAGATACGCTTCGTCGAAAGAGAGCGGCTCGATGAGATCGGTATGCCTGCTGAATATCTCGCGCGCCAGGCGTGAAACCGCCCGATAGCGAGTGAAATCGGGCGGAACGAATATCGCTCCGGGGCAAAGGCGCTCGGCGCGAATAGCGGGCATGGCCGAACGGATGCCAAATGTTCTTGCTTCATAGGAGGCGGCGCAAACCACGGAGCGGCTTCCCCGCCACGCAACCACAACGGGCTTACCGCGGAGTTGCGGATCATCTCGCTGCTCCACAGAAGCGTAGAACGCGTCCATGTCGATATGAACGATTTTGCGGGCGGACATCTCGCAATTATCGTATGCCGCGACGGGATGCATTTGGCCAGAAGATTTTGTGGCGGAGAGGCGCCGCGAATGCGGCTTACGCAAATGGGTTGCCTGCGCTAATTGTTACGCGCTCAAATGCAATCGAAATCCTATGCAGCCAAGCAACAACGATTTGTGTCTGCAGATGAAACTATCTGGCTGCTTTGCATCGAAACCTCTTGTGTCTGGCAAGTAAGCCAGCAATTCTCCGGCGAATGCTGGAAGGGAAATGAGGAGCGGACATGCGTAGCATTGCATCGACTTTTATCGTGGGCTTAGTAGCATTAGGCCTTTGCGCCGGCTGCAACAAGGCGGAACGCCCGAGCGTGAAGGACAACGTCAACGCCAGCCTTAAGGCGAACAACCTTGGCGATCTGAGTGTCGCTGAGGATCGCGACAAGGGAGTGGTTACGTTGACCGGAGATGTGACGACGGAAGATCAAAAGACGCAGGCTGAGAGCCTGGCGCGCAACGCGGCACCCGGCTACGTTGTGGCAAATGAAGTAGGCGTGCGCCCAACAGGCGCGGAGTCGCAGGCGAAGTCAGTAGACTCAAATCTTGACGACGCGATCGAGAGCAATTTCAAAGCGAGCCTGAAGGCCCATAAGAATCTGGATGATCAGAGCATTAAATACAGTGCAAAGAATGGCACGCTTGTTCTGGACGGGACGGTGAAAACAGCTGCCCAGCGGCAGGAAGCGGCGCAGTTGGCAAAGAAGGTTCCAAATGTCCAGCAGGTTGTCAACAAGATCGAAGTCAAACCCAGCAAGATGTCGACCAGCGGGGAGTAAGAGCGCTTGTGTTCCTGTAAATTTGGGCCGCCACTTTCTGGCGGCCCGTATTGTTTGATCGACTGCCCGGATCAACTCAATGTGTCACACCTGCGAATCATTATCCGCTTTGCTGAGAATTTCGTTTTGCTTCTCGATGATCCTGGCTCCTTCCGGTTCCAGCTTTTGCAGCAACTCCAACAGACGGGCGGGATCAAATGAGTCCAGCTGAAAGTCGGCTTCAGGATAGAACTTGGAAGAGGGTAGTCGGACAACAACGACGGGAACCCCAGGCTTTATCTCCTTGAAGGTCTGAATCAATTCTTCTGCCAAGAGATCCCTGATTCCAGCGTCGAGAACAATTCCGCTTATAGCAGGAAAACGAGTCAGGGTCTCTATCGCTTCTGATCCGCTGTAAGCCGTAAGTACATTGAACTTGGCTGTTTCAATAACTAACTTGCGGGTGGAGATACTTCCTGAGTACTCACGATCTACTACGAGAAAACACGGTCTGATCATATCTTCCTCTGCCGCCTGGAGCCGACTTAGTCACGTATATTTTGGGCTGAGTGGCTCAAGGGAACACTCCTTCCCATTACAGTTGGGAAGCGTCTAGTTAGATGCGTTCTGCGGCTCTCTTTTTGGCGGATTGTCAGGTTTATGTGGGGCGCGGGCTACACCACAAACATTGCTATGCCCGCGGCGAACATGGCCAGCGTAGTTGCCCCGACCAGCGTACGCGCCAAAAGCGAGCTGGGTTGCCCCTGCATCAGCTTTTTGTCAGAGGCTATAACCAGGATTGCCACCAGCAAAAACGGCGCCAGCAATCCGTTGATGACTGCTGTCCAGTACAACGCCTTGACGGGATTGATTCCGGCGAAGTCGAGAACAACGCCAGCGGCGGTTGAGAGCAGAATAATCGCGTAGAAGGAGCGCGCCCTGCTAAGTTTCTTGTCTAACCCCTGGCGCCACCGGAAGGTCTCGGCGAAGGCGTAGGCGGCGGAGCCAGCCAGCGTGGGAATCGCCAGGAAGCCGACGCCAACAATACCGACGGTGAAAAGGGTTGCAGCGAATTTCCCGGCGAAGGGCCGAAGAGCCTCGGCAGCCTGGCGCGTGGTTTCGATATTCGTAATGCCGTGGCGATTGAGCGTGAGTGCGGTGGTGAGAATGATGAAGAACATGACTGCATTGGAAAAGAATGCACCGACGCTCACGTCAACGCGCCTGAGCTGAAGCTCTTCCTCCGTAGCTCCTCGTCGCGCAGCAACTGAGTTAAGACCGGCTGCTTTGCCTTCTTCCACTTCTTCGCTGGTCTGCCAGAAGAAGAGGTAGGGGCTGATGGTAGTGCCAAGTATTGCTACCAGGGTAGACCATTCCTGCCGTGAATGAGGGAGTGAAGGAAGGAGGGTGTGGCGTAATACTGCAGGCCAATCAGCACCAACTACGAAAGCTGTGATTGGATATGCGAGCAATACCAGCACGAGCCACTTAAGAATGTTAGCTATTTGTTTGTATCCCAGCCAGATCGTCGCTCCAAGAATGAGGAGAGCAAAGACCACCACATAGAAGTGTGAATTGATACCGGTAAGCATGCTGGCCGCGTCCGACATTCCTGCCAGATCCGCAGCGATGTTAATGGTATTCGCAACCAGCAAGGCAACGATCGCGATGATTAGAAACCATGAGGGGAAGCGCTGTTTAAGCGCGCCTGCGAGGCCACGGCCGGTCACCATGCCGATCCGTGCGCACATGATTTGAACGGCGGCCATCAGCGGCCAGCTTAGAGGAGCTGTCCAAAGCATTCTGGTGCCGAGCTGTGCGCCGGCTACTGAATACGTTGCTATGCCAGAGGGATCATCGTCTGCCGCGCCGGTAATGATGCCGGGGCCTAGGGACTTCAGAAGCAGCTGCACCCACCTTGTGGAGGAAGGTGCAACGGCGGGAGTGGGCAGGCTTGACTTGGTACTCACACTCCCTCCGCCTCGAGTTGTTTTGCGATACGCTCAGCACACCTTTGCACGCTGATTCGCATTAGACGTGCAAAGAGCCCATGGTTTCACTACACGGTACGGGCATTACCACGCAGAAAGTGGAAGATGAACGAGATGACCGCCATTACCAGCAACAGGTGAATGAGAAAACCGGCGGTGTGAAAGGCGAAGAAGCCCGCCAGCCACAGAATGACCAAGACGATTCCGATACCTAGGAACATGAGTACCCTCCTGAAAGAGTTAGGTCGGAAGCCATGTTGGGGAGGCCCCGCATCTGACCTGTAGAATAAGTTGCTCAGAAGCAGGCAGAGGTTGTTCACAATAAGTAGTTATGAGTATTTATAAGTTGTTCTGCATGGATATCTTCGCAAGAGATAACTCAGGAAATGTCGCCTCACCTCACGTAGTTCTCCCGCAAAAAAGTGAGAGCGAAGTTTTCCCAGTTTAGGGTTGGCTTCGCTCTCTTTAGTTACAAGTCCTATCGAGTCAGAACTTCAAAGGCGGGTTCCCTTTCAACAGGAATTCATACCGGGCGCGGTTGGCATCCGGGCCTGAGGTGATGGGGCTGTTCAGATGGATGAGCTCATCGTTCGCGCCATACTTCGGCCATGGAGGTAATCCCGCACCATTGGGGTCGCCTGTCTTTGCGAAGTTAGTCCAGTAACCCATCATCTGCTCGCTTAGGGTGCGATCCTCCGGTCGAATGGTTGCACCCGGACGTGTATCCAATGTGCCGAAGACATATTCGATGTCGTCGGAATGGAAGGCGAACGTTCCCGGATGATATTTGCTGGGCAGCGCGGCCAGTTCGAAGTGATAGCGATAGACAGGAGATGCACCGGTCTTGCGCTGCGCCTCCAGCCACTTCCACGTACCAAAGGCGATGAAGGAGTCGCTGCCGTAGTCGATTGCCGAGCGCGCAGCCTGCTCATCGGTATTCCCGGGATAGAGTTGGAGGAACTCCGGCGCACGGTCCCCGAAGAGAGTCGTCGCCATCCCCTTCCATTTTTCAACGGTCATTCCATTGCCGAGAAAACTTCCTTCGTCGCTATTCCAGCCGGCCAGCAGAGGCACGTGCGCCTGCTTACCCGCCTCGTACGTATCGGGCACCTGTTCGGTCAGGAATGTTCCATCGATGACCGGCGCAAAGCCGACCATTCCCCGGCCCTTTGCACCTTCGAGAACTTTGTCTGTAGGCAGTGCGCGTAGTTCCGCCAGGTTCTTCACGCCCAGCGAGGCCACCCACTCAGCGTCCTTCGGCTCGCGGACCGACAGCGGCTCATAGGCCAGCGTATCGCTGAAGGCTGCGCCGCTCTCACCAATAGCCTTGTGAAAGAGATCCTTCGACATGGGCGACGCCATCAGCGTGCTGACAGCGAACGATCCGGCACTCTCGCCAAAGATCATCACGTTGTTCGGATCGCCGCCGAAGTCTTTGATATTCGCTTTGACCCAATGGAGCGCCGCGACCATATCAAGCAGGCCGTAGTTGCCCGCCGACCCGTTCGCTTCCTTTGCCAGGTCCGCCGTCGCAAGAAATCCGAAGACTCCCAGCCTGTAGTTAATGGTGACCAGCACGACACCCTTGAGGGGCAGGAAGTCTCCGTTGTGCCGCGGCTCGGAGCTTGCTCCGCCGGAGTAGCCGCCACCGTGAATCCAGAACATCACGGGCAGCTTGCTCTTGTCCTTGGCATCGGCGGGCGTATAGACGTTGAGGAAGAGGCAATCCTCGCTACCGACGCCGTCCTGGAAGATCATGTCTTCGAAGACGCGGCCCTGGGCGCAATGGGCGCCATACTTGCTGGCATCGCGCTCGTCCTTCCATTTGGCCGGAGGCTGGGGAGCCTTCCAGCGAAGGTCTCCAACTGGCGGAGCGGCAAAGGGCAGTCCCATGAATGCGCGAACCTTGCCGTCGTTAATCGTCTTGCCGTGTACCTTGCCCTGTTCGGTCTTTACCGTCAGTGAGTCGGCAAAAGCTGCCGTAGAAAGCCCCAACGTGAGTCCGGCCGCAGCCATGACGCACGCTATTAGCGTACGAACTTGCATTAGAAAATCCTCCGCGGAATACGTTATCAGGACGGAGCGGCAAGCGCACTAGTTTCAGGAATCCTTCGAGAAAAGAACATTTCCATAACGGAATCATTTCCGAGACCCCCGAGGGCAGCGCGATTGCGGGCGACCCCACAGCCGCGCCCGGTTCCTGCGCAAGGGTACGACCTGCATTTTGTCGCGGCACAGGCACTTGCGAAACAGCCGCAGTCGCCTCCTCTTGACAATCAAGAGGAACCAATGTCTCATCTTGATTGTCAAGAGGAGTGAGCGATGAGCGAGAAAGCGGACGAAGCGACACAGGCCAGATCGGGCGACATGATCCAGGGGACACTTGAAATGCTGATCCTCAAAACCCTTGCGCTCGAGCCCATGCACGGCTACGGCGTAGCCATGCGCATTGAGCAGATCAGTGCGGGCGTCTTCCGCGTCAATCCGGGCTCACTGTTGCCGGCGCTTAGCCGCATGGAGCGTGCCGGCCGCGTGAAATCAGAGTGGCGCGCGACGGAGAACAATCGCCGCGCCAAGTATTACCTGCTGACGGCGAAGGGGCGGAAAGCTCTCACCAGCGAGACCGAACAATGGCAGCGTCAGATCGCGGCTATCTCTCGCATCCTGGAAGCGTGATACCAGACATCGACCGAATCCCCCGGAGGACGCCATGAATTGGCTGACCAACCTTACTACCGGCTTGAAATCTCTCTTCCAAAAGAAGCGCGTTGAACGCGAACTGGACGAGGAGTTGGAGAGTTACATTGAAGCCTCAGTCGCTCACAAGCAGAGCGCGGGCATGGCTCCCGAAACGGCCCGCCGCGCGGCGCTGGCGGAGATCGGCAGCCGCAACGTGGTCAAGCATCACGTCTGGTCATCGCGCTGGGAGTCCGCGCTCGACGGCCTGCTGCAGGACCTGCGGATCAGCATCCGCTCGCTCGCGAAGAACCCCGGCTTCACGGCTGTTGCGCTGCTCTCGCTAGCCCTGGGCATCGGCGGCAACACGGCGATCTTCACGCTCATCAACCAGGTGCTGCTCAAGAATCTTCCAGTCCGCGATCCGCAGCAGCTGGTCACATTCGGCGACTCCGACAGCGGTGGAATTCTGGGCGGCATCGATCTCGGGTCCTACGGCATGTTCCCCTGGCCATTTACGCGCCAACTGCAGGCCGATCCGGGCCCGTTCCAGGGAATAGCATCGTATGGCAGTTTTGCTGAAAAGGTCAGCGTGCGTCCGCCGAATGCGAGTACGAATGCTCCCGCGATTCTTGCCTCCACCTGTCTCGTCTCCGGCAACTACTTCAGCGTCCTGCGCGCGCAGCCGATGCTCGGCCGCGTAATTACAACGGCGGATGACGCTACTCCGGGCAGTGGCGCGGTAGTCGTCCTGAGTCACCATTTCTGGCAGCAGTCCCTCTCCTCTGATCCGGAAATTCTGGGCAAGACGATCACCATCAACGCCGAGCCCTTCACCGTCATCGGAGTAATGCCACCGGCCTTCCATGGTATCAAGGAAGATCTCGAGCCGGTGGAACTGTGGACACCCATCAGCATGCAGGCTGTGGTGATGCAACATCCGTCGATGTTGACCCCGGAATCCGGACTGTACTTCCTTCATATGTTCGCGCGTCTCTGTCCGCAGGCTGCCGCCAGCAAGGCTGCACTGGCGCAGAGCCAGCAATGGCTTGACCAGCAGATTCGCGCCGGTGTGCGCGTCAATGAGGGCGCCGCACTTACTCCGGCGCGCCAGCAGGAGATCAATCGCATCACGGTGCCATTGCTCTCTGCGACTCAGGGCGTCTCCAACTGGCGCTCGCAGTATGGCGATTCTCTGAAGATCCTGATGGCGGTCGTAGCCCTGGTCCTCCTTATCGCCTGCGCCAATCTCGCGAACTTTCTGCTGGCCCGTGCTGCTTCGCGGCAGCGCGAGATTGCTACGCGACTGGCACTCGGCTCGAGCCGCGGACGCATCGTGCGTCAGAGCCTCATTGAGACGATGATCCTGTCTATCGCCGGGGGCGCGCTTGGATCGGGCATTGCATTTGCGGCTACCCGCGCGCTGATCAGTTTTGTGGGGCAAGGCACAAGCTACACCACGCTGAGCCCGACGCCCGACGCACCCGTGCTGCTGTTTACGCTTGCGGTCTCGCTGCTGACGGGCTTGCTCTTTGGCCTGGCGCCGGCAATCGTCGCTGCGCGAACCGGCGCAGCAAGCACACTGAGTTCGAGCGCACGCACCGCGCAAAGCGGCGGAGGAAGATCGTCGCGCTTCTGGCCAAAAGCACTGGTGACCACACAGGTGATGATGTCGCTGCTTCTGCTCGTGGGCGCGGGACTCTTTCTTCGTACCTTCCGCAACCTGCAGCATCAGGACTACGGCTTCGAGAGAACGAATCTGTTGATCGCAAACATGAATCCCAGCATCGCGGGCTACAAGCCCAGCCAGACCGAGGCGCTACACCAGAAGCTTCTCGCGCGCATCTCCGCTCTTCCGGGCGTGCGCTCCGCTGCGCTCGCAGGTTCACCACCCGTCAGTTTCGGCGCGTGGAGTTCCACGATCTCCATCGGCGGCTACACTGCCGCGCCGAAGGAGAACATGGTGTCGATCCTCAACCGCGTCTCGGGCCAATACTTCGAGACGGCCGGCATCGCCATCGTAGCGGGCCGAGCCATCAACAACTCTGACACCTTGGCCAACATGAAAGTCTGTGTCGTGAATCAGACTCTTGCAAAGCACTACTTTCCCAAGGGCGACGCGCTCGGCCGGCCTCTTTCCATCGACCTCAATAGCGCCAGCAAGGGCCCCTGGCAGATCGTCGGCATTGCGCGCGACACTCGATCGCGGAATCCGCGCAATACTGAGCCGATACGGATGACCTACATTCCTCTTTCTCAGATTGATCCGATTGTTAAGCCCGACCCCGATGCGAAGGGTGCCGCGGCGCTGCCCGAAGAAAATCAGGACCGCTACGCCGGAATCATCCTGGTGCGCACCACTGGCGATCCAGCCAGCAGCATCGCTGACCTGCGCGCAGCAGTCGCTGACGTCGATCCCAATCTTCCCCTGATGCATGTGGCGACAATTCACGACCATCTATCCAGCATGATGACGCACGATGAACTCATCTCAACGCTGACTGGGCTCTTCTCGCTGCTCGCGCTGATACTTGCCAGCGTCGGGCTCTACGGCGTCATGAGCTACAACGTTGTGCGGCGCACCAACGAGATAGGAATTCGCCTCGCACTGGGAGCGCAAACGCCGACCGTGCTCTGGATGGTTCTGCGCGAGTCGCTGCGACTGCTTGCCATTGGCGTAGCGCTGGGCCTGCCTCTTACTCTCGCCGCGACCGTTGTCATCAAGCAGCAACTCTTCGGATTGAGTGCGCTGGACCCGTTGACCTTCGGCGTCGCGATCACGGTTGTGACCTTGATGACGGTCTTCGCTGCGTGGCTGCCTGCTCGACGTGCCAGCAAGGTAAATCCAATGGTGGCCCTTCGCTGTGACTAATAAAGCGGCGACAGCGACCGCTCGTTACTCGCCGCAATGCCAGGCCGGAATTCAAATGTGCTATCGTGTCTGCCTGAATGAATCTCCGGCTCGTTCTACTTCTCTCGGCCTTGATGGCGGTTCCCGTGGTGGACTCGGCTCAATCCGCGCTGGGTCAAGACGCTGGCGCGTCTTCCATGCCTCAGCAAGCTGCGGACCCCGACGCTTTCTACACGCTGGGTCCCGATTCCCTGCCGCGCGAAGGTGTTCCCAAGGGCGAAATCCGCGGACCGTTTACGCTGCCCAGCAAAGCATACCCGGGCACGCAGCACACCTACTGGGTCTACGTTCCCGCGCAGTACGATCCTGCATCCCCGGCCAGCCTGATGATCTACAACGACGGCCAGGCCTTCATGAATCCAGACGGTGATGTGCGCGCGCAGAACGTCATGGACAACCTGATCTTCCGGCGCGAACTGCCGGTGATGATCGGCGTCTTCATCAATCCGGGTCGCCGCCGGATCAGCCTGAGCCCAACGCGAGCGAGTGGGGCGACCGCACCACCAACCGGCCCACCGAATACAACTCGCTCGACGACAAGTACGCCCGCGTGATTGTCGACGAACTGATGCCCGTGCTCTACAAGCAATACAACATCTCGAACGATCCTGAACGCCACGGCATCGGCGGTTCAAGCTCCGGCGCCATCGCCGCGTTCACCGTCGCGTGGGAGCGCCCCAACGATTTCCGCAAGGTGTTGAGCAATGTGGGCAGCTTCGTCAACCTGCGTGGAGGCGACGCCTATCCCGACATCATTCGTCAAGAGCGACAAGAAGCCGATCCGCATCTTTCTCTGCGATGGCCGCAACGACAATCGCGGTCAGTTTGCCGGAGCGGCGCTACGACCAGCGCCGCGACTGGTTCTACCAGAACGTGCGCCTGGATGCAGGCACTCACGGACAAGGGCTACGACGTGAACTATGCTTGGGGCATGAACAAGCACGGCCAGAAAATGGGCGGAGCAATTCTGCCCGACATGATGCGCTGGCTCTGGCGCGACCACGAATTTTCAAGTGATCCAAATGACGCGGTTGAGCGATCCTTCAACGTGTCGCGCAAAAGCAGTGGCAAAAATTAATTTGCCGCCAGGTACGTGGCTTGCGCGACTCGTCCTTTTATCTGCTGCGTCAGCCCCATCATGTCCCAGTCCTGCCAGCCCTCCACGATCTTCGTGCCGTCAACGCGAAGGATGCATATTCCAGTTGTGCTCACGCTCTCGCCGGTCGCCGGAGTGCCCATTCCATCACCGGTATGCTTGGCCGTAAACGACCATCGGACACATAGCTTATCGCCCTCGGCAAGCAGGTCTTCGACTTTGAAATGAATCCCCGAGAACGCCGCCGTCATGCGGTCGAATAGCTGATAGAAACCCTCGGGGCCTTGGCTATCAACTCCACTGTCATGAACCACGCTGTCGGCAGACATCATCTCGCCGATGGCCTCGCGACGCCCCTTATTCCAGACCTCCTCAAACCACCTCCGGCCCAGTTCCCGCTCTGATTCCGTCATGGCTGCGCCTCCGTGGCATACATCGTACCCCAAGCCAGCAGGTGGATTGGACCAAACCTTTAGCAGCCAGGCCACGCCCCAACAACGAGCTTGTGAGGTGAGCGGTGGTTTGGTAACCTTCTCGACCACAGCAAAGGAGGCATCCGCTCATGCCGCTCCGGGCTTACATCTCCGTCAAAAGCAGCAAACAGGGTCAATTCAAGGGCGAGAGCACAGCAGCCTCACGCAAGGATCTATGGATACCAATCCTCGCGTTCCGCATGGAAGTCCTCTCCCCGCTCGACACCGCAACGGGCCAGGCTACCGGCAGGCGGCAATACAAGCCCGTCGCCATCGTCAAAGAGTGGGGAGCCGCTTCGCCACAGGGCCTCGCCGCCTGCACCACCAACGAAGTGCTCGAAACCGTTCTCATCGAGTTTATGAAGATAAATCCGGCAGGCGTGGAATATGTCTACCAGCGGGTCACGCTTACCCAGGCAACCATCATCGACGTTACCCGCTATACCCACGCGCAGGATGGCACCTTGCTGCTTGCTCCGGGATCAGCCGAGACGATGGAACTCGAGAGCTGGTCATTTGTCTTCCGCAAGATTGAGGTGGACGACATCGAGGGCAAGACCACATTCATCGATAACTGGTCTGTCACCACTTAGACCCTGCTGGTCGTGACTACAGCCTGAGTGCGCCGGACTGCTACTTGTTCTCCGGCGGTCGGTCGTGCATCGCCTTGTGGCTGGCGATCACGGCAACATCTACTCCGGCAAAGATCCGATCCGGTCCCAGCCGTTGAGTGAAGTCGCTTCGGTGGAACATGTCCTGGACCGGATCAGCCACCCGGGCCAGATATAGATCCACCCCCGCGTCGCGTAGTTCGTTGTTCAACTGGTCCAGCATTTCAAGGCTCGTCACATCGATGTCAGGAGATCTCTCAAGATCCAGCACAGCGGCCCGGGGCTGTGGGCTTGCGCTATTGATGCGTTCCCGCAAAAGGCTATGAATGCGATTCGAATTAGCAAAGAACAACATGCCGTTTGGCCGAAGGATGAGAAGGCCCGGGACTTGTTCAGCTGCGTGGTCGCGCTCCACGTCCACAAAATTCTCTGACCCTGCAATCCGGCCAAGTGTCGAAACCCCGGGTGCGCTCATCTTCCAAATCAAGGCGACCAGGCTCAAGGCGACAGCAAAGATAAGTCCGCGCAGAATGCCCATCTGAAGAACGCCGAACAACGCAATGAGCGCGCCGCCGAGACTCCACCCGCCAATCTTCGCGTACCTTCTCAGCGTGCGAACATCTACGAGATGAGCAACGGCGTGGATCACGATCGCTCCCAGAACCGCTTCGGGAAGATTGCGAATCAACGGCAGCAGAAAGGCCAGCGTGAGTGCCACTGAAAGGGACGCGGTGATTGTGGAGAGTTGTGTGCGCGCCCCGCCGGCATCGTTGGCCGCCGTGCCTGACATTCCTCCGCCAACGATGATGCCGCCCAGCAGACCGGACGCCACGTTTGCGGCTCCCATCGCGCACAGTTCCTGGTTGGGGTTGATCTCATACTTATGCTTGGCGGCGAAGGTCCGGCCGGCTGCCAACCCTTCAGCCATCAGCACCGCTACAATGCCCATCGCGCCCACAACCAGGTCAGAAACATTATCTTCTCCAACCCTCGGCCAACTCAACGACGGCATCCCTGCCTGAATTGTGCCGACCACTTCCACGCCATGTTCTTTCAGACCGAGGTACAACACACTAAGTATCCCAAGCACCAGCGCCACCAATGCAGAAGGCACGCGAGGAGCAATGGCGCCCAAGAGAAACATCATTGCAATCGCCGTTACGGACACGATGCAGGTCCATGGGTTCGCATCGTTCAGAGATCTAAGCACATGCCATGTCTGGTGGAAGAAATTCCCCTGACCACTGGGAATACTCATCAGCTTGTGAGCTTGCTTCACCATGATGGTGAGCCCCAGCCCAAAGACGAATCCCTTGAGAACGGGTTTCGAGATAAACTCCGACACCGCCCCCAATCTCAGTACGCCCGCCAGCAGAAAGATAAGCCCTGCGGCAATCGCAGCAGCCGAGGCGAGCACTGCGTATCGGGCTGAATCGCCCATGGCCATTGGAGCTACCAATGCTGCTAACAGTGCTGCCGAAGAAGATGTGGAAGTTACGGCGAGTTGACGCGACGTGCCGAAGATCGCGTAGACGAACATCCCCGCCATAGCCGCGTACAAGCCCATCTGAGGCGGCACCCCGGCGATGCCGGCGTAGGCCATGCCTTCCGGCACCAGCAGTCCAGCCACGGCAATCCCAGCCGCGATATCTGCCCGGGGAGACGCCTGCGAGATCCAGCTGAGAATCGGTATGTACCTGGATAACCTGCTCTTGGTTGACAATGACTCCCCCGGAAAGCTCAGTCTTCTATCGGTATTCGTTGCGGTCCACAATCGAGATACCGTGAAGCGAATGCCCACGCAATCTACGGGACAACTGCCAGAAACAGGAACACCGCAAACATCACCAGGTGCACAATCCCCTGCAATACCGTTGTCCTGCCCGTGCCCAACGTCGTCTGGCTCAGAATGAGCGTCACAAAAAGCAGCACGATTTCTTTCGGCTCCAAGCCAAGAGTCAACGGCTTGTGCAGATAAATGGAGACCATCGCGACCGCGGGTATGGTCAATCCGATACTTGCCAACGCTGAACCCAACGCGAGGTTCATGCTGACCTGCAACCGATTCGCTCGCGCACTCCGGAAAGCCGCCAGCGCTTCTGGCATCAGGACGAGAGCCGCAATCACAACTCCGACTGCGCTCTCCGGTGCGCCAGCCCCGGCAATCCCTCGCTCCACTGTCGGCGTCAATACCTTCGCCAGACCCACGATCCCCACTAATGCGACCAACAGCAGGACTGCACTCACTGCCGCGATACGCGACGACGGAGGCGCAACGTGTTCCGCACTAACGCCTACAGAAAGGAAGTAATCTCGATGTCGGATCGTCTGAACGAAAAGAAACGACCCGTACAACACCAGAGAAACGATGGCTGCAAAGATGAGCTGCGAAGTGCTGTAAGTCCGTCCCACGGTGGTGGTCGTTACGTTGGGGAACACCATAGATAGCGAAGTCAAGGCAATCAGCACCGACAGGGCCGCCTTCGCGCCCTGGAGTTGGAAATCCTGTTCCCGGTGACGCAGCCCCCCGCCCAATAAGCACAATCCCACGATTCCATTGCAGACGATCATGACCGCTGCGAAAATCGTGTCACGCGCCAGACCCGAGCTGTCTCCGAGTCCCGTAATCATCACGGACACAATCAACGCAACTTCGATGATGGTCACTGCGAGGGCCAGCACCAGAGAGCCGAAAGGCTCACCGACTTTGTGGGCGACAACTTCGGCGTGATATACCGCGGCAAATACGGTCACGATCAGCGCAAATGCCTCAAACGCCGTGATCAAGATACCGCCGCGCACCAGCAACTGTAGGCCCAGCATCACCAACGCCAGCAGTGGCCATCCCCAAGCCCACCATGGTGTTTTTGTTGCGGCGCTATCCATCATGCGGAACGTTCCTCGGTCTTCACGAAGTAGCTGGCACGGGACTATTCGCGTTGCAGGCGACAGCGCTGCAACTTAGGCGTGCCTCTGCGCTATTGGGATGTTACGCCCGGCGTCCTACTCCCACCGCCATCTTTGTTTCAAAGACGGGATTTATCTCCGGCTGCAGACTTGTGTGGCCACTCTTCATCGTTCGTTATCTGAAAGTGGAACGTTGCAGACACCACGTTGAATCGTTCCGAAACACCGCCCTGGCCTTGGGAGACCGCGTATCACAAGGAACCTCTTGTTGCTCGTAAGCGTCCCACCAGGCGTGGTCACAGTGACAAAGCCAGTCTTGGCGTTGTGAGGAACATTAGCCAGGAGGTACGTGTCGGAGAATACCGTGAACGATGCGGAGGTTCCATTGAAGGAAACCGCAGTGGCTCCGGTGAAGTCTTGTCCCAGCACTTCGACAATGTCACCAGGCTTGCCGGTGGCAGTCACGAAAGTCACGAATGGGTCCAAGCCAATATCGAAGCTGTAGAATGTTCCGTCACCGCCATTGCCGATCCCGCCCACTGCGGTCGTTCCGTACAACACACCATTCGTATGCTGGACCAACGTGGCCTGCGGACTGCCACCGGAATCCCAAAAAAAATCGTGAAGTACGGTGAATGTCCCTGCGAGAGTGATGCGAAAAAGAACTCCAGCGGCAAACCCTCCCGGTCCTCCTATATTGTTCGTCCCGTATAAGTTTCCGTCTGTTGCCTGAATCAACCCACCGACCTCGTTCTCCCCGTCACTGCCGCCAGTGAAATTATGAAGAACGGTGAGCATGCCAGTGGGTGTGATCCTGAACGCTACTCCACAGGGATTACTCTGCGCACAATCCCCTAGACCACCATTAGTTGTGACCCCATAGAAGTTGCCGTCGCTAGCCTGAATCAACGGACCGGGACCGGGATTCGCTCCATGTGTGCCGTCAAAGTTGTACAGGACTGTGAACTTTCCGGAAGGCTCAATCCGGAAGACTGTGCCTTCGTTGTAGAAGCCACCGCTACCCGTGGTTCCGTAGAAGGCCCCATCCGTTCCTTGCACCAGAGGAGCTGTGAAACTACCTGCGTCCGGATTGCTAAAGGTGTGGAGTGTAGTGAAGCTGCCAGAGGACGTGATCTTTTAAACGGAGCCAAAATCTCCGCTCGTGCTTCCTCCAGGCGTAGTGCCATAGAAGGCGCCGTCGAAGCCCTCAATGGGCGGTGCGGTAGGACTTGAGCCATCGGCCTGACCCGTAAAACTGTACAACGTCTTTACTGTGCCTTCGGCACTCATGGTGAAGATTGTCCCGCGAGAGTAGAGGCCGCCGGCGACTGTAGTGCCGTAATAACGCCCAGCGGTGCCGAGAGTAAGACCGCTAGATGGAGCTTGCCCGTCAGGGCCGCTGAAGTGATGTAGCACAGCTAACGTGCCGCCAGGTGTGATCTTGAATGCCGTGCCTAATCCGTCGGTCCAGTGATCGTCGGCCGTACTGTAGAGATTGCCGTCTGCGCCTTGGGCAATGATGCCCGCATAACGAGGGCCAGTCGGGTCGCCACCTATGCTCCCGAAGTTGTATAGAACCGTGTACGTTTGAGCGTGCGCATTCACAATCGCTGCAAACAGAATAAGAACGAGAGATGCAACCGTAACTAGCCGGTGTTTGCTCATTGGATTTCTCCTTGGCGTGCGGATTTTTCTATGTCGCCTGGAAATGCCGGCAGGATCCGGGTGCAGGATTGGGATACTGTCACATCTTCTGACACTGCGGGTAGGAGGGCGTGCCAGGCCAAAGTTCAGCCGGCCGGAACAATTGCCCGAAGATGGATGCGAACCTAGTCTTTGGTCCCAGCGCAGTATGTGACTCTTGTCACACAGGCCGGGCAAGATTGACCTGGTGAAAGTTGTGGCTCAATGCGAATGGCGAGAATGTGCAGGCAATTCAGGAGTCCTTGCGGCAGGCTACGTTCCAGGTCACTATGGACACGTACGCGCAAGCTATTCCACAAGCGGTTTCTTCCGCTCATACAAAGGTAGTTGGGCAGCTTGGAGCAGACTGATCTATGACTAGTGCACCCTGATTCCAGGGGACCAGCTGTAAGTGATTGATTCGATGGTGGGCGCTGCAGGATTCGAACCTGCGACTTCCACCGTGTGAAGGCATTGCCATAAAGAAAATAAAGGACTTACCAGAAAGTCACAGATACACAAATGCTCGTCCGGGAACACTCAGGAACAGTTAATGGACCCGGATTTGGACCTAGATTAGCAGCAGCCGGAAGACGTTCCCATGCGGGCATGTTGGCCTCCGGTTGCGTTCATCCGAGGTCGTGTTGAATGAGCGTCGGGCCTTCGTCGCCCTATGCTTGTCGGGGCCATCCTGGCGCCCCTTTGGATCTGGCCGTTATGGTGTATTATTCCTGACCGGAGAGGACACCCCTCCCGAATAGTCGCATACATGCGCTGGGCTACGCCGTACCTGGTTTTTGCTGTCGTCACATCACGGGGCTCCACAACCAAATGAATCGGTGAAGGAGTAGTCCATGCGCGTCTTGTCTGCCAGCCTCTCAGGTCAGCCGAAGTTCCTTGCCGCAGCCGCCTGCTGCCTCCTTTGGGCATGCTCCTTCCCGGCCGCTCAAGGTCAGAATCCGCCGGTGAAATTCAATTCCCCAACCCCTATTGCAACCGGTCCGTACACCGGGGGCTACAAGGTTGTCACTGGATTCTTCAACCGCGACACTAAGCCGGATTTCATGTACTCCGCTATCAATTTCGATGGAATTGGCCCGAGAAGCTTTGCGGAAGTGGTGCTGAATAGCGGAAACGGAAACTTTACTGTCCCTTCCACGAACTATGGAGATGTCGGACCAGACCTTGCAGTCGATCTGAATGGGGATGGCATCACGGATGTTCTTTATTACAATCCTCAGCTTTTCGGCCCGGGCTTAGACGTGAAGTACGGTGTGGGGGACGGCACATTTGCAAACGAGACGGGGTTCAACGTGGACTCGGCTTTTTCCTACGTACTCGACGCAGTCGCCGGTGACTTCAACGGCGATGGTGCGACCGATCTCGCCGTCCTTACCGACGCCAACCAACTTGTCATCATGCTCAACGATCGCCATGGCGCGCTCGCTCCCGCTTTCAGTTACCCCCTGCCTGCGCCGCCATCCAGCACAGCCGAGGGTGCTCTAAGCGTCGGTGATTTGAACGGCGATGGAAGGCCTGACGTCGTGCTCACGTATACAGGTCCAAATGGAACGATAACTCCCTACCTGGCAACCACCGGAGGTGCCTTCCGTAAAGGAACCAGCTTCACAGTCGGGGGAAATGTCCGCCTTGGCGCAGCGGTCGCGGATGTGAACAGCGACGGCCATGGCGATTTGGCCGTGGTCACGAGCGGAGGCACAAAAATCTTTCTGGGAAGCGCCACTGCTACTTTTACCCTGGCATCGACCATATCGATCCAGGGACTCCTCGCCTTTGCGGACTTTAACAAGGATGGAAAGATGGATCTCGCGATCGCTGGATCCAACTATGCCAGCGTGTCTTTCGGCAAAAACAACGGCACCTTTCAAAATCCCACCGTCTATGGAGCAGCCGGTTCTACTGTTGCGCTGATCGCGGTTGACGTTGTCGGCTCGGGAAACATTGATCTGGTGACGGCCAGTTATGATGACGGAACTCTATATCGAATGCAAAACGATGGAAATGGGTACTTTGCCGCTCCTCCTATCACGTTATCTCCCGGAGCCAACGGGATCGTTGCAGCCGATTTCAATCGCGACGGCAATAAGGATGTAGCCGTGGTCAATACTCCGCAATGCAAATCTCCGTGCCGCGGATCTGTGTCTGTCTTTCCCGGCTCGGGCAAGAACTACTTCAACCCCGCGGCAAAATACACCATCGGAATGCACGGCTCAGCCATCGCCGCAGGCGATGTGAACGGCGACGGCATCCTGGACCTGGTTGTCGCGAATTCGCTTGCCGGCGACACAGCAGACACCAGTGTCCTGCTTGGCAATAAGGACGGCACGTTTCAGGCAGCGCACAACTATACCCTCGGTTCCCTCAGCAGCGAGGTGTTTCTCGTTGACCTGAATAATGACGGCAAACTCGACCTGGTCGAGCATGGCGGGGTAGCTGTGGGCAAAGGCGACGGCAGCTTTGCAACGTTCGTGCCGCTCCCCAGCGGCCTATCAAGCGATCCCAGCCTGCACCTCGCAGTTGGTGACTTGAACGGTGATGGTAAGCAGGATCTCATCGGCGCGACGTCGTCTGATGATGGTTGCACCGGGAACATTCAGGTCCTGTTGGGAAACGGGAAAGGTGGTTTCACCCTGGGCCAGAACGTCTTTCTCGATACTCCCGAGAACATCAATTCCGTGGCCCTGGGCAGGCTTCGCCCGGGCGGCGCGCTGGATGTCGTGTACTCCTCGGTGGGCATTTGCGGTATTCAGAGCGATAGCGAAACAATCTCGCTGGCGGCTGGCTTCCTTGGAAATGGAAACGGAACCTTCAACGCCGCTGGCTTTAATGTCACGTTTGGCGGCGATGTTGGACCTCCAACATTAAGGGGCCCCGTGGTCATCGCTGACCTCAATGGCGATGGCAAGATGGATGTCGGCGTGGGTGCGGGAGATTACTTCGTGGTGAGCAACGGCAAGGGGGATGGCACATTCCCGGTAGCGGCGACCTTCAGGCTCGCCGGAAGCAACGGCATCGCCATTGCCGACTTCGACAGCGACGGTCGGCCAGACGTTGCTATCACTTCGCCTCTGGGAGTCTCCAGGCTTTACAACATCACGCCGCGCCTGCATTAGGGTAGGTTGGCGTATGCCGGAATAGTTCCTGGACGGTCATTAGGTCCTCCCTAGTAGTTTCGAGGAGAGTTGAAATACCTGCGCCAAGTAAGAGTTGACGACAGCTACGATAGAAGGCTGTAGTCATGTAAGTTTCCCGGGGGCGTGATGTCGACCAAGAACAGGTTATCCAGGTATCTACCGAACCTCAGCTGGATCTCTGACGCATCTCCCCGGGCAGATATCGTAGCTGGTATTGCGGTGGCCGGACTGCTGGTACCGGAGGGCATGGCCTACGCCGGTATTGCCGGAGTTCCGCCTCAAATGGGCTTGTATGCGGCCATGGCGGGCATGTTTGTCTATGCGTTGTTCGGCACCTCCCGTCAACTCGCCGTCACCTCGACATCATCCTCGGCAGCACTGTTAGCGGCGTTGGTCGCTCCAATGGCAATGGGCGATGCGGCGCGATACGCAGTGCTGGCATCGGCTGCTGCAATTGCCGCCGGGCTTATCTTTCTGCTGGCGGGCGTACTTAGATTGGGGGCGGTATCGGAGTTTATCTCCAAGCCCGTTCTCAAGGGATTCGTCTTTGGCCTGGGCCTCACCATTATGGTGAAGCAAGCTCACAAGCTGATGAGTATTCCCAGTGGCCAGGGAAATTTCTTCCATCAGACATGGCATGTACTCAGATCTTTGAACGACGCGAACCCCTGGTGCTCCGGAGAAATCCATGATGCCTTTACTCTTACATCGGGGGTTTCCGCAAACGCCATTTCTAGGGAAGTGTTCTGAAAAGTGTGCAAATGCTGTACAAGGTGGCTATGGCCCTTCTTTCTACAAGTGATCGTTTGACTTTCAAGAGGCAACGGAACCTGCGCATCGGACAATCAATCGTCGGTTCTGCTGTAGCGTATCCTTTTCTGGTCTACGCGATTGTATGGAGCCACTATGCTCTGGCGCACAGTCAACTGAGCAAACGAACCGAAGCCTTTCTGCTTCTTTTTGCCTTTCCGATCTGTCTCGGTTGCGCTTTCTCACTGGTGATCTTCATTGCGGATGGACGTGGGAAGAAACGCGCCGCAGGAATCGTAGGGTCTTTGGTGGGCATAATTGTGAATGTTCTGTTTGTTCTGGCCAATGGCACCGTATAGGACGGACTCCGCCCCGCCTCTCATCTCCATTTGCCCGCAATGTCGCATCTTCGACAACTTCGAGATTGACGTTTCCGACCCCGACTTCTCAGAAGTAGTTGGCTATTAGTTGATCGTCTTCATTGCCGAAAACTCAGCGCCATTCTTCGCTCTTCGTGGACCTCGCCCGGAATGGACGATTTGGCGCACGTACGATCATCGAGCGTAAGGTGAATACTCGCCGGTACCGTTGCTGAAATGAATCTCCCAGTCCTCATACCCAGTGAAGTTGAACACCTGCAACTCAATGTCAGGCGCGAAGAAAAGGATCACGTCCCCTGTTCTGGCATCCCACTTGGCTTCTCGCAGGGACTTTCCATCTAGTGCCTCTCCGATCTGTGCGAACGCATCGATAGGCGCAGGTAGGCCGTATTTTTGCTGGTGATCAAAGCTGCTCGTATGCGACTTGCCGTCGCGAATGAGTCGCCAATAATCAGTGCGCAATCGCGATCCATCGCTGAAATACAGTTCCACGGGTGTGATTCCGGGTTCCGGGAAACGCTCTGGATTTGAAGTTCTAACCGTTGTGCCATTCAGCGAAGCAAGCGAGTTCTCAAAGCCTTCAACGCCCATTTCAGGCCATTCTAAGCTTTGAGCGGCACGAATTGTGGGATTGAAAGATTGATTTGGGGCGGATCACCGCCTAACCGGAAATGTCGTTAGCAAGTGGAAATGTCCGCTTTTGAGAACAAATGAAATGTCCGGTTTCATAAGTTAGTAGCCGTAGAGGCGGTGGGAAAGTGCGAATCGCGCGTTCTTTGCGGGATTTGCAAGTGGGGAGGGAAAGTCTGTTTTTTGACTTTTCCACCCCACGTCTTTTCCACGGCCTTGATTTGCTTTTTGCTCAGCGGCGTCAGGAGCTTTCCTTGCGCGCTGTAGTGTCCGATGCGATGTCCTGCGATCATGAGGGTCAGTGTCTGGTCCAGGTGCTGATGGATGATCGCCTTGCATCCGGCCAGGGTAGGGCGCCAGTGGGCACGCTCGAGTTGCATCACCAGGTTGTGAAAGCGCACGGTGTTGTCTCGATCAACGGTACGCTCGTAGCGTTGCGTGAAGATCATTTCCAGGTTCCTGTGCCGGCAGGATAGAAATGCTGTTCCTCGCTGCGCTGCCGGAACGGTAAAACGGCGGTTGAACTCCGCGATGTAGGTCTTATGGAGAAACTCGTTGGCCCCTTCGAGAGTTCGGATCCCGCGCAATCGCAGCTCCTGCGGCAACCGTCCCTGCCAGGTAGAGAAGTTGCGCTCCGAGCGTCCCCGCGCCTGCGGAGAGTAGGACGGGATCATATGCACTCCCAGTTCCTTCATGGCACGGCCTAGCTGCGTAGGGCGCTCATAATCGACCTTGCCGCCGCTCTTCGGCGTCAGCCAGAAATGGGCTCCACGGTCGGAATAGAGCGAACAGAACAGCCCCTTCCGTTCGATCACCGCCCGCAATCCGGCCATCACGGTTGCCGTTGTTTCTTCTTCGGCCAGCTGCGCATAGTAGATCTCGCTGGTGGCATCGTCCAGGATCACGATCAGGTCGTGCCTGCGCTCATCCTGAAACCACTGGTGATCGCTTCCGTCGATGTGCAGCATCATCCCCGGCAGTGGACGCCGTTCACGCCGCCTGCGGTGCACGCCGCGCCTGGCCTTGCGCTTCACCAGGCCAGCTGCCTGCAGCGCCTGCTTGACCCACGTATAGCTCAAGCCGATCTGATGTTCCTCGCCGAGCTTCTCATGAAAGTGCCGCACGTTCAGATCGAAGTACTTGTCCCGGTACAGGCTCAGTACCTCGTCCGCCTGCGCCTTCGGCACTCGTCTGCTGCTCGGCTTCCGTCGTCGCCGGTCCAGCAAGCCCTGGTAGCCTTCCGCCTCATAGCGCTTACGCCAGCGACGCATCTGCCGCTCGCTGATGCCGATCAACTCTGCTGCCTGACGCCACTTGATCTTGCCCGATGTGGCTCGTAACAAAACTTCCTGTAACTTCATCGCCCGCTCCGCCGCGGTCCTCGGATAGATCTCCATGCTCTCGCGCATGGCTCCATCTTCGCCGCCCGCTATGCGGACACTTCACTTGCTATAAACACCGGACACATTATTAGCTAACGACAACCGCCTAACCGGAAATTACTCCTTGGTAAACATTCCCGCACCACCTCGGGCATCCGTGTGACATCAACCTTAGTGACTGGTTGTTAACCAAGTGTCAGCCTCTGGGCTTTGATCATGGACGGAACAGTTCAACAGGGTAGGGGTCCATCAAAAACCGGCAGCCTCTCAACCGCGAGGACCGGGCAATCAAGACACCTTCCACCTCCGCATAACCTAAAAAAGCAAATCGTCACATCAGACCAGTAGCCAGATCCCCACGCAATCGCGCAGAATGACACCTTGACGGGCCTCATGGCCCAACAACCACGGCAGAGTCCATCGGCGATTTAGCGGCCTGCGTTTTTCTGCTGCAGAGTTTGCAGACAAACAAAAGGGGCAGACCACATCCTGGACAACGAAGCACACGGTCTCCCGAGCGATTTTGCGGACTGCGATTCTGACTTCTAATAGTTCCATTGGCTTGCCAGACATCATCATTGTTGAGTATATTGAGCGCCCGGTAGTGACGAGGCAGGGCGCGTTTCACTTGTATGCAGAGTTACCCAATCTCGCCAACTCAGTAAGCCCCTTTCGGGCCA
>CAVSAX010000006.1:0-215087 GCA_963725995.1 uncultured Acidobacteriaceae bacterium | reverse complement strand
AACCCATCGCCTTCAAAGAATTCTTAACAAGAAACTCTATCGACTACCTTCTCTACATCCGATAGGAAAAAATCCGAGCGGGAGCCGGGGCCAACTGTGCGCTGGCCTTTCCTAATGCAAGCGAAATCTCATTCCAGCGAAGCAGCGGTGACGACGGTAGCAAAGTAACTGCGGCACGAACCGGTTCGGGGCTGGCAAAATAGAAAGCCCACGCGCCTACTGCCACCAGCACGGTGAGGTCAAGAGAGCTATCAGGTTCGAGAACATGCTCTGAGTGCTGAAGGCCAGGGCTGAATGGAGGAAGTCACCACACGCCATCAATCCAAAGCCCAGAACGATGCCAAAGGAGCGGGACTTGTGAGACAAACCGACTTTGTGACCGACCAGTAGGACAAATGCCAGCAGGCAGAGTTCCAGTACACTCACAAACCGCATTAACTCGCTGGCGACCACAACGAGGGGAAACTTGCTCATCGCAGCCGGCATGTAGCTGGTGCCGATGCAAAGCAGAATGGATATGCAGATTACCCATCGGAAAGCGAGCGTGCCCAGCCTGGTCAGGCCAGGAGAGGTGACATCATTTCACGGAAGAGGCTCTGGATCGTCAACAGAAGCAATCCAGCCGAAACCAGGTACGTGCTCCAATAGCACCAGAAATAATATCTGGAGCGGTCGGCCACGCTGATCCAGCGAGGTCCCCACGGCAGAATGCCGAAAGTCATCGCGGATACGATCTGCAGAATCAAATAGGCTGCCAGCGCTGGATACGTCTTATGAGCCTTTGAACGCCACATATAAAACAGGGCGATGGCTTGTGCGCCAGAGGTAGCGACCGAAATTGCGACTGAGACAGATCTTGCATCCATGGAGAGCACCCTTACTGAATCGTTAGAATATCTTGATTCGCAGGTGTACTCAAGCCTTGATTTATCTTTCTCTTGGCACCTTGGTGCTACAAACTTTAGTTAGTTACTGCATGCCGCAAGGGTCACCCGGATTGCAGCGGGGGAACGGGCAGACGAGATGAAACTGCCTGGTGACTGACGAACTGTGCGTGCTTCGGCATGCAATTGGCGGCAACAGCACCTACGAGGACGATTCCGAGAGCGAAAGCACGAACGGCGAGTTTCATTTGTAGTTACTCCTTTGAGGCTTCTTGAAATTGAATGTCAAATTCCGGGACAATTCGAGTATAGTCATCCGCGTATGTAAGTACATTCTTATCAGCGATATTACATTGTATTCACTACAGTGCGTTACCAACGTAACATGTGTACAAAGTAGCTATCAATCCCACCCAAGATATTTCTTCCCCGCCAACAGCCTTCTACCCCAATAGACGTACGGCGAAATGGCTCAATCGTGGTAAAATTAAAACAGTAATCTGGGCGATAAACCCGTTCGCTTTCAGCCGTTTATTCCCTGTCAGCTCCCCTGAGCTGCGCGCCATTTTCATGAGCCTTTAGTAACCGGAGTTGCATGTCCACCAAAGAATTGGCCCCCGACACGAGTCTCGCTGTTCCCAGTACAGAACCAGCAGCGTCACCCTCGACACCTGAATCCCGCTCGGCGAACGGCGCCAAGCAGTCCTCGACCTACACCGGCGACAACATCAAGATGCTTGGAGGGATTGGAAGCTGTGCGCCTGCGTCCCGCCATGTACATCGGTTCCACCGGCGAGCATGGGGCTGCACCACCTGGTCTATGAGGTGGTGGACAATTCGGTCGACGAAGCGCTGGCCGGCTACGCCAAGAAGGTCGACGTCATCATCCACGTCGATAACTCCATCACCGTCATCGACGACGGCCGCGGCATTCCTGTGGACGAGATGGACGTCCACGGCGGCGAGCGGATGCCTGCCGTCGCAGGTGGTGCTCACCAAGCTGCACGCCGGCGGCAAGTTCGACTCTTCCACCTACAAGGTCTCTGGCGGACTGCACGGCGTCGGTGTTTCCTGCGTGAACGCGCTCAGCGAAGAGTTCGACGTCGAGATCTGGAAAGACCGGCACACCTACGAGCAGGAGTACTGCCAAGGGCATCCCGGTTTCCAAGCTGCGCCAGACGGGCACACCAAGAAGCGCGGGACCAAGATTCACTTTCTGCCCGACCGCTCGATCTTCACCGTCACCGAATACAACTTCGACACCCTGGCCCAGCGGCTGCGCGAGCTCGCCTTCCTCAACAAGGGCCTGGAGATCACGCTGGTCGACGAGCGCACCACCGATCCCAAGACCGGCGAGGCCAAGCGTTCCGAGTTCCAATACGCCGGCGGCATCGCCGAGTTCATCAAGCATCTGAACAAGGGCAAGCAGGTGCTGCATGACAAGCCGATCTGCATGGAAGCGTCTGCGCGACGGCGTCGAGATGGATATCGCGCTGCAGTACAACGACAGCTATTCCGAAACCGTCTTCAGCTTTGCCAACAACATCAACACCGTCGATGGCGGCACGCACCTTTCCGGCTTCCGCACCGCGCTGACGCGCACCATCAACACCGCCGGCCAGCAGATGGGCCTCTTCAAGGACGTGAAGGAAAATCTCTCCGGCGACGATGTGCGCGAGGGCCTGGTGGCGGTGGTCAGCGTGAAGCTGCCGCAGCCGCAGTTTGAAGGACAGACCAAGGGCAAGCTGAACTCCGACATCGCCGGCATCGTGCAGGCCTTCGTCAACGAGAAGCTGGGCATGTTCCTCGAGCAGAATCCTCCCGTCGCGAAGAAGATCATCAACAAGGCGATCGAAGCGGCCCGCGCCCGCGAAGCGGCGCGCAAGGCTCGCGACCTGACCCGCCGCAAGGGCGCGCTCGATGGCGGCGGCCTGCCCGGCAAGCTGGCCGACTGCAGCGAACGCGATCCTGATCGCTGCGAGCTCTACCTGGTCGAGGGTGAGTCGGCCGGCGGTACCGCCAAGCAGGGCCGCGATCGCCGCTTCCAGGCCATCCTGCCGCTCAAGGGCAAGATCCTGAACGTGGAGAAGGCGCGCTACGACAAGATGCTGGGCCACGAAGAAATTCGCGCCATGATCACCGCCCTCGGCTGCGGCATCGGCAAGGACGACTTCGATCCGTCGAAGCTGCGCTACGGCAAGATCATCCTGATGACCGACGCCGACGTGGACGGTTCGCACATCCGCACGCTGCTGCTGACCTTCTTCTTCCGCCACATGCACGGAGCTGATCAGGCGCGGCCACGTCTACATCGCGCAGCCGCCGCTCTATCGCATCAAGAAGGGCAAGTTCGAGCAGTACATCAAGGACGACCGCGAATTTGTCAAGGTGATGATCAAGCGCGCCTCGGACGGCATGGTCGTGCGCTACGGAAATGGCGCGCAAACGCTCGAAGGCGCGGCTCTGACCAAGTTCATGGGCCAGCTCAACGACTACCTCGGCTTCTTCGAGAAGGCCAACAAGCATATGCGCAACGAGGAGGTCACGGAGATGCTGCCGACTCTCGAGCTTGATGCGGCGCGCCGACTTTGACGGCCAAGGAAGGCGAGGTTCCCGCCGAAGCTTGCGAAGCTGCACGCGAACTTGAGATGGCCAAGCAGTTCCAGTTCAAGGCAGTGGTTGCGCCCTCGCTACGAGGAAGAGCACCGTACCTGGTCGGTCAGCTTTACGGACGCCAGGGTGCGGAGCGCCGGATCGACTGGACGCTGGCTCGTCTCCGGAATATCGGCAGATGATGGCCAAGTATCTGCAGATTCGCGAGGAACTGGAGCCGCCATTCCTCATCGAATACGCCGGCAAGACAACCGCGAGGAACCGAAGAGGCGGAAGAGACCACACCCGAGACCGCGGCGGAAACCATCGATGGCAAGCCCCTGCCTCCCAAGAAGACAGGGCGCGCCGCTCACGAGCCGGTCACCAAGAATACGCCGCATGAGCTCTTCGAGTACGTCATCGAACAGGGTCGCAAGGACTACCAGGTGCAGCGTTACAAAGGCCTGGGCGAGATGACGTCGCAGCAGCTCTGGGAAACGACGATGGATCCCGAGCGTCGCACGCTGCTCGCAGTCAAGCTGGAAGATCTGGCGGCGACCGATGAGATCTTCACCACGCTGATGGGCGAGGACGTGGAAGCACGCAAGAATTTCATCCACGAAAATGCCCTCGACGTCAAGAACCTGGACATTTAGCTGATGCATCCACGGGGGTTGTCGCTGATGGTGACGCCCCCGCGGATCCAGTTCCGAAATCCCTCCCCATACTTCCGCGCCGAAGGCCAAATATTTCTTTAGTATTGTCAAGGCGCTCATCTTTAGATGCGAACCATGTGTGTAGAGTGTTGCGTGGCTCATCGGTTTCAAGCCGCGGTTTGGCGGAGCGTGCATTTCAACCGGTGATGTTGTAACCGAATTTGAGTGAGGTGTAATGAACGAAGGGCATTGGGTACTGCTGATTGCGAGCGAGGTGGGTGGGACGGATTCGGTATCGGACCGGGCCATGGAGCGACTGGTGGATGCGATCGGCAAGGAAGGATATGAGGTCGTGCGCACGTCGACGCCGGAGGACGGACTGTCGCTGGTGACGTCGGACCCGTCGCACAGCGCGATTCTGCTGGACTGGGACCTGGAAGGCGAGAACCAGTTTGATGAGAGAGCTGCGCTGAAGATTATTCGCGCGGTGCGGCGGCGGAATAAGAAGGTGCCGATCTTCCTGATCGCGGACCGCACGCTGGTGAGCGAGCTGCCGCTCGAAGTGGTGAAGCAGGTGCATGAGTACATCCACCTGTTCGGCGATACGCCGGCGTTTATTGCGAACCGCGTGGACTTCGCGGTGGAGCGGTACAACGAGCAGTTGCTGCCGCCTTATTTCAAGGAGCTGAAGAAGTACAACGATCAGGGCGCTTACTCGTGGGACGCGCCGGGACACATGGGCGGCGTGGCGTTTCTGAAGCATCCGATCGGGATGGAGTTTCACCGGTTCTTTGGCGAGAACATCATGCGCTCGGATCTGGGTATTTCGACTTCGCCGCTGGGGTCGTGGCTGGATCACGTCGGGCCTCCGGGTGAGTCGGAGCGGAATGCGGCGCGGATCTTTGGCGCTGACTGGACGTTCTATGTGCTGGGCGGGTCGTCGACTTCGAACCAGATTGTTGGGCATGGCGTGATTGGGCGCGACGATATTGTGCTGGTGGACGCGAACTGCCACAAGTCGATCTGCCACTCGCTGACGGTGACGGGCGGACGGCCGGTGTATCTGACGCCGACGCGGAATGGCTACGGGATGATCGGGCTGGTGCCGCTGAAGCGGTTCAGCCCGGAGGCGATTCAGGAGCTGATACGGAACAGCCCGTTCTCGGCGGGCGCGATGTCGCAGACGCCGACGTATGCGGCGGTGACGAACTCGACGTATGACGGGCTGTGCTACGACGTGAATAAGGTGACGGCGGAGCTGGCGAAGAGCGTGCCGCGCATCCACTTCGACGAGGCGTGGTACGCGTATGCGAAGTTCCACCATATCTATCGCGGACGATTTGCGATGGATGTGCCGGATGAGATGCCGGATCGGCCGCAGCTGTTTGCGGTGCAGTCGACGCACAAGATGCTGGCTGCGTTCTCGATGGCGTCGATGGTGCATATCAAGCTGAGTCCGCGGGCTCCGCTGGACTATCGACCAGTTCAATGAGGCGTTCATGATGCATGGGACGACTTCGCCGTTCTATCCGCTGATCGCGTCGCTGGACGTTGCGGCGGCGATGATGGATGAGCCTGCGGGACCGACGCTGATGGACGAGACGATTCAGGACGCGATCAGCTTCCGGAAGGCGATGTCGTCGGTTGCGCATCGGCTGCGGCTGCTGAGGTAGCGGGCGATGGCTGGTTCTTCCGGCTGTTCCAGCCGGACCAGGTGACCGATCCGCTGACGGGAAGACGTATCTGTTCGAGGAGGCTCCGGACGATCTGCTGGCGGAGAACTCGAGCTGCTGGACGCTGAAGCCGGGCGAGGACTGGCACGGGTTCCACGACGAGGACATCGCGGACGACTACTGCATGCTGGATCCGACGAAGGTGACGATTCTGATGCCGGGCGTGAACTGCGCAGGGCAGTGCTGGCGAGCTTCGGGGAATTCCGGGAGCGATCCTGACGGAGTTTCTGGATGCGCGGCGCGTGGAGATTGCGCGGACCGGCGATTACACGGTGCTGGTGCTGTTCTCGGTGGGAACGTCGAAGGGCAAGTGGGGCATCGCTGCTGGAGAACCTGTTCGAGTTCAAGCGGCTCTACGATACGGAAGCGACGTTGAGCGAGGCGCTGCCGGACCTGGTGGCGAAGTATCCGGCGCGGTATCGCAATGTGACGCTGCGCGAGCTGAGCGACGAGATGCATGCGGCGATGATCGAGCTGAAGCTTGCTGAGCCTTGTGGAAGAGGCCTGCGAGATCGATCCCGAGCAGGTGCTGACGCCGGCGGAGACTTATCAGAAGCTGCTGCGAAATGGGACGGAGAAGGTTAAGTTCTCGCGAGATGGCGGGACGGATTGCGGGCGTGATGCTGGTGCCCTATCCTCCGGGGATTCCGCTGAGCATGCCGGGTGAGCGGCTGGGCGCGATCGACAGCCCGGTGATGCGGCTGATCCTGGCGTTGGAGGAGTTCGGCAAGCGGTTTCCAGGGTTCGAGCGCGAGGTCCACGGGATTGAGGTGGACGCGCAGGGCGACTACTGGATGCGCGCGGTGATTGAGACGCCGGGAGGAAAGCGGAATGGCAATGGCAAGCAGCGTCCGCCAAATTCGGCTCCGCCGGTGAAGAAGAGACGGCGCTCAGCTGCGGCACCGAAGACCCAGGAAGAACCGCCCGCCTAGGAGACCGGCGTTCCAGCGGAGCCTCGATGCTCGAGGCTCCGCATCCTTCAGATCTGCATTACTTCCACTTCCTTCTTGCTGCTCATCTCTTCGATGCGCTTGATCTCGTCGTCCGTGAGCTTCTGAATCTCTTCCAGGGCGCGCTTCTCTTCGTCTGCGGAGATGGCCTTGTCCTTGGCAGCTTTCTTGATGGCATCGTTGCCGTCGCGACGCAAATTGCGCAACACCGTGCGATGCTCCTCCAGAACCTTGTTCAGGTGCTTCACCACCTCACGCCGTCGCTCCTCCGTCATCGGAGGTACGGGCACCCGCACGATCTTGCCATCGTTCTGTGGGTTGAATCCAAGGTCCGAAGTCCGCAACGCCTTCTCGATCTCGTCATGACGCTAGGATCGAATGGCTGGATCATAATCATGTTCGGATCCGGGGCGTAGAGCTGCCCCAGCTGGCTGAGCGGCGTGTCAGTGCCGTAATAGGGAACCCTGACCTGGTCCAGCATGTGCACCGAGGCGCGGCCCGTACGCACGACGCGAGGCTGGTCTGAAAGCCTTGAACAGCCTTGTCCATACGCGTCTTGAGATGGCTGTACGCTTCCTTGAGAACCGGAATTCCTGCCATTATCGAGACTGCCATGATCGTCTTCTTTCTTGAGTGCGGTCTACCAAAGTCAACATTTTACAAATTGCACCGCACGGCGTGCAAGCCTGATTCCGGGTTATTCAACACACCATGGTAAGCCCGGTTGAGGCAGCCTGCTCGTGCGCGTGATAGCGACGAACGCACCAGCGGACCCGACTCAACGTGGGCAAAGCCCATCTTCTTCGCTTCGTCGCGAAGAAAAACAAACTCCTCCGGCTGATAGTAGCGCGTCATCGGAACATGATCCTTCGAGGGCCGCAGGTACTGCCCGATCGTCAGGATGTCCGTACCCACTGCGGCGAGATCGCGAAAGACCTCCAGCAGCTCAACCGTCTCCTCGCCAATGCCCACCATCACGCCCGTCTTGGTAACGATCTTCGGATTGATCTCCTTGGCATACTCCAGCAGCCGCAGCGTGCGCTCGTAGCGCGCTCCTGAGCGAACCGCGCGATACAGCCGCGGAACCGTCTCCGTATTGTGGTTCAGCACTTCGGGGCGGGCCTCCACCACGATGCGGATGGCCTCTTCCTTGCCCTGGAAGTCCGGAATCAGCACCTCGGCACGGCAACCCGGCGCCTGCCTGCGAATCTCCTCGATCACCATGGCAAAGGCGCGCGCGCCGCCGACGATATCATCGTCCCGGTTCACGCTGGTGATCACGGCATGCTTCAGCTGCAGCAGAGCCACTGCCTCGGCCACACGTCGCGGCTCATCAAAATCAATCGGCTTCCGGTCGGCCCTTGGGCACCGCGCAGAATCCGCAGCGTCGCGTGCACAGGTTGCCCAGCATCATGAACGTGGCGGTGCGATGATTCCAGCACTCGCCCATGTTCGGACAATGCGCGGATTCGCAGACCGTGTGCAGGTTCAGACTGCGCGCCAGCTTCTTCAGGTCATGGTAATTCTCGCCTGAGGGTGCGCGAGCCTTCAGCCATTCCGGCTTGGGCGCGGGAGCCTTGCGTTCCGTGTCTATCTGGATCAGATCCATTCGGCGTATACCAGGCACCATTGTATCGCCTGCACCACTCTGAATCTATCGCGGCAGGGGCCTCAGCGTAGACGGCCAATCACTTCCGGCCGCACCAGGTAAAGAAAGAAGACCAGATTGACCACCGCAAGAACAGCCGTTTGCAGCTGATGAAAACGAAATACAGTGTAGATGCCAAATGTCATGCTGAGAAAAGCGGAAGCCAGCGCCAGCGCCCATCCCCAGCGGCGTAGCTTCAGCAGCCCCAGGCTTCCCGCCGCAAAGAGCGCGCTCAACGCCAGCACCAGCGGCGGAAAATGATGCAGCACCACTCCGAAGGCGCCGATCGCCGACAGCGCCATCAGCCAAAGCGCAATTGCCGCCAGCCCAGGAAGAAACGGCGGCCCGTCCTTATCGCCCCGCGGCGTGGGAGTCTCGTTCATAGTGTGCGCAGATACGCGAGCAGATCGGCGAGCTGCTGGTCGTCCAGAACGTTGGCATAACCCGGCATCATGTTTCTTCCGTGCATAATCACAGCGCTGATGCGGTCGTCGTTGGCAGGGGCGCCCGACGGCATGTACGGCTGCTTATACAGCGCCTGCAGTCCAGGGCCGTTCAGTCCGTGCGTCGAGTTCGCATGATGGCACCTGGCACAGCGTGCATCGTAGATTACGTGCCCCGCGGCCTCCTGCGGGGTCAACTCGCTCAGCGGCTTCGAGGGGGGCAGATTTTTGCAGCCGGTCATCGCTCCGGCAAAGCAGGCTGCCGCAATCAGGACGAGACAAAAACGGCGCAATCCAATCTCCTTGATGATTACCAGCATATCTTGCCCGGCCGCCGCTCGCTGTACGCAACGCTGGAATTGCGCCAGCTAATTTGCGTTGAAGATCGCCTCGGCAAGCTTGTCAACTGTGTGCCGCTCAGCGTCGCTTCCCGGCCTGCGGTGATTGCAGTAGATAGCGATCACAAGCGTGCGTCCGCTCGCAGCCGTCATGTATCCGCTCAGGGAATGCACACCGTTCAGTGTGCCCGTCTTGGCGAAGAGCTTGCCCTTAAGCGGCGACTGGGTGAACCTGCTGGCCAGTGTGCCATCCTCGCCAGCGATGGGCAGCGTTGCACGAAACGCAGGTCCCCACCGTTGCTTGGCCGCATACACCAGCAGGGCCGTAGTCGCTCGCGGCGTAACTATGTCATTGGGAGAGACACCTGAGCCGTCATAGAGATAGAAATCCTCGGCATCGATGCCCGCGCTGACCAGGAACTGGCGCACCACTCGCGCACCCTCCACAAACGATCCCTCTCCTGTTTGCGATCTGCCCAGCTGCCGCAGCAGTAGCTCGGCGTGCAAGTTCTGGCTAACCTTGTTGATCATCGTCGCCTCTTGAGTCAGCGGAGGCGAGACGTGCGTCGCGACGATCTGCTGCCCGGGCTTCAATTCGAACGTGAGGGATGTTACGCTCGCCGCGAGCGGCTGCAGCGCCAGCGGCTTGCGGACATCCTCATCAAATTGCGTCGTGCGCGTAACTGGGTTGGTATGTGAAATTGCCTGCCCATCGACAGCAACTCCATGCGCTGCGAGCGCGGCGCTCAAAGCGGTGGCTGCGTATAGAGAAGGCTGTTCCACTGCGAGTGGAAAGCGCGTGGGCTTAGCTGCGGCGGGCGCGGTGCCGAATAGCCGAACAGTTGTGCTGCCCGGATCCCGCGCCACTCCGATCTGCCTGGGCGCGCCGTGCGGCGTTGTCGTACCCGGCGGGTTCCACTCGGCCGAGTAGTAGGGAAAGCCATCGCGCCAGCTTGTCTCAACCGGCTCCCCCGAATGTTCCCCCGCCTGCAATTCCAGGTACGTCAAGTTGTCGTTGAAGCTGAGCGCCGAGATGGGTGCACCATACTCCCACTGCAGATCGCCCCAGCCCCAGCCCGTGCCGTATCGCTCTGCAGGAAAGAAACTCTCATCACCGGTAATTGGCCCATCGACGCGGTGAATGCCGTGATTCACCACCTGCTTCGCCAGTTCATCCAGCACGGCGGTAGCCAGCGGAATCTCCGCCGCAGGCTTACCCGCGGGCTCCTTCACATAGGGATAGCTGCGTATAGAAAGGCTAGGGTCGCCCGTTCCAGCAAGCGTCAAGCCACCATGGAGCACTCCCGCGGCATCCACCGTGCCCTCCTGAACGACGTACGTCTTGCTCACGAAATTCGGGCCCAGCAGCGCGAATGCCGCAGCAGTAGTGAAGAGCTTTGCGTTTGATGCGGGCGTGAAATACTCGGCGTCATTCAATTCAAATACCGGGGTGCCGTCGAGCGTCGTGACTGAGATGCCCCACTGCGCGTGACTCACCGATTGATCCGCCACCAGCGCCTGGATCGTCGACGCAAGGCCCGCCGTTGCGGGGGGAGCCGGGGTCGCAGCCCGTTGAGCCCCGCATGGGCTGGTAGTGAGAACGCAAAGTATCGATGTCAGGATCAACCCGAGTCTCATGGCTTTCGCGGAGTGTAGCACTTCGGGAGGCTGATCAGCGCCTGGACTGTCACCGAGGCTCTAGAATGACTGCACGATGACGTTTGCGAAACGTGGCACCACCATCTGGAAGCTGAAGAGCCAATCCCTCACGCTCGGCACGCGCACGCGAGTGATGGGGATCCTCAATGTCACGCCAGACTCCTTCTCCGACGGCGGTTCTCACTTCGACGCGCTGCGCGCAATCGATCATGGCCTCGCCATGTTTGCCGACGGAGCCGATATCATCGACATCGGCGGCGAATCCACTCGCCCCGGCAAGCACGACCCGGAGACCGCGGCTACTGAACAGGCCCGCGTCATGCCGGTTATCGCCGGCATTTTAAGGGCTCACCTCAACACCACCCCCGCCCCCATCCTTTCCATCGACACCTACCACGCAGAGACCGCGCTCGCTGCCATCACCGCCGGCGTGGAGATCGTGAACGACGTAAGCGGCTTCACCTGGGACCCGGCTATGGCGCGCATCTGCGCACGTCTCGCTTGCGGAGTGGTGCTGATGCATACCCGTGGCAGACCGGATGAATGGAAGCTACAGCCGCACATTGCGCGGGACGAAGTTCTGCCGCTGGTCGGCCGCGAGCTCGGGGAACGTCTGCAGTCGGCTCTCGCCTCAGGCGTCAAGCGCGAACAAATCGTGCTCGATCCGGGCTTTGGATTTGGCAAGGCATTCGACGAGAATTACCCATTGCTCGCCGGCATGGAATCCCTGCGCAGCCTCGGCCAGCCACTGCTCGCGGGAGTCTCGCGCAAGTCGTTTCTGGGCCGCACGCTGGCCGAATTGCACCACGGAGTAGTGTTCCCAGCCGCCGCCCGCGGCAACGCTTCCATTGCCGCCATGGTCGCTTCTATCCTGGCTGGAGCAGATGTGGTGCGGGTTCACGATGTGAAGCCTGCCGTGGAGGCAGCCCGCATCGCCGACGCGGTGCTCGCTGCCGCCGCGCAGAATTAACGCGAAGCACGCGCGAAACAATCTGCACTCTCCGCGCATTGCTCATCATGGCATGCAACGTAAGTTGTAGTCTTGCCCTTAGTGTTTCTGCAGGGAATTGGGGTCCCGCATCCGGCTCGTCTCAAAACTCACGATCTGCCACCGGCCCATGCGGTAGTTGTATACGCGTGTGTAGCGGTAGTGCCCGCTAATGTCGCGCTCACCGTTGCTGCCATTGATCTCTGCCCGCGATGTCACAACAGCCGTATCCGCGTAGAGACGAATCTTGGTGTCGCTCAGATCCATTTTCGTAATGCGTATTGTTCCGGCCTTGCGCAATGCCAGGGCCTGCGCCTTCGTCTCGATTGTGCCGTTCGCGGTGATGCCGATGTAGTCGTCGGCCAAAAGCTTCTCCATGTCCGCCACGTTATTACTCAACATGGCGTCGCGCCACTGATCCTCTGCTGCCTCGATCTCCTTGTGCTGCTTATCCGCACGATGCGGAAGAACCCCGCCAGGCGACGGGAGCGCCGAAAGGATGAATATCGTGAGAAAAACCAGAACAAAATTGGCCTGTTTTGGTGTCAGTCGACTTGTCGGGAAGCAGGACATGCTCGTACCGCATGGTAGTCCGGCGCAGAAGAGCGCGTCAAAGAGAAACGCGCCGTCGCGTGGTGGGTGAGCCATGGTGTAAATCAATTTCGCTGGCGAAATCGATCGATCACGAATGCTTTCGCGCGATCACATCTCGCCTCGTCCGCAGATCAGGCCAGTGCCGTGAGATTTTCGGACGACCGCTCTCGCATTAACTGATACAACCCCGCGATCGCGTACTTTTGAAAATGCGGCGAGCTGCGGTGCGCCTCGAGAGCAGCCTTGTCTTTGTACTGCTCGTAGATAAGTATGGTGTCGGGATCGTCCTCGATGAAATGCGGGACGTAGGTCACGCAGCCGGGCTCCTGCCTGCTGGCCAACGCCAGGTTCCTCAGGATCTCGACGACTTGCTGCCGGTCTTCTCCGGCAAAACGCATGCGAACAGTGAAGGTAACCATGTGCCTCTTCTTCCGTGCTCGTGCCTTGGTGCTTTACTGTTTCGTTAATAGACGCGGATCAGGCGTGCAGACCAGCAAGCGCTGCCTCAAACTCAGGAAGTGCCATTGTCTGATCGCGATCCGGCCCCGTGGAAACCATGCCAATCTTGGCGCCGCTTTCCTTCTCCTGGAAATGCAAATACTCCCGCGCAGCCTGCGGCAACTCCTCAAACGTGCGAATCGCGTCGGTGGGCTGCTGCCATCCCTTCAGCATCGTATAAACGGGCTTGATAGACTCCAGGCCCCTGACATCTGCAGGAATTACATCTGTCACCTTACCGTTAATTTCGTATCCCGTGCAGACAGGGATCTCAGCCAGGTGATCCAGCACGTCCAGCTTGGTTATCACCAGCCACTCCGTGCCATTGATCTGATTCGAATACCGCAGCAGCGGAATATCCAGCCAGCCGCAACGACGAGGCCGCCCGGTTACAGCGCCGTACTCCTGGCCGCGGTCACGCAGAATGTCTCCCGCCGCGTCAAAAATCTCTGTCGGAAACGGCCCTTCGCCAACTCGCGTTACGTAGGCCTTGGTCACGCCAATCACCGTACCGATATTGGTCGGGCCCACACCGGTGCCGGTCACCGCTCCCCCGGCCGTGGCAGAAGACGACGTCACAAACGGATAGGTTCCGTGGTCAATATCGAGCATCGTGCCCTGCGCGCCCTCAAACATCACGCTGCCACCATCGCGAATCACCTTGTTTAACAGCACTGAGGTGTCGGTGACAAATGGAGCGATCTCTTCGGCTGCCCGGGCATACTCCTCATACATCTTGTTGGGATCAAGGGGATCTGTGCCAAACAGTGCGTGGGCAATCGCGTTCTTTTCTTTGCACGCTGCCTCAATGTGCGTCTTCAGCAGCTTGGCGTCCAGCAGAGTCCACCACCCGCAGGCCGCTGCGCGCCATCTTGTCCTCATAGGCGGGCCCGATTCCGCGGCTGGTAGTTCCGATCTTCTGCCGTCCCGGCGCGCTTTCAGCTGCAAGCTCAATCATGCGGTGGTAGGGCAAAATCACCTGCGCCCGGTTGGAGACAAAAAGTTGGCGGTCCACGTCCACGCCCAGTGTCCGAAGCTTCCCTATCTCCTTCAGAAACGCCATCGGATCGAGCACGACTCCATTGCCAATCACCGCTCGGCAATCCGGCCTCAGCACGCCGCAGGGAACAAGCTGCAGAATGAACTTCTTTCCCTTGATAATGACGGTGTGGCCGGCGTTATGTCCGCCGGCGTAGCGCGCCACCACGGAGAACCGCTCCGAGAGTACGTCTACAATCTTGCCTTTACCTTCGTCGCCCCATTGGGCGCCAAGCACAACCGCAGTTTTTGCTCGCATGAAGTTCAATACTCGATTCGTTCTGACACACTCTTATCCTGCACTATCGCAGCTCGCTCAGTTTTCCGAGTGATTCAGGTGCGCAGACTGCCGTACAGGCTGGATTCCGTGTGACATCCCGATGATATAACGCCCATGCCAGTGTGAACAAAGAACGAAGCTCCCACAAGCCAGAAGACGCAAAACTTCGTTTCTTTGAGAGGATAAGGAAGGAACAGGTAGACCATGCCGGAGCTGCCCGAAGTACAAACTATCGCCGCGGGAGTGAATGCCCGTGTCCGGGGCCACCGCATCACAAGTGTTTGGCTGGGCTCCAAAAAAGAGCCCTTCAAAACTCCAGCAGCGCAGATGCAAAGCGCCCTGGTTGGACGAAAAATCCTCGAGGTCCGCCGCGTCGGCAAGCATATCGTGGTCGACTTGGGCTCGCAGAATCCTTCTGGCACTCCCGACAAATCCGTTCAGGCCCAATGGATTGTTCACCTTGGCATGACGGGGCGCCTGCTCGTCTCAACCCCGGCAGCCGAAAAGGTGCCTCACACCCACGCCACCGTGGAGCTTCATTCCGGGAAGGAATTGCGCTTCGTAGATCCCCGCCGCTTTGGACGTCTGGCCTATTACGAACTCGCCCAGAATGAGCCCTTTAAGGGTACCGGAGACGAGCCCTTAACCGTCGCGCCGGCCCGCTTCCTCGAGATCTTCAAAGGCCGCAAAACGCCGATAAAGGCCGCTTTATTGAACCAGAAACTGCTGCAGGGAGTAGGCAACATCTACGCCGACGAAAGCCTCTTTCGAGCCGGCATTCGGCCTCGTCGCATGGCTGGCCGCCTCACGCACGTAGAACTCGAGAAACTGCGCGTGGCACTGCAAACCGTCCTGCGCGAGGCGATCTCGCTCGGCGGATCCTCCGTCTCGGACTATGTAGACGCGGACGGCGTGAAGGGCTTCTTCCAGCTCGAGCACCGGGTCTACCTTCGAACCGGTGAGCCCTGCCTCGTGTGCGGGGAAGCGATTCGCAGGATCCTGATCGGCGGTCGAGGCACACATTTTTGCCCGACGTGCCAGAGGTAGAAAAAGACCCGCGTATAACGATTTTTTGGGATGACGATAAGGCAAAACTATGGATTTATGAAATCCTTACGAACTGTGTCTTCCATAATCGGAAGATTCCCTGCCTTTCGATCCTCCTAAGTGGCACAAAAATAAGGAACCCTAAAACGGTGCCGGAATTGCACTATAGAGAGGCAGCCAGTGACGCGAGCCATAGATTAAAAAAAGAACGGCTCCAGTGTGATGGGCTTCTGAGCTATAGATCCAGATACCACCGAGTATCCGGACGCCGCCAGAGTCCAGAGTTAAAACTTTAGGGAGGCCAGTGATAGGCCCTTTGGGATAGCAGGAGAAGCCGCCGTGGACAGGCGGCTTTTCCGTTGCCTCACCAGTTTGAACGACCCGTACCTTTGGATAAGGTTCTCATAGGAAATAAACGCGCTTGCCACGCATCCAGGGAACGGGTAGTATCAATCTTGCCTATCGAGCGGCTGACGCCATCGCGAATGCGGATGGAAACTCGCCGCGGTTCTCGAGAGTCAACAGATTCAGCTTTCGCTCTTCATCCAATTCCTGAGACCGAATTCCGTTTGGACCAGGTTAGTTATCAGTGGTGAAGCATCGTATGAACTGCGAGTTGAAACATCGAACGCTACGTTCCATTTGAAAACGAAGATTCTCATAACGGTTCCCGCCCAGCGCGCCAACGGCATGCAGGCGTAGACCTACGTTCGCAGCAGGACTTTGATTTAGAACAGATTGATTAACCGGCGCTTCACCACAGAGCATCCGCTCCCCCGCCGGGACAAGCGGCAACAACAGTGAACGCACCAGGAAGTGCAAGCATGACAACAGAGCAGAACGAACCCCAGGCGCCACCGGCGCAAGGGCAAGCCCCAGGCGGGCAGGCGCAGGGACATCGTCGCAGGCGCCGTCGCAGGGGACAGAACGGCAGCAACGCGGCCAAAGGTCAAGCACTGCCTAACGCCCAGGCGAACGCCGCTCCTCCTCAAGCCAACCGCCCCAACCAGCCAAACAAGGGACAAAAACCGAAGCCCCAGGGTCGATTCTTCCAAAAGAAGGCGAACCCCGGACAAAACGGTGGCAATCCCGGCAACGGCCAAGGAGGTGGTGGTGGCCGGCGCAAGAGCAAGCCGCGACGCCAGCAGGTCTTCGTTGGCCCCATGGACCACAGCTATCGCTCGATGAACGGAAATATGGCCGACGGCCCCCCTTCCACCATCGAATTGCGCCACGGAAACGGCCATAACGGCTACTATGCCGAGCCTCCGCGGATGGAAGCCCCGGCTATCATCCGCGAAGACGCCCCGACCCGCATCTTCTGTTTCATCGACGACCTCTTTTTCCTGGCTAAAATCCAGGAGACGGCCCGCAAACTGGGCGTCAAGGTCGGCTTCGTGAAGGCGGATAAGGATATCGTGGCCCGGCTGAGCGAGACACCTGAAGATGCCCGTCCTTCGCTCATCATCTTCGACCTGAACAACGTCAACGCCAAGCCGCTCACGCTGATCCCCAAATTCAAATCGAAGCTGAAGAAGGGCACCTCGGTAATCGGATTCCTCTCGCACCTGCAAGGGGATCTGAAAGCCAAGGCCATCGAAGCAGGATGCGACACGGTAATGCCGCGTTCCGCCTTCTCACAGAACCTGCCCAACCTGCTCCGCCGCCACGGCCTGACCGAAGAACTGGAAGCAGCCGAAGCCTAGTGCCAACCGCACGGGCGGACGCGGCTTCGCCGCAAATGCAAAAGACCCGCCTCGTGCGGGTCTTTTCTTGTCCTCTTTGCGAATCCTGAGCCAACTTTGCCCAGATACCGAAGTCGCAATTTGCCAGTTCCAGCGCGACTGGAACTGTTAAGCATCCTTTGGTGTCAAAAGTTTGTATGGGGCCTATGTGCCGACGCTGGCCGCTTCGTTTCAGAATGAGGGTGCCTAATGCGGCGTTTCTTGAGTGTGTTGCTTACAATTTTGGTTACCGGTTCATTTGCTTCTGCCCAGTATTTCCCGAAGGGATCGTTGGATTCCAAGGGAGACGATTTCAAGGATGACTGGTATTCCCATCAACTGACGGCGCTTCAGGAGCCTTCTCTCTTTGGCATGATGAAGACTCCGTCCTGGGAGTCCTACCGTTTTCTTTGGCTCAGAACCTTCGACCATCCAATTGCCATAAGACTTGATTTGCAGCCGGATGGTAGCGGTATTCTCACCACTAAAGTTGCGAGTGGCACTGGCGGTTTTCGACCAGGCGTTCTAGCTGAAACCAGTTCCCGCGCGTTGACAAAGGTGCAGACAGACGCATTTCTACTGCGGGTCGACAAGCTTGGTTTTTGGAGTGCGCCCAACCCAGAAAGCAATCAAGGAGGGGAAGACGGTTCCCAATGGATTGTCGAGGGAGTTAAGGCGGGTCATTATCACGTGGTGGATCGTTGGACGCCCAACGCTGGCGTTGTTCGTGAACTGGGGCTGATGCTCGCCATAGAATTGGCCAAGATGACTATCCCCGCGAATAAAATCTATTGACCCTCGGCTTCGTCTCTAGCCTGGGGGCCAGCTTAGCGAGCGGCCGCCCAGCAGATGTACGTGTAGGTGATCCACCGTCTGGCCGCCATCGTCGCCGGTGTTGATCACGGTGCGATACCCCTTGCTCAGCCCCTTGCTTCGGGCGATCTCCGCCGCCACAGCATGCAGATGGCCGAGAACGTTGATGTCTTCCTCCGCCGCGTGGTCCAGCGACGCGATGTGCTTCTTCGGCACCACCAGCACATGCGTGGGCGCCTGCGGGTTGATGTCGGCGAAGGCGAAGGTGTGCTCGTCCTCGAAGACTTTTGACGACGGAATGGTCCCCGCGATGATCCTGCAAAAAAGACAGTCCATAATGGCGCATCCTCCGTTAGCTCTACTGCGTGTCTTTACGAAAGTACTTCGGCTGCTGTCCTGCCACCCACGGATTGTAGCCTGCCGCGAATGTGGCGCGGTGCTGTGTCGAGGGATGATCGTAGGTCCAGAACTCCAGCAGCGCGCTGGGATTGGGGTCCTCAAGATAAGCCTCGCCCAGCAGTTGAAAGGAGTGCTGCGCCGTGGCCTGCGGATCGGCCACGATGCGGTGCATTGCCTCCTGCCCATAGACGTCAGCCTCATGCTCCAGCGCCCGGCTGAAGCTGTTCGCAATGGGATCTGACAGAAAGTTGAGCAGCGCAAACGCAAGCAGCAGCACGCCGACAGCGGCCCAATCGTCCAGGCTGCCGAGATGCCAGCGCGCCCCATAGCGCGCGATCAGCCAGTGGACGAAGTGGTAGCCGATCCACAGCAGCACAAAACTGAGTGCCGCTCCGAAAGCTATTCCCTTCCAGATGTGGTTGAGCACATAGTGGCCGCTCTCGTGCGCGAAGACCATAAGAATGTCATCGGTCGGCGCACTCTTGATCGTCGTATCCCACACCACCACGCGCTTGGTTGCGCCCAGGCCGGTCACATACGCGTTGGGAACGGTGACTTTCTCGCTCGCCTTCATCAGGAACATGCGCGATGGAGGAATATTCGTGCCCGTCCGCGCCACCACCCTTTCGAGGTCGCGGACCAGCGCCGGGTTGGAATCCGTCAGCGGCTCAAAATGATTGAACATCGGATCGATGAGCACCGGCACCACCAGAACCGTGCACACGATGACAGGCAGCGAGCCCATCCAGAACCAGAGCCACCAGCTACGCGGAAATTTGCGGATCAGCATCACCAGCGCGAGAAGCACCACCGAGCCGACGCTAAGGGCGAGCAGGAGCGACTTGCCGCGATCGAGAAACCAGCTGCCCCAGTGCTGCACCGAGAAGCCATAACTCACCGACAGCCAGTGCCCAAACATGCTGAAGGGCAAATGAGAAGCCGCAAGAATGAGTAAAAGCACCGGCAAGAAGATAAGGCCCTGCAGCCAGCGTTTTTCCGTCAGGCCCTCAGCCCACTTGCTCAGACGACTCAGCGTGCCCGTCGCGAGCAGCAAGAGGAGAAAGAGCATCTCCCACGCGGTCCGTGCAAAGCCAAGGATGGTGTAGTCGCGGCTGATGCGAATTGCCTTCGCCAGTTTATCCGGCGGCAGGGTGTACGCGTCCTTGCTCTGTGGCGCTGTCGCTGCCGATTTCTCAGAAGCGAAATGAGGCACTCCGCCGGACAGCGTTGCTGCCCCTATCTGCATCGGAAGGAATAGAAGCATCACCCAAACGGGTACCACAATAGACCCGAAGGTCCATTGCCGCCCCAAAAGGGGAAAGCGCATCTTCAACATATGCCTCCAGCTGCCCTTCCCGACGTGTGCTCTCGCTACACTGACAGGCATGGGTCAGCTTTAGACGAAATGTACCCTATGCGACGCAAAAACGCTCAAGAACGCTCAATTTTGCGGCTATTGGTAGACCGGGCCGCCTCGATTGCAGCCTGTGTTATTGGCATTTTCTGCCTGGGTTCCCCGCTTCTGTACGCCAGGTCCGCGCCCCCGCCGCCCGCTCCAGTGCTGCTGGATGCGATGACGGCCGAGATGGCGCGCGCCATTGCGGACCTGCGCAATGCCCCGGCCAGCACGGATGTAGACGCGCCGCTGCCTCCCTATTTTCTGAGCTATGCCGCCGCCGACCTGCGCACATTCAATATCACCGCGCAATTTGGAGCGCTGGTCAGCTCAAAGGACGACCACTCCCGCAGCGTAGATGTGCTGGTGCGCGTGGGAGACGGCTCTCTGGACAACACCCATGGCAACCATCGCTCCTCCGCGCTGACCACCGTCGCGCTTCCCCTCACCGACGACCGCCACGCCATCGAGAGATCCTTGTGGTGGGGCACCAACACTGGCTATGGCAATGCCCTGCACAACTACATGCAGGTGAAGACCGAGACGCAGGTGCGCGCACAGGAAGAAGATGTCTCTCCTGACTTTTCCAAAGAGACTCCGCAGGTGTCGCTGGGAACGCCCGCCGCGTCGCCAGTGATCGATTCCAAGCGCTGGGAATTGCGCATGCGGGATCTGTCCACGGTCTTCCGCAACTATCCCGAGCTCTACACCAATGCCGTCTCCCTGCAGGTGGATAACGAGACGCGCTACTTCGTCTCTTCCGAGGGCACTCGCGTCGTGACTCCGCATCGCCTGGCGCGAATCGTTGTGTACGCGGGAACCCGCGCCGACGATGGCATGGACCTGTTCCGCGTGCAGACCTTTGAAGCCGAATCCGTTGACGGACTGCCAACGCAGCAGGCGCTCGTTGCCGCGGTGCGCAAGCTCGCCAACAGCCTGGAGCAGCTGAGAAATGCTCCGGTAACCGAGCCCTTCGACGGCCCGGCAATTCTTTCCGGTAGAGCCTCCGCAGTCTTTTTCCACGAGGTGCTCGGCCATCGGCTGGAAGGTCAGCGTCAGCGCGGCAATGACGAAGGCCAGACATTCACCCGCGACCTGGGCAAACCCATCCTGCCTGATTTTCTTTCGGTGGCCGACGACCCTACCCGCCAGAGCATGGACGGCACCTACCTCAGCGGCTACTACCAGTTCGACGATGAGGGCCAGCCCGCGAAGCGCGTTGATCTGATCAACGATGGTGTTCTCGAAACCTTCCTGATGTCCCGCCTGCCCATCGCCAGCTTTGCTGCGTCGAATGGCCACGGCCGCGCACAGGCTGGACGCATGCCCACCGGGCGCCAGGGAAGCCTCATCGTCAGCTCCAGCAAACGTGTCGCCGACGACGACCTGCGCCAGATGCTGATCGACGAGGCCAAGCGCCAGGGAAAGCCCTACGGCTTGTACTTTGAAGACATCTCTTCAGGATTTGCGATCACCTCGCGAAGCATGCCGCAGGCCTTCCAGGTTCTGCCGCTCGTGGTCTACCGCGTTTATGTGGATGGCCGGCCGGATGAACTGGTTCGCGGCGTCAGCATCGTCGGCACTCCACAGGCCGCTCTCAGCCGCATCGCCGCCACCGGAACCCGGCGCGAAGTCTTCAACGGAGAGTGCGGTGCGGAATCAGGCAGCCTAGCCGTTTCCGCCGTCGCTCCCGCCATGCTGGTGAAGGAGATCGAGACGCAACGGCAGGCGCAGGGTACCGCAAGGATTCCGATTCTGCCGATGCCAGAGATGCCGGAGGCGCCCACTACACAGACCGCGCAAATAGGCGGACGTTGATGCCGAGGAAATACCGGGCCCGGCTCGCTTACGGCCTCTGCGCCCTCATCCTGTTGTTCGCGCTCTCTGCTTCCGCAAACTCACAGCCCACGCCCACGCCGGAAGTCGCGTTCGATGCACAGCGCAGCCCTGTGCTCGCCGCTATGCTGGCCGAGATGGAAAGAAGTCAGCAACAGTTACAGTTACAAACTTTCCAGAAGCCATTCTTCCTGCAGTACCGCCTCGACGATATCGACGATTATGAAGCCTCAGCCAACTATGGAGCACTTACCGGCGAGCGTCACGAACATCGCAGGCTGGTCCGCGTAACCGTGCGTGTGGGCGACTACAAGACCGACAGCTCTACAGCCCGCGGCAATGGCTCGCTCGAGGTGGCCACTGTCGAAGATGACTTGATAGCCTTGCGCACCGCGCTCTGGACCGCCACCGACAATGCGTACAAGGCCGCTTTGCGTGACTACACGCAGAAGCAGGTGGCGCTCAAGGCCTACCAGAGTCAGCCTCGCGCCGACGACTTCTCCCGGGAGAAGCCGCTCGTTTCGCTCGGCGAAACCGTCAAGCTCGACCTCGATCTCCCCGCATGGAAGCAGCGAATCGCCGAAGCATCCAGCGTCTACCAGGGACAGGCGGCCTTCGAGAAAGTCGCGCAGTATTCCTCCGCCGGCATCCACGCTCGCGTCATCAACCGCTACCTCGTCAACAGTGAAGGCAGCATCGTCCGCAATGGCTCCGCAGTCTACCAGGCTACGGTGGCGGTAGGAACGCAGGCGCCCGACGGCATGCGAATTGATCGCTCCTACACCTCGGCCGGCACCTCCTCCGCACAACTGGATTCTCCATCCCAGTTCCAGGCGCACGTCGTCGAGTTGATCGCTTCGCTCGAAGAGCTACGCCGTGCTCCACTCATCGACGAAGTGGAGTATCACGGACCCGTGCTGATTCTCCGCTCGGCCTCAGGCGAGATCTTCTCGGAACTCTTTGCGCCGGGAATTCTTGCGGTGCGTCCCGACCTGGGCACCGAGGCGCGCACCAAGGGTCCATACGCATCCAGCTATCGCGCCCGCGTCCTTCCTGAGGGAACCAGCGTTGTCGATGATCCGCGTATGCGTACCTTCGAAGGAACCGGCCTCATTGGCAGCTACGAGATCGACGAAGAAGGCGTGCCAGCCGAAGCCGTGCCGGTGGTGGAGAATGGCAAGCTCACCAGCTACCTCATCGGGCGTACCCCGGTGCGCGACTTTCCTCTTTCCAATGGCCATGGACGCGCCGGTCTCGGCAGTGCGCCCCGGCCGCAGATCGGCGTGCTGCGGGTCGAATCCTCCCGCGCCGTCTCGCTCGAAGATTTGAATGCAAGGCTGATGGCGATGGCGAAAGAGCGCGATCTCGATACGGTGTATATCGCTGAGGGCCTGGGACCGGATCTGACCCCGCGACTGCTCTATCGCGTCCGCGTCTCCGACGGCACGCGCCAGCTAGTACGCGGTGCCGCCTTTGACGATCTTGATCAGCGTAGCCTGCGCTCCAACATCAGCGCCATCGGCAACGACACACACGTTTCCAATTTTGCTGCCGACACGCCGACCACAATTCTCGCTCCCTCGCTCCTCTTCGACGACATCACCGTCAAGCGCGCTAACGACAGAAACGAGAAGCTGCCCTACTACCCTCCGCCCAGCTAGGCAGTGGCAGGCTTCGACGTAAAAATCGCCATTCCCATGCAGAGGGCGATCAGGATCTCGACCACCACTGGCGGCCAGAAGAAATAGAGGTAGGAATTCAGCGCGAAGACAAGATATCCCACCATAAACGTTGCGTATATCGGGCGCAGGCGGTACGAGCTAGTCCTTGCCAGCGAGGCCAGTTGCCAGAAGACTACAGCTTCAGCCGTAAGAAAGATGGTTACCCCAAGTCCCATCCCCATGTAGAAGTCCCAGTAGCTTCGCGTGTTGCCCATCAAGGGAAACTGGTTTGTCTTCATGGTAGCCACCGCGATCTCCCCTGCTCCGGGCGACGGCTTTCCAAATACTCCGCCAACGGTGTGCAACACGCTGTGAAGCAGCGTCAGCAGGGACGCAATCCGCAAAAAGAGAGTGGGCTTCATCGATGTGGCCTCGCCTGATACGAACTGATCAATCTAAATCACAGACCATCTAGTCCAGGCGCACGAGGTACGCGTTGCCCTCGACCGGAGTGAGATCATTCGCAATCTCCACTGCGCGTCCCTTGTCGTCGTTCTGCGGACGGATGCGCACCCAGTGCCCGGTCGGCCCGGTGAACTCAATCACGTTGGCCGTGTGATATTTGCGCAGCAGATGATCGCGCAGCTTGATCGCTTCGTCGCCGTCCTTGAATGCGCCTACCTGCACGCACCAGCGACCACCCTCGGCAATCGGCAGCGGCGTCTGGTAGACATCGATACGCACCTTGGCAATTCCCGGCCGCCACACGCCAGCAGCCTTCGCCGATGCAACGGAGAGATCGAGCACCCGGCCTTCGACAAACGGTCCGCGGTCTGTCACGCGCACCACGACCGACTGCCCCGACGCTACATTCGTCACCTTGATCAACGAGTTCATGGGCAGTGTGCGATGCGCTGCCGTGAATGCGTTCTGGTCGAAAATCTGCCCGTTGGCGCCGCGATGGTTGTGGTAAGGCGGCCCATACCAGCTTGCCAGGCCCTCCTCGGTGGAGATGGGCGAGTGAGTCGCCACAAACTCGGTATCCGCATTGCCTCCTGCATCTGGAACCGTGGTCGCAGTTGTCGCGGGCGGCCTGGTATCTGGCGCGGGAGTGGCCTTGGGCGCGCTGGGCGAAGGAGGCGGCGGCGCAGGAACGTAGACGACCTTTACCTTTTTTGCGCATCCGCCCGTAAGCAAAATCAGACCCAGCGCCGCGGCCGGCAGAATGCTCTTTCGCAGAGTCTCCATCAACTCTTTCCGCCCGAAGGCGGTTTCGGCCCCTTGCCACGTTCAAGTGCCTCGGCAAGCTTGCCCAGATGCTCCGACGCAACTCTTAGCGCGTCCGACGAGTTCCGTCGCACCTGTGGGACAACTTCGTCGTTCAGGTAGGCGATCACGCGCCGAATCTCTTCTTCCACGCGTGGCAGAGTGTCGCTGAAATGTTCGTCAATCTTGCGTCCAAAATCTTCCATCCGGCCGCGCATTGGGTCTTGAGGATTGCCGCTCATGGCACAAATCTCCTGAACTTTATTATCGTGGATTTCTGAGGATATTCCCGCGGGCTTGCTGGAAGGGTGCCTGCATGATTACTTCAGCGACAGCCCAGTGCAAGCCGGGGTCTGCGCGCACCTCGAAACACTGCGTCCGCCGCCGTAAGTATCTGGAATGACAACAGCACCCGCCCCTGAATTCATCCATTTCGCAGGTTTTTGCGCACTTTTACGCCTCGCTTTCCCCGTTCGATGACGGCGTTTCCCATCTGCGCCCCGATTTTCCCCGTTCGGCTATAAGTCATTTGATTTCCGTCAGGAAGCCGATACGCTCAAAGTGGCAATTTCGATGCGAATCTTGGGGTGGTATGCAAGCAGTTTGGCTACCCACTGGACGTCGAAAGTTGTTGTCCCTGCGGCACGCGGCATTCATAAAAGTCGCCAGGCAGCGCAGGTTCTCACCTTTTTAGGAGAATGATTACGATGGCAAAGCCCGTCAAGTACGCCGAAAGAGCGGTTACCTACGCAGCCAAGGGCGCGTGGGCCGTGTTTGAGAAACTGAACTCCATCAGCCCAAACGCTTCTTTTACGCCGAATTGGTCCGATAAACCGCTGTTGAAGTCCTACCAGAAGGAAAAGCCTCCTCTGGGCTGGCCGCGTACCACCGACTCGCTCTGCCCCAAGTGCGTACCTGAGATCCGCAAGCAGATCCTCGACGGCAAGCTTCCCCACGAAGTCCTTCTGAATGAGAAGGTCGGCGAGATCAAGGCGCAGATCATCGAGCGTGACGGCCAGATCCTTATGGTGAAGGATTGTCCGAAGCACGGTCACTTTGAAGACTTGATGTCGATCGACACCGAGTTCTTCAAGCATCTGGAAGAGGTTTTCCCGGGCCGCGACATCCGCGCCCACAACGACGAGAAGCTGCACAATCACGGCACTTCGACCGTAACCCATGGCCGTGGCGCCGTCCTGACCATCGATCTCACCAATCGCTGCAACATGATGTGCGATCCCTGCTTCATGGATGCCAACCAGGTCGGCTTCGTACACGAGCTGACGTGGGAAGAGATCAAGACCATGCTGGACAACGCTGCGCAGATCAAGCCGCGGCGCCAGATGAGCGTTCAGTTCTCCGGCGGCGAGCCCACGCTTTCGCCCTACTTCCTGGATGCGGTCGCTTACTCCCGCAAGGTTGGTTACAACTCCGTCCAGGCCGCCAGCAATGGCATCGAGTTCGCCAAGTCGAAGGAGCTTTGCCGCGCCGCAGCCGAAGCCGGTCTGCGCTACGTCTATCTCCAGTTTGACGGCATCGGCAACGCTGCCAACTCGCACCGCAAGGTCGGCAACCTGTTTGACGTGAAGATGCAGGCCATCCACAATCTGCACGAAGCCGGCGTGGACATCGTGCCCGTCACGACCATCATTAACGGCATCAACAACGAGCAGGTCGGCCGCATCATTCAGTTCGCACTCGACAATCCCAAGACCATCAGCTTCCTTTCGTTCCAGCCAGTTTCCTTCACGGGCCGCGACGAAGACATCACCGACGAACGCCGCCTGGCGCAGCGCTACACGCTCAGCCACATGGCGCACGACGTGAAGAATCAGACCGGACTGGGCGAGCCCACCCGCGACTGGTTCCCCATCAGCTTTATGAGCACCTTCTCCGACTTCGGCGATCTGATGCACGGACCGAGCGCGGACTGGGGTCAGCTGAGCTGCGGATGCCACCCGAATTGCGGCATCGGCATGGCGCTCATGATCGACAAGGAAACCAAGGAAGCAGTTCCCGTCACCGCATTCCTGAATGCAGACCGCCTCGCCAAGGATGTCGCCAAGATCAACGACGCCGCCCGCGGCAAGGTTCTCTCCGGCATCGGCATCGCGCTGGCAATGTTGCGCAACTACGATCCCACCAAGGCGCCCACTCACTTCAGCATCATGGACATGTTGAAGAAGTTCGATAAGTGCTTCGGCGTGACCAAGCGCAACTACGGCAGCGTCAAGGGCGACCGCACGATGGAAGATATCAAGTTCCGCCGCGCCGATCGTTGGAACTTCCTCTTCATCGCCGGCATGTGGTTCCAGGATCTCTTCAACTACGACTTCCGCCGCACCGAGCAGTGCATCATTCCCTACGCCACGCAGGAAGGCGAAATCAGCTTCTGCGCTTACAACACGGGCGTGGGCTGGCGCAACATCATCGAGAAGATGCACATGACGTCGACCCTCACCAAGTGGTACGAGGAGCACGGCCGTCACGAGATCTTCGCCGGCGGCAAGAAGGTCGGCCTGGCATCGACAGAGAACAACCTGATCCTGAACCAGGCTCACGTCGACGCAGCCGCCAACGATTCGCTGGACAAGCTCGGCATCGCCAAGAATGCCCGCGAAGAGAAGATGCGCTCACGCGAAGACAAGCTGAAGCAGGATGCGGAAAACGCGCAGATGGCGAAGCTCTATCGCGAGCACGTCCTGGGTGAGAAGCCGACCCCCGGACTCGTTTCGCTCAACTCCATCGCGCCTGCACCCAAGCCTGCAGCCAAGACTGAAGAAGTGATGGGCGACTAGTTTTTGCCGTCACTGGCACTATGAGAGGCTACCCTCGGGTAGCCTCTTCTTTTTGCGATAGCGCTTTTCCCGTCACGCATCCAAACTAGAAGCATGCTGAGACGAACAGTTGTCTTGCTGATTGCCCTTGCGGCCTTCATCAATCTCACCGGTTGCCACCTCTACCCTGAAAAGCGGCCTCCCACGCTGGACTCGACCACCAGCGCAGAACAATTCGAGCGCCTCTACTGGAAGGCCGTCACCAGCGGCGACTGGAAGCAGGTTTCCGCGCTGCAGGCTCCCAGCGTTCTCTTTACGACGAGGAACGGCGACCACATCACCGGCGAGCAGTGGATCGAGTGGTTGAAGCAAACTCCGCCCGCCGAATACCTGATCGGCGCAGTGCAGTTACGTCCCCAAGGTGCGGATAGAGTGGTGAGCTACGACGTAGCCCTGACGCAAAAAAATTTGCACACGCCCATCGACCTCGCCGTCGTCAGCGTGTGGCAGCAGGTGGGCGACAATCTCATCATGGTCGCTCATAGCGAAACTCCGCGAACCGCTACGCCCAAATAGAAGCCCCTCAGCCACTCTGCGACTTCATCATCGTTAGCATCATTCGCCGCCCACGCGAGCGTATCGCTGGAATACCGCTCTCGCCGCATAGCTCAAGCATCCCTATCGCCTCGTCGCGCAGTTCCGGCTCAGCGCAGGCGATGGTCGCGAATGCTTCAATCGCAATCGCGCGAATTGCAATCTGCTCCTCCTCCAGCATGCCCCGCAACAGGTCGGCAAGCTTCATCCGCTGCGCGCGATTCCTCGCCGTGTAAGCCGCAGCCAGAGTGCTGTATCCGCGCGCCTGCCATTGTTCCAGCGGACACTCCATCGCTAAATCAACCAGCAGGTCCGCGTAGTGGCGCAGCGCTCCCGGCTCGCGCACGGCCACGGTCCTCGCAACATCCGCGCTGGCCCGGCGCGTGTAGGCGTCATCGGAGCACATGCCCTCCACCAGCTCACGCGCAGCCATGCGCCGCGGTCGCGGTCGCGAAAGAAACTCAGCGGCCGCTGCCAGCGCATCCGTCTTCGTCCAGCAACGCCGAGTCAACCTGCGCGAAGCTGCCACCGTCTCTCCTCTCGCCGGAAAGTATAGTCCCGGCGCCGCGTCAAGGCAGGGCCGCTCTCATCCGTTAGAATCGCGCCATGGCTGTAAAGAAAATCTCCCCGGTCGGCGCGCGAAAATTCCGGGAGCGCCTGCTGGGCTGGTTCGCAGCAAATCGCCGCGACCTGCCCTGGCGCCGCACCCAGGATCCCTATCGCATCTGGCTCTCGGAGATCATGCTGCAGCAAACGCGCGTCGCCGCAGTCCTCGAACACTATGCCGAGTTTCTGCGGCGCTTCCCCACCGTCAATGCGCTGGCCGCCGCGCCCGAGGCCGACGTGCTCGCAGTCTGGAGCGGCCTTGGTTACTATCGCCGGGCACGCATGCTCCATCGTGGCGCACAGGCCATCGTCGCCGATCATCAGGCGCACGTGCCACGCACCGCGGCTGAACTGCTCACGCTTCCCGGTATTGGCGCATACACTTCCGCAGCAATTGCGAGCATCGCCTTTGGCGAGGCGGTAGCCGCCGTCGATGGCAATGTGGAGCGGGTGATCGCGCGTGTCACCGGGCTGCCGGTCAACTCAGCTGCGGAGATCCGCAGCGTTGCGAATCTGCTGCTCGATTCCGCCAACCCCGGCGACTTCAACCAGGCCATGATGGAGCTGGGCGCGACCGTCTGCCTGCCGCGTAATCCGCTCTGCCTTGAGTGCCCCGTCGCCAGCCAGTGCCTCACGCGAGGAGAGCATCCGGTGGCACCGCGAAAGCCCATGGTCAGCCGCGAGATCGCCTTCGCTCTCGTCATCCAAAGCCGGCCACCGAATGGAACCTGCGTGCTGCTGCACCAGCGCCCCGCAGAAGCGACGGTGATGCCGGGCATGTGGGAACTGCCGGAGATCCCCGTCGCAGATCGCGACACTCGCGCCGCGGAAGTCATTGTGCGCCACGCCATCATGCAGACAAATTATGTGGTGCGGGTCTATGCGATGGATCGCAAGGCGCTGCCGAAAAACGAGCCTGGTCCGCACCGGGAGCAATGGGTCGCGTCGGAAGAGCTTTCGCGCTTGCCCCTCACCGGTCTCGCGCGAAAGATTCTGCGCCGCGTCGGATTCATCCCCACCTGACATTATTTGCTACCGCGCCCGCTTGCTCTTACTGTAGTTGCTGTAGCCTTCTGCTGAATCACTTGCCAGCTTGAGAAGAACTTTCAGGAGCCAGAATGAACTATCGTTTCAGCCTCGCCATTGCCTCCCTTGCATGCGCTCTGCCACTCGCTCATTCGCAGCAGGTTTCAGTTCCGGATATTCCCCAGGTCCCGGCTGCGGCGAGAGAAGCAGCAGCGTCTATCGATCCGGAAAAGATTCGCGCGCATGTCCGCTTCCTCTCGGCTGATCTGCTCGAAGGTCGCGGGCCAGGCTTGCGCGGCGCGCAAATCGCAGCCGCAGTACATCGCCACACAATTCGCGCTCGACGGGCTGAAGCCCGCCGGCGACAACGGCACCTATTTCCAGAAGGTTCCGCTGTTAGCCGTGCACACCATCGAAGACAAGACCACGCTTCTCGTTTGTGCCGCAAGAACGGTCAGCCCATCTCCCTCAAGTACGGCGACGACTATCGTCACCAAAGACGAGACCGGGCGCCGCACCGCAGACATTGACGCACCCATCGTCTTCGTCGGCTATGGCATCGATGCGCCCGAGTACCACTGGAACGACTACTCAGGCGTCGACGTGAAAGGCAAAGTCGCTGCTGGTCATCGTGAACGAGCCGCCCTCGACGACGAAAACTTCTTCAAGGGCAAGGCGACTCACCTACTACGGCCGCTGGACCTACAAGTACGAAGAGGCAGCGCGCAGGGCGCAGTCGGCGTGCTCATCATCCATCGCACCGATCTCGCCAGCTATCGGTGGGACGTGGTGCGCAACTCGCAGGCCATCGAGAAGTCCTACCTGCAGGGCGATCCGCAACGCGACGCTGCGGCCGCAAGCTGGATCCAGCACGACGTAGCGCGCAGAAGCTGCTCGACGCCGCCGGCAGGGACGCCGATAGACGGCCATCGAAGCCGCCGGAAAGCCCGGCTTCCAGGCCATCGAGCTGCCCGTGCGGCTCAAGGCGCACGTATTGCAGCCGCGTGCGCCACTACGACTCAAACAACGTGATCGCCGAATGGTTCCCGGCAGCCGCAGACAGGCACAGGCAGTCCTCTACACCGCCCACTACGATCACCTCGGCATCGACCCCGACGCCAAGGGCGACAACATCTACAACGGCGCCGCCGACAACGGCACCGGCTGCGGCATCCTGCTGGAGATGGCGCGTGCCTTTGCGCAGTCCAAGCTCCGCCGCCACACGCCATCTACTTCGCCGTCCGTCACCGCGGAAGAGCAGGGGCTGCTCGGCTCGCAGTATCTGGGCATGCATCCGCCGGTGCCCGCGGCGCAGATCACGCTCGACCTGAACTACGACATGCTGCATGCCCATCGGCATTCCCCATCGGCAACCGAACTGGGCGGAGCCGAGCGCACCACCTTCTACCCCGACGGTGGAGAAGACGGCCAAGGCACTTCAACCTGGAGCATTGAGCCCGACGACACGCCGGCGCAGGCCACTACTACCGCTCCGACCACTTCAGCTTGGCGCGCGTTGGCGTGCCGGCGTTCTCCATCGATCAGGGCACCACTCTTCGAAGGCCACGACGCCGAATGGGGCAAGCAGCAGATACAAGGACTACGTCGCCACCACTACCACCAGCCTTCCGATGAATATCGCGCAGATTGGGATTTCCGCGGCAATGCCAAGCTGGCGCAATTCGGGTTCATACTTGGGTGGCAGGCCTCGGCGCTGCCGCTCCGAGTCGGGCTGGCAGCCCGGCGATGAGTTCGAAGCTGCCCGCAAAAAGAGCCTGGGCGGCAAATAACAGCGCACAGAGGAGAACCGGATTTTGCGCTGGCATCTGCAATCTTCAAGAATGCTTCGACGCGGTGTGCGCGACTGCGCCGTCTGCTGCCTGTTCGTAGCCCTTGGAGTCGTCTGGCCTTTGCGTGCGCAGCAGGCGCCTGCGACCGGACTGCATCGACGTACAAGCGCTTCTGCGGATAAATCCACCGCGCCGGTAACCGTGGTGAAATCGTCGTCAACGCTACCCCCGGACGCGTCGGGGGATTATCTGCTCGGCAGCGAACCCGGCGATGTAATCCAGATCAGTCTGCAGCGAAGGGAACTCGATGGCTACGTCTCCACCAAGGGAGAACTCGAGAGCGACCGCGATGCTCCCCTCACGCTCTTCTTTTCCCGCACCATGCTCGATGGGCCGCGGCTCAGCTTTGACACCTATCAGATCCACGGAATCTGGTTTTCCTTCGAAGGCACCATCGTCCGCGGCTCCGGCAGCTCAAAGAATGAAGAGGGGTATTACCTGCTCCAAGGCACGCTGACTAAGCACAACACTGCCGAAAAACTGTCCGAACCGCGCAAAGTCAACCTCAGGAGTGGTCGGCAGGGCTGAGACTGCGGGGATTTCATTGGCAATTCCTGCAGACAATCTCCTCGCTGCCGCATCCAACCTCCCGAGGCATCTGTAGAAATAATTCTGAAAAGGGGTACGGAATGGATCGCACAGCAAATGCAGTCTGGCACGGCGGCTTGAAAGACGGTAAGGGAGCAATCTCTTCCCAGAGCGGCGTATTGAAGGAAACGCAATATTCTTTCGGAACTCGTTTTGAAAACGGTGTCGGCACCAATCCTGAGGAGTTGATCGCGGCGGCCCATGCCGGTTGCTTCACCATGGCGCTCAGCGCGCAGCTTGGCGCTGCCAACCTGACCCCGGAATCGCTGGAAACAACTGCCACCGTAACCCTGGCCAAAGGCGATGCCGGCTTTTCCATCACCAAGATCGCCCTTGTAACCAAGGCGAAGGTTCCTGGAGCCGACGCTGCAGCGTTCGACAAGGCCGCACAGGAAGCCAAATCGGGCTGTCCCATTTCCAAGCTCTTCAAGGGCAACGCGGAAATCACCCTCGACGCAAAGCTCGTCTAGGTACTCAAAAACGACGCTTTTCGACGCAATTTCGACACGAAAAAGGCCTGTTTTGGATGACCGAAACAGGCCTTTAAAACGCTCCAAAATCCCACTTTTGCCGCTAACTATGCGCGATCACGTACGCGCGAAGTTCCTGATTAATCCGCGCCGATTGCTGCACTCCCTGCTCCAATAACTTGATCCACTGCCGACTCTCCTCCGGGATCTCCGAGGTGCCGAGCAGGTAGCTCGACTGGATGATGATCTCCAGCCCGTTGCTGAGGTCATGCACGAGCCGCCGGATCTCTTTCGCTAAATCGTCTGGAATCAATGACTCATCGACGGGAGACGGGCCAGTTTGCGCGGTATGCGGCTGTTCAGGGAGTCCATGGCCCGATGCGTCGCTGTTCTTCTTCGTCGTCATAGTTCCTGGTCATCCTTCGTGTACTGCAATATTACTTCCTTTTGAGATGAAAATTGTCGCCACGACAGGCGTATCCCCTGCCATGTAAATCGCGGGGAGCCCGTGGTGGTCGAGTTAAGTTTGACACAAGGGGCTGACTCAGAGAGACTAGAGATTCGTGCCCAACCAATGAAACTGCTCTGGTTGGGTGTAGTGCCGAAGTGGCGGAATTGGCAGACGCGCGTGGTTCAGGTCCACGTACTCGCAAGGGTGTGGGGGTTCGAGTCCCTTCTTCGGCACCAACGAATTCTAATCATCCCTCTAAAAATGGTAAATCTAACTCCTGCTTAGGCTTGGAGCAGTCCCCTCGAATGCTTCGGATAAGCGGTTATGACGCCGTTTTACCCGCAATTGCCTCTGAAAATGCACCCTAATGACGCTAGGATTGCGGGGGCTAAGATTGCCGACGGTGGTTCGATCCCGTCTGATACCCTTTTTCGACGCGCGTACCATTGACGAGTTGGTTTTCCGGTTCCACAGCTAGTTCAGACGCGATCTAAATCCTGGTGAAGGGTTCCGTGGATCCTTGTCTATTTCGGTCCGAACTCGTGTTGCGCGGCTCTTCTTGAATCGGAAGACGCGATGGGAATTCCTGCTGCTCTTTCTGCTTGTAGCCGCTGCCTTCCTTATTCGCGTCTGGGGCATTTCCAGGAACCATTTCTGGGATGAGATGGTTTACCTGCAGAATGCCCAGGTCATCTGCTGCGGCAAAATCAACTACTCCGAACTGGACTTTCGTCCTCCTCTGATCTCAGTGATATACGCCGGCGTGTTCCTGCTCTGGCACCACATCTACGCAGCCTGTGTTGTCACGGCTCTTCTCAACGCACTCGGCCCGCTCTTTCTTTATCTTGCCGGGCGTTTATCGGTGGGCCGCTTGCCGGCGGCGATTGCTGCTCTCTTGCTGGCATTCTCACCTTTTTTCGTGGGCGTCTTTCCTAATGGATTTGCGAGCGATGCTACGGGCAATAGTCTGCTGACGGATTCGCCTGCCCTGACCCTTGTGCTGCTCGCATTCTGGCTCCTGCTTCGAGCGCTGGACCGCCAGAGCGCTCCTCGCTTTGCGTGGGCCGGACTCGTCCTCGCACTTTCGATCCTCATGCGTTTTGGCACACTTCCGAGTGTCGGCATGCTCTTTTTGCTGCCCCTTGGCGCGAAACGACGCTGGAAGGCGCTCATGGCCTGCGGGGCTGGCTTCCTGGCTGGAATGGTCCCCGTATCTGATCTGGTCCCGGCTGAGCTACGGGGCTTTCTTTTCTACCTTGCACGACGGCTGGACCCACGTTGAGGGCACGGCAGAATCGATCTTCTTTTACCTCCGCAATTCCGCCGTCATCTTCACGCCTTTAGCCATATTTGGGCTTGCTGTGGCCGCTACATCCTGGCTCTGGCGGCGCTCCTCTGGTGGTTTTTCTTCGCCGGCCCCGATTACCCTCTGCCGTCCCCGACGCCCTCATCTCCGCTTATTTTGCGTACTTTTCTTTGGCTGTGGCTTTTGACGGAGCTTGTCTTCTTCAGCGTCATGCCACACAAGGAACCGCGCTACATCCTGCCGCTTGCCCCTCCGTTTCTGCTGCTCGTCGGCTCCGGTCTTGCGCTCCTGTGCACCTTGCCTGGCCGACGACTGCGACCCGTCGGAGCGCTCCTTGTCGCCGCTTTCCTGGTTTTCACGTTCATTCCCTCCGCGAGCGCTTCAGCGGTCCCTTCGTCGATCCCGGCACCCCAGAGGAACTCGTCGCATCTCAGTTCCTTCAGGCCAATCTTCCCCCGGGGACAATCCTTTACATGAGCTTCAACTATCCCGCTTTCGCCTTCTACACCAGTCATCAGATCCACGAACTTTCAGCCGTCGGTCCTGCGCTTTACAACGATATCGAGCAGATTCCTGCCGGAGAAGTTCTCATCGTCTATCGCAAGACGGATGAAGTCTGGGAGCCTGATTTCGACTGGGTGAATGCGAATCCGAAATTTCAGCGCATGCGTGATTTTCGACGTTTGCGATATTCCGCCGCTTAGCTGAGGCCCACCAATCGACGCCTTAGAGGTGTGCCGGGAAGGTCAAAACCGCATCGTGATTCCGTTTTCGCCGAGGATTGTAAAGACGGACCAGAGATGGGTCAGTTTGAGAAGGTCTTGAATCCGCTTGCCAAGGTTGACGAGTTCAAGGTCGGAGCCGGCCGACTTGGCTGAAACGTATAGCCGCACCAACGCACCCAATCCCGCGCTATCCATGTAGGCCAAGTCGGTCAGATCGAGCACGATGCGCGTGGTGCCCGGAATCAGCTGGCTAATCTTGGTGTAGAAAGTATCGTTGACCCCCGCCACTAATTTGCCGTGGCAGTGCACAAGGGTGACGCTGCCTTTGCATTCAACTTTGAGGGTAAGTGCACTCGCTGCTGCCTTTTCGGTCATCCGGGCTCCTTGTGCAGGCCCTTCTAGACCCGGAAGTCAGGTATCGACGGATTCTTTCACACCCGGACTGGTTCTGGCAGTTGTGAGCGCAGGAAGTGGCCAACTTTGCCCGCTATTTAGCCAACAGCTCGCACGGTGTTCCCCGGCCTCAAAAAGATATACTGGTGGTTCCATCTCTAACGGGGATTTCGATGGCAACTACGCTCGACAACATCCTTGCAGCAACGCGGCGTACCGTAGATGAGCGCAGGCAAAGCGTGCCCCGGCTGACGCTGGAGCGCGTTGCCCAGGCCCATGAGCCGCGGGGTTTTGCCGCCGCGCTGCGAGCAAAAGCTGGCAGTGGACCAGCCATCATCGCCGAGTTGAAGAAGGCGTCTCCCTCCAAGGGAATGATCCGCAAGGATTTCGCCGTCCTCGACCTGGCGCGGGAGTTGGAGGCCGCAGGCGCGTCGGCGCTTTCAGTTTTGACTGAGGAGAAATATTTCCTTGGCAGCATGGCCCACCTGGCCGCAGCATCTGCCGCAGTGCGGATCCCCTGCATACGCAAGGATTTCATGCTCGACGAGTGGCAGCTGGTGGAGGCTCGAGCGTATTCGGCGGACGCAATTTTATTGATCGCGGCGGCGCTCTCCGATGCAGATCTGCGCTCGCTGGCCCTTGCCGCCCACGGGCTGAAGCTCGACATTTTGTGCGAGGTTCACACGGCCGATGAGTTGGATCGCGTGCTCGATCTTGGGCTCGGCTGCGAAATGATCGGCATAAACAATCGCGACCTGCATAGCTTTGCCACCAGCCTCGACACTTCCATCGCCCTCGCCGCCAGGCTGCCGTCGGATGCTGTGCATGTGGCGGAGAGCGGAATTCAGACGGCGGAAGATATCCAGCGGCTGCGAGCGGCGGGATATCATGCGTTTCTCATCGGTGAGTCTCTCATGCGGCAGCCGAGGCCGGGAGTGGCGCTCGAGGAGTTGCTGAACGGAGCCGCGCAGGCTCCCGTGGATCGAGCCTGATTATGTGGATCAAGATTTGCGGCAACACGACGCTCCAGGACGCCCAGCTTGCTGCAAGTTGCGGAGCAGATGCGGTTGGCTTCGTCTTTGCTCCGAGTCCGCGAAGAGTGAGCAATGAGGCAGCAGGTCGCATCATCGCTCATCTACCGCCAACGATCGAAAAAATCGGAGTTTTTGTGGATGCCGGGTTTGATGAGGTTGTGGCGGCCGTAAATGAGTGCGGCTTGACCGGGGTGCAGTTGCATTCTGACTCCGACCTTGCGGCTCAGCTGAGAGATTATTTTTCGGAAAGAGCTGGCGTCGCACAGCTGAAGATTTTGCGCGTCGTGCATTACACTCCGCAGATGGCAGCGAAGCTCGACGCTCTGCGCCATGACCGTGTAATCGATGCTGTGCTGGTGGACACGAAAACGGCGAATGCGGTTGGCGGGACAGGCGTGAGTTTTGACTGGCAGGATGCTCGTCGCAGCTTCTTTAGCGTCGCGCCGCATTTGCGACTGATTGCGGCCGGCGGCCTGAGACCAGAGAATGTGGCTGAAGCGATCGCGACTTTGCAGCCATGGGGCGTGGACGTGGCGAGCGGCGTGGAAGCATCGCCGGGACGCAAAGATGCGGCTCGCTTAAAACAATTTATTGCGCAGGCGCGAACGGCGGCGGCAGAACTTTTGAAGCCGGCGGAAGCGTAGAGAAATCAGAGGAGATGATGGCGACTCCAGCGACACATGCAAACGTAACAGTGGCAGATACGAATAGGCCGGGACGCTTTGGAGCCTATGGTGGGCGCTATGTTCCTGAGACGCTGATGGCGGCTCTGGAGGAGCTCGAATCGGCATACGCTGAGGCGCAGGCGGACCCCGCGTTCCACGCCGAGCTGAATTCTCTGCTGACCAACTATGCGGGGCGTCCTACGCCTCTCTATTTCGCCAAGCGCCTGACGGAGGATCTCGGCGGAGCGAAGATTTATCTCAAGCGCGAAGACCTGCTGCACACCGGCGCGCACAAAATCAACAACTGCCTTGGCCAGGGGCTGTTGGCGAGGCGGATGGGCAAGCATCGCATCATTGCCGAGACCGGCGCCGGCCAGCACGGCGTAGCTACCGCCACCGTATGCGCGCTCTTCGGCATCGAGTGCGTCGTCTACATGGGCGAGGAGGACATGCGCCGGCAGGAGTTGAACGTGTATCGCATGCGCCTGCTGGGTGCGGAGGTGCGCGGTGTCAGTTCCGGCTCGAAGACACTGAAAGACGCCATCAACGAGGCCATGCGCGACTGGGTGACCAATGTCCGCAATACGCATTACCTGCTGGGCAGTGTGCTCGGCGCGCATCCTTATCCGACGATGGTGCGCGACTTTCACAAGGTGACGGGCGAAGAATTGAAGCGGCAGATCCTGGAAAAAGAGGGCAGGCTGCCAACTGCGATCGTCGCCTGCGTAGGCGGCGGATCGAATGCGATCGGCGCGTTCTATGAATTCATCCCGGAGAAGAGTGTGCGCCTGATCGGCGTAGAGGCCGGTGGGCGCGGCAAGGCGCTGGGCGAACATGCGGCACGATTTGATGGCGGATCGCCCGGCGTGCTGCAGGGAACCTTCTCCTATGTTCTGCAGGACGACGCGGGCCAGGTCTCGCTGACACACTCCGTCTCCGCGGGACTCGACTATGCGTCGATCGGCCCGGAGCATGCGGCTCTGCACGATTCCGGACGTGCTGAATATGTGTCAGCATCCGATGCGGCAGCGCTCGATGCCTGCGTTCGACTGGCGCGCACTGAGGGTATTTTGCCTGCGCTTGAGAGCGCGCATGCCGTCGCGGAGGCCATCCGGATTGCGCCAAAGTTTTCTCCGCATGACATACTTGTAGTCAACCTTTCTGGACGCGGCGACAAGGATATGGGGATTCTCGCGCGCGAGTTGAAGTTGCAAGGAGCCTGAGCACCGAATGCCGATTTGCCTTCAAAACAAGCCGGGCCTGGTCGTCTACCTGACGGCGGGCGATCCTGACCTGGCAACCACACGCGAGATCGCGCTGGCCGCGATTGACGCTGGGGCAGACGTGCTGGAGCTGGGTGTTCCCTTCAGCGATCCGCTGGCGGATGGCCCCGTGATCCAGCGTGCCAGTGAGCGCGCAGTAGCTGGAGGCACGCGCCTGGCCGACGTCCTTGCGCTGGCGAAGGATCTGCGCAAAGCGCGCCCCGCAGTCGGGCTAGTGATTTTTTCTTACTACAATCCCGTGCTTCGCTTTGGACTCGAGCGCTTCTGCACCGCGGCTGCCGATGCCGGCGTGGACGGCGTGTTGGTGACGGACATGATTGTTGAAGAGGCGGGCGAATATCTCGAACACCTGCATCGAGCAGGATTGGCGCCGATTTTTCTGGCCGCGCCAACCAGCCCGGAGAAGCGCCTGAAGGCGATTGCCGAGGCGTCGCAGGGATTTGTGTACGCCATCTCCCGCACCGGAATTACGGGTACGCAGCAGGCTCTCGCAACCGATGCAGAGGCGCTGGTGAATCGGCTTCGAAAATATACTTCGCTGCCGATTGCTCTTGGTTTTGGGGTGTCAAACGCTGAGCACGTTGCGGCTCTCGGCCAGTTTGCAGACGCCGCTGTTGTGGGCAGCGCTATTGTGGCGACAATCGAGAATTGTTCGCCAGTGGAGGCTCCCGCGGCTGTCGCTCGATTTATCAAGGGTCTGCGCCAGGGCGACCCGGTGCCGTCCCGTTAACTCCCACTCTACTTTTGCGGCATCCGTGCCGTGTCATACGATTTCAACTCTTCAAAGATGCAGGGAACTCCTACGCGGGCCCGTTTCAGCTCGAGGAGTGCGCTTCATCCTTTCGCGAGGGAAGACATGGGCGAGATAGAAGACTTCCGGGAAAAGATCGATGAGCTGGATAGACAGCTCGTTCGCTTGATCAGTGAGCGGGCGCGCGCAGCACAAAAGATCGGCGAGCTTAAGCGCGCCACTTCCCTGCCGGTCTATGAGCCGAACCGCGAACGCGTGATCTACGAGAATGTGCGCCAGGCGAATCAAGGGCCGCTGCCCGATATCGAAATGGTGCACATCTACGAGCGGATCATTGATGTGATGCGATCTTTGCAGAAGAACGAGTTGGCATCTCAGAAAGCCGCTGATACACCAGCGCCGGACAGCGCGAGCGAATCGCGCAAGACAGGAAACCAGAAATGATCGTAGCTATGCAGCATAAGGCCACCGAAGAGCAGATCGACAATGTCATTGAGCGATTGGTGGAGCTCGGATTCAACGTCCATCGCACCACGGGAGCCGTGCAGACCATCCTTGCGGGCGTAGGCACGCCAGCCTCCTTCGATCTCGCGGACTTCGAAGTGATGGAAGGCGTTGCCGAAGCGCATCGCATCTCCTCTCCTTACAAGCTGGCAGGGCGTGATTTTCGTCCCGAGGGCACCATCATCCGCTTCGCCAACGGTGTCACGATCGGCGGAACGAATGTTGTTCTCATGGCCGGCCCGTGTTCGGTGGAGTCGCGCGAACAGATCTTCAAGAGTGCCGAGCAGGTGAAGGCGGCAGGCGCGCAGTTTCTTCGCGGCGGAGCGTTCAAACCGCGCAGCTCTCCGTATTCGTTTCAAGGCATGGGGCTGGATGGACTGAAGCTGCTGCGAGAGGCTGGAGATAAATTCGATTTGCTCGTGACCACGGAAGTGATGGAGATCGGACAGATAGAAATGATGCTGCCGTACATCGACGTCTTCCAGGTGGGCGCGCGTAACATGCAGAACTTTAATTTGCTGCGCGAGCTGGGGCTGGTACGCAAGCCAGTGCTGTTGAAGCGCGGTATCGCGGCCACGATCGAGGAGCTGCTGCTCTCAGCCGAGTACATCCTTGCGGGCGGCAACTACGACGTGATGTTGTGTGAGCGCGGCATTCGCACATTCGAGACGTATACTCGCAACACGATGGATATCTCTGCCATCCCCGTCGTGCAGAAGCTGTCGCATCTTCCCATGATTGCTGATCCTTCGCACGGCACTGGCCGTCGCGACAAGGTAGCTCCCATGGCGCGCGCGGCGGTGGCGGCAGGCTGCGATGGACTGATTATTGAGGTCCATCCCAACCCGGACAAGGCCATGTCAGACGGCGCGCAGTCGCTCTTTCCTGAACAATTCAGCAAGCTCGTTCAGGAATTGCGTATCATTGCTCCCGCGGTGGGAAGGACCATTGGCTAATGGCCATTGAGCGGATCACGATTCTCGGCACGGGCCTGCTGGGTACCTCAGTAGGCCTGGCGTTGCGCGCCCAGGGATTCAAAGGCAGCATCGCCGGATGGGATAGAGATCCGAAGCAGTTACAAATTGCACTGGGCCGCTCTGCGATTGACACAGCCGCGGACGACGCACCCTCGGCGGTGAAGAACGCGGACCTGATCGTGCTGAGTGGGCCAGTCTTCGCCATTGTCGGATGGATGGAGCAGCTCGCGTCCCTGCTGAAGCCGTATCAACTCATCACAGATGTCGGCAGCACCAAGCGCAAGATCACCTCCTGCGCAGAACGCTGGTACAACCAACGCGGCCATGCGGGTTTTCTCCCCGGTCATCCCATGGCAGGCAAGGAAGTAAGCGGCGCCGCCAATGGCGAAGCTACACTTTTCGAAAATGCGGTATGGCTGTTTACGCCGTGCGATCACGGCGCGATGGATCCGCGCGCGGCCGCCTTCGCGGGGGAGTGGCGGCAGTGGATTGGCCGATTCGGATCGCGGATCATGGATCTGGACGCCGAGCGACACGACGAGTTATGCGCATGGGTCAGCCATCTTCCGCAGATGGTCTCGACCGCACTGACCGCGTTGCTTGAAGATAAGTTTGGCGGCGCAGAGGACATGCGCGCCATTGGTGGCCGGGCTTTGCGCGAGATGACGCGCCTGGGTTGCAGCCCCTTCTCCATGTGGCGCGACATTGCCCACTCCAACGCCGATGAAATTGCCGCGGCACTCCTTGCATTGGAGCAGCGACTCACGCACCTGCGCGAGCACCTGAAAACTCCCGAGCTCCGCGAAGAATTTGAACGCGCCAACCAGTTTCGACTGTGTCGTCCAGACGCGCCATCGCCGCTTGCTGCCACGTCACCTGCCGAAGAGATACAACCACGCGGCACCGATCCCGAGCGTCACTAGGGTCACAGGCACGCCCACGCGAAGGTAGTTCCAGAAGCTCACGCGCGTCTCGTGGCGCGCACTCTCCACAACGATAATGTTGGCTACTGAGCCCGTGATTGTAAGGTTGCCGGCCAGTGTGCTTGCCATCGCCAACAGGATCCAGTCGTGGTGCGTGGCCCCGTGGTACAGGACGACGGGCCTCAGCAATAGCACTGCGGGAACGTTGCTGACAAAGTTGGAGAGCAGCGCGACCACCCCGGTAAAGACCGCCGGGTTGCGCAGATTGAGATGCTCTGAGACGAAGAGAAGTTTTTCATTCAGGCCCACTGCTTCCCCCCCGGCCAACACCACAAACAGACCTGCGAAGAAGACAAGCAAAGACAGATCGACGTCGTGCATGAGCACGCGTGCGTTGGTGTGACGGCTGATCATCAACAGGCAAACCCCGACCGTCGCGCTCAACGCCGGGTTCACTCCCAGTAAAAATGCTATCGACACGAACAGAAGAATGAGCAGCGGCCACACCATTCGGCGAAAGCGTGGCTCCGGCTCGTGCGTTGTATCGTCGGTCTCTAGAGACGCCCGGACTTCGGTACGAAGCTCCTTGCGAAAGATCCAGCTCAGGATCGCGTAATCCGCAGCGAGCGATAGCATGGCCACCGGCCCCAGCTTCAGCAGAAATTCAAGATAGGAGATACGCGAGATGGTGGCGATGAGAATGTTCTGCGGATTGCCCGTGATGGTAGCCACGCTACCGATGTTCGACGCAGTTGCGAGCGCCAGCAGATAAGGCAGAGATGCGCGCCGCATGCGACGAGCTAGATGCAGTACCAGCGGCGTAAGGATGACGCAGACCACGTCGTTGATCAGCAAAGCGGAGAGCACGCCGCTCGTCACAATCACGGCTGGCAGCAGGTGCTGCGGCTCCAGATGGGTCAGCGTGTGATCCAACAGCCACGCAAAAAAACCGGCTTCGTCCAGACCGGCCGCCAGCAGCATCATTCCCAGCAACAACAGGATCGTGGAGAAATCGATCGCAGCTAACGCCTGCGCCGGCGTCAACACTCCTAGCAGCACCATTAGCGTGCCGCCCAGAATAGCCATCGCGGTGCGATCGATGCGCGTGCCGGGAATGTGTCCGAAGGCAAAGACCAGGTAGCTGGCTGCAAATACGATGGTGCCGGCAACCGCGACGGAATGGGGAGCAAGGCTTGCGAGCATTGTTACGTTGGATGCGGGGCCGGTTTAACTGTACCGAAAGCAAAGCTCTGCCTGCATGCAAATCGATGCGCAGCCCCGATTCGGGTTTATAACTATCCTCAGCAGTCGCACAAAAGTTCTGCAGTCCGAATTCGGCGCAGAGGTGATCATGACGGAGCTAACCCGCACCGGTGTCTCAATTGAAGAGGATCTCTTGCAGCAGTTCGACCAGCTGATCGCGCGGCGTGGCTACAAGAACCGCTCCGAGGCCATCCGCGACCTGATCCGCGAGAGCCTGGTAACGGACGCGGTAAATGAGAACAAGACGGTGGTGGCGACGCTCTCGATGGTCTACGATCATCACCTGCCGAACCTGGGCCAGAAGCTGACAGAGATGCAGCATCATTCCCATGGCGCGGTGCTGGCGGCCACGCACGTTCACCTGGACGAAATAAATTGCCTCGAAGTGATCATCATGAAGGGCAGCAGCAAGGAGATCCGCTCGCTCGCCGATCACATGTTGAGCCTGCGCGGAGTGAAGAACGGAAAGCTGGTAATGACCACAACTGCTGAGGAAGCTCCGCACGACCACGGAAATTCCCACAGCCATCCTCACTAGGAATCGGTGGCCGTGGGGGCGAAGATACCGGAGGATTCTTGGCCATTTTCGATATTATTTCCAGATAACAACGTATCGTGAATCTTGTCGTCCAAATGACATTGCCGCAGCAGGGAGACTGATCTCCGACAGCAAGCATCCATACCGACAATTGATGGATTGGCTCATCCGGCCGGGAGTTTAAGTGACTCGTACTAAGAGAATTAGCAGGCGTTTGCGGTTTCTTTCGAGCCTGGCTGGCTCATCGGCCCTCCAGCGCATTGAGGGAGTCAGCACGCCACCGGTGATGGTGGAGAGAAATCAGCTCGGAGTGACTTTTATCGGGCACTCCTCGTTTCTGCTCCAAATGGGTGGGCAGAACCTGCTGGTGGATCCAGTCTTTGCCCAGTGGCTGGTGGTGTTGCGGCGCCTTCGCCGCCCCGGCGTGAGCATTGACCAGTTGCCTGCAATTGATGCCGTTTTGCTCTCGCATGCGCATATGGATCACCTGAATCGCCCCTCGTTGATGCGTATCGTGCGGCATTCCCGGCTGCTGCGGGGTCGTGCGCCGATTGCGATTGTTCCGTGGGGAGTTAGCGACCTGGTTCGCGACCTGGGATTTGAGCGCGTTATCCGCATGGAATGGTGGCAGACTCATACTCTTGGAAACATGGAAGTTACCATGACTCCGGCCGCACATTGGGGAGCGCGCTTCTACCGCGACACGCACCGGGGATATGGCGGCTACGTCATCCGCTCGGGCCAGCACTCCCTTTATCACTCGGGTGACACGGGGTATTTCGAAGGATTCGCGCAGATCGGCAAGCGCTTGGAACCGCAATTGGCGCTCCTTCCCATTGGTGCTTCTAACCCGAATAGTTTCCGCAACATCCATGCGAGCCCCGAGGATGCCCTGCAGGCCTTTGTTGACCTTGGATCGCGCTGGATGGTTCCCATGCATTACGGGACGTTCAGACTGACCGGGGAGCCTGCTGAAGAGCCATTGCAGAGGCTGTTGGCCGCCGCTGACAAGGCTGGCCTCTCCAGGCAGATTCGTGTGCTGGAAGAGGGCGAAACGAGAGCTTTTTGACGCTTTTTCGCTCGCAAATGAGCACATGGAACGCCGCCAAAAAAGGCGAGCAATAAGAGCGCCGAAACTGCCGGATTTGCATCGGAAATTGCCCGCAGAAGACGGCAGGATCATCGATCAAAATCGCCAGGGCTTCATGCAGCCAAAATGGCTAAGTGCTGTCAAATGAGGATTGCACTGGAAACGGTGCAGCATTCTGAGCTTATGCTCCGGGCTTGGGCGGCCATACAACTTCGGTGGGATGCGCTGCGAACAAATGTAAGGGTGGCTAGTGGGATTCGGAGTTACCTGCTTCGGACTATTCTCGGCACATGATGACTCTGAGAACCACCTCCTCCCTCCTAGTCCTTTGCGCCGCTGTGGCGCTTGTGTCGTCGGGACCGCGTAGCTACGCTGCGGGCGACAGTACGACGATCTATACAACCGTGCAATCAGAGAAACCTGAGCCGAAGGAAGAAAAGGCGGCGAAGCCCGCGGGCGCCAGCAGCTTTGTAGCGACCGAAAGCGTGAAGCAGGCTCCGCAGGCCGCTGCTGCGCCGCTCTTCTCCGTCAGCCTTGAGCCCAAGGGCCGTGCGACCGTATCGCAGAGCTACACTGGCCCGGAAGTCGTCACCTACTTCGCCACCTGGAAGCAGACGGGCGGCAGCGTAGTGCTGACGTTCAGCGCGGATGACGCCAAGCACCCGATTACCTTCTCTCGCTCTGGCGGTCGGCTGACGGCGACTGGATGGAATGCCTCCGACTGGGGTGGCAAGCCAGCGCCCCAGATGCACAAGGACGCGTCGGACCCGCAGACGGCGGTTTCGTCCTCTGGGCATCACTTCTCGTTCCACCTGTAGAAACAAGCTGAACCCGGAGAGCAAAAGGCCAATCTTTCAGGTGAAAGATTGGCCTTTGGGCATTTGAAGGGTTCAAGGCACCTACATGTTGGTGTGCCCGTGGCGCATTTCTTCGTTGAATTGGGGCTTGGTGATGGCGAGAGCAGCCTCCATTTTGGCGTGGTATTCCGCGGCACGCTCCATTAGCGTTGGCGTTGCCGCGGCGAAATCGCCTTCCGGAGAGAGTTGCATGGAGCCCGCCCGAGCCGCCTCTGCTGCCATTTTGGTCAGCTCCTCTGGCGTGGTGTTCAAATACTGCGCGTCGCGAGGATCGGCAATCCAAACCGGCTGTCCGCCGCCAAGCACGCCTGAGAGCCAGTAGACCTTCATCGCGAGGAAATCGCGGCGGACCTGGTCGTCGGTCTCGGTGAAGAAGAACTTCTTTTGCCAGCGGCTGTAGTAGCGGGTGGTGACGGGAACCGGCTGGCGATTGCCGCTCTTGACCAACTCGAGCTGTCCCTGGTCGAAGGTCTTGCGCACGGCGTTGTAGATGAAGGTTTCCGCGTAGGGCTGCTCGGGTGCCGGGACGATTTCGGCAAAGGTGACGGTCATGCTGGCCGAGACCTTGGCGTGAAGCTGGCTGGCGGCACCGTCTTCCAGGTGCACCACGCCGTGCACGATGTGGGTGTCCGAGCCGGAAGTGGAGAGATGGAAGGGCCAGCGAAACTCTGAGAAGCTGAGCGGCAGCCCGGCAAGCGTGACATAGGCGTCCGGCCGAGGATTGCGCAAGCGCTTGGCAGCCTCGACAAGGTGCTCGGTCATAGCCGGCAGCAGCTCGGGCTTGTTGAAGTCGAAGGCGTCGCTCAGTTCCAGTTCCAGCGTGTGATCCTGGGTCGCATTCGGCGTGAGGGCGAGCCGGAAGCGGGCGGTGGGTTTGTTGTTGAAATCCGTGCCGGCTTCGGCGGAAAGCATCACGAGGCCAGCTTCACGAGAGGCCTTGTCGACGGCCGATGTCAGAACTGTCTTAATATTTTCAGTCATAAGTTTTGGGGATACTGCCATTCAATTCTAAATGCCATAGCGAGAGTATGGGCGGGAGGCTCTGAAGTAGCTGAGAATAAACGGTTCTGAATGGCGATTCAGCGTGGCAAATTCGCGCAAAAAGGCGTGCTCTCTGACACCCAAACGAGGGGTTATATCGCTTTCGGCGACGATGTCTATACCGACCGGCCGGCGGCCGCGCCTGAGGCCCAAGCCCACTGAAAATTGAAGCCTCCCAGGTGGCCGGTGACGTCCACCACTTCGCCAATGAAGAAGAGGCCCGGGATGCGGCGGCTTTTCATTGTGCGGGCAGAGAGTTCCGCGGTGTCTACGCCTCCGGCGGTCACCTCGGCCTTGTCGTAGCCCTCGGTCCCGGCCGGGGTTATGGTCCAGGCATGCAGGTGGTTCTCGTGCTCGGCAAGGGCGTGGTTGGTCCAGCCTTCGGGCGGATCAACTTCCAGCAGCCGATCTGCAAAGCGGGCGGGGAGCGCGGCACGCAGGGCACTTTTGGCTGACGCAACGTCGCGACGAGCGGCTGCGGAACCGGCGAAATCAAGCAGGGGAGCCATCAGGTGCTGTCCGGGCGCGAGATCCAGCGTGATTGCGGAGCGGCCATCCCAGTACGAGGAGATCTGCAGAATGGCGGGACCGCTGAAGCCGCGATGTGTGATCAGCATCTTCTCGCGGAAGTGCTGGCGGCCGAAGCTGGCGACAACCTCGGTGGAGACGCCGGATAAGTCACAGAGCGCGGCCTTATCCTCGCCATGCAACGTAAAGGGCACCAGCGCCGGACGACATTCGCGGACCGCGATGCCAAATTGCCGGGCGATCTTATAGCCGAAGTCGGTGGCGCCCATCTTTGGTATCGACAAGCCACCGGTCGCGATGACCAGCGCTTCGGCGCGGAACTCACCTTTGCTGGATTGCAGGAGAAATCCCGCATCGTGGCGTACTTCCGTGACGCGGGCGTTCAGAATCAGTGTGACTCCGGCGTCGGCGCACTCCTTGAGCAGCATGTCGAGGATGTCGGTAGCGGAGTGATCGCAGAAGAGTTGGCCGAGAGTCTTCTCGTGGAAGGGGATGTGGTGTTTCGCCACCAAGTCAATGAAGTCCTGCGGCGTGTAGCGTGCGAGGGCAGACTTGGCGAAGTGTGGATTGCCGGATAGAAAGTTTTCGGGCTGACAATGAATGTTGGTGAAGTTGCAGCGGCCTCCACCGGAGATGAGGATCTTTTTGCCGGGGCGATCCGCGTGATCAAGGAGTGCGACTCGCCTTCCGCGACGGCCTGCCTCGATGGCGCACATGAGGCCAGCGGCTCCGGCTCCGAGGATTACAACGTCAAAGGACTGCGACGCGCTGGACAACTGCCGAACCTGGGTCACGCGTCTCTCCCGTCCAAAGACCGCCTCATCCATCATTATGCCGTCTTCGCCATGGGAAGACGCGCCGTAACGAGGAGCGTCAGAACTGAATCAAGTTGAGTCGACGCTCAGAGCCCATCTGACTTGCAATCGGGTAAGCGCCTCTGCAGCCAGTTCCCGCGTTAATTGATCGGCAGGCTTCGCTTTCGCGAGCTTTGCGGCTTGGCCCGCCCACATCTGCATGTAGTCTACTGAGCCGGCTTTTTCTGACTCTGCACGCAGAGGCGCAACCAGCGTCGCTGCGTACGGAAATGCCAAAGCGCTTTCGGAGATCGGTCCAGCTTCCCGTAGATAGCGGTTCAGAATGCCTCTGGCGGGGCGTCCACTGAGCAGATTCGTTATGGCCGTACCTGTAGCCGTTGCCTGTTCAAGAGCCCGACGATACGGGGAAGACACGTTGGCCTCGGGGCACAAAAGATATGCTGTACCCAACTGCACACCGGATGCGCCAAGCGCAAGTGCCGCGACAATGCCTCTTGCGTCAGCAATCCCTCCAGCAGCGATCACGGGCATGGAAATAGCGTCTGCAACCTGGGGGAGCAAGGCGAAGAGGCCGACCTGTACCGCGACATCGGTCTCCAGAAACATCGCCCGGTGTCCACCCGCCTCGAAACCCTGAACGATGACTGCATCGCATCCGTGATCTTCAAGCCAGAGCGCTTCGTCTACGCTTGTCGCGGAAGACAAGATTTTCACGCCCCGCCTGCTTAGGCGCTCTACGAGGGCGGGAGCGGGCAGCCCAAAGTGGAAGCTCGCCACCTGCGGTCTTACCTCCTCCACGACTTCACACATCTCTTCGTTGAACGGCAGCCTCAGACGGCTCTCCGTCACCGCTTCGATATCGAGATGCAAACGTTCATAATGCGAACTCAGGAAGTTCTTCCATCGATCCTCGGCGACCTTGTCGGGAGCTGCCATGGTGTGGCAGAAGAAATTGAGGTTGAATGGGCGATCCATCCCGTCACGAAGCGCACGCGCAGCTTCTCGCACGCCGTCGGGGCTGAGGAGTGCGCAAGCGAGTGATCCCAGGGCACCCGTAGCCGAAACGCTTCGCGCCAATGCAACGGAATCCGCGCCAGCCATTGGCGCCTGGATGATCGGAATCTCAAGCTCAAGAAGATCAAGCAGACGTCGGTCGGGCCACGATTGCATGGTTTTATTGTCTCGCATAGTTCCCCGCCCGCATGAGCGCCGGCAAAGCTAGGCGGTCGCTATTGCCAGCAATTTAGCCACGGTATTGATATTTCGCGCGGTGGTTGGAGTATCGGTACGCGGAAGTTTGAGTTTGGAGTTGCCCATGCCGTCGGGATAGTAGATGTAGATCTCGCGTTTGGCGGGGTGAACTTCTTCGCCGCCCGGCGCCACGATCTTGTCTGCGAATCCCGAAGGCACTGCGCCGGATGTGAAGAGCACGGCGACCTTTGCCGGTGGTGCATCGGGAAAGGGGTTCGCCTTCAAGATGGATTCAAGCTCGGCAGCGGTCCGCACAACCACGTCGACCTTCTTACCCATCTTCGCCTCAAGAACTTTCTCCAGTTTTGCCTGGATGGCCTTTTCGCCAAGCCTGCTCTTGAAGACCACGTTCCCGCTTTGGATATAGGTCCGAACATTTTCGAATCCGATATCGGTACAGATAGCGGCAAGATCCTTCATTGGCAGAAGGCCGGTGCCACCCACGTTGACGGCCCGCAGTAATGCGATAAAGACTGCCATTGATCTGATTCCTCTCTGCGCCAGCGCGGATACTCCAGCTTAGACTGGCTGCGACGCGATCGGCAGGACGAGCGTGAATTCCGTGCCGGTGGCCTCTCCCCGGGGCGGGCTGACTACGCCAATTGTGCCACCGTGTTTCTGCACGATGCCCTGTGTAACCCAGAGTCCGAGGCCGGTACCGTTGACTCCCTTGGTCGTGAAGAACGGCTCAAAGATCTGCTCAATACTGTGCGGTGGTACTCCCGACCCGCTGTCTCGGATGGTGATGGTGACGTGGCCTGACTGGTCGCTAATCCCGCCGATGGCCAAATCTCCCGGGCTCTGCATGGCCTCGATCGCGTTGCGGATCAGGTTGGCGAAGACCTGGCGCAATTCGCCGGGAAAGGCCTCCACGGAGAGTCCCGCTTTCATTTCAATGCTTGTAGAGATGCGTTTTTCCTGGATCTCGCGGTTATAGATTTCGAAGAGGCTCTCGACGACCTCGCGCAGATCTACGCGGACGGGCCGGGTGCTGTCGCGATAGAAAGCCAGCGTCTGGCGCGTAATGTGGGCGACACGATTGAGTTCTTCCTGTGCCTGGATCGCGAGGAGGCGGGCCCCACCGCTTTCCCGCTCGGTCTCAATCAGGTAGAGGAGGTTCATGACTGCTTCCAGGGGATTGTTGATCTCGTGGGCGATGGCTGCAGCCAGTCTGCCGGTTGCGGCCAGCTTCTCTGATGTTCTGAGCGCGGTCTCGGCGAGCTTCTGCGCAGTGATGTCGCGCCCGATGGTTGCCATACCGATGAGCCTGCCGGAGTAATCGTAGATGGCCGAGACGGTCAGCGACACGTTGATGATGCGACCGTCCTTGCAGCGGCGCCGGGAGTCGAGGTGGTCGAGGCCGCCGGTCATAAGCTCCTCTTCCCGCTTGAGCAAGTCGCGCCCGGATTCATCATCTGGAAGCAGCATCTCAAAGGGCTTTCCGATCACCTCGTACGCGGTGTAACCGTACAGGTGCTCCGCGCCTTTGTTCCAGCTGTTGATGATGCCTTGCAGGTCGCGCGAGATGATCGCGTCCTGCGATGAGTTTACGATCGACGCCAGCAGGAGCCTGGCTTCCTCGGCAGTCCGTTTATCTGTAATGTCGCGGAAGGTAAGGATGACCCCGGTGAGTTCGCCCTCGACCGAGAGGATCGGCGCGCCGCTTTCATCTATTCCCACTTCTCTTCCATCGCGCGTAATAAGCAGGGCATTGTTGCTGGGCTCGACCACGCCGCCTCGCATCGCCTGCTCAAAGGCGCTGTCGGCAAGCTGCCGGGTGGTTTCGTGCATGACGCGAAAGACGGAGACCAGGGGTTGTCCCACGGCTTCGGCCTGTGTCCACCCCGTCATCTGTTCCGCCGAAGTATTCATGAAGCTCACCTGCCCTGAGGCATCTGCCACGATGACTCCGTCGCTAATGCTGGTAAGGGTGGTATAGAGCTGCTGGCTGTTCTGCTGCAGTTGGCGATTGCGGTTGGCGACATCGGCGGCGAGTTTTTCCAGCGTCTGCCCTTGAGTCCTGAGCTCACCCTCCAGCAAGATCTGGGCATTCTCCAGTTGCAGGCGGCGTGCCTCGGAGAGTCTTGCGGAGCGCAGCAGAGCAATGATGCGGGGCAGGAGTGGAGGCAGGGCGAGCGCGGTGGCGAGCGATGCCATGGCGGTTAGCACCTTTACATTCGCGGCCAGCCAGTAGTAAGGCCACCACAGGGTAATGACTTCCAGCAGGTGGGTGGCGCCGCAGGCGACGATAAACACACCGAAAGCGACAACTATCCAGCCGAAGGGGATCTCTCTCCTGGCTCGAATCACGAGAATCGCCAGGGTTGTGGAGATTGCGAAATACGAAACGGTGATGACCAGGTCGGCTACGACGTGAGTCCACACCAGGCGCGGGTCCCAGCCATAGCAGAAGCCGTGAGGAAGGAAGGTTGCGCTGAAGGTGTTGCTAAGGGCGCCGCTCCACCATTGCACTGCCACGGCGGCGAGAAACAGGCACGGGATCCAAATCCTCGCCGCTTTTGTGACTGCTGAAACCTGCGGCAATTTGTTTTTTTGCATAGATCTCGTTCTCGCTAACGCTGCCTCTGAACCAGCGATCTTCCTTCGTTGATAATGGCCGTAGTTGTGTGGTTGGATCATATCGGAACCAGCAGCACGAGACAACGCGGCGGCTTTAACGGTCTCGACGGCCTTGGTGGCCTTGCGGTAGCAGCGGAGCCTTGCTGGGCAACCACGAATTCTTAAGCGTGAAGTTTGCGTCAGTAGATAGTGTTGGAGGTGCCGTCCACGCTTGCGGTTTTGACCTTGCGTGCCAGACCGACGGCTGCGAGCAGCCTGATGAAGACGTAGTTGATATCGAGTTCATACCAGGCGAGGCCATGGCGGGAGGAGACAGGGTGTGCATGGTGGTTGTTGTGCCAGCCTTCGCCGCCGGTCAGCAGAGCTACCCACCAGTTGTTGCGGGAGTCGTCGCGAGTGGCGAAGCGGCGCGATCCCCATATGTGCGTCGCCGAGTTCACCAGCCAGGTGACGTGCAGACCCAGCGTTGCGCGCAGGAAGACGCCCCATAGAACCCATGACCAGCCTCCGCCGAAGTAGAGCGCAATGCCAACGAGGGTGACTGGCACCCAGTTGTAGCGGCTCAGCCAGACATAGAAAGGATCGCGCGCCAGGTCTGGAGCGTACTTGTCCAGCAGGCGGGTCTCATTGTGCAGGTTGCCGCGAAGGATCCATCCGACATGCGACCACCATTTGCCATCGCGGGGAGAATGAGGATCGCCGGGACGATCGGTAAGCTGATGGTGCAGGCGGTGGACTGCCACCCAGTAGATGGGGCCGCCCTGCAGGGCCATGGTTCCGCAGACGGCGATGAAGTACTCCAGCCATTTGGGGGTGACATAGCCGCGATGCGTCAGCAGGCGGTGGTAGCCCATGGCGATGCCGAGATTCTCCGCGAAGATCCACATGATGGCGAAGACGGCGAGCGCGGACCAGCTGAATACGAAAAGCGCGGCTATCGCTGCGAGGTGGAAGATCGCCAGAATGCTGCCGAATACCCAGTTAAAGCTGCGGTCACGGCTCTGGACCAGGCCTGAGAAATCAATCTCCTGCTGCTGGGCTGCCAGCGGCGGAGCTTCGACGGAGTCTTCGATCTCGAGGTTCGTATTAGGCATACAAGTAAAGTGCGAAGCGCTACTTAGCCCAAAATATCGCAGGCAGTCGTCTGCGTGTTGTAACAAGTTCGTAATACCGGGGCGGGATCTTTCAGCCGCTCAAATGGCTTGCGAGCTTTCCTGCAACCGCGGGCGAAGCACTCTCATCTTTAGCGTATGAGCAAACAGAAGGTTGCACTCGTAACCGGCGCCAACAAGGGCCTTGGATTGGAAATCGCGCGGCAGCTGGGGTCGCAGGGAATCACCGTTGTTCTGGGCGCCCGCAGCATGGAGAAGGCACAGAAGGCGGCGCAACAATTGCAAACCGAGGGGATCGACGCCCACGCCGTTCAACTGGATGTGACCCGCGCGGAAGATATCGCGGCGCTGCCCGACTACTTCAGCGGGAAGTTTGGCGGTCTGGACATCCTGGTCAACAATGCCGGCGTCAGCTTCGATTTTGACGGGGAAAAGACTGGGGACGTTCTACGCCGCACCTATGAGACGAATGTCATCGGGCCCTTCGAGATTACTCGCGTATTGCTGCCTCTGTTGAAGGCGAGTCCGGCGGGGCGAGTGGTGAATCAGTCGAGCATTCTGGGTTCGCTGACGGCGATCAGCAAGGGCCAGGGTGGATCATTCGCAGTTCCCGGCTATTGCTCCTCCAAGGCCGCACTGAACATGATCACCGTGATCGCCGCGCTGGAGCTAAAAGGAACGAACGTAAAGGTGAATGCTGCGCATCCCGGATGGGTGAAGACTGATATGGGCGGTATGGACGCGCAACTGGACGTAACCGACGGCGCTAAGACCGCGGTGACATTGGCAACGCTTCCCGACGATGGACCGACTGGCGGATTCTTCCACGACGGCAAGGCGTTGCCCTGGTAAGCAAGACCTAGATTTGCGTCTCGATCCTGGCAGGTATTTCGCGGACGACTTCGCTTCGCGGCGCCGAATCTTCGAACCTGCCAAAGATCATCTTGCCCGAGGCCGTCTGCAATACCGAAGTCACCGTCATCTCAATGGAGCGGCCGATCATGCGGCGGGCATGGTCAACTACGACCATGGTTCCGTCATCCAGGTAGCCGACTCCCTGCGTCGCTTCTTTCCCCTCTTTTAGGATCACGATCTGCATCTTCTCGCCGGGCAGCACGACCGGCTTCAGCGAGTTTGCGAGGTCGTTGATATTCAGTACCGGAACCTGTCGTACGTGGGCGACCTTGTTCAGGTTGAAATCATTCGTAACAATCTTCGCTTCCATCTGTTTGGCAATCTCGATGAGTTTGAGATCCACCTCGCGAATCGCGGGAAAGTCCTGTTCGACGATCTGAATGGTTAGCTGGGAATTGGCCTGCATGCGCTGCAGCACGTCGAGTCCGCGCCGTCCGCGCTGACGCCGGGAGGCATCGGCGGAGTCGGCAACCGCCTGCAGCTCTCGCAGAATGAACTCCGGAATGATCAGGGTTCCTTCGAGGAATCCTGTCTCGGCTATGTCGGCGATTCGCCCGTCAATAATGGAGCTGGTATCGAGGATCTTGAGGCTTCGGCGGGCGCTGCGTTCGCCGGCAAATAGGCTGCCCAGGGCGGCCAGGTTCAGTAGGTCTCCCTTGCTGGTACCAACCACAAGGCCCACATACGACATTAGTAACAGCACGAAGATCTGTACCGAGCTGAGTGTTCCCCCGGGAGGCAGGCTGTTGCGCAGAACGACGCTGAAAAGGAACGCTCCGAATATGCCGAGGATGCTGCCGATTACCGCGCCGATGAGACGCTTGAGACTGAGGGCCCGGACCCGCAATTCAAAGATGACTGCTACCGCGGCTGCCGCCGCACCGAGACCTGCCGCTGCCCAGGAGGAAAGGCCGAACGGTCGAAGTAGAAAGCAGGCCAACGCGAGAACAAGGAGAATAGCGACACGAATAAGTATTAGGTCCATACTGCCCAATATCTCCTGCAGGACTTCATCTCAGCTTGCTGCGCCCTGCAACACCGGGAGTATACTGGCGCGCCTCAGCTTCCGCAATGTGCTTGCTTTTGCAACATTGTGCTGCAAAGTGTCACGGCTACACTTTGCTGAGGTAACGCTCGCCACCATCGCAGAGGATTGTCACTATGACTGTTTCAATGCCGTCCTCTTTGTTAGCGGTATACTCCTCCTCTGCTATCTGCACGCAGGCTGCCACTGCCGCGGCACTTGAGATACCGACGATCAGTCCCTCTGCCACGGAGAGATGTTTGGCCATCGCGCGGGCAGCATCCGTACTTACTATTAGGTGACGATCAGCGAGGTAAGGGCTGTATATGGCAGGAAGCATCGTTGTAGAGATATGTTTCATCCCATGCAAGCCGTGATCCGGAGAATCCGGTTGCAAAGCTACGGACTGCAATTTGGAGTTGAATTGCTTGAGCTTGCGGGTGTTGCCGATAAAGGTCCCGCTGCTGCCCACGCCCGCCACAAAATGGGTTACGCGGCCACCGCTTTGCTGCCAGATCTCGCTGCCGGTGCTCTGGTAATGCGCTTGCCAGTTGACGTCGTTGGAGAACTGATCGACGTAGCAGTACCTGGCGGGATCGTTACCGACGAGCTCTCTTGCCTTGAAGATTGCCCCATCTACTCCTGCATCTGCAGCCGTATAGACGACTTCGGCTCCATATGCGGCGACGAGGCGCTTGTGTTGGGAGGAGATATTCTCCGGCATACAAAGGGTGACAGGAAAGCCCAGAGCGGCGCCCAGCATGGCGTAGGAAACGCCAGCGTTTCCGCTGCTTGCATCCAGAAGCCGCTTTGCGCCTGTGAGCAGGCCTCTCTGTTTCGCGTCGGCGACAATTGCGGCAGCCGAGCGGTCCTTTGCGGAACCGCCGGGGTTGGCCCATTCGGCCTTGCCCAGAATGTGGACGCCGGGCAGGTGCGCCGTGAGTTTGTCCAGCCGGATCAACGGCGTATTGCCAATGCGTTCGAGCAGCGAAGTTCCGAGTACTTGCGTCATTGAGTCCTATGGGCTTCCATCCCTCGGGTCGGCGATTGCAGCCGAATGCCGGATGTGCGAGAGTTAACACGTTGGGACGAAGCTTTGTCTAGTGTAGCTGTCCCGCGAAAACGCAGCCAGATTGCCGACTTTGAAGGCCCGCTTCCATGTCGAGATTGCCTCAAAAACCCGCAGCACTCAGCTTTGATTCGGTCGCGGCACCACTGCGCCAGGCCAAGTTTGACGTGAAGGACCTGCCTAACGACAAGGGGCAGGTGATGGTCAGCAAATATGGATGCGCGGCGATACTGGGGCAATCTGCTGGAGCTGTGGTGCTGGTCGCCCGACCGGGGTTCGTGCTGGGCGGCGAGATTTCCCGATTGCTGGATCGCGGAAATCAGAAATTCCTGAAGACCAGCAAATTGGAGATTCCGGCCACAGCCGATCATCTGCGGGCGATCCACCGCTTCTCAGAGGAGCTGAAGCTGATCACTGGCTCCATCAGCCTGTACAACGAATCGCTGGGCACGGTGAGCGATCGCTATGTATACGACCGGCTGAAGGGGCGCGACAAGCCTGAGTCTGAAAGAACGCCGCGGCCCTGGGAAACACCCGCTCTCCCTGGCAAGTAGGCTTAGCGTTTTGCGCGCTCCCGCTGCAGCTCACGATAGACCTCGCTCTTGGACTGACCACGCTCACGGGCGATGCGCTTAAGCGCGTCCATCTCGTTCAGTCCTTCTGACTTTTCGAGCACGGCCAAACGCTCCTTCACAGAGGTCGCAGCTACTGCTGCTTCACGCTTGCGGCTTTCCACAAGAAGGGTGATCTCTCCGCGTATACGCTCGCGCGTGGCGAGAGAGGAGCGGACCTCGTTCACTGTTCCTCTCAGGAACTCCTCGTGCAGCTTGGTCAGTTCCCGCGCCACCACGACGCGGCATCCTGCGCCCCAGACGGCCTCAATGTCAGTCAGCGTTTCCAGGATGCGGTGCGGCGCTTCATAGAAGATCAGCGTCTGCGCGGAATCTCCGGCCGATTCTGACAATGCTTCCAATTGCGTGCGCCGTTCTCCTGCTTTGGAGGGGAGGAAGCCGAGAAAGAGGAATCGCTCAGTGTTCAACCCGGAAGCGACCAACGCGGCGACAGCAGCATTGGCGCCGGGGATGGGAATTACGTTGACACCAGCCGCCAACGCAGCAGCAGCCAGGGTCATGCCGGGATCGGAGATGCCGGGCATTCCTGCGTCTGAGACTACGGCGACGCGGCCGCCTTGTTGCAGGAGATCCAAAAGCTCCGCCACGCGGGCCTGCTCGTTGTGCTCGTGGCAGCTGACCATCGGCGTGGTTATGTCGAAATGATTGAGCAGCTTCTGCGTCTGGCGTGTATCTTCGCAGGCAATTCGGTCGGCGGTGCGAAGTACGCGGAGTGCCCGCAGAGTTATGTCTTCAAGGTTGCCGATCGGTGTGCCAACAAGGTAGAGCCCCGGAGCGATGGGGCGATCAGCATGGTTTTGCTGGAAAGATTCTGACTCCGGCTCTGTCTCACGATCCGTGGGTTGATGCTCGATCGATTCGTCGGGGTTTGCGTCCATCTGCGGATTATTCCTGGCTTTGGCGCTGGACCCTGCGATGTTCGGCAAGCAGGTTCATGGAGTGCATCAGGTTCTGCAGGCTCACGATGCCCACGATTCGTTCGCCTTCGGTGATGGGAACCAACGAGAGACCACGGCCGGCAGAAATGCGCCGAATCGTGGAACCCAGGGAATCATCCGGCTGCGCAACCTGGAAGGCGCGCGACATGACTGACTGCACATAGCCATTGCCCTCGGCGCGCAATGCGTCCATGATGCGCTGACGCGAGACGATGCCGACGAGGCTCATTCCACGCACAACAGGAAAATCATCCTGCAGACAATGAATGGATTTGTACAACGCATCTTCCAGCGTGTCCGACGGCTGCAGGATCGAGAACTCGGTCAGCATCACGTCGCGCATCTGCACGGTGTCCACGACGGATTGGAACATGACGCCCTGATCCTCAAGCTGGGCACCGATAAAGATGAAGAAACCGGCCATGATGAGCCAGGGATTCTGCATCAGAATTCCTGCAACGAAGGAGAGCAGCGCCAGCACCTGACCGATGCTGGTGGACGTGCGATTGGCCTGTACCGCGCCGCGTGAACGGGAGAATCCGCTGCGTAGAACGCGGCCCGCATCCAGCGGGTAGGCAGGAAGAATATTGAGAAGTCCCAGAAAAAGATTGAGCCAGACGATGCTGCGAATGAGGTGACTAGGCGTGACCCAGGGCCGCGCCACCAGACTCAACTGCGGAGCTGAGCCCATCACCAGGGCAGCCACTACGACGGCAAACGCGATGTTCGCAATCGGACCAATCGTTGCCATTGCGGCTTGCACGCCTTGCTCCTGGGCGCGCTCCTGGCTCTCAGGATTGGCGTAGGAATACAGGCCGCCGATGGGCAGCAGCAGAATGCTGCGCAGCTTCAGACCGTGATATGCCGCAGCGATTACGCGCGTGATTTCGCGCACTGCAACTGCGAGCACCAGCAGCAGCCACAATCCAACGCCCCGCGCTGCTGAAATGTGCACCGCATTGGTGTACAGCAGACAGAAGCCAAGCAGCATGACGAAGAACGTGTGAATACGCACATCCACGCCCATCCATCGCCCTAGCGGAAATGACCATCCACGCATTCTGGCTTCCTCGACACTGTCCGGCAACGCCGCAACATGTCCTCTTCGATTGTAGAGGTTATCAAGGCATTGGTCGAAGTGGGCGATAAAGTTCGTTGCAGGCGCTAGTATTGGAATTAAATGCGCGTGATCGCCGGACTCTACCGCTCCCGACCTCTGATGGCTCCCAAAGGGATGGAAACCCGTCCCACCTACGACCGTCTGCGGGAGACGCTCTTCAACGTGCTGGCGCCACGCCTGCAGGACGCGGTCTTCGTTGATCTCTACGCTGGTTCAGGCGCGAATGGGATTGAGGCGCTCAGTCGCGGCAGCCGCTTCGCTTATTTTGTTGAGACGGCCGAGCCCGCACTGGCCGCGATTCGCGCCAACCTGACGTCTCTGAAGATCATTGGCACCTATGGTCTTGAGCCGCGAACGGTCAGCTCGTTCCTGCGCCGCTCCGCCGCTAACGTGCCGAAGACAGGGCAGACCTTCGACATTGTTTTTCTTGACCCACCGTATGAGAGCGCGAGCGAATACTCGACGGCGCTCGATCTACTGGGTGGCGAAGCGTCAGCGGTCCTGAATGAGAACAGTATCGTGGTGGCCGAGCATCAGCGCCGCAATTCTTTGAACGAGAGCTACGGCAAGCAGCAGCGCTATCGGGTGCTGGAGCAACGCGACTCCGCCTTGAGCTTTTTTGCCTTGGCCAAAAAGTCTTAGGTCGCTGCACGCGGAGCTACGCGCTAATCAGATAGCCGGTGCGCAGGTCCACGGCGAACTCGACTTCGCTGTCGGCCATCATGTCCCATCCTTTGCCGCTCAGCGTGTTGCCTGAGATGTCGCCGATCTCGAAACCTTCCCACGAAAGCCGCGGCGACTCCCAGGCGCGCCCATCGCGACCGTAGGCTACCAGCGCGTGATGCCCGCCAAAGAGCAGCAGATCGTGACTGGGGACGGCGCGCACCAGCAGCACGGGCCGGTAGTTCACCTGCTCAAATGCTTTCGGGTTCACAGCATCAATGAGGTAGGCGTAGCCGCCCGCGACAGCACAAAGCTGATCGGGATGGGGGCAGGTCCATACGCCCGTGGGGACCGAGGGATCGGCGAACCCCAGCGCACACGTTGCTCGAAACGCCCGTCCGGTCTCGGGATGAACGATCAGCTCCAGCGCGCCTCGTTCCACTTCCTCCGCATCACGCGGATAGACGAAGTGGCGCGAAGGCGAGATCAGCGGCCGCGCCGTCAACACTTCCACCTGCCAGGAGTGTGCGAAGCTTTCGTCGATGAGTTGCGTGTCCATGCCGACGTCAGGCCTTACCGGCGAACAGCTCAATGCGTGCGCGAACAGAAGGGATCGGCTGGGGCAATGGCAGGCGGCTGCCTTCTTCAATGATCGGGATCAGCTTGTCGAACTCCGGACCGGAATGGCTGCCGGTAAGGGCGATGCGCACAGGATGGAAGAGGTCCTTGCCCTTGACGCCCGTCTCCGCTTTGATCTCGTTCATCCACGCCTTGAATAGTTCCGGCGTAACAGTATCGACGGCGAGCGCGCGCGAGGCAAAGGCCGCAAGAACTTTCTGCGCGCTTTCGCTGTCGAGCAGTGCGGCATTCTCCGCATCGGCCTTCGTGCGAGCCGTATCCAACGCGAAAACGGAACTCGCCTTCTCCGGCAATTGCTCCAGCGTATCCACCGAGGGCAGGAAGAGCGCGACGACCTTCGCGAACCATGCCCGGATCTGCTCGCTGGCCTGGTCATGAGCGGGTAGAAGCCCCTTGGCAGCAAAGTAGCTCCAGGCCAGATCAACAATGCGCTCTGGCGCAGCCAGCTTCAGGTAATGTCGGTTCAGCCAGTGCAGTTTGTCGAAGTCAAAGATGGCGGGCGATGACGTGACCCGCTCCAGCTTGAACTCCTTCGTCAATTCATCCAGCGTAAAGGTTTCGGTCTTGCCGTCCTCCGCACCCCAGCCCAGCAGCGCGAGGTAATTCGCCAGAGCCTCGGGCAGGATTCCCATCTCGCGGAAGGTGGAGATGGAAGTAGCGCCATGCCGCTTTGAGAGCCGCTCGCGATCCGCTCCAAGGATGGTGGAGAGATGCGCAAACTCCGGCACCGGCCAGCCAAATGCCTGGTAGATGGCTACCTGCTTGGGCGTATTCGAAATGTGGTCGTCGCCGCGGATCACATGCGTGATCTCCATCAGCGCATCGTCCACGGTCACCACGTAGTTGTATACAGGCACGCCAGTAGAGCGGACCAGGATGGGATCACTGACCGTGTCGGCAGCGAACTCTACATCTCCGCGCACAATGTCGTGGAAGCGCAGAGGCGCGTCCAGGATGCGCAGCCGGATGGCGCATCGCTCGCCCGATGCAGCGCGCTGTTCGCTGATTTGCGGGCTGATGCTGCGACACTTGCCGGAGTATATCTGCGGCTTATGTTCGGCGATGGCGCGCGCCCTCTCGGCCTCAAGCTCTTCGCTGGTACAGAAGCAGCGGTAAGCTTTGCCCGCGGCAAGCAGACGCGAGGTGTACTCGCGGTAGATGATCAGTCGCTCCGATTGCCGGTAGGGTCCGTGTGGGCCGCCCACTCCGGGGCCCTCGGTCCAATCGAGGCCCAGCCAGCGCAGATCGTCCATCAATTGCGCTTCGTAGCGGACTTCGCTGCGTTCCACATCCGTGTCTTCAATGCGCAGCAGAAATTCGCCGCCGTTATGGTGGGCAAAAAGCCAGTTGTAGAGAGCGGTGCGAGCATTACCGACGTGAAGCTGTCCCGTGGGAGAGGGCGCGAAGCGGACGCGCGTTTTCTGGTTAGACATGGCTGACTCTGATGGTATCAAGATGTACGCGCGTTCATGCGGCTTTAGGGGTGCAGTTGGAAGTGTTGCCATCCGCCGGGGTCGATGGGTTCGCTCTGACGACCGGATCGAAGCGTGATCCACGCCTTCCGGCCGCGTGGGGAGACCATGCGCCCGATCGCGTGGATCGGCACGCCGCTTATCGACCTGGGCACGCTGGCTGACGGCGCAGCGGTAAACAGCAGCTCATAATCTTCGCCACCATGCAGTGCGAGCGCCTCCGCTGAGCGCGTCCAGCCTGCCTTCTCTGCAAGCACAGCCATCAGGTGAATGGGCAGCGCTGCTTCATCCACCTCCGCCGCCAACCCGGATTCTTCACACAGGTGAGTGAGATCGGTGGAGAGGCCGTCGCTGATGTCGATGGCAGCCGTCGCCAGCTTATTCGCGACAAGTTTGCGGCCCACATCAAGCCGCGGCCTGGGATAGAGGTGAGGGTGCACTGCATCCGCTTCCGCTCGCTGGAATCGCTGCGGATTGCGTTCCAGCGCCAGCAGCTCAGCCGCAGATCCGCCCAGACTCCCAGTGACGTATATCCGGTCTCCCGCCTGTGCTCCCGAGCGTAAGAGAGCCCGACCGCGGGCCACGGCGCCCAGTAGGACAATATCCGCTGTGACCAGCGAAACGTCGCCGCCAACTTTGGGCGATTGCGCCAGGTCACCGCCTGCCAGCGTCACGTTGTGCAATTCCGCCAGCCGGAAGAAGCCGTCGAGAAAGCGATGCATCCAGCTTGAACCGCGGCCTCGTTTCCGCGTCAGCTCAGCGGGCATCGCGAGCGAGAGAAATGCGGCGAGAGGGCGAGCACCCATCGCCGCCAGATCACTCAGGCCACGCGCTAGGCAGCGATGCCCTACCGCCTCGGCGGGGTGCCACTCGCGGCGGAAATGCACCCGCTCAAGCGAGAGGTCGGTTGTTACGACAATATCTTCGCCGGCCCGGGGCCGCAGGACGGCGCAGTCGTCGCCAATGCCTAACCGGAGCTCGCCCCGCGCTACACCTGCGCGCGCTCGAATGGCCGAGATGAGGCTGAGCTCGGCTTTGCCGGACTTGCTGCTGCGCTTCTTCATCAGGTGCAAGCATATCTTGCAACCTCTCTGGCGTCAGCCTTTCCATGGCCCGGCAAGCTCTGATGACTCAATGCTTACCAGCCGCTGCTTGTTGTTGATACTATGATTCGTTCTGCCACAACACCCTGAGGATGCCCAATCGTGAAAACGTTTAATGCCGCCCTGCTCGCCGCCGCCCTCATCCTATGTTCCGCCCCCATTACTCTCGCAGCAGCCGACCAAGCTCCCGCCCCGGCGGCGACACAGACGGAATGGCCCGCATCTGTGAAATTCGACAACGTCCTTTACGGCGCAGCCTACTACCACGAATACATGCCCTACGATCGCGTCGATAAAGATGCCGAGATGATGAAGCAGGCAGGCATCTCTGTAGTGCGCATGGGCGAATCCACGTGGAGCCTGTGGGAGCCCGAGGAAGGCCGCTTCGAATATGCCTGGATGGACCGCGTAGTAGAAGCGATGGGCAAGGCCGGCATCAAGATCATCATGGGTACACCCACCTACTCCATTCCGACGTGGATGGCCCACAAGTATCCCGAGATGCTGGCCCGTCCACTGGGCGGGGCCTCGGTCGGCTACGGCATGCGCCAGAACATGGACACGGATAATCCCAAGTTCCGCTTCTACGCCCAGCGCGTGATCAAGAATATGGTGGAGCACTACAAGGACAATCCCAATGTCATTGGCTGGCAGATCGACAACGAGACTTCTTCCTATGGAGCCAGCAACCTCGACGTGTACAACGGGTTCGTCGATCACCTGAAGAAGAAATATGGTACTACCGAGAACCTGAACAAGGCGTGGTTCCTGAACTACTGGGGCCAGGACGTGGTCGGCTGGGAGAACATGCCCACGCGCGACAACGCGACCAGCACTAGCTACAAGCTGGAGTGGAGCCGCTGGAGCCAGATGCGCGTCACGGATTTTCTTTCCTTCCAGGCCGCGCTGGTTCGCCAGTATCGTGGGCCGAAGCAATTTGTCACGCACGACTACGGCGGCATGATGCGCCTGGACGTGAATGATCTGGAGCAGGCCAAGTTCCTGGACATCGTTGCGAACAATGTCTACCACGGCACGCAGGACCACATGGACGGCGCCTGGCAGGCTGAGCAGGGCGACTATACGCGATCGCTCAACCACAGCAACTATCTCGTTACCGAGACCAATGCGCAGACGCTCGGCTGGGACTCCGCCGGGCAGTTTCCTCCCTACGATGGCCAGCTTCGTCTCGACGTCTATACCGACCTCTCGAGCGGCGCCAACATGGTGGAGTACTGGCACTGGCACTCCATCCACGCGGGCCAGGAGACTTACTGGAAGGGCGTGCTGAGTCATGACCTGGAACCAAATCGCGCCTATGCGGAAGTGACCCGCACTGCCCATGAATTGCAAAAGATCGGCCCGCACCTGGTGAATCTGAAGATCGACAGCAAGGTCGCCATTCTTTACAGTGTGGACTCAGCCAATGCACTGGAGTTCATGCCGTACGAGAGACAGGGTGGCAACGGATGGATTCCAGGCAAGGCATCGGGCGGCTACAACGGCCTGGTCGCGCAACTGCACCGCTCTCTCTACGAAGCAAATGTCAGCGCCGACTTCGTCTTTCCCGAGAGCGCGGACTTTTCGAAATACAAGCTGCTCATTATCCCGGCGCTCTACATCTCCGACGATGCCCTGCTGACGAAGATCGCCGACTACGTAAATGGCGGCGGCCATGTGCTGATGACCTTTAAGAGCGGCTTCGCGAATGAGAACTCCGCCGTACGCTGGGTTCGCGCGCCGGGTCCGCTGCGCGAAGCAGCCGGCTTCAGCTATCAGGAGTTTTCGAATCTGGAGCAGCCGCTGCCTTTGAAGGGTGATCCCCTCAAAGCGGGCGACGACAACAAGGTCTCCACCTGGGCCGAGTTCCTGATGCCGGATCACGCACAGGCCGTCGCGTATTACGACCATCCCTTCTTTGGGAAGTGGCCTGCCATCACCCGCAATCAGTATGGCTCCGGCACGCTGACGTATGAAGGCACGCTGCTGAGCAACACGCTGCAGAAGAACCTTGTACTCGACGAGTTGCAGAGGGCCGGACTTACCGGATCCGACCAGCAGCTGCCCGCGCATGTGCATATCAAGAGCGGTCAAAACTCGCTCGGCAAACAGCTTCGCTACTACCTCAATTATTCAAGCGATCCGCAAACCTTCGCCTATTCGTACGGTGCAGGAACGGATTTGTTGACGGGAAAGGCAGTTGCCGCATCCCAACAGCTAACCCTGGAACCGTGGGGCCTGGCCATAGTTGAAGAAAAGTAGATCCGCACTGCCGCGGCAGAATCGCTTTCTGGACGTTGTTGACAAAAGCTCAGCCAGAAACGATTCTGCCAAAGCGGTACTCGCCCTCTTGAATGCCTGAAGATTCTCAAAATCCGATATCGCCTGCTCAGCGTTCTTTTAGCAGCGATCCCAAGGCAGTGGGCCACTTCGCAGCGACCGCTTCCGAGGATTCGCTGCTGCTGGCGCGCGTGCACTCCGGAGATCAGAACGCGATGGCTGCGCTCTTCGATCGCTATTCGAGCATGGTGTATTCGGTGGCTCTGCGCGTTCTGAAGGACTCGGCACAGGCAGAAGACGTGATGCAGGAAATCTTCCTCCGGATCTGGCGCAATCCGGAAGCGTTTCAATCCGCTCGCGGCAGCTTTGGCAGCTGGCTGGCGGTGGTGGCGCGAAACCGGGCCATAGATTCCCTGCGACGCCGACGTCCCAGCGATGCCGTGGGAGACGTGGTCCTGGTCTCGAAGACGAACACCGCGTCCGACGCCGAACACAATGTACTAATTGAAAAAGTGCGGATCCTGATGCGCGACCTGCCACCCGAGCAGAAAGCTTCGGTGGAGCTCGCCTTCTTTGATGGCCTTACGCACAGTGAAATTGCCGAGAAGACTGGAGAGGCGCTGGGTACAGTAAAGACTCGAATCCGGCTGGCATTGCTATCCCTTAGAAAGGCTTTGCGAACGTGACCAACGGGCAACACATCTCGCAGGAAGACCTGGCGCTCCACGCCATGCAGGCGCTGACGCAGGCGGAAAGCACTGCTGTCCAGTCGCATCTGGATGGCTGCGCAGACTGCCGTCGCGAGCTGGCCGAGCAGACGGGAGACCTGGCGATGCTGGCTCAGAGCGTCGAGCAGCAAGCGCCTCCTGCGGGATCGCGCGAACGCTTCCTTGCCCGTGTTGCCGCGGAGCCTCGTGCGGCAGCCGCTCCCCAGTTGAGCGTCGTGCCCGCTCCTCGCCGTCGCGGGATCATGCCGGTGCTCCTGCCCTGGGCGGCATGCGCGGCCATGCTCGCGGTCGCCGCCTATCTTGGAGTAAAGAACTCGTCTCTCGAAGAAACACTCAACAAAGATCGCGCTCAGATTGCTACTCTGGCCGCGCAGGCGGCACGCGCTCAGTCGGTACTGGATACGCTCACTGCTCCCTCAGCGCAGCGTGCAACGCTCACCGCCGGCAAACCTGTAGCTGCGCCAACCGGCCACACCACGTATGTGCCGGAGCGCGGTGCGCTCATCTTCGTGGCTAACCATCTGGAGCAGGTGCCGGCCTCGAAGACCTATGAGCTGTGGATCATCCCTGCCAACGGCAGCGCGCCAATTCCGGCAGGCACCTTCAGGCCTGATGCCAACGGCACCGCCAGCGTTATTCTGCCGCCTCTGCCGCAGGGTGTTCCGGCCAAGGCCTTCGGAGTAACCATCGAGAACGAAGGTGGTGCGGACAAGCCTACGATGCCCATCGTTCTCTCCGGAGAATAATGGCGCGCGCAACTGCAATCCTGTGCGGAAACCTGCGAGCGCTCGTGCTCTTGCCGCTCGCCTGCGTGTGCCCCCTCGTCGCGCACTCCTCTGCCAATCCTCAGAAGATGAAATTTATGAGCAACGGCAAGCCTGTTCGCTACGACCTGTTCCAAGGCAGAGCGGACGGGCCGCTGATCATTTATCTGCACGGAGCAGAGGGGCCTGACGATTCGTTCTATCGCGAACAGGGCCAATATTTCTCTGCCAGGGGCTATACAGTTCTACTGCTCCGCTACTTCGATACGACGCGAACAAACGCGGCGACGGATCAGAACTACATCGTGTGGGTGCAGGCGGTACGGGACCTGGTGCAGCAGTTCAGGAAGGACAATCCGAATCGCAAGATCGCGATAGTCGGTGTATCGATGGGGGCCTATATAGCGTTGGGTGCGGGCTCACAAGGCGTCCCGGTAGACGCGATTGCGGAATGGTACGGCGGCATGCCGGCTGTCTTTTCTCAGAACATCAAGGGCATGCCCCCGCTGCTTATCCTCCACGGCCAGCGCGACAATTTTGTTGCGGTGGCTTATGCGCAGGAGCTGATTAAGATGTGCCGCGTCGATCATCTCACCTGCGAGAGCCACATCTATGCCGATCAGGGCCATGGATTTGACGACGACGTTAACAAGGATGCAGACGGCCGCACCAACGACTTCTTCACCAAAGTATTGAAGTAGAGGCCAACCGCGTCTCAATCCAGTTTCTGGATCTGAATACCTTCTGGAATCTTGAGCTCAAACTGGTCGTCCGTGAGTGGCTGATTGATCGTCAGTTTCTCGATCGTGATCGTGATCTGGTACTCCTCCATCGGACGCTTGATGGTCACAGTCCCGGGAAACCGCGAATCACCAAAACTCTGATAGGAGCCATAGATCGTCTGCGTCTCAATGTTTCCGTCTTTGTCGTAGATGTCCTGTTCGAAGGGCATCAGGTCCGATCGCCCGAATCGAATCACGCGCACCAGTTCCAGTTCGTTTCCACCCTCTTTGCGCCGCACAATCGCCAGATCGTAGACCGGCTCTTCAAACAGCTGCTTTCGCGCCGCATCCGTGTATATGCGGGATTCGCCGGTGACATACACATCCTCATCTGGCGAGATGTTCTTGATCAGCATGGAATCAAAGAATAGATTGGGGCGCAGATTCTCCAGCGCGTTCTTTGATTTCTTCGTTGCGGGCGAATTGCCCGTAATCGCCTTGCTCTTCGAGGGAATCAGCAGCTTGAACGCGTCGCCTTTGCTGGCCAGATCGAAAGCGCGGGTGTGCAGCACAGGGACGAGCCCCAGCACGCGGAGGTCCCCGGGCTTGCGCATAAGAATGTAGCCGCGGAAGGACGTGTAGTCCGTGACCGCGCCCTTCTTTGTACCGCCAACCTGCGCCTGAAACTCGACCGTCGCATTCAGCGTTTGAATCGCTGCGAACTGCTTGTTCACGCGCGACACAAGGTCGTCGGCCTTTGCGCTCAGCACGATGCCGGGAGCTTTCGGGACTTGTAGTTTTCGGGTGTGGTAAAGGCATCCGCTCAAGGCCGGGAGCAGTAGCGTCGCCAATACCGTTATTCCATGCTTACTCATTCATCTTCAATCTTGCCAACCATTAGCGAGTATATCCGCTCGGCTAGCGGGCTCCTTCGACGCGCAGCGCCTTGCGATACGCCGCGACATTCTGTGTGTGCTCCTCAAGCGTCGCCGCAAACCGTGAGTGGCCGGATGGATCTCCGCTGGCGGCCACAAAGTACAGGTAGTTAGTCGATGCGGGTGCCATGGCAGCTTTCAACGAAGCCACTCCGGGATTTGCAATGGGTCCTGGCGGCAATCCCTCATGGCGATATGTGTTGTACGGCGAGTCGTAAGCCAGATCCGATTGATAAATCGTCCCTCGGTACTTACCCTCGCGCAGCAAACCATAGATGACCGACGGATCAGTCATCAACGGCATTTTTCTCTCCAGCCGATTCGTCATTACGCTCGCCACCAGGGATCTCTCCGCCGGAATAGGAGTTTCCCTTTCAACGATCGAAGCAAGCGTCACAACTCGCCGAAAACTATGCGTCAATCCAATCGCGGCTGCCTCCACCCGAAAACGCTTCACCATCGCCGCGGCAATCTGCTCCTCCGTCACCCGTCGCCGGAAATGATAGGTGTCGGGAAAGAGGTACCCCTCCAGGCTCTGCGCTTCAGGATCAAGATCCTTCACCAGGGCAACATCGCTTTGCGCTTCTTCCAGAAACCCGGCCTTGCTGCCCAGCTTGGAAGCCTCCAGCTTATCTGCAACGTCGAAGATGTTTGCACCTTCGGGAATCGTCACTGCCACCGTGAAAACATCCCCATGCAACAGCCGGTCGTAGACCTCGGAGACGGTAGCGGGATGGTCGAAGCGGTATTCGCCTGCCTTCAGCGTTCCCTTCCTGGTCAGGCGCATCACTTCAAAGGCATACCGGCTGCGGATGACGCCGTTCTGCTCCAGCATCGCCGCCATCTGGCGCACCGTGGTGCCGGGCGGGAACTCCACAAATGTCTCCGTGACAGGTCCTGCAGGCACAATCAGCACGTAGTAGGCAGCACCTGCCAGCGCCAACAAAATGATCAGAAATAAGATACGTCGCACTCAGCGTGGCCTTGTAATTCTTGGATTCCCGGTTCGGGGTACTCGATTGATTTTATGATGGCCGACGGGTGCGCCTAAGAATAGACGTAGCTGGAATGGCTTAAGATTCGTGTGTGGAACATCAACCGTCATCGCCGCCTTACACCGTCGCACCGCGCATCATGGGTCTGGATGTGGGCGATCGGCGTGTGGGGGTGGCTGTTTCTGATGAGCGCGGGCTGATTGCTCAGCCGGTTTTGACGCTGGTACGCACAAATCGGCGGCAGGATATGCGTTCGCTGGCCCGTATCCTGCGCAAATACAACATCCTAGAGATCGTGGTGGGGAACCCGCTTTATATGTCGGGGGATCTGAGTCCGCAGGCGGAGAAGGCGCAGGCGTTTGCGGAGCTGACGAGGAAAGAATTTGGCCTGCCGGTAATCCTTTGGGATGAGCGACTTACGACAACGGAGGCGCATCGGTTGCTGGACGAGTCGGGGCGTGCGGAGCATAAATCGGTGGTGGACCAGGTGGCTGCAGTTTTGATTCTGCAGGGGTTACTGGATTTCAGGGCAAATAACCTTGCACGAAAGAAGCGCTGATTCTAAAGGGGTTGTTGGATTTCCGGTGTACAGGAAGAGCGCGTTTTGAGCACAAAATGGCACGTTTTTGCACTCCTACAGAGAGTGGGCTCCGGAAGTCCCACAGAATGAGGGACTTCCGGAGCCCATTTTTGGCGATTCTGATCGGTGTTTCGATCTATGCTGCGCCGGCGATATCAGGGAATCTGAGTTCGGCCCGTTCGAGCGAAGCAATCAGTTCATCATCCACGGCATCTTCGTTCCTGCCCATGGCCTGCGTGATCTCATTCACCAGCAGGTAGCGCGCTTTCTCCAGCATCTTCTGCTCGCGAAAGCCGAGTGTTTTCTTCTTGTTGAGGACCAGGAGGCTTTTGAGGACTTCGGCAACCTCCATGAGGGAGCCGGCCTTCATTTTTTCGCAGTGTTCGCGATACCGTTCCTTCCAGTCCGCGTTGCTGTTGCATTGGTCATCGCCTAGAAAGGCGAGGATGTTGTTTACTTCTTCCTGCCGCACGACGCGACGCAATCCAACTGTAAGGACGTTGCCGCAGGGGACCATCACTTTCAGGGCGCTCGCCTTGATGGTAAGCATGTAAAAGCGTTCGACCTGGAATCCGTTCGTTCGGGTTGCGATTTGATCAACAATGCCTATCCCGTGATTTGGATAGACGACTTTGTCACCGACCTGAAAACTGGGCATGCTTGTCATAGGTTTTGTATGGATTAAGCCTGTTTCCCCGCCTAGTAATCAGGAAGCAAACCACGCCCGAGCATATGCCGCGAAAGTTAATACAGTCAAGCACAACCCCCGGAGGGTACTTCGCACTTGTGAGAAATGGCTGTTCTGAGTTGATATCCGAAAAGCCGGTTTTCCGGCCTGCCCGAGAGCAATTACCGGCCTGAATGGCTCAATGGGCTTCCCATAGAAGTTCGAGTGGTGTATGATTCTCTTCCAATAGAACTTCGAGTGGAGAGATCGATGCGGAAAGAGAGCCAGTCCACAGAACGAAATGCTCAAGGGCACCCTGGACATGATGATCCTGCGGACCCTTGTCGGCGGTGACGCACACGGGCACACCATCGCCAAAGTCATTGAGCGCACCTCTGAAGATCTTCTGGAGGTGGAGCAGGGCTCTCTCTATCCCGCGCTGCACAGGCTCGAAGATCGTAAGTGGGTTTCTTCCTATTGGGGTGCGAGCGAAAACAATCGCAAGGCGAAGTTCTACCGGCTGACGGCAGAAGGCCGTAAACAGCTGGTGCGCGAAACCAGCCGCTGGCGGCAAATGACGCGCGCCATCGGCCTTGTGATGGGTGAAGAAGGAGGTGCGCAATGAGCTGGCTGAGATTTCTTCACCGCAAGCGCTCCGACGCCGAGTTGCAGGACGAGATCGAGGCCTTTCTGACCGAAGAGACGGCTGACAATGAGGCGCGCGGCATGTCACCCGACGAAGCCCGGCGGCAGGCGCGACTGAAGTTGGGCAACCCGCAGAAGGTGCGCGAATCGCTGTGGATGCAAAACACTCCCCAACGGTTGACCGGTATCGCCCGCGACGTAAAATACGCCTTTCGAACGTTGAGCCGAACGCCGGGATTCACGATCATCGCGGTCGCGGTGATGGCTCTGTGCATCGGCGCGGCCACCTCCCTTTTCACCGTTATGCGTTCGGCGCTGCTGCGGCCGCTGCCATTTCGCGACCCCGCTCGGCTGGTGATGGTGTACGAACACTTCCGAGGAGGGGAATTAAGCTACCACCCGGTTGCGCCAGCCGACTTCTACGACTGGCGCTCGAAGACCCACGGCTTTGAAGACATGGCAATCATGCGTTCTGCCGGGTACAACCTCACCGGTGTGCGCAACGAATTGCCGGAGTCGGTCCGCGCAGAGGCAGGTTCCTCGAACCTGTTTTCACTGCTGGGAGTGCAGCCGGCACTGGGCCGGGACTTTACGGAGGCGGACGATCAGCGCGGCAGCGCCGTTGTGATGTTGACCTGGAGCGTGTTCGAGAGGCGGTTTGCAGGCGACGCGAAGATTGTGGGCGGCCAGATTCACCTTGACGGCAAACCCTACACAGTGGTCGGCGTGCTGCCCTCGTGGTTCACGTATCCCGATGCCGGAATTCAGCTGTGGGTTCCCTACAAGGCCGATGCCAGTGCTGAGATGCTTCAGCATCACGACTGGCATGGGAGCCAGGTGGTGGCAAGGCTCCGCCCTGACGTAAGCCTGGCCAGCGCAATCGCGCAGGTTGGCGCCATACAGTACCAGAATCATTTGCAGTACCCGCACGATCCGGTGGCTGAAGATGTTGTTTCGCGCTCGCTGAACGAGGATCTCGCCGGAGATGTGAAGAAGCCGCTGACGTTGATGCTTTCCGCAGTTGGCTGCATGCTGCTTATCGGCTGCCTCAATGTCGCCAACCTGCTGGTGGCGCGGGGCGCGGCACGGCAGAAGGAGGTGGCGATACGAAGCGCCCTCGGCGCTCAGCGGGCCACCCTGATTCGCGAGCAGATGGCCGAGAGTGTTCTGATTTGCGCAGCCGGCGGTGTGGGCGGGATTCTGCTGTCATTGGGCGCCACTGAGTGGCTGGCAAAAACGTGGAAGGACCTGCCCACCGCACAGATCATTCACATTGATGGCGCGGTGATTGCGTTTGCCTGCGCGCTCATGTTCGCTGCGGCGCTGATTGCAGGCTTGCTGCCCGCGCTTTCCACAACAGGCAAGTCGATGCTGAAGGCCCTGCAAACCTCGGTCCGGACCGGCTCGAGCAGCGTTTCGCGCACCGCGCTCAGAAAGTCGCTGCTCACGGCGGAGATTGGAATCACCGTGGTGCTGCTGGTGGCCGCCGGGCTGCTGCTCAAAAGTTTTATGCAATTGCGCGCAGCCAATGTCGGGTGCTTAGTAGACAACACGCTCACTTTGCAATACAACCTGCCCGGCAAGAAGTACGACACGCCGGAGAAGCGAAACGCATTCAACGAAGCGCTGCTGGCGCGAGTGAGAGCTATGCCCGGAGTTCGCGGCGCCGCATTGGGAACCACCGTTCCGGGAACAGGATATTGGGGTACCGACGAATTCACGGTGAAGGAGCATCCTCCGCTCAAGACGGGCGAACACTTGCCCGACGCGCTGACGCGCTGGGCCGATCCAGGCTATTTCAGCGCGCTCGGAATTCCGCTTGTGAGCGGACGGTTCTTTACCAGCGACGAACGTGTTGAGCGCTCGTACAAGGTGATTGTGAGCCGTCAACTCGTTCAGCAATATTTCGCAGGCGAAAATCCTATCGGCAAGCATTTGCACTTTCCAGCGCGCGCCCACGATGGAGCGCCTAACCTGATGGATTGGGAGATTGTGGGCGTCGTCGGCGACATTCTGTACCAAGTCGGCAAAGAGCCGAAAGCAACAGCGTATTTCCCAATCCTTGAGGGCCGTAGCGATGCGACGCTCGCGGTTCACACGGCAACGGACCCATTGCAATTTTCGGTGCCGCTGCAAAAACAGATCGCGTCGCTCGATCCTGAACTTCCGGTCTCAGATGTGCTCACCATGAACCAGATCATTGGCGCGTCCCTGGTGAATGCGAGCCTGAGCGCAACCCTTGTGCTGGCTTTTGCTATTTTGTCGCTGATTCTTGCTTCGGTGGGATTGTACGGCGTGCTATCGTACCTTAGCCGCTCAGCGGACCTCGGAACTGGGAATCCGCATGGCGCTCGGCGCGCAACGAGATCAGCTGCTTGCAGTTGATGCTGATGGATGGACTGCGGCCGGCGCTGTTCGGGCTGGGACTTGGCCTGGTGATGAGCCTCGCGGCGACACGCATCTTTCAGTCGATGTTTTTCGGAACGAAGCCTCTCGATCCTGTGGTTCTCGTGCGGCGTGATCGCGACGCTGCTGGTGGTCGCGGTTCTGGCCTGCCTGGCTCCGGCATGGCGCGCTTCCCGGCAGAATCCCATGAACGCGCTCCGAAGCGATTAGGACAGGGAATACGCAGCTTGACGGGCAACGCCCAAGGCCAAAGTGCAACGAAACGTTCAGGTACCGACACAAGCACACTCCCCGACGCCCGAGGGAATGAGGGGCGGTCAGGGGCGCCATCCCAGGCGGCGGTGGCTCGTCGTATAATGTGACAGGACGATTGTCCGGCCTGAAGCCGTGTTCATAGCGGCCCGCATCCTATCAGCGAGATGGATAAAGAGTTGCATGCCTGAACACATCAAAAAGAAGCTGCTGGAAGAGATCGTCAAGCTCGAGTACGAGCTCACCCACGAGCTGCCCATTGAGATCAAGAAGGCGGCTTCCCTCGGCGATCTGAGCGAAAATGCGGAATATCACATGGCGAAGCAACGCCAGGTATTCGTGAACGCGCGCCTTGGCCAGCTGAAGGCCCGGATGGGCGAGTTGGCGCTGGTAAACCTGGCGAACATTCCGCGAGACCGCGCCGCTTTCGGGTCTACGATCCTGGTCTACGACTCCACCAAGGACGAGAAGATCGAATACAAGCTGGTGACGAGCGAAGAATCCGATGTGAGCCAAGGGCTCATCTCCACCACTTCGCCTATCGGGCGCGGACTGATTGGCAAGCAGGTGGGAGATATCGCGGTGATTGTGACGCCGAACGGCAAGCGCGAACTCGAGATCCTGAAGCTGGTGACGATTCACGACGAAGTGACCGAAGAAGAGGCGAAGTGAAGCAGACGGCACGGCGGCAAGAGCGGAGTGCGCAATGACCTGGACGAGCGCGTTCGGCAAAGCCTGCGGCGTACTACTGCAAAAGATCGTCAACGGCCTGGCACTGACAAAGATCTCTCCTAACGCACTCACCTTCATCGGACTGATCATCAACACGGGCGCGGCGTTTCTTTTCGGCTTCGCCAACCAGCAGAATTATGTCCGCATGTTTTTGTGGGCGGGCGTGGTGATTATCGGCGCCGGCATCTTTGACATGGTGGATGGGCGGGTGGCGCGGCAGACGGACAAGGTGACGATCTTCGGCGCCTTCTTCGATTCTGTGATCGACCGCTACTCCGATGTGGTGATCTTCTTCGGATTGCTGGTGTACTACGCTCGCGCTGAGCGGCTCTTCTATGTAGGCCTGGTGGCGTTTGTGATGACGGCATCGCTGATGGTGAGCTACACGCGCGCACGGGCAGAGGCGCTGATTGGCTCCTGCAAGGTGGGATTCATGGAGCGGCCGGAGCGCATCGTGCTGGTTATTCTGGGCGCGCTGTTTGCGCGCTGGGGAGCGATGGCGCCGGTTCTATGGGTGCTGGCGCTGATCTCGACGATCACCGTGGTTCACCGCATTTCGTATACCTACCAACAGACCAAGGGCCTTGCGCCGGTGCAAGAGACGAAGCCGATTGGTTTCCGCACACCGACGAGTGAAGCGGCAGCCGCCGTGGATCTGCACTCCGCACCACACACGTAACACTCCGAAAATCTTCGTGACAGCAAGTTGTCTCGCACACCCGAGCAGAGGGAGTCGCCGATGATGAGCAATGCTGAGGCAAAGACCAAGCCGGACTATGGGATTGACGCGCCGGCAGTTCTGCGCAACCTGTTTCTCTTCGGGGTGCCGTGCATGCTGCTCGGGATCTTCGGGCCAGTCCACGTGCATATCGGCCCTGTCGATTTTCTTCCCCGGCCGATGTTCTTTGTTACCGGACTGCTGCTTGTGCTGGAGGGATTCTTCTATCTCTTCTATGTGAAGTACGGAAAATTCCGTCATCGCGATTTCATGCTGTCGCTGCACCCGTGGCGCGGTGACGAACGGGTGCTGGATGTTGGCTGCGGCCGCGGTCTGCTGCTTGCAGGTGCGGCGAAGCGATTGGCCGCGCTGCATGGGAGTGGGGAAGCCACGGGCATCGACATCTGGTCGAACGAGGATATGGGCGGCAACTCAGAAGCGGCGACGCGTCACAACCTGGAGCTTGAGGGCGTGAGCGATCGGTGCACGCTGCTGGGCGTGGGTGCGCAGAAGATGCCGCTTCCTGACGCCAGCTTCGATGTCGTCGTTTCAAACTTGTGCCTGCACAACATTTACGATCGCGCTGTGCGCAACAAGGCTCTGGATGAGATTGCGCGGGTGCTGAAGCCCGGAGGCATCGCGCTCCTGTCTGACTACAAGCTGACGGGTGAATATTCCGAGCGCCTTCAGTCAAGGGGACTTGGGGTGGAGAGGCGATGGGGGAATCCGCTGCACACCTTTCCTCCGCTGCGAGTGGTGATAGCGCGCAAGCCGTGACGCTGAGCGGCGCGAGAATATTTGCGCAGAAGTGCGCCGCTTTGGCTCAAGCAGGAGTAGTCTACCTGCATCATGCTCGCCGCCGAAGCCATCTCGAAAGGCCGCCAGGCACGCAGAGAAAATGATCTCTCCGCGGCGCGTGAACACTACGCCGAAGCGGCCAGAATCTATCGCGACCAGAATGACCTGATGGGTTACGCGCACACGATCCGCCACATCGCCGACCTGCATCTGGAAGAAACGAATCTTGTGGATGCCAAGAATCTTTGCGAAGAGGCGCTGGAGATTTATCGCAGCAACCTCAACACAAAAATTCTCGACCTCGCGAATACGATTCGACCCTACGCTCTGCTGAGCGAAAAGCTGGGTGACTTCGAGCTGGCGCGGCAACTGTGGCAGGAGGCCAGAACTCTTTATGGCTCACTGCGCGTGTCCGCCGGCGTGAGTGAATGCGATGCGCGCCTGGCCGAGTTGCAGCAACGTTGAAATGCCGTCGAGTCACACCCTTTACAGATAAATGTGCGGCGGACTAGGCTTTTGCTAGACGCGTTTCTGACGCCGGTGAGGTGTCTGATGAAGCTGGCTATTCTTTCCATCCTGGTGCTCGCGACGTTTCCGGCGCTGAGCCAAAATTCCAGTAGCAAGATTCCCGCGAGTCCTCCGTCCGCCTCACAAGCGGATCTCGATAGCTTTGTAAGGCATAATCCCGAGATTGATATGCAAGGGTGCGAGGTGAAGGTGGCGCTGGCTTCGTTTGACCGGCCTGTGCGGATGATGCAGGTGGCGAGTAGCGGCGGGAGCGCGCCAAGCCTGAGCGTGCAGCTTGAGGACGACAGCGAGAAAGCGATTGAGGCTGTGGACCTGGTGGCTGTGCTGAAGGTGAAGGAGAACATCTATCAGCTGGACTCCACGGAGCGTGATTTTCCTCTTCATGTGAGCAGCGTTGAAGGCACGCAACGGTTGCACGTCGTGGAGGCGGCTGTGGGGTTTGACAGTTTGTTGATCAAGCAGGTGACGTACCGCGACGGCACCCTATGGAAGCCTGCGCACAAGCGTGCGTGCGGCTACTACTCTTCGCGCAGCATTGAGCAGATCGCGAAGTAGCGAGGCACGGAGGGACGACCCTTGCCCCGCGCTGAAGCATGATGCCGCAGGGGCTTACTGCATGTCGCGCTTGGGATGATGCCTCACCGCTTTCTCGGTTGCATTCCAGCGCTTGCGCATTTCCTTGTTGAGGAGAGGGTCGGCGGTGCGTTCGAGGGAGGCCTGCTCCTTTTGCAGCTTGCGGTAGTTGGCCATGCGGCCTTCGTCCACGTTGCCATCTCTCACGGCACATCCGGGTTCGTTGGTGTGCGTGCAATCGCGGAAGCGGCATTGTTGCGCAAGGGCGGAAATGTCGTGGAAGGTGTCATCGACCTGCTGCACGTCGGCCCAGGGCTCGAGCTCGCGCAATCCCGGCATGTCGACAAGTAGCCATCCGCCGGGCATGACGAACATGGCGCGGCTGGTGGTGGTGTGCCGTCCGCGACTATCCGCAGCTCGCACGGGATGCGTGGGCTGCACCTCCTGTGCGAGCAGGCGATTGAGGATGGTGGATTTTCCTACGCCGGAGGATCCGATCAACGCGGCGGTGTGGCCGGGGGCGAGGAGTACCGGCAGCGCGTCTATTCCGGAGCCGGAGAGTGCGCTGAGCGCGAGCACAGTGGTGGCGGGAGCGAGCTGACGGATCTCGGCGATCATGCTCTCGGGATCGGCACAGAGATCCATCTTGTTCAACAGGATGACGGGTTGTGCGCCGCTTTCGTTGGCGAGGACAAGGTAGCGTTCGATGCGACGCGGGTTGAAGTCGTGGTCGAGGCCGCTGACGATGAGCAGGACGTCGATGTTGGCGGCGAGCACCTGCTCACGCAGATCCTTGCCGGGACGCTTGCGGGATACTTTTGTTTTTCGCTCGAGCACCTGGAGAATGATGGGGGCATCGTCTTCCATCACAACCCAGTCGCCTACCGCAGGCCATAGGGGCGAGTTGAGGCGCAGGTCGCCACTCACCTTGGCTTCCACTTCGCCCCGCTCTGACCACACCAGGAAATGTTCGCGATTGATGGAGGCGACGCGGCCGAGGGTGCCGGTCGTGAATTGATCTGCGAAGAAACTGTTCCAACCTAAGTCTTCAAGAAGCACGGATGCAATCCTCTCTGTTGGCAAACGAAGAGACACACCTCACGCGAGGAGACGGCGGGGAGGCAGTGTTCGAGAGAAGACTTACGCAGTGGTGTTCAGAGGCGCTCCGTAGTGCACAACTGTACCAAGGTGGAGCGGATGGGTGTCAAGCGATGGAGATCGACGTTGAGGGGTGATTGGTGGGGCTGCTCATTGAATGAGAGAGATGGCGCGATGAGGAGATCCGGGATGGCGTATTGCGGACGCAAAAAAGCCCGGCTCAATGCCGGGCTCTTTTGCTTGCCTTTGTGATCGGTTAAGTTACTTCTTCTTGGCGGCTTTCTTTGCCGGGGCTTTCTTTGCCGGGGCTTTCTTCGCTGCCTTCTTGGCTGCCTTCTTCGCTGGAGCCTTCTTCGCTGCAGCCTTCTTGGCTGGCGACTTCTTTGCTGCTGCCTTCTTCACTGCCAATGTAGTACCTCGCTTGGTAGATTTTTTACTAACAGCGCTCTTCTTACTGATCACCGACTTCTTGGTGACCTTGCCGCCGCTACGAGCGCTTTTGCTGCTCTTCTTAGCGGCCGACTTCTTTGCGGCCTTTTTGGCCGGAGCTTTTGCCACGGCTTTTTTCGCCGCGGGCTTCTTGGCTGCTGCCTTCTTGGCTGCAGCTTTCTTCACTGCCTTTTTGGCTAAAGCCTTTTTCGCCGGAGCTTTCTTGGCTGGAGCTTTCTTGGCTGGAGCTTTCTTGGCCGCTGCTTTTTTCGCCGGAGCTTTCTTTGCCGGAGCGGGGGTGCTTGCTGCTACGGGTGCCGGCGGAGCGGGGGCCTTCTCTTCCTCGTCGTCGTGCGCCAGGTCTTCATCGTCGTCAGAGGAGATCATGATGCTGACCTCTTCTTCCTCTTCTTCATCGTCGTCAAAACCTTCCATGTCTTCCAGGGCCTGGTCTTCTTCCGATTCGAATTCGCTGTCGTTCTGTGCGTAAAGTTTTCGATCGTCCTGCATTCCTATGCCTCCCACGGCGTCGGTGTTTTCCGATTTCTGCTGCACAGCGTAGCGCTTATCGCGCACTTGCCTATCGCGCGAATTATAGCAACAGCATGCAACGGTACGCGAGTGAACGCAAGCAAGAAGTGAAGTTCTTTGCACGATTGTGGTCGTGCTCAGTTCTTTTTGGGCGTCGAAGTGGAGGAAGTTTTCTGGCTCGAAGACGATTTTGATGATGTCGTCGACGGTTTTCCGGAAGACTTTTTCTTGCTGGATGAGGAGTGAGATTTCTTTGAGGAGGTGGTCGATGCGTGGATTGCAGACTTGTGTCCGCTGCTGCCGCTTTGACTTTTTGCGGTAGTGCTCGATGTGCTTCGCGAGCCCTTTTTATGCGTGTGCGCGCTGGTTCGGGTAATGTGCGCAGGCTCCGCGACATAGAGTCTGCGACCACTGGAAACCTGCACTGACTTGAGATGATTCCATCGCCGCAACTGATCGACCGACACTCCGAAACGATCGCCTACGGTCACCAGCGTGTCGCCATGGCGCACCACGTAGGTGGTCGCATGTGTCGCGGAATAGGCGCTGGAGAGAGGTGCCACAGGAATAACGAGGGCTTCGGTGTCCGCGAGCGAATCATCGACCGAAATTTGATTCACGAACGCGATCTCGGTGGCGCTCACGTGGTAATTTTTCGCCACTTCTTCCATCGTTTCGCCGGGCACGAGCTTGTGATAGCGCCAGCTCTTGCGCTTGTCTTCGGGAATCTCGGCGATGCGTGTTTCGTAAATTTCTTTTTTGCCGGCGGGGATATGAAGATCAAATTGCGTGTCCGGCGGAGTGCTCATGCGCAGCAGGCTGGGATTCATGCCTGCAATTTCCTGCACTGGCACTTCGACTACGTCGGAGACGAGGCGGAGATCGACGCTGGTATTTGTCGTCACGGTATCCATCGCAACGGGCGCGTCGAAGGTCATGGCGTCGAATCCATACTGGCTGGGATTTTTGGCCATGATGGCTGCGGCAAGAATTACAGGGACATAGTTCTTCGTCTCCTGCGGCAGCACGTTGCGGCGATAGAGTTCCCAGAAGTCGGCGTAGCCGGTGCGCTGCACGGCACGCTGCACATTCCCCGGACCCCAATCATAGCCCGCCATCGCGAGATACCAGTCGCCAAGCTGGTTGTAGATCTCCTTCATGTAGCGAGCGTAGGCGCGCGTAGCTTTCTCCGGGTCGAAGCGTTCGTCGTACCAGCCATTGCGCGTGAGTCCGTATGTACCGTATGGCATGAACTGCCACATTCCGCCAGCGCCGGAGCGGCCGTTGACTACCTGCGGCTGAAAGCCTGATTCGGCGACGGCCTGGTAGATCAGATCCTGTGGCACTCCTTCTTCGGCGAGGATCCGCTGAATCATCGGCTTATATTTTCCAGCGCGCTGCAACGAGCGCATCAGAGTGCCGTGTCCGCGGGTGGAGAAGAAGCTGATCTGGCTGGCAACATAATCGTTGATGACGAGCGGAAGATCGGATTGCGTTGTCTTCAACTCCGCAATGGCCTGCGCCTTGAGGTTGGGATCGACGGGGAAGGTGACGTCGCTGGCAATGTCTACCGGCGAAGGTTCGACCTTCGGCGAGAAGCCGTTGCCCTGCTTCAGCGCCTCCATCTCCAATGTATTCACCGCATCCAGCGTGTGTTCGAATTCATCGCTGAGCTGGGGATCGTTTTTGATGTCGATGCCGCTGTTCAGCATCAGGTCAACGGCGTGGTCAAAATCCTTTCGTGCTTCACCGAGCCGCCCGGCGCGGTAGTTTGTCAGGCCGCTGGCGTACGCCTTTTCCACCTGGTCGATAAGCTGCTGATTCCTTGCGGCGGTTGCGGCCCGGACTGCGGCGCTGGACTGTGGATCAGGCGCAGAGGGTTGGCTCTGCGCAGGCAGCGTTGGCGCGGAGGCGTGCGGCGACTTCCCGGCCGGAGAAGAGGCGGGCTTGGGATCGCACCCGGATAGCAGCAAAAGAGCGATGTATGCCGCGGCAGTTGAAAGGTTGGACAGAACCATGCGTTCGGCGTTGATACCCACATCAATTGTATTGGGTTGGGCGGCTACTTACCGATGATAAGATCGGAAGTTGAGGAAGTTTGAGTGCTCCGTTAGTTGTAGCATCGCGCGAGCCACCCTCCTGTTACTAGTCAATGGACAATCAGCATATTCGGAATTTCGCGATCATCGCGCACATCGACCACGGTAAATCCACGCTGTCAGACCGGCTGCTTGAGCTGACGGGCTCGCTGACGGCGCGCGAAATGCAGGCCCAGGTGCTGGACGCCATGGACCTGGAGCGCGAGCGCGGCATCACCATCAAGGCCCATGCCGTGCGCATGATGTACCACGCGCGCAATGGCGAGATCTATCAATTGAACCTGATCGACACGCCCGGGCACGTGGACTTCTCCTACGAAGTGTCGCGCTCACTGGCATCGTGCGAAGGCGCGTTGCTGGTGGTGGATGCGTCGCAGGGCGTGGAAGCGCAGACATTGGCAAATGCGCACCTGGCCATCAACAACGGGCTGGACATGATACCTGTGATCAACAAGATCGACCTGCCGAGCGCCGATGTTGTGCGCACGCAGGAGATGATCGAATCCACCGTGGGGCTGGACGCGACGGACGCCATTGCTGTGAGCGCGAAGACCGGCCTGAACGTGGAAGAGGTGCTGGAAGCGATTGTGCATCGCCTGCCGCCACCTACGGGCGACCCTGAAGCGCCACTGCAGGCGCTGATCTTCGATTCATGGTTCGACTCCTACCGGGGCGTGGTGGTGCTGACGCGCGTGATCAATGGCCGCCTGAAGAAGGGCGCGAAGATTCGCCTGATGTCGAATGGAAGAGTCTTTGAAGTGGAGTCGCTGGGTGTGCTGACTCCGAAGCCGGTAGAGATTGGAGAGCTGGTCGCCGGTGAGGTTGGATTTTTCACTGCCACAATCAAGAATGTTGCGGACACAAAGATTGGCGACACCATTACAGAGGATGCGCGGCCCTGCGCGGAGGCGCTGCCCGGATTCGAAGAGCTGAAGCCGATGGTCTTCGCCGGCATCTACACGGTTGATTCGCATGAGCACACGCTGCTGCGTGATGCGCTGGAGAAATTGCGCCTTAACGATTCTTCGTTCTTCTTTGAGCCGGAAAGTTCGGTGGCGCTGGGCTTTGGATTTCGCTGCGGATTTCTTGGGCTGCTGCACATGGAGATCATCCAGGAAAGACTGGAGCGCGAGTACGAGCTTGACCTGATTACAACGGCTCCGGGGGTTCGCTACAAGATCACGCTGACCGATGGATCGGTGATCGAAGTGGACAATCCTTCGCGCTGGCCCGACCCCAGCAACATTGAAAAGATTGAAGAGCCGATTATCAAAGCCGACATTCTGACGAATGAAGAATATGTTGGCGGCATTCTTAAACTGGTGGAAGAAAAGCGCGGGCAACAGAAGAACTTCGAATACGTGACGCCGACGCGCGTGATGATCACCTACGAACTTCCACTGAACGAGATCGTGCTGGATTTCTATGACCGGCTGAAGACGGTGTCGCGCGGATACGCGTCGTTGGATTATCAGCTCTCGGGGATGTGGGCGTCGCCTATGGTGAAACTGGAGATCCTGATTGCGGGCGAGGCGGTGGATGCGCTGTCGATCATTGTGCACAGAGATTTCGCATACGAGCGCGGACGTGCGTTGGTTTCGAAGATGCGCGAGCTGATCCCGAGGCAGCAATTTGAAGTGGCCATCCAGGCGGCGATTGGTGCCAAGATCGTGGCCCGGGAGACTGTGGCGGCGCTGCGGAAGAACGTTATCGCGAAGTGCTACGGCGGCGATATCTCGCGTAAGAGGAAGCTGCTGGAAAAGCAGAAAGAGGGCAAGAAGCGCATGAAGCGGGTAGGCAAGGTTGACATCCCGCAGGAGGCCTTCCTGGCGGTGCTGAAGCTCGGGGATGAGCCTTCGCGCTAGCGGGCTGCCGCGCGCCACTGCAGTGATCGGGTCATGAGGGCGTAACCTTAATTTGTGGAAAGCTTTGAAAAGGCCAGATTCCGCGTCTCTTCACTGGAATTTGTGGAAGCGCGCGGGGTAGTCGCTGATAGGAAATGCTTTACTGGCTGGCTACGAGTGCCCGAATGGGTGACGGGGTAGTCTGGGAGTGCCCCCACGGAAGCGATGTCCCGGGAATCCACATTTTTTTCCACATGGAGTGGCAAGGTATTTCTGTCGGTGGGGACGGGTCTGCAGAGGTAACTAAGTGATAACATTCGCCTGACGACGGCAGCGGCCGGTTTAAGCTGCCAGACACCAAGAAAAAGACCCCGCGTTGGCGGGGTCTTTTTGGTGCGCATCGAGATTACTTCGGTGCGGGTGTCGTGGTGCTGGGGCGCGGAGCGGCAGGAGCCGGCGGACGATTGCCGGTGCCAGCCGGGCGTGGCGCCGTCGGCGATCCGCCTACGGGAGCCGCAACGCCGGACTTGACGTTGTAGGCCTGCACGACGGCGGCAGTGATGTCGGTGGACTGTGCAGCCCAGAGGATGGGGCTCTGCTGGGTGCTGATGTCTACGACGAGCGTGTAGCCATTGGTCTGCGCATAGCTCTGCAGAACTTCATATACCTTCTGCGCGAGCTGCTGGTAGACTTCGCCCGCTTCGGTCTGGAATTCGTCCTGCGCATCTTGAGCATTGCGCTGGAGCAGCTTTTCCTTGTCGTCGATGGTTTTGGTCTGGGTGGCGCGTGCCTGGTCGCTGAGCTTATCGCCCTGCGACTTGAGGGCGGTCTTCAGAGACTCGATCTCGTCGCTCTGCGCCTTCAGTTGGGCTTGCTTGGGATCGAACTTGGTTTTGAGTTGCGCGAAATTGCGCTGACCCTCGTTGGTGCCGCCAACCGCACTCTGGAAAGCAATTACGGCGATCTTGGTTGGGCCGGCGGGTGCCGCCGCTGCTGAGGCGGTTGAAGCAGGGGGGGCCAGACTGGTCTGGGCTAGGGCATTCAAGCCGAGTCCGCACACGAGCAGGCAAGCAAATGTCAACGAACGCTTCATTGGGTTTTCAAAACTCCTTCGGTTCTTCAGATCGAGATTGTCCGCATTCCCTCACGGAAGCAGTCTTCGCTTCCTGTTCAACCTCTAGCGCACTTCCATGGGGGCAGCTTCCTGCCAAGTGGCGGCCGGGAACTTGCTGAGAAGAGACACGGACAGAGACTTCGCAGGATCTTCTTAGAATTATATAGGTTGGGGGGCATACAAGGTCAAACCGGGCCATTTGGGGGACCCGGCTTGACGTTGATTTAGAAGGTTGTGCTGACCGTGAGGCGGAAGGTTTTTCTGGGTTCGCGCATCTGGTAATAGGGGCCATAGAGCTGAAGCGACTCGGCATAGGTGTAGTCTCCTGCGCCGCCTGCCGGGAACATGGAGCGGTTGATGAGGGTCTGTCCCGGAATCTGGGTGAAGAGGCGCAGCGGGTTATAGGCATAGTAGATGCGGAATGGGGCGTTGACGATCGGCAGAATCACCTGGAGTTCCGCGCCCGTGGACATGCGGGGCACAAGATTGGTTCCATAGATCGGCCGGATCATGTTGCCGAATGCCACTTGCTGTCCGCCCTGGCAGGCACCGTTGATATACGTCGGGCAGCCATAGAGCGGAGCGTTGAGAATGTCGGCGCCTTCGACGCTCATTCTCAGCTGCGACTTGCGCACCGCGACGTCGATGTTGAAGTCGTCGAAGAATGCAAAGGTGACCGGTCCCGCGATCGGGATGCGATATTCAATGTTGCTGGTGAAGGTGGTGTCGCCGCCCGTGGAGACGATGCCATAGACCGGCAGCGGAATCTGGATGGGTCCGAGTTGCGGGTTCTGCGGATCACGCGGAACGGTTGTACCGTCGGGATTGGTGAGGTTGAAGAGCACACGCGTGGGGATGTACGCATACGGAGTAATTGCGCGGACATCGAAGCCACGGACGTCGCCTTCGCCACCGGCAAAGAAGCGGTTGGTGGGCGGAGCCACGTCGCCGCCGTATCCCTGCACATACGCTGCCTGCAGGCGGTAGCCGAGAACGTTTCGCCCTTCCATATTCTTCTTGAGGAATTTCATGGGCATGAACTGCTTGTACTCAAGAATCGGAGTGAAGTAGCGGACGTTGCCGCCCAGTCCAGCGATCTGGAATGCCGCGGACATTTCCTTGCCGTTGCGCGGCTTGTAGGGGCTATCGAGATGGTTGTAGGCGAAGCTGAAGGACGCCGAGCTGGTGACGATGCCTTCAAGCGCGTTCTGGCCCTGCGATGCCGCCGCGGAAGGCCAGCGTCTGGAAGAGGTTGGCCGAGGCCTGGCTGAAGGTGGTAATTGAAGTCTTGTTCAGCGAGTAGGTGAAGCCGACGCGCTTGAACGAGCGCTTGATCGGATAGCCAGCGGAGAAGCTGAAGCCGGTGGTGGAGGTGTTGTAGTTCTGCACCAGCGACTGCTGAGCGGCCGAAATGTTGGCTGACGCGCCGGCGGTGACCTGGTAGCTCTTCGCCGCGTTGTAGTCAGACTTGGTGGCGAAGACCTGGAAGCCTACGTTCAACGGACGATTCTTGCAGGTAGGGCTCGGTGAAGCCGAATTGCAGGTTGCGCGACAGGTTGCCGACATTGGCCTGCACGCTCAGGGTTTCGCCCAGTCCGAGGAAGTTATTGGTCTGGTAGTTCAACCCGATGAAAGAGCCGGAGAGACCGCTGACGCCGCCATTCAGGCCGATGGAGTTCTTGCCCTTCTCCTTCACCTTGAGCAGCAGTTCCACTGTGGCGTTCTGCGCGTCCTGGTGGGTCTCAGAGTCCTGTTCGATCTTCAGCGGGTCGAAGTAGTCAAGCTGGTTTAGGCGGAGCAGGCTGGCCTCCCACAGGTTGCTGTTGTAGACCTGGCCTTCTTCCAGCAACAGCTCGCGGCGGATGACGCGGTCGCGGGTGATGGTGTTGCCCTGGAACTCGATCCGCGAGACATAGAACTGCTTTCCCTCGTCGATGTCGATGTTGAGGGAGACAGTCTTCTTCACGTCGTCGACTTTACGGATTCGGGACGGCGGTGAAGTTGATGTATCCCAGCTGGCCATAGGCCTTGCGCAGATTTTCCAGTCCCTTGCCGATCAGGGTGGCGTTGAAGTAGTCCCCGTCCTTCATGTTGAACTGGGCACGCAACGCCTTGGTATTGGTCATCTTGCGTGTTGCCGCTGAAGGTGATGGTGCCGAGGTGGTAGCGATCCCCCTCTTCAATCGGCATGCGGATGTCGATCCGCTTGCCCTTCTTGGGGCGGAAAGTGAGAAGCGACAGGCCGCCTTCATTGCGGATATGGGTAAGCGGCTGGGCCACCTGCGGCGCGGAAGTAGCCCTTGTCGCGGTAAGCCTGGCGAACGCGCTCGGTGTCTTCTTCGAGCTTGCTGGCGTCGTAGGTTCTGGGCAAGCAGGTTTTCGAGAAAGATGGAGTGAGGAATCCCGATCGGCCTCAGGTTCTTCATGGAACGCGCGCAGGTCGCGCGACGAGATGTGCTCATTGCCGGTGAACTTGATCTTGCCCACCTTGACCGTGGGGCCTTCCTTAACGTTGAAGTTGACGGCGACCGAGGCAGGCGGAATCGTCTTGACGTCGGTCTTGACGGTGGCGAACTGGTGGCCGTGCTCGGCGAGCAGCTCGCGGATTACACGATGGTCTCAGCGTGCTTGACCTTGGTGGGATCGTACGGGCTCTCGACGGAGAGGCCGACCTTTTCCTTCTTGAAGCGGTCGAGGACGTCCGATTGCGAGACCGAGTTCAGGCCCTTGTAGTTGATCTCCCGAATCGTCGGTTTTTCCGTGACGATACACGTCCAGAATGATGCCCTTGGGGGTGTCTTCGCGCTCGATGCAGACGTCTCGAAGTATCCGGTGTTCCAGAGCGAGTTGAAGTCGCGCTCGATGGTCGCGGATCGTAGGTCTCCCCGGGATGGGTGAAGAGCCGCGCGAGCACTGGTTTCCTTGGGGATGCGGCGGTTGCCGATGACCCGGATGGAGACGATCGTATTTTCCTGTTGCGCAAAGGCGGAAACCGCAAAGACAAACAAGAATCAGCGTCATCATCTTCGTCAGATGGCGAAGGCTCAGGCGCGAAGCTGGGGAATAAGTACACCGGGAGTTCTGGCTCCCTGAAAGGACGACGGGAAGAATAGGCACACCCTCACTGCAAAAAATCAGACCGAACTTGTGGAAAAGGTGATTATAAGTGACGGAAGGGGCAGGGCCCAACTCCGGGGTTGACTCGGTGATCGGATCCGACATTAAACGAGCCCTCGTGACCCAAGTCCAAGGAACCCGTCAGCTTTCAAGCTCTGTCTGGATGGAGTACTCCTGAGCCGAATTATTCCAATTAATCTGGAGCACATTTGGTTTGCAGCAAACCTGGCAATCTTCGACATAACGCTGCCGGCCGCCTGCAGACTCATCCACCACGGTCTCATTCCACTCTCCACAGCCAGCGCATTGGAAGCCCTGAAACCAGCGGCATGCTCCCTCCTGCATCGGCACATCATCTCTTAGTCTATCGGACGGAGGCGGTTTTGGCTTCGTCCGGGGGCACCTTTCGCACCTCAACCAGCACAGAATAAAAGGTTGCACCCCTGCCTATGTCCGTCAGGCCCTCGGATGTGAGGACATTTACGTTAGCGGCGCCCCCGGAAAACTTATTCCAACTGAGCCGCGCGGAGACCACCCCGGGGGCCACGGAGGCTCCCAAAAGCGCCTGCAAACGCAGGTTGCCGCGATCATTTGCTACTTCCACCCAGTCGCCATCCGCGATGCCCCGGGGCTCGGCGTCCACCGGATTCATTTCCAGCCGCGACTCGGTACGGGCCTCCATCCGGCGGTGGCCCGGAAGGTTCGCGAAGGTGGAATTCATATAGTTATCGGCCTTGCGCGCGAGTAATTCCAGCGGGTAGACCTTGCTGGCGGGCGAGGAACGCGACTCCTTCGGCGGCCGGAAGGTGGGCAGGGCATCCATTCCCTGCTGCGCCAAGCTCTCGGAATAGAACTCAACCTTGCCGCTTGGAGTTTCAAGCCGGCCATGGGCGAAGGGCAGGAAGGGGCTGCCGTCGCCGTTCGCGCCGAGCTTCAGGGGGATGTGCCCCTCAGCCTCAAGCTGCTTGATCGAGATCCCCTCCATGCCGGGATTGATCGAAGTGCGCTCTTCGTCGGTGCCGCCGGTCAATTGCAGGGCCTGGGCGATGAGGGTATCAGTCGATTCGCGGAAGCAGGCCTCAGGGAAGCCCATCTGCACGCCCAGTCGGCCGAAGAGCCACACGTTGGAGCGTGCCTTGCCGAGCGGGTCAATCGCCTGCTGCGAGAGCTGGAGATAGTAGTGGCCGTAGGCGCCCTGCACGTCGCGCTGCTCAAGGAAGGTGGTTGCCGGCAGCAGGATGTCGGCGTAATCCGCCGTATCGGTAAAAAACTGCTCGTGGACCACGGTGAAGAGGTCTTCGCGCTGCAATCCTCGCAGCACGGCGTTCTGGTTGGGAGCCACAGCAGCGGGATTGGAGTTGTAGACGAAGAGTGCCTTTACCGGAGGCCCGTCCTCAGGGTTCGCGCCCAGCTCAGTAAGCGCATGCCCCAACTGCGACATATTCACTATGCGCGACGGGCGTTTGAGGGGGCTCTCCATCATCAGGTCGGGGCGCTCCAGCGCTTCCTTGTCAAACTGGAAGGCGCCGCTGGTGGAGAGTTGCAATCCGCCGCCAAGTTGACACCATGAGCCGGTAAGCGCCGGCAGCATGGCCACGGCACGCACCGCAGTACCGCCAAACTCAGAGCGCTGCACTCCGTAGTTCAGCCGGATGACGGCCGGAGTAACGGTGGCGTATTCATGCGCGAAACGCTCGATCTCGGCCGGGGTCATTCCGGTCCAGGCGGCCACCTTCTCCGGGGTGTACTGCTTGACGTGCTCGCTCAGCTGCTCGAAGCCGTGGGTCTGCTCGGCGACGTAAGCCTCGTCATAGAGGCGATCGCGGATGAGGATGTGCATCATGCCCAGGGCGAGTGCGGCGTCGCTGCCGGGATGAATGGCGATATGCCAGTCAGCGAGCCGGGCGGTGCGCGTCTGGTAAGGATCGATGACGACGAGCTTGGCGCCCTGGCGGCGAGCGTCTTCAATCATCGGCCACAGATGCACGTTGTTTCCGTGGATGTTTGCGCCCCAGGCGACGATGTAGCGCGAGTGGCGAAAGTGCTCAGGCGCGGTGCCCATCTTGCGCCCGTAGACGGCGACGAGCGCTTCGCCTCCGGCACTGGAGCAGATGGTGCGATCCAGTTGCGAGGCGCCCAGGCGATGAAAGAATCTGCGGTCCATGGAGCCGTAGCCCAGCGCTCCAATGGTGCCAGCATAGCTGTAGGGCAAAATCGCCTCGGGGCCGAACTTGCGGCTGATGTGCGCGAGCCTCTGCGCGATGGAGTCGATAGCCTCGTCCCAGGAGATGGGCTCGAAGGCAGATCTCTCCTTGCCCGGCGGCAGCGGTCCCTTGGGTGCGGTGTCGCGGCGGCGCATGGGCTCAAGCAGGCGGGAAGGCGAATAGACGCGGTCAAGATACTTGGCCACTTTGCCGCAAAGAAAGCCCTGGGTGAAGGGATGGGAAGGGTCGCCCTGCACCTTGATGGCGCGTCCGTCCGCGTCAACCGTAACCAGCACTCCGCAGGAGTCGGGGCAATCGTGGGAACAGACGGTATGGACGACCTTCGGTGCAGCCATAGCCTATTTTAGTGCCGCGGGTCACTGCAAAGCTGTGGAGGGGTGTGGAATTTCCGGGGAGTGGCGGCAACGCAGAGGCCCGGCGTGAACCGGGCCTCTGCGGGTTGCGGATTGGTTGAGACTAGTTCTTCGGCGCGAAGTAGCCCTTGCGTGCGCTTACCTGGTATTTGCGGTCGTTCGCGATCAGGTAGATCGTGCGGAAGGAACCGTCGGTCTTGAAGTCCGCCGGGGTGTAGGAGAGAGCGTACTGGCTGCGCAACTCCTCCTCGATGGCATGGAAGCTCTCCGACATCTGCTCCATGCGCTTGGGAAAGTAGGTTGTGCCGCCGGTGGCTTCTGACATCTTCGACAGCACCTCATCGCCACGGCCACGGCTGGGACTGGTGTTGGTGCTGATGGCGAAGATGATGGTGTCGGCTCGCTGACACATCTTGATGGAGTCGTCGAGGTAGGCGCGGCTCTGATTATCGTCGCCGTCGGAGATGAGGATCATGGCCTTGCGCACTGGCTCCTGGCCGCGGGAATTATCCAGCAGCTTGTCGCGGCAGGCGGTGTAGACAGCGTCGAAGAGCGCGGTTCCGCCACCGGGACGCAGCTTGGAGATGCCGGTTTCGAGCGCCTCCTGGTTACTCGTCCAATCGGTCTTGAGATCCGGCACGACATCGAAGCCCATCACAAATGCCTTGTCGCTCTGCGGACGCAGGACCTGCTTCAGAAATTCGCTGGCGGATTCCTGCTCGAACTGGAAGCGGGTGCGAATGGAGGTGCTGGCGTCGATCACGACGCCCACGCGAAGCGGCAGGTTGGTCTGCTGCACAAACTTCGATACTTTGGCCGGGGCCTTCTGATCGTCGAGCAGCGCAAAGTCGTTCTGCTGCAGGTCCTTGACGAAGTGGCCGTTGTGCTTCTCCGTGACCGTGAAGATCAGGTTCACTTCGTCAACGCTGCGCTTGATGGTGAATTCGCCTTCGTCGTTGCCGGTGGGAAGCTGGCCGGGTGCTGCCGCAGGAGCGTTGGCGGGAGGTGTAGCAGCGGGCGTGCTCGCGGGCGGCGTCGTAGTGCTGGGTGCAGGTGCCTGCGTGGGTGCCTTGGCCGGGGCCTGGGCTGGAGCCTGTGCGGGTGTTTGTGCGAGTGCTGCAACGGAAAATGCCAGTGCCAGCGTCGCGCCTTTAAGACCAGGAGCCTGCAGCCAGGCACAAATTGGGTTTCTTGACATCAACTTCATCCTCGTGGCCTTCGTTCTTTGCTAATGCTCATTCTAACAATTGGGTAAACGCCCGGTTACGAGCGAATCGCCTTGGCTTTCGCCTCCGCTGCGGCGTCCAGCATGCGGAGAAATACTTTCAATTCTTCGGGCAGGGGAGACTTCAGGCTCAGCGTCTCTCCGCTGCGGGGATGTGTGAATTCCAACTCGGCGGAGTGGAGGAAGTTGCGCGACAGGCTGATGCCTTCCGGCTCCTGATGGGTGCGGCGCTTTCCGCTGATGGCTACCGGAACAATAATTCGCGCCGGTGCGCCATAGAGCGTATCGCCGACAACGGGATGTCCAATGGACGACATGTGTACGCGGATCTGGTGGGTCCTGCCCGTCTCGATCTTCACGGCAACCAGCGTGAATTTTCCGTACCGTCCGGCGAAGCGCTTCAGCACCTGGTAGTGCGAGATGGCGCTGCGTCCGCCCTCATCGCGCCGGGTGGTCATGCGGGTGCGGCGAACCTGGTCGCGGCTGATGGGCGAATTGATCGTGCCGGAATCCTTGTCGACTTCACCGTGAACCAGTGCGAAGTAAGTCTTCGACATCCGCCGCGTGGCGAACATATCCGCGAGCTTGCCGTGTGCCCAGTCGTTTTTGGCCACGACGATCAGGCCGCTGGTCTCCTTGTCCAGGCGATGCACGATGCCGGGACGAAGATCTCCGCCTGTGCTCGACAGGTTTTGGAAGTGATGAAGAATTGCGTTGACGAGGGTGCCGCGATTGCGGGCGTCGTCCGTGGCTCCTGCGCCGGCATGCACCATCATGCCAGCCGGCTTGTTGACGACGGCGAGATCATCGTCTTCATACACAATGTCCAGCGGAATATCTTCGGCGATGGCATGCAGCGGTGGCGGCTGTGCCTCGCCCTGCACGGAGACGACCTCATCCGCGCGTAAACGCATGGAGGCCTTGGCGGCCTTGCCGTCGACCAGCACTCCGCCCTGCGACAAAAGCAGCTGGATGCGGGAGCGGCTGACTCCCTCGAGTTGCTGCACCAGGAATTGGTCGAGGCGCTGTCCAGCCATATCTGCGGATACGCTCCAGGAGCGCAACTCAGCGGAGTCCTCGGACGTTATCTGCGGCTTGGAAGAATCAGGCGATATGGGCACTCTCCTCCACTGTATCGCGTTTCCACCACAACATGCCTCCGGCCAGTACCATCAACACGGCGAGCACCTGTCCCACGGTGAGCGAGTCTTTCAGGATATGCACGTTTCCGCCACGCAAAAAATCGAGAAAGAAACGCGAAATCCCGAAGAGAATGAGCCACGTCCCCATCAGCTCGCCCGGCGCCAGCCGACGCAACAGCAGCATCAGCACGCAGAAGATGGCCAGTTCCACCAGGCATTCGTAGATCTGCGTGGGATGCAACGGCAGGCCCTGCGGAGTGCCGCTCCACAGCATCGCCAGCTTGCTGTTGTAGGTGACGCCCCAGGGTAGCGTGGTGGGTGTTCCAAAGGCCGAGCCGGCAGCGAACGATCCGATGCAGGAGATGGCGTGACCCAGCGCCAGCGGCGCGGCGAGCACGTCCAGTGTGCGCCGCAGCGGCATGTGGGCGGCCCGCGCATAGACGCCGCCAATCAACAATCCCATGATGCAGCCAGCCACCAGGAACCAGGGAGTGCGCATCGCCGCCAGGCCCATCCTCCACAGGGGCACCGTGCGCAACACGCCCCAATACAGCAGCACCATGAGCAGGCGCGAGCCCACAATGGCAGAGAAAACCATGAGCACAATCAGGTTCCAGACCTTATTGGGATCGACGCCGAAGCCTCGCGCCAGCCGCAGGCTGAGAAAGGGGGCGGCAAGAACGCCGATGGCGGCGAAGACTCCGTAGGAGGGAACTGCGATGGGGCCGAACTGGAAGAGAAGAGGATGCACCGTGGGCTAGCGTCTGCGCCCGGGCGCAGAAAGGTAGAAGACCGACCCACTGGGCCGTGACGCAGTTCTCTGGTGAACCCGTCCTAAGACGGTGGGACTCTCCGCGGCTCTTTAGGCGTTCCGGACTGGCGGACTGCACACCGAGCCGATTTATCGAGTCGAGCCCCTGTTCGATGATTAAAGGTTCAACCAGAGTTGACCGCAGCACCTGCTTCGCAGGCCGGTTTCTGTCAGGATGCTAGCCGAGGTTGGCCGGGTTGGCAATAGCACCCACAAAAATGCGTGGTGATGGCATTGAATTCAACTGGGCTTACGAACGCTAACTTTTGTGCAGCCACGATGGAACCGTGTACCTCGCGCGAATGCGCTTACAAGCAGGCCGAGAGAAATCGCGGTAAGGTGATACCTATGCATTGGGCCCCGTATCTCATTCTCGTCATTGTCGTCGCGCTCTACCTCGCGCTGAAACGCTCTCGCCAGATTTCGCACAAAGATGCGCGGGAATATTTGCAGAGTGGAGCGCTGTTGATTGACGTCCGCAGCATTCGCGAATTCAACTCCGGCCATCTTTCCGAAGCCATCAACCTGCCGCTGGACGATATCGAGAGCGCACTGCCGCGCCGTGTGAAAGATAAGAGCAAGGTGCTGTTGCTGCATTGCCAGGGCGGCTCTCGCAGCGGCGTTGCGAAAAACAAATTGCAGCAACTGGGCTACACCCGCGCCTACAACCTCGGCTCCTATAGCCGCGCCGCCAAGATCGTCAGCGGCAAATAGAGGATCGAAGCACCCGTCCAATGTGAGGTTGACGGAATACCGAAGAGGCCGCATTTCGCAAGAGTGCCGCCGGCGGCGAAAGACCAGCAAGGTCAGTCCACTTGGTGGCCAGAAGCCACTGATGGACCGCATGAACAATGACAATTTGAGAGCTGCCAGCCGCACTCACGGCCCGCACCTTGCGAAAAATTTGCAGATTCAACCCCCTTCGCTGATGTAACCTGATTGGTCTACCGGAGCCTTATAAATTATGTTCGCGAAGTCATTTTCCTTTTTTTCAGCAGCGCTTCTATTTGCCGCTTTGACCACCTGCGCGGTTCCCGCCAAAGCACAGGCAGCGCCAGCGCCAGCAGCCTCGACCGATTTGAACGCCAAGGCTCACGCGGTTCTTGACAAAGGCATCAGCCTGAACAGCCTTAGCAGCAAAGACATGCAGCCGTATCACCTGAAGGCTACATACGAGATCTATGAGGGCGATCCAACCCCCGAGGCGGGCACGCTTGAGGTGTGGGCCACCGCTCCCGACCAATGGAAGCGCACCTATGCCGGCAAGAAATATAACGGCACTGAGTGGAGCGTCTCTCCCAGCGAGAAACTGCAAGCCAAGCCCGGCCCCAAGGAAAACTTCGATCACGCGAAGCTAGATATGCGCGTCGGCGTGCCCACCACCAACCCTCTCTTCCAGGCCAAGAACTTCAAGCCTGAGTACGAGATGGATGGCCGCCTGGTGGCCAGCCCCGTCGCGATGACGTGTACGCTGGTTGTCAATCCTGCGCGCTATGCGGGCGATCAGAATCCCAACGATCTCTTCCCGATGTATTGCTTCGACAACGACTCCTACCTGCGCCTGGCGACAACGCCCGACACGACGATTCAACTGAACGACATCCAGATGTTTCAGAATCGCGCTGTGGCCAAGGATGTGAAGGTGAGTTTCAACAAGCACCTCGTCTCCTCGATCAAGGTCACGCTGCTAGAGCCGCTTTCGCTTGCGGACACGGCAGCCGTGAAGCCCGCGGGCAATGCCATTCCGCAGCCCTACACGCGGATACCCGGCGATCCCAAGCTGGTGGTGGTGAAGCAGGGCGGAGCGGCCTACCCCATGGGCGCGGCCGAGCACAAGGCTCTGGGCACGATCTATGTGACCGCCGTGATTCTTAAGACCGGCAAGGTAAAGGTGAAGGGTGCAGCGGGAAATCCGATGCTCACGCAGGCCGCCTCTGACGCGATTGCAGATTGGCGCTTCCAGCCCTACAAGATCGACGGACAGCCCGTCGACGTGGAAGTCATCATCCCTTACGTCTTTGATGCCAAGCCCTTTGTTCCCTGGCCCGGCGGAATTGAGCCGCCTCCTCCGGCACCAGCAGCCAACCCGGGAGCCTGATCGCAACTTTTGACGACTCACAAGTAATCGGGGCTTTTCCATTAAGGAAAAGCCCCGTTGTATTGCGGCCGGCATTAGGCCACGTGCAGTCTAGGCCACGCACGGCACCGCTCTTGGGAGTTCGAACCGGTGCAGGATAGAAAGTATGGCGCCGAAGGCGCGCCCGCCCGTGCGGCCAGCACCTAGCCGATTCTGCGCTCGTCGCCGAGTACCGAGTCGAGCAGGCCAGAGAGATCGCTGGCGCGTGTACGAATGCTGCTCTGCGCCTGGTGGACATTGCCGCTGAGCGCGCGATACTTCTCCGCCAGCGTGGCCAGTTCATCGGCCACGTTGAGCGCGGCCAGAACGGCAACCCGCAGTGAATCAACCGTGGTGCCTTGCGCGGCCACCGCGTGCATCTTCGAATCCACCATCCCGGCAAGCATGCGGATGTACTCCGGATCGTGGCCGCGGAGATGATAGGTCTGGTCGTAGATCTCGACCGTGACGCTGGTAGTTTGCCGCTCGTTGTTTTCTGAATCCGTCATTCGCTGCTTTCCTCTCGTCAGATAGCCAGATCGTCGAGCATTCCCAACAGACGTTCTACTTTCGCGCGGACGGCGTCGCGTTCTTTTCTCAGGCTGGCCAACTCGGTCTCCATGCTGGCGAGCATCGCACCATTTTCTCCGGATCTCTCTTCGGCGTCGTGGGCGCGTTCTTCCGCGGCAGCAGCACGCGTCTCAGCAGCCACGCGCTGTTCACGCTCCGTCTTCAGCATCTGCACCGTACGCAGCACGCGCTGCTCCAGCGCCTGAAAATCATCGACTGTCATTTGCGGCTCAGCATCTACGAGCGCAAGTGTTGGCATGGGTGAATCTTCCACGATGTCCTGACCTCTCCCTTGGCGAAGTATAGCGCCGATGGTTGTGAGAATCTGCTGGAAAACAGCGGCCGGAGGTACCCTTCAATGTTCGCCCTGCGCCCTTAGCTGCGCAGGCGCCCGCCCAGTTGATCCATCGCCTTTAGAATGCGCTCGGAGCTGAGTTGAACATCTTCCTCGCGAAGTGTTCGCTCCTGCGATTGAAAGACGGTTTCCAGCAGCAGTGAGTACTCCGGCCGCCCCGCCTTTTTGTCGCGAAAGATCTCCTTCGGCGAATACTCCACCAGATCTTCGATGCGCAAATCCTCCAGTGCGGCCGCCACCTGAGACCAGCGCAGCGTGTCGGGAAAAGTCAGCGAGAAGTCGCGGCGAACCGCCTGGTAGCGCGAGAGTTCGCGAACCGCGGGCTGACGCAGCGCCTGTCGATATAAACGGTGCAGATAGATCTCGCCCACGAAGACGGTCAGCCGAATCTTGCGGCGCTGCGCCTCCGCTGGATGCAATTGGCCGAAGTAGCCGATCGTCGATCCATCCACAACGATGCGCGCCGAGAGCGCCGGATGCAGCCACTCCGGCATCAATCCACTATCCGCAGGAAAGTTGTCGTAGTAGAGCGAGCGCGAGGTGAAGCGGCTCAGCAACTCCTCCACCGATCCTTTTACGTCAAAGAAGTCCAGCGGCTTTTGCGGAGCATGCGGCCCCTCCACAGCTGAGAGCCCCGTCGCGCCGATCGCGAGCTTGGGTCGTTCTTCCACCGCGTGCGTGGTGCCGCTGAAGGCAGTGCCCATTTCAAAGAGGCGCACATCCTCCTCGTTTCGATTCAGATTGCCGGCCAGCATCGTGAGCATTCCCGGAACCAGCGAAGGCCGCAGCATGCCCGCCTCTTCGTTCAGCGGATTGCCCATCGGCACGGCTGACGCGGGTTGCGGCGCAAACGTAACCGCGTCTGTTACAGATACGAAGGTGCTCGAAATAGCCTCGTTCCATCCCAGCGCCAGCAGTGTCGAACGCACGGCCGACTCCTGCCGCGCCCACGACAGCTCTTTCACGCTGCCTTCAAACGCAGGCAGCGTATTAGCGAAGCGGTTGTATCCGTAGACGCGCGCGACCTCTTCAATCAAGTCGATCTCGCGCTCCAGGTCCAGCCGCCAGCTTGGCAGGGTTACGGCGTAATCGCCTTCCGAGCGCAGCACCAGCGAGCAGCCCAGCGCAGCCAGCACTGCTTCAACCGTGGACGCCGTGATGCCGACGCCATCCACCGTTGTCCCCAGCATGCGGCGAACCTCGCTCACCTGCAGACGAACAGCCTCGCGATTCGCCGTGCGCGCCGCGGCATGCGGCACCACGACGTCGACCAGTTCGCCTTCAAGATATCCGCCACTCTCCAGCAGGAAGCGGGAGACCAGCGCCGAGGCCACGGGAGGCGCGTTGAAATCTGCGCCACGCTCAAAGCGATGCGAGGCATCGGTGTGCAGTCCGTGACGCCGCGACGTTCCGCGAATGCTTGCGGGATCGAACCATGCCGCTTCCACCAGCACGTTTTTCGTCTCGGCGGTAATCATCGAATCCCAGCCGCCCATCACGCCGGCAAGAGCCAGTGCCTTCTTCTCATCGGCGACCACCAGATCGTCGCTATCGAGCGTGACTTCACTGCCATCCAGCAGGCGCAGCTTCTCTCCCTTGTGCGCGCGCCGCACCACGATGCCGCCCTCAAGCTTGTCCAGATCGAAGACGTGCGTAGGCTGCCCCATGCCCATCCACACGTAATTGGTCGCATCCACCGCGTTCAGGATCAGCTTCTGCTCGAGCAGCGCAAATCGCTCGGCAATGATTCCTGTCGTGGTCCCGATCGTCACATCGCGAATCACGCGCGCGGTAAACCGGCCGCATAGGTCGGGCGCATCGATGCGCACAGGATACGGCGCGGCCCCATCCCTCGCGGCAGGCAGTGCAACATCGAGCGGCGCCAACGGGAGACTGTAGATCGCACTCGCCTCGCGCGCAATGCCGTAGTGGTTCATCGCGTCCACGCGGTTGGTGGTGATGTCCATCTCCAACAGCAGGCCCTTGCCCGCGCCAAGATCGAAGGCGCCATCCACGGCAATGCCGCGCAGCGTCAGGTCCTCTGCGAGTTGAGCATCGTCAGCCGGGATCCCCGGCAAAATTTCGCGCAGCCACTGGGTAAGAATCTTCATGATTCAGCTAAGAAGCGGTTAGCTAAAAGCCGGTCAGCTAAAGGCCGGTCAGCTAAAAAGCGGTTAGCAAAGCGGCGGTTAGCGAAATAGCTGTTAGTGAACAGTCTTCGTTTCTTTCTCCTTCAAAGATCAGCTAAGAAGCGGTTAGCTAAAGAGCGGTTAGCCCTCAAATTCGGTCAGCTAAAAGCGGCAAGCAAAACGGCACTTAGTGAGTCGACTTCTCTTTTAGTGTGTTTAGCAGACCGTTCAGCATCTTTCCCACTTCTTCGCAATCCGCAATTATCTTTTTCGCTTCAGCCGCTTTCATGTATCCAAGAGTGCTAGCCAACTCGATTTGCGTCTCGACCTCAAAAAGCGATCCACGCGCCTGCCCCAGAAAAACCGCGAATCCGTTGTCTGTCAGTCTTCCGTGACCTTCGGCAATATTGCTCGGAACCGAAACGGCGGCACGTCGAAGCTGACTCGTTAAACCAAAGATCTCTTCGTTCGGAAAGGCCTTTGTCGCCGTGTACACCACGCCAGCCAACTTCATCGATCTCTGCCAAACAATCAAATCCCGAAAATGCCTGGTCTTCATTTCACCTGCTGCTTTTGCTGTTCCGCTAACCGCTTCTTAGCTAACCGGACTTTAGCTGACCGCTTTTTAGCTAGCCGCCTTTTAGCTGCCTCCTCAAGCAAACTGCTTGAGGAAGCGCATATCTCCTGAGTAAAACTGCCCGATATCGCTCACGCCGTACTTCATCATCGCGATGCGTTCCACGCCCATGCCAAACGCAAATCCGCTAATCTTCTTCGGGTCGTAGCCGGGCTGCTTCTGCTGCACAAATCCAAAGACCGCGGGATCCACCATGCCGCATCCCAGCAGTTCAATCCACCCCGAGTGTTTGCACTTGCGGCAGCCTTTGCCGCCGCAGAAGATGCAGCTGATCTGCACGTCGGCGCTGGGCTCGGTAAACGGAAAGAAGGACGGAAAGAAGCGTGTCTTCACCGCCGAGCCGAAGAAGGCCTTCATCGCATGGTCCAGCGTTCCCTTCAGATCGCTGAAGGTTACGTGCTCGCCCACGCACAATCCCTCCACCTGGTGGAAGATCGGCGAGTGCGTCGCATCCGATGCGTCGTTGCGGTGGACCTTGCCCGGAATCACGATGCGCACCGGCGGCGGCTGCTGCTCCATCGTGCGTATCTGCACCGGCGATGTATGCGTCCGCATCAGCAGGCGATCGCGCAGTGGCCGGCGCTCCTGGTTAGCCACTACCAGCGTGTCCTGCGTATCTCGAGCCGGATGATTCGGCGGAAAATTCAGCGACTCGAAGTTGTAGTAGTCCGTCTCCACCTCGGGGCCCACGCCGACGGAGTAGCCCATCCCCTGGAAGACCGACACGATCTCGTTCATCGTGCGCACGATGGGATGCTCCGCGCCCAACTGCATGCGCGTGCCAGGCAGGGTGATGTCAATGGCTTCAGCGGCCAGTTGCGCGGCGTCCGGGCCTGCGTTGCCGGCGTTGGCCAGCAACTCCTCCACCTGCTCCTTCAGCTTGTTGAAGCGCTGGCCCAGCAGTCTCTTGCCATCTGCGGGAGCGGACTTCAGCCACGCCTCGCTCACCAGCTTCAAACGGCCCTGCTTGCGACCCAGCCACTCCAGCCGAAACTTCTCCACGGCCTCCGGCGAAGCAAGCGCGTGCGCCGACTCCGCCACCTGCGCGGAGAGCGCCGAGAAAGCCCCGTCCAGCGCGGCTTCGTCAAAGCTGCTTAATTGCGGTATCGATTCCTGCGACATGATCCTGTTCAGGATAAATCAGAGAGCCGGTCCAACGCAGGATGCGGCCCGTATTTCCCGAATGGTCAGCGGGAAATTGCGCAGGGAGGCGCGATGGCGGAAATCTCCGCCGCGCCTATGCGTACAGATTCACCCGCGACTCCAGCCTTGAAGTCGCTTCGGCCACGGTCTCGCCGCTAGCGGTCATCTGCGGAGGCCCCGGCACCGTCGCGACTATCTGGCTCGCATCGCGCTGCACAAACGCGGTCTGCCTGCTGTTACTCAACGTTGCCGTGGAATACAGGCCGAGAGAGCTCTGGCTCGAGGGCTGCACCGATTGGACGATATCGCTCATAAATGCCTCGACACGATTGGCAAGGGCGCTCGCGGAAGGTTTAGCGGCGCCTACCTATCAATTCGGCACTAAATAAGTTTTCTTTAATCTTTCTTTGCGATTGTGCCCGGCAGGCAAATAGAAAAGGTGCGGCTAGCTTCGCCGCACCCTTTCGTGTTTCTTTCCAGTTCAGCTGATTTACGCGGTTGCAGTTTCCTTCAACGCATCCTTCGCCTGGGCTACAAGTGCGGCAAAGCCCGCGGCGTCGTTCACGGCGATGTCGGCCAGAACTTTGCGGTCCAGCTCCACCCCGGCCTTCTTCAGGCCGTTGATCAGCAGTGAATAGTTGAAGCCATTTTGCTGGGCGGCGGCATTGATGCGCACAATCCAGAGCGAGCGGAACTGACGCTTCTTCTGCTTGCGGCCAATGTAGCTGAACTTCATTCCGCGCTCTACGGCTTCCTGGGCTGCCTGGTAGAGCTTGGACTTGGTGAGGAAATATCCACTCGCCCGCTTAAGAATCTTTTTGCGGCGGTCGTTGCGCTTGGTACTCCGTTTTACACGGGGCATTTGTTTCTCCTTTGCGTGTTTCGTTGTGCGGCTGGAGGCAGGAGGCGTTCGCCCTGAGGGGACACGCTTTAGACCTCTTCACTCGCTTGCATCTCTAATCTCTCGGAGCCTTTACTGATCCGGCTACCGGGGGCCCGTGCGGAACGCTCTACCGCGGCCCAAACCCGTAAAACGGATCGACTAAAGGTAAGGGATCATGCGCGAAACCTTCGCGTGATCGGCGTCAGATACCAGAACGGTCTTGGCAAGCTTCCGTTTGGTCTTGATCGTCTTGGACGTGAGGATATGGCGCATCTTCGTCTGGCCACGCTTGATTTTGCCGGTGCCAGTCTTAGAGAAGCGCTTCATCGCGCCCCGGTGACTCTTTAATTTGGGCATGGTTGTCCTACTTCAATTGGCGTACGTGCAACATCAACCAGTGTACAGGCTTAGGGCCGCTAAGGGCAACCCGGGCGGCATCGGGTGCGCGCCGCGGGTACCCAGCCCGCGCGTCTAAGACCCATGATTCCAGCTACTTGGCCGAATGAGGCTATGCCAGCGTTCACAAAGCCTCGCACCCTAAGTCCTTATGAGTCAATGGAATGTCCAGCTCATCCGCCGCAACGCTTGCGCGCAAGGATCGACGGCAAAGATCCCCACCTGGCACGGTTCCGGTCTCAATGAAATGACAAAGGAATGACAGATTGGAGACGTTACGGCGATGCGAGAGGACTATGCTTCGCCTGCTGCTTGGGACTTGCTCTGCAGTGTCCCACCCCAAGCGGAAATTCCACAGCATAAGGAGATGCGACATGGGAATTTACGACTCTTTCGTCGTGTTGGACAGGGACGACTCATCGGCTGGCCGGAATGGCATGACTGGCTGGCTCAAAGCTCTCACATCCATTACTTTGCTCGCCTGCGCAACCGGAATTGGCGCGGCTCAACACTTTGACGGCGACGACGCATTTCTGCCGAGTCCGGTAAGAAGTGTCTCGACCGTACCTGGGAATGGAGATGTAAACCCATACGGTGTTGCTTTCGTTCCGGACAACTTCCAGACAGGGTCGGGCCCACTGCGTCACGGAGACATCCTCGTCTCCAACTTCAACAACAGCATGAATCTCCAAGGCACTGGAACGACCATCGTCCGGATTTCGAAGAGTGGATCGCCGACGAAATTTTTTCAGGGCAAGGCGCCACTGGGTCTCTCCACGGCATTGGGGATTCTGCAGGCCGGGTTCATCGTAGTTGGAAACTCTCCAACGGCAGATGGCACTTCCGCAACGGTGGGACCAGGGTCACTGCTTGTCGTCAACAATGAGGGCAAGCTCATACAGACAATCACAAGTGCGGCGATTCAGGGTCCGTGGGATATGGCGCTGGTGGATGGTGGAGACTGGGCGATCGCGTTTGTCAGCAACGCGCTCAACGGGACGGTCGTTCGGCTGAAATTCAAGGTAGGCCCGAGCGGTCTGAAGCTCCTGAATACGAAAACGATTGCCTCAGGATATGTCCACCGTGGCGATCCGGTAACGCTGTTCGTATCGCCTACGGGCCTGGTCTACGACAGTCGGCGCGATGTTCTGTACGTCGCTTCCACCGGCGACAACACCGTCTATGCGGTGTGGAATGCGGATGACCGTCAGACTGACAATGGGCCTGGAAGCATCATTTACCAGGACAACGTTCATCTGCACGGCCCTCTGGGAATGACGATGGCTCCGAATGGCCACCTGCTGGTCTCCAACAACGATGGCATCAATCCCGATCCGAATCAGCCGAGTGAGATCGTGGAGTTTACCAAGGACGGGAAGTTTGTGAAGCAGCTATCGGTCGATCCCAACCCGGGCGGAGCCTTCGGTCTCGCCGTACGCACGAATGAAGACTTCGCAATCTTTGCCGCGGTCAATGACAACGCCGCGACCCTGCTGGTCTGGACGCTGCCTTTCGAGTAGGCCCGCTGGAACGTAACTCTGCTCAGGAGCGGGTGAGATTACCGCTGATCGCCGATTCCAAATGGATGCAAATTAAATCAGCCCGATCCACGGACCTGGCTGACTTGTTTTTGATTGCGCCCTCCCGGCGCGGTTCCACTTTCTAGGACAAGTTCATCTCTTGTATCGTGGTTGCCAGACTGTTACCAGCCACTCAGTCTCACGAGGCCGCCTTGGCAAATGCTGCCGTCCTGTTGCCGCAGAGTCAGTCCGCGCAAGGGGTGAGTTCCCGCCTCGTCTCCCTCGATGTCTTTCGTGGGCTCACGGTGGCTGGAATGATCCTGGTGACGGATCCCGGCACCTACAGCGCAGTCTACTGGCCGCTGCTCCACGCCCAGTGGAACGGCGCCACGCCTACGGACATGATCTTTCCCTCGTTTCTCGTCGTCGTGGGCATCGCGATGACCTACTCCTTCGCCTCCCGAATCGCACGCGGCAGCAGCAGCAGAGGGCTCTACCTCCACGTTTTGCGCCGCAGCGCCATTCTCTTTTTTCTAGGGCTGCTGGTTAACGGCTTCCCTGACTACGACCTGCACTCGATTCGGATTCCCGGCGTGCTGCAGCGCATCGCGCTCTGCTATTTTTTCGGATCGCTCCTGTACATCGCCGCCAGCCCCAAGCCCGAAACGCATGAGGGCGAGACGGGAATCGGGAATCTTCGCCGAAGCTGGATCATCGCCAGCGCGATAGCTGCGCTCCTGGCTGTCTACTGGGCGCTCATCAAGCTGGTTCCCGTGCCGGGCTATGGAGCCGGTCATCTGGACACGATGGGCAATCTGGGTGCCTATCTCGACCGCTCCATCTTCGGAGTGCGTCACCTGTGGGATTGGGGCCTTACGCCGGGGTACGGCGTCACCTTCGATCCCGAGGGACTCCTCTCCACGCTGCCCGCACTGGGAACCATGCTGATGGGTGTCCTCGCAGGCGAGTGGATGCATACCGACAATTCAACGGGCAAAAAAGCGCTTTGGCTCGCCGCAGCGGGTGTCGCTCTCATCCTCGTTAGTCTGGGTCTCAGTCACTGGCTGCCCATCAACAAGAAGATATGGACCAGCAGCTTCGCGCTGCTCAGCGGCGGAGTCAGCCTTGCAGGCTTCGCATTCTATTACTGGATTATCGATGGATTGCGCTGGAAAGCCTGGACCCCACCGGCGCTGGTCTTCGGCACCAATACCATCCTCGCATTCGTTCTCTCAGGCGTGATCACGACACTGCTGGACCGCATCCACATCACGACGGCGGGCGGCCGCCTCTCGCTGCATGAGTGGGGCTACACTCACCTCTTCGCCACCTGGCTCGCGCCCGTCAATGCATCGCTGGCCTACGCCATCGCCATTGTGCTGCTAAACCTGGCGCTGCTCTACCCGCTCTACCGCAGGCGAATCTTCTTCAACGTGTGAGAGCGCCGCAACCCGCCGCAAACGATAGGGTGCGGTTTGGTCAGAGTGGCCTTTTCCCCTGCGGTGAACCCTGGCTATTCGTGCCGCAGCGCATCCATCGGTTGTACGCTTGCCGCGCGGCGTGCTGGAATCCAACTCGCAGCTATCGCAATCGTAATCAGCAGCAGAACGCCCGCCGAGAGTGCCACCGGATCGTACGGTCGAATTCCATAAAGCATGGATTGGATCAGCCGCATCAGCGCGAGTGCCAAAGATACTCCTACGATGATTCCAGCAGCCGCAAGCCATGTGCTTTCGCGCAGGATCATGCCTCGCACCTGCTTCGGCTGTGCTCCCAGCGCCATACGGATGCCGATCTCGTTCCGTCGATTCGCCACCGAATGAGCCATGATGCCGTAGATGCCCACGCACGCCAGGGCCAATGCCAGTACGCCGAAGCTGGATGTCAGCGCGGAGAAGGCGCGTTCGATCTGCATGGTCGCGTCGATCTGTTCCTGCTGTGTTCTCACATCAATCATTGGCAGGTCGCGGTCGGCCGACTGCACCACGCGGCGAAGCGCAGGAACCAACGAGGCAGGTTCCAGTTTGGTGCGAATCTGGTAGGTCATCCCGCCAATCTCGGCTTGCTGAACGTAGGGCATAAAGAACTGCGCTGGAGGCTCGTCCCGCAAATTGGCGTAGTGGGTGTCTTTGCAAATGCCGACAATCTGGATCCATTCGCTCTTCTCATCGTCCGCTTTGAATCTCTTCCCAATCGGATTCACGTTGGGAAATCTCTTGCGCGCGAGTGCCTGGTTGATGATCCCGACCTTCGGCGCTGTGGCCGTATCTTCTGGCCCAAAGCTGCGACCGGCAGCCATCGGTATGCCCATCGTCTGAAAGAAGTCGTTACCCACAATGTTGTAAAGTTCCGCTTGCCCTTTCTGTTCGTTGAAGGCCTCTCCTTCCGGCAGAAAGCCGGATTTATCCACGCTTTGTGATATGTAGGCTGTTGTTCCCGGCGCAACCCGCTGCACGCCCGGCACAGCGGCGAATGCTTGCTCCAGCTGCGAATGAAACTGAACGTCCTTGCCCGCGGGATAGAGCTTACCCGGCGGCTTGATCTCGAAGAGCAGAAGATGATCGGCGTTGAAGCCCACATAGACCGAGTGCAGCGCAATCAGCGTCCGCAGAAAGAATCCCGCACCCACTACCAGCAAAGTTGAGAGCGCGATCTGCACCACGATCACCGCCTTGCCGCTCAGCCCCTTGCGCCGCCGCGATGTCGTCTGCGCCTCGCCTTTCAGCGTGCCGTTCACGTCGCTGCGCGCAGCCAGCAAAGCAGGAGCAAGCCCGAAGAGAAAGGCTGTCAACAGCGTAACCACTGCCGTAAAGCAGAAAACACGCCAGTCAAAGGGAACTATTGTGACCGCTTGCTCCCATGGGTTCACCAGCAGCTTGGGAATCGCATTGCGCCCGAGAAAGCCAAGCAGCAATCCGCCTGCACCGCCGATCACCGCCAGCAGCAGGCTCTCCGTCAGCAACTGGCGCAGCACGCGTCCACGGCCGGCGCCCAGCGCCAGCCGCACCGTTATCTCACGCTGCCGTTGCGCACCTCTGGCCAACAGCAGGCTCGCGATATTGGCGCACGCCAGCAACAGCACGAAGCCGGTAAGCGCCATCAGCACGTAAAGCGGCTTCTTGAACATCCTGTCGGTGTAGTGCATCCCGCGCGCACCATCCGCCAGCGCAAGGTGGGGCATGGTGTCGCCCGTCCTTACCGTCATGCCGTTGCGAATCACAGCCTCCAACTGCACGTCCAGCGCGGCCTGTGCCTGGGCATCCGTCACGCCGGGCCGCGTCCTGCCCATCACGTTCACCCACCAGAAATTCGGATCCGCCAGTGGCGGCACCTTCCTTCGTTGCGGATCAATCACCGGCTGCAAACTGATCGGCACAAAAACATCCGGCGATTGCTGCACATTCTTTGCTCCGGTAAAACCCGGCGGATTCACGCCGACAATCGTCAGCACAGCCTGGTTCAACTTGATCGTCTGCCCCAGAACCTTCGGGTCACGCGCAAATTCCCGCTCCCACAAGCTATCGCTGATCACCGCAGCAGAGCCCGCGCCCGGCACAGCATCGTCTGCCGGCTCAATCGCCCGCCCCAGCTGCGGCTTCACGCCGAGCACCGCGTAAGCGTTGCCGGAAGCCATCTCCACTACCACCCGCTGTGCATTCCCTGCGACGGTTGCGTTCATGCTGTCTTCCTTGAACGCAAACAAGTCTTCCATCACGCGGTTCTCCGCACGCAGCGCCTGGAATGCAGGATAGGAAAACGACGAACTCGTCGCCCCGTTCTGAGTGAAATCAAATTCCCCCCACAGAGCGTGCACCGCGACCTTCTTGTCACCGTCCCAGCGCAGCAGCCTCAACGTCTCGGGATGCCCGACATGCAAACGGTCATAGAGCACCTGCTTCGCAACGGAGAAGATCGTCGTGTTCGCGCCAATTGCCAGCGCCAGCGAAGTAGCAGCGATGAGAGTGAAGCTTGGATTCTTTTGGAGAATCCGGACGCCGTACCGCAGATCAGCCCAGAATTCGTCCCACCACCGCAAACCCAACGAGGCGCGAATATCTTCCTTGGTCGAGACCGGCGACCCCAGCGCGATCCGCGCGCGGCGCGCTGCTTCCGCAGGAGAATAGCCGGCCTCCACCAGATCCGCCGCCAGGCTCTCCAGGTGATGCGAAAGCTCGGCATCCATTTCCGCGTCCAGCCGGTCCCGCTCTGATGCGGCTCGGAACCACGACCGCGGCTGCTTGCCTAAGCGCGTGAAAAAGGATCGCAGGCTCATGCTTCCTCCGCCGTAGTCCGCAAAATGGCTCCGATGATCCCCGCCATGCGGTTCCACTTATCGGTCTCTTCGTCCAGGCGGTCACGTCCCGCCGCCGTCAGCTGGTAATACTTGGCGCGTCGGTTGTTGTCGCTCTCCCCCCACTCGCTGGCTATGGCTCCCTGATGTTCCAACCGATAAAGCGCCGGATAAAGCGAGCCCTGCTGGATTACCAGTTCCTTGCCGGATATCTGCTGAATGCGCAGAAGCACCCCGTACCCGTGCAGCGGTCCCAGCGAAACCGCCTTTAGAATCAGCAGATCCAGCGTTCCCTGCAACACATCCGCCTGTTTTTCCGGCTTTCCTTCTCCCACCTGGCGGCTCTCCTTGACGCTCTAGGAGAGAAATACCAGTGCTCTCCTAGATTGTCAAGGAGAGCCGCATCCAGCCCGACTCCAATGCAAAACCGCCCTGATCCGTGAGATCAGGGCGGTTCTCTTTGTTTCTGTGCCTACTGAATCGGCGTAGTCGGCGCTTCTGCAGGCGCAGCGGCCGCAGGCTTGGCTTCTTCCACTGGCTTGGCGGGCTTGGGTGGCTTCTGCACTTCCGCCTTCTTGCCGGGAGCGATAATCGCGTGCAGCGTCGTGCCTTCCATGCGCGGCATGAACTCAACCACACCCTGATCGCCAATGTCCTGGATCAGCCGATTGATGATCTTGTACCCCAGGTCGCGATGCGCCATCTGCCGGCCCTTGAAGCGCAGCGACGCCTTCACCTTGTCGCCGTCCGCAAGAAAGCCGACAGCCTTGTTCTTCTTGGTGATGTAGTCGTGCTCATCCACCGTGACGGAAAACTTCACTTCCTTGATGGTGATGATCTTCTGCTTCTTGCGCGCGGCCCGATCGCTCTTGTCCTTCTCATACAGAAACTTTCCATAGTCCTGGATGCGACAGACAGGCGGCACTGCGCTGGGCGAGACCTCAACCAGGTCCAGTCCGCGCTCGCGAGCGATCTTCAATGCTTCGAAGGGTGGGAGAATGCCGAGCTGATTGCCGGCATCGTCAATAACACGCACTTCCCGTGCGCGAATCTTTTCGTTAATGCGAATGAACGACTTTGCTGAACGCTTATCGATGGGTCTCCTCCGGGACGCAAAGGCCATAGCCTTCGCCTGACGAGTATAGCATTGCTTGGGAACTCTTCCGCGTAATCAAACCCCAGCCGCTGTCTCCTTCACCAGCCCAACATTTCCGGGATTCAAAGCATTAAGATGCCTGACCGTAAATATCGACCGCCCTTCCCCTGCAACTTTTAGGTTAGGCTTTAACTCGACGTGGTATTCTGCCGACTTGCTGAGTCTGTCAACGGCACGAATCGCTGGCTGCGTCGATGTTGGCCGATCGCTCAACTTGCGCTGAGATGCTCGAAACCGGTATTCCTAGGGGAGTGAACTCTTTCGTTCCCTGCGGCGATCTTTAGCCACGGCAATGCTTTCCCGCATTTCTTTACGTAAATGGAGATCACCATGAAACGGCGAATCCTACTGGTCGATGACGAACTCACAATTCTGCTGACGTTGAAAGTCGTTCTTGAGAGCCAGGGTTTCGAGGTCGAAACAGCAGCCTCAGCCCGCGAAGCAAAGACCAAGATCCGCAACAACACCTACCACATGGTGATGACCGACATGCGCATGGAGAGCAACGAGTCCGGCCTTGAAGTCATCCGCGCCGCCAAGGAAGCAAGCTACCAGCCCGCCGTGGCATTGCTGACTGCCTATCCCATGGCAGGCTCAGACTGGGACGACGTCGGCGCAGACGAAATGCTCGTCAAGCCCATGAATACACAAGATCTTCTGCTGCAGATTGAAGCCCTGCTGGTGAGTCACGAGGACAAAAAATCCGGGCACCCAATGCCGGCCGTGCTTAAGCCGACCAACGCCACAGCCCGCAAGACCACCCGCAAATCCGCAGGCGCCTGAACTGCGGCGGGTCAACCCGTCAGATTCCGCTCGTGCTCCAGATTCCATCCACCTCGCTCACCAGCGCGGTAACGGCGCCATCCCGCTGGCGCATCTGCTTCAGTTTGTTCAGCGCGGCAAGCGTGCGCGTCTCGTCCCAAACCCCGCTGCCGTGGATGTGCAGACCGCTCAATATCTCCCCAACCGTCGTCACCGTTGCCGGACCCGCCTGCTTCAGCGCCATCAGCACCCGGTAATCTTCAGGCTCAAGAGCTACGCTTTTGCCCTTGAAATTATGAGCGATGGTCAACATGCTCCACGCCAACCCCGCAGCCATTACCGCCACTGGAGCCGTGGTCACCGAGACAAACGTAACAATCCCCATCGCGGCCGGCCCAAGCTGCCTCAGCAATTCCAAGTCATCGTTCTTGATCGCCCAATATGTCCAGCCCAGCTGGCCAATCTGGAAATGAGTATTTGGACCGCCGTGTTCCACTTCGCGTTCAACAAAGGAACCGGCCTTCTGCGCGAAATACGATTTGTACTCTTGCGGCACATCAGGCCACGATTCGATGCTCTGCCGCACACTTTCCAGCGCATGCTCCTCGGCCCCTGCCGATTCAGGGAAAGGGTTTTCCGTCGGGTCCTGTCTAGACATACTCTGTCCTCCGTCTATTCGCGGCAGATGTCCTGCTTGTAACTCGGCGTAACTATGCTGAATCGCACAATCTCAAAGTGCGAAACGATGAAAGCGCGCTTGATTCAACTCATTGAAAAGAATTCACGGGCTTCGCCGCTGCCGTCAATCTAGTAGCGAAGCCCATGAGTGTCGACGGATGACCTCTAGTCAGTCGCCTGCAATGAAACACTCGCGATGAAGACTCCATTGTCACTGACATACAGCGTGTCAAGTAGCCGCCCTGCGCCACCATTGTGCTTGATACTAACTTTGCACGTGCCTCCTGCGGCGAGAGAACTGCCGCAGGTGTTCGACGTTATCTGATATTCAGATTGAGAGGGATCGGCGAGTACTGCACGAATGGACTGAGCCGTGGTGGTGGTGTTGTTGATCGTCACCACCTGCACGGCGCTGTCGTTGCTGGCAGTCCAGTTAAGAGTTGTAGGTAACACGTTAGGAACGGGCATGCTGTATAGCCGACTCAACCCGTGATCATTGGTGAATATCATGTCGGGTAGTCCGTCGCCGTTGAAGTCCGCGACCGCTACATATCCTACGGAATTGGTTGATGAGGGCTGGACCGCGCCACTCGTTATATATCCCCCAGCGGCATGAATAAATGTTCCATCGCCATTGCCTAAGAGCACTACAGCGCTACTCGAGCTAGTGAGTGCGACGTCAATTTTTCCATCATGATTGAAGTCGCCAATCGCTACAGCACCAGTGAGAGTGGGGTCCGTTCCCCCAATGGAGACGCCATCCTGGAAGGTTCCATTTCCATTCCCTTTAAAGTAAATTGCTTCGTTGTCGCCTCCTCCCCCATAGAAGTCTTGCGACGCTACGACAATATCGGAGACTGAGCCTCCGTGGAGTTTGCCGACTATGATTCCAATGGCCTGCTGCACATCAACCGTCGATGTGAGCTGCGATCCGGTGAAATGACCCGTGCCGTCGCCAAGCAGTACCCAGACCTCGGTGTTCATGGCAGCGGCGATATCCAGGATGCCGTCGCCATTGAAATCTCCGACTCCCAGGTGAGTGGAATAATAGTTCGACGACGAGTCGTATCCGAATGCGATGCCGTCAGGAAAAGGAATCAAGTCTCCGAACGATCCCTTTCCGTCGCCAAGCGCGATTCCGCCATCTTCAACCAAATCCAGTTTCCCGTCATGATTCATATCTACCAGGAATGCGTCATTGCTGAGCGATCCCAGGCGCAAGTTATGAGCCGGCTGGAACCCTCCCGTTTTGATGCCGAGCAGGATGCTGACATCTGCGTTATCGCCGGGTGTGCCATTGGTCACTACAAGGTCAGTGACGCCATCTCCGTTCAGGTCTCCTGACCCGATCGCCATACCGTGCATCCCGATGGTGTACTGTGTGCCGGCATTGAAATACGTGCTGCCTGAGCCTGGGAAAATCGTGACCTTACCGTTGCACGGTGCATTGCAAAGAGGAGTGTTGACTATTGCCACATCGCGCTTGCTATCGTGATTGAAGTCTGCTGAAACGATGCCCGCGGCCAGCGGTGAATATGTATTTGGTGCCGCCCTGAAGTTGCCTTTGCCATCGTTGGTTAGCAGGCCAATGCTTGTCGCTACGTTGCCTGCCCCCCCGAGCGTCCCGATAGCAGCAATGTCCAGGTTGCCGTTCCCCTTGGTATCCGCCAGCGTGAGCAAGCCAGGTCCGGGCACGCTGTAGACGGAAGGGTTGGCAAAAGTTCCGTCTCCATTCCCCTTGTAGACAAAGACGAGATTCGGGCTTGCGAATACCATATCGGTCTTGCCGTCTTTACTTACATCTGCAAGCAGCAGGCTTTCGCCGAAGCCAAAGTGTCCCGAAGCATTCTGGTAAGGAACCGACTGTCCGGCAGTCAGCGCGCCGCTTGCGGAGCCAAACAATATCGTGACACCGGTGGACGTCGGGATAGCCAGGTCACCATAGGCATCACTGTTCAGTTTTCCGATGGCAGCAGCCTGTGGACTATTCCCTGCTGCAAATGTGGACCCTTTGACAAAGACGCCATTGCCTGACGAGAGATAAGGAACGACCGTTCCGCTCGTCCCCCCATAGACAACAGCAAGATCGGCTTTGCCGTCGCCGTTGATATCACCACTGGAAAGATACAACGGGGAAATAGTTGAATTCAGAGTGTAGCTATTTCCTGTCTGAAATGTGCCATCACCTTTGTTCAAAGCGATCGTCAGAGTATTTTGAATGGAATTTCCGTTCACGGTGGTGGTGATGGACGCCAGGTCCTTCCGGCCATTACCGGAGAAATCTCCTGCCACGATGGTATTGCCATCACCAAGCGCAGACACGAAGACGGGAGCCCGGAAAGTGCCATCGGGATTGCCGAGTTGCACCGCATAGCCGGTGTTGCCTTCTTCAGACAACACTAAGTCGCTGATGCCGTCTCCGTTTGAGTCAGTCACGAGCTTAGGACTTGAAAATTGTGAATTTGCTACGGTATCGACGACATATGTGTATGTGCCATTGCCGTTGTTCAACATTGCAGTGCTTGTCGGTCCGGACCCCGCCGGAAAGCCAGGACGGCACGAGGCCAGGAAGTCAGATCTCGCATCGTTGTTGAAATGTCCGGCGAAGAGGCCCGTGCAGACATTTGCCGGAATCGTTTGCGCAGAAATGAAATTGACCTGTGCGGGAAGATAGGAGGTAAATCCTATCGTTAAGGCTGCGGTTAGAGCGATGCGTCGTAGGGCAGGGCCTACCAAGGCGCTACAGAAGCTGATTTGCATGAACATTCAATTCACTCCTATCAACTGCGATCAATTTTTGGCTATCTGTCGTCACAAGGCGTGACGTCTTGCTGAACGCTATTGCGTGGCCTGGGGAAATTGATTAAGCGCGTGCGAGGAGCATCGATCGAAACAGTCGACGAACGACGGTTAAGGGCTGGCGCCAGCAGATCGGAATTGGTTACCGATGCTTTCTCAGTTGAGAATATTACTCCTGAACGAGGAGACCGGGCACCATCGAGTTCTTCCGGCCGAGGATGAAGACACCGAAGTTGTCCATCGCCCTATGGGCAAATTCATCGTGGATGTCGCCGGCGGATCCGCTCTCTTGCCCTTGCATTGAGCTGAAGGTCTGCGTATGAAAGAACCACTGCAAGATCTCGGCTCCACGCTTACCAAGCGGATCGGTCAGGCTCTGCTTAACCCCAGCGCTGAAACCGTCGAGCGAAACGGCAAATCCGGCGACACGAATTTTTGACATCTGCGCTCTTTCCCCCTCGATTCTTGTGATGACTTTCCTGGCCTGAGGTTAGTCCTGCATTTCAATTGGAAAATGCCGAGAACTCCCGCACAATGGAATCTCCGTTGAGATCGGCGGAAGAAGAGTTGGCAAACATGCAGCCTCATCACGGAAATCTCGCCTGGATTGTCGGCGTGGTCCTGGTCGTAATGATTTTGGCGTACAACCGAAGGCGCCGTCGATAGACCACCGAGAGCGGCCCTTCACAACGACCCCTCAACCGCAGCCGTCGCTTCGTGGCTGCAACGTCATTAGTTTTCCAGCTTGATCTTCGCAAGCCTTTCGACGGCCCTCACTTCGTCTGATCCGCTCACTACTATCCGCACTGCACTTCCTTCCGCGTATCTCTTCGCATCTGCGATGATCTTCATCACGTGGCTGGGAAACTTGCTGGCCCGTGCCGCCACCATCGCCTTGTCGCCGAGGGCGAACGATGCCATGAAGCCACCCTGCGACGGAGAGAGATACACGATGTTCCTCGACTCCCGCTTCAAGCGCAGCGCCCATCCAGCCTTGATCGAATACGAGTTCCACTCGCAGGTCAGCTTGTGCTCCTTCATCAACTCGGCAATCAGTTGGTCCCAGCGCGCTTTCGCGCCACCCAGCACCGCAGCCACTTCACTATCAGTCGGCTCCTGCGTCTGGCCAATGAAAGCGTTACGAAACGTCTCCTGCGTTCGAGCGATCTTCGTCATCGCCGCAGTCTACGCCCAACCCATCCAGCCTGAAAGTCTCTGCATCACACAAGCTCGTGATTGAGGACTATGCAAAGAAAAGGGCGACGACCCGTGAGTCTCGCCCCCAAATCCATTCGGTACTAAGCGCACTATTTCTTGCCCGTGTTCAGCAGCCGTTGGAATCCAACGGGAGTGATGCCGACGACTTCGAGAGCCCCGTCCCCATTTACGTCCATGCTCTGCAAATACGTCGCCGTTCCCGGGAAAAGCTGCGGCGCAGAAAACATGCCTGTGCCCGTGCCGCGCAGGTATTGAATACCCAGGCGATCGTTCACCACCACGTCCAGCTTGCCGTCGCGATCGAAGTCGCCATAGTTCAGCGACAGCGGCAGGTTCGGCATCGGCGCGAACTTCTTCGCCGCAAATGTCCCATCGCCGTTCCCCTTCAACGTGATTACGAAGTTCGTCGACAGATTATGGTTGGCCGCATCCACCGTCTCTCCGCAGAACACCACGTCCCGTTCCGTTCCGCCGTAAATCTTCGCCACCTTCAAATCCGTGATCACGTAATGGTCATACGAGAGCGTGCTCTTCACCTTGAACCCGCCGGTTCCATCTCCCATCAGACTTTCCAGCGCTCCCCCGGAGGTGTTGTAAACCACCACATCCTGGATCCCGTCGCCGTTCAAGTCGCCGACACCCACCCCATCGATCTCATACAGAGTAGTAGGAAATGCCCTGGGAGCCATGAAGGTGCCGTCGCCTTTGCCCAGCGCCACTCCCCAATCGCCCACCAGGTCCAGTTTGCCGTCGCGATTCATATCCACCAGCCACACCGTATTGCTGAAACCCGTTTGCTGTCCCAGCAGCACGCTGTTGATGGCTGGCCGGAACGTCCCGTCTCCGTTGCCCAGCAGCACACTCGTGTCGTCGCTCGACGAAGCCTGCGGAGCCGCCGCCTGCTTCACCATCGGCGTAATGTTTGCCGGCGTCCCTCGCGTGACCACGAGATCCATCTGGCCATCGCCGTTCACATCTCCCGCCGCAATCGACCCCTGCATCTGTCCAATCGTGTAGCTCTTCCCGGCGTTAAAGTATCCCTTCCCCGAGCCGAGATATACGCTCACAGTCGTGTTGCAACCCGAGCATCCCTGGTTCACCACGGCAATATCCTGAATGCCGTCATGATTGAAATCCGCATGCACCACCGACGTCGGATCTGCGGAAAGCGTGTTAATCGGAGCCTGCAAGCTGCCGCTCTTGCTGCCCTTCAGCATCTGCACAAAGCCCGTCACAAAAATATTGGCGGAATTGAAGCCGCCTACCATCACATCCGCATTCCCATCCCCGTTGAAATCGCCCGTCGCCAGATACCCTGGAAGGTTCGCGGTAGCCGAGTAGTTCGTCGCGGTCTTGAAAGTTCCATCTCCATTCCCCAGGTTAACCGCAACAATACCGGCAAGCGCCGTGGACGGTGTCTGATTGCTCGGGCTCAAAAAATAAGCGCGGCTATACGTCACCAGGTCCACATTCCCATCATGATTGAAGTCCGCGCCGTCAGCAGCATCCTGCTGCGAGGCATACCGCGCTCCGTTTGGATATCCAAAAAATCCGCTGTTGAACGTACTCCCTATCGTGAAGGTGCCGTCACCCTTGCCCAGCAGGATGGTCGTCTTCCCGAATAAGCCATCGACCACCGCCATGTCCTTGTGGCCATCCTTGTTGAAGTCCGCAATCACAACCGGAGAGAAAGAGTCGTTGGTGACAAGATAAGTTCCCCCCGTCCTGAAAGTCCCATCCCCATTCGACAGCAGGATCACGACTCCGGTGCCATTCGATCCCACCAGGTCCGCCTTGCCGTCACCGTCTAAGTCGCTACTCGCCCGAAGACCTAAGAAGCGGCCCCCTCCGTGCTGCACAAATGTGCCGCTGCCATTGTTCAGGTACACCTGCATGTTGCCGGTGCCCTGGTACGGCGCATCGGTTGACACGACCACATCAAGCCGCCCATCCCCGTTCACATCTCCCAAGGCAAGGGACGCATCGCCTGCGCCGATCTTAGCCAAAAAGGTCTGATGGAAATCTCCGCTGGCGTCGCCCAGGTAAACCGTCATCTTCCCATAGCCGACGGCGTTTCCATCGCCATCAATCTGCCCAGCATCAGCCGTCACCAGGTCAAGAAAGCCGTCCCCATTCACGTCGCCAAGCTGCACAGCCTCCTGTATGGGAATCGCAGTAGTGGGAACTTTCTCCGTGAACGTGCCATCACCATTACCTAAAAGCACGACGAAAGTGGTCTTGCTTGTATCGTATGCAATGATGTCGAGCTTGCCATCGTGGTTGACGTCGCCCATACCGAATACACCGCCTACGCTTGTGGATGGCGAAACACTCTGTGCTGCAACGAACTGCTGGGAATAGGAAACTTGAACTTGGCCGCCAAGCGTAAGAAGCAGGCCGGGGATTGAAAGCCATAGTTTCTGGGTATGCAAGGGACACTCCTCAAAGGTCGCGAAAACTGGGCCCGATGAACCCGTTTGACGCGCACGGTGCCTCGCAAGCCGCCTGCTCATCGCCCATGACCACAACGCGATTACGTGTCGTCAAACGCCCGACAGATTTCGTGGAAACGCTATTTTTATTAACGACGAATTGACGGTCCGTCCACCACCCGAATACGTGAACGTGTTGCTGGCGAGGGTGCGACCCATTGACTGCGCTATCATGTTGCGATGATCCCGAAAGCCCTGCTGTTTGCGCTTCTCGCGCTCGAGCCGGTGTGCCTGCTTGCTTCCGATACTCCAGCCCCATTCAACTCGCTGGAGCTCGCTAGCCGACAGGCCGACATCTTCAATCATCCCGATCGCCCCTTCGGGCAAGGGATTCGACAAGTTTGTGACCCAAGGGGCCAAACAGCGCTCGGAAGCGGGCGTGCACCTGGATTGTTAGGACGCCCTGGACCCGGTCAGGGAACCGGACAAGAAGTTCAAGCCAGCACACTTCGAGCTTTGCATTGATTCATCCACTCACGACATAGTGACCGAAACCCGAAGGGCCAGCGGCTATATGAGCGACGATTTAAGCCAGAAAAGGTTCAGCGACTTCGTCGACTTCGGGGGACTTCGCTACCCACGCAAGTTCGAGTTCCTCAAGGATGGACATACATTCATGTCGGCAAGCGTGACCGCGCTTCAGCAGTCGCCACTTGATCCCAAGCTTTTGGTTCCGCCAGCGGGCGCAATCGAGCGCCGCGAGTGCCCCGACAAGAAAGACGCGGAGGTGTTGTACGCACCAGAATCGGATCCCGACCACAAACTCATCGCGAGGCGGGAAACGGATGTGCAGGTAACGCTTCTGGCGGATGGCAGTATCAGTAATATCCAGATCGTTGCCACTGCCGGGCGTGAACATGACGACTTGGTGATAGAGGCAGTCAAAAAATGGAAGTTCGCGCCCGCAATGTGCGGCACAGAACCGGTTGCGTCCGATTTCTATGTCACCTGGGTTACCCGCACATACTCTCACTAGCCTGTTGCCGGCCTTCGCTACAGCTTGAGAATCGTAGCCGCCAATGCACTCGCGGCCTCCATCATCGCCAGCTTTGCAGACGCGATGAAGATGATCACCCACACCGCATATCCCATGGCGAACCAGCGATCGAAGCTGCGGGTCACAATGCTGCGAACGAGCAGCAGCCCCGCACCCAGGCAAAATACAGGTCCGAAGAGTCCCATCCAGCCGGTGGCGCCAAAGAGCGAATAAAGAAACGGCATTCGGCTGGTGGCGCCGGCCAACAGACAAAGACTGGCCAGAACCATCGCCGGACGATGGATTTTCGGCTTCTTGCGGGCGAATATGGCAATCGTAACGAAGCCAACATACGCAGCGATCTCTGTCAGCATTACCAACAGGAATCGGGAATATTGCATGCCGAAGAATTGAAAGTCGGGCGGAGTGATCTGCACTGAGCGGATAGCGACCATCGTCCCCGTGACAAGGATCGTGAGAGCGATGACGACCGCGCTCCACCCGAGCTTGAAATGCAGCTTGCGATTACGCACGCCGATCAACAGGGCTTGGATGAAGAAGAGCAGGTACCACGCCGCAATGGCGAGGCCGTGGATAAGAGCGAGGCGGAAGATCGCCGGGTCGATCACCCTGCCCGCATTTCCGGTGCCGCTCGAAATGAACCAACGGAAGCCAACCAGCATGACCACAAGGAAGCCAGCGCCAGCGGCGCTGTAGAACCAACGATCAGTCTTCATTCTTGCACCTGAGACGAGGTTCGCTTTGGGGACTTAACTCAATTGGAGAACTCGCAGGAGCATACCACACAAAGGACTTACCGCTATAGGGACCGTCCCAGGGCCTCACAGAGCCAAACTGGCATTCACGTCTGGGCACAGCGTGATCGCAGATCAATTAGCCGATGGCCGGGACTTCTTGATAAGCGGGATTCGGCTCGACTAGGACCTGGGTTCACGCGCGAGAACTCAAGCCGCAGAATACTTCGGTGGAAGGGTGATTCCAGCGGACTTCCGCGGCCTGGCTGGCCGGAAGGTCCTTAGATAAACGGAGATGTACTTAAGCGAGTGCCGGCAATCTTTCGCGGATTCGCGACGTCCCCGAGTACCGCAAAGAACGGCTCAAGAACAGCCGTTCGCGCAGGCATGCTTCGGTGACATTGGTGATTTCTCGGGGCGTAGAGAACCTCAAGCAGCCAACGCTCAGCTAGGCCGAGCGTTTCGACTGATTGCATCCCCTTGCGATGCTGACCTCAGCCAGGTAGCCTATGCAGTCCCCGTAGCCGTAACCGGCGCCTGCGCGCTCGCAGCTGGCGGTCTGGCCTGCTGGAAACAGGAGCGGCAAAGTACCGGCCTGCCCTGTGTCGGCTTGAACGGAACCGTTGTCTCCATCTGGCATTGCGAGCACACGGTTCGCGTCTCTGCCCTGACTCCCGGACCAGAGCCTGCAGCCCTCTTCGCCTTGCACTGCTTACAGCGTTTGGGATCGTTCTTGAACTGCTTGTCGTGAAAGAAAAGCTGTTCTCCGGCTGTGAATACGAAATCACTTCCGCAATCCACGCACTTCAGCACCTTGTCGACGAACTCCATCTTCGCGTCCCCCGGGCTGCGCCTCGACCAGCGAATGAGGCTACAGCTCCACGCCCGTCTCCAGAAAGGAGAAAAGCCTGGTGTCGTTCCTTGCCATTGCTGAGTGTTGAAAAGGGGCCCTTGGCCGCGAAGAAGAGATGCGGCGCTGAAGCGGTTTGCTAACCGCAAAGAAACTCAGATTGGCATGCTCAGTGGGTGAAGAGCTATGCCCAGACGCGGGAAAAATCGAACACGCTACAAAAGTAAAATTCAACAATATGCCAAAGGCCCATTCCGGCAAGTCTGAAACGCAATGCTCGGTATGGGCCCTGGTTTAGAGAGTTAGTCCGCTTCTTTGCGGGCCTTCTTTCGATTACGCTTCCGCGCAAGCGCCTCTTTCACGCGCTTTTTTTCGCCCGGCTTCAGGTAGAAGGAGTGACGCTTGACTTCCTTGATAATGTCCTCCTGCTGTACCTTCCGCTTAAAGCGGCGCAAAGCATTTTCGAGCGGTTCGCCTTCTTGCACTCGAACCTCTGCCAAAGAAACACACCCCCAAACCTGCCAAATCGGCTTGCATAAGAATACGTGATTTTAGGGAAAAAACACCAATTTGCACGAAAAAGAGTAGTACTTTCCTCTCATTTCGTCGCATCTGGAATGCGATATAACTGCTCAAATTCGACGCAAAATGATGCTGAAACTCGCTCTTTCGGTACACTGAAAAACGAGGTTTTAACCCATGATTCGCTCCTATCAAGGACACACCCCCTTTATCCCAAAAAGCTGCTATGTCGATGTATCAGCACAGGTTCTGGGCGACGTAGTCCTCGGAGAAAACTCCAGCATCTGGATGAATGCGGTGGTTAGAGGAGACGTAAATTCGATAAAAATTGGCAACAACTCAAACATCCAGGACTGCGCCGTCCTGCACGGGATGCGTTATCTGTACCAGGTAATTATTGGCGACTGGGTAACAGTTGGCCATAACGCCACTGTCCATGGATGCACGGTCGAAGATGCCTGCCTGATTGGCATGGGAGCTACGATCCTGAACAACGCGCGCATCGGTGAAGGTTCGATTGTCGCGGCAGGGGCAGTGATCCCCGAGAACACCGTGATTCCGCCACGCTCGCTGGTGGCGGGTGTTCCGGGCAAGGTTCGCCGCGAGCTTGGTGACGAAGATCGCGAAACTATTCTCAGCTACGCGAAGAACTACCTGGACTACGTGAAGTTCTTTCACGAAGAACAGAAGAACTGGTAGCGCCGCATACTTTCAGAAACTCTTCGATGGCATACGTGCGACTTCATCAGAGTCGTTGGTGCTGTCGCTACGCCACTGTGAGCTACTTGGCGGCAGCCTTGGTTTTTGTTGCGGGCTTGGACGTGGCGCCGGTGACGGCTATCGCCCGGTCGATCATTGCGTAGAGCTGCGCGGGATCTGTGACCTGGGCATAGGGCGGATAAATGCCGCCGCTGGTGACGATGAAGATCGTGGGCGTCTCCTGAATTCCAACGCGATTTCCCAACGCCTGATCTGCCCGTACCATGTCGGCGAACTGATTCTGCGGGTCTATCGCAAACGGAATCTGCAGACCGCGATCTTTTGCAAATTTGTCGGTGGCGTTGCGGAGATCGTCGAGTGTTTCGATATTGCGCTGATTGGCAAAGACAGCATCGCGATATTCATCGCCGAACTTCTTTGACTTGCTATCGAACCAGCGCGCGTTGACGGCGGCCTGGAAGCTCCAGGCGTGCTGGCGAAGGGGGAAGTCGCGGCGCACCCAGGGAATGTTGTAGTGGGCGACGGCCTTCATGAGCAGCGGATTCTCGCGAGCGCAGGCAGGGCACTCGAGATCGGAAAACTCAACGAGGGCGACCTTGGCTCCGGGCGGCGGCACGAGGGCCGCGGAGTCGTGAACCGTGATGGCGGTTTGCGTCGGCAGATCGGCAGTTTGGGCCTGGGTGGTGAGGGCTCCGGCAGATGCAAAGAGGGCGAGGGCAACGAGCAGTCGTCGAGTCATACGTAGTGGACATTCTACCTGCGAATGGGTTAGCTCTACCGAAGAGATGCGGGTGCGGCTAAAAAGCTCATGCGCCTGCGGGCGCTTTTGAATTTATGCTTAAAGGTATGCGCTACGTCATATCATTGCTAGCCCTGGTCGGAGTCATCGTTTCCGCGCTTGCCTTGCAGGTTCACTATTCAACCGGTGTCCAGCCGTGCAGCATCAATGCCACCTGGGACTGCGGAATCGTGAACCATAGCCGCTATGCAGAGGTTGCCGGGATACCAGTGGCCGCGCTCGGGATTGTCGGCTATGCTGCTATCGCGTTCCTGTCCTTGACGGGATTCTCAAGACTGACAGCGGCGGCGGCCCTGGGCGGCTTCCTGTTTGCGCTGTACCTGACGCACGTGGAGAAGGACATTCTGCAGACGTACTGCCTTTACTGCGTCATCTCGCAGATCACGATTGCAATCATCCTGCTGGCTGCCGTCTTCGTGACAATCCGGCGGGGGGATTGGAAGCACGCCTGATTCGACAATTGGCGGCTGAGGCAACGACGGCGGCGTCCGGGTGGAAGCTATTCGTTAGCCCCTGTATTCTTTAAAGAGCAGACACGGAAACTTTGGTATCTATGAGCATTCTGAAAGCCGTTCGCGGCACGCGGGACCTGTTGCCGCCGGAGACCGACCTCTGGAATTACGTGGAGTCTACCGCCCGCCGCATTTTTGAGCGTTATAACTTCGGCGAGATCCGCACCCCCATCTTCGAGGACACGCAGCTCTTTGCCCGCGGTGTGGGCGAGGAGACCGATATTGTCTCAAAGGAGATGTATACGTGGGAGGACCGGGCGCGGGCGCAGTCCGAGAAGGCGCAATCGCTGACCCTGAGGCCGGAGAATACGGCTGGCGTGGTGCGCGCCTACATCGAGCACAAGCTGGGCGAGACGGGCCAGTTGCAGAAGCTCTACTACATTGGTCCGCAGTTCCGGCGCGAGCGTCCGCAAAAGGGTCGCTACCGCCAGTTCTACCAGATAGGCGCCGAGGTTCTGGGGCCGCAGAGTGCCAGGTCGGAATCGCCGCTGCGCGACGCGGAAGTGCTGGAGATGCTGGCCAGTCTGCTGGATGAGCTTGGCATTACGGGCTGGACGCTGAACATCAACTCCGTCGGCTCGGCCGCGGATCGGCCGCTCTATGTAGAGAAGCTGCGCGAGGCGCTGAAACCGGTAGTCGGCAGGATGTGCGTGGATTGCCAGCGGCGCGCGGAGACCAATCCGCTGCGCGTACTGGATTGCAAGGTGCCGGAGGATCAGCCGATTATCGAGACGCTGCCGCGCATTGCGGATTCGCTGGACGCAGCATCACGGGAGCATTTCGCGGCGGTATGCGCGGCGCTCGATGCGTGCGGCGTGCCCCACAACCGCAATCACAGGCTGGTGCGCGGGCTGGATTATTACACCCGCACCACGTTTGAATTTACGCATGGCGGGCTGGGTGCTCAGAATGCGCTGCTGGGCGGGGGGCGCTACGACGGATTGTCAGAGATGCTGGGTGGGCCGAAGGCTCCGGGGATCGGCTTCGCGATTGGCGCCGACCGGCTGGTGCTTACGCTTGAGGCACAGCGCGAGGGCGAGCAGACTGCGGTATTGGCTGACGCATACCTGGCGCCTCTGGGCGAGACGCTGGATGCGGCTGCCCTGGCTCTGGCCCGCGAACTGCGGCGCGCGGGGTTGCGCATTGATCTGGGAGATGGTTCGTTCCGCTTGAAGAAGTCGTTTGAGACGGGAAACAAGGTGGCGCGCTGCATCATCCTGTTTGGCGAGGATGAGCTCAAATCCGGTATCTTGACGGTAAAGAACTTTGCAACTGGCGAGCAGACGAAGGTTCCCCGCGGGGAGCTCGTCGCCGCACTGCAGCACGAAAAAACTTCAGCAGAAAAGTAGGCACTCGATTGCTCGATTTTCTAGGCACGCTTCAACGAACGCACACCTGTGGCGCCCTGCGCGCGGCAGATGCCGGCAGCAAGGTCATCCTGATGGGATGGGTAAACCGCCGCCGCGACCACGGCAACCTGATCTTCCTGGACCTGCGCGATCGCACCGGCGTGACGCAGATTGTTTTGGATAAGGATCTGAGCCCGGATGGGCACGCGAAAGGCGAGCAGATACGGCCCGAGTACGTGGTGGCTGTGGTGGGCAAGGTTCGTCTGCGTGGAGCGGACGTGATCAACCCGAAGATGGAGACGGGCGAAGTGGAGATCGTGAGCGATCAGCTGCTGGTGCTGAACGACTCCAAGCTGCCACCGTTTTCGCCGGCCGAGGAAGCGATTGCTAATGAAGAGGTGCGCCTGAAGTATCGCTACCTTGATCTGCGGCGTCCGGAGATGCAGAAGAGCATCGAGCTGCGCCATCGGGTCGCGCTGGCGATTCGGCAGTATCTATCGGGCGAAGGTTTTTTGGAGATCGAAACGCCGATTCTGACGGGATCAACGCCCGAGGGTGCGCGCGATTATCTGGTGCCGAGCCGGGTGCATGCCGGGGAGTTCTACGCACTACCGCAGTCGCCTCAACTGTTCAAGCAGATCCTGATGATCTCTGGCTTCGACCGGTATTTCCAGGTAGCGCGCTGCTTCCGTGACGAGGATTTGCGGGCGGACCGCCAGCCGGAGTTTACGCAGATTGATTTGGAGATGACGTTTCCGCAGCAGGAGAGTGTCTTCGGCGTGGTGGAGGGCTTCCTGCGGGCGGCCTTCGAGGTTGCGGGTGAGCCGATTGCGGCGCCGTTCCCGCGCATGACCTTCGATGAGGCGCTGCGACTCTACGGCATCGACAAACCGGATATGCGCCTGCCCGCAATGACGGAGGTGAGCGCTGCCTTTTCGCCGGAGCAACTGGAGACGCTGGCGATTGCAACGGGGCAGCCGATTGTCGCGGTGCGGATTCCCAAGGTCGGCGAACTCTCGCGCAAGGAGCGGGACGATCTGCGGCTGGTCTATCCTGCGAAGCTGGCGGAGAACGGCCTGAAGGTGATGGATGACTTCAAGCGGCTGGAGAAGTCGTTCCCGGAGACGATCAAGAGTATTCGCGAGTTGACCGGCGCAGTCGAGCAGGACCTGCTGGTGCTGATGGTGGCGGATGGCAAGGCGCAAGTGGCTGGTGACGGGGGCTCACGCCCGGCGGTGCCCACGACGGTGGTGACGGGCCGCGAGCGCACCCTCTACGAGACGGCGGGGCAGGTGCGGCTGGCGCTGGCGCAGAAGTTCGCCGACCGGCACAAGGCGTTCGAGAAGAAGGGCACGGCGGAAGACTACAAGTTTCTCTGGGTGACCGATTTTCCGTTCTTCGAGTGGAACGACGAAGCGAAGACGTGGGATGCGGCTCACCATCCCTTCACATCTCCGCATGAGGATGATTTGAAGGAGGGGCGGTTGACCTCCGATCCAGGGGCGGTACGGGCGCTGGCCTACGACGTGGTGCTGAACGGGACGGAGCTGGGGTCGGGGTCGATTCGTATTCACCGGCAGGATGTGCAGCAGGAGATCTTCCGATCGCTGGGCATGACGGATGAAGAGGCGAAGGCTCGCTTCGGCTTCTTCCTGGAGGCGCTGGAATATGGCACGCCTCCGCATGGCGGGATCGCGCTGGGGCTGGACAGGATTGTGATGATCCTGGCTGGTGAGCAGAGTCTGCGCGAGGTGATAGCCTTCCCCAAGACCGCGAAGGCTATCGACCTGATGGTGAATGCGCCCGCTGCGGTGAACGCTACGCAGCTGCGGGATCTGCATATTCGCACGGTGCTGAAGGGGTGAAGTTAACAAGCTGGCGAAAGACAAAAGCCCGGCCGATTGGCTGGGCTTTTTGCTGAGTTGCTGACCGGTTTTTAGCCGACTCGCTCTGCTTACTTCTCGCGGATTGCGCCTAGCTTGTAGACGACGCCCACTCCGCCAGCGAATTCCTTTTGCACGCTATGGCCGAAGTAGGAGGGCTGGAAATCGGTAATGATTCGCACCGAGAGCTTGGGAGAGATGTTGTAGTCATACGATCCGCCGGCGGCGTAGACGAATGCCAGTTGATTGTTATACATCCCCACGGAGCCAGGCAGGATCGGGGGTTTCTGGTTGCTCAGGTTTTTGTCGAAGATACCGTAGGAGCCGCCTACCAGGCCGTGGACTGTCACCGTCCAGCGCGCGCCGCGAAAGATTCGAATCTCGGGGCCGAAGAGGAAGATAGTCTCTGACATGCCGGTGCTGGTGACGCCGGCCTCGTTCTGGTCCACTGGAATCGTTCCCGTAACGTAGCTTGCTCTGCCGCCCACACCGACGATGGGAGAGAACCACATGGTTCCCTGGCCGCCTGCGCCTACCAGGTTGGTCTTGTTGCCGTGACCGATGGTAGTGGTGAAATAGGCGTCGGCGAATCCGGCGTAGACGTCGTAGCGGTTGTTATAGTCGGTCCCTACGGTTTTGACGGGGGAAACGGGGGTCGCCGTTTGCGCCTGGAGGCCTGAAATGGAGATTGCGAACGCCGCGGTAAGCAGCAGGGCTCCAAGGGAGCGATGGGTGCGGGAAGATCGTTGGGTGAAGAACACTCTGTCTTTTAAAACCTCGCCCAGGCAGCAGACCATTCCCGGTCGCCTGGCTTCTCATAAAAAAGAGCTTTCGCTCTCTTGAAGATACATGGTTTGGAGGGGTGTTGTCAGGGCCGCGGGTGTTTGCAAGGCTTGTAAACTGCAGCATTGCCGTGAAATCAAACGTGTTTAAGGCTGTGAGCGAGGGAGCATCGACTTTGCGGTCAGGCGAGGAGGAACGGGTGACACAGGAGCGATGGACGGCCGTCGACAGTTACATCAACGAGTTGCTGATCGGCAAGGACGCGGTGCTGGAGCAGGTGCTGGCGGCGAGCGCTGCCGCTGGTCTGCCCGAGATTCAGGTTTCTCCGAGCCAAGGAAAGCTGCTGCTTCTGCTGGCTCAAATGCAGAAGGCGACGCGAATTTTGGAGATTGGCACGCTGGGTGGCTACAGCACCATCTGGCTGGCGCGTGGGATTCCAGCCGAGGGGAGGGTAATCACGCTGGAGGCGGAGCCTCTGCACGCCAGGGTGGCGCGCTCAAACTTCGAAGTGGCGGGCCAGGCGGGGAAGATCGAGTTGCGGCTAGGTCCGGCGCTGGAATCGCTGCCTGCGCTGGCGGCGGAAGGGCGGGAGCCCTTCGATCTGATTTTTATCGACGCCGACAAGGGCGGGTATTCGGCCTATTTCGCATGGGCGTTGAAGCTGTCGAGGCCCGGCACCGCGATTATTGCCGATAACCTGGTGCGCGACGGAGAGGTGGTAGACGAGAGAAGCACGGATGCCAGCGTGAAGGGCGCGCAGGCCTTCAACAAGGTGCTGGCGGCGGAGTCGCGGGTGAGCGCCACGATTCTGCAGACAGTTGGCAGTAAAGGCTACGACGGCTTTGCTCTGGCAATCGTGAACGGCACTTAGACCGACCTAGTTCTTCCAGCGCTTGTCGCCTGGGTTCTTGTGCTGGTCAGGATCGATGTAGCGGCCTTCGTGGTCGAAGTGAACCTCGCGATTCTGTTTGCGCATGTAGACCTCGAATTTGCGGGCGGCGCGACGGCGTTTCCACTTGTAATAGCGGTTTCTTATCCCAAAGTAGCGCTCGCTGACTCCGGAGAAGAGGCCACTACGCGGCGCCATTTTGATGTACACGTAGCCTGAGAGTGCTCCGCCAAGCTGGGCCAGGGCAAAGATCCGGTCGCTGAGGAAAAAGCTGGCAAAGGCAATGAGCAGGTAGACGGCGGCCAGGTACCGGGCTTTGATCTGGATTGGCAGGGGAAAAAGCATGAACTCCATGTCGCCATGGAGAACTCCGAAGGCGATGAGCAGGCCGAAGATTCCGCCGAAGCAACCGGTGAGCGGGACAGCAATCAGTCCGAGCGAAGGAGCCAGGGCGAGGCTGAGGGCCACTGCGGCAATGCCCGCGCCGATGACCGAGGCGAAGTAGAGTTCGCCCATCCAGCGCGCGCCGTGAAAGGACTCAAGGAAGCTGCCCAGGAACCACAGCGACAACATCTCCAGAGCGGTGTTGAATATTCCAGCGTGGAGGAAACTGTAGGTAACTAGCTGCCATAGATAGCCGTGAGCAACGAGGGCGGGGCTCAAGGCGGCATAGCCGACGATGACGGCGGCGGCGCCCCGCGCGACGAAACCGAGCACGAGGAGGAAAAAGAAGATGCCGATGTTCCACAGGATCAGCCTTCGGGTGAAGCCGCGGAATTCGGGAAAGGCCATGATACCGGCGGTGCGTGGCATAGAAGACGCTCTCTTGCATGCAGTTTAGAGCATTTCGACGATAGCGTGTCCTCGGGGAGGGGGTCAGCAGCTTTGGAGGGACGAAGATGTGCGGTAGCTCACCCTCGGTATCCATTGTGCGTCGAATCCGCGGAGGAATGGTGAATCTGTTGAGATACTGGCACATCCAACATGATCCGACGTCGAGAATTCGTGAAATTTTGGATTCGTAATGCTTGACGCCGGAGAGAGTTCACTCTAAAACTAGCGAAGTCGCCCATGTGGCGTGTGTCATCATTTTTATTTCAAGACTCCAAACAATGGAGGGGGTTCATGGCTATCTGTGCTGAATGCGATACTGTATTGGACTTCGACGTAGACGAGGCTGAAGAAGGCGACGTCATCGTTTGCGATGAATGTGGGACTGAGTACGAGATTGTTGCCACCGAACCGCTGGAACTGGCGAAGCTGGATGGCGAGGGTCTCGACGACGAGGACGAGGAGTTCTCGGACGAGGAAGAGGAGTAATGCAATTCAATCGGGCTGGTTTCCGCGTGGCAGCGTTGCGAATCGTGATGGTTGCGGCGGTAGTTGTGCTGGCGAGTTCAGTCTTGCTGCCGAGCGCGAGCTACGCGCAGCAACAAAAGGTGGTACAAGGCAAGGTTCTGGGGCCGAATGACGAGCCAAGGCCGGGCGCGGTCGTTTACATCAAAGACCTGAAGACTCTGTCCATCAAAAGCTTCATCAGCACGCAGGATGGTGGCTACCACTTTGGTCAGTTGGCCGATTCAACGGACTATGAAGTCTGGGCTGAACTGGACGGCAAGAAGAGTCCAACGCGGGGCGTAAGCTCGTTTGACCAGAAAAAGATTTACACGATCAATCTGAAACTGGCCAAGTAGTCGGGCTCCAAATTCTGCCGGGATTTGTGGAGAGCCACCTTTTGACGCGGTGGCTTTTCCTATTGCCGATTGGTTGTTACCTGGGGCTGCTGCAGTTTGTCCCGCGTGAGCGCATTCCATTGAGCAAGCGCCTCCGGCATGGGTGGCGAAAGCTGGCCCGGGGAAATGGTGTCTACGATGGACTGCGGGCCCACGTTTCCCTCCTGATTGCGAAACAACCCTTTGACCCACGCTACCGCCGCCATTCCCTCGCTGGAGCTGAAGACCTGTTCGATGTAGAACCAGCGCTCATCCCAGCAGAGGATGCGGCTGGAGAGTTGGAAGGTCGCGAACAAGGGCAGCGAGCGACGATAGGTGATGAAGACTGAGCCCACGAGCGGCGCCCAGCGCTGCTGGATCGCGTGCTTCAGCACTCCGCTCGCGACAAGAAGGTGCATGCGACCGTAGTCCATGCAACTGAGGTAGCGCGAGTTTGTGAGATGAAGGTTAAGATCGATGTCGTTGGGCCACACCCGCATGCGGATGATGTCCTCGTCCAGGATCCCAATCTTAGGGAGAGGCCGGATATACTGCCGCAGGCCGAGTAACGGAATGCGTAGAAAGCTGTTGACGTGGGCCATAGAATGAACGACGGTTCAAGGTTGATTTTAGACTCGACGCAAAGGGAGCGGCAGGAATGGCTGGAAAGACTGAGAGAACAGTGGGCGGAGTTTCGCGGAGGTCGTTTGTGGCGGGTGCGGCGATGGCTTCACTGGCGGCGAGGGGATGGATGGCGCAGGCGGCAGACCAGGGGGACCGCAGGACATTGCTGGTAGGCACGCAGACCAACGCGGGAAGCAAGGGCATCTATTCCTATCGCTGGAATGCGACGACGGGCGACATGGTTGAGCAGGCTGTGGCCGCCGAGGTGGCCATGCCGACATTTATCGTGCTGGCTCCCGACGGCAAGCGGGTCTACTCCGCGAACGAGTTGGAAAAAGGCAATGGCAAGGTGACGGGCTTCACCCTGGATCGCGCGACGCGCAAGCTGACAGAGATCAACGCGGTTTCTTCCGAGGGCATGGCGCCGTGCCATGTAGCCCTGGACCACACTGGCCGCTCGCTGTTTGCCGCGAACTACACCAGCGGCAGCGCGGTGTCGTTTCAGGTGGCGAGCGATGGCAAGCTGAGCAACGTGGTGACGCACTTGAACTACACGGAGCATGGTCCAAATGCCAAGCGGCAGGAAATGGCACATGCGCATCGCGTAACTGTGTCGCCGGATAATCGCTACGTGCTGGTGAATGATCTGGGCGGCGATGCCATTCATGTATACCGCCTGGATGCGGCGACGGCGAAGCTGACGGCGAATCAGCCGCCCATGTGGAAGGCCCAGCCGGGATCGGGGCCGCGCAGCCTGCGGTTTCATCCCAATGGGCGCTGGTTGTACGACGTAAACGAGCTGGACTCGACCGCCGAATTGCTGGAGTGGAATGGGAAAGCTGGCACGCTGACGTCGATACAGCAGGTGGCGTTGCTGGCGAATGGTCCCGACGCAACCGCGACTGCATCAGAAAGCGCGATCGACCGCGGCGGCAAGTTCGCTTACTTCGCTGTGCGCGGGGCGAATACTGTGGTCAGCTGCAAGATTGATGCGGCGAGCGGCAAGCTGACGGTATTTGATCGCATGGAGTGTGGCGGCAAGGTTCCGCGGCACATTTCGCTTGATCCTTCAGAGCGGTGGATGCTGGTGGCGAACGAGGCCTCAGGCAATATTGCCGTCTTCCGCCGCGACGCGACGACTGGAAAGTTGAGCGAGACTGGGAAGGAATTCGCGATCAGCAAGCCGCAGTGTCTGCTGTTTGTCTAGGAGACGTGAAGCGGTCTTCCGCAGCCTAGCTGATAAGTTCGACGGAGTCGTTTTCGCGCAGGAGGCCGGGCGTGCGCACGGCGCAATCAAGCGCGAGTTTGCCGCCCATCTCTGAGACGATACGGAAGAGGACACTGCGGTCCTGCACGAGCGTGTCGGGGTCGTAGGTGGTCATCACGCATCGCGCACGGAGCTGGGCCACTTCGATCTCAACTGGCCCCAGGCGCAGCGAATGCCCGGGCCATTCTCGCTCGGCCAGTCCCGCAACACCGGCGACGATGATGTTGGGACGTAAGCGGCGGCTATCGATTCCGAGAGCCTGAATGGCCCCGTCGGTTGCCACCAATAACGGAAGAATGTCGAAGCGCTCAGTGCTGGATCCGAGGTCTTCGAGGTCAACGTGCTCCTTGGCTGCTTCGTCTACGAGCTGGCGTGCCTCGGCGCTATTCCAGGGCTTGCCATTGATGGTGATGCTGCCGTCCTCGACGGCGCCGCTGAGCCCGAGCAAGCCGGGATGCGTGCGCGAGGTAATGAACCTTCCAGTGGTGCGCGAGATGACGACGATGCTGCGGTCGGCGGCGAGGCCGGTGCGTAAAACTTCCGACTGCGTGAGGCGTTGGCCGCGCATACTCTTGACCGGGTAGCGCCAGATCTCGCTGACATGCATGGCTACGACCTCCAGCTGGTTAGTATGTCACTGACAACGGCCCATATTCGCGAGTGGCAGAATAAGAATTGATCAGAGTTCAGGATCTTTGGGGCGGCTAGGCGGGAGCGAGCGTCGGTTTCAGTTTGGCGTGCGAGGGCCGGGGTTTGTCGTAGGGGAGATGGGCGACCTCCCACGTGGATCGATCGCGGCGCAGGCGGGAGACGAGCGCGGTGTGCATGGCGTGTCCTGCGCGCTCGGCCACCACGCGTCCAAGAATGCAGTGCTCCGCGAGGGCGAGGTCGCCGATGAGATCCAGAACCTTGTGGCGAACAAATTCGTTGGCAAAGCGCAGTGGCCCATTCTCAACGCCCTGCTTGCCGACGATGATCGCGCTCTCGTCGGAGACGCCACGGATGAGGCCCATATCGCGCAGCTTTTGCTCGTCGGCCTTGAAGCCGAAGGTTCGCGCCGGAGCGATCTCTGCGCCGTAAGTGCCGGCTCCCAGATCAACGGCGAAACGGTGGCGACCGATGGGTGCAGGAAAATCGATGGCGTAGTCGATGGAGTAACTATCGGCCGGGTAGACACCGATGAACTTGTTGCCGTCGTGCACCTCAACGTCCTTGAGGATGCGGAGATACTCCCGGCGACGACGCTGGCGGGTGAGACCGCCAGACGCGAAGGCTTCGACATAAGGCAGAGCGCTGCCATCGAGGATTGGCAGCTCGAGGTTGTCCAGTTCGACGATGACGTTATCGACGCCCATCCCGGTGAAGGCGGAGAGTAGATGCTCGGTGGTAGAGATGAGGACGCCCTGGCGCATCAGGCTGGTGGCGTAGCTCACCTTAGCGACATTGCGGCCAGTAGCGGCGATTTCAAAGTTGTCGAGATCGGTGCGGCGGAAAACGATGCCAGATCCGCCGGGCGCAGGCAGCATGCGCATGTGCACAGGCGCGCCGCTGTGCAGGCCGACGCCTGTGAACTCAATGGGAGCCGCGATGGTATGTTCGAAATGCTGAAGTTCTGCCAAGCGCAACGTCCTGAGGCGGCCCGCCGATTGAACCGTGAGGGGCGCTCCATGGATAAGACTACTTGCGGAATATAAAGTTGCCGTGTGGTAGTTTAGCCACACTCCTGAGTTAATTGTGATCAATTTTCTGCGCATTTCAAACGTTTGAGGACGGCAGATGGCCAAGGGCAAGGTCGAGGAAAACGAAGGGCTTCTGGCAGAAGCCGGCATACGGCAGCAGAGCTTGCTGGAGTTGCTGGAGGCGCTGGTGCGGACCGAGTCTCCGACCGAAGACAAGGCCGGCGTGGACGCATGCGTCGCGCTGGTGGAGCGACGCTGCGTGAGTATGGGCGGCGTCGCCAGGAGACATCGGCAGAAAAAATATGGCGATTTGCTTGAGGTGCGCTTTGGACCGAGAGTGCGCGGGCGCAAACCATTGATGCTGCTGGGACACCTTGATACGGTTTGGCCTCTGGCCACACTACTGAACATGCCGTTCAGGTTGCGGGACGGGTGTGCCTGGGGACCCGGCGTGCTGGACATGAAGGCCGGAGTGGCGATGGCCCTGACGGCGTTGGAGATCGTTAGCACACGGGGCCTGTTAACGCGGCCCGTCGTAATGCTGCTGAACAGTGATGAGGAAACGGGAAGCATGGTCTCTCGTGCGGTGACTGAGAGGATTGCGAAGAGTTGTGAGGCGGTGTTTGTGCTGGAGCCGGCACAAGGTCTAGATGGCGCCTACAAAACAGCGCGCAAGGGATCGGGCGGATTTCGCTTGCATGTGCAGGGGATTGCGGCGCACAGTGGCGTGGATTTCGAGCGTGGACACAGCGCGATTTCGGAGCTGGGGCGTCTAATCGGCAAGCTCTCTGACTTTACCGATCTGGATCGCGGCATCACAGTAAATGCAGGCGTGATTGCCGGCGGAACGAGATCGAATGTAGTGGCGGCGGAAGCGTGGGCCGAGGTAGATGTGCGAATTGCGAAACGTGCGGACGCGGCCAAGATGGAGCGTCTCTTCCGCAAGCTGCGTCCAGAAGATGAGAAGTGCACTCTGACTATCGAAGGTGGGCTGAATCGACCTCCAATGGAGCGTACGGCAGGAACAGTGAAGCTTTTCCGCAAGGCGCAGTCTCTGGCTGCGGAGATGGGATTCAAGCTCGACGAGGCGGCCACGGGTGGCGCTTCAGACGGGAACTTTACTTCGGCTTTGGGAGTACCAACTCTGGACGGCATGGGAGCGGTGGGAGATGGCGCACACGCCGCGCATGAATCGATTGTGCTGGAACACCTGCCCAGGAGAACGGCTCTTCTTGCGGCGATGATTGCGAATGTAGACTGAAAGAGAGCGGAGGAGCAGCATGTTGAAGGCGATTGAGTTGGGACTGCTGGCGGTCAGCGTGCTCGTCTTCCTCGGCCTGGCGATTACGGCCCCTGCGCGAAGAAAGAACAGAACGGAAGCCCAGACTGAAGCCGCAAGGCAAAGCGATGTGGGCCGAGAGTAGAGCCTGGGAAACGCGCCATGCCGCTGACGGATCAGCGGTGCTTGAGACGGCGATGCATTCCCTCCACCAGGCTGGAGACCAGCGACAATGGCAACCCCACAACATTGAAATAGCACCCTTGGATTCGGGGAATCCAGCGTGCAGCGCGTCCCTGTATGGCGTAGGCTCCGGCTTTGTCCAACGGCTCACCCGTGGCCACATACGCGGCAATCTCCGCCCGGGAAAATTTGAGCATGCGGACGAAGGTGACTTCGGCGGCGGCCTCGACTCCGGCGCGCGAGATGAGACATACCCCGGTAATGACTTGGTGCGTGCGGCCGGAGAGACGCGTCAGCATGCGGACTGCGTCCTCGGCGTCGACGGGTTTTCCCAGAATGTCACCATCCACCACGACGACCGTATCGGCGCCCAGGACAAGCAGCGGACTCTCCGGCTCGTCGAGCGCGGATTGTTCGTCGAAGATGGCCTGGGCCTTCTCACGCGCAAGGCGGGTCGCGAAGGTAATGGCATCCTCTCCGGCCTGATGCTCCTCCGGCACGGACGATGGGATGACTTGGAATTCGAAGCCGGCCTGGGTGAGTAATTCTCTGCGCCGGGGCGATGAGGATGCCAGTACAAGCATGCGGTCCATTATTGCAAAGAAGAGGACCGGGTTCGCGAGCAGGCGGCGCTCAATCGCGGGTGATGCCGGATTCGAAGCCGACGGCGGTGGCGACTCCCCAAGCCATGCGGGGTGTGTTGTAGGCAATGCCGTAGCGGCCGTCTGGTCCCAGCAGGATGATGCCCCCGTGGCCATTGAGCCTGCGGTTGAGATAGGCGATCGCTTCCGCCGCCGAGCGATCCGGAGCGAAACCGGTAGCCACGCGATCCACGGCCCACTTGCCGAGAACGAGCTTCATGATGGGCTCGCCCCATCCCGTAAGCGAGGTGGCGCCGCTGAGGTTGTCAGCGTAGCAGCCGCAACCAATCAGCGAAGAATCACCGACGCGGCCGGGCGTTTTGTTCAGTGTGCCACCGGTTGACGTGCCCGCTGCAAGATTGCCAAAAGTGTCGAGGGCAATGGCGCCGACGGTGTCGTGCGAAGTGTAGGACGGCGGCTCCAGCTCATTGGGCGGTCCGGAGAAGCTGCGGTCGGGGCGTCCCCTGCGTTCCAGCTCCTGCGCCTCCGCGAGCCGCTTGCGTTCGCGATCCATCACCAGTTCTGCGTTATCGATGAGAGTGATTCCCTGCGACTGGGCAAACTGCTCGGCTCCCTCTCCCACAAAGTAGACGTGCGGGCTTTTATCCAAAACCAGTCTGGCTGCGTGGATCGGATTGCGCAGGCGCTCGACACAGGCGACTCCGCCGGCACGTAGGTTGGAGCCATCCATCAGCAGGGCGTCCATCTGCACGCGGCCATCGCGCGTGAGGAAGCTGCCTAGCCCCGCGTCGAAAGTATCGTCATCTTCGAGGATAGCGACTGCCTGTTCTACGGCGTCGAGAGCCCTGGCTCCAGCGTTGAGCAGCGCATACCCGGCCGCGAGAGCCTTGGACACGCCGTTCCGGTGAGCCTGCACCATGTCGTCAGGGATATCCCACGCGCCGCCATGTACCAGAAGAACGGGAGAAGTTGGCATTTGTTTATCTTAGCCGCAAGCGGCGGTGGGGAGATTTGTACCAGAGGATGCGGCACTGACGAACAAGGTAAGCCCAACGACCTGGTGTCCCGTGGCAAGGCCGTGAACCCTCACTGCGGAACACCCTGTTTGCAACCATTACGAATCCAGAGCGTGTTGCTAGCTCTTAGCCACCGTACCGAGTTCTGCCAGTACCTCTTCGCTGTGGTGTGATGGATCAACACCCACCCATACCTTGGTGATCTTGCCCGAGGGATCGATGAGGAAGGTGTTGCGCTTGGCGATGGTCATGCCCATGTAGTTGCCCATGGAGCCGTACATCGGCGTCACCTTCTTGTCGCTGTCGGAAAGAAGGCGGAAGGTCAAACCTTCCTTGGTGCAGAACTGCTTGTGGCTGTCAGCGGAGTCGAGACTGACGCCGAGGATCACGGCGTTGTACTTGTCGTACTTGGCCTGGTCGCGCTGGAAGTTATGCGCTTCGAGCGTGCAGCCCGACGTCATGTCCTTGGGGTAGAAGTAGAGGACAACCCACTTTCCTTTGAAGCTGGCGAGGCTGATCTCGGAACCATCCTGTGACGGAAGCGTGAAGGTGGGTGCAGAGGCGCCAACCGCAGGCATCTGATCATCCGCAGCCCGCCCGTGACGCAGGGCGACGGCAAAGACAAGGACGCAGAGCGCGAGCAAAGCAATAGATGTTTTCGACACTGTGGACTCTCCGGGGAAGATTTGCCACGTGGCAACGCACCACGGTGGAGCTTGATTATGCTTGTTCGACGGCAACAATCGCAATGCCTGCCTCGTCGGCCAGGGAACGAACTGTATCCGCATCAAAAATCAGTGTTCGTCCGGCCTCGATCGCCAGGCAGGTAGCTCGTGCCTGCTGCATTTTCCTGATGGTATGAACGCCGATCACAGGCACGTCGAAGCGCATGTCCTGCTTGGGCTTGGCGACCTTTACGATGGTGAGATCGCGGGCCAGTGTTGAGGCATCGCCATCCACCGCAAGGCTTTCCATCAGGTGCCCGGCGCGCTCAATGGCAGCGTCGGTTCCCTCCATCGCCTCGACGGCTACGCAGGCTTGTCCAGCGACGACAACGGTCTGCCCGATGTCAAAGCCGGCGATGGCGCGGGCGACGGTGCGTCCATACTCGATGTCTTTCAGCTCTTCCTCGCCGGGTGCGCGGGCGGTCAGTTGGCCGGCCTTTGCCAGCAGCGGCTCCAGATAGGCGGTAGACGAGACTAGCTCGATGCCCTCATCTTTCAGGACTTTCGCTACGGCGCCGAGCAGCATGTCAGTGTTCCGCGTACGCAAGGAGAGGAGCAGCTTGGCCAGTCGCCAGTCGGGACGGATGCTGGAGAAAATCTGCCTGTGCTTGACCTGCCCAGCCATGACGGCGCGGGTCACTCCTCGAGCCTGAAAGGTCTCAATAAGTCTGGATAGTTCTCCCAGCGAGACCCAGAAGACAGTGACGCCCTGGTCGCGTGCCGCAACGGCGTCGATCTCGGGGTCGGTCTCTTCTTTGATGGCGGCGACCACGACTTCGTCACCATGCGCACGCGCGGCATCGAGCAGCAGGAATGGGAAGCGTCCATTGCCGGCGATGAGGCCAAGTTTCATTGTTACTTGATGACTCCGCGGCGGGAGCGCTCGACGCATTCGATCAGGTAAGCCACATCGTCCGTGGGGACGCCTTCGGTGCGGAGTTGCGCGATGGCCTGCGTGGTGTTTCGCCGTGAGGCGAGCAGTGTTTTGTAGGCGTGCTGCAGAGCCTTCAGGCGCTCAGGCGAAAAGCCCCTGCGCTGCAAGCCAACTTTGTTGATGCCATAGGCTCGCGCCTCCCGCTTGGCGGCGGTCAGCGAGTAGGGGAGAACATCCTGGGTACAGATGGTCCCGCCGCCTATGAAAGCATAGCGGCCCACGTAGCAGAATTGATGAACTGCGGAGAAGGCTCCGACTGAGGCGTAGTCCTCCACCACCACATGCCCGGCGAGCGTGGCTGCATTCGCGAAGAGGCAATGGCTTCCGACCTGGCTGTCGTGGCCGATGTGGGCGCAGGTCATAAAGAGGCATCCACTGCCGACGCGCGTAATGCCTCCGCCCTTCACGGTGCCTCGCGAGACAGTTACGCTCTCGCGGATAACGTTGTCGTCGCCGATTTCCAGCCGCGTAGGCTCACCGGCGTAGCTGATATCCTGCGGCGCAACTCCAACAGAAGCGAAGGGATAGAAGCGGTTGCGCGCGCCGATAGTGGTGTGACCGTCGAGGACCACGTGGGAGACGAGCTCACATTCCTCGCCCAGAACGACATTTGGCCCGATGGTGCAGTAGGGGCCGACCGCGCAACTCGCCGGCACTACCGCCGAGGCAGCGACGATGGCAGTGGCGTGAATGCTCACTCAGCGCTCGTCGTAGGAGCGGCGGGGACCGCAGCCGGCCGTTGGCGCGGAACTAGCTGGCACATGATGACTGCCTCGCATGCGAGCTTGCCTTCCACCGTGGCGGTGCCCTCCATGCGGCAGGCCTTCGAGCGCCAGTTAAGAACCTTGACCTCGAAGCGGATCTGATCGCCGGGCACTACCGGGCGGCGAAACTTCGCGCGCTCAATTCCGGTGAAGAAGGCCAGGTGTTCGTCACGGTCGGGAAACTCGGTGAGCAGAAGGCAAGCACCGGCTTGAGCCATCGCCTCAATCACCAGCACTCCGGGCATGACCGGATAGCCGGGGAAGTGACCCTGAAAAAACGGCTCATTGATGGTGACATTTTTGATGGCCGCGATGCGTTCCCGGCGAACTACCTCAACCACGCGGTCGATGAGCAGGAACGGGAAGCGGTGCGGCAGAATCGACATGATGGCGGCTATGTCCAACTGCTGGGAGGTGTCGGGAGTTGCGGTTTGCGTGTCCATAAGTTTGCAGCGCCGATTATACAATTTACGGGCGTCGATCTGAACGACGAGTTCCGTGCTGCCGCCAGGGGCTTGCCCGACAGATAGATGCGGTCGGCAGGCGGTGCCTACTTCTTGATCTTCGCCGCGGTAGCGTCCGGATTGAAGATATCCGGCGGCAGGTCCATGTTGTAGCTGGCCTTGAACAAGAACCGCTGGCCGACCATCTCGCCATTCTCGTAGTCGGTAATGGTGAAGGGCGTAGGGAAGCCGTCCATGGCGTGGTAATCGTCATACTCTTCCGAGGTCTCGTTCTTGTCCTTGTAGATGGGATCGCGCCATTGGAAGGTGCGGCGAATGGGCAGATGGCTATTTGCATCCGTCTCGATCGTGATGGAGTCATTTTCTGAATTGACGATGCGTACCTTGTCGGCAAGATGCCGCTGTACGGTGCGCTGTCCATCGTAGAAGAGAATGGTCCGGGGATCTTTCAACCAGACCTTGACTGCCACTTCCACCGAATGGTCGCGCCTCCGCAGGGCGCTCTCCAGTTGCTCTTTCGGCAGATCCCGTTTGCCGCGGTAGGTAATCTCCCAGCCTTGCTGCCCGCTGATGATCGTGACGACGTCCTTCTTCTTCGTGAACTGGATGCAGTCTTGATCAGGGAAGACGTGGTATTCAAAAGAATCGATAATTCCGCCTGTCGGATTGCCATGATAGAAGGCAGTACGCCGGCCTTCGCTATAACGAAATTTCATCGTCATCCAGGCATTTCCGCCTAGAGCCTGCACCATTTGGTCGAGGACCTCCCGCGCCTTCTTCTGATTGGCAAGGACGGCGGCGTCTGTATCCTGGGCACGCGCTGGAGAGGGCGCGGAAAAAATTGCGGCAAGCATGATGATTCCGGCGAAGGCAGCACGCCCGCGAGAGCCTGAGAACCGGTGTGAAATGTTTTGAAGCATCGTGCCTTCCTATTCCGTTGCTAATCGATCATCCCACGAGAACCGCGCCGCCATTCACATTGAGCACCTCGCCGGAGATGAATCCAGCGTGCGAGGTACACAGGAACAATACGGGCGCGGCGATCTCATGCGGAGTGGCTACCCGCCCCAGCGGAATGGTAGAGAGGATTCTATTCCTGCTCGCCGGGTCCGCAAATGTTGCCGCCGACATATCGGTTGCCACCCATCCGGGAGCCACGCAATTTACATAGATGCCTTCGCCCGCGAGTTCGCTGGAGAGGCTCTTCGTAAGGCTGATGATGGCTCCCTTGCTGACTGCATAGTCGGCGTGGAATGCCTCGCCTCGCTGGCCTGCCGTGGAGCTGATGAGAACAATGTGACCGGCAGCGCCTGTGCCGCTGCCGCGAGTTGCACGTTGCTTTTGGAATTGTGCCACCGCGGACTGTACCAACCCGAAGACACTGTCCAGGTTCACGCCCATCGTCTGATCCCATTGCTGATCGGACATGCTGGCGATAGGCACATCCTTGGGTGGCCAGATGCCATGGTTTACCACCAGCGCGTCTAGCCGCCCAAAGTGCCCGACTGCGGCGGCGACCAGCGAGCGGCCGTCGCGTGCGCTGGAGAGATCCTGCTGAACCGCGACACATTCGCCGGTGCCACCACACTCTTCAACCAGAGCCACGGCTTGATCGCGAGCCTGGCGATAGTTGAAAACGACCTTGGCGCCAGCCTGGCGAAAGAGCCGCACCGTCTCCGCCCCGATGCCACGCGAACCACCGCTGATGAGCGCCACTCGTCCTTCGAGAGAAAGCGAAACCATAGGGCAACGCTAATGGAGAGCACGGCGAGAGTGCAACTCAGCGCTGAATCTATCGCCTTGCGAAGGCTCATCGTGAACGGATGTGCTTTGGGCGGAATTCTCGATGAGCTTCCGCCCGCGCTTTCAGTTGGCAGCGAGAAGCTGGGTGAGACGATCGGCAACTTTACCGCGCCATCCCTGGGACATTGCCTTGAAGGCAAAGCTTTCGCCGTCGAAGCCTGAATGCTCCAGATGCAGGTGCGTTCCACCAGATGCGCTGGGCTTGAGCGTCCAGGTGACGACGGTGTCGAGATCGTGGCCGCGCCACGCGTATGCGAGCAACTGCTCTGGGATCACACTGAGCACTTCGCAATGCACGATCCCGTCCCAACCGCCGATTGGCGGAGCCTTAAAGTTGAATTTGTGACCCACTTCGGCGCGGATATCGTTGGGCATGAGCCATTGCGCCAGCAACGTCGGGTCAGTGAGTGCTCTCCACACCTTGTCAGACTTTTCTGGCAGGTCGTAGTCCGCAGTGATAGAAAGCTTTTCAGCAGATACAGTGGGTTGCTCACTCATCCTTCATCTCCTTCAGAACATTTGTTAGCTTTGGCCCGCGATCGTGCCAGAACGCTCGATGAATATCTATCCAGCGAAACATGGGATCAATTCCTGCAGGATTCGCACGATAGAAAATCTGACGACCTTGCTTCCGTTGCCGAACGAGCCCGCTGACGCGCAGAGTCGCAAGGTGTTGCGAGATCGCCGGTTGGGAGACTTCAAATCGCCGCGTCAGTTCGGAGACGGTCATCTCCTCGCGGGCCAGAAATTCGAAGACGGCCAGCCGGGTTGGATCCCCGAGAGCGCGGAAGATCGAGATCGCCTGGTTCACACATTCAATATATAAGTATGCACTTATACATTGTCAAGCACCGATCGGGATTTTGAAAAGCCCAGCAAAGCCGGCTGCCTTCTTCTCTATCTCTTTTCCATGAGGTTCTTCATGGCGAGGCTTTCGGGCGTATTCAGTTCCTGAAGGCCCGCCGCTACGCCGTCGCGGTCTCTCTCGCTGCGGTTCTGGCTCAGCTTCCATTTACCTTCGAGGCGATTGATTGATAGCTCTATCCCAACAATTCCGTTCAAGATCGATGCCAGATACTCCTCTGGAGCGTCGGTGACTTTCCAGGGCGCCGGGAAGCCGCCTTCGTGAATACTGGTCAGCCGGGAGACGTGTGCTCGCAGCCATTGCTTGTCCTCGATCACTCTCACCGGGCCGTAAGCATGAACGACAGCGTAGTTCCACGTCGGCACCACTTTGCCGTGCTCCGCTTTGGCCGGATACCAGGATGGCGAGATGTAGTGTTGAGGACCCGCGAAGATCGCGAGCGCATCGACTGTTGGGACGAGATCGCTCCATTGAGTGTTGGTGCGAGCGACGTGCCCCCGCAGCAGCCCGAGCTGTGAGCCGTCGGCCTCCAGAACCATTGGTATATGCGATGCGATGAGGCCGGCTGCACCCAGGGTCACCAGCGCTGCCAACGGACTTGAAGCTATCAACGCCTGCATCACGGGGATTCGCTTCTCCTCATTGGCTGTTGGGATATACACGGACGTCCCTCCTTGCGTGCACTCTCCGCACTCGTCAGCTCTCTTCGCTCAAGCTTTGGATTTGGATGACTTTTTCCCACCGGTCTTTTTCGCTGCAGCAGCCAGCACTTTTCGTCGTGCCGAAATCAGCTTCTTGCGTTCGGCTGGCGGCAAGGCGAGAGCATCCTTTGTGCGTCTTGGCAACTTCGCTTCCACCAGGTCCCGGGCGTTTCGCAGCAATTCGCGCAATTCGGGCGCGCGCATTGCATTCCAGCGCTCCAGCGCGACCCAGCAGATTCGCGCCATGTAGGGAGCGGGAAATACTCCGTCCTGCTCCACCAGTTCCCCATAACGCTCCGCTCCCGCAGCGAAGGAGATGACACCGTGGCCGTCCGGCTCGAGGTTCACGAGGGCGAACATCTTGCCGCCGATGGCCTTGTCTCCCACCCAGAAGACAAGGTTGGCGCCCCATTGCATCGTCTCCACCACGTCCGGCAATTGCAGCAGGTACTCGCGAACACTCTCGGCATCCATGGAGACAGTATGCGTCGCGATAGTACCCGGGCTCAAGAGGCGATCCCGTCTCGGGCGCGCAAGCTGCCTACCCGAAGGGCGAATGCCTGGACGGCCAGTCCCTTATACTGTTTAAGCCATGACCACCTTTGCTCCTGTTGAAGAACAACTTGATCTGCTTGAAAAGGGTGCTGCCGAGATCATCCGTCTCTCCGATCTTCGTGAGCGACTGGAGGCCTCGCGCAAGAGCGGCAAACCGCTGCGCGTAAAGGCCGGGTTTGATCCGACCGCTCCCGATCTGCACCTGGGCCACACCGTCCTCATCCGTAAACTGAAGCACTTTCAGGATCTGGGCCACACGGTCATCTTTCTGATCGGCGACTTCACCGGGTTGATCGGCGACCCCTCAGGCCGCAACGCTACCCGCAAGCAGTTGACCACCGAAGAAATCCTCGCGAATGCCGAGACCTACAAAGACCAGGTCTTCCGCATTCTCGATCCAGCGAAGACCGAGGTGCGCTTCAACTCCGAGTGGCTGGGCACGCTGGGCTTCGAAGGGATCATCCGGCTGGCTGCGCACTTTACTGTCTCGCAGATGCTGGAGCGCGACGACTTCCACAAGCGATTCCAGGAAGAGAAGCCGATCTCACTGCACGAGCTCCTTTACCCACTGTCGCAGGGATATGACTCTGTCGCGCTGAACGCGGACGTGGAGCTTGGCGGGACCGACCAGAGGTTCAACCTGCTGATGGGCCGCGAGCTACAGCGCCACTACGACCAGCCGTCGCAGATCATCCTGATGACCCCGATTCTTGAGGGACTGGATGGCGTGCAGAAGATGTCCAAATCGCTCGGCAACGCTATCGGCATCAAGGAACCGCCGCAGGAGATGTACGGCAAACTGATGTCGATCTCAGACGAGCTGATGTGGAAGTACTGGACATTTCTGACCGATCTGCGCCAGTCAGAAATCGACAAGATGGAAGCCGACGTAAATGCCGGCACGCTGCACCCTATGGAAGTTAAGAAGCAACTCGCGCGAAACATTGTCGCCGGCTTTCACACGCAGGAGGCTGCACAGCACGCAGACGAGAACTGGGCGGCACAATTTCAACGTAGAGAAGTGCTGCAGGATCTGGATGAAGTGCATATCGCCTACTCCGATGTGGAGTGGAACTCGGATGAGCCGCACACAATCACAACGATCTACTCTGCCAGCGGCCAGCGCCTGTCGAATCTTGAAGTGGGCGCGGACGACATTGCGCAAGGTCGAGGCATTCGCTTGCCCAAGCTGCTGCATGCAGCCGGGCTGGCGGAGTCCACCACCGCGGCTTCCAACCAGATCAAGCGCGCCGGGATCTCGATTGGTGACTCAACGGAAAAGACGGTGAACATCCTGGTGAAGGAGTTACCGGCACGCTGGCCCCTGCGCGTGGGCAAACGCGCTAAGCTAGCGGTGATTGAGTAAACGCTGTGCAAAGAGCGGGGCTCACTCCAGAAGGCCCCACTTGCCGGCCGATTGTCGGGCGCTTCCCGTCAGAAAACCTGGCGCCCGCTCACCGTCGTGCGCGCCTTACGCCCGGAAATGTCATATAAATCTGGATGATGCAGGCGGTCCCTCCCCCTTAGGTGCCATGCGTGTGGTTACTTTCAGGTCACTTGCCCGAATGTGGACTTGTCCCGCCGCCGGCATCGCCGTAGCCTTGCTGCCATGCTCTCCGCACATTGTTTTTGTCGCGCCCTCTTCTTTAGTGGGCTGCTCTTTTCTGCCGTTTCTCTTCCAGCCGCGAGCAAGCCACACGCGGTTGGCCTGGGAGTCGCAAAGCGTGTTCCACATACCACCGTTGGCGACCCGGCTGACGCTTCTGCGCGCGGCGCGGCCGCAACCGATGGCGACCTGAAGATTCGCGCACTGGTGGTCGATGGCCAGGTCAAGGAATGGACGACCGGCGAAGCCCACGATATTACCGACCGCAGCTTTACCATCCGCCGTGCCCTGCACATCAACGACACGCTTCCCCTCGACGCAAAGGAGCGCTGGGTATGGCAGCGCGGGTCGTGGATCATGGTGGACCGCATCACTGGCCACGTCACCGCCCTGCACTTGCCGGACTACGATCCTGCGGTCTCGGAAGTTGTGTGGTTTCGCGACTATGCGGCCTACTGCGGCCTGCCGACGACCGCCAAATCTCTCTACGCAGTGGTCGCGCAAGTAGGAGCGCGCCGCGCCGTCCTCGCCAAAAAGCTGACTGCGTGGAGCCTGGACGACCACGCCAGTCCCGCCTGCTCCGCCTCCGACTGGCAGCGCGAACCGTTGCGCGTAACCTTCCACCCTACAGGAAATGATCCCGTCAGCTTCGACTTAGTTGGGCTCTCCGCGGTGCTGGTGGAAGAAGGAGACAGCGCCGAGCCGGAGTGACCCGGAATGCACTACGATATGCGTCATGGAGTCCCTTGACGCATTGTTGGAAGAAGCAAGAATTGCCCACGGGCACCTCTGCGCTGGACAGGTACTGGGCGTTCGCATGGCGATGCTGGGCTGCACCCGGCTGGGCATCGAAGATCCCCGTGGGGCGGATCGCAAACGATTGGTCACATTCGTCGAGATTGATCGCTGCGCCACCGACGCGATCGGCGTGGTTACGGGATGCAGGCTGGGAAAGCGCGCGCTCAAGTTTCGCGATTGGGGCAAGATGGCGGCGACATTTGTGGATCTTGCCAGCCAGCGCGCCATACGCATCGCGGCGCTCGAATCCTCCAGGGCTCTCGCACGCGAGAGGTTCCCCGAGATCGAGAACAAGAATCAGCAGCAGATGCATGCCTACCGCGAGCTGTCCGATGGCGATCTATTTGCTGAAGAGTGGGTGCGGGTGACGCTCGACCCGAAAGAGTTTCCCGGCTTCAAGGGGGAGCGCATCGCGTGCGCCGTATGCGGCGAAGGGATCAACTACGACCGCTTCGTAGTGCATGACGGCAAGACACTCTGTCAGGGCTGTGCCGCACCCGAGGAGCGCTACTACCAGCCTCTGTAGAACAAGTTAGTTAGCCGATTAGAATCGACAGATGTTTGCGCTGCGGGGACAGCCTGCCCCGCTGACTTGCGCCTCGGATTAGCCCTGTTCTACAGCCTGTGCGACGCGGAAGACCGTGCTCTCGTCGAAGTGTTTGCCGAGGATCTGCATTCCGATCGGCAATCCTTCGCTTGAGTGTCCACATGGCACCGAGATGCCGCAGATTCCCGCGAGGCTCGCCGTTACCGTGTAAATATCGGCGAGGTACATGGCGATAGGATCGTCGCTCTTCTCGCCTATCTTGAAGGCGGGCGTAGGAGCGGTGGGGGTGACGATCGCATCGACCTGCGAAAAAGCGTTGAGGTAATCCTGCGTAAGCAGGCGGCGAACCTGCTGCGCCTTGAGGTAGTACGCGTCATAGTATCCGGCGCTCAGCGCATAGGTGCCGAGCAGTATGCGGCGTTTGACCTCGGCTCCGAAGCCCTCATCGCGCGAGCGGCGGTACATCGCCGATAGCGTCTCCGCATCTTCCGCGCGATAGCCGTAGCGAACACCGTCAAAGCGAGCCAGGTTCGAACTAGCCTCGGCCGTTGCCAGGACATAGTAAGTTGGGATCGCGTAGCGCGTGTGCGGCAGCGAAATGGGATGAACGCTGCAGCCCTTCGCGCGCAGCTTCTCAATTCCGCTCTCGATCGCCACGCGAACTTCGGGGTCCAAACCATCGGCAAAATACTCCGCGGGTACCCCGATGCGCAGGCCCGCTACCGGCTTGGCCAAATCCGCGACATAATCCGCCACCGGCAATGTTGACGAGGTCGCATCCATCGGATCGTATCCTGCGATCACGCCGAGCAGCGTGGCGCAATCCTTCACCGTGTTTGCAAACGGACCAATGCGATCCAGTGATGAGGCAAAGGCGATCAGGCCGAATCGTGAGACGCGCCCATACGTGGGAAGAACGCCGGCCACTCCGCAGAACGAGGCTGGCTGGCGGATCGAGCCGCCGGTGTCAGAGCCGAGCGTCGCAACCGCCATTCCCGAAGCGACAGCGGCTGCCGAACCGCCGCTGGAGCCGCCCGGTACGCGGTCGAGCGCACGCGGATTGTGCACCGGGCCATACGCGGAATTTTCGTTCGATGAGCCCATCGCAAATTCGTCGCAATTCAACTTGCCCAGCAGCGTCGCTCCCGCAGCTTCAAGCCGCTGTACTGCGGTAGCGTCGTAAGGTGGCAGATATCCCTGCAGAATCTTTGAGCCAGCCGTCGCCGGCGCGCCCTGCATGTTGATTACGTCCTTAACGGCGACGGGAACGCCAGCCAGGGGTGGAAGGGGCTCACCTTTGGCGGCAATAGCGTCGATCTTCTGGGCCTGCTTCAGCGCGCGTTCCCGGCTGAGGGCCAGAAAGGCATGAATGCTGGGGTCAGCCTCTGCGATGCGCGCATAGGCTGCTTCAGCGAGCGACTGGGCAGTTTTGCTTCCATTGGCGAGCTCATCGCGAACGGAGTCAATAGTTTGGGTGTTTCCTGGCATTACTGTTTCTGGAGTCATTCTCTTTCCGTATCGGGCCGCCTGCGTGCGGCGACGGTCTGGCGTTGCTATCGGTCAAATACGCTGGGAACCTTGAAAAACGTACCATCTGAGTCCGGTGCGCCATCGAGGACCACTTTGCGGTCAAGAGAGGGCCGAACTGAGTCTGGCCGGAGCGTCTCCAACGCGGGAAGAGGTGGAAGGGCCAAGATCTCTGTCACCTGGGCCATGGCCGGCACGCTGGATGTATCCAACTCATTCAGCTGTGCCACATGACCTAGAATTGCATTCAAGTCTCGCTGCATGCGGGATTCTTCGTCTGCGGTCAGCTCAAGATTCGCAAGCTCGGCGACACGACGTACTTCTTCCACAGTAACCTTTGCTGCTTCTGTCATTCTGTCTCTGCTCCAGGCTTCAAAATCCACCTTCGCGAAGGCTCAATCGCCCAAACGGCCGGGGGAATTCCACCGTCTTCGGCACGCAATCACATCCGTATCAATCGATGGACGCTTGGTAGAAGTATAGCTGTTGCAAGCTTGCCTTCGGGGGCAAAACCCGGATGATCGGAGAGACGATGACGGAGGTACGCGAGAGCGGAGAGTCTACGCGGATTGCGACAGATCAAAGGCGGAGCCATCCGCTTCAAAGCCAAGACAAGCGACAGCGGTGTTAAGCATGAGGCCCAAGTCGGTGAGCAGCGTCGCCCTCTCCATATAGTTTGAATCGATTCGTGCCTTTAGCGGCTTAACGATCCTGTCGTAGAAGAGATCGAGATCGTGTGCCGGAATGGCGTGCAGCATCTGCTCCTCGCAACGAAAAGCAAGAGTAGCGGCGCCGGTAAGGCCAGGGCGGAAGGGCATGTTCATACCCTCATGATGAGGCAGCTTTGGGCGAGGTCCAACCAGGCTCATGTCGCCCTGTAGAACGTTGTAAAACTGGGGCAACTCGTCCAGCTTGTACCTGCGCAGCACAGCTCCCACTGTGGTTATGCGTCTATCTCCATGAACGGTGATTGCCGGTCCATGCTGCTGCGACGGAGCAACCTCCATCGTGCGAAATTTAAAGATGGTGAATAGTCTGCCGTGACTGCCGACTCGTCGCTGGGCAAAGAAGATCGGGCCCTTGGAGGTAAATCCCACCATGAGCGCCAACATCAGCATGAAAGGAGAAAGTAATAGCAGAGCGACTACCGAGGTAACGATATCAAGAAATCGCTTTGCGGCCGAAACACTCCACGTGCTCGCCAGTGCTACCTCCGCCGCGGCGATCGGACCCATTTCTCCCGCAACGTGACCCGTTTCCAAAACACGCTGAGCTCCACGAAACTCGGTAACATTTGCCGGAGCGTTCAGCAGTGACAACAGTGTTGGGTGCATTCAATCCGATCCAGGGTTGAAAGTCTTTAACGCTTGTAGTTTAACGAAGGGATCTGTTTCTCCGAATTATATTTTGATGCGTAAGTGGGTTGCGAAAGTATCCGTTCAGATCCGGATCAGCGTTCCCCAATTGGGAAATGTTGTTGTCAGGCGGAGAAACTGCCGATCTCGATCGTCCCATCCACCTAAATTGTACCGATGCATATTTACAGCTAGCCAGAAAGCCCACGTGGTTTTGTTGTGACGATTATAACATACTGAAAAAACAATACTTGCTGGAGCCAATCTACCCGGACCTTGGAAATCATGCAAGGCGCCAGGTTGCAAGTGGCGCCGGAGCGTTATGGTACCAGAATTGCGATCGCTGCAGCGCCCAGAGCAAGCTGGGAGAAGACTTGCGACCACTGAATGAATTCTCGCATCGCCGATGGCTTGAAGAGCTTCTCCGGCACCACGATAGTATCTCCGGGGTTAACCTGGGCATGCGCGAAGGTATTACCCCAGAGTGTGTTGGTGTTGTCTTGGCTGAAGACAGACCCGTCCGCACGAATCACGAATGCGTGCTTGGAGTCGGCGTTGCGGTTCGGGCCACCGGCTAAGTGCAGATAGTCCTGCACATGCCGGGAGGGGTTGAAGAGAAAGGCGTTCTGATCATAGACCGCTCCGACAACGTTTATGCTGCCGGGCACTGACGGCACTACGAACTCGTCGCCGTCCTCCAGAGCGATGTCCGGAATCGCGGAGAGATTGTTAGCGTCGGGCTTGATCTCGATCACGATGCGTCCCGTGGCGCGCACCAGACGGAGGCGCGCAAGCATTTCCTTCTGTCCGGCCATTGCGTTCACGGTAGCCGCAGCCTCATCCGCGGAAATGGCAGAAGATACCCTGTTGGTGCCCTGCCGCTGCATATCAATTCCAAGCTGATTTACATACTCGTCCAGACGCTGTTGCTGCAGGACGCGCGTGGATTCGCGAGTAAACTCCGACCCAAAGAGATAGGCGTTCGGAGTCAGACCTCCGGCCCGCTCGATGAGCTGCCGTAGAGTTTCTCCCTTGTGGACGCTGTAAGTTCCGGAACTGACAATTTCGCCCTGTAACTTCACAAACTTCGTCTGCTGCGCGATGGGCACGCGAATATCGGCCTGCGAGAAAATTGTCACTACGTCCCCTGGCTGCAACTCCAGATCCTGGCTGGAATCATGGTCCAGCACAAGGGCGCCAAGGTTGAAAGGCAGAAGGCTATTCTTCAAGGTGACAGGATCGAGCCGCTCAATGACGGCATAGGACCAGTCGATCTCTGCCGCCGACAGGCGTATGTCCACATGCTGGGCCGGTGCTGCCGACGCTCCGGACGCAACTCGGTTCAACTGGCTCGCGAGAGAACCCTGACCCGCTTCAGACTCCGCTGTAAGGTTTGTGCGGGACCGATTCATTGGCGTTTGAGATTGCTGATCCAGATCCTGTAACGTCGAATCGCTGTTGAGGCTGTTGGATTGGCTGGGATTGTTGGATTGGGTCAGGTTCGGATTATTTGGCTGGCCTTGCGGGGCGCCGTTCAGAGCGTTGATGGCGTTCGCATCAAGTCCACCCGTATTATTTTGCGAATCTTGCATCTGCCCGGGAAACTGTCTCGAGTAATTTTGTGTGGGCGGATTCAGCAGACGGTTGAGATTCGCCGGCGAAATCGGCTCGAAGAGCATGGGACCAGGCAGGCCCAGGCTGTTGTGGTTGCGCCAGTACTGATTCGTCAGCAGGGCTTCCCGCTCGGGAATCAGCTCGCTCAGTTTCATCCCCGAATGCCATGCAAAGCGACCGGGGTTGGCGAGATTACCGCGCAGAATCACAGTCTTCTCATATTTTCCGGTGATGGAAAATACCCTCACCACATCACCATCCCGGAGGGCAATGGCCTTGCCTGCCGCGTCCATTGTTATCTCGGCGGCAGCGCGGACCCGGTGCTCCTCGATGCGCTCCAGGGTCGCACGGGTATTGGATGCGGTAGTGGAAAATCCGCCCGCCAGCTGGATGATGTCGTCTAGCGTAGTCTCGCCCTTCAGTTCGAAGATGCCCGGTATACGAACGCTTCCCGTCATGGCCATCTGCGGGCCTGCAGGGGGAATGAAGATCACATCCCCTGGCAACAGGCGCAGGTCCTGGGACTTATCTCCTTTACTTATAAAGGTATAGAGATCAAGATCGCTTACAGTTTTCCCGTCGCGCTTGAGCTGGATGCTGCGCATGGAGCCCTGAACTGAGGGGCCGCCGGATGCGAACAACGCATTGATCAGAGTGCTGAGTGAGCTGACCGTATAACTGCCCGGTCTGCGGGCCTGGCCCAATACAAAGACCTGTATGGAGCGCAACTGGCCCATATTCACGTTGAGATCGAAGTTGCGGAAGACGCGTCCGATCTCGGAGCGCAGGTGCTTGTCCAGCCCGGAGAATGGAATGCCGGCAACGTGAACGGAGCCTACTTTGGGAATGTAGATGGTTCCCGAGCGATCGACGGTGAGCCGGTCATTAAAGATCACTTGACCCCAGACACGTATCAGCAGCTCATCGCCCGGACCAATGACGTAGTCAGGCGTCACGGGCGTCTGGTCTACCGGAGCAAACGTTGTGGGTACACCACGGAAGAGCTGACGTCCATAGATCGGTACAAGCTGGCCTGTAGATGCCAGAACCAGCCTCTGGAAATCGGTGATGGGGTCAGGCTCTTGTTGCTGCATCCCCGTGCCCGGATACTGATTTGCCTGATTGTTCGGATAGTTTTGGTTGTTTTGTCCCGGGATCCCCTGGCGAATCTGACCTGCCGAATCTACATAAATTGATTCGCTCTGTTGCATGGAGGGCGTCGTGGGCGTCGTCGACCCATATCCCTGCGAAGACTGCGATCCCCTGATGTAATCCTGATTGCCCTGTTGGCAGTTCGGGTCGCCCGTGGCGCAGTTGTTATCCTGGCCATTGCCGGTGCCCGAGTAGGATCCTGTATTGTTCTGTGCAAATGCACCGATGGACGCACAGAGGAGCAGAACGACGAGCAAACAGTTTTGTCTATTACCCATAGAGTTATCAGTGGAACGACGCAGACGATCTCCGCTCCGGCAGCTCATACTCCGGAAATCATTCCAGGTTTGATGCTCCTTCCGGTTCGTGACCAGGTGCCCTCTCAGAATACCGGAGAGTTGCCCGGTTTGGTGCTCCTCCTTGCGTAATCCCTCAGCGCAAATGACTCAAAAGAAGTGGTCCCGCTACTCGACCACGAGATTCAGGGTCGCTGTCTTCTGCATGCCTGTGGTGGAAGCCGTGATTGTAAGTGCGTAGGCTCCCGCAGGGGTTGCGTTGACCGGTGGCGGATTCGCTGGCCCCGACTGTACGCCGCCGCTCACTCCCACTCCACAGCCCAGAGGTAAGAACGTCATGCCGAAGATCAACAGCGCCATCCAAAGCGCACGAGAGCGACGCAGGCGTAAGCCCGCTGGACAAAGCAGGGCCAGGGTAAGAAGACCCGCTCCCAGGAGCTTGCCGCCCTTCAAAGCACCTGAGCCAGACCCGGCGGCGCTGGCGACGCCGGTTACAGCAGAGACTCCAATCGAAACAGTATTTCCCCCCACCGTCTGTACCGTTGAAGGTGAGAGGGTGCAGGATGAATTTTTGGGAGCGCCGAGCAGGTAAGGTAACGGTTCCGCTCGAACCTGGCACCGGCACCAGGCTGAGCGAGAAGGCTGCGGTCTGACCGGTTACGACCGTCGCGCTCGCCGAGCCCACTACAACCAATTGAAAGTCTTCGCCTGTGCCGCTCAAAGGCACATTAAACGACGTCGCCGAAGAACTCGTCACCGTGAGGTTGCCGCTTCGCGCACCAGCCACCGTGGGTGAAAACACCACATGAAAAATGCAGCTCGTGCCTGGCGCCAGCGTAACTCCACAGCCGTTTGTATTGACAGCAAAGTCTCCCGTGATGGCAAAAACTATGTCGTCAAGAGCGACATTGCCGTGATTGGTCAGGGTGACCGCCTGGGCGCTGCTGCCGCCGATCCCAACTCCTCCGAAGGGTATGTTTGCGGGTGCCAACGAGATTCCTGCGGGCGCAAGTCCTGTTCCCCTAAAGGTCACGGTATGAGCCGCAACTAAATCAGTGATGGTGAGCGAGCCCGTCTCCGAGCCCACCAGGGTGGGATGGAAGACAACCGAGAACGCGCAGCTTGAGTGCCCTGCGAGAGATGCTCCACAGTTGTTCGTAGCGGAGAAGTCGCCAGTCGTTTGCGCGCGGATGAGCGTCAACGCTGCATCACCGTCATTGGTCAGGGTGACGGATTGAGCCGCGCTGTTGGTCGCCACGATCTGAGGTGCAAAAGCAAGCGACAGCGGAGCCACCGCATCCGTCGCGGGAGTGCTGCCACGGCCGGTCAGCGGCGCGGTCTGTGTACCCACGTCATCGGTCACGGTGAACGCGCCGCTCGTTAAGCCGGATGCCGTTGGCGAAAATGCAATCCCGACCGTGCAGCCGTAAGTAGGAGCGAGAGCAGCTCCGCAGGTATTCGCGGTAATAGCGAAGGAGCCGCTGACAGAGATGGCCCCGAGATTGACTGTCGTCGCACCCAGGTTCGAGATGGTGATGAAATGCGGAGCGGAGGTTGCACCCGTGGCAACCGTTCCAAAGTCGATCGTAGACGGCAACAGAACAATATCCGCTCCCTTGACCCCGTTGCCGCTAAGAGTCGTGGTCGCCTGACCAGACGGAATGTTTCCAAATACCGTCAACGTCCCACTGCGCAGACCCAACCCAGCGGGAGTGAAGGTGACCTGTATGCCGCAGGATGCCTGCGAAGGAAGCGACCCCGAGCAGCTGTTCTGCTGCGTAAAATCGCCCGTCGTCGTCACTTGTGTAACAAAAAGCGGCTGCGTTCCGGTGTTCGTCACCGTCACCGTTTGCGCGGCCGAAGTAGTCTGCATGGCCGTGTCGCCAAAGGCGACAGACACCGGCGCGACAGTTGCTGTCGTTTGCGTGCTTTGTGTCGAAGCCAGGCCGATCTGCCACATTCCCCGGCCGTATGTGCCCGCGCGCAACATTGGAGTTGCACCCGTGAATGCGAGCAGCTGAGTCACCGGTGCGTTGGGCAGGCCGATACCATACACGCTCCAGCAATTGATCAGCGGATTCGAACACCCCGAGACTTGTCTCGTCACGTACACGCCGGTATCGAGGGCGACATACAGCGTGTTGGCGTCCTGGGGATCGACCACCAGGCTGTTCGCGGGCGCCGATGGCAAATTACTGTTGATGTTTGTCCAGTGTGCGCCTGCATCCGTCGTACGGTAGACGAGCGCCGCGGAAATGCCATTCCCACTGAAGCCTTCGATGGTGACGTACACCGTCTGGCCGGTTGCATCGTGCGCATCAGGCACGATGCTTGAGACCGCAAAATCTCCTGGGTTGAAGGGCTGGCTGCTGTTGGTGACAGGGGATAACGCGAGGTCAGACCAGGCCGATGCCGCACGCCCGTTCCACTTGGCGCGAAAGAGGTGGCCAGGCATGATGCCACCTCCATCCAACAGTCCCGACATCCCGGCGAAGAGCCACTCCTCGGTAGGCGATGGGCTGGCCGCGAGCGAGCGGATCGGCGTATTGCCGTTGCAGGTGGGCTCTTGCGCGCCGTCCAGCACGCTGCTGATTGCATTCGACGGGGACCACGATGACCCGCTCGCGGGCCCAAACCAGACGCGGCAGGTTCCCACCAGCATTTGCGTGGAATCGACTGCGTCGAGCGCAAACGCAGCAGGCGCAGGCATGGTGAGCCCATCGTTGCTCACTTGCGATTCGCCGATCGCCGGCTGGCCGAAGTCCGCGGGCTGACACGCCGAGCCGGCGACGCAGTGATGGATCGCCACTCCTGCGGCCGAAGTTGCGTTCCAATTCTGTGGCGCAATAGGGTCGATCGCCGTGGTCGAGCCTTCGCCATCCAACACCTGCGGCCACGCGGCGTCGCCCTGAGAACTCGGCGCCGCTGTGCCATTTGCCCCCACGCCGACTAGCAGGACTGATGCGTCTGTCGGATGCTGCGCCATGCCACTGATCTCCGCCAGCGAGCCGAGGCTTCCATTCAGGTTGTCAAAGGAAGTGGCGTCATCCGATGAACAAGCCGGAGACTGCTGATTGATGCCGTTCGTCGTTCTCCACAAGCCGCCGTCGTTGCCGAAGAACATCAGGCCGGGAAGGGCTGATTTGTCATGCCGGGAAGAAAATCCGCCGCATGCTGAGAAGGCGACACTTTCGCCGCACCGCAACTGTTGGAGTGGGTCGTATTCCGCCACACGCAATTATTCAGCAGGCTGCAACGAAATATATCGACGGTTCCGACATAGAGGAGCGTGTCCTGCTGCGAAGGCACTGCCTTCATCCACTGGTTGTAGCTGCCTTGCACGATGGTATGGCTTCCGTCAGAAGTATCGAGTGCGTTGGTTGGCAATTGCCGCTGGAAACTGACCGCGGCCGCGCAGCTTCCTGATTGCAGGTTGCACTGATCCTGCCACAGCCCGATATCCTTGTTGTTGCGGTCGATAGTGAAGGTGAAAAGATCACCGGTCACTGGCTGCACCACAAGTGTGCCGCGAAAGATCGGGCACGACTGAGAGCCGGGACCCGCGATAGTAATGGGGCAAACGCCAGTCGTGAGCAGCGTGCCGGGCTGATTGGCTAGCCGTGTCCAGGTCACTCCGTCGGGCGAATCGTAATAGCCGTGGTAGCGAATCGCCGCATAAAACTTCTTGCGGATCGGGTTCCAGACCACTGATGTCACCGCATTGCCAGACCATCCCTGAAAGTTGGTGTTTGGGCTCTGCACAGGTTTGCCGGGGCCGTCGGTGATGGTCGAGAGGTGCCAGGTCGCGCCCGCATCCGTGGAGTAGTACAGGCCCTGAACGCTGATGCCCTCTCGAGGGGAATTCACGACTATTCCTTCGGCCGCCTCAGCGACGGCAGGGACAACGAGATTCGGCGAAGTCGTGCTCCACGCAAAGCCGGAGAAGCCCTCGCCGATAAAAGAGAAGTTCCAGTACGGCCCGATCAGAGCATCGCTCGACTGGTCGATCAGGTTCCATGTGACGCCATTGTCGAAAGAGCGCAATAGGCCGCTGCCATAGTAGGAATCCATTGCGTCGTTGGGATCGCCCGTTCCTGCCAGCAGAACTTCGGTAGCGCCAGGCTGCACGCTGATCGCGCCGATGCTGAGCGAGGCTGCTTTTCCGGTGCTGAAGGCGGGTAGCGTATCGGTGAGCGGCGCGAAGGTGACCTGCGAAGCGCTTGCGGCGGCGTTCGTTGACTTCCACAGTCCTCCGCCAGTCGTTCCCACATATACTGTGTTGCCCGTTGCGTCCGCTGGATCTATCGCGACGCTGGTGACGCGACCCGTCACCTTCCCGAAGTAGGGCGAAATCACTTGTGCAGGGCCAATGGGTTGCCAAGGGGCCGACAGAGAAGTTGACGCGGCAGGGACGACGATCGGCATTGCTGCGTGTTGCTGTCGGGCACGCACGAGCAGTCGCGCCGTTGCAGCAGCATTGGTCCCTCGGCGGGAGGCAGCTATACGTCGAGCCGCAAAAGCGCCGCCGCGAGCGGGCGCAGAGGAGACAGGCGCGCGCCCAACAACAACCAGCGCTTCGGGCTGTGCTGCCAGCGATACTTTCGAGGCGCTCAAAAAAGAGAGCGCAAACACTGCAATAACGAGCCGATTGAATCCCACGGTTTAGCCCCACGCTTGCTGGTGCAAGATCGCTTCCTGCCTGCAATGGTCTGCGGGGCGGAAAGAGTCTACAACGCAAAAAAGGCGCGTTGAGCGACCCTGGTTCCATAAAGAGAGTGGTGTCCAATTATGGAACACCGAAGGGGAGGGAAGCGCAAAATATTTGCGAAAGGACTTGCGAATTCCAGCAAGGCGTTACGCAAAGCGAATTAGGAGCGGGAATCCCTAGATGATGTGGTATCCAGCTGGTCGCCATTTGCCGTCTTTATCCAGGATGCAGGCGACCGTCTCCAACACAGATTTCTTCTGCTCGAAGGTTGTGTGATATTGAACGACAACGTACTCACCCGCGGGCGCACCCGGCAGAGCGTTGCTGTAAGTGGCGTTGTCGAGCGTGCGCGTGATCACTTTGCCTAGCGGCATACGCTCGGCATCCATCTGGCCCTGCCAATCTTTCTTTGAGACATTTTTTCTGAACAGTTTCGCAGCCTCCTGCCAACTATCTCCATAGTTGGCGGAATCGACGAGGTGCAGCCAGGAATATGCGGCCTGTTCCGCAAACTCTTCAGGCTTTTGCTGTGTTTGGGAGATTGACTGCAATGGGGTTAAGAACATCAGGCTGCATAGTATCCAGACGATCGGGGCCGATTTCATTCGATCAATACCTCGCGACGGGCGACGAAGGATTCGCATCTGGGACACGCGTTCGTCTCACCGGTCAAGCAGACCTTTGTTCAGACGTCATCTTTGGCGTAGGGACTAGCGAAGACGCCAAGCAGGTCGCTTGCGAATCACATTGCATTGCAGAATGCTTGCCGCAACGGCGTCGGCCCGCCCAGGAAGCTACTGGATGTAGTAGGCCGCGACTCTCCAGTCGCCGTCCATCTCGAAGACAGCGGTGACCGTCTCTACAGCACCCTTCTTATGCTCAAAATCGGTGTTGTATTTCGTCACCACGTACTGGCCCTCCGGAGCGCCGGCAATCGACTTCGTGAAGTTGGAGCTCACAACTTTGCGCGATACCATCTTTCCCAATGGCACGTGGGTCGTCTTCATACCGGTTACCCAACGATCCTTGGTGACGTGACTGCGGAAGTACTGAGCTGCATCCATCCAGCTATCCGCATACTTTCCAGCATCAAGCTCCTGCAGCCACTTTCCTTGTGAAACCTGCGCCAACTGCTGAGGCGTTGCTTTCGCCTGTGCAGGCGCGTGAAATGGAGCCATAAGAACAGAAATACCTAACAACATGGTTACAAGCAGCGTCGATCTCATTATTTTCTCCCGATGAAAATTTACAACCGCAGCCAACCCTAATCAAGCGTCTTCTCTTGGCGTGGGGACTATCTACAACTTTAGAGGAATGACAAGATAGATCGCAGATGGATTCGCTCGTTCGCCAGCCCAAGCCGCCCCGCATCCGGAAAATCCAGTGGGTCACGCTATCTCTCCTGCTCGCGGCAGGCATTATTAACTTTCTCGACCGCAGTTCCCTCTCCATCGCCAACACGACGATCCGAGCCGAATTGGGCCTTTCTGCGACGCAGATCGGCGCGCTGCTCTCGGCATTCTCCCTCGCCTATGGACTGGCGCAGCTGCCCGTGGGACCGCTGCTGGATCGGCTTGGAACCCGGATTGTCCTCGGCACAGCCATGGCTTTCTGGTCTCTGGCGCAGATGGCAATCGGCCTCGTAAGCAGCTTTCCGTTATTCATTTCTCTCAGAGTAGGCCTGGGACTAGGCGAAGCCCCCTTCGTGCCAGCCGGAGTGAAGGCTGTCAACGACTGGTTCGCCGTTGAGGATCGAGGACGGGCAATGGGCATCGTGAATATGTCCGGTGCTCTCGGTCAGGCCCTGGCTCCGCCCCTACTGACTGTGATTATGCTCACATTCGGCTGGCGAAGCATGTTTGTCATCCTTGGTATTCTCGGGCTCGCTCTGGCCATGGCGTGGTATCCACTCAACCATGACCGCGGCCAAACAACACTGACTCCGATCGAAGCTGCCTACTTGGATGCCAAAAGCACTACCGAGACGAATTCCCCTATTTCGCTCGAGGAATGGAAGAAGCTGTTCCGGCTGCGATCTGTTTGGGGAATGATGCTTGGTTTCGGCGGAATTAACTACACAGCGTGGCTTTATCTCACCTGGCTGCCGGGATACCTGCAGGTCGAAAGGCATGTGAGCATTGCCCGGAGTGGCTGGCTCGCCACGGCGCCTTTTATGGCTGGAGCACTGGGAATGATGGTGAATGGCGTAGTCGCGGACGCCATGGCGCGGCGCGGACGGGATCTGATCCAGAGCCGTAGACTCCTGATCGTCTGCGGCATGGTCGCTTCGGCTATCTGCACGGTGGTGGTTGCGTTTGCGGCGAGCACAGCGGAGGCGGTGCTGGTAATCAGCCTCGCTCTCTTCTTCATCCACTTTGCCGGCACCTCGGCATGGGGTCTGGTCCAGGTAGCAACGCCGGCACGCATGGTTGCATCCGTCGGCTCAATTCAGAATTTCGGCAGCTTCATCTGCGCTTCGTTCGCGCCCATTCTGAGCGGCGCTATCCTGGACCACACGCACTCTTTCAAGCTGGCGCTCGGGCTTTGCGCCTGTGTCACCTTTGCCGGATCACTCTGCTACCTGCTGATCTTCAAGCATCGAATACCTGACAGTGTGAGATAGCACCCTCACTGTTCTCCGGCTTGATCCCATCCATCTGGCGCAGTGTCTACTACAATTCGGATGTAGCGCACGGAATCAAACTTCTTCCCGGTTGATGCGCGGGACATGTAGCGAATGGTCCCGAAGATGGGACGGTCGAACCATGGTCGATCGTGCTTGCCTGCAATGGCCCACGCAATGCCGGCATAGCCGTTGGGATCGCGCCCATCGAGTTCATACTTGTCGTTGAGGATCACCGCATACTCAAACGCCGCCGCTGGATTCGGACTCCACTCCAGTATCTTCTTCGCCCAGTACATGCGCATGTAGTTGTGCATCCAGCCGAACTTGACCATCTGCAGTTGCGAAGCATTCCATAGATCGTCGTAGGTCTCGGCCCGTTCCATTTGCTCAAGCGTATAAACGGGGTCACGATGATCGCGAGAGTGCGCTTCGAGTGTCTTGAGAGCCCACGGTTCCGCGCATTCAATCGAGTCATACGCGGGCGTGTGTTTCACAAAGTTAACGGCGAGTTCACGCCAGCCAATTAGTTCACTCAGGAAGCTGTCGCGAGCGCTCTGCGTGACCTTCCCCTGCGTTGCGGCCTTATCCACCGCCAGCGCAATGGTGAGTGGGCTGATCTGGCCGAAGTGTAGATAAGGCGACAGACGGCTGGTTCCATCCACTTCAGGATGATTGCGCTGCTTCTCATAGTGAGAGAGATCGTGCGCCACAAAATCGCGCAGACGCTTGAGAGCTGCGTGCGTGCCTCCGGTGAAGGGCTCTGCGGGACCGATGCTGCGGTCGAGGGGCTTCCATCCTGCAGTAATGTCCTGATCGACGGGAAAGCTTTCGAGCGACGCAGGCCGCCGATACAAACATTTTGGCTCGGGAGGATGGGACGCGACGAGATAGTGGGGTAGTTCCGCATACAGTTTGGGCTTGAAGATATGCAGAGCATACATGCGCCGATGGAAGAGCGACGACGGCACTACAACGTCGGCATCGACCGTCCAGAAAGGAATCGTGAGGCGCTTCGCGAGCACGTGACGCCAGCGCTCAGGCTCGCGACATGGATTCTCATCGCCAATCACGATGGCAGCTTTCACCTCGTCAAGAAACGCTTCGAGCTTATTGTTCGGCGGACGACGCACAACGAAGCCGACGCCACGTTCTTTCAGGTCCTCGTCGATATCGACAAGTCCCTGGTTGAGGAAGGCATAGTGCCGCAGATTCGCGTGGGGGTAATTCGAGATCGCAGAGAAATACGCCACTACGGGCAGGGAGAGTTCGTTGGCGACTTCGATCGCAACATCCAGCGCGGGATTTTCGACGCCACGTTGCGCACGCTGCATCCAGTACACGACGCACTTGGCCCCCTTCGCGGGCTCACCACCGCGACGCACGAGAATTCGCGGGTTATCCGCGATGGCCTGCAGCGGCTTTGGCAGGATCAGAGAGACTTCGGTGGGCACGGCAGGCAGTCCTGTTGAGGGAGTCGAGAGCAACACATTCGATACTAGGTGTCGCTGTCGATTTCTGGTGTGCGTTTTGAAGCAGGAGTTGCGCCGCATGAAAAATGGCGGCTGATGGCCGCCATTCTTACGCAAGTGAATCGCTGCCGCTTACCAGAGACCCCAGGCGCGGCTGATGTAATCGCTGAGCGTCATGGTGATGAGGACGAGAAATGTGAAGAAGCCCGAAGCGACCGTCAATTTCATCACGCGGGAGCTGTACTTAATGTGCATGAAGAAGAGGATGACGAGCACAGCCTTGGTGCATGCGATTGCGAGCGCAATCACAGGATTCCACGGGCCGAGATCGAGGTACGAGGCGCCCACCGTGATCGCCGTTCCGACAAGTAGCGCTCCGAAGATCACAGCGTATGTGGCCGGGCTCACGATGTGGTGCGCGTGATGCTCGGCGACTGGATGGCTGGGGTGTTCCGACATAATTTGCTGATCCTTTCTCGGTCAGTGCGTCCCGGTCAGTGACGGCTTATGAGGTATAAAAGCGGGAACAGGAAAATCCACACAATATCGACGAAGTGCCAATAGAGGCCGAAATTTTCAATCGTCGTCATGTGGCCGTCTGTATAGGCCCCCTGCAGAGCGCGCAGAAGAAGAATTGTCAGAAGTACGATGCCTATCACCATGTGCAGCGCGTGCATGCCGGTCATGGCGAAGTAGAGGCTGAAATACATCTGTGTCTTCTCAGCCATATCTACGGCGAGCGGATGTTCCTTGGGATCGGTTGGCTGAACAAAATTCTCGATACTGAAGTTCGCGCCGGGGATGTGATGCTTCTCCCACTTCTCGTGATACTCGTCGGCCTTGATGCCCAGGAAGACGAGACCAAGAATCAGCGTGGCGCCAAGCGCGAGTACCAGGCCGCGCTTGTTTTTCATCTCCGCGCACCACACGCCCATGGCCATGGTAAAGCTGGACGTGATGAGCACAACCGTGTTGATGCCGCCCAGCCAGATGCTCAGCTGGTGGCTGCCTGCCACAAACGCCGGGTAGTACCAATTGCGATAGATGAGGTAGGCGGCGAAGAGTCCACCGAAGAACATGATTTCAGTGAGCAGGAAGAGCCACATGCCGAAGCTTGAGGCCTCACGCTGCTGCTCCACCGTTTCGAAGTGATGCCGCAGATGCGCCGGATGAGCATGATGCCCTGCGTGAGCCTCCTGCACGGCGGCCCCATGACTGATTGTTGCCTGGCTGTCGATCGAGTGGCTATCCAACGGTAGTTACCTCGTGCGTAGTTTTGTTCGCCAGCCATTCATAGTCGTAGGCTTCATGGTCCATGACGGGTGTGACAGCGAAGTTCGAGGAGATCGGCGGCGACTGGATCTGCCACTCCAGTCCGGTTGCCTGCCAGGGATTGTCTCCGGCGATGGCACCGTACTTAAGCGACCATGTCATATAAATCATGGGAAGCATGTACCCAATGCCCAGCACCGTTGCGCCCGCAGTGGAGAGCACATTGAGAACCTGGAACTCAGGGGGATACGCATGATAGCGGCGCGGCATGCCGAGGTAGCCCAGGATGAATTGCGGGAAGAAGGTCAGGATGAATCCGATGAATGTAACCACTGCCGCCAACTTCGACAGCGACTCGGGATACATTCGACCAGTCATCTTCGGCCACCAGAAGTGCACGCCCGCGAGATAAGCCATCAGCATTCCTCCCACCATGACGAAGTGGAAGTGGGCGACGATGAAGTATGTCTCGGTGAGATGTATGTCCATGCCCAGGGAGCCGAGGAAAACTCCCGTCAAGCCGCCGATGGTGAACAGGCCGATGAAGCCGAAGGCATAGAGCATCGGCGTCTCAAAGGTGATCGATCCCTTATACAGAGTTGCTGACCAGTTGAAGATCTTGATTGCCGAAGGCACCGCAACCAGCATCGTGAGAAGCGAGAACACGAGCGCCGAGTAGTTCGACACACCCATGATGAACATGTGGTGAGCCCAGACAAAGAATCCGAAGACCGCGATGGCGACCGAGGAGAAGGCGACTGCCGTGTAGCCGAAGACGCGCTTCCGCGAAAAGGTGCTGATGACCTCGGAGATCACGCCCATGCCGGGCAGGATCATGATGTAGACGGCAGGATGGGAATAGAACCAGAACAAATGTTGGAAGAGCAGCGGGTCTCCGCCTTTTGCCGGATCGAATACGCCAATGCCGATCGTTCTCTCCAGCGCAACAAGAACAATTGCGATAGCGAGCACGGGAGTTCCCAGTACCATCAGGATGGAAGCCGCGTAGTGCGACCACACAAACAGGGGCAAGCGGAACCACGTCATGCCGGGAGCGCGCATGCGATGGATGGTCACGATGAAATTCAGACCGGTGAAGATGGAACTGAAGCCTGCTATGAAAATGCCGAGTGCTGCAGTGATGACATGCGTGTTCAGGTAGTGAGTGCTCAGCGGAGTGGTAAAGGTCCAGCCTGTGTCGACGCCACCCAGAACCATTGCCGAGATGGTGAAGATGCCAGCGATCATGTAGAGGTACCAGCTCAGCAGATTGATCTTGGGAAAGGCGAGATCCTTGGCCCCGACCATGATGGGGAGGACGAAGTTGCCAATCACCGCAGGAACCGACGGCACCAGGAACAGGAAGACCATGATGACGCCGTGCATGGTGAAGAGCTTGTTATAGGTGTCCGAGGCAACCAGGTCCGGCAGCGGCGTCAGCAGTTCGAGACGGATCAGTCCAGCCATCGCTCCGCCGAGGAAGAAGAAAAACGTAATCGATGCCAGGTAGAGCATCGCGATGCGTTTGTGATCTCCCGTAAGCAGCCAGCTCTTTAGCCCATAGCCATCGTTCAGGTAGCTATTCCTGGGCAGGGTTGCACCTTCCTGCTGTGGAAGCTTGACGATTGTGCTCATTACTTCACCATCCCCGGCGCGCTGGGCGCCGCTGTTGCCTTGCTGGTTCCCGAGGCTGCCCCGGCCTTAATCGATTCCTGCGTCGGAGCAAGCTCGCTTGTGTTCAGCGTCTGTTGAACACGGTAATTCGAATTCAGATTCTTGATGAATTCCACCACGGAGATCAAACCCTCTTCGCTGATTTGTCCCTGGTAGGTGGGCATGATAGGCGCGTATCCCGCCACGGTGTGCATGGATGGATTCAGAATGGACTCGCGCAGGAAAGCTTCATCCGCAGTAGCGTATGAGCCATTCGCAAGCTGAATCTTTGAGCCATATACCTGCGCAAGATTCGGCCCGCGCGCATCTGCCGCCCCAGAGTGGCAGGCGTTGCAGCTCAAACTAGCGAAGAGCTTTTCGCCATTCTGGGCCAGCGAAGCACCGCTGACGGATTGCGCCAGCCACGCCTTGTAGTCGTCCTGGCTGAGCACCACGATGTCTCCAATCATGGCGGAGTGCGAGGTACCGCAATACTGCGTGCAGAAGAGGTGATAAGTGCCGATCTGGGTGGCCTCAAACCATACCGTCGTGTAGCGGCCGGGAATCACTTCACGCTTCACCCGAAAGGCGGGAATGGAGAAGCTGTGGAAGACATCCTGCGAGATCATGGTGAGTTGCACCGGCTTGTTCACGGGAACATGCAGCGCGTTAATCTCGTGCTGGCCGCCCGGATGCTCCACCTTCCACATCCACTGTTTGCCCACCACGTAAATATTCATGGCATTGGTCGGCGGATTGTAAATGCGGAAGTACAGCAGTGCTCCCCACACGAAGCAGACCATGAAGAGTGCCAACGGAATGATGGTCCAGGTAGCTTCGAGCAGCGTGGAGCCCTCAATCTGGGTGGCTTCAGGATTCTTGTCCTTGCGGTACATCAGCGAGAAGACGACCAGCAACAGAGTTACGATCGCCATTCCGGCAAGAGTGATGAGGACAAGAAAGAAGTAGAGTGCGTCCGTATAGGGCGCAATCGCCGAAGCCTCCGGCGGAAAGAGCGCGAAGGTGGTGAGCCACTTCTGGAGAAACTGCCAAAAAACTGGACTGATATGAGACATTCCTGTTATCCGTTCGCCCTTTATCCGTTCACTTTGGTTTCTTTGCGGGACTCACCGTCGCGCACTGCATCGCGACGGAACATGACCACCATGAAACCGCCTAGTATCAGTACCGTTAGCAGGCCGCCCAGCTGCACTACCCGCGCAACAACCATGCTGTGCTTGTTCAGCGAGGGATCGTAGTGGTAGCAGTAAGTAAGAATTGCATCCACCGGCGAACCTATCTTGTGTTGCGATGCTTCAATCAAACCCAGCCGCAGATCCCTCGGCGAATACTCCACGCCCATGTAGTACTGTGCAAGCCGGCCCTCAGGAGTCACGATCTGAATCGCGCTGGCGTGCGCAAACTGCGTCATTTTGCCGTCGGGTCCGGGAACGCGCACATATCCGTATCCCGTAGCATCCGCCAGCGCATTGATGGGCGGTTGGAGCCCAGTCAGGAAGTGCCAGCCGTCGGCCGTCTCCGGGCGACCGTAACGTTTCACATACATCGCCTTCTTGGCGGCTGCGAGCTCCGGGCCTTCACTGGAATCAATGCTCACCACGATGATGTCGAAGTCCTTGCCCGGCGTAAACTTCACCATCTCCAGCGCGCTCACCAAGCCGTTCAGTTCCTCTGAGCAGAGCATGGGGCACTGATAGTAGACCAGTGCGAGAATCGCGGGACGCTTGCCGAAGTATTCGCCCATGCGAACGCTCTTGCCTGTCTCGTCGCGAAACTGACCATCCAGCGGGATCATCTGATTCAGGTTCTGGGTGATCTTCACTTTGTTCAGGATCGTCGGCAGGTGATCGTTTTGTTCGCCCATCACCTTGTCGCCGGGAGCGGCCACCTGCGCAACGCAGCTGATAGAAACAAAGCAAGCGAAGGCGAGCACCGAGGCAAGTGAGCCTCCGCTGCGCCTGCTGCGACGTGTTGTTCTTCCTATCGTGCTGTTTTGCATAATCAACTCCCTGGGCCGTTAATGTTCCACTTAACTCGACTTACTTTGCAGGCGGCACAGCGGATGCCTGCTCGCCTTTGTGTTCATGCAGTTGCTGCTGTTCCTGCAACTCCATCTGCTCCTGCTCGTAGCCTGTCCTTGCAAATCCGTTTGTCAGCGGCGTCGAAACATCGGTGCTTCCGTCCGCGGTCATCAGTGGTGCGCTGGCGGCATTGGGCGCAACCGGCAGGCCGCGCTGGGCTATCAGCTCCATTGCGCGATTAATCGGGATGCGCACTTGGCCCTTCTCGCGGTCAGCCCATGAATAGTGCGTGAGCAGAAGATCCTCGCGTACATGCATATCGGCCATCTCCTGGTTGCCGTCATCGGTCTGCAACCGGGGAGTAGGGAAGCGCTTTGTAAGCTGCGCAAGATTTTGCTGTTGCATCGCCGGGTTTGACGCCATGTTGTCCAGCTTGCCTGTGGAGGCCTGCTGACTTGCGTTCCACTTGTTTGCTGGTCCGTCGCGCTCTTCCAGGGCCTTGTTAATCACCTTGCCCATGCCGAAGCAGAATACGAAGAAGACGCCGAGGAATAATCCCAGCGCGACCAGAAACACGAGCACGCCTTGAACGCTGACGTCCGTCGTCTCGTAGCCCAGGGTCCTATCCTCTTGCGGGACATTGACGATGTGCTTTTCCGGGTCGTAGGGGTTATGCGTGGGCATGATCAGGCTCCAGAATCTCCGCGAGATGCGGATCGTTGACAGCCACCAGCGGTCGCTGTTGCAACTGGGTGAAGTAGTAAGCCAGCCAGAAGGCAATCAGCGCAACCGGGACAGCGCAATACTCAAGTATCCCGAAGCTGAAGTGCAGGTTCCGGCGAGCGTCGGCGAAGTTAGGCTCAATCAGCCAGAACATATCCCAGCAACGCGCAAAGATCATCCAGCAGCACACGATGATCAGTCGCTTGCGATTCCGCTTCAGGTCGCGCGACAGCAGCAGCGTGAAGGGTATGAGCCAGTGAAAGATGAAGTCCAGCGTGATGATGTAGCCCCATCCACCGCGGAAGCGATCCAGGTACCAGGGGATCTCTTCCGGAAGGTTGCCGCTCCAGATGATGAGGAATTGCGAGAAGGCCAGGTAGATGTTCAGCATGACGAAGGCGAACGTTAGCTTGCCCAGATCGTGCTGTTCGGTCAGCCGCAGGATCGTCTTGTAGGGCTCCGCCTTTGCCAGGCTCAGGACCGTGATGATGACCAGCGCGAGCACGGAGTAGCCCTGGCCGACAAGGAAGAGCAGCCCGTAGATCGACGAGTACCAGGTCGGATCGAGTGACATCACCCAGTAGATAGCGCCGGCGGTCAAGGTCAGCGAATAGATCAGCACTCCGGGTCCGCTCAGGTTCTCAAATTTCTGCTGCCAGTAGTGAACATGGGATTCGGTATCGGCGTCGCGCTTGAGCGAAAGCGAATTCAGCCTCCACATGTAAAAACCCCAAATCGCGAAGCAGACAATCGTGCTGATCCACATCGTCGTGAGATTCAGCATGGGCCGCTTGAAGGCGATCGCGTGAGCCTGTGCCATGCTGATCACGCCATGCTTCAGTGCCTCTTCAGGATCAGGAATTGCTGCCCACAGATAGAGCTTCTTCGCGAAGATGCCGATGGGCAGGAAGAACACAAAGACCAGCGGTAGCGTGCGGCTCATGGCTTCGAGAGGCCGCCGGACCAGCAGGCCCCACTTGCCACCGCTCAGGTACTGCACCATCAACACGGCCATGCCGCCTACGCAAAATCCGAAGCAGATCATGTAGCCGAGCAGCCATGCGCGCAGCAGGTGGTCCACGCTCTTGTCGAGCAGGGCCAGCAGAATGGAGAGGACGCTGAACACCGCGCCCACAACCAGGGCACGGCTGCGCCAGCCCTTCACAAAGGCTGGTGCGCCGAGGTCGGCGGGCAGTGTTCTCGCGTGATGTCCGTGTGCCATCGAGTCGTCCCTGTCCTTAGTTCGTGCCCTGTGGCTGTTTGCCACTGGCGGGGTTAGTGGTCGTCTTCTCTGCAGAAGGAGCAGGCTGGATCACCAGCGGCGGCGGCGTTTGCGAAGCGGGAGCCATCGCCGGAGTTCCCTGGTCCTTATCCGAATGCAGCGCCTGCACCGCTGTCGCGGGCAGTTCCCACGGGCCCGCAAAACTGGCCGGATATCCAAGCCGTTCGGCCAAGTCCTTCAGGTTCTCCACCTGCACGCCATTGGGAACATCTGCCGCCGTCGCATCCTGGCTCAACTGCAGCGCACGGATGTAAGCTGCAACCGCCCAGCGATCCTCAGGTGTCAATTGCGTGGAGTAGTCCGGCATGGCTCCATATCCATTCGTCATCACGTAGAAGTAGTGGCTCAACTTCTGCGAGCGACGCACCGAATCATGAAAGTTCCCAGCCGTCTTGTAGCCGCGCTGCACGATCATTCCCGCACCATTGCCTACGCGGGAGTGACACGGCGAGCAATAAACATTGAAGCGCTCCTGCCCACGCAGCAATACCTGCATTGTGACCGGGAAGGGCATCTCGTCGAGTTCCTGGCGGTACCCGTTCGCAGCGGGGACGACTCCGGTGTAGAAATATGAGTCTTCGCGAAGCTGACCTCGAGCCACGGTGCCCACGACCTGCGGGCGGGCCGAGCGGCCATCCGCAAAGAAACTCGTTCCACGCTGCGGGATCATCTTCGGCTGGTCCTGCATGTCCTGCCGGCAGCCACCCAACATGGCAAGCGCCGCAGCCATGCCAGCGGTAAGCAGGGCCGTGCGACCGGAGCGGATTGGATTCATCGCGTTAATACTCCACCTCCACTACGGAAACCGGGCGAAAGCCTTCAAGATACGACTTGGTCTCAGCCAGCGAAAACTTCGGATCGTTTGCTTCGAGACAAAGAAAGAATTTGTCTGACGTTGCGCCATCACGGAAATTCGGCGCGTTGAACAGCGGGTGATACGGCGAAGGCAGCCCGTTCATCGCAAGCATGCCAAACGCAGCCGACAAGCCCGCGAATAGAATCGTCCATTCATATGCGGGAACGATAAACGCCGGCCATGAGTAGTAGGGACGGCCACCAATGTTCAAGGGATACGCCAGCACCGAGACCCAGGTCTCCAAGCCGAACATCGCTGCCAATCCGAGCAAGCCACCCACCAGGCAAACCAGCGAGACACGATTGGTGTGGAAGCCTATCGCTTCCGCAGCCTCTTCCACCGGGTAGGGGGTGTAGCAGTCGAGACGCCGCCATCCCGAATCGTATGCAGCCTTCGCGGCTGCCACTAACTCAGACGGCGTATCGAACTCGGCCAATAATCCGTAGGTTCCTTCTACTTGGGCCATCAGTCACCAGCCTCGTGCATTGGTTCTGGCTCCGCCTTAATCTTTGCCTGCGGCAGCATGATGCGGATTTCAGACATCGGGATCATGGGCAGGAAGCGAATGAACAGGAAGAAGAGCGTGGTGAACAGGCCCATCGTTCCCAGGAAGGTCATATAGTCCCAGCGGGTAGCGCGATACGTTCCCCAGGAGGAGGGCAGGAAGTCGCGATACAGGCTGGTTACAACGATGACGAAACGCTCAAACCACATGCCCGTGTTCACCACCAGCGATAGCAGGAACATGAACAGCGGACTGCGCCGAAGACTGCGCGACCATAGCGTGGTGAGAGGGATAACAATATTGCAGGCGATGAGAACCCAGTACGACCAGCCCATCGGGCCGAACATACGGTTCCACATCATGAAGCTTTCCCACCTGCTCGCTGAGTACCACGCCATGAAGACTTCCATGCCATAGCCGTAAGCGACGATCAGTCCCGTTGCAAGCATCACCTTGCCCATGTTCTCGATGTGGCGAATTGTGATCAGATCCTCAAGCCCGTAGAACTTGCGAATCGGCACAGCCAGCGTGATCACCATCGCGAAGCCGGAGTAGATGGCGCCCGCAACAAAGTAAGGCGGGAAGATGGTCGTGTGCCAACCCGGAACAACAGCCACCGCAAAATCGAAGCTGATGACGGTGTGTACTGAGAGAACCAGCGGTGTCGCCAGGCCCGCCAACAGTAGCGAGGCTGTTTCATACCGCATCCAGTGGCGCACAGAACCACGCCATCCCAGGGCAAAGAGCCCATAGGCGTACTGCCCAAATTTCGTCTTGGAGCGGTCGCGCATCGTGCCGAGGTCGGGGATCAGGCCGATGTACCAGAAGACCACTGAAATAGTTGCGTACGTCGAGACCGCGAAGACGTCCCACATCAGCGGCGACCTGAATTGCGGCCACACGTTCATCGTGTTCGGATACGGGAAGAGCCAGTAGATGGCCAGCCACGGACGACCGGTGTGAATGATGGGGAACATTCCGGCGCAGACCACAGCGAACAACGTCATTGCCTCAGCGAAGCGATTGATGGAATTCCGCCAGCTCTGCTTGAAGAGCAGAAGGATGGCCGAGATCAGCGTCCCCGCATGGCCAATACCAATCCACCAGACGAAGTTGATGATGGCGAAGCCCCAGGCGACCGGCTGCGTAATCGCCCAGATACCTGTGCCCTTGAGGAACAGCCAGGTCACCGCGACCATCAGGAGACCGGCAATCGAACTCGCCACCATGAAGCCGCCGAACCAGCCCAGCGGCGTGTGTGACGTGAGCACGATCCGGGAAATCTTCTCCGTGACCGATTTGAACGTATGTCCCGGCGCGATGACGCGGACTTCCCCAGTCAGCGGGTCAATCATCGGATCATGCACGGGCGTATCTTTGGTTACCATGCTCAGTCCAACCTCTTAGCTGTTCTCGGGCGCATGCACCGCGTGCGCCTCGGATAGTTCTGGGTTCGGGTTGATGACGCCAGCGGTGTAGGTGGTACGCGGACGCGTGTTCAAATCCGCCAATACCGAGTAATCCCGCTGCTGGGCTTTCAGCTTTGCCACCTTGCTGTTCTTGTCGTTGATGTTGCCAAAGGCAATTGCATGTGTGGGGCAGGCCTGCTGGCAGGCGGTGACGATATCGCCATCCCGAATCTCGCGATTCTCCTTGTCCGCATCGATCTTCGCCGCACTGATGCGCTGCAGGCAGTAGGTGCACTTCTCCATCACACCGCGACTGCGTACCGAAACATCCGGATTGCGCATCAGCTTCAGGCTCTCTGTCTCATAATCCGAGAAGAGCAGGAAGTTGTAGCGGCGCACCTTGTAGGGGCAGTTGTTGGCGCAATAACGAGTTCCAACGCAGCGGTTATAGACCATGGTGTTCAGGCCTTCCGGCGTGTGCACCGTCGCTCCCACTGGGCAAACCTGCTCGCAGGGAGCATTCTCGCAATGCTGGCATGTCATCGGCTGGAAGTGCGCCGAGGGTGTTGCCAAGTCGCCTTCGAAATATGTATCGATGCGCAGCCACTGCATGTTGCGACCGATCTTTACCTGCTCCTTGCCGACGACCGCAATGTTGTTCTCCGCATAGCAACTCACAATGCAGGCATTGCAACCCACGCAGGAGTTGAGGTCGATCGCCATGCCCCAGGCATTTTTGTCGTACGTGAAATTGGGAAAGAGACTCGTGTCCTTCGATCCAAGATCATGCTCTGAAACTTCGCCATCGTGGGCGAAGTTGGGATTGGAGCGGAACTCCTCCAGCGTGGCGTAGCGGATGATGCCGCGATCCTCTGCTTCATTACCCTCAATCGAATGTGTCCCGCTGCCGTCTCCACCGTCAGCCTTCGGACGATGGTCGGTGTAGTGGCTCTTCGTGATCGCCAGTTCCCAGCGCTGCCCAGTATTGCGAACCTTGGCGCCCGATGCAAAGAGCGGAGCATCCGATGTGCGCACCTGGTAGGCGTTGAATCCAGCACCGCTGCCCACGCGGCCCGCGTTGCGTCGTCCAAAGCCGAGATACACGGTGATGCTGTCGTTCGGATGGCCCGGCATCACCAGCACGGGAGCCAGCACCTTCCTGCCGTTGAGATCAATTTCCAGGATGTCGGCTTCCGTCGCCTTGATCTTGTCCAGCGTCTCACCGCTTACCAGCGCAGCATTGTCCCAGGAAAGATTCGTCACTGGCTTGGGCAATTCCTGCAGCCAGCCAACGTTGGAGTAGCGTCCATCGTAGAGGCTGGGGTCAGGGCGGAAGATAACCTCATAACCCTCGCCCTTTGCGGCGCTCGATGCGGGAAGAGACGCTCCGGATTTACCCGAAACACTCTTCGGCTCAAATGCCGAGCCCTCAATGAAGCCCGCGTGCAGAGCCTTGCGCCATGCCGGCTCAAAATCGCCCTTCAATACCGGCTTCCAGGTGTCGCGAACTGCCTCGTAGGCCGATACATCAGGAGTATCGAGCAGCAACTGAAACACGTCGTGGGCTGAGTGCCCGCCGTAGAGCGGGTCGATCATCGGCTGGACGATGGTCACGGTGCCGTCATAGGCACGCGCGTCCGACCACATCTCCAGGTAATGCGCGGCGTTGATGTGCCAATCCGCCAGCTGGGCGGTTTCGTCGTAGTAAGCGCCGAGATGGGCTGTCGTGTTGACGCTTTTCAGCGCGTTTTCAAACTGGAGATCCGCAGGCGCGTCATAGACCGGGTTCGCGTTCAACATCACCAGCCATTCCACTTTGCCCGCGTTCATGTCGGCGACCAGGCCGCGCATGTCGTCGTTTTGTTCGCTGGGCAGCGGATTTACCGTCTCACTGTAGACCACCGTCTTGCCAACATTGCCGAGCGCCTGGTTGATGGCGATGGCCGCGAGATGGACGGCCGCACTCTGCTGCTCGCCCGGAATAACAACGCACTTGCCCGCATTCGCCTTCAGATCCTTGGCGAGAGCGTCGAGGAACTTGGCCGCCTGCGCAGCCCCTTGGCCGCCCGCTGCTTCCTGGCCTGAGACCAGGGACTGCAGCTTCAGTGCCACCTGTTCAATGTCCGAAGCTTTTACTGCGAGACGATGATCGGCCTTCAGCCCCGTCGTGGTCGTAGTGCTCTCGATGGCGTAGAAGCGATTCATCTCCACGCCTGCTTCCAGCTTCCGGCGCTTGGCGAAGTCCGCTGCCAGCTTCAGAAAACCGGGATGAGCAATGCCGGAAAGGAAGTCGGCATCGAGCGAAACAACTACGTCGGCCGAAGCCAGGTTGTATTGGGCGTCAACATACTCGCCGAAGGCCGCCTTCGAGGCCGCATACGCCGAGTCGCGATTGACGGGGTCATACTGCACCAGCTTTGCGTTGGAGTAGAGAGCCTGGGCCTTCTTCCACTGTGCCGCCAGCGTGGGCGAAGTGACCGTTGCCGACAGGAAAACAATGCCCGCCCCGCCTGACGACTTCTTCTCCGCCAGCTTCGCGCGCAACGCAGATTGGAACGCAGCAAAGGTGCTGGTTTCATTGCCGTGATAGATCACATGCTGCGAGCGATCCGGATCGTACAGCGCCAGCAGCGTACCCTGCGTGATGGCGTCGGAGGTGCCGCGATTGTAAGGATGCTCAGGATTGCCGTCGAGTTTGATGGGGCGATAGGCGTCGCTCTTCACCAGCAGCGGAATAGCCCCAGTCGGGAAGGGGTGCGCCGTCGCAAAATACACCGGCTTGCCGAGGATCAGATCCTCGGGCGCCTTGATGTACGGATAAATGGGCTCGTCTGGCTGCTTGGTGCAACCGGAGAGGCCGGCGAGCGCCATGGAAGCACTCATTAACTTCAGGAAGCCACGACGCGACACGGGATCGACCCACTCCGACGCCTGGCCGGGAAACTCCCGCTGAAGCATCTCGTTGAAGCCGGGCGTATCTGTCAGCTCATCCAGGCTGCGCCAGTACTTCTTCCCGCTCTTTTTTCCCATCTGCGCGCGCGCAGCTTCGAGCGTCAGCGCATTGGTCTGCGGGCTTTGCTTCTGCTGGGCACCGGCGGGCGCGGCCTCGATGGCTCCGAGTCCATTCCCGCTTTCTTCCAGCTTCATTTGCTTGTCGTTATGCAGATTTCCCACGATTTCGTTCTTCCCGTGTGCCGTTAAGTTGTTGGGTGTGCCCTGCGGAAGGCCGCTCCGGCTCTCTTTCATCGGTGGCATACCTCGCAGCTGCTCAGCTCTTTCGGAGTGCGGATGTTGTATTGCTGCGTCAGGTATTTGCCCAGATCGTCCTGGCTGGTGAATTTGGAATAGCTCATCGAAGCGTGAACTGCGGTTGCGTCCGTTGCGGTGGCGCCATGCGCGCTCGTCGAGGGCAGATCGAGTGAGGCCACCTGCGCACCCGACAATGCCGGATCCGACGTCACGCAATTGACGGTCTGTGCCGTGGGCACGCCATCCTTCGATCCGCTGGTGCCGCACCAGACCGGCTTGTCGCTGCTGGGCCCCTGCCATGCCATGTTGTAGATCTCCGTCGTCGGCCGCAGGTTCTTCGCCGGATTGCGATGGCAGTTCAGGCACCATTCCATCTGCAGGGTGTTCTGCGCGTACATCAGCGGCATCTGGTCCACACGCCCATGGCAGGTGGAGCAGCCAATGCCCTTGTTTACGTGGATGGAATGATTGAAATAGGCGAAATCAGGAAGATCGTGGACCTTGGTCCACAGAATGGAGTTGCCGGTAGCCCAGGAATTGCGCACTGGAAGCAACAGGTTGGCATTGGTCCATATCTGTGAATGGCAGTTCATGCAGGTCTTGGTCGCGGGAATACCGGCATAGCTCGACTTCTCCACCGAGGTATGACAGTACTGGCACTGCAGGCCCAGACCCTGAACGTGGTGCTTGTGGCTGAATGGAACCGGCTGGTCGGCGCGCTGCCCCTGCCGGGTCACCCAGGGCGACCGTTGCAACTGATCCAGCGTAACCCCCAGCGCGATGACGATGAGCCCGGTCAAAATCAGGCTCGCCCGGGCCAGCGCGTTGGAGCTGCGGTCAAAAATCTGCGCCATGAATCCAGTCCTGCTTCCTCAGAGTCGTTATGTTTGGAAGATTGAACGCTGTGAAGTTCACAGCCCGATTTTTGGGTAGGAATTACCCAAGGCAAAAAAGCCTGCGAAAAAATAAATATAGCAGGCTAGAAGTCTTGGCAACCACCACTCCATGCCACAGTAAAAAAATTCCCAACTATTGAGCCAAATCGAAACCAAATTGAAAGAACTCTGTGTGATAGATGCGAAAACAAGGCGAACAACATCTGCGGCTGCAAACTCGCTGGAAGCGGGGGAGGGCCTCCAGCCGAACGAATCAGCAATGTCGCTTAAAGATGTGACAGCATTGGGATTGGCTGCACTTTTTTCAGAAATATTTCTCAGCGCGCCAAAACAAGCAACTTCGACTGTGTCATTTCCCCGATCGCCCAGCGCACGCCCTCGCGCCCTTCACCCGAGTCCTTTACTCCGCCGTAGGGCATCGAATCCAGCCGCCAGGATGGCGACTCGCCCACGATCAGCGCACCCACATCCAGCCTCTCGTAGGCCCGCAAAATACGGCTCATATCGCGCGTAAAAAGCCCGGTTTGGAGGCCAAAACGCGACTGATTTGCACGCTCCAGCGCGGAATCAAAATCGTCATAGGCGTCGATGCAAACAACCGGCCCGAAGACCTCCTCATCCACCACCTTCATCGGGCTCCGCGTTCCAGAAAGGATCGTGGGCTCCACCATCGATCCCTCACGCACCCCGCCAGCCACGATCCGGGCTCCCTGGGCGAGGGCCTCGTCGGCCCACTCCACAATGCGCGCGGCTTCGGACTCACGAATAACCGGCCCAATATCGGTGCGCTCGTCCGCTGGATCGCCGCTCACCAGCCGGGCAGCAGCCTCGACCATCTTCCACGTGAAGGTCTGAAAAATAGGGCGTTCGACCAGGATTCGCTGCACGGAAATGCAGCTTTGGCCGGAGTAAGTAAAGCCCCCCGCGATTGCTCGATCCACCACAGTACCCAGGTCGCCGCAGTCGCTGTGCACGATCATCGCGGCATTTCCGCCCAGCTCAAGCATCACCTTCTTCTTGCCGGCCTTTGCCTTCAGCTGCCATCCCACCCGCGCACTACCGGTGAAACTGAGCATTTTGAGCCGCTCTTCGTGCTCTACCAGCCATTCCGCATCCTCATTTGCCATCGGCAGCACCGAGAGAGCCGCCGTCGGCCAGCCGGATTCGACAATCAGTTTCCCAAGCGCCAGAGCGCTCAAAGGCGTCTGGGGTGCAGGCTTCAGAAGGACAGGGCAACCGGCTGCAATTGCTGGAGCCAGCTTGTGAGCGACCAGATTCAGCGGGAAATTGAAGGGTGTAATGGCCAGAACCGGTCCCACGGGAAAGCGGCGCACCAGGCCAAAGCGGCCTTCGGTTCCCGGCAGAAGGTCCAGCGGCAGCACCTCGCCGCCCTCCCGGCCAGCCTCTTCGGAGGCCACTTTGAAGGTGAAAACTGCCCGATCCACCTCGGCTAGAGCCGCTTTCAGCGGTTTTCCCGCTTCCGCTACGATGGTCGCGGCAAATTCCGATCTTTTGGCGGTAATGCCCGCGCTTACCGCTGCCAGAATCCGCTGCCGCTCATGGGCAGGAAGGGACCGCGTGGTGGCAAAACTCTTCTCGGCCGCCGCTACGGCGATCAGCGCCTCGGCACGTGTAGCCAGGGGAACCGCGCCGACCACAGACTGGTTCCACGGGGTGAGCACGGGCACCAGCTTGCCCGCGGCGTGCTCCTTGCCGCAAAGCAGATAGCCGGATACAGCCTGGCGCGAAGGTGCGGCAACTGTTCCGGCCTGCGAAGACTTCTTCCCCTTCTGCTCCGGGTCCTGTTTCTTCGTGACTTGTTTCTTCGTCATCCGCCTGCCTCTGGCTTCCGTATACACTCAACTTCTATGGTGGATGGCCGCCGATCAGTACGTTACAACGCCGCACTTGCCTGTGACCAGCTTGCCCAGGCTGACCCGAAACTGGGCAAGCTGATTGAGCGCGCGGGTCCCTATACCCTGCGCACCAAGAGCTCCCATTCGCCTTTCGAAGCCCTGTTGGAGTCAATCGTTTACCAGCAACTGCACGGCAAGGCGGCGGCAGCCATCTTGAAACGCCTGCTCACCATTTTCGGGGAAATTCATCCCCAGCCGGAGCAGATTCTCACCGTCCCGGATGAACTCCTGCGCAGCGCGGGTCTCTCGGCCGCCAAGGCGCGGGCAATTCGCGATCTGGCGGAGAAGACTCTGGACGGCACTGTGCCCACGCTCATCAAGATCCGGCGACTGAGCGACGAGGAGATCATTGAACGGCTGACCCAGGTGCGCGGCATCGGGCCCTGGACCGTGGAGATGCTGCTTATTTTCCGGCTGGGTCGTCCGGACATTCTGCCCGTGACTGACTATGGCGTTCGTCGCGGATTTGCTCTCACGTTTGGCAAACTACCCAAAAACCAGCCGCTGACTGCAGCAATGTTGCCCAAGCCGGACGAGATGATGCGCCGAGCGGAAAAGTGGCGACCATGGCGCTCTGTGGCAAGCTGGTACTTGTGGCGGGCCTGCGACTTGGCGGATGCCAAACCGGCCAAAACAACAAAATAGCGCGGTAAACTCCTCTAAAGAGATCTGCAAAATGAAAGAAGCGCCAGTCTCGTCGTCCCGCCATCGCTACATTTGCATTCATGGCCACTTCTATCAGCCGCCAAGAGAGAATCCGTGGCTGGAGATGGTCGAAATTCAGGACTCCGCCGCCCCCTACCATGACTGGAACGATCGCATCACCGCCGAGTGCTACGCGGTAAACGGTGCTTCCCGCATCCTCAACGGCAAGAAGCAGATCATCCGCATCCTGAACAACTACGGGCGCATGAGCTTCAACTTCGGCCCCACGCTGCTCTCCTGGCTTGAGGAGAAGGCGCCGCGGACCTACCGCATGATTCAGGACGCTGACCGCCGCAGCCGGGAGCGCTTTCGCGGCCACGGCTCGGCGATGGCCCAAGTCTATAACCACGTCATCATGCCTCTGGCCTCCAGGCGCGACAAAGTCACGCAGATCCGCTGGGGGATCGCCGACTTTGAGCGCCGTTTTCAGCGCAAACCGGAAGGCATGTGGCTTTCTGAGACCGCCGTGGATTCCGAGACTCTGGAACTCCTCGCCGACCACGGCATCCTCTACACCGTACTCGCCCCGCACCAGTGCGCTCGCATGCGGAAGATTGCGCCGAAAGGGAAGGAAGAGGTTTGGACGGAGACTCCAAACTCGAGCGTAGACACCACTCGGTCCTACCAGGTGCGCTTTGCCAGTGGCAGGAAACTCGCGCTTTATTTCTACGATGGGCCACGTTCTCGCGCCATCGCGTTCGAGGGCCTGCTGAACAGCGGCGAAAATTTTGCCAACCGCCTGCTCGGTGGATTTCAGGCGAATGCGACGACTTCCCAGCTTGTCCATGTAGCCACAGACGGCGAAAGTTACGGCCATCATCATCGCCACGGTGAGATGGCGCTCTCCTATGCGCTCAAGTGGATTGAAGATCGCAAGCTGGCGAAGCTCACGAATTACGGCGAGTATCTGTCGATCGCACCGCCACTCTACGAAGCCGAGATCGCGGAGGACACCAGTTGGAGCTGCGCTCACGGCGTCGAACGCTGGCGCTCAAACTGCGGCTGCAATGGCGGCCGTGCTGGCTGGAACCAGGAATGGCGTGCGCCGTTGCGCGCGGCACTGGACCTGCTGCGCGATGCCATAGTTGAACCCACACAGGAATTGGGAGACACTCTTTTCCGCGATGTATGGGCCGCTCGCGACGGCTACATCCACGTCATCCTCGACCGAGGCCGCGCGTCGGTCGAGAACTTCTTTGCGATCTATGCCAAGCCAAGTCTCTCTGAGATGGAGCGAGTCACCGCGCTGAAGCTGATGGAAATTCAGCGGCAAGCCCAATTGATGTACACCAGTTGCGGCTGGTTTTTCGACGATATCTCTGGGATTGAAACTGTTCAGATCATCTCGTACGCAAGCCGCCTCATCCAGTTGGCCGGCGAGATCTTTCCATTGTTGTCCCTGAGTAGCGGTCGGCATCTTGAGGAAGAATTCCTCGAACTCCTGCGCCAGGCCAAGAGCAACGATCCGAAGGAAGTGGACGGCTACGAGGTTTATCTGCGCCGCGTGAGAACCATGCAGGTGGGCCTGGAACAAGTGGGAGTGCACTACGCCATCAGCTCCATCTTCGACACCTACCCGGAGGATGCGCGCCTCTTCTGCTACACCGTGCACAGACAGGCTTACGACTTGTTCAATTCGGGGCGCGGGCGTCTCGCCGTTGGCCGAGCTAAAGTAGCGTCGAAGATCACGCGCGAGGCCGAGATCATGGCCTTTGCCGTTCTGCATTTTGGCGATCAGAACATCACCGCAGGGGTAAAGCGCTACGAAGAAAACGAGATTGGCAGGGAAGAGTTCGCTCGCCTTCTTTCGGGAGTGCAGGCTGCCGCCCTGCGAGCGGATCTGCCGCAGGCTATTCGCCTCTTCGATGCCTACTTCGGCACGACGGCCTATTCGCTCACATCCCTCTTCACCGATGAGCAGAGACGCATCCTGAAGCTCATCCTGAACTCGACGCTGTGGGAGGTCGAGAACAGCCTCTGCACTATTTATGAAGCTCACGAATCTCTCCTTCACTTCCTCAGCCAGAGTGGCCTGCCCAAGCCTCCCGCGCTGAGCCTGGCGGCCGGGTTCGCAATCAATGCGGGATTGAAGCGCGCCCTGGAAAGCGATCCGCCAGACGCCATGCAGATTCGCTCGCTGCTGAACCTTGCGGGAGCCGACCAGGTGGTGCTCGATACCCGCCAATTGGGCTACATGGCCGATCAACGCATGAAGCGCGCGACCACGGAGCTGCACGCCAAACCGACGGACATGCAGGCTCTCGATGACGCACTGCTGATGGCAAAGACGCTGCGTCTTTTGCCCTTCGAGCTCAACCTTTGGCAGGCACAGAATATCTGGTACGAAACCATGCGGGCTTCGCGGGCCGAGGTTGCCGCGATGCCTATGATCGACCAGGACCAGTGGACAGAAAAGTTCGGCGAGCTGGGAACGCTGCTTTCAATCTCTGTAGAAGAACTGGTGGTCGAGGAGGACATCGCGGCCGACGCAGTCCTTCCGCTGCCCCACTAAGGTTGCAACGCTGATTCTCCGTTGCTGCATACAGCATTTGCAGCATACTTTTGCGGTGGTATCTATAATCGCGTCACTGGCCCGAAGTCCCACTTCCCGCCAGTCAGAGTTACGGAGAGATTCCTACTCATGCCTGCATTGAAAACGGCAAAGCGCCTTCTTCTTTCGATCCTTGGACTGTGGGTTCTGCTCTACGCTTCCTTCTCGTTGTTCGTGCCTCCGCTGCTCGATGAAGCTGACTCAGTCCACGCTGAGGCAGCCCGGGAAATGCTGACGCGGCACGACTGGGTCACCCTGCACGCAAATGGCGTGCGCTACATGGAGAAGGCTCCGCTCATGTACTGGAGCATGGCCGCCAGCTTCCGGCTCTTTGGCGCATCGGACTGGTCCGCGCGCCTGCCATTGGCCCTCTACACGCTCCTATTGCTCTTCGTGGCCTTCGTGCTGGGTGAGCGCATGTTCGCCACCACGGCGGCCGGCTTCTACGCGGCCATGATCCTGGCCACCTCCTTCGGAATCTTTCTCTTCGCGCACCTGATACTTCCGGATGTGCTGCTGTGCCTGTGGATGACGCTGGCGATGTACTTCTTCTGGCGATCGTTCTATGAGCTGAGGCCATCGCTGTGGACTGCGGTCGGCTTTGCCGCTGCGTGCGCCTTGGGCGTCCTGACCAAGGGCCTTATCGGACTGCTTTTTCCGCTGACCATCGTCTTTCTCTTCCTCGTCATCACCCGGAATGTACGCCACCTCTTTCGCTGGCACGTTCTCGTCGGCGTCCTCGTCTTCCTGGTCATCGCTGTGCCGTGGCACGTGTTGGCAGGGTTGCATAATCCCACGCAGGGCAACCCCACAGGCCTGTTGCCTACGCAGGGAAATGTGCGCGGCTTCTTCTGGTTCTATTTTGTGAACGAGCACGTGTTTCGCTTCCTCGGCAGGCGCATCCCTCGCGATTACGCGAGTACGCCGCTGCTACTCTTCTGGGGATTTCTGGCGGTGTGGCTCGCTCCATGGTTCCTCTTTGCCATCAGGCCCCTGACACGGGTGCCGTTTCGCAGGGCGTTTCTCCGTCAGCATCTCGATCATGCCGACCAGCGGCGCGTCTTCCTCACGCTGTGGGCCGCGGTGGTTGTGCTCTTCTTCACTTTCTCGGCGCGCCAGGAATACTACCTACTGCCGGCATTGCCTCCCCTTGCTCTGCTGGCCGCAGGGTGGCTGGCCGCAGACGAAAAAGAGGCCCAGGGCAACACCGGCCTCCACATCGCGCAGGGGCTGCTTGCCGTGGGACTGGTGGGCGCGATTGTCTCCCTCGTTCTCGCCGTTCGCGCGCAGGCTTGGATTCCGGCAACAGATATCGCGGCCAGGGTAGACCCAGGCCCGGAAGCTTACGCTCTCTCCCTGGGACGCTTTCTTGATATGACATTCGATTCCATCGGGGCATCGCGCCTGCCGTTGCTGCTATTGGCGCTTTCGCTCGTCGTAGGTACCGTGGCGAATCTTTGGCTGCGTCTGCACGGCAAGCGACGCATTGCCAACTGCTTTCTGGCAGGCATGATGTGCGGCGTCCTGATCTCAGCCCACGTGGCTCTTGCGCTCTTCTCGCCGGTGGTCTCTTCGCAGGTGCTGGCTCTTGCCATTCGCCCGGAGATGGACGCCGACGACATGGTGGTACTGAACAGCGAGTATGAGCGGGGCTCATCGATTGCCTTCTATCTCGAGCGCCCTGTCTACATCCTGAATGGACGGAGTTCAGACCTCTGGTACGGATCCTACTTTCCCGACTCGCCCGACATCTTTAAGCACGATGCCTGGCTGGCCAGCCAATGGAGCGGCAATAACCGCATCTTTGTATTTACCGAGGCGGGAAAGATGCCTCCGCTGCCCGGCCCCAGCTACGTCGTCGCGAAAAGCGGCGGCAAGGAGATCGTGAGCAACCAACCCAACTCTGGCGGCGCAGATTTCTAGTGTGATCCTTCGATCAACTGCGTGGCATCGATGCTGAATCGCGCCCGTGAGCTTAGCATCGCTCCAGCTTGCCATTCTTTAGCCGGAACTCTTCTCCGCGCCAGGTAATCGTGTGGCTCGCGTAGCTCCACAGCCACACCCACAAGCCAACAACATCGCGCGGCAGTATCAGCCAGATATCACGCAGGACCTGTCCGTCGTTCAGAATGCCCACGCCCACTGTAAGCGCCAGCGCAACACGCGCCGCCAGGGTAACGCTAAACAGCGCGACACTGGGCAGACTGAGGCCTGAGACAATCACGTTCGCCGCGGCCCATGGCAGTCCGAACGTGACCACCAGCGCAGCGTAGAGCTTGCGCGAGTCGCGTATGCTGCGCGCCCAGCGCAGTTGATGCTCAAGAAACTGCGGGAAGGTGTATGCCGGAAGAAATGTGTCCACCACCTCACCGCTCAACACCACCTCGAAGCCCGCGTGCGCGATCCGCAATCCCAATTCGAAATCGTCCGCCAGGTAGTCAACGATTGGCAGCAACCCTCCCGCTGCATCGAGCGCCTCACGCGACATGGCCAGCGTGGAGCCGAGCCCGAATCGAATGCCGCGCTCCAGCCAGCGCGACGTAAGTGCGCCGGCGATAAAGTCGGTAGAGATACCGAGCGCTTCCATGCGAGAGCCTAGCGTCTTGCTCGAGCGCCCGCGATACGCCGCCGTCACCATTCCCACGCGGCCGCCGCGTTCGGGCATCTGGAATCCCGCCAGGATACGCGTCAGGTAGTGCGGCGAAACCTTGATGTCGCTGTCGTTGATGATGAGGTAATCAAAGCGGGCGTGAGGAAGGATCTGCGTCAGATTGCTGACCTTGCCATTAGCGCCGCGCGACTCCGGACAGAGGATGAGATGAATCGCGCGCTCCGGGTACTCCGCCTGCAATCGTTCGATCGCTGCAACAGCGGGATCGTCAACACTGCTTACGCCAAAGAGAATTTCGTAGTCCCCAGCGTAATCCTGAATACAGTGACTGGCGAAGCTCGCATACATCTCGGGATCGAGGCCCTTGACCGGCTTCAGAATGCTGACTGGCGGGTGAAACGCCGGCAGGCTTCGACGCAGGGAGCGCTGGAAGTTGCGGGCACTCCACAGCGCGACTAGGTAATAACCCAGCCCTGTGAATGTCAGCACGGTGGTGACGATTTCAACGGCGAATGCAAGCGTAGGCACGCAATGAGTTTATCCGAGTGCCTGGCTTTACTCGTATCTCAACGCCTCAATCGGGTCGAGATTGGCGGCCTTCCACGCCGGATAGATGCCGAATATGAGGCCAATCGCGCAGGAGACCCCGAAGCCAATCGCAGCCCACAAGGTGGACATGCTGGCCGGCAGCGACGCCACAGCGAAGCGCACCGCAAGCGTTACCACCCCACCGATCAGCACCCCGATCACACCTCCCAAGGCACATAGAGTCATCGCTTCCAAAGTGAACTGCAGCAAGATATTTTTCTTCGTCGCACCCAGCGCCTTCCGCACCCCGATCTCACGCGTCCGCTCGGTAACCGAAACCAGCATGATATTCATCACGCCTACACCACCCACCATCAGGCCCACGCTCGAGACAGCAATCATGAAGCCGAAGAGGCCGCTGGTGATTTGGTTCCACAATCGCGTGATCGAATCAGGGCTGAAGATCTCGAAGTTGTCATCCTGCTGCACGTGGACCTTTCGCCGACGCCGCAGCAATTCGCGAATCTCATCCTCTACGATGGACTTGTTCTTGATGTCGTCATACTTCGCGCCAATCCATATGTCCTTGATCTCCGGATGGAGCTTGTTGAAGGTGGACAATGGCATGTAGGCGCTGTTGTCATTCGGATTCCTGCCGCTTCCAAAGGCCCTCTTCTGCTTGTCGAGAACCCCGATCACGGTAAAGAGTTCTCCCTCGATGTTCACTTCCTTACCCAGGGGAGCCTCTCTCTCGAAGAGATCCTCAGCGGCATCATGCCCTAGGACAACCACATTGGCGCGCAGCGTGTTCTCATCCGCGGTATACATCCGGCCGCCCGAGAGATGAAGGTCATACACATCCGACACCGCCGCAGTCGTGCCGTCGAGAATGGTGTGTTGAACCTTATGCCCCTTGTACTTCACGCTGAGTGCGCCGAGGTTAAAGCGAAAATCCTGATAGGTCTTGCTGGGATCGACAGCCACGACGTGCGGAAGAGATCGCATCGCAACTGCATCATCTTCGGTGAGTTTTCTGCGGCTCAGCTGTTCGATGGTGGGGCGCACGCCGATGACCGGCATATGAAAGACCCAAAGAATGTTTGAGCCCACCGCCTGCACCAGGGCCTCAACGTTATTGTTCAGTCCGTTGATGACTGACGAGATTGTGATCACGGTGGTAACGCCGATCACGATACCCAGAATCGTAAGGCCCGAGCGCAGCTTGTTCGTGCGCAGAGTCTCCAAGGCCATCCGTACTGACTCTTTGGAATCGCTCAGCTTCATAGAAAGGCAGCGGATCGCTGCTCAGACAGTGTAGTTTATTTCGCCCTACTCGTATCTCAGCGCCTCGATGGGGTCGAGATTGGCCGCCTTCCACGCCGGATAGATGCCGAATATGAGGCCAATCGCGCAGGAGACTCCAAAGCCAATCGCAGCCCACAAGGTGGACATGCTGGCCGGCAGCGACGCCACGGCAAGGCGCACTGCCAGCGTCACCATCGCACCAATCAACACCCCGATCACGCCGCCCAGGGCGCACAGCGTCATTGCTTCCAAAGTGAACTGCAGCAGAATATTTTTCTTCGTTGCACCCAAGGCCTTCCGCACTCCGATTTCGCGCGTACGCTCGGTGACCGAGACCAGCATGATATTCATCACGCCCACACCGCCCACCATCAGGCCTACGCTCGAAACCGCGATCATGAAGCCGAAGAGGCCGCTGGTGATCTGGTTCCACAGCCGCGTGATCGAGTCTGGACTGAAGATCTCGAAGTTGTCTTCCTGCTGCACGTGCACCTTCCGCCGACGCCGCAGAAGTTCTCGAAGCTCATCCTCTACCAGGGCCTTGTACTTGGGGTCGTCGTACTTCACGCTTATCCAGACATCTTTGATCTCGGGATGCAGTTTGTTGAATGTGGACAACGGCATGTAGGCGCTGTTGTCATCAGGATTCTTGCCGCTGCCAAAGGCTCGTTTCTGCTTGTCGAGCACGCCGATCACGGTAAAGATCTCGCCCTCGATGTTGATCTCTTTGCCGATTGGATTTTCCTTGTCGAACAAATCCTCTGCGGAGTCGTGGCCAATCACAACGACGTTTGCGCGGCGCTGGTCTTCGTCTGCGGTGTACATGCGGCCCGCGCTCAGCACCCATTCATTCACTACCTGGGTGGAGCCCTGGTCGCCGCCCAGGATCGTATGCTGAACCTTCTTGTTCCCGTAGCGCATGCTCACGGCACCAAGTCCGAAGCGGAAGTCCTGGTACTGCTTTCCTGCGTCCGACGCAACGACGTGGGGCAGCGCTTGCATCGCTTCCGCATCCTCCGCGGTGAGCTTCTTGCGCTGGATCTGCTCGATGGTGGGCCGCACGCCGATCACCGGCATATGGAAAACCCAGATCACGTTTGACCCGATGGACCTCACCATATCTTCAACGTTGTTGTTCAGGCCATTGATCACCGAGGAGATCGTGATCACCGTGGTCACGCCGATGACGATGCCGAGAATTGTCAGGCCTGAGCGCAGCTTGTTCGTGCGCAGTGTCTCCAGCGCCATCCGCACCGATTCTTTGGAATCGCTTAGCTTCATAAGGTATCAATCGTTCGTGGGCCGTACGGTCAAACTTAGGCGGCTCTACTCGTAGCGCAGAGCCTCGATCGGGTCGAGATTAGCTGCCTTCCATGCCGGGTAAATTCCGAAAATCAAGCCGATTCCGCAGGACACCGCGAAGCCGATCATAGCCCAGACTCCGGACATGGTTGCGGGCAGCGAAGACATTAATAGACGGACCGTAAGCGTAACAAGCGCACCGAGAATCACACCAATAACTCCGCCAGTCGCGCACAGAGTGATGGCTTCGAGCGTGAATTGCAGCAGGATATTTCTCTTTGTCGCCCCCAGCGCTTTGCGCACTCCGATCTCACGTGTGCGTTCGGTGACCGAAACCAGCATGATGTTCATCACGCCTACGCCGCCCACCATCAGGCCAACGCTGGACACCGCAATCATGAAGCCGAAGAGACCACTGGTGATCTGGTTCCACAACCGCATAATCGAGTCCGGGCTGAATATCTCAAAATTGTCGTCCTGCTGCACGTGGACCTTGCGCCGGCGCCGCAGCAATTCGCGAATCTCGTCCTCGACCATCGGCTTGAACTTCGGGTCGTCGTACTTTACCGTGACCCAAACTTCCTTGATCTCGGGGTGTAGCTTATCGAAGGTCGTATACGGCATGAACGCGCTGTTGTCGTCGGGATTTTTGCCGCTGCCGAAGGGCCGTTTCTGCTTATCCAGCACGCCGATGACAGTAAAGATCTCGCCTTCAATGTTGATGTCTTTGCCCAGCGGATCTTCTTTGTCGAAGAGTCCTTCGGCGGAATCACTGCCAAGCACCACCACGTTTGCGCGACGTTCGCCTTCCTGCGCGGTGAACATGCGGCCTGAGGTAAGAACCAGGTTGTTCGTGTCCCTCACTGAATCGGAATTGCCTTCAATGATGGTGTGCTGCATCTTCTTGTCGCCACGCTTGATCGAAACTCCGCCAAGACCGAGCCGATAGTCTTCGTAGCGTTTTCCAGCATCGACCGCGACCACGTGCGGAAGCAGTGCCATGGCCTCTGCATCTTCCCGCGTCAGCTTCTTGCGATTGAATTGTTCCGGCGTGGGCCGTACGCCGATCACCGGCATGTGGTACACCCAGATCAGATTGGTCCCTATCGACTGCACCATTGCCTGGATGTTGTTGTTCAGCCCATTGATGACCGACGAAATGGTGATGACCGTCGTGACTCCGATAACGATGCCGAGGATGGTAAGCCCGGAGCGCAGCTTGTTTGTACGCAACGTCTCCAATGCCATCCGCACCGATTCTTTTGAGTCACTCAGCTTCATACGTGCCTTTCGACCACCAGCCTAAAGCTCCGACCGCAGGGCAACGATCGGGTCCAGCATCGCCGCTTTCCGCGCCGGATAAACGCCAAAGAACACGCCTACCGCGGTCGCCATAATCAAACCAAGCAGCACGGACCAGATCTGCACATCTGTCGGGAATCCGACAATCATGGTGATGGCCTTTGCCGCCCCCACACCCAGCAACACTCCGATGACGCCGCCTATCAAGGACATCGTTCCGGACTCGATCAGGAACTGCAGCATTACATCCCTGCGACGGGCTCCCAGCGCCTTGCGTACGCCAATCTCTCTCGTTCTCTCAGTTACCGAGACAAGCATGATGTTCATGATCACGATGCCGCCAACCACCAGCGAAATGGAAGCGATTCCCACCACCACGGAGGCAAAGGTCGAGCTGATGCTCTTCCATATGCCGACGAAAGTATCATTCGTCTCCAGGGAGAAACTATCCTCCTCCCCTGGCCTGTCGTGGCGCCGCGCACGCATGATCACGCGCGCTTCGTCTGAGGCATTGGCGAGTGCTCCCGGCAACGTGCCGGCCTTGGCATAGATGTCGATGGTCTTGTTTGCTCCATGCGTCTGCATGTACGTGGAAAGCGGGATATCGACGTAGTTGTCTTCGCTGCGGCCCAGTGTCTTACCCTGCCGCTCGCCAACTCCAACAATCGTGTACGGCACACCGTCTACGCGAATTTCCTTCCCCAGCGGGTCAACGTTTGGCATCAGGTTATCGATGATGTCGTAGCCGATGACGGCGACGTGCGTAGCCTGCTTCTCGTCCATCTCAGTGAGCGAGCGTCCCTCAACCACGTTCAGGTTGGAGATGGTAGGCATCGTCCACGTCCAGCCGCGAAGATCCGTTCCAGTGCTGGATTGCGTGCCATAGACAACCCGGGTCGTGTCCTGGATCGATGCTCCCGTGATCTGGCAGAGCTTGCAGTTATCCCGGATCGCCTCGTAATCGTCGTTCTTGACGTCTTTGCGCTTCTGGAACTTCAGCCACTCTTCTCCGCTGGTAATCACGGACGGAGTCTTCTTGATGGTGAAGGTGTCAGAGCCGTAGCCGGAGATCTTGGTAGCCACAAACTTGTTCGCGCCATTCACCAGCGTGATGACGGCGATAACCGAGGCGACGCCGATTACCACGCCCAGCAGCGTAAGGATCGAGCGCAACTTGCTCGACCACAGGGACTTCAGCGATATCTTGACAGCCTCGAGAAAATTCATGGGTAGCTTACGGAGATACGTTGGCCCAACATTAACTTATGAATACTCGGCCCCACGCGGCCGGTTTATCTGCCTGAAGGGAATACGCTAACGCGGCTTCAACAGTTCCCTCACGGCTGGTTACAGTCTAGGACGGTATAGCTGTCTAAAAAGACTGAAGTACTTGAAATGTGACGAAATGTCGGTGGCCCCGCCCTCATTTCCGAGCACGGGGCCACATTTCGCAGGCGGCCTGTAAGCCGAATTCTGTCGAGGACGGTCATTCCTCTAGGCGACGCATTACTGCGGCGCTCCAGCAACCTACCCGGAGGTTTCGGCGCCCACCTTTTCAGGTGGCGACCCGCCTGGGCGCGCCGGGCAGGCACGCACTCGCGGCAGTGGGTCAAGCCGCGAATTCCCTCCCTATTTGGTCTTGCTCCGTGTGGGGTTTACCATGCCCCCGGCTTTACAGCCGGAGCGGTGCGCTCTTACCGCACCTTTTCACCCTTACCCACCGCTTTTGGCGGCCAGGCGGTATTTTCTCTGTGGCACTGGCCGTCTTTCGGCCTTGACGCCGAAATCCCGGACGTTATCCGGCACACTGCCCTGCGGAGTTCGGACTTTCCTCTCCCGAAGCGCGTTTAACGCCGCGGCAGCGACCGCCCAGCTCGCCTGCAACGCTTATCTTACCCTACCCAGGCCAGATTCTCGTCCCGCAGGACGCGGCGGCGGGCGTGAGTTCAACTGATCTGGATCACCTTACAGGCCTCAGCGCACCCCATGCCTCCGGTTCCACATCCTCAATGGATTGAGAGAAGGTCCATTCGTTGCCAGCCAGGTCCTGTGCCGCATATTGCCTTTCGCCGAAGGCGCAGTTGGCTGGGGCTCTCAGAATCCGCGCGCCAAACTCCCGGACGCGCTCGAAGTGCGCGTTTACGTCCTCCACCCGCACAAAAATGCGCTGTATTGAGACGCCGGGCTCCGAGACGCGCTGACCGTTGAGGATGATCGCGCCTTCACCCACTGCCATTTGAGCGTGGTGGATCGTGCCGTCGGGCTCAGGCGCAGTACGGAACCGCTCGCTGAACCCAAACGCTTTGGTCAGCCACGCGATCGCCTGGCTAACATCTCCATACGCCAATACAGGCACGATCGGACCCGGTGGTGCAGAGCGATTCGAAGGCATTTCGGTACCTTTCAAAACTCGCGGCGATTTTTAAATCTCCATGCAGCTTATTGACAAGTTCTATCCCTGCGCCATCGTGTTAATAGAGTCTTCGAGCGCGAGATCAGCGTCAAAATACATGTGCTGGCTACTCCCTCAAAATCGGCTTCCAGCCTGGCGAAACACGCAGCCAACGGCACCCACCGCTCGCTGCTGCCCCATTGGCTCGTCCACCTGGGAGGCTTTGGCTTGCTCGCCGTTGCCATCATTGACTCCTCGCCCATACCGCTTCCGCTCCCGGGCAGCACTGACCTGCTTTTGCTTCTGCTGGTGTCGCATCGCGGCAATCCATTCCTGCTGGCGGCCGCCGCCATCGTGGGCAGCGCCATCGGCGGCTACTTTACCTGGAGCACCGGAAAGAAGGGCGGCGAACCCCTGTTGCGCTGTGCCGTGCCCGCCCGATTCCTTGAGCGTCTCGAGCGCCTGGCAAAGGAGCACTCCGTCCTCTCGGTCTTCACGGCTGCCCTGCTGCCGCCGCCCATCCCTCTCACTCCCTTTCTGTTGGCTGCTGGAGCCTTGGGAGTCTCCCGGAATCGCTTCCTCGGCGCATTGACTTCGGCTCGCCTGCTCCGCTACGGGCTCATCGCCTGGGCCGCAAAGACCTATGGCCGGATCGTAGTACAACGGTGGACAAGAGACCTCGCCGGCTGGTCCAACGCCATTCTTTGGACCTTCGTCGTGCTACTCGCGGGCAGCATTATCTTCGGCATCTGGAGATACCGCCGCCAACGGCGAATGGAAGCACAGGCAGTCGCAGCCTGATTTTCCTCATCCTGAGATCAGAGCTTTTCGCGCAAAGTTGGCAGCTCCAGCTGCTCGGAATGATGCTCATCCTGATCCGGGCAGAAACATGCCCGGCAGCGCGCCTCGTAGATTCCCGCGGCACCTAACATCACCAGTTGCTGGTTGCTGGATAGCCGTTGCGTGTGGATGGCCGGCGCCCCGCAGACCATGCATACTGCGGAGAGCTTCAGCACCTCGTCCGCCACCGCCATCAGGGCGGGAATGGGCCCGAATGGCTCGCCGCTGAATGTCATGTCCAGACCCGCAAGGATTACGCGCTTGCCCTGGCGCACAAATTCCCCGGCAAGCCCTACCAGGCTTTCGTCGAAAAACTGTGCCTCGTCGATGCCGATGACCTCGATGGGCTGCCGCTCATCCTGCTCAAAGAACGCAGCCCTTAATGCCTCCACGCTGGGAACAGTAATCGCCTCAAGCATTTGCGCGCTGTGCGAGGCAATCGCGGTCCGGTGGTACCGCAGATCCACATCCGGCTTGAAGCACGCCACCCGCCGCCGGGCGATCTGCGCTCGCTTCAGCCTGCGAATCAGCTCCTCTGATTTGCCAGAGAACATGGGCCCGGTGATGACCTCGATCCGGCCCGGATGCGTCTGCATATCCCGCGGCGCCGGGCTTGTGTTGTGATCCATGGGGATAAGTCTATTGCCTTTCGCGGTGTTGAAATCCTGGGACCGAAAAACTGCTCTCGACCGCAGCGGGATCCCGCCCGCAGATTCCGGACGACGCGCCAGCGCACCAAATCCTTGACTCTATTGACCCCGAGCGCTCGGAGCTGCATCCCAGTCAGTTACATTGCTCGTCAGTGTCCTTGTCGCTGTACGCGTGGGGCGAATCCAGTCGAACTTCAAACCAGTTACAGTGAGGGCGCGGATGAAGAGTTGGGAGCTGTACCTTGCAGTCGGCTTATTCCTAGGATTGAGCTGTGCAGGGGCGCGGGCGCAGAGCGGAATCACTGCTCAAAACGGCCGGAGTGTAACCTGCGCGTCGGATGACGGCAGGCGCCATCTTTGCCAGGTTACTACGCAGTACGGCGTTCGTATGACGAACCAGCGCAGCGGATCTCCCTGCGTCCAGGGCCAAACCTGGGGCTATAACCAACAGGGCATCTGGGTCGATCGCGGCTGTCGCGCGGACTTCTGGCTTGGCGGCGGCTGGCACGGTGGGGGCGGCGGTGGCGGATACCCCGGTGGCCAGCAAGTCACCTGCTCCTCTGACAACGGCAAGCGAAACTACTGCAACGCCGACACCCGCGGTGGAGTTCGCATGGTCAACCAGCGCAGCGGCTCGCCCTGTGTACAGGGGCAAACCTGGGGCTACGGCCAGAACCAGATCTGGGTGGACCGCGGTTGCCGTGCAGATTTCGTCACCGGGAACGGAGGCGGCGGTGGAGGCGGCGGGAACTGGAACGGTGGCCAGCAGATTACATGCTCCTCCAACGATGGCAAGCGGAACTACTGCAATGTAGACACCCGCGGCGGCGTGCGCATGGTGAACCAGCGCAGCGGATCGCCTTGCGTCCAGGGTCAAACATGGGGCTATAACCAGGGCGCCATCTGGGTGGATCGCGGTTGCCGCGCAGATTTCCAGGTCGGCGGCAGGTAAGCTCGCTTCTCAATCTCAAGGAAGAACGGCCGGATCGCAGAATGTGCGCTCCGGCCGTTCTTTTACTGCCTGACTGTGTTTGCGAATCAGCGCGCCGCTACTGCTTCCGGTGTGCGCTTCCACCCATAGAGCGGAAATTGCTCTGCCATATCCAGCACCTGGCCCTTGATGCGCAATAGAGCCTGCGGATCGTTGCGGTGGTTCAATGCCTCGGTGATCCACTTCCCGATCATCTTCATCTCCGCTTCCTTCATGCCGCGCGTGGTCAGCGCCGGCGTGCCGATGCGAATGCCCGCTCGGCTTCATCGGCGGATTGGTGTCGTACGGAATCGCGTTCTTGTTCACCGTGATGCCCGCCTTGCCCAGCGCATGCTCCGCCTCGCTGCCCAGAATGCCCTTCTCGAAGACGTCCACCAGCATCAGGTGAGTGTCGGTTCCGCCCGGAGATCAATGCGGATAGCCCTCCGCCGCCAGCGACTCGGCCAGCGCCTTGCGCGTTCGCCACGATCTGCGTCGCGTACGTGCGAAACTCCGGCTGCAGCGCTTCGCGGAACGCCACCGCCTTGGCCGCGATGATGTGCACCAGCGGGCCGCCCTGCTGCCCGGGAAACACGCTGCGGTCGATGTCCTTGCCGCAAACTCCTGCCTGCGCACAGAATCATGCCGGCGCGCGGTCCGCGCAGCGTCTTGTGCGTCGTGGTCGTAACGATGTGCGCGTGTGGAACCGGCGAAGGATGCACGCCGCCCGCAACCAGCCCGGCAAAGTGCGCCATGTCCACCACGTACAGTCGCGCCCACCTTGTCCGCAATCTGGCCGCATCCGCGCGAAATCCCACAGCCGCGGATAGGCGCTGCCGCCGCCGATGATCATCTTCGGCTTCTCGCGCTCCGCAATCGCTTCCAGCTCGTCGTAGTCGATCATTTCCGTGTCGCGACGCACGCTGATAGACACGACCTGGTAGAGCTTGCCGCGAGAAATTCAGCTTGTGCCCGTGCGTCAGATGGCCGCCATGCGCCAGGTCCAGTCCGAGGATCGTGTCGCCCGGCGGCAGCACCGCCATGTACGCCGCAGCGTTGGCCTGCGATCCCGAGTGCGGCTGCACATTCACATGCTCCGCCCCGAAAATCTGCTTGGCGCGATCGCGCGCCAGGTTCTCCACCACGTCGGCGAACTCGCAGCCGCCGTAGTAGCGTTTGCCGGGATAGCCCTCGGCATACTTGTTCGTGAAGACCGATCCGGCCGCCTCGAGCACCGCTTCGGCTCACAAAGTTCTCGGTCGCGATCATCTCCAGCCCCTCGTGCTGGCGGCGGGTTTCGTGGTCAATGGCGGCGGCGATCGCAGGATCGGCTTGGGCGAGTGGAAGCTGCATGCGGTCAGACATACAAGGATTTTATCGTGATTGGAGCAGATTGGAACAACGCCACAGAATGTACTTTCACCGCAGGCATTGCGGGGGCGTTGCAGATGGGTTCCACGGGCTACTTCGGAAATGGGGCGCGGAACCGCATAACACGGGGCGAATACCTCTGAGGGACATCGCCCCGGTTTACAAATTGTCACGACAGCAGCAGGAACGCGTTACTCTTCTTCGTTCATCTGCATGCTGAGGTAACGCTCATATCCCAGTTCCTTCATCAGGTGCACCTGGGCTTCGAGCCAGTCCACATGTTCCTCTTCATCCTTCAGCAACTGCACAAAGAGGTCGCGGGAGCCATTATCTTTGTTGTCCACTGCGATCTGGATCGCGTCGTTGTACATGGCCACGGCGCCGATCTCAAGCGCGAGATCCGAATTGAGCTGGTCCTTGACAGAGGCGCCAATCTTCAGCGCGAGTGGCTCCATGCTGGGCGTTCCATCCAGAAAAAGAATGCGCTCCATCAACTTCTCCGCATGCTTCATCTCATCGATGGACTGCTTCTTGATGTACTTCGAGAGCTTTTCATAGCCCCAGTTCTCGCACATTTCGGCGTGAACAAAGTACTGGTTGATGGCGGTAAGCTCCTCGCGAAGCGCCCTATTTAGCTGCTCTAGAACTTTCGGATTACCTATCATGGGAGCCAATTCTACAGAATGGCGGGCCGCATCCCAACATCAAAATCGCGGCTTAACGCTGCACCAATTCGGCAAGATCGGTTTTCGCGACAGGAGGGTAAGGATGGGTCGCCAGGCGCTTGAAAGCGTTGTAAACGAACGAGCCTAGAGCCCATCCATCCATGTACTTGTATGGAGTCTCGCCCAGCGTGTAATGGCCACACGGCAGCTCCTTGTCAACAAAATCCACGCCGCGGGCCCGGAAGTTTTCTACCACCTGCAACGAAAACTCGTTCAGAAAGGTAAGGTCGTACTTGCCGTGCACGACGAGCACTTTACGCGGCATCGAAGCGAACTTGTCCATGTAATGAATCGGACTCACCGCTGCCCATAAACGCGACAAGCTCTCCGGCGTAATAACGCCCTCGAATGCTGCCCGGATATGACGCGTGCTCTGCCCCGTCCACACCACGTCGCCGAACGACGTCGATGCGTGGTTGAAGGCGCAGACCTGGATACGCGGATCGTGAGCCGCAGCGATGAATGCGTAGCAGGATCCCAGGCTCGTGCCCAGCACGCCGAACTGCTCGTATCCCTGCTGCTCCAGCCAGTCAATGCAGCAGCGAATATCCACCACCGCCTGGCGGCAGGCCGAGAGCGTGCGCCCGATATTGGCGCTCACGCGTAGTCCGACCGCTCCAACTCCGCCGGACGGCGAATGTCGTGATAGGGCTTCGACAGCCGCAGCGCCGAAATGCCAAACCGGTTGAACAGCGTGCACAGCGCGTTGTGGCTGAAGGCATCCGCATTCCACTGCGGCATCACGATAATGGCCTGCTTCGGCTTGCCCGCCATTCTTCCTCGGCTCAGCGCCGGATACCAGCGCGCATTGACCAGGTCGTTCTCGGGATACGGCGTCCGCTCCGGCGAAGTAAACCGCAGAAACTGCGCCTGCTTCATCTTGCCTGCGCGGGCCGCGCTCTTCAAGCCGGGCATCCTGCGCCAGCGTCTCCGGCCGCACGTTCGTAGGAAAGAGCTGCGGATGGCGATCTTCCAGACGAAAATCCGTGGGCGTGGCGTAGTCGTAATAATCTTCGCTGTGGCGGATTACCGCCTCATTGAGCGCGATCATCGCCTGCTCGGCGGCGGCATCATCCGTGGGCGCCTGGCCACTAGGGCCGTATACCTGCGTCGTCAGCCCGCGCCGGCGTACAAAATCGTCAAGCCAATCAAAACCCCACTCCAGGGGACGGACCACACGGTTCGAGTCGCGCGTCGTAAGCGCGGTCTCCCATGCGTACATCCACCGAGCGTAAAGGTTTTTCAGCATAAATACATTTTACCAGCGTCAGTAGCTGCGAGGCTTCTCCGGAAATATAATTGCTTGACGCAAGCAAATATCTGGCCTATTATTCCTGCAATGAAAGACGAATCGACAAAACAATGGTGGGACGAGCTCGAACGCCTCGGCCGTGTTCTCGGGCAGATCGGACCCGACGAGGTTTGCTGCGAAGGCCTGAGCCAGCGCCAATGCGCCATCCTGCGCACGTTGGTCGATAAGGAAGGCGCTCGCATCTCCGACCTCGCCTCCACCTCAGGAATCACGCCCAGCGCGATGACGCGAATCCTTGAGAAGCTGGAAGCCCGTGGCCTGGTTGAGCGCGTCCGCGGTAAGCATGCGGATGGTCGCGCCGCCACGGTGCGAATCACCGCCGAAGGCCGGCGCACCCGCAAGCAGCTGGATACGCTGATGCGCGAGCGCACCCACACGATCATCGATTCCATTCCCGCAAAGCAGCGCACAGAAGTTCTCCATGCTCTGCAAATACTCAACAACGCAATTGAATCCGCCGGTTGCTGCGCTCTCAACGCGCCAATCGCGAAGCTAGTTCAAATCAAGGAGACAGAATGAAAGACGAAGCCGTAGTTGTTGCAGTCGAGAAGCATTATGCCGCCGTTGCTCGCGGAGAGAGCTCCCCTTGCGGCGCACCGGTGCATGATGTCGCACGCGCCATTGGCTATTCCGAGCGCGAGTTGGAACTAGCTGGAGATGCGAATCTTGGCCTGGGCTGCGGAAACCCGCTGGCCCTGACGGAATTGGCCCCCGGTATGACCGTGGTCGATCTCGGATCCGGCGCAGGCTTTGACGCTTTCCTTGCGTGGAATCGTGTCGGCGAAACCGGGCGCGTCATCGGCGTGGACATGACGGACGACATGCTGGCATTGGCGCGGCAGAATGCAGAAAAGCGTGGCGCGTCGAACGTCGAATTCCGCAAAGGCTTCATCGAAGATCTGCCGGTCGAAACCGCCTCAGTGGATTATGTGATCAGCAATTGCGTCATCAATCTCTCGTCTGACAAGCCCGCGGTCTTCCGCGAAATTGCGCGCGTTCTCAAGCCCGGCGGACGCTTCGCAGTGAGCGACATCGTGCTGCTGAAGGCGTTGCCAGATGCACTGGTGCGCGACATCAGCGCCTATGTCGGCTGCATCTCCGGCGCCAGCCTGCTCACGGAGTACCTCAACACCGCCTTGGCCGCTGGTCTTCGCGACCTGTCGATCCCTCGCATCGCGCAAGGTCCGGATCTGGTCGCCGTGCTTGCGCCGGATGGCTTCAACGAGGGCAAGACCTCCTGCTGCGGTTCGACCGTTTCGGTAGCCTCGCTCAAGAACCCCGACACGCTGGTGCGCCAGGCCGCGGATGCCCTCGCCTCAATCAAACTGCACGGCAGAAAGTAAGAGGAGCCGGCATGAGTAACACCACGCTGCGCAAGCTGGGATTTCTCGATCGCTACCTTACCGCGTGGATCTTTGCCGCGATGATTCTCGGCGTCGTTGCCGGATGGCTGGTGCCGGGAATCGTCCCTCTTCTCAACCGCTTCAGCGTTGGCACCACATCCATTCCAATCGCCGTCGGTCTCATCCTCATGATGTATCCGCCTTTCACCAAGGTGCGCTACGAGGAGCTGCCCGAGGTCTTTCGCAACAAGCGCGTGCTCGGTCTCTCGCTGGTCCAGAACTGGGTCGTCGGCCCGGTGCTGATGTTCGTGCTGGCCATCGTGTTCCTGCGCGGCTACCCGGAGTACATGGTCGGGCTCATCATGATCGGCCTCGCCCGCTGCATCGCGATGGTCATCGTGTGGAACGAGCTCGCGAAGGGCGACACGGAATATGCTGCCGGGCTGGTCGCCTTCAACTCGGTCTTTCAGGTCCTCTTCTATTCGCTCTACGCGTGGGTCTTCATCACCGTGCTGCCGCCAGAAGTTCGGCCTGCATGGAGCATGTCAGTGCATGTCTCGATCGGCGCAGATTGCGAAGAGCGTCTTCATCTACCTGGGCATTCCGTTCTGCCGCGGATTCCTGACCCGCACGGCACTGCATCCGCGCCAAAGGGCGCGAGCTGGTACGAAGCAGCAGTTCGTTCCGCGCGTCAGCCCCACTCACGCTGGTCGCCTTGCTCTTCACCATCGTCGTGATGTTCTCGCTCAAGGGCGATTACATCGTGCGTCTGCCGCTCGATGTGCTGCGCATCGCGGTTCCGCTGCTGATCTACTTCGTGGTCATGTTCCTGGTGTCGTTCTACATGGGACGAAAGCTCGGCGCGGACTACTCGAAGACCACCACGCTCGCGTTCACCGCCGCGTCGAACAACTTCGAGCTGGCCATCGCCGTTGCCGTCTCGGTCTTCGGCATCAACTCAGGAGCGGCCTTCGCCGCCGTCATCGGGCCGCTGGTCGAGGTGCCTGTGATGATCGCGCTCGTCAATGTGGCCTTCTTCTTCCAACGCAAATACTTCGCCGAGCCGCAGCGTCTTGATCTGCGGCCAGCACGTTCATCCAACGAAGGACGCTAAAGGAAATCCGATGAAGACGAAAGTATTGTTTCTATGCACCGGGAACTCGTGCCGCAGCCAGATGGCGGAGGGATTTTTGCGCTCGATCGGTGGCGACAAGTTTGAAGCTCACAGCGCGGGCACCCGGCCTTCCACGCTGAACCCGATGGCCGTGTACGCGATGAACGAGGCAGGCATCGATATCTCGCGGCAGTGGTCGAAGAATGCATCCGAATATCTCGGCACGCACTTTCCCTACCTCGTCACGGTATGCGACAACGCGAAGGAGTCGTGCCCCGTCTTTCCCGGACCGGCGGTTCGTCTGCATTGGTCATTTGAGGATCCCGCCGAAGCCACAGGCAGCGATGAACAGCGACGCGAAGTCTTCCGCAAAGTGCGCGATGAAATCCATGCGCGGGTGAAAGAATTCGTCGAGAAGGCCGGATAGCTAGTCCACAAGCTTGCGTGGAACGCGGGGGCCAATGTCGCACAGCACTTCCCACGGAATCGTTCCGATCAGATCGGCGTGCTCGTAGGCGTCCATCGCTTGCGATTTGAGCGTGCCCAGCAATACCACCTCGTCACCAATCTCTACTCCGGGAATATCCGTCACATCCACAACACACTGGTCCATACAGATGCGTCCCGCGACCGGCGCTCGCTGGCCCCGCAGCAGGAAGCTGGCGCGGTTGGAAAGCACGCGATTCAATCCATCGGCATAGCCCACCGCAAGCAGCGCCAGCCGCGTAGTCCGTTGCGCGCGGAAGGTTGCGTTATAGCTCACCGACTCTCCTGCGGGAATCGTCCGCGTAGAAACAACGCGGGTCTTCCACTCAAGCACCGGCTGCAGGTGCGTCGCGGCTTCGTCTGCCACTGTGCCCGGTGGCGCAAACCGCGGAGCATATCCGTAGAGCGCCAGCCCGGGACGAAGCATCAGTCGCGCACCATGCTTTTTTGCCAGCCCCAGCATGGGCACCAGATCCTGACCGCCCAGCAGCGTGGCAGAGCCGCCAGCATGCAACCACTTGAAGCTGAGCCCAGTTCCAGAAATCACATCGAGCGCCGCTAAAAGGCGCACCATCTGCTGACCGGAGATCGCCGAATCCAGGCACTCAGCAGCGCTGAAGTGCGTCATCACGCCTTCCAACCGCAGCACAGAGCGCGGATGAAAGCGGGCAAGCAGCTGCGTCAATCCACTACTCGGCACAGTTGTGCTTTCAGTAGACCCAGCCTGCGGCGCTGCGATGCCTTGGCGTGCCATTCCGGTGTCCAGTTCCAGATGCACTGCCACGGACTGCGGACCCAGCCCACGTTCGGCCGCAGCCGCTTCCAGTTCGTCGAGATGGAAGTGCTCCCACACCACCGGCGTGAGATTGTGTTCGAGCGATCGAGCGGCTTCCCCATGCCACAACCCCGAGATGATCAGAATGCGAGGCGAAGCACCGCAAAAAGCGCGGGCATGCATGCCTTCTTGTACGGAAGTGACCCCCAGCCAATCAGCGCCAGCCGACGCAAGGGCAGGGGCGCAATGCTCCAGCCCGTGGCCGTACGCATCCGCCTTAACCACCGCAAGCAGGTCAGTAGAATTACCCGCAAGCTGCCGCAGGTAGCGGTAATTTGCAAGCAAACGATGGCGGGAAATTTCAACCCAGGTTGGACGAGTGCACATGATGGAATCTTCATCCTAAATGAATTTGCATGCCCTTCTGCGCCATGCAGCCGCACACGGCCGCATCACACGGCCGCGCTCCGACCGCCTCCGCTTGACAGTCGATGATCGATTCAGTGAAACTCCGGCTTCCAGAGGGCATTTTCGTCTTGCCCCCGTGGATAATCGATCTGAGGCCCTATTGTGAGGATTTCCGGAATTTCCCGTCTGAAGAAGTCTGCGCTCCCGTTCTTCGGCTGTGCATTGCTTTTCGTCGCCTCTGGCTGTGGCGACAAGCTCTCCAATCCCGTGCTCAGCGGCTCTCCATCAGAAAACGCAGGCAATTTCAGCAATGTAGTCTTCTTGGGCGACTCGTTGACTGCGGGATTTCAGAATGGCTCGCTGCTGGATACGCAGCAACCGAACGGCTATGCCAATCTGATCGCGAAACAAGCGGGATTCTCCATCGAATTACCCCTCATAGCGCCTCCGGGAGCACCTCCGGTACTGCAGTTGGAGAGCCTTGGCCCGCCTCCCGTGGTTGTACCCACCACCGGTACTAGCTCCGGAAGAGACAACCTCAAGATTCAGGCGAGTGACGTCGCCGTTCCCGGCCACACTTTATACGACCTCATCAATACCCAGCCGATGCTGGTTCCAGCTCCCGGCCAGCAACAGATCACCTATCTTGTACTGGGCTTCCCCGGCATTCAACAGGGCGTTCAATATACCCAGTTGCAGTGGGCGCATCAGCTCAATCCCACCACGCTCTTCCTCTGGATCGGCAACAATGACGCGCTGGTGGCCGACGAGACCGGCATGCCCTCCAGCATGACGCCGGTGGCGGACTTTACCTCGGAATACACCCAGTTGATGAAGGCCCTGGTGGCCGATACGCGCGCCAACCTCATCGTCGCGAACATCCCCGACGTGACAGGAGTCGCTTATATGACTCCGGGCGCACTGGTGCTTGCGGAGTATTCGCAGATCACCGGCATTCCCACCTTGCAATTGAGCCTTCTGACTGGCGTGCTCGCAACCGACCTGCTGAATCCAGAAGGGTTAGCCGAGTTTGGCGCCATCCTTCAGGGCAAACAGAAGGGCCCGGTGAGCGACGCGGGATCCCTGACCTTGGCTGAGGCGACCCTCGTACGCCAGACCGTTCAGGCCTATAACCAGGTGATTGCGGAGCAGGTAGCTGCAGCTGGAGGCACGTTGGTGGACGTCTACTCGGCCTCCCTCGCTCTGAAGGCAAATCCGCCCGTAATCAACGGCTATCCGATCAATTTCGGTTTCCTCGGCGGTTTTTACTCGCTGGACGGCATTCACCCCACCAACACTGGCTATGCCATCACTGCCAACGCGTTTATCCAAACCATGGACGCCGCACTGGGATTGAAGATTCCGCCGGTAGATGTGGGGGCGATCGCGGCAAATGACCCGCTTTTCCCGCCCAATCTGGCGAAGGCAGCCAGCCGCCCGGCCCACATCAGCGCGGATGCCGGAAAAGCGCTGAAATGGATGTTTAAGAACGCAAAATAACGCATTTTCGTCACGTTTTCGCACCAATACGGGGCCCTGAAAGGGGCCCCCGTATTCGTTGATTTTCAGCCTTTCCATGCAGCGGTTTTTCGACAAAAATCGCTCATTTGAGTGTCATTTCGGGCTCTTCTTCAGCGCCGAACGCCCTGTTTTGGCCGTCGCCCGGATACAATAGTAGTTCGGGCAAAATCTGCCGGGGGGCCAGCCGTGTGGCTAGCCTCGTTTATCAAGACTTGAGGTCCGGCAATGGACGATGGGGTGCGGATGGGAATGGCAGTTGCAATAAAGCAGTGGGTTCACACGGTGAAACGAGGCCGGTCGGTAGCTGGGCTTGTCGCCCTGGCGGTGCTCGTGGCCGCACTGGGAACGCAAGCGCCGGGGATGCAGGCACAGGCCACCGAGAGTAATGCCGCGAAAGCGCTTCCGACCGCGACGCAGCTCTCTGTCGCTGCCGAAGAAGGTGATACCCGCACCAGCGCCACGTTCACCGCCCACGTAACCGAACCTGAGAGTCCGGCTGTACCCGCAGGCAGCGTCAGCTTCCGCATGGGCGCCACCATGCTCGGCTCCGCGGTGCTCGACGAAAATGGCTTCGCAACCTATCGGGTGGAAGCCTTCCCGCAGGGTACGCAGCAGGTGACCGCTGTCTACGACGGGACTACCAGTTTTGCGTCCTCCAGCTCCCCTGCAAGGCCGCTCGATTCCAGCACCACGACTGTGCCCGACTACACCCTGGCCGCCGATAAGACGTCGGTCTCGCTCAAACCGGGTCAACACGCATCGATTGCGCTTGTGCTGACGCCCGAGAACGGCTTCAACCAGATCGTGAACTTCTCCTGCTCAGGACTACCGCTCGCCACCACCTGCGTTTTCACGCCAGCGACTGTCGTGCCGGACGGCAAAAACACGCCGCTTGGGGCGACTCTGATCATCCAGACCACGGCCATTACCGGGGGCACAGCGAAGATTAACCCAGCACCCATGGCTCCGATTGGAAAGCATCCTCTCTACGCTATCGTGCTGCCGGGAGTACTGGCGCTCGCTGGGCTTGGCGCGGCACGCAAGCGGCTGCCCGGGTTGAAGATGCTCTCAATCGCACTGTTGGCAGTAAGTGGATTGGGACTCGTGGCATGCTCCGCCAATTACGACTACTACCACCATCCGCCCACCGTGAACAAAGGAACTCCTACTGGCCTGAGCACGGTTATTGTCTATGCGACTTCCAGTACCGGCAGCGTTGCCGTCGTTCACACGGTCAACGTCGCTCTGACGGTTGCGAACTAGGGCAGGCACATCCAGAACTACAAAGGGCACGGCCTCGGCCGTGCCCTTTCGTTTTGCAGATTGGCTGACGCCTCGTCAACGCAGAGCTGCTGCGTCTGCGATTATCCGTAATGCTTCTGCGCGGATCTCCGCATCGTCGCCAAATCCGTGCAGCCAGCGAACCTCCGGCTCGCGGCGAAACCACGTAAATTGGCGCTTGGCGTAGTTGCGGTGACCCTGCTGCGCCGATGTCACAGCCTCGGCCAAGGTCATTGCGCCACTCAACACCGCCCTCGCCTGCTTATAGCCCAGCGAATCCAGTGCGCGGCAGCCAGACCCGTATTTCGCGACCAGTTGCTCAGCCTCAGCTATCAGGCCTTCGCTGAACATTGCTTCCGCCCGGTGGTTGATGCGTCGATACAGCGACTGGCGTTCCGGCTCGAGGCCAATGCGGAGAACGCGGTATCCCGCGAGGGGGTCGCGACCCGCCTCCCATGCAATCGACATCGGTTTGCCGGCGGTCAGCGAGACCTCGATGGCCCGGATCAACTTGGGGGTGTCGTTGGGATGAATCAGTGCGGCTGAAGCCGGATCCAGGCGGCGAAGAATGCGATGCAGCGATGATTCGCCGTGACGATCCATAACGCGGCGCAGCCTGTCGCGGAGAATCTCCGAACGAGCCGGACCAGCAAACAGCCCATCCACCAGCGCGCGCATGTACAGTCCCGTGCCCCCGGTGACGATGGGCACGCGCCCGCGCTCCATGATGCCCGCGAGCGCCTCGCGGGCGCCACGGCTATAGTCTCCGGCGGTATAGGGCTGCGGGGGATCGACAACATCGAGCAGGTGATGCGGTACGCGAGCGCGTTCCGCGGTGTTGGGCTTGGCAGTGCCGATCTCCAGCTCGCGATAAACCGCCACCGAATCGCAGCTTACAATCTCTCCGTTGAAAGCCTCTGCAAGTTCGAGCGAGAGCGCAGTTTTACCGCTGGCCGTTGGACCAAGCAGAATAATCAGCAGAGGGAGATCCGCTGCGCTGGAAGGGTGGGGTTCGCTCACCAGATCCGCCACCAGCCCACAGGAAAGACCGTCGCCAGTCCGGCGCGCCACAAGCTAAAGATCAGAATGAGAACGGCGATGATGCCAAGGCCAGCGGCCTGCCTGCGCCGATGAGCTACGCGGGCCCGTGCGCTGGAGATATCCGAAGAGTCTTTTCCTGCCAGGCTCGCGGGAGGCATGGCGTTCTAGCCTCCTTGCTTGATGTTGTAGAAGAAGGCGAAGCGCAATTCCAGGTAGGGGCCTTTGAATTCCTTCGGCAGGTTTGGATAATTAGCGCCGGTGATGGCTCCCCACGCGGCACGGTCCAGCGAGACGTCGCCGGAAGGGCCGATCAGCTTCATGTTCTTCACGCTGCCATCCGGCGCAATGATGAACTGGATGTAGACCTTGCCCTGCTTCGAAATAGGCGGACGCACCGCCTCGGGAATCAGCGGATCCCAGGCGCGATAGGTTTCGCGGATGACACGCTGCATATAGGGGCCGAAATCGACGCCGAGCGTGTCGCTCAGAATCTCCGCGCCACCCTGCAGAGGTGAGGAACTCTTCGTTTGTGCTCCCTGACCGTAGTCGCCCTCTACGCCTGAGCCCGGACGAGCGCCCCTTGCAGCTTGGCGCATGGCTTCCCCCGGTGACAGTTGCCCGGAGTTGATGACGGGAGCGCTGGGGGCTACGTGAGGCGCCTCAATGGCGGACTGCGGACTGGGAGGCAGTGGCTGGCTGGGTTTTGGCAGATCCGGCATCGGCGCTGCTGCCTGTTGCTGCGGTGGGGCCGGAGCCTCGGTCTCACGAGCCTTGCGCGCAGCCTCAAGTGCCTCGAGTGTCTTCTTGTCCAGGCGCGGCTGCTTCGACTGCGCTACCCGGTTTTTATCGGACAGGGACTCGGGGGTCTTCGGCTTCACGGCTTTGAGCGCATCGGGGGGCAGATCGAGGTATGTCAGATCCTTGCGGTCCTTCAACGCATCAGCGGGGTTGATGACATGGGGCTGATGCCAAAGGTAATGCGGTCCATAGAACAGGAACCACGTCAGGCACATGTAGACAATGATCGAGATCCAGATGGACTCACGCAGACGCGCCTTTGCCCGCTCATCTTCATACTCTTCGATAAGGGAAAAAAGCTCGTGCGGCTCAAGCTCAGAATACCGGCGCTTACCTTTCGGAGGTCGCTCGGGTGGCCGTTCGCTGGTTGAAGGTTCGGTGATAGGCATTTACTGAAAAAAACGCACCAGTCTGTCGATTAGTTGCTCGTCAGGCCAGAACTCACGGATTCTACCTTTATTCTCTCATCCTTTTTCGGTCGTGGTCCGGGCCATTTTCTCGCATTCGGGGAATTCAACCCCCTAAACCCTTACAATCAAAACATGATTCGCACCGCAGTTTTGACCGTCAGCGACTCCTGCTTTCGCGGGGAGCGCACGGACGCGTCGGGACCGGCCGTGGTGGCCTTGCTGGCATCGCGCGGGTTTGAGGTTGTCTGTCACGATGTCGTTCAGGATGAACAACCTGCGATTGAACAGTGGCTGCGAGATGCCTGCGGCAAGGCCTCCCTCGTGGTAACGACGGGCGGCACCGGCCTGGCTGTGCGCGATGTAACGCCGGAGGCCACCCGCGCCGTCTGCGAAAGGCTCGTGGAGGGCCTGGCCGAGCAGATGCGTGCCGAGGGGCTGAAGCACACGCAGTATGCGCCCCTCAGCCGGGGGGTGTGCGGCACGCTGGGCGCGTCACTCATCTTGAACCTGCCCGGCAGCCCGCAAGGCGCCGTCGATTCGCTGGAGGTGGTGTTGCCGATTCTGCCCCACGCGCTGGCCCTGCTTTCCGGAGCACAGGGGCAGCACGATCAAGAAGAATCGATGCACCCGGCAGGGCACGAAAAGGAATCTGAAAGACAGTGAAACACTCGATTGGCAGCCTGCTGCTGAAGTACAAGGTCTACATGCTGGCGGCGCTGAAGCCGCTGGGAATCTGGGGCGTGGGCGCAATCGCGATCATCGACTCGGCATCGATTCCGGTGCCCATGGATGTCGTGATCCCGGGGTATATCTGGGCCGATAAGCCGCACGCCTACTTCTATGCGGTCCTGGCCGCGGCGGGTTCCGCCATCGGGGGACTGGTGCCCTTCCTGCTGGGCCGTGCCGGAGGCGAGCTCTTCCTGCTGAAACGAGTGGACCGGCAGAGATACGAACAACTCCGCGACCGGTTTGAACGGCAGGAATTTTTGGCCATGCTCATCCCCTCGATGCTGCCTCCACCCACGCCGTGGAAGGCCTTCGTCTTCGGAGCGGGAGTCTTCGAGATGAAGGTCCTCAACTTTATGGCGGCGGTCTTTTTTGGCCGGCTTATCCACTACCTTCTGCTGGCGTGGATCACGGTCCGCTACGGACCGGAGATGGTCCACGTGGTTGGAGAGATCATCAGGAAGCATGCTGGTGGATTTCTGATCGGGCTGAGTGTTCTGGCCGCGGTCGCAATCATCTACTTCGTGCGCAAGATGATGACGAAGCGCAAGCCCACTGACCTGGAGCCGGAAGATGCGGGGAACGGGCAGGCGTAAACGAGTAAGATCGCAAAAATGGAAAGGGGCAAGCCGTGTGGCTCGCCCCTTTTGTATTGCCCAAAAGCGCTTAGGCTGCGGCTTTGTGCTCGGACTCGGAGAAGCGGCGGAGCAGGGCGGGAAGCCCGAAAGCTACGCCAAGAACGAGGCCGGTGGAGAGCAGATCGTTGCGATAGAAGGGCAGAGCGGCCATGAAGCAGGCACCCAGTCCTGCCAGGTTGTGGGGATACATGCCGGCGTTTGCCCATACCGAGAAGTTGCTGATGGCAAAGAAGGAAGTGGCCGACAGCACCGTTGCCGCACCGACTCGCGCGACGCTGACCTTGTCGCGCAACAGCAGGCTGCCCAGCACAATCGCCGCCACATACCATACCCACGTCAGCAGGTAGCCCTGCACATGAAATGCGTAGCTATAGACGAAGACGGTCAGGTAGTAATCCGTCATCATGAGCAGCGCGACCGGCACAACGGCCTCGCGCAGCGGACGACGGGCTCCGAAATACACGAGAGAACCGCCAACCGCAGTGAAGTTCAGCCAGGAGTGCGGCAGTATGCGACTGGCAAGGGCCAGCACGATCAGCAAGAATGACGACATCAACACCTCATCGGAATCGGTATAGGGAATGCGGAAAGGGCCCGCGGCCGCTTGGGTTCCAGACTTCATTCTGCGGAGCGCGGGCGCTGCGGTCAAGACTAAAGTTTTTGCATCGCTTCAACAGACTTTGATGTGGTGCATGACTCCGCTGTGTCCAGCCCTACTTCTGCTCCTGGCCGTTCATGACCATTGCCTCGATGTTCCGCCCGGGATCAACCACTACCCAGCCTGAGAGCGGCGCCCGGTTCGCGTCCAGAAACATGGTTGAGTAAGCGAATCTCAAATCGCGGAACTGGACGGTCGTATCCTGAGGCGCGATACCGTCCAGCCCGGGAGGGATCTCGTTCCCCTGATCCACGACGAGGGGAAACTGCGACCAATCCAGGTAGACATGGCCGAGCCAGGAGCGCTTCGCCGCGAGCGTTGCCATGGTTACCGGGGGCTTGTAAAAGACGACATCATTGGCCCGCGCCTCTCCCGTGCGGGTATTCACCAGGCCGCTCTGAAAGAAATCCGGGGTCTCCACGATGGCAAACCATTTGTAGGGATTGACGGGATAGGGCTGCGCCGCGGCCTTGAGAATCCTGGCATCGGTAAAGGTACCGCTGCGCATCAGGCTCAGAGCCCGCTCGTGTTCCGCGTTGCGCACAATCCACACCAGCCCCACGGCGAGTAGCGCAAAGATGGCCCAGCCCCGGCCGCGAAATGGCTTCCGCCGCACGCCGATTTCTCGATCGGTAATACCCAGCAGCCCCGGAACCACCAGCGCGAGCAGTAGCACGCAAAAGATGACCGGCTCAAAGATGAAAACGATGTCCCAGGAGTACCACCGGGGGTTGAACGGGAAGAAAGGGCGCAGGCCGTAATTGTTTGTGAAGTCCAGCAGCAGGTGACTGAGCGCTGCCAGCAGGGCAAAGCCGTAGAGAAAACCCCAGCGGACGGGCTGCGCGGGCTTCTTTTTTCGGCGGCGATGGTAGAGCCAGATGGCTGCGACCACGACCAGCGCTACAAACGGCGCACCCAGCAGCGTGTGCGTGATGCCACGGTGATGCTGAAAGTTAGCCACCGGGCCGCGGAAGCCCCACAGGATATCCAGGTCGGGCGCCTCGGCAGCGAGTGTCATTGCCAGGGTTGCATACGCAGTCTTGCGGTTCAGGCCGGCGCGGGACAGGCATGCGCCGGTCATGAAGTGGGTGACAGGTTCCATGGGGATTCAATTCCTCTTGAGCTCGTCTCAATCATTCTAAAGGGGTGAGCCCTCCCACCGCGCCCTAGATTCGTCGCGCGTATACTGGAGCGTTTTCCGGGGAGATCCAAAAATGAAGCGCGCCTTCGCCATCTTCTCTCTCGCCCTTATCATCGCCGCCAGCCTGCATGCAGCGGCCGCGACGCGCGAACAAGCAGCGCAGGAAGCGGCTCAGCAATGGCTGAGTCTTGTCGACGCCGGACACTATGCTGAGAGCTGGCAGAACGCATCCTCTGCATTCAAACATGCCATAAGCCAACAGCAGTGGCAGGATGCCCTCACGATCGTCCGTCGCCCGCTGGGCACACTGGAAAAACGCGAATTGAAGAGCGCCGAATACAAGACCAGCCTCCCGGGAGCCCCCGACGGCGAATATGTCGTCCTGATCTTCAACACTGTCTTTGAGAACAAGAAAGCCGCCGTGGAGACGGTGACCATGACGCCTGAGAAACGGCGAGTGGAGATCCATCGGTTATTTCATCCGCTAGCGCCTTGGTAGAGCAGAGTTGTCCAACGTTTTCTATAATCCATTCGAATGAAGTCCGCCGACCGAATCGAAGCGCTGCGCGAACAAATCCGCCACCACGAGTACCTCTACTACGGGCAGGACGCGCCCGAGATTTCCGATGCTGCCTTCGACGCGCTCACGCGCGAGCTGAAGGATCTGGAAGCGAAGTATCCTGAGCTGGTCACCTCCGACTCGCCTACGCAGCGAGTTGGCGGCAAGCCGAAAGAAGGCTTTGCCAAGGTGGCTCACTCGCGCCCCATGTTGTCGCTCGACAATGTGAACAGCGAAGAGGAGCTGCGCGACTGGGATCGGCGTGTGCATGAGCTGGCCAAGGGCGACAGCGCGAAGATTCGCTACACCACGGAGCTAAAGCTCGACGGCCTTTCACTGGCACTGCATTATGAGCCGGGCGCCGGTGGGGCTTCGCACCTCGTCCGCGCAGTGACACGCGGCGACGGCAGCATTGGCGAAGATGTGACCAACAATGTGCGGACGATTCGCTCGGCGCCGCTGTCTATCTCGGCGAAGAAACTCGACGACGCCGAGCTGCCCTCGACATTTGAAGTGCGCGGTGAGGTAGTGATGCCCTTCTCTGCCTTTCTGCGCATGAATGAGGAAGCGGAAGCGCAAGGCTTGAAGCCGAAGGCCAATCCGCGCAACGCTGCCGCCGGGACGATCCGCACGCTGGAGCCGAACATCGTGGCGCAACGCCGCCTCGATTTTTATGCCTACTTCGTCTTCGTGAATGGCGAGACATTTTTCCCGACCCAGGTGAAGACGCTGGACGGCCTGTCGACAGCGGGCTTTCGCGTGAATCCGCATCGCGACGCGCTGGCGTCGATTGAGGAACTGATCGCCTTCATTCACAAAGCCGAGAAGCAGCGCGCCGATCTCGGCTACGAAATTGATGGAGTGGTCATTAAGGTTGACTCCACCGCGCAGCAGCAGCGCCTTGGTTTCACTGGCCGCGCCCCGCGATGGGCCGTCGCCTACAAGTTCACTGCGCGCTCGGCGATCACGCGCGTGGATGACATTCGCGTGCAGGTGGGGCGCACTGGCAAGCTGACGCCGGTGGCTGTGTTGTCGCCCGTCTCCATTGGAGGCACGACGGTGAGCCGCGCCACGCTGCACAATGCCGACGAGATTGCGCGGCTCGGCCTGCGAATTGGCGACAGTGTGCTGGTGGAGCGCGGCGGCGATGTGATTCCCAAGGTCGTGGAAGTGGTGCCCGATCCTCCAAGCACAAACAACTCTCTCGATATTCAAGCATCGGCGTCGCACGAGCGCCGCGAATTTCATTTCCCCGCAAAGTGCCCTGTGTGCGGCAGCGAAGTGGTGCGCGCCGAGGGCGAAGCCGACTATCGCTGCGTCAACGTGGACTGCCCGGCACGCCTGAGCGAAAGCCTGCTGCACTTCTCGGCGCGCAACGTGATGAACATCGAGGGCCTGGGCGAAGCCCTGGTGACTCAGTTGATGGAGCGCAAGCTTGTGTCGAGTGTCGCCGATCTGTATGCGCTGGACGAGGCCACGCTGCTGTCGCTGGAACGCATCGGCCCAAAGTCCGCGCAGAACCTGCTCGACGAAATTGCGCGTTCAAAAAAGGCACCGCTCGATCGCGTGCTCTTTGGATTAGGAATGCGCTTTGTCGGCGAGCGCACGGCGCAGTTGCTGGCCGAAGAATTCGGCTCCATGGATGCGCTGATGAATGCTTCCCTTGAAGAACTTGAACGCGTGAACGAAGTGGGGCCGCGGGTCTCGCAGGCCATCCGCGAATTCTTCGACGAGCCACGCAACCGCGACCTGGTTGAGCGGTCGCGCGAAGCGGGACTTACCTTCACGGCAGAGAAGAAGAAGCGCTCCACGCAACTGGAAGGCCTGACCTTCGTACTGACCGGCACTCTACCGAACTTATCTCGCGAAGATGCGAAGGCAAAGATCGAAGGCGCTGGCGGCAAAGTCTCCGGATCCGTCAGCAAGAAAACAAACTACGTCGTCGCCGGAGAAGAAGCCGGATCGAAGCTGGATAAAGCGCAGAGCCTCAGCGTGCCGATTCTGGACGAAGATGGATTGCTGAAGTTGCTGGGGTGAGTGTGGGTCTCAGCTTAAAGTTCACGGTCTTATTTCATAAATGTATGCAGCGCTAAAGTCGCTGCTTCCTCTCGGTTCATCGATCAGGATCGCACGGTAACTTCCCCCCAGAGACTCGGTACCGCAATAATTTCCATCGCTCGAAACTGTGCCAACTCCGACAATGGCTTGCTTCTCTGAAGTACCCTGCAGCAAAGCCACTTGAACATCATACCGAACCTTGCCATTGGGTGCCGAGTAAACTACCAGAGTAAGGTCGTCCCTTAAATCTTCTTTCGATTTTATTTTGGAGTTTGCTGGAAGGACCAACGACACGCTTTTATCAACTGTGGAGGAAATATCCACCTGATTAAGCGGATCACAAAACTGAAAATCCTTTGCAACGGCGAGCGACAGGGTATCTTTAGTCCTTCGTAGGCTCTCCCCACTAACTTCGAAAGACGCCGAACCTGAATGGTCCAGAATTTTCCATTTCGGATTGGGGGCAAATTGAATGCGAATCGTTTTGTCTGCGTACACAGAAATTCGTCCGTCAGCGAAGGCCAATAGGCCGATTTCACCCGCGATACCGCCGATCCTCACGAGTCGTTGAGGTGCTGTACTCTGCGCCGTTGCGGAGGACAGAAGTGCAACGATCAGCGCTATGCGAGTTTTGCTTACGATGTGCCTCACTAAATATTCGGCTCGCTCTCGTGTGCGAGATTTTCAAATCTCGTGTAGTCAGACAGGAAGGCGAGATGCACGGAACCCGTGGGGCCGTTGCGCTGTTTCGCGATGATGATCTCGGCCTTGCCCTTGCTGTCAGGATCCTCTTCGCCGTTCTCGTCCTTGTTGTAATAGCTCTCGCGGTGGATGAACGCGACCACGTCGGCGTCCTGCTCGATCGATCCTGATTCGCGCAGATCGGAGAGCATCGGCTTCTTGTTTCCTTCGCGTTTTTCCGAAGCACGGCTTAGCTGCGAGAGCGCGATCACCGGCACCTTCAGTTCCTTGGCCAGCGCCTTCAGGCCGCGGGAAATGGCCGAGACTTCCTGCGTGCGATTCTCATAGCGCTTGCCGCCGGAGCCGATCGCGGTAGCCGACATCAACTGCAGGTAATCCACCACGATGAGGTCGAGGTTGCCCTGGATCTGACGCAGACGGCGGGCCTTGGCGCGCATTTCCGTAAGCGAGATGCCGGGCGTGTCGTCGATGAAAATCTTTGACTCCACCAGCTCGGTCGAGCGCATGCGTCAGCTTCTCGCGCGCATTCGCCTGCGAGGTAGCCCATCTGGATATGCTGCGTATTCACCAGCGCCTGTGAAGCGAGCATGCGTCGCAGCAGCGACTCCTTCGACATTTCCAGCGAGAAGACGGCGACCACCTTGCCGCCCTTCACTGCAGCAGTTCTCAGCGATGTTGATGGCCCACGCCGTCTTGCCCATGCTGCGGGCGCGCGGCGATGATGATCAGCTCGGACTTCTGCAGACCGCTGGTCATGCGGTCGAAGTCCTTGTAGTGCGTGTCGAGGCCGGTGATCTCGCGGCCCTGCTTGTAGAGTTGTCAATGGTGCCGAAGGAGTCTGCGGACGATCTCCGGAATGCCGGCGAAGCCGCTGGTGATGCCGCGCTCGGTCACTTCCAGCAGGTCTGACTCGGCGGCGTTCGAGCACTTCGAGCGCCTCTTCGCTCTGGTCCGCAGCGCGCGCGATCGCAGTTCGAGCAGATGCCGATCAGCTGCCGCAGCAGCGACTTGTCTTTGACGATGCGAACGTATTCTTCAATCGAGATGCGGCGCGGCAGGCCCTCTGTGAGCGACGCGAGATAGGCGACGCCGCCAATAGCCTCTACTTCCTTGCGCTTGGCCAGCTCATCTGCGAGCGTGACGATATCCACCGCGCGACCCGCGTCGATCAGCTCCGCCATGCGGGCATAGATTCGCCGATGCGAGTCCAGCGAAAAATCTTCCGCGCGAATCTTTTCCGCCGCCTCGTTGAAGGCGAGATTGTCCAGCAGGATCGCGCCGAGTATCGACTTCTCCGCGTCGAGATTTGCCGGGAGACCGTGTTCGAGGGTGAAGTCGGTAGTTGCCATGCGGGAGATGCCTCAGGGATGAAGTGTACGGTGACTGGCCTTGTTCATATCAATCAAGTCGGTGGAAATGGTGGAAATCGTGGCGGCTGATATCATGAACATGTGTCATTCAGGCTCATGAAATCTCAACTTCTTGCCCCGGTGCTTGCAATTCTTGGCGTTGGTTTCGCTTCCTCCGCAATCGGCCAGCAGCCGGCCGCCCCCGCCCCAGCGACTACACAGACGCCGGAAGTGACGCAGATGCAGCACATGGAGGACTTGTGGGACGACGCCCTGGCGAAGCGCGACCAGTATGGGCTGGAGCTTGTGCTCGCCCCCCAGTTCATTGACATCGCCTCCAACGGGGACGTGACCACGCGCAACCAGCAGATCGCGCGCCTATTCCTGAAGGAAACCGGCAGTCCTGCTCAGCTGAAGCAGAAGGTGGTGACGGTGAGGATGTTTGGCGACCTCGCGATTGTAAACGGCACCTACACCATGCAGAAGCACGACAACGGAGCATTGGTGGAGGAGCGCGGCGTCTTCTCCCATGTCTTCCAACGGGTGCGCACCGCGTGGCAGTGCGTGAACTCGCAGAGGACCGTCGTGGTGGAAGAGAGCCTGACCAAGCCCAAGAACAGCAAGAAGAATAACCCCAGCCCTGCCGAGCTGCCCATGCACGTTCCGCTGGTATACAAGGGCGCCGATCCGGCACCTCCAGCTGCCACGCCTCCAGCTGCGCCGTCACAGGATGCGCAGCCTAAGCCCTGAGCCTGCGAGATCCGGTTGTCCCTCTACGCTTAGCTTGCGTGAGCCGTGCGTCCTGCTGCCCGGCGCAGCGCGGCACGCGCAAGCAGGCGCGTGGAGTCAAGTGTAGGCAACGGTGAATTCGCATCGTTCATAATCAGAGGAATCTCAGTGCAGCCGAGCACGACGGCGTCGCAGCGCTCCTCTTTCATCCGCGCCATCACCTTTTGAAAATATGCGACAGCTTCCGGCTTGAATTCTCCGTTCACCAGCTCGTCCATGATGATGCGATTGATCTCTTCGCGCTCGGCCGCGCTCGGGCGTAAATATCCCAAACCATGAGCGGTCAGTTTTTCAGGATAGACGTCGCTCTCCACCAGCCAGCGGGTTCCTGTCAACGCAACACGCCGGAAACCGCGCTCGGCTGCCTCGGCGGCTACGATCTCCGCGATGTGCAGCCAAGGTAGCGGGGATCTCGGCGTAACGTATGCGAGAGCCTGGTGAATCGTATTGTCGGGGCAGATAAGAAGATCAGCTCCAATGCTCGCGAGCTTCTTTGCCGAGGAGAGCATCAGCTCGCCCACAGCCTCCCAGTCGCCGCGATAGACACACTGCATGTAGTCGGCGAAGGGGTGCGAGTGCAGGGACACCTCAGGATGCGCGTGTGTTCCCAGAAGCAGCGCGCCCTCAACGCAGATCGTCCGATAGCAGAGCGCTGCACCCTCAGCAGAGCAGGCGACAATCCCAATGTGTTGCGCCATAAAGTGATGCCACCTTCGGGCAGCAGGACGAACAGCTAAGCCTTGGCGGCCTGCTCCTTGCCCTGAATCTGGATGTAGACGTGGATCAGCGTGACTGCCGCTGGCGTAACGCCGGGGATGCGGCTGGCCTGCCCAATCGTTTGCGGACGCACCCGCGCCAGCTTCTCCTGCATCTCGCGCGAGAGGCCGCTGACGGCGGAGTAGTCGAACCACGCGGGAATCACGTTCTCCTCAGCACGCTTCAGCTTCTCAATCGACTTGCGCTGCTGGTCGAGATACCCCGCGTACTTGATCTCTGTCTCAACTGACTTGAGCTCGTTGCGAACACTGGCGGTTAAGCGGGTGCCCGGCTCATGGCGCAGCAGCGGAGCCAGCACTTCACCATCGGGCGTCGCAGCCTGCTCCTCGCACAGCAGCGGGAAGAGCACGTCGATAGTAACCTCGGGCCGCTTGAGCAGTTGCGCATAGGTCTGCCCGGCGATTGCGCCCAGCGTCGCCGCGAGCTCCGGCAGCACTTCGCCAAAACGTTCCGGGCTCACCTTGCGCGTGGAGAGCAGCTTCTCCAGTGCGACGGCGCGCGCCTGCTTCTGCTCGTAGTCCTGCCAGGCAGCATCAGGAATCAGGCCCAATCGGCGACCGTGCGGAGTGAGCCTGCGGTCGGCGTTATCGATGCGCAGGTGCAGCCGAAACTCCGCACGCGAAGTAAACATGCGATACGGCTCGTTGGTGCCCTTGCTGATCAGGTCGTCGATCAGAATACCGGTGTACGCTTCAGTGCGATTCAGCGTGAAGGGCTCCTGCCCGCGCACCCACAGGGCCGCGTTGATGCCCGCCATGATGCCCTGGCAGGCCGCCTCCTCGTAGCCCGAGGTGCCGTTGATTTGCCCGGCAAGATACAGCGCCGCAATGCTCTTCACCGCCAGCGAACGATCCAGCTCTGTCGGATCAATCGCGTCGTACTCGATCGCGTATCCGGGGCGCAGCATATCCGCGTTTTCCAGGCCCGGAATCGAGCGCACAATCTCGTATTGCACTTCCATTGGCAGCGAGGTCGACATGCCGTTGACGTAGATCTCGTGCGTGTCGAGTCCCTCGGGCTCAAGAAAGAACTGATGCTGTTCCTTGTCAGGAAACTTGACGACCTTGTCTTCGATCGACGGACAATAACGCGGGCCCACGCCCTGAATCTGTCCGGTGTACATCGGCGAGCGCGAAACATTTTTCGCGGATGAGCCGCAGAGTTTCCGGAGTAGTGAAGGCGATGTGGCAGGAGATCTGCCGCTGCTTGATCTCCTTGGTACGAAAGCTGAATGGTGTCGGGTCGGCGTCGCCGGGCTGCTCAGTGAAGCGGCTCCAGTCAATCGTGCGACCGTCCAGGCGCGGCGGAGTTCCCGTCTTCAGACGGCAGCCGCGCAGCCCCAACTGCTTAAGTGACTCGCCCAGCAGAATCGATGCCGGTTCGCCGCTGCGGCCCGCGGTGTATTGCTGCTCGCCGCAATGGATCAGCCCATTCAGAAATGTTCCCGTCGTGATGATCACTGCGTCGGCCAGCAGGATGCGGCCATCGCGCAGCTTCAATCCACGCACGCGCCGGGGCACTACTTGCTCATCCATCACCAGCTCAGTGACCTCGGCCTGCTTGATGGAGAGATTGGGTTGCGCTTCCAGCACCCGCCGCATTTCGTTGCGATATTGCTGCTTGTCGCACTGTGCGCGCGGCGACCACACCGCTGGGCCGCGTGACGTATTCAGCAACCGGAACTGGATGCCGACCGCGTCAGCCACTTCGCCCATGATGCCGCCGAGCGCATCCACTTCCCGCACCAGGTGGCCCTTGGCAATGCCGCCAATCGCCGGGTTGCAGGACATCTGCGCAATCAGGTCGAGGTTCAGCGTGATAAGCGCCGTACGCAGTCCCATGCGCGCAGCCGCCACAGCCGCTTCGCAGCCAGCGTGCCCCGCCCCTACTACCGCTACTTCGTATTGCTCAGTAAATGCCATCGCCTGTTTGATTCTAGTGGAACGACCAACGCTTCTGGAGCTTGCGCCGTTTCCCTGATTACTTTTCGCCAAACGATTTGCGCGGCAGCCGAAGCCGCCGTGCAGGTTGTTGATACCGGTTTGCGACTAAAAGAAGAGCTTGGCAGTGAACTGCAGCTGCCGAGCGCCAAAGAGAATACCGCTGGTGGAAGTTGTTGATGCAAATGGAGAAGTGCTGCTCACGAATGGACCAACGCACCCCGTAAATCCATCTCCCCCGGCGGCCGCGGTTGGACACGATACGCCGCTGGGAAGCTTCGCCCCCGGAGCAACGTAGGAGAATGCCGTGGTGGCCACGCCCAGTACGTTGGTGTGGTTCATCAGGTTGAAGGCTTCCGCAAAGATCTGGAAGTGAACGTTCTCGTGGATCGGGAAATCACGCGTGACCCGCACATCGGCGTTCTGCAGACCAGGACCAGCGTAGGTGTTGCGCTGGATCTGCGGAGCCCTGCCCGCCGTAGCCAGACCGGAGCTGGAACTCATCACGCCTCCCGTCAGGCCGCCCTCCAAGGCACCGCTCAGCTTGTAGTTCGTTTGCGGATAGCCGGTCATCTGTCCGGTGATGGGGAACCCGGTCGAGTCGGTAAAGATTCCCGACAATGTCCAGCCGTTGGCAATGTATCTCGCAGTCCGGTGGCTCAGGTTCTGGAAGAACATTGGCTCCCAGACCAGCGAACCCACAAAGCGTCCACGCTGATCCAAATCAGAGAGTCCGCGTTCCGCGTTGATGTTGTACGGATCCACCGGGAAGTCAGAGCCATAGAAGGTGCCGAAGGATCCTGCGACCTGTCCCGAGTCGATCGCCTTGGCCCAGGTGTAGTTCAGCAGCATCTGGAAGCCATGATCAAAGGGCCGCTTCAATGTCACCGCCATGGCGTTGTACCAGGAGTTCACGACGCTGAAGCCGGTGTTGATCGATCCGTTCGTAGGATCCTTGCGAGTGGTGTAGAAGGGTACGTTGTACAGGCTGGTCTGAGTACCCGCCGCGTTGTAGATGCCATAGTTGCGCGTTGTGGTAGCTGGTGCGATGTTGGCATCGATAAAAATCGGAAGCCGCAAGGCCCGCGTTCCCACATATCCCATATTGAGCGTCAGCTTGCCGGGGAGCGCCTGTTCAACACCCAGCTCATATTCGTGCGCAATTGGCGGAACGAAGTTGGGATCGAGCCCGTGGAAGCTGGTAACGATGGCTGCTCCACCGGGTGTGATTTGCGGGGTAGCGGCTCCATCGAACGGCGCTGCAACGGCCGGTCCGGGAGGCGTGAAGAGCAGGTTCGGGAAGGAAGGCGCTCCCGGAAGAATTGCGGAATTGAAGCTGTAGCTCGTCTGGTAAACACCGTTTTCCACGCGCATTGCGTAGTAGGTGCTGCCCTGGGTCAGCGCGCCAAAGATTCCGTAGCCGGCGCGAACCACGGTACCGGGCTGGGGATTCCATGCCAGTCCCACGCGAGGCAACACACGGTCCTTAACAGTCTTCAATTGCTGCGTGTAATACGCGGCCAGCTCGGAGCTCTTGTTGGGCTGCGGGGGCTGCGGCGTCAACTGCAAATCGTAACGAACGCCAAGGTTGAAGGTAAGAGTCGGAGTCACCTTCCAGGTATCTTCGGCGAACCCGTCAAATATCTTCATCCAGAAATCGTCTTTGCCGACCTTGGTGATGGGGTCGTAGACCTGCGTGAAGCTGGAGTAGTGGCGACCAGCCAGTGGAGCTGAACTGCCGTCCGAGCCGTATACGTCCACCGCCCAGTTTTGAAAATTGGCCAAGCATATGTAACGGTACCAAGTAGATGATACATAAACATAA
>CAVSAX010000005.1:0-152203 GCA_963725995.1 uncultured Acidobacteriaceae bacterium | reverse complement strand
TTCTATGAGAAGGTCATAAATGTCAAGGCCGACGTGGCGGCCGTTCTAGTCTGAACATAGAATCCTCCTCTCAACACTCGATCAGGGACGAAGCGGAACGTATTTCAGTTCGGCTTCGTTCCATAGTTGAGGTGGGAGTTTCCCCACGGACGTCATCTGATTCGTTCTCAACCATTGTTCCCGAGACTGGATTGACGCCACCCACGTTGCCTGCCTTCTATCCGCACTCTGATGGGCCACTGTGGGCCCGGTGCATACTGGGGTCCGATTTAAAGCCCAGGCTCCATCCCAACGATGATGGACCTGGGCTTGTTGGGACGCTGCCATCTAACCGGCGATCTCTAAAGGATCGGGCGGTCACGCGCAGTCGTCCGAACAAGGCCGGTGGATGTCATTGTTAATCAACCTCGAGAAGCAGATTGCTTTGGAACGAAACAAAACAGATATGTGTTTTCCCTCTATGCCGCGGCCGATTCGGTGATCGTCTTTCCGAGCATCCAAGCGGCTCATAGACTTCGCCGCTCGACCAAAGCCGATGCAGTAAGACAGCAAGTTTTCGTGCCACTGCGACAGAAGCTCGCTTCTTGGCGTTCTTTCCTCCACGCTGGCAGAGTTTCATTCCGAATCGTCGTAAGTCTGTGTCCGGCCCGAACGGGCCCAGGATGTAGTGCGCACTGCCCACCAGCAGCTTGCGCAGCATCCTGTCGCCAGCCTTGCTGATGCCCAGCTGCGGCTGGCTGTCGCCGGAATCCTCTTGCTGGGGCACTAATCCCAGGTACGGACCAACATCGCGACTCCTCTTAAATCGTTGTCAAAATCTCCAATACAACACATAGGCCAGTGAGGTGACAGGCCCTACTCCATTCACCTGCCGCAATAACTTCGTGTCCATGTATTTCTCATTGCCCAGCTTTTCGATGCGCTTCTCGTAGCTCTTGATTTCCTCGCTCAACGTCTGGATCAGACGCAGTAACGGTTCGAGCGTTTCTCGCACTTCGGGCGGAATCTGGTCTGCCGCTTTCACGGAGAAGCTTACGCTGGAACAGCCCCGCACCCTCGCTCCCATGGTTTTTACCATCCCGCGCACCGTGCTGATTAATTTCGTCCGCGACTCGACCAGCGAATCGCGAACGCGAATTACCAGCAGGTCCTCGCGGACCTCGGTGCTCCGATGTCGAATCGGATACAGAGATTTCGGATCCACACGACCAAGCCTGGCCAGCTTGGCGGCATCGATCCGGTCATTCTTGCGCCGGTGCCGCTTTCTTCCTTCCATCCGTTGCGCATTGGCAACCAATACTTCATGTCCAAGGCCGGCGATCACTTCCCCTACCCACGCCGAATGCGTTCCCACTTCGATAACCACTCGAGAAGTCGCCAGGCATTGAAAGAACTCTCCAACTTCCTGCCGCCTCGTACGAAACTGGCCCTCGCGAAGGGTCTCCCCGCCTAAACCCAAAATGCAGTAGTTGCTCCACTGATCTCCAAGATCCACTCCCGCGGTCAGACGATCCAGGTTCGGACGCGCTGCATCGTGCTCGTCTCCTGCTGATTCAGCAGCCGGAATACTCTTCACTTCCAACTGATGCCGCAGTTGTGAAACCAGCTCCGCCATCACTTCGCTTGAATCCCGCCGCGGTTCCGCTCGCGGGTTCCTGCGCTTCATCGGGGATTCACTCTTTTTCACAGAATTGCTATGCTTCTTCACGGGTCGGCCTCCATCCTTCGGGATTGCACCTTTGAGTGCGTTGATCTACGTCAGCTTAACGCTGGCTACGATCGGGGTCGACCTTCTCATCCCATCTAACCGGAAGTGTCGTTAGCAAGTGGAAATGTCCGCTTTTGAGAACAAATGAAATGTCCGGTTTCATAAGTTAGTAGCCGTAGAGGCGGTGGGAAAGTGCGAATCGCGCGTTCTTTGCGGGATTTGCAAGTGGGGAGGGAAAGTCTGTTTTTTGACTTTTCCACCCCACGTCTTTTCCACGGCCTTGATTTGCTTTTTGCTCAGCGGCGTCAGGAGCTTTCCTTGCGCGCTGTAGTGTCCGATGCGATGTCCTGCGATCATGAGGGTCAGTGTCTGGTCCAGGTGCTGATGGATGATCGCCTTGCATCCGGCCAGGGTAGGGCGCCAGTGGGCACGCTCGAGTTGCATCACCAGGTTGTGAAAGCGCACGGTGTTGTCTCGATCAACGGTACGCTCGTAGCGTTGCGTGAAGATCATTTCCAGGTTCCTGTGCCGGCAGGATAGAAATGCTGTTCCTCGCTGCGCTGCCGGAACGGTAAAACGGCGGTTGAACTCCGCGATGTAGGTCTTATGGAGAAACTCGTTGGCCCCTTCGAGAGTTCGGATCCCGCGCAATCGCAGCTCCTGCGGCAACCGTCCCTGCCAGGTAGAGAAGTTGCGCTCCGAGCGTCCCCGCGCCTGCGGAGAGTAGGACGGGATCATATGCACTCCCAGTTCCTTCATGGCACGGCCTAGCTGCGTAGGGCGCTCATAATCGACCTTGCCGCCGCTCTTCGGCGTCAGCCAGAAATGGGCTCCACGGTCGGAATAGAGCGAACAGAACAGCCCCTTCCGTTCGATCACCGCCCGCAATCCGGCCATCACGGTTGCCGTTGTTTCTTCTTCGGCCAGCTGCGCATAGTAGATCTCGCTGGTGGCATCGTCCAGGATCACGATCAGGTCGTGCCTGCGCTCATCCTGAAACCACTGGTGATCGCTTCCGTCGATGTGCAGCATCATCCCCGGCAGTGGACGCCGTTCACGCCGCCTGCGGTGCACGCCGCGCCTGGCCTTGCGCTTCACCAGGCCAGCTGCCTGCAGCGCCTGCTTGACCCACGTATAGCTCAACCCGATCTGATGTTCCTCGCCGAGCTTCTCATGAAAGTGCCGCACGTTCAGATCGAAGTACTTGTCCCGGTACAGGCTCAGTACCTCGTCCGCCTGCGCCTTCGGCACTCGTCTGCTGCTCGGCTTCCGTCGTCGCCGGTCCAGCAAGCCCTGGTAGCCTTCCGCCTCATAGCGCTTACGCCAGCGACGCATCTGCCGCTCGCTGATGCCGATCAACTCTGCTGCCTGACGCCACTTGATCTTGCCCGATGTGGCTCGTAACAAAACTTCCTGTAACTTCATCGCCCGCTCCGCCGCGGTCCTCGGATAGATCTCCATGCTCTCGCGCATGGCTCCATCTTCGCCGCCCGCTATGCGGACACTTCACTTGCTATAAACACCGGACACATTATTAGCTAACGACAGTGGCCAATCCGGAAGTTACTCACAAGATAAGAGGGGGAAATTTTAGGGAGGTGCCTCGGACATTTGGGACTCCAGCGGGACTCCGCGGACGTCAAGCTTCGCATAATGCCTATAAACATTGGATGAATGCGATGTTTCCACTTTCTGCATCGGGAAATAGGGCTTGACGCGATGAGGGCCCACAAATCAACAAGCTATCGCGAAGAGGACGAAGCAGTGCCTGGCAGTTCTCACGCGGCGAATCCGCTAAACATCTCCCGCTCGATCCAATCCTTATCAGGACGGGGGCTCTTCCTGCGGATAAGGCGTGATTACGGAAGCCAGGGTAACCCGTCCTACTGACTTTGCAGCGCGAAGCAGGCGCTGGAAGATTTGCGCCGTCAAAAAGGCATCGCCGCCGGCGGTGTGGCGATCATGTGGGACAACCCCAAACATTTCGCAGAGTCCATCCAATGAGAATCCCGCAGCCATGGAACGCTTCGCAAAGGCGTGGTCATCGTTCAGGTGCAACGTCAAGTCCATCGTGTCCAGCGCACGGTTTTTCAATTCGATATCAAAGTGGCGCTCGCAGGCGCAGTTAAGAGCCTGGATATCATGATCGATGTGATGGCCCACAATGACGCCGTCCCGAAGATAGTCAAGAAAGAGCAACAGTGACTCGGATTCTTCCATTCCATCGACGGCTTCGTCATATGTAATGCCATGCACGGTCACCGAGCTGTTGTTGTAAGCCACTTTGAGCATGACTTCGAATACATCATCGAGTAAGAGTTCGCCGTTGCGAACCGCCAAGGCTCCGATCGTGATTATTCGATCGCGCCGTGGATCCAAGCCCGTAGTCTCCGTGTCCAGCACTACAAAGCGAACCTCGTCACACGGAGTGTCATCAGTCCAGGTGTTGTCAAATGCCGAGAGGTATCTTTCAATCGTCATGACATTTCAACGAATGCGGAGTGGGTGAATTCCAGAAATCGCTGAATTGAAGAAAATGCTGTTTTCAATAGCAGTTGATCGAACTTTCCAAGCATTCCGGGGGTAATCCGGGACTTTCCTGCCAAGGCCTGATAGTAGAGCCCAATGCGAAACGCATCCGCAGCCTCGGTAATCACCGCCGCGCCGCCTGGAAACTCGAGCACGGCTGCCCCAAAGCGCTTCAAAGTATTTGCCGGTGCCAAGCGACCTTTCGCCAACTGCAATACGCGCGCTGCATCGGCTAAAGGAGACACAACAGCATTCTCGATGCTGAAGCTCTCGCTCTGCGCTCCGTCCATACCCATCACCAAGCCTCGAAAAAAGGTCAATGGCGGCAGCTGCATCAGCGTGTCATTCGCCAGCAGCGCAATCGCAGTTTCATGGTCACGCAATTCGAAGAGGATGTAATCATGGAGTCTCTCGAAGATCGTCTCATCGCCCGAAAGGGGCGACAAATCAAAGAACTCCCGCCGCCCATAGAGATTGTTGCCCACAGGATTGCGTATGGTTTCCCTGTAGAAACGAATCCATTCCGAGAGAGGCATGCTAGGCGAAGACCCTTCTGGCCAGTCCCTCGCCGCAGCGGATAGCCCGCAGGCGTCCAGCACGGTCAGGGTTTCGCCAGCGAGTGCCGCAAAGTACAGGCTGTCTTCAGATTTGAGAGCCTCGTGAGAGTCGTTGTAGACGACGGCAATCGCTGGAAGTTTTAGAGCCAGCAGATCACCGCGCGCCATTGCCCCGAACATGACCAGACAGTAAGGCACTTCTGCAGGAGTTGCTCCCGAGGCCAGCACGCTCCGTTCCGCCATTCCAATGCAGGCGTCTGCCACTGCTGTGAGCACCTCACTGGCAAGAAAGCCGCAGTCATCTACGTCCTGAGGCTGGGCAAGACCTTTCAAGACCATTCTGTTTGCTTGAATGAGAAGAGCTTCGACCTCCGCGACCGAGTCTGCGTGGCGAATTTCTCTCACCAGGCCTGCTGGGTCGAATCCAACAAACATGCTAAGTTCAGCGGACGTAACGACCGCAATCAGGTGGCTTTCGAGGGTGCCATCCGCAGTGATAAGAAGATGATCGTTCCGCGATCGAAGCAATTCGCGCGTGATGGCACGGGTAGAAAGCGGGGGTGCTAGAGCCGTAGGATGCTGAAGAGTATCAGCACGAATATGGTGCTCTGGCGACTCCCATAGCTCGCGAGCGGTGATCGTGCCCTTGGGCAGACCGCACTCATCGACAATTGCAGCAAGACCACTCCGTGAACCGCTCAATCCAGCCCATGCCTGCGCTACCGAAACATCGGAACGCAGTGCAACAAGTCTCGACCGCAGAAAATTCAGCGGAGGCGGATCCGCCTCCAGCCAAGACTTTCTGTTGAACCCTAAAACCCCCGAAACCGAATGGTGCGCCGCGAGAAAACGCTTAATGGAAGGATATCGGACGATCAATGCTTCGAAGGCCGACGCTGCCACCGCGTATAAAATTACATCGCTCCGAGTGCGCGCTGAAGATAAGTAACACGCTCCGCCAGACACTCGCTCCAAGCCAAATACGTCGCCCTCACCGAGGAGATCGCGCACCCGTTCGCCGCTCGGGGCTTCATCCAGAAACTCAACATGACCCTGCTGAATGATCCAAACAAATTTTCCCGTGGCCTCGGTCTGGCGATAGATATACTCGTCGGATTCGTGAAAAACCACTTTGCCGCTACCCGCCAGATCAAGCAGATCCTCATCCGAAAGTCCGTCGAATGGCGCGTGCTGCTTGAGAAAATCAGCGACTCGTTGTCGAATAACTGAGGTTTTCATAGGTTCACCCAACATCTTTCGGTGAGTTCTCAGCCTACTAATGCAGATGTGCCCGTAGAGAGAGGTCTTGGCTTGAATAGAATACCGCAGGACGCTCGATATGCCCGTTGACGCCCCTAGTGGTTGAACTCGTATATGGCTCGGACGCTGAACTTGCAGAGTTTAAGAATTTCGCCGTACGTTTTGAAGTCCTGATTGTACGACGCCAGTATGGATCGCGTAGTCGTCAAATCACGCAGATCCTCTCGTTCGGTCGTTCTTCGAAGAGCCTTTTGGCTTCAAGAGCGTTCGTGATTCACAGCGGCAAAGTTCGTCCGTCCGTTGCGCCCTTCGAGTCATGATCGCTACTTGGTCGACACACACCTCGATTGCAGCAAACTAAATAGCGCCCTCTTGGCCAAAAACGCCCAACTTTCCTATCTCATTCGGATGACGGCTCTGCATCCCTGTCACGCGAATTAGCACGCTGGTCACAACGACCCCTACAAGCCATTGAATCCAGGCCAGGACCGCTATATGTTGCACACACGTCGACGCGTCACTGTCCAGATGCGTTTTGGGAGGGAAGATGGCGGCAAGTGCACATGCTTGGCCGAATGGTTCGCGCGACGATCTGCTAAGTTTGCAGATCCGGACCACCGTATCTGTTGATCAGCGCCGACTGTTCCACGCATTCACACTTGCTGAATATCTCGAACTATGGCTGATTCCCCCAAGCGCCAGGGTCCGATGCAAGTCTGCGCCGGGACCCGGCAGCCCTATGGAATTCTTACTGCTCAGTACTCCGCGAGAGCAAGGTTGTTCAATCAAGGCAATCTATTACTTCTTAAATGAGCCATCCCGAATCGTGCTTGGTTGGAAAAAGGAGGACTACTTGTCCTCTCTGGAGACCATTGTCTCGATCGATCTTTTTACCCGTGGTGAGACCACATTGCTCAATCTTGTGCAGTCCGGATTCGATAGTACTCGTTCGCGCACCTGGCACGAGTTGTTCTGGAGGTCGAAGCTGGCGAAACTTCAATCGATCCTGTCGAGCCATGGCTCGGCGATGCCGCGAACGCGTTCGGGCCGGCCAGCGTCAAGCATATCTCGCGTTGTGTGACCGCATGTGGGCCAATCACAGTCAGGAGAGTTTTCTACACATCTAAAGCAAGCCATGTGATCCGGGAGGTGTTCAATGAACGTGATCAATGCTAGGTGTGGCATCCATCTGTGCTTTCTATCGTCCCTGGCGTTGTGCGGATTGGCTTCCACTACGGTACAGGCCGCCACGGCGGACGTATCGACGACCAAGAGCCAATCCCAGACCACGGAGATCGAGCGCATTCAGGCGAGGGCCGAGGGAGGAAGCATTAAGGATGAGCTAAAGATGGCTGCGAATTACTATGCCGGAGTGGAAGTTCCAAGAGATCTGGCGCAGTCGGCTCAGTGGTTTCGCAAAGCTGCGGAACAAGGAGACCCGGGAAGTCAGCTACGCATGGGATACTTGTACCTCCTCGGGGTTGGCGTACCACGTGACGCAGGCATCGCTGCCAAGTGGCTTTCCCTAGCCGCGTCGTCAGGGTCGAGCATGGCTAAACTCGATATCGGTTTGCTTTATCTCAACGGTACAGGCGTTCACCAGGACATCGCACTTGGACACCAGTGGATCGAGCAGGTTGCGCAACAGGGTAACCCAAGAGCGATGGCATATTTGGGCGACATGTATTATTTCGGAGTCGGGGTACCCATGAATCGTGTGGCGGGCGAAGCATGGTTGCTGAAGTCGGCAAAACGGAATGATGCCAAGGCAGAATATAGTCTGGGAGCGCTTTATTCAAAGGTCCCGAATGAACCTCACGACTTTCCCAAGGCGGCAAACTATCTTCGCCAAGCTGTGGATCAGGGGCACGTGGAAGCTGCTCATGATTTGGGACTTCTTCTCCTCAAGCATCCGGAGCTTGGCAAAACCAGAGACGAGCCTGTAGAACTTTTCCTGACTGCAGCCCAAGGGGGCTTGTGGCGTTCATCCATCATGTTGGGTATTCTTGAGCGAGATGGGTTACTCATCCCCAAGGACGAGCGAGCGGCTTATCGTTGGTTTCGCATTGCCAGTGGTCAGGGAGGCGCAGAGGCCGCACGACTGGTCAAGCCAGATCTTCAGCGGCTAGCTGCCACGCTAGGCAAGGAAGATCAGGCTTCTGCAGAGGACGAGTCATCGGCATGGCTGGCAACCCACAAGGATATCGACGCGTTGACTTTAAGGCGGCAAGCCGGCGAGATACCAATTCAGTTGGGGCGCCGATAGTACAGCGCTCCATGCAGGAATGCCAGGGCCAGATACAGAGGTTGTGAACTGAAGAAAGAGAAGCAGGGGCCTCGCCCAGATCGTCCGGCATTTCTCCATCCGCTCATGTTTCTTGCGGCATGGCTGATCCTCGCACTATTGTTCGCAATGCAGGAGTATCTTGGCCTGCGGTCGACAAACTACAAGATTCTACTGAGCAGCGAGATCATTGGATGGTCCGTCCACTTCCTCTTGTGGGGAGTTGTCACCCAGATCTTGTGGTCCTACTTCTGGGATCGAATCCAAAGTGTGAGCGGCTGGAAGCTGTTGACTCGTTTGCTGCCCATCAGCATCTGCGTCAGCGTCATGCAGGAAGTAATTTACGTCGCCACATTTCCTCTTTTCATCACGCCCCTAAGATCCTGGACATATGCGGAGAGGTTGAGCTATTTCCTCAGGGCGGAATTAGTCACGAATATCGCTATTTTCTGGACAATTTTCCTATTATTTCGAGGGGTAGGGTACTACCAGAAATTATCGCGAGCGCGAGATGGCCAGTTCTCGCCTGGAGACTCAATTGGTCAGCGCCCAGCTAAGGGCGTTGCGCATGCAATTGAATCCGCACTTTCTTTTCAACACTATGAACGGTATTTCCAGCCTTATGCGTTCCGACGTAGAGGCGGCCGACGAAATGTTGGAACGATTAAGCCGACTGCTGCGTATGACTCTGGACAGGGGAGATTCCCTGCAAGTCCGCCTCGAAGAGGAGATGGATTTTGTCACGACGTATCTATCCATCCAGGCGATGCGCTTTGGGCCGCGATTGCGATATGACGTGAATGTCAGCAACGATGTGTTGGAGTGCACTGTACCCACCATGATCCTTCAACCAGTCGTGGAGAATGCTTATGTACACGGTATTGCACGCTGTCCCGAGGGAGGCTGCCTAAGTATCGAAGCGAAGCGTGAGAACCAACACCTGATGTTTCGGGTCCGGAACACGGGGCGAGGTTTGGAGACGGTGCAAGGAAACGGATCGGCACGCGAGGGAATCGGAATAACGAACATAAGAGCACGACTTGAACTCCACTATGGCACCGAACAAAGCTTCACACTTCGTGAGATTTCTGATGGAGAAGTGGAAGCAATAATACTGCTTCCCTTTGATACTTCACTCGCGTCTAATCACGAACCGGCCACGAGGAGCGCGTATGATTCTAGCGGCGGTCGTAGATGATGAAATTCTGGCACGTCAGAAGCTGATTCAATTATTGCGCCTTGAGGCGGATATCAGCGTTGTAGGCGAGTGTGCCTCTGCAGCCGAAGCGATCGAACTGGTCAGGGCAACCAGCCCCGACCTGCTGTTCCTCGACATTCAAATGCCTGGCATGGACGGTTTTGATGCAATCGCTGCTCTGACTGCTGAAGGAACGATTCCCCTTCCTCGTATTATCTTCACCACGGCATATGATAAATACGCCCTCAAAGCCTTCGACCTGCACGCCGTCGACTATCTGCTGAAGCCCTTCGCACGCGATCGTCTGCACGATGCTGTCGAACGCGCACGCGAGCAGATCAAGAACCTAAGGACGGCTGCCGAGGATGCAAAGGGGCGCTCTTCGCCGGAGCGAGAATATCTGGAGCGGCTCGTTTTCAAATCGCGCGGTAAGATTCTCTTCTTATTGATTTCTGAAATTTATTGGATTACGGCAGAGGAAAACTACGTGCGTATTAGTACGTCGAAAGAGACCCATCTCCTTCGTGACACAATGACGAATTTTGAAGCCCGACTGAACCCGCAAGTTTTTCTGCGCATCCATCGTTCAGCGATTGTGAATCTGCAATTCGTAAAGGAAATTCGCACAGAGAGTGGGAGTGGGGATTCCACCGTAGTTATGTGCAATGGCCAGAAACTCCCTCTAAGCAGGAGCTATCGCGCGCGCGTAGCTGAATTGCTAATCTAGTCAGCCATCCCGCTCTGCCCGGACCGCACACGCGTCTACGGCTTTCCATAATCCCCAAGATCAATTAGGCATTGCAAACTGCAAAGTGTCCGCTGATCATGTCGCACGAACTGCGATTTGTCACTGTTGCATGCAACTCGTCCCTATCTATGAGTTCGTAGATAGCGCTGATTGGATTTCTCCGCACTTATGGAGGGCCGAGGTCTGCTTAGCGCTCTGGATGCCACTCCTCTTCTTCTTCTATCCCATGCCATGGTTCATTCGCCCCTACGAACAAACCGCTGGTCACATGCGGGCGCGAGTTGTGAACGTCGGAAGTCTAACTGCAACTGCACGATGCATTCACCGGGCCCAGATTCGTGGCGAAGGCGATCGGTGCAAAGGCATCGGGGAGTCTCAGGCAGAAAGGCAATCAAAAAGCACGGATACATGCAAAGAGGCGTCGAGCTGTCCACGGCGACCATGACAACCGCTCGAGGAGGAACTATGAGGACTGGCAAGCTATCTGATCTCAGCGTAAATGTATGCCGCATTCTCTTCGCAACGATGCTGTTTGCGACCTCGTTCTTTAGCCTCGCCCAAACTGACACGGGCACCGTGTCAGGAACAGTTACTGATTCGAGTGGAGCGGTTGTTCCTAACGCCTCAATCGCGCTCACCAACGTGTCAACCAACGCCGTACGCACCGTGACGTCTGATTCCTCCGGCGCTTACACGTTGCAGGCTGTATCTGCAGGTCTCTACGATCTCTCCGCTCAGGGCGCCGGTTTTGCTCCATTTCGTCGAAAGATTGAAGTGACCGTAGGCGGACGCATTACCACCAACATTCAACTAGTTGTGACGGCAACCGAGCAGACCATCACGGTAGTCGGAGAGGGTGGCGCCTCCGTGAATGTGCAAACCCAGGAGGTCTCGCAAGTTGTGAGCAGCCAGCAGGTCGCACAACTGCCTAGTCTCACCCGAAACCCGTATGACTTCGTCACGGTTGCCGGCAACATCAGCTCTGGGGACAAGGTGACATCGTCGGGCGCCACCAGCACTACCGGCGATCAAAATGACACAACCCGCGGCGTAGGCTTCTCGCTCAACGGACAGCGGTCTACTGGAACGGAAATTCTTCTGGACGGTGTGGAGAACAACGATACATATCTGACAGGACCGGCACTCACCTCCATCCCCATCGACAGTGTCCACGAATACCGTGTCATCACCAGTAATTTTGGACCTGAATACGGGCGTGCCTCTGGGGGCGTTGTCAACGTTGTGACAAAGAGCGGCACGAACGCCTTTCACGGCTCAGCATGGGAGTTCAACCGCCTTTCCGCATATACCGCCAACACGGTGACCAACGCGCAATCGGGCATCGACAAGGGCAACTACACCCGTAACCAATTCGGCTATGCTCTTGGCGGTCCGGTAGTCAAAAACAAGCTCTTCTTCTTTCAAAGTACCGAATGGATCAGAGTGAGAGGCGCTGCCGCCAATCAGTCACTTATACCAACGCCACAATTCATCGCCGCGTCCTCACCTGAAACTCAAGCTTTCTTCGGTGCGTATGGGAATAACCCTCCTGCCTACGCCAGCACTCTGTCCAAGGCAGACGTTGTCAATGGAGGCGTGAACCCAGGTAATGGCGGTTCATTCGCGGCGCTACCTGATTCCTTCCCGGTCTTCGGGATTGTCAACTTTCAGGCGCCAGCAAACTCCGGAGGCGGGAATCCGCAAGATACTTACAACCTGATGGCGCGCGGGGACTACAACCCTACCGACAAAACTCAGATGTTCGGACGTTACGCCCTCTATAACGAAATCGATGTACCCGGCGGGCTGTTCAGTTCCCCATACTCTCAGTACAACGTTGGCCAAGCTATAAAGGGGGCTTCGTACCTTTTCAGTCTCACGCATGAGTTCTCGCCAACGCTGGTTAGCAATTCAAAGTTCAGCTTCACGCGCAACTCTGTGGACCAGAGTTTCAACACTGCACTGCAGAATTCGCCCACTCTATATTTCAAGAGCGGCGCGGTTTTTGCAGGAATCCAAGCTCAACTGCCCGGTTTCTTTGATATCAATGAAGGAACCGGCGGATTGCCTGCAGCCGGACCACAGAATACATCGCAAATCAATCAGGACTTTGACTGGACTCGTGGGCACCACTCTTTCAAGTTTGGCGCACAGTTGTTCTACATCCAAAACAACATCACCTACGGCGCATACGGTCAGGCAGTTGAGGGGCTTGGCTCGAGCCTCCCGAACTCATTAGACAATTTCCTGGATGGACAACTCGTGCTCTTCAAGGCGGCCGTGAACCCAGGGGGGGCCTATCCATGCTTCCGAGACTACACAACCGGCAACCTTGCGATCACTCCCGAATGCTCTGTCACATTGCCGGCCAGTCAGCCCAGCTTTTCTCGCAGCAATCGATACAAGGAGTGGGCGGTTTACGCGCAGGATTCGTATAAAGTCACGCCCCGCCTGGTTCTGAATTATGGTCTTCGCTACGATGGGTTTGGAGTGCTTTACGAGCATGACCCTAATCTGCAGGCCAATTTCTTTCCTGCCTCCGGCCCATCGCTGTTTGCGGACATCAGAGCCGGTCAGGTTCTTACGACTCCTAACACCCCCAACGACAGGCCATGGAACCCGCAACATGGAACGTTTTCACCCCGCGTAGGTTTTGCTTATGACATCCGCGGAAACGGAAGAACATCGATCCGCGGCGGCTATGGCATAGCCTATGAGCGAAACTTCGGCAACGTAACCTTTAACATTATTCAGAATCCTCCAAACTACGCGGTAGTCACCATCAATAACACGCCCATCACGGTGGACAACAGCGGTCCTCTCGCAGGTACCAGCGGCAGCGTTCCGTTGCCCCCCACGTCTCTCCGTGCTGTCGACCCGAACATTCGAGTCGCGCAGACCCAGTTCTACTCTCTCAGCCTCGAACACCAGGTGGTTGAGAATACCGTTGTATCAATTGCGTACGTGGGTTCTCGCGGAATCCACCTGTATGACATCAAGAACTACAACCAGCAGGGTGCGGGGAATGTCTATCTGGGGGATCCTATCGTTGCCCCTACCGCGTCGAGCAATGGATACTCGCGGCTGAATAACCAGTACAGCGACATTAATGATCGTGGTAGCAATGGCGACTCGTACTACAACGGAGTAAATGTTGGACTGCAGATGAATAATCTGAATCGCAAAGGTCTTAGCGTCACGGCGAACTATACTTACTCACATTCCCTTGACGACATAAGTTCGACCTTCTCAGAAAGTAACAGTGCCTCCAACGGAGTCGGTAATCTGGGCTATCTTAATCCATACAATCCTGCGCTCGACTATGGCGCATCCGACTTCGACGTGAGGCAACGATTTGTCCTGGCTCCCATCTATCAGACTCCCTGGTTCCAAAACGACCATGGCCTCAAGGGAATTCTGTTGGGTGGCTATCAGGTCACGGGCATATACACCGTACGAACAGGTACGCCCTTCGGAATCTCCGACAGTACCAACTCGTTGAACGCCGGAGCAGGCTCTGGTATTCCGCGCTATCTGCCCGCGAGTCCAGTTTTGAAGAAGAATTTTACGCGGTCTACCAGCGAAGCAGGGGCAAATGTCTACAACCTCGGCAACCTTCCACCTGCGGTGTCATTTAGCAGTTCCACGTATGGTGGTGTATCGGACTTCGGGCCATACCCGAATGGCATGACGCGCCGCAACGCATTCTACGGCCCCGGAGCATGGAACCTGGACCTGGCCGTGAGTAAGACCGTGCCAATCGGCGAGCACTTATCGGTAGAAGTTCGCGCCGAGGGATTCGATATTCTTAATCATCACAATTTGTACTCACTGGAAAGCATCAATGATGTCGCAAACTATGGTTATGGTACCGATATCCCATTGCAGGCTAAGCGCGGTGGAGTCAATGGTGGGGCCAACGATGAACGCCGATTCGGACAGTTCGCCGCGCGAATAATCTTTTAGAAAGACCCGCGGCTTACGACTCTGCACTAATCTCTGCCTTGGTTCCTCGTGGGTAACGTCCGGAGATACCCACGAGGAACCAGATATGCATCAGTGATCTGCCGGTGCACCGTAGGATGGCTGCGAAGTTGGCGGATAGTCCTCACCGAATTTATTCTTGTGCGCTGAAGTCTGTGTTGTCTCAGTCAGTTGTATTGCCCCAAGGTTGTGGCTGTTTGCCACGACGTGCACACGTCGCGTGAGCGTTTTCAACTGCTGCTCATCCATAGCCTCGGCCCATACGTGCAGATCATAGTCACCATCCGGCACACCGCGCAGAGTCACCTTACCGTCGACGCCGCTAACTGCATAGTATGGCGTTGAAAGCGCAACAATCACGGCACCCATCTCGGGGTGGATGTTACAAAAAATATACGACACCCCTTCATGGTCAAAATGAACATATCGCGTACTGCCCGATTCATAGAGTCCAAGGTCGAAACGCTTGCCGTTGAATAGCGAAAATACGTTATGGAAAAACGGGTCTTGGTTTGGGAACTCTACGCTGCTGCCCACCGGCACTATCAGCACGTGAGGCGAAAAGCTCTTGTCTTTCTGCACCAGTTTCAGCGATGTCGATGGGTGAAGCGCGGTCTTTGACCCATCGCTGGGCACTAGCCAGACCACCACATTTGCATCGCTACCCTTCGATGCTCCAACTTTGGCACGTACTACTTGCACACTTCCAGTGACATCCTGGACTTGCGCCACCGCCATAGACGCCATGAAAACAACGATTCCCAATGCATGCTTAAAGTGGGCCTTAACTTTAGAGGTGCCGATCAAAACATATACCCCGCCGCCAGTCCGACTATCTGGGCCTTGTTCGATGCGTTCGTTGCTGCAGCACTCAGTAAATCACGGTACTCCGCGGAAAATAATAGATAGGCCTTTGGTCGATAAATCACATTAACGAAGAGCGTATTATTCCGGGCCAATGTCGAGTAAGCACCGCCTACGCTGCTGGAATTGACATTCCTCAACTCGCTGGCAAAACTTTGCCCCGTCCCTGCAGCAAGATTCGTCTCCACCGTCCGCGTTGCCCGCAATTTGATCTGCGCCCAGCCTCCCACTGCGTCAAGTCCTTCTACGTGTCTCGATTGCACGTCGTAGTAGTAGTCCCTGTACGCGCCGCCTCCGAGGCCCCCAATACCGCGGCCCCGGTAAAACTCACCGGATAGTTCAGCACGCGACCCAAGCGGCGCATGCCAGTCGAGGGTGCCCGCCCACGCGTCTACAGCTTGGCCATAGGGATATCTCTGCCTGTTGTAGTAGCCACCCGCCCCCAGGGACGACTTGTGCGCCCCTTCACCAAGCGTATAGCTCACTCGCGCTTCATACGCTGCTTGCCTGTTGTATTGATTAGCTAACGTCGGCTGAGTTGTGGTGCTTTGGAGATCACCGGGAACCGCTGGCGCCGCGAGACCAACCTCCAACGCAGCTTCACCACGCCCGAGAGGACGATCTGTCTTGAAGGTGAACTGCGGAGTCCAAACCCAAAGATTGCCTGACCATCCAAGGGGTGCGACGGCCTGATAGACGAGCGAGGTGGGCTGCAGCGGAGAGATCAGCGGCGTATCAAGCAAAGCGGTTAAAGAAGCATGCCGCCAATCCAGGTAGGCATGAGCCGTTCGCAGGCGCGCGTAACCCTCTGGCAGTGCATATGCAGGAGTCGATTGCTCAGAAAAAAAGTCCAGGTAGAGGTCGCCTCCGGAATGCGCTCCCCAGAGGTGTGGCCCACTTGCCTCTATCCCCACTATGCTCTGCTGCATCGTGGCCGAAAAGCTTCGCCCGGGCGCGTTCGCTGTTTGCGGAACAGCCGTCACCGGCTGGTCGACATCGTTCACAGCAGCACTATTCATGAAGGAACTGAATAGGATCATGCCTGAAAGTTTGAGCGGATACTTGGAACCGCTCTCAACCTTAGTCTGATCGTGCTGCTTGATTTCGGCCTGCTGGACGTCGCTCGCCTCCTGCAGTTGGGCAATCGCTTGGTTCAGTTCGGCTGCGTGCTCCGAGCCGTCTGCGCTCCCAAGTTGCGCTCGAACGTCGCGCACCTCCAGGGTCAGGGCCTCGATCTGCTGCTGCGAGACCGTAATTTGTTGCTGTACGCTCTCTATCGCATTCAGCAGCTTGTCCAGGCGAGTTTCGAGAACGCTGTTAGCGGGTGGATTCGCCCCTGTCATCTGCTGGGCACCGGCACACGTAGCACTGCTCAATGTGGCCAAGACAATCCAGGCTGACATGACGCACGCGTTCGAACCAAAAAAGCTCTTGCTCATGCCCGAGTCCTCCTCTTTCATGTCTCTTGCCGTACCTTCACTTCGTCCACAGTAAAAGTTGTATCCACCAGCTCCCTTAGTCTTGCCTTGCTCATCCGTAGGACAAAAATGCTCCCGTCCGCGGTCGATCGCTCAAGAATCACCTCGCCTCCGTGCTCTTGAGCAATACGATGTGCCAGCGTCAAGCCTAGCCCGATGCCGTTGGCCTTTCCAGAACTCACGAAGGGCTCAAACAACATCGAGCGAATCGCCTCGGGCACTCCCGAACCATTATCTTCCACTCGAGCCAGAAGTCTCTCACCATCCTCACCTACGCCCAGGTGCACCTGTGGATCGACGTTTGAATGCTTCGCGGACTGGCAAGCGTTCAGCAACAGATTATAGAGAGCGCGCTCGACCTTGCGAGCGTCCACGTAGCATTCCAGAGGAGGTCCCGTAAGGGTGATGCGCACCGACTGCGCTTCGGGATGCTTCTGCAACGAAGCGATCGCGCGCTCCGCAATTCCATGTAATTGCGCATAAGTGGGTTGCAAGGCGCGGCCAGTGCGACTGAAAAGGAGCAAGGAATCGATCAACTCAGTCATACCTTGCACAGCCTGGCGCACCTCTGAGAGAAGTTCAATGCGCTCTTCTGGTCGCAAATTCGGGTGCTCCAGAAATTCGGCATTCGCATAAACCGCCGAAAGTGCGTGTCGAAGATCATGGGATATCGAACTCGCCATGCGTCCTATGGTGGCAAGGCGCTCGGCCTCCAGCAGGTCTTGCTGAGACTTCCTCAGACGCTCGCGCATGCTGTCAAACGTATCGCTCAGTTCGCGAATCTCGCGCGCTCCTTCGCGCTTATGCACATAGTTGAAGTCGCCTTCCCCTAATGCTCGTGCCCCAGCGGCCAACTGCTCCAAGGGCCCAGTGATGGTGCGCGACAGATACAATGCAACCGCACCGCCTCCGAATAGAACCACAAGTCCAAGGATCGCAATGAGGCGATTCAGTTGGCTCAAGAAGCGACTCGCTTCGTCATAAGACTTCAATACCAGGAGACGGACCTCCGTAGAGCCGGGTTGCGAGAGTGGGATCGAGGTCGCCAGGTAGTGCTCGCGCCCGAGCCATACATCCTCTCGTGGCACGTCATCCCCGCGTCTGGGCAGTCCCGCGGCTACTGCTGCCTGCTGATGACTTGAGTCGAGCGTTGTTGCAGCGACCTGGCCCATCGCAAGAAACATGACATCCGCGGCTGCTGTCTGGCGGACGGCACTCACTACCCGATCGTCAATCGCATAGCCTATCACCACATCGCCCAGCCGGGTCCCCGTAGCTGACGACCCGAAGTAGAGCGGCGCAAACGCTGCCTCATAAAGCCGGCCGCGCAGAAATAGCAAATGGGGTCCCGGCGGCTCTCTCAGCAGAGATTCCACACGTGCCTTGTCCTCATCCGTAAGTGGGGCAGAATGCCCGTTCTGATAGATTGCTACCAATTCGCCTGAGCGGTCGGCTAGCGCAAACAGGTCGGTGCCGCTCACACGCCAGAACTCGCTACTGCCGTCCTCTATCGTGCGCCGGTCAGACGTTGTCATCAAAGCCTTGAGGCTTGGAAGGTCGGCCAGTAGCGCTGCCTCGCGGGCCAGCATGGCATTGCGCTGGTTCTCGAGATACTGAAACGTAAGCACCGAATGCTCGAGGTCCGCGCGAATCTGCTTCCGAATTTGTTGCTCGAGGCTGCTCCGAATGATGATAAGGCTTATCGCACTCAGACCCAATGAGACCGAGAGAAGCGCCAAAAGCATTTTTGTGCGCATCCGCATTGCCATCGTTCGCGTCCCTTCGGCCCTACATGACAAACTTGTAGCCGACTCCATGCACAGTCCTAAAGTGTTTAGGATTTGCAGGGTCTTCTTCAAGTTTCTGTCTTAGCTTTAGCACCTGATTATCAACGGTGCGCGTTGTTGGATAGCAGCTGTACCCCCAAACATCGGATAGGAGTTCTTCGCGCGTCAACACGCGTTCTGCATTCTCAAGAAAGAACTTCAGCAGCTTGAACTCATGCGCCGTCACTGAAATCAACCGGCCTTGGCGGCTAACCTGCATACGCATAAAATCCACCTGGGTCTCCCCGAAGGACATGCCATGCTGGGTGGCCGTGATTATCTTCTTCGAACGGCGAAGCGCCGCCTGCACCCGCGCCAATAACTCCCGCGGACTGAATGGCTTCGTTACATAGTCATCCGCACCCAACTCTAGCAGGAGAACCTTATCAGCCACCTCTGTCACAGCACTCAGAACAATTACGGGAGTCTCCACAGCAGTCTGCTTGATTCGCCTGCACACCTCACGGCCACTGGCGCCGGGCAGCATCAGATCCAGAATGACCGCGTCTGGCTTCTCCGTTCTAAACGCTTCCCAACCTGAAGTTCCATCCATCATCCCGATCACACTGAAACTTTCTGCCTCGAATAGCCTCTTCAGTACCTTCTGGATTCGCGGATCGTCTTCGACTACAAGAATCTTCAGCATCGTTGGCCACCAGGACCCCAAATTGTTTCTAGACTCCGTCCGCCGGAATTTGTCAGCGGTTGTAACTGATTTTGCTCTACAAACAGGTCGAATGTTCAGGCTTCTTTTGCAAAATGACAATCTGATGACAACCGGCTGACATGCACTCTTGCGTCGTTGACTACCTTGAGCACGGCGAGTTCACCCATTTCCAATCTCGCTAAACAGGAGAACCTCATGTTCCCGATGATAAACAGAAGCCGCTTGCAATCGGCTGCAGCCATACTGACAATGGCGACGGCAGTAACGCCTTTGCTCGGACAACACTATGCACAAACCAATCTCGTTTCAGATCAAGCCGGCGCACCGTTTACTGACCCAAACCTCGTTAATCCCTGGGGACTCTCACGGAGTTCAGGCAGTCCCTGGTGGGTGTCGGACAATGGCATGGGCGTATCAACGCTCTACGATGGTACAGGAAGTGCCAAAAGCCTCGTGGTAACGATTCCACCCGCCGACCCCAAGAGCGGTGCGACAGGGACCCCCACCGGAACAGTATTCAACGGAACCATGGACTTTCTGCTGGCACCCTCTGCACCTGCCCTGTTCATGTTTGTCACAGAAGACGGAACTGTATCCGGATGGAATCCTGGCGTAAATGCGACCAACGCCGTAATCAAGGTAAATGACAAGAATAGGTCCGTGTTCAAGGGCGTCGCGATCGCAACGACAAACCCGCCCTGGGGGTCCCCCGCCACTTTCCTCTATGTTGCCGATTTCCGCAAGGGTCGTGTCCAGATATTCGACACAGCCTTTCACCACGTGCACGAATGGGAGGATCGGTTTGAAGATGAGAGGCTCCCAGAAGGCTATGCTCCGTTCAACATCCAGAACATTGGCGGAAATCTCTACGTCGCCTTCGCCAAGCAGGACTCTGAAAAACATGATGAAGTCGATGGTTCCGGCTTGGGATTCGTAGACGTATTTTCTCCCAACGGCAGGCTTCTTCGCCGGCTTGAGCACGGACCGTGGTTCAATGCGCCTTGGGGCATGGCACTCGCCTCTGGCGACTTTGGAATTTACAGCCACGATGTAATTGTAGGTCAGTTTGGTAGCGGCGAGATCCTGGTTTTCGATCCCGTAACGGGTCGTTTCCTGGGCCGCTTGAATGACGCGAACGACCACACAGTCAAGATCGACGGTCTTTGGGGCATTTCCTTCGGCAGTGGTACGGGATCGGGGTCCGCAACCGCTCTCTACTTCAGCGCTGGAAGCGATCATGAACAACATGGCCTGTTCGGCACCATAACGCCGATTGAGAACCCCCGCGGAAACGGTCAATAATATCCTCACTCCGACAGCGGCCGAGGAAGAACATTCTTCGGCCGCTCCGCATCGCGAACGCTGCGACCTTAGCCTCAAAATTCATACTTCAGAGCGAATTGAATGATCCTCGGATTGGATGTGGTTGATGTAATCAACCCGAAGGCAGCGCCGGCCTCGACATTGTTTATTGGGCCAGCGAAGTTCGGCGTATTTGTGAAATTGAAGAACTCAGTTCTGAAGCGAAGCGAACCCCATTCCGCCATCGGGAACACTCTCTCAATCGCCAGATCGATGTTCTTTTGCGAGGGAGCCCTAAGGATACCGACTCCGCAGTTGCCAAAGTCTGTTCCGTCACCAATTGCCGGGGCAGAGGTGAACGCGTCCGGATTAAAGTATCCGTTGATACGAGAATAGATTGATCCAGTTGAAGCAGGCCTAAGTCCGGTACACTCTGCCCGAGAGAATCCGGAAAGATTGCCGTACACGCTGCCCGCGCTTGTATCCAGAACCGTCACCGGGATTCCTGATTGAGCGATTGCAACGGTCGAAAATTGCCAGTTGGATAGAATTTGTCGCATTGGTTCCCATCCCGTGGTTAATCTGGGTGGCCCATACATGAGGCTCAGAACGACCCGCTGCGCACGATCAAAATCACTCAGGCCTCGAGCCTGGCGCGGATTCGTCTGGTCGTTTGTCAGAAAGCCCAATTCAAAGTTCGAGAGCCCACCCGACCCGCTTGTCGAATTGAGGTTCTTCGACCATGTGTAGGAAGCCAGAAACTCGAGGCCATGCGAGAGTCGCTTCGTCAGACTCGTCTGGAGCGAATTGTAGCTTGCATTAAAAGTTGTTTGGCAGATGTATGATCCCTGCGCAATGCCACTGAAGGGCAGTCGCTGAACAATATTCTCATTCGTGTTCGTTGTCTCCCCATTCACTGGATCTTCAGGACTCGCCAACAGTGCCTGATTAAACTCCAGGCACCCCGACACATGGGTCGACTTGGCACCAACGTATCCAATCTCCCATAGCAGATTCCTAGTCAATTCAAATTGAAGATTCAAATTGTATTGCTGAACGTACGGATCCTTGAGGTGTGGAGAAATCGCGGCCAGAGAGAGCCCCCCACCGGGCACACGCGGCAGGAACTTGGGAAAGCTGGAGTTTTCCGGGAGGAGAGGGTTATAGGGCTGCTGCAATGTCGCCGCAGCATTTTGCACGCCCTGCAAAGACTGCTTGAACGAAAATGGCGGCTGGCCGACCGTCTGCTCCGCCAGATCTCCAGACATTCGATCGTAGTAAATCCCGTATCCGCCTCGCAGGAGTATCATCGGTCGGTTCTGCAGTTGCACCGCGAATCCAATGCGTGGTGACACGCCTGAATAGTCCGTCGCCCAGAGACCACGGTAAGAAGACTTAACAACCTCCGGCGGTAGTTCGCCGGTGTAATTTGATGGCAGAATAAAACCGCTCAGCGTCCCGGTTGCAGGCGCGGTAGGCGAAGCAATAGTGGGGTCGAAGGTCGGCAATCTTCCCTGCGTCTCCGAGGGCGGTCCAAATATTTCATAACGTAAGCCAAGATTCAACGTTAGCCATGGCCTCGCCTTAAAATCATCTTGAACGAATCCGGCGAAGTCTGAGTATCTCTCATTCTTTCGAAAGATTCCCGAAGATCCTGTAACAGAGAAGACGTTACTAACACTGCTGCCGTTCTCATCGGCACTCTGACCCATAAGAAAATCAGGAAGGCTTCGCAGTTCGAGAAATCCATCACTCACAAAAGGAACGTTGATATCGACCTGGTGGCGTTTCGCTTCCACCCCAAACCGCAGACTATGTAAACCGTGAGTTAGCGAAAGCGTGTCCTGCCATACGTAGGTGTTTGTGTTCTGCCAGTAAAATGGCTGGCCAGCCGTGCCAATAGTAAACAGCCCATCAATAGTTAGGCCGGGTGTTTCAGGCAGCCCGGAAGGCGTGGCCATCCCAACGTCCGATGCCAGTATGGGCTGCGCAATAACAGCATCACCATCGAACCTCATATAGCCAAATCGAGCGACGTTAACGATGGTCGGACTGAAGACGTGCGTATCCGCAAGAACAAACATGTCGTTCTGGTCCAGTTCGTCCGTCCCCCAACCTGGCACCGTCGCTCCAAACGGCGAGAATGGTTCCACCGTCGGAGCTCTTGAATAAAAGAACCGAGCTGCCAGCTGATTCTTGTTTGAGACCAGGTAATCCACGTTGCCGGTGTATTGGTCCTCGCGGTAGCTCGCAGGAATCGAATAAGTGGACTCTCCAATTGGCAGTTGCTGCGGATCACTTGGCAGCGCCGTCTGCGGGCTCGGAATCGCATACTGCCCATTCGGACCTTTGAAGTTGAGAAATGCCAATGCCACCGAGTTGATGTTTGACCCATCGCACAAGACTTGTTTGCCGCCTGCGAATGTCTGATAGCCAGGATTGTCAGGATGATTCGCGGGGCAAAACTGCGATCCTAGCGCTGCGGCAGAACGGTCACTGCCAATCTGCGGCAAGATCGCTGTGACCAGCGACAGATTTGAATCCCCGTTTCGTTGCGTCGTTCCCTGGTAGGCCCCAAAGACAAAAAGATTGTCCCGATGAATTGGCCCTCCCGCAGTAAATCCGAACTGATTCTGTTTCAAGACCGGCCTTGGTTGCCCGTTTCTCTTTGCAAAAAAATCATTGGCATTGAACACATCGTTCCGTAGAAATTCCCAAAGACTGCCATGCCATTGACTGCTTCCCGACTTGCTTATAAAGTCCACACTGGCTCCGGCGCCTCTGCCATATCCGGCGTCAAATCCCCCTGTCTGAACTTTGAATTCCTCGATCGTGTCAGGGGCCGGGACTGCCGTTCCCACCTCAGACTGATAGCCCGACGCGGAATTCTGCGACAGATTATTGGCGTCGATTCCGTTGAACTGAAAGTTGTTTGACGTTGTCTTGTTGCCATTCGCCGACACATTCTGATTGTTCCTGCCAAGCGCAGCTGCATTTGCCAACTCCACCACTACCCCAGGAGATAGCGCAACAATCTGGGTGTAATTGCGATTGGCAAGAGGAAGAGAGTTGATCGTGCCTTCGTTGGTGGCTCTTCCCAGCGTTGCGCTTTCAGCTTGAGACAGATTGGCAACGCCGCTCACTTCAAGTGTTTCAGTTGTTCCGCTTACCGCGAGTGTCAGGTTCAGCGATGCAGTCTCACTGGCCCCGACGTGAACGCCGCTGACATGTCTAGCTGAGAACCCCGGGGCTTCGGCCGAGACGGTGTACATTCCTGGAGCCAGAAGTGCCAGGCGAAATACCCCCTCTGACGAGGTCAACAGAACCCTCGTTGCCTGAGTATCAGCATTCACCGCTGTCACAGATGCCTTGGCGACTACCGCACCCGATTGATCTGTCACTGTACCTGAGATCGCTCCGGTACCAGGGCTCTGTGCATGTGCAGTGGCGGCTAGCAGGGAAAAGCATACAGCTAACCCAATGTCAGCGAGCGTTTTCGGCAGAGGTCTCATGGTTTCGCCTTGATTTAAAGTGACTAAGATCGAAGATCGAGACCAAGTATTCACCGGTTCTGTCGTTGAAATTGTCAGCGATTTGTCAGGATTGTGTCATCGCTGGCGACTTTGACAATCCGGTGACATACCGATGACAAGCCGCCTCACGGAGATTCCTATACTCGCTCTTCATGAAGGCGCAGCTTAACCACATTCCCGCGCGACTCTCCTACCCTCGACAGAAAGAGCGTCGCATATTGCGCGTCTTCCAATATTTGGTTGTCGCCTTGGTGCTTGTGAGGCTCGCAGGATTGCCAATTAGCCTGAACGCCCAGCCATCGCAGATAGACGAAAATCATGCAGGGTATATCCCCGCGATATCCGGCGGCATGGGGTATATACACAAGATCGATGGCGGCATTCCCACGCTGGAGCCGCAGCTCGCTCCAGTCCTGCTCATCCCTGTGGGCTCCCACATCCTGTTTGAGTCGAGGACGGATTTCACAGGCTTCTACCAGAAAGAGATGCTCACGAGCGGAAGCTACACAGGCAAAATATTTACCGATGTCGCGTTTGCGCAGATTGATTGGTTGGCAAACTCTCACGTGAATGCGGTGGCGGGAAGATACTTGCTGCCGTTCGGCCTCTACAGCGAACGTCTCCAGCCAATCTGGATCAAGAATCTACAAGACTCTCCGATAACTGCCGCCATCGGAACGCGCACAAGTGGGTCGGGCGACGGCATTATGCTGAGGGGCGTCGCGACGCAACAGCCTTCCTACTCGATTCAATACACCGCCTACTTCTCTGTGCTCAGCAACGTCACGCAATTGCAGTCAGCCCGGGCAGCCGGAGGAGATGCAAGCATATTCTTCAACCAATCACGCGTTGAGATTGGAGCCTCGTATCAAAGATTTCTACAGGACCACCAAATCAACAGCGTTGCCACGTACCTCTCATGGCAACCTGCTTTAGTTCCACTCGACCTCAAATGTGAGGGCGACTATAGCTACAACGGCAGAGGCTATTGGCTGGAGCCGGCCTATCGCTTGCAGAATATGCCGATACCCCGGCCACTTCAGCGATTTCAGATAGTCGGTCGCTGGCAGGCCTTCTTCCCCCAGAATGGTGGCGGCAACAGCCTGCCTCGTGTCAAGACCCGGCAGCTGGATGCTGGCCTTAACTACTACATTCGTGACGACCTGCGAATTGTCTCGAGCTTTGGAAGAACATATACCTCGCAGCTTGACATAAATTCGTGGAATGTCGGGATTACCTATCGCTTCTTATTCCCAATGTGGCCAGGAAGGTCGAAATGACGCGAGCAAATGCTTCCATCTTTATTATCTTGCTGATCTCCGGAATGGCAGTGGCTGCTTTTGGGCAGAAGATTGTTGGAACAGACACTACTAGTACAACGAACAAAGCCAGTGCATCCTCCGTGGCCACGAATGCGGGAGAAGAGGTTTTCAAGGCAAACTGCGGTCGTTGTCATGCCCCACCCACAAGCATGTCTCAAAGGATTACCGGCACCGTCATAATGCACATGCGAGTACGTGCTCGATTGTCTCGGCAAGACGAACTTCTTCTACTTAGGTACTTGGCACCCTAAGCGTAACTGGCGGGGTCTCGTTAACCCATATTGTCATCATCGGTCGGAGGAGTGAATAATGCGTCATTTATTTCGAAGCATCCTGATGCTCGTTCTCTGGTGCGCAGCTACCCAAATCGTTTCGGCGTCATCGCAGCAAGAAGCACCGGCGACAGTGGAGATCCATGCGAAGCGCTATGCATTTTCTCCGGCTGAAATCACGATGCATACAGGGCAACCAACTACCTTGCGTCTAGTTTCGGATGATGTTCCCCATAGTCTTGTCGTACCGGCTCTTGGCATCAACCTGCAGGTATCCAAAGGGCACCCAGCTGAAATGACGATAACGCCTACTAGCGCGGGAACTTTCCCCGGTCAGTGCGGAAGATTTTGCGGAAGCGGACACGGCTCCATGCTCTTCAAGATTGACGTAAGGAATTAGTCATGTTGAATCGTAGCTCACTAACAGGATCTTTATTCATTGCCAGTGTCGCCCTGGCTGGCTGCAAGGTGAATCCGGCCAGCAATGCTGAATACACCGTCATGCAGTGGGCTAAGCACAACGTGACCGTCGGCGGTAAACACGATAAAAACCCCGTTCAAGGGAGCGCGGAAACGATCGAAGCAGGCAAGCAAATCTTCGGTGCTTACTGCGTTGTGTGCCACGGCCGGGACGGCCAGGCCACCGGAGTTCCGTTTGCCGGTAGCATGTCGCCGCCAATCCCCTCCCTGGCCTCGACACAAGTGCAGCACTATACCGATGGACAGCTCAAATGGATTATCGACAATGGCCTTGCTCCCTCAGGCATGCCCGCTTCCAAAGGAACCTTGAGTGACCAGGATATCTGGACGATCGTCGTTTATCTACGTCATCTTCCGCCCGCGGGAAGTCTCGGAGAGCCAAGTGCCTATTCAGGCAACGAGTATGAGAAGTAGCGAAGAGCTGATCAGTGATGTCTCGCATAGCAGGTAACTAGTCAGGAGATGAGCAATGCATATGTCCGCGCCCGAGTTTGACAGCGCAACCGAACGGCTCTCTCCCAATGGGGCCGATCCCATTCTCGCGAACGCGAGCATGCCTCTGCAGCACATTTATTTTCCCCTTGGCTTTCCCTTGAGCCTTACTACCAACTCACGCTCGCTTCATGCAGCTGCGTTTCAAAGCTGGGGCAAGTTTCGACAGGTATTCTCAACCCCGCCCTTGACGCTCCGCATTGGCGTTACCGATGAGAAGAGTCGTTCCGCCTTCCTCCCTAGCGCTCCTGTCTGCAGGCTCCAGGGTCATCTGCTCTCCAACATCGCGGATGCCGACAATTTTGTAGTGTGTGATCTTAACGGCGGATTCTCCTTCGGCTGGTTGACTCCGCAAACAGCTGAGAACGTGCCGTACTCGCGTTATCACATTCTGGAAGCTGGCGCTCTTTCGATGGTCGCGGCACTCCGCGCCGCTCCGCTGCATGCTGCCTGTGTGACTGCGGCGGGACGTGGCATGCTTCTGTGCGGCGATTCCGGCGCGGGGAAGACCTCTCTGGCGTTGGCGGGTGCGCGCTCCGGATGGACATTCACCAGCGACGACGCCTGCTACCTGCCCATCGGGCGTAACGACCGAATGGTTGTTGGCAATTGTCACCAGCTCCGCCTGCGAGAATCCGGAGTTCTGCTTTTTCCTGAATTTGCGGATCGTGCCACCACCCCACGAGCCACCGGCAAACCTTCGATCGAGATTCCGACGGAAGATCTTCCTCACCTCCTCACCTCCGAATCCGCCATGATTGAGCACATCATTTTCCTGAATCGGAGCAATGAGAAAAGCGCAGGTCTTTACCGCTTTTCAAAAGAAGTCGCCTCCCTCCATTTTTCACAGTCTCTTTTTTCAACGACGAAATCATATGCGACTCAAACAAGTGCACTTCATCACTTGCTCGAAGTCGACATCTACGAGTTGTGCTACACAGATCTGGATTGGGCAGTGCAACGGCTTCAAGAGCTGGCCGTAACGGGAAGCTAGGTTATAGATGAACTCAAACGTCTCAGAAATGCTCCGGCAAGCCCGCGTGCCCCGCGAGGTTCAGGCGCTCTTGGTAGCCCTCCAGATAATGCACGCGAACACCTTCCTTCTGCAAACACTATCTGAGGAAGAATGGTTGAGCCTCCTCAACTTTTGCGATCTGGCTCATCTGACACTAAAACTGGCGACGCTGCCCACGAGTGGATTCCCAGCTTGGGTTGTTTCCAGGCTTGAGACAAATAGAGCCGACAATTTCAAGCGCTTCGAGCGTGTTAAGGCGACTTACCTGGAAGCCAGAGATGCTCTCGAACAGGCGGGGGTTGATCACATCGTGATCAAAGGCTTCACTCAGTCCCCCATGTATGTAGAAGATCCACGGCTGCGTTCCCAGTCCGATATCGATCTATACTGTCCCGCCCACATGATCGAGGCTGCGTATTCCGCGCTGCGAGCAGTTGACTACCGGCCCGCAACAAACGCCGATCGACACGCCGACCACTTGCCCGCTATGGTGCGCCTGGGCGACTGGCAGTGGAGAGGAAACGCCTTCGATCCGGAGATGCCCCTGTCGATAGAACTCCATTTTTGCCTTTGGAATGAAAACGTCTCACTGTTTCAACTTCCGGGCATTGATGCCTTCTGGGCAAGAAGGACTGCGAGAACGATCGACGAACTCTCATTTCCATGTTTAAACTCCGTCGATCACCTGGGATATTTCAGCCTGCATATTCTTCGCAATATACTCAACCGTGAGTGGGTGGTGAACCACGTTTTGGAGTTGGCCACGTTCCTCGACTCGAAAGCCGAGGATGATTCCTTCTGGACAGACTGGCTTGCACAGCATAATTCCTCATTGAGGCAATACGAAGCTGTCGCGTTTTACTATGCGCGCGCGTGGTTTGGATGCCGCCTTCACCCGCACGCAGAAAATGAGGTTCAGAGTCTGCCCCGCGCACAACAAGGTTTTCTGCAGCAGTTTGCGGGAGCCGCAATGGGACTGATGTTTGTGCCAAACAAAGATTCGTTTTGGCTGCACATGGAGCTCGCCAAATCCGTCGGAGCCAAGCTGATCCTCTTCAAGCGGCTCGTCATGCCGAATCGCATCTCACCCATCGGTGGGCCTGCGGTCACTATTCGAAACAGACGGCAAACCGAATCGGACAGCACCCACACGATTAAGCAATATCTCGAGTACCTGGCCTCGCATACTGCCTCTTACTCTCGTCTCAGCCTGATCACCCTGGTACGGGGACTGCGGTGGCGTCTTGGTCAGAACCGCTTTGCACGCGAATTCTGGATATTTCTAGTCGCATCTTTTTTTTTGACCTGGGCCTGTCAATCTACTTCTTTCTCTTCAACCTGTTCCTAATCGGTCATGGATATACCGAGAAAACACTTGGCCTTCTCACGAGTGCCATGGCCGTTGGAAATCTGGTGGGCGCAATTCCAGCGGGAAGACTCGCGCAGCGATTGGGTCTACGGCCTGTTCTTCTCGCCTGTTTCTTCTTGGCGACGGTCGTCTTCTCGGCAAGGTCGCTGCTGTTTGGATTGGCTTGGCAAATTTTTCTGGCATTTATAGCTGGAATCGCTCTCGCGGCTTGGGCGGTCTGCATTCCTCCCACCGTTGCGCAATTGACCGATGAGCAACAGCGTCCGTTGGCGTTTAGCCTGGTCTTTTCACTCGGTATCGGAGTCGGCGCCGCTGGCGGTCTATTCGGTGGCAGGCTCCCCGGCTGGCTTGGGAGTCACTACGCCGCGTCTCATTTTCTGGAACCAGACCAGCTCGTGCTGCTTCTTTCGTGTTGCATCGTTGGAGTGGGTATCTGGCCGGCCGCAAAGCTCAGGCTTAAACGCTCACCACCTCCTCCTCTTACCACCGCCTTCTTTTCCCCATTTATGTTGCGCTATCTGCCGGCGATTGCCGCCTGGAGCCTCGTAACCGGTTCTTTCAGCCCATTCGCCAACGTCTACTTCAAACGACACCTGCACATGACCCTGCCTCAAATCGGCAATGCGTTCTCGATCTCACAGATTGCGCAAGTGGGTGCCGTGCTCACGGCCCCTCTAATCTTCAAACGCTTCGGTTTGTTGGCCGGAATCGTCTACACACAAATAGTGGGCGCAGTCCTGCTATTCACTCTCTCAGCAGTGAGCACTCCCCTCGCGGGCGCAGTGGTATACATCGGATTTACGACATTTCAGTGGATGAACGAACCCGGCCTATACAGTTTGCTAATGAACAACGTCTCCCCGGAGGAACGTGGCGGAGCGGCGGCATCCAACACATTTGTTATCGCCGTCTCCCAGGCGGTTGCAGCAGCAATTGCAGGCGAGGCGTTTTCACGCTTTGGATATCCATCGGCCCTGCGAGGCATTGGACTACTCGCACTGCTGGCGGCAGCACTCTTTTGGGCGTTACGAAATCGTCCGTTCAAGAGCCCGCTGCAGGTACTTGAGATGGAGAAGGAATAACCAGGAAACTCCTCACAGAGCCAAATCAGCGGCACCTCGCTCTAGGCAGGAGAGGTATGTCGCTGCTTGTAGTCAGTCACGCACGAACTGCAGCTGCTCAAATCTCGCCGCTGTAGACGAGGAAACTCGAAGTATTCTGCACACAATCCCTGCCTCTCCGGCTCGAAATCGATAGACCACGAATACAATCATTACACCTCGTTCCAACGTGGGACCTACCTCGAATTACGAGCTGCGACTCGTAGGTAATGGAGTGACCATGTTCAAGAGCAATTCACGTTTGCTAATACGAATGCTCATTGTGAGCGGCATCGGCACGCAACTTCTCGCCTCTGGACAGATCTCTACTCAGCATTCAAGCCACTCGTCAGCTCAAGCCCTAAGTGTGGAACCTGTTTCCATTCAGGTGGACCTTACAAAAGTGACGGGCAAGTACAAACCCATCTACAGCTGGTTTGGTTACGATGAAGCGAACTATACGACGATGCGTCACGGCACTGAGCTTTTGAAGGAGCTTCACGATCTCAGCCCCGTGCCTGTTTACATCCGGGTGCACCATCTCTTTACATCGGGTGATGGAACAGCTGAGCTGAAGTTCAGTTCGACAAATGTCTACACTGAAGATGCAGGCGGTAAGCCGACTTACGACTTCACTATCCTCGACGGCATCTTCGACGCGTTCAGGTCTGCTGGGGTTCGACCCCTGGTCGAGTTGGGTTTTATGCCAAAGGATCTGGCGGCCGACTTGCCGGATCGTCACGAGCCCTACCAGGTCCATTACCCACAGAGCACGGTCTCAGGAAAATCCAACAATCCGCCAAAAGATTATGCTAAGTGGGCAGAACTCGTGCGAGTTGTTACGGCACACCTTGTAGCGCGATACGGTCGGGATAGAGTACTCCAATGGTATTTCGAGGTGTGGAACGAACCCGACATTGATTATTGGCACGCCGACGCCAGTCAATACTTAAAGCTTTATGACTACTCGGTCTCTGCGGTTCGTGCCGCTTTGCCCGGCGCCAAGGTAGGCGGGCCAGCCTCGACGGGGCCGGGCAGCCCGAAGGCATACGCATTTCTGGACACCTTTCTAAAGCACGCTAACTCCGGAGTCAGTTCGGTGAACGGCAAGGCTGTACCTATCGACTTCATCTCTTTCCATGCAAAAGGCCGACCAACCATTCAAGATGGCATTGTCACAATGGGCATCAGCAATGAACTGAACGATGTAAACAAGGGCTTCGGGCTGATTGCGTCATACCCAAAACTTCGCGGTCTTCCCATTATTCTGAGCGAAGCAGATCCCGAGGGCTGCGCTGCATGCTCTTCAAAAGTGAATCCGGCCAACAACTACCGCAACGGAACACTCTATCCGGCCTATACTGCAGCAGCCTATAAAGCTCTCTTCGCTCTGCAGGACCTGCATAACGTCAATCTCATTTCAATGCTGAGTTGGTCGTTCGAATTTGAAGACAAAGATTACTTCGAGGGGTTTCGTTCCCTGGCAACGAACGGCATCGACAAGCCCGTGCTCAACGTGTTCCGCATGTTTGCACTTATGTCGGGTGATCGCGTGAAGGTTGAAAGTACCGGCCAGGTTCAATGGGACGCCCTGCTGACCTCAGGAGTACGAAGTGCTCCGGACGTAGATGCCTTAGCGACTGTAGCCGATCGTGAAGCCGCAGTGCTGGCATGGAACTACCACGACGTTGCCGGTGCAGCAGGCAGTTCAGTGCGAACAAACATCACTATTACAGGCATTCCTGCGAGTGTGCACCGAGTACTGGTGGAACACTATCGAATCGACGAAACTCACAGCGACTCCTATACGGTATGGCAAGCAATGGGCTCACCACAGCACCCCACAGCCGAGCAGTATGATCGACTGAAGGCTGCCGGACAGTTAGAGTTGTTTACCTCTCCCGAGTGGCTCGACGTCACCAATCAACAGGTCACGATTGTGACAGACCTGCCGCGACAGAGTATCTCCTTGTTGCATCTTCGATGGTGATGCAACCGGCTCAGCTACCGTGCCCAAGCAGGAACGGTAACCGCTTCTATCGAGTGCATCTTTTGTCGGTGGGCGGGTTCAGTCAAACCTTAGCCAAGGGTAGGCGGCCACACACAACGGCCGCCTACTCTTATATAGCTACTGCTTTTGCAGCCAGTCTGTAAGATGCTGCTGTTGCGCGTTCCTCAGATCGATGCAATCGTCGATTTGGTTCTTGGCACGAGCGAGAGCCCGCTCTGTCGAAGGCACTGGGTGTGCCGCGAAGAAAGTTGTTACTTCATCCCTCTTCTCAACAGTGCAAAAGCCCCCCGTAGCTCCAATCAGCCGACCGCCAGAACTCATCGTCGTCTGAGCCTTCACTTTGTCCCAGTTGTCCTGCACAAACTTCCAGGCAATTTCTCGCGTTTGACGATTTGCAAGCAAGACCCCAATGAGCGATGCGGAGTCCTGATTCCTCACCTTGCCGGAGATGGCATACTCCAGGGTTCGCTTCTCAAGAGCAGGATCACGAAAACGAGACAGATCGTAGAGCGCACTAACCGCGACTTCAGGATTCGTCGAAGTAACACTGACGTGCTGGAGCTGGTTATACAGAGCCTCATCTCCGTGGACGGAGGCAATGCTGACTGCCGCATGCGCCAAGGTCGGCTCGACCGATGATGGATCGGCCAGGTACTTTCCAGCAATCGTTTTTGCTTCGGCAATCACCTGGGGATCATCTCCATACCTACCCAGCAAATCGAAGAGTACAGAGCGCAATTCCTTGGTGTCTGGCTCGTCGGTTGGGCTGGATGGTCCAAGACCTTCAAGTGCAGGCGCAAAAGTCTTGCGGATCCACGCGGCAAAATTCGCGCGCTCGCTGTCGGAAACTATGCGATTGTCGATCGCAGCAATTCCGCCCGCTGCACTCTCGGCGAGAGTCCCGCTCAGATTGTTCCTGACTGCGGTAACCAGATCAAGATAGGTTCCTACACTAGCCTTTTCTGCTCGCACCTTGGCCCACTGGTCGCCAAGCAGGCTGATGCGTTCTTCTGACTGGAGAGAACCGACATTGCTAACCAGCTTCTGATACACATCCTCAGGGTAGCTGGTGCGGTAATAGCCCTTTCCTCCCGCATTCGCATAAAAATACGGAGCCGCGGGAACTTTCATAACCTCTTGAGGTGCAGCCAACACGCTGCAATCTGGAGCCGTCGCCGCCTTGACGCAAACCGGAATCACCCACTGCTGCGATCCCTCCGCCGTAGCCTTTGGGCTCAGGAAGAATCGCTGCTGGTTCACATCGACCTTCTCCGACTGCGGCTGACCGAAGTTGAGTATCGGTACTCCTGGCTGGGCGACAAAGCTAGTCATGATTTTATCGACCGGCCGGTGGCTGACGGTAGTCTGCGCACTCCAGAAGTCTTCTGCGGTTGCATTCCCATATAAATGGGCAGCAAGGTAGTCGTGCACGCCGCGACGAAACGTCTCCTCGCCCACGTAGTTCTCAACCATCAGCAACACAGCGCCAGCCTTGCCATACGAGATGCCATCGAACATCTCGTTGATCTCGTCCGGCGTCTCGGCTTTAGCACGAATCGTGCGAGTGGTCCTCTGCGCATCCAGGTTCAGCGTCCCATCAAGCTCAGCCGCAACCTCCTCTGAGATCTTCCACTCCGGCTTCCATTTTTCCACGGGCTTGTTCTCCATCCACGAGGCGAAGCCTTCATTCAGCCAGATATTGTCCCACCATTTCATGGTCACCATGTCGCCGAACCACTGGTGAGCCATCTCATGCGCCACTACCAGGGCCACCGTCTTCTTGGCATCGACCGACGCGGTGTTCTCATCAATCAGCAAGTCCGTCTCTCGGTAGGTAATAGCTCCAAAGTTCTCCATCGCGCCTGCCTCAAAATCAGGTAGCGCGATCATGTCGAGCTTCGGCATCGGATACTTAATCCCAAAATATTCGTTGTAATAGTGCAGGATGTATTCCGCTGACTTAACCGCGAATTTTCCTAGTTGCACTTTGTCCGGGGTAGCACAAGAGCGGATGGGGACGCCATCACTCTGCCCGGAAACGCATTCAAAGTCTCCTACGAGAAACGCCACTAGATAAGTAGACATCTTCGGCGTCGTCGCAAAGCGAATCGTGTGCTTCCCCGCCTGTGGCCCAGGCGAGTCGCTCAGGATATTCGTGTTCGAGATAGCGGTGTCTCCGTCGTCCACAACCAGGCTGATATCAAATGTAGCTTTGTAAGCTGGTTCGTCAAATGACGGAAATGCTCGTCGGGCATCAGTCGATTCAAATTGCGTAACCGCATAACTCCGCTTGCTCGTTTTTGAGAGATAGAAGCCGCGAAGCTGCCCATTAAGGATGCCGGTGTACTCGATGTCCAGGGTGTACTTGCCTGCGGGTAGGGTGCTTCCAAATGTCAACGTGGCCTGCTGCTTCTTTTCGTCAAGGCTGACATTGGCTGTTAGCACTTTGCCATTAACCTTGGTGCTCGCGCGAACAAATTGAATCTCGACCGCGTTCAAGGTGATGGCGTTGAGAGGCCCCGCCAATTCGACGTCGATCTCTTCACGACCAGTAAAGGTCGCTGCTTTCAGGTCGGGAGTAAGCGCCAGAGAGTAATGACTCGGGCTTACATCCTGCGGCAGCCGCTGCGCAAAGGCGCTGGGGAGACTGACTGCCATGACCGAGCCGCACAATGCAACCAGGCCGCGAATACGGAGTGAAATTACAGGCATGAAAAGTCCTTTGATAGGAGACTTGCGATTTAATATCTGCAGGTTACAAGCTTACTTCAACGATACCGCACTCGCAGGCCGTTGCGATATCCAGGCCCCGGAAATGTGACGGACTGACACAAATATGACACGGCCCGGAACCACACAGGTCGCCCCGGAATGAAGCGCAGGCAGCAATCCCTATAGCCTGTGCCACTTTCGCCCATCCCGGGCCAGCAATTGGTCTGACTCTTTCGGACCCCAGCTACCTGCTGCATAATTCGGGAAATTGTCGGGCTTTGACGCAGCCCATTGTTCGAGCACTGGCGTATATAGTGCCCATGTAGTTTCAACTCCGTCGCGATGCGCAAACAGCGTGGCATCACCGAGCATGGCATCCAGCAACAAACGCTCGTACCCATTTGCGGACGACTTGCCAAATGCGGATGCGTAGTTGAAATCCATCACTACAGGACACACCGCCAGATTCGGGCTGGGAACCTTCGCACCAAAGCGCAGCGAGATACCCTCGTCAGGCTGGATCCGCATCGTGATCAGGTTTGGCTGAAGCTCCGCGCAACGGTCGTTTGGATTCAGGCTAAAAAGCAACTGCGGCGGTTGCTTGAATTGAACGGTGATCTCCGTAGCGCGCTTCGCTAGGCGCTTTCCAGCGCGAACATAGAACGGAACTCCAGACCAGCGCCAGTTGTCTACCTCCAACCGCATCGCAGCATAGGTCTCCGTGCTGGATTCCGGGTCAACTCGATCTTCTTGCCGGTACCCCTTCACCGCTTCGCCACCCACTAGCCCAGGTCCATACTGACCGCGCACTGTGTTGGACATCGAAAGAGGAGGTATCGCTTTCCAGACCTTCAGCTTCTCAATTCGAACCGCGTCAGCCTCAAACGAAACGGGCGGCTCCATCGCAACAAACGACATCAGTTCCATCACGTGGTTCTGCACTACGTCCCGCAAGGCACCGGCTTTCTCATAGAACGGACCGCGGCCCTCGATCCCGATACTCTCTGCCACGCTTATCTGAACATGATCGACGTAGTTCCGATTCCAGACTGGCTCAAAGACACCATTAGCGAAACGAAACACGAGAATGTTCTGAACAGTCTCCTTGCCCAGATAGTGATCGATGCGAAAAACCTGCTTCTCCTCAAAAATCGAGTTCACTTCATCATTCAATTTTCTCGCGGAATCGAGATCGTGTCCAAACGGTTTCTCGATAATTACGCGCACATTCCCCTTAGCGGGGGAAGCCATACCCTGCGCCCCAAGCTGCCCCGTGATATCAGCGAAGTATTCGGGAGCAGTCGCTAGATAGTAAAGCCGATTTCCCTTTGTGCCATGCACGCCATCAATCTTCTGCAACAGTGTGTCGAGAGCAGCATAACCAGCCGCATCATCGAAGTTCAGAGCGTGATAACTGATCTTTCCAATAAATTCGTCGAGCTTCGCGTCACCAACAGGAACATCGCCGAATTCCACAATGCCTTGCCGCATGTCTTTGGCAAATTCATCCTGCAACGGCCGCCTAGCCACTCCAACAATCGCGAATTCCTTCGGCAACAGTCCTGCCTGCTCCAGATGAAAAAGTGCCGGTAGTAACTTTCGCTTGGTCAAATCACCGGACGCTCCAAATATCACCACTACGCATGGTTCCGGGATGTGCTCGTTACCTTGAGCTACCTTCTTGAGATCGTCGGGAGAAACTGTGCCTTGTACGGATGCCATGCGAAACATGCCTCCCTGTAGAATTCCCAATCAGTTAGTTGCGGTTAACGTTCGTCGGGCGGCTATCTAGCTGCGAAGTTGGACTCCCAGATGCTTCAACTCAGTGGCAAGTGCCTCTGGGCCCTGGTAGTGAATTCCGTGGATCCCCAATGCACTTGCCGCAGCCGCGTTGGAATCGCGATCGTCAATGAAAACGACTTCGTCCGGCCGTCTTTGCAGTACGTCCAGCGCGAGGCGAAATATCTTCACATCTGGCTTACGCATGCCGACGTAGCAGGAACTCAAAAAGCATGGGATGGACTCACGAAGTCGAAAGTGCTCGATCCGATAGTCGTTCAACTCCCGCGCCTCGTTGTTCAGCGCTGCCATCTGCACACTATGAGATGCGGCTAATTGGGCAAGGATTCGCAGAGCAGAATTTGGCAGAACTTGAGACTGCCCTTTCATCGCGTCGAGAAATTGTTGCTGCGTGAAACTGCGCGGCTCATAAAAAACAGTTCGATTCAGATACTCAGCTGCCGTGATGAGTCCCTTTTCCCAGGGATCATTGGCATCGACATGTCGCTCCTCAAACGCTTGCCTGTCCAGTTGAAAGCGCTGAAACAGTTCGTCGCGCTCGCAGTGATCCCAGCCATTCGTCAGTAAAACGCCGCCTACGTCCCACAGAATCGTCTTGATTTCGCTCATCCGGCTCTTCCCATGACTGGAGTTCAGGGCCCTGGGCTTGTCTCGATTCGCGCGTCCCAGACTTCGTTACTGCCGAATCATGTAGCGGGCTTCAATTGCCTTAACTTTGTTCAGGCGGCGAACAAACCTCTCCTGCCCCGATTGAAAATTTGCCTTCAGAAATGTTTGCACCAGCTCTGCCGCCAGTGACGAACCGATGATTCTTGCTCCTAGAACAAGAACGTTCATGTTGTCATGTTCGACGCCCTGGTGCGCAGAGTAGTTGTCATGGCACATGGATGCACGGATGCCCGGCATCTTGTTTGCCGCAACGCAGACTCCCACGCCGCTGCCGCATATCAGGATCCCACGCTCAGCCAGGCCCGCCTCCAGGGCTTTGCCCACAGCTTCGGCGAAATCAGGATAATCCGACGGCTCGGTGTTATACGCGCCCAGATCAGTCACGTCGTGACCACTACCTTCCAGCTGCGCCCGCACTTCTTCCTTCAACGGAAATCCCGCATGATCAGCGGCAATGACAAGCTTCATATGCGCCCCTTTGCCGTCTCGGCTATTTCTTGTTGGCCAGTTCAATCAGCTTGTGTGCGTGGGATGCTACGTTATCGACGCTGAATCCCAAATGCTCGAGGGCCACCGGTCCTGGTGCGGAAGCGCCGAAGCGGTCGAGCCCGATCACATCTCCGTGACGCCCGACATATTTCCACCAGCCCAACGTAGCACCCGCCTCAATCGCCAATGTCGGCAGACCATCGGGGAATATCTGGGCCTTGTATTCCTCGCTCTGCTCCTCAAATATCTTCCAGCTCGGCATGGAGACGACGCGGGTCGCAACTCCTTCGTCCGCGAGTTTCTGTGCTGACTTTAGCGCGAGCCAAACCTCGGCCCCCGTGGCAACAAGAAGCACTGCCGGCGTGTCCCCGCCCCGTTCCAGAATGTATGCACCGTGGCTCACGCCCTCAAACACCTTGTACTTCTCGGCATCGAGAATCGGCAAATCCTGTCGCGAAAGCGCCATGAACGACGCACTCTTTCTCTCCAGAGCCAAACCCCAGACTGCCGAAGTTTCGTTCGCGTCGGCGGGGCGAAAGTCGGTAAGCTGCGGAACGGCGCGCAGTGCCATCAGATGTTCAATAGGCTGGTGTGTCGGCCCATCCTCACCCAGCGCCACTGAGTCATGCGTGAAAACGAAAATAGAGTGAGCCTTCATCAGCGCAGCCAAACGAATCGCTGGCTTGCAATAATCTGAGAACACGAAGAAGGTCGAACCGTAAGGAATTACGCCGCCATGCACTGCCATGCCATTCACCGCCGCACACATGGCAAACTCGCGCACCCCGAAGAAGATATTCTTGCCCGTGGGATCCAGATGGAAGTTGCCGCTATCCTTCAGGATCGTCTTGGTTGAAGTGGTCAAATCGGCGGCGCCGCCCAGCAGTTCCGGAACGGCCTTTTCGAAGGCCGCCATTACGTTCCCGCCAGCTGTTCGCGTCGCAACCGGCTTCGCGTCTGCCGGAACAATCGGCAGAGTCTTACGCCAACCCTCTGACAGCTTGCCTGCCATCACTCGCTCGAACTGAGCAGCCAATTCAGGATTGGCCGTCTTGTAGGCCGCGAATGTCTGCTGCCATGCCGCCTCTTCCTTCGCACCCTTCTCCACCGCCTGCAGCCAGTGTTTCGCCACATCCTCGGGCACATAGAAACTTTTGTCGTCCGGCCAGTTCAGCTGCTTCTTCGTCTGCAGCACTGCATCCGCGCCCAGTGGCTCGCCATGTGCCTTATTGGTGCCCGCCTTGGGACTTCCATAGCCGATGATCGTCCTCACAGCGATGATCGACGGCCTGTCCTTCACTGCCTTGGCGGCTTCAATAGCAGCGGAGATCGCCGCTAGATCGTTGCCGTCTCCCACCCGTTGCACATGCCAGTGGTATGCCTCAAACCGCTTCTCGACATCCTCCGTAAACGAGAGTTCCGTAGGACCATCGAGCGAAATCAAATTGTCGTCGTAGAGGCAGATCAGCTTGCCCAGGCTCAGCGTGCCCGCCAATGAGGCCGCTTCGTGCGAGACGCCTTCCATCAGATCGCCATCGCCGCACATCATGTAAGTGAAGTGGTCCACCACATCGAAGCCGGGCTTGTTATACACGCTCGAAAGGTGGCGCTCCGCGATCGCCATGCCCACGCTCATCGCAAAGCCCTGCCCCAGCGGTCCCGTCGTCACTTCAACACCATCCGTATGTCCGTACTCCGGATGTCCCGCCGTATTCGATCCCCATTGCCTGAACTGCTTCAGGTCGTCCATCGACACTTTGTAGCCAGTCAGGTGCAGCACGGAATAGAGCAGAGCCGACGCGTGCCCATTCGAAAGCACAAAACGATCCCGGTTCGACCACTTGGAGTTGGCAGGATTGTGCCGCATGAACTTGTGGAAGAGGAGATACGCCATCGGCGCGTCGCCGAGGGGAGCGCCCGGATGTCCGCTCTTCGCCTTTTCGACGGTATCAACAGCCAAAAAACGCAGTGCATTGATGGATAACTCGTCCAGTTCGCTCATCGTCCTCTTCTCTCGCTCAAAATTCTTCGGTTCATCGACCAATCCGCACCTGGGCCTGGCGTGGCCACGGGGCTCATCTCTTGGATGTCGGGTAGTGCGATCCCGGAAGTACTTTCTTTGATTTGAAACAGCGCCAGCGCCCGGGACGGTTTCCCCCGGACATTTGAGGATAAACGAAATGTCCTCCGGATGCCTTAACGTGGCATAAACGTGCTGCCTAGAGTACCTGCGAATTCGCGTCTGGATCAGGGTGGAAAGACACTTCCCGCATCGCGTGTGTAATTTCCCGGTTCTTCATGAAGTACTCCCAGACAAAGCCGCTGCGCAGATTCTCGGCCATCAGCAGGCTGATTCCCTGGTTGATTCCCAGTATGTCCTCAGCCAGCCAGCCGCTCTTGGGATGCAGCGCATCCACAAAGCCATAGCGTGTCCAGGCCTTGCCGCCCATCTGCTTCCGCAGGTTCAGCAGAACATGGCTGGTCTCCGCCGGAAGAAACGGCAGCGATCCGGCCGTAGCGCTGGGCACCACCGTGCCGTCCAGCTCCCCCATCGCCGGGGGCCCGCCCCAGATGCGATAACCCTGCCTCGAGTCGGAGGCTGTAATGCCCCACAAATCCTGATCGATCCAGGGATACTTTTGCCCCTCCGCCATGCAGAAAAGCTGGTGCGCGCGGGTAGCCGCGATGGAGTTGCTGAAGTAGTTGGCATGGCGGTCCCGCTGATCGCGATAGTCGCACCACGCGTGAGCGTATTGATGAATAAAAAGAGGCGCCACGCCGCTGATGTACTCAATTCCACCAAAGCTGATCAACGGTCGCTGCAGTGCATCCCAGGTTGAAGCCGGGATAGCGTGCGTCGGCGACCCGATCGCCATCAGGTACATCGTCATCAGTTCGGCGTAAATATCCCATCGTGCCTGCAGAAATCCCTGGTCGGGCAGCCACCCCATTGACAAGGCAGTCCCGCCATTCAACATCCACTGCCAGTCAATTCGGCGGTAAAAGGTTGTGGCGAGCGCCGCAATTCTTGCGTTTCCAGCAAAATACTGCCTGCACAGCAGCACTCCGCATAGCAGTATCGCAGTGTCTATAGAAGAAAGCTCCGAATTGAACCGCCGCTGACCGGTCTCAATGTCGATGAAGTGATACAGAAAACCGTGCTCGTGAGGACAGGTCTCCAGCAGAAACGCGAGGGTCCTCTCTACACGCTCCTCGCACTGGGAGGGCACAAGGTAGTGCCGCTTGGCCGCGATGCAGAGAGCACTCAAGCCAAAGCCCGTCGCCGCCACGCTGCAAACCCTGCTCAAAGCCCGGCCAACGGCGGGGGCTCGATCCCTCACCAGCCCCGTCTTGGGGCTGGCCTCGATGTAGAAATAGTCGCAGGCGCGAGCCTCCAGATCATCCAGCAGCGCCTCGGCGTCGCGCGAAACCTGGGTGAGGGGGCGGTTAATGAAAACGCCCGGCGGATGCTCGTAATTCGTCGCAGCCTGGCTCTCCGTCTTCGGTGCCTGGCCAGCAGGTGCCGGGGGCTGCTGCTGTTGGTTCTGAATGCCTTCCGCAACGCTCAGTGCCGGGGACCCAAGCGCAAGCAGACCCGTGGCGCCCACACGCCTCAGAAGCTGCCGCCGTGTCATATCGTGCATCTCGTCAGACGGTACGCGGAAACGTGCCAAGGTCAGTCAGTCCAATGGGCGAGTCGTGCGGATGCCCGACAGAGGCATCTCAATAAACAGTGTAAGGGATACGATGCATGGATGGTCTTACCCGAAGGGGGCCTTGCGTAAGGTCCGAGAATTGAATACGCAGAAAACTGCACCTCCGGACCCGCTTTTGCATCCATAACATCGTGCTCGCAGTGTGAATGGGCGAAAAAGCTGTCACCGCTGCGCAATCCACCCAAAACAACCGGCAACGAAAGCAAATGCCAGGAGGAACGATTTGGCCTACGAACTTGCACCACTTCCCTACGACTACACCGCACTTGAGCCGCATATCGACGAAGCGACAATGAAGCTCCACCACGACAAGCACCACCAGGCCTACGTCACCAACCTGAATGCTGCCATTGAGAAGCATCCTGAGTTGGGAACAAAGAGCCCCGAAGATCTGCTCAAGAGCCTCAGCACCATCCCCGACGACATCCGCGGAGCGGTACGCAACCACGGTGGCGGGCACGTCAACCACACCATGTTCTGGTCCCTGATGAAGGCCAACGGCGGCGGCGAACCCACAGGCAAGATCGGCGAACAGATCAAGGCGGATTTCGGCAGCTTCGAGGACTTCAAAAAGCAGTTCAACGAGGCCGCCACCAAGCAATTTGGATCGGGATGGGGCTGGCTGGTCTTCGACGGCGGCAAGCTCAAGATCGTAACCACGCCGAACCAGGACAATCCCCTTTCAACCGGGCTCTATCCAATTCTGGGCAACGATGTCTGGGAGCACGCCTACTACCTGAAATATCAGAATCGCCGCGCCGACTACCTTGCCGCATGGTGGAACACGGTGAACTGGGACGAAGTCAACAAGCGCTTCGACACCGCCAAAAAGTAGTCACAATCGACCGCTTTCGACGAATAAAGCTGCCCCGGTGCATCCGCCGAGGCAGCTCTATTTGGACCGTCATTTCGCCTGCGGGAAGTGCTGCCGCAGCAGCGCCAGTCCCTCTTCGCGGCTCTGAATTCGCCCCTCAAGCTGGGCATCTTCCGTCAGCAAAAGAATTTCCTTAAAACTCTTGCCGGGCCGATAACCGGCCGCGATGAGGTCCTTCCCGGTTACCAGCAACGCGGGGCGCACCGCTTCGACAGGCATCTCCTCATAGCGCCGCCGGGCGTAGTCATAGAGCTCCAACCCGCCGTGACTGGATAGGCAATCCAGCCGATGCAGTTCCAGATGCTCCCCAAAGTTTGGCAGACGAAAAAAGCGCTTCAGGGTTGAGTCCTTCATCTTCTCCACATCGCCGAAGCGCATATGGTTCCCTACCAACGCGACAATCTGCGCCGTATCTTCTTTTGAGAAGCGCAATCGCCCGCAGATCTCCTCCGCGATCCTCACTCCCACTTCAACATGGCCATCAAAGCGGATACGATCGGGCGCACGGCGAAATGTGGCCGGCTTGCCCACGTCATGTAGCAGAGCACCCCACGCCAGGGTAGAAGCGCAACCGGCCTCCAGCTTCTCCAGCAACAGCAACGTATGGACGAAGACGTCACCCTCAGGATGGTATTGCGGCGGTTGTTCCACACCCTTCATACGTTCGATTTCGGGGAGAACCCAGTGCAGCAGCGCTGTTGAATCAAGCAATTCAAACGCATGCTTGGCACGTCCCTCCGTCAGCATTCGCGTCACTTCGTCGCGGATCCGCTCACGGCTGACGGAGCTGATTTCGCTGGCTTGCGCTCGTATTGCTGCCGTGGTTCCCGCCTCGATTTCAAAACCAACCCGGGCAGCGAAACGCACAGCACGCAACATACGAAGCTTGTCCTCGGAGAAGCGCAGCTGCGGATCGCCGATTGCGCGCACGACCCTCGCGTCAAGGTCCCGTCTGCCACCCACAAAGTCGAGCACGGCATTAGAGATGTCTCCGCTCTCCGCCAACAGGATGGGGTCAAGCATCATGCCGTTGATGGTGAAGTCGCGGCGTAGCACATCTTCTTCGGGACTCGCCGAATAGCTGACCTGGTCCGGGCGGCGGCCGTCAGAATATGCGCCGTCGCTCCTAAACGTAGCAACCTCGGTTACAATCTCGCGGCCTGCCTCTTCTGCTGCCACCAGCACCACCCCAAAGTGCGCGCCCACCGAGAATGTACGCGGGAAGAGATTCAAGACAACTTCCGGCCGCGCATCCGTCGCTATATCGAAATCGGCAGGTTCGTGCCCCAGCAGCAAATCCCGCACGCAGCCGCCCGCGTAATAGGCTTGATAACCCTGAGAGCGCAGTCTGGCCACGACACCGAATGCCTCTTCCCGTGCCCGCCTGCCTCCGTTGCTCGCTGCCATCGCGACCTCTCCACTACTATAGAAGGGTGACGGATTCTGAACTCCCGGCGCCGAACGGCAATCCTGCCGGAAGCGGCCTCATACTTGCCATTGAGAGTTCCTGCGACGAAACCGCCGCCGCGGTGGTGGAGCGCGGCTCGCGCACGCGCTCGAGCATCGTGGCCTCGCAGATTTCGCTGCACTCGCCCTATGGCGGAGTCGTTCCAGAACTCGCCTCCCGCGAGCACCTTCGCAACATCGTGCCGGTAGTGCGCGCCGCGCTGGAAAAGGCCGGCTGCACCCTCCGCGAACTGGATGCAATCGCGGTAACCTCGGGGCCAGGCTTGGCGGGCGCCTTGCTGGTCGGAATCAGCTACGCCAAGGCTCTCGCCTACGCCATCGACAAGCCCTTAATTGCCGTAAACCACATCGAAGGGCACATCCACGCGGTTCTGCTGGAGCAGCGCCAGCTTAGCCCGGACGAGACCCCGTTGCCCTTGCCGGCGCTGGCCCTCGTAGTCTCCGGTGGCCACACGCACCTCTACCTCACCCGCCAGCACGGTTCTGCGCGCGATGGAGGCTGGACCTACACGAACGTGGGCAAAACGGTGGACGATGCCGCAGGCGAAGCCTTTGACAAGGTAGCCAAACTGCTAGGCCTGGGCTATCCCGGTGGCCCCTGGATTGATGGACTATCGGTCCACGGCAACCCCAAGGCAGTCGCGTTCGCATTCGCACAGGTGAAGGCCAAGGTTCACCGCCCCGGCCAGCGCGCGGCACTGCCACGCTTCCTGTTTTCGTTCAGCGGCATCAAGACCGCCGTGCTTCGCTACGTCGAAGTTCACGACCTGCACGCCTCAATCGAAGCCCGCCACAACGCAATTTTGGCGATGGAAAACCCCACTTTAGGCGACGTTTTGCCACTTTGCGACACCAAAACGCTCGATTTGATCGCCTCTTTCCAGCGCGCCGTCGTGGGTGACCTTATGCGCAAGACCTTCCTGGCTGCGGAGGCACTTGGTGCCCATTCAATCCTGGTTTCGGGCGGCGTGGCGGCGAATCGCGAATTGCGCCTTCGATTCGCGTCCGAGGCGGCTGAAAGTGGCTTGCCTATTGCGTTTCCGTCACATTCCTTGTCCACGGACAACGCCGCTATGATCGCCGCGGCGGCCTGGCCAAAGCTATTGGCCGGCGAAATTGCCCCCGCAAGCCTCTCCGCTGACCCATCACTCGCTTTAGGCAGCTAAAACGGCCCGAAATCGCACGTAAATGCACCAAAACGAGGCCAAAATCGCACTCGCTGATAGAATCACCTTTGGCCTAAATCCACACGAGCGCCCTGTTTCCGCTCCATTAAGAACGCTGCCCGGAATGACGATTCGCCTCTTCAATACACTTACGACCACCGTCGAAGAACTTATCCCCAGTGACGGCAAGACTTTGCGGATGTATGCCTGCGGCCCCACAGTCTACGACTACGGCCACATCGGCAACTTCAGGACATTTGTCCAGGTGGACGTACTGCGGCGATTCCTGAAGCTCGAGGGCATCGAGGTTCGCCACGTCATGAACATCACCGACGTGGACGACAAGATCATTCGCAACGCCGCAGCCGCAGGCCTCTCGATCAGCGAATACACTCCGCGCTTTGAGAACGCTTTTTTTGAGGATCTGGACGCCCTCGGCGTGGAGCGGCCGGAAGTGATCTCCCGAGCCACGGAATGTATCCCCGAGATGGTGGAGCTCATTCAGCGCCTCGCCGCGCAGGACCTGGCCTACCAGACTGAGGACGGATCCTGGTACTTTCGCATCGCTGGCTTTCCTGAATACGGCAAGCTCTCAAAAAAAGACTTCGATGGCATCAGCGATGGCGCTCGCGTCGACGTGGACGAATACGACAAGGATTCAGCCCGCGACTTCGCCCTCTGGAAGGCTCCAAAACCGGGCGAATACCACTGGAATACCGAGATTGGCCCCGGGCGCCCGGGCTGGCATATCGAATGCTCCGCAATGGCGATGAAATACCTCGGAGAGAGCTTTGACCTGCATGCAGGTGGCGAAGATTTGATGTTTCCGCATCACGAAAACGAGATAGCCCAATCCGAGAGCGCCACCCATAAGTCCTTTGCCCGCCACTGGATGCACGTTCGTTTCCTGCTCGTGGAAGGCAAAAAAATGTCAAAATCCGAGGGCAATTTTTTCACTTTGCGTGACCTTTTGCTCAAGGGACACAAGGCCTCTGCAATCCGTATGTTATTGATTTCAAACCCTTACCGTCACCAGCTGAATTTCACGTTTGACGGTCTGGCAGATGCTACCAGTTCGGTAGAGCGGCTGCGCAACTTCCACCAGCGGGTTTCCTCGGGGAAGTTTCCTGAGGGTGTTGATCTTGAGCTATCCGCACAAACCGACAAGGCCTGCGAAGCCTTTACTGCGGCTCTTGAGAATGATCTGAACACCTCAGAGGCGCTGGCGGCGATCTTTGACCTGGTGCGGGCGGGCAATGTTGCTGTGGACGGCGGCAAGTTCATGGCGGGCAACGTTCAGTCAATTTTGATCACCTTGAAGCGCTTCGATAGCGTATTTGCAGTGCTGAAAGACCGCGATGATGAGCTAACTCGTGCGTCTCTTGAGTGGGCTGCGCGCGAAGGCAGAATGGACCAGGTAGCGGAATCTGTGCTCGTTCAGGCTTCGCTGAGCGATGCCCAGATTGACGCGTTGATTGTGGAACGAAACCAGGCTCGGGCAACGCGCAACTTTGCCCGCGGGGACGCTATTCGCAAGGAATTGAGCGAAAAGGGCATCCTGCTCGAAGACTCGAAGGACGGCGTGCGCTGGAAGAGAAAGTAGACTTCGACCAATCAAAATGGGCGCCTGCCTTGCCATTTCGACATTAAAATCCTGAAAGCGGGATTTCTTCTCACCGACGTACCGCGCATTGACAACTGGAGTTGCCCAAGATGGAAGCCAATGAAGTGGTAGAGCTGCGCGAACATATAGAACACGCCGAGCATGACAAGTCGTTGCGGATAGCGACATTTACCATGAGCATCCTCGCGATCTTTGTCGCGCTCACTTCCGTGCTGGGGCATCGCACCCATACCGAGGCGGTGCTGGTGCAGACTCGCTCCAGCGACGAGTGGAACCTCTACCAGGCGAAGAAGATCCGCCAGACTGACACTGCTCTCGCGACAGATCTACTCTCGGCCCTCGCCTTGCGCGACGAAGCCGCCGCCAAAAAGCTCGCCGATACCTACAAGGCTCACCAGGAAAAATGGAACGATGACCTGGCCGAGGAGCAGAAGAAAGCGACGGAACTGGAAGCCGAAGTGGGGCTGATTGAGAAACGAGCAAGCCGCTACGATCTCGGCGAGGCATTGCTTGAGATTGCGCTCGTGATCACGTCCATCACCCTGCTGACGCGAAAGCAGTCGTTCATGTATATGGGTTGGATATTCGGAACCACCGGGCTACTTTTTGCCGCGTCTGTACTGCTGGTTCACTAGGCATCCCTTTCGCCGTTTCGCCACTTTGCGGCGAGAAGTTCAGACAGGGCGCGACCCGCCGCTCAGAATGCTAGCCTTGGCAGGCTTCTTCACCAGTGCCGGTAAAGCGTGCTATGCTCACGGCAATTGGGGAGGCGAGCGCATGGACTGCACACCACAGTCGGTCTCGATCGGCACCCTAACCAGCATCCAGCGCTGGTCGCGATGCTCCGCGCACCAGCATTCTCCCCGCAAACATCTGCGAGTACTTCCGGCCCGCACCCGGCCTAGCCTTTTCGCAGGCGATTAGTACTCCCGCGCAAGCTCTGAATCTGCCGCAGCCGCTCCCAGATGGGAGCCGGCAAGTTATTCATTTTGCGCAGCCACTAGCCAAAGTCGCGAGGAGAAGTTTTATGGAAAACCACAGCCTTTCAGCATTCAAGAGCGGCGTTCTCACAACGGATTTGCGTTCTAAATATGGCCCCCGGTTGCTAGGCGCTTTGCCCGGTCCCAAGGCGCGCGCCATCGTTGAGGCGGATGACCGCCTGGTCTCGCCGAGCTACACCCGGTCGTATCCCATGGTGGCGAAACGCGGACGAGGTCTGCGCGTGGAGGACGTGGACGGCAACGAATTTCTCGACTTTGCCGCGGGCATAGCCGTGAACTCCACTGGGCACTGCCATCCCGAAGTGGTTGCCGCGATTCAGCAGCAGGCCGCTGAGCTGATCCACATATCGGGAACGGACTTCTATTACGAGCACATGATTCAGCTTGCCGAGCGCCTGTCGGCTGTGGCGCCCATGCCGGGGCCGCATCGCTTTTACTTCGGCAACTCCGGTGCGGAGGCGGTGGAGTGCGCTCTGAAGATTGCCCGATACCACACGCAGCGGCAAAACGTGATCGCATTCTTCGGCGCATTCCACGGACGCACGATGGGCGCGCTTTCGCTTACGGCATCGAAGCCGCAACAGAAGCGACGTTTTTCTCCGATGCTTCCCGGCGTCACGCACATCCGCTATCCCTATGCGTATCGCGGTTGCAGCGGCGGGCCACAGGAGGAAGACGCCTTTGCACTGGGGTGTGCGCGCTATATCGAAGAGAAGCTCTTTCACACCATTCTTGCGCCGGAGGAGGTAGCGGCAATCTTCGTCGAGCCAATACAGGGCGAAGGTGGATACGTGGTTGCTCCCACGATCTTCATGCAGGAACTGCGTAGGATCTGCGACAAGTACGGCATCCTGCTGGTGGCAGACGAGGTGCAATGCGGAGCGGGAAGAAGTGGCAAGTGGTGGGCGATAGAGCACACCGGTGTACAGCCGGATATCGTCTGCATGGCAAAGGGTATCGCCTCAGGAATGCCGCTTGGCATCTGCATGACGCGAGCGGAGATCATGGACTGGAAGCCGGGATCGCATGCCTCGACATTCGGTGGGAATCCAGTGTCGATTGCTGCGGCACTGGCCACTATGGACATCCTTGAGCGCGAGGCGATTGCCAACGCCGCGGATGTCGGCGGCAAAATCATGGATCGCATCAAGGATTGGCCAAAGCGATTTTCGATCGTGGGAGAAGTGCGGGGACGCGGACTAATGATTGGCATTGAGATTGTGAAGGATCAGGCCACTCGTGAGGTTGCCGGGGGCTGGCGCGACGCAATTGTGGAAGAGGCATTCGCGCGGGGGCTGTTGATTCTTGGCTGCGGCGAAACCTCGATCCGCTTGTCACCGCCGCTCATCGTCAATGAATATGAAGCCGCTATAGCGCTCGAACTTCTTGAGGATTGCATCGCCGCGGTGGAGAGCAAACACCGCTCAGTCGAAACCGCAATCTCCGCGAGGTAGCCGAGCGCCATCGGTCGCGGCACTCACTTCCGGCATCCGCGTTGGGGTGCCGGACGGAATATTCCCTAATTAGAGTTCTCTTTGTGCTTCGTTTGCCACGCGGCGGCGAAGAAGAGAGCGGCAACCACGATGGTGACCAGCGCGTGTCCGTTTTGCCCCACGTGCAACTGCAGAGCGGAATTTACCAGCCACACCAAGCCTCCCACCAGCCAGATCCAGAAAACTGTCGACTGCTTCATTCCGATCCTTTCTTCGAGATGATTCGTTACTCAACAGCACCCGCAGGTCTCACCGCGTAACGCTCGCTTGCCTTCCATCCACAGAATTGGCGTGACTGCCAACGCAGCAACGGGATCGATCCATGTGAGATGGAAGACGGCATTCGCCGATAGGCCGGCCAGGGTTATGAGCGCCAGACAAGCGCATGTGGCGGACTGAACCGAATCGGCCGCCAGGGCCATGTTGCCAGTCTTCTCCGCCATATGCTGCTTGGCCGCGCTTAACGCCGGCATCACGATTAAGGCCGCCACCGTGATGGCAATTCCCAGCATGCTGTGGTCCGGCTCGACGTGCAGGAGCAGGGAGCCGACCGATGTAAGCACTACGAAGCCGGCCAGGACGAAGAGCAGAATGCCGGCGATTCGCGATGCCTGATCTGACTGGATTCGAAATTTCGGCGTGAACTGCAGAAGGACGACGGTCGCGGAGAGGAGTTCCACCAGGCTGTCTGCGCCAAATGCCAGAAGGACGGGACTATGTGCACGAACTGCTGCAGTTAAAGCGACAGAGCACTCCACCAGCATCCACGCGATGGTGATGCCTTGGAGCCAGCCGATTATGCGATTGTGCTCCGCACAGCCCGTGCTGATTGAGCACACTGCCGAGGCGGGCTTTGCGGCTATCGACCTGGTTTGCATGAAAGGCATTCCTCCGCCTTGAGCATATTCGCTTGGCGTCTACCCTAATAGAGGCAGACAATACTATCAATGCCAGTGTTAGCTCAATCCCATCTTCGTGTATTCGAAGGCATTGTTCATGCGGCCAACTGGCTGACCTCAAAGGTTAAGCCCTCTTCCACGCCGCAACATCTGGTCACTGGCGAGCGTGGCGAGGTAGACGCCTTCTTTCACCTCCGCCGCCAGGGGTACGTTGTCGTTGCGCGGCGCTATCGGTCAGCCTTGCGTCGGGGGGACATCGACTTGATTGCCTGTCAAGGCGACACGCTTTGCTTCGTAGAAGTGAAGACGCGTTCCAGCCGCGATTTCGCCAGCGCCGAGTCCTCGGTTGACGATCATAAGCGCGATACTCTGCGCAGGCTGGCGCGAATCTACTTACGATCACTAGACTTGGAGCCGCCTACTCGCTTCGATGTCCTGGCGGTCTACCCATCGCAAAAAAACGCGCCGGAATTCGAACTCTTCCAGGGCGCATTCGATTGGTACTAGATCTGGCCCACTCCTGAAATTCAGCTACTTTGCGTCGAGAAATTCCTCGTGCCACGCCATCTGAATTGCTTCCAGCCGAGATTCGTTCGACTTCGCGGGATCATCTGCAAAGCCATCCAGGTCGATCACGTACTGCCTGAGATCGGTGAAGCGCACGGTCAAGGGGTCAACCTCAGGGTATTTTTCCTGCAGCTGAATACCGATCTCTTCCGCGTCGGTCCAGGTTATTTCTTTCGCCATTCTTGACTCCTACTTTTCCTGGCTCAGTGTAAGCGGTTTGCCTTCAGAGACGTAGTTGCGATTCCAGCTTGGGATCTCAACGACGTATGTTCCGGGTCCAGTAATGACGGCCTGGCAGCCGAGGCGCGAATTCAGTTGCTGATCCGCGGCCATATCGAGCCGGTCGAGTTCTTCATCGTCCGCCTCGCTAATGCCCTTGCCGCCCTCCTTCACCCAGATGTGGCAAGTGGTACAAGCGCAGGCCCCGCCGCACGCGTGGTCGAGGAAGATGCCGAAGTTCTCCGCCACGTCCAGAAAGGACATGGGTTTGCCGTGGTGATCGTAGGGCATGGTGCCGTACTTGAACTCCACCGTTTTTCCCTCAGGCATGAACGTGACTCGAACCATTCCCTCAGCGGGTGGCTTGCTTAAATCGACTGTTGCCGCATTCTCTTCTGACATAGCTTTTCTCTCGATCCGTTCAGCGTAAAAATTCTATTTGAACTCTGCAGGCGCAATCTCATGTGGCGCTGTGGGGCCCTCGCCAAGCTTCTCGCTTGCAGAGGTCATTGTCTCGCCGCTCAGAGCACTTGATACCGCCTGGTCCATCATTAACTCAGCGAAGCGCCGAGTAGCTTTATCCAGAGCCTCGGTTGCCTGCCTGATCGAAGGCAGATCGTCGCTTTGTTTCACGGCAGTCAACTCGCGATCGAGTCGCGCAATTTCGCTGCGTTCCTCTGCCGTCAATTGTTGCCATGCAGGATGCTTCGGAGCCTTCTCGACGGCCGCGAGGATCGTGTCTGCCTCATTGCGAGCTTCGATCACCTGGCGCACATGGAAGTCCTCCTCCGCGTAATCGAAGGACTCCAGGATCATCGTTTCCACTTGCTCGTCGGTGAGTCCGTACGTCGGCTTGACCTCAACTTCAGCTTCCTTGCCGCTGCGCTGCTCTCTCGCCGAGACATGAAGTATGCCGTTCGCATCGATGAGAAACTTCACTTCGATGCGCGGCATTCCCGCGCTCATCGGAGGAATTCCCTTCAGATCAAATCGAGCCAGGGAGCGGCAATCCTTCGCCAATTCCCTCTCGCCCTGAACAACGTGAATTGCGACGTTCGTCTGCCCATCAACTCCCGTAGTGAAGTGCTCGGTTGCGGAAGCGGGTATGGTCGAATTGCGATCGATGATCTTAGCCACCACGCCACCGAGGGCTTCGATGCCAAGCGAAAGCGGCGTGACGTCGAGGAGCAGCATGTCTTCCGTCGCCTTCGATCCTCCGGCCAGGATGTGCGCCTGCACCGCTGCACCCATCGCTACCACTTCATCGGGATTCAATTCGGTATGCGGCTTTTTTCCGCGCGCCGACAGTTGAAACAAATCGTCGACGATCGCGCGCGTGGCGGGAATGCGCGTCGAGCCACCCACCAGCACCACTTCGCTGATCTGTTCCGGCTGCAGGCCTGAATCCTTGAGGGCCTGCCGGACGGGAGCAATCGTGCGCTCCAGAACCGGCTTGATTAACGCATCAAATTGTTCCCGGGTAATCTCGCGGCGATAGTGGCGGCCATCGGGGAGTACAACGTCGAGCCGCGAGTTCTGCTCCGTTGATAGCTCGATCTTCGCTTCAATGACGGCCTTGCGAATTGCCTGGATCACATCGGCGCTCTTGCGAACGTCAAGTCCAAGATCACCATGGATGTCGTCGATGGCAATAGCGATCAGGAGATTGTCGATGTCGTCGCCACCCAGGTGCGTATCGCCGTTGGTGGCAACCACTTCGAAGATGCCGTCCTGCAGTTTGAGTATCGAAATATCGAAGGTGCCGCCTCCGAGATCGTAGACGGCAATGAGGCCTTCCTTTTCGCGATCGAGCCCATAGGCGAGAGCAGCGGCAGTGGGTTCATTCACCAGGCGGAGAACATCCAGCCCGGCCATACGTCCCGCATCCTTGGTGGCCTGGCGTTGCGCATCGTTGAAGTACGCGGGCACCGTGATTACTGCCTTGCTGACAGTCCCGCCAAAGTATCGCTCCGCGTTGCGCTTGAGCTGACGAAGGATGTAGGCCGAGATTTCAGATGGAGTGAACTCCATTTCGCCAAGGCGAATGCGCAGCACCTCGCCGGGTTGAATATTCTCCACGAGGCGAAACGGAAAGAACTTCAACTCTTCCTGCACATCCTCAACGCCGCGTCCCATCAGTCGTTTGACCGAATAGACAGCGCGTTCAGGAGACGTGATGAGGGACTTTCGCGCGCCGTTGCCGACGACCAGAGTTGGCCGCGCAGGGGGCGGCGGCGGCGGATCAAGGGCAACCACCGACGGCACCAGGTTCAGGCCATCGTCCCCAGGAATCACCACGGGCCGGTCGTTATACATGAACGCCACAAGGGAGTTCGTCGTGCCTAAGTCAATTCCGATGACTCGTTCTTCTGCCATGATCTCTCTAGTATCGCGGTCTGCTCGCGTGTCTCGCGCGACCGATCCTAAGCTTCAAGTGTCTGGTTCACGTCGCGCACAAGGTTGCGAATGTAGCGGCGTCGATCCAGCAGACGTAACCATCTGCTGCTTCACCCTGTCGCTGCCTGGCGAATCGGTCGATGCCGCGTTGTCCCACTCCTGCCAGAGCTGCTCAAGCGATCTGTCTGTCTCCGCAAGCTGTGCTTCAAATTGCTTTTTCGCAGCCAGCAGATCCTCGCGCAGACCGAGGGTCATCTTCACCGACCTTGCGAGTCATTCGCATGTCTTCAAGCTGCATGTTCAACTCAAATACCTCTTCCAGCAAATCGTCAGGAACTCGCGACGGAGTCTTGCGATCCCCCTGCTGCTTCCCTTCTTCCTCGATCTCAACGCCTTCAAGTCGCAGCAGATATTCGGTGCGCGCGATGGGATCTTTGAGCGTGCGATACGCATCGTTCAACAGGGAAGCGTTCTTCAGGCTCCACTCCTGCTCCTGTTCAGTGGCACGCGCATAAACGTCAGGGTGCAGCTTGCGGCTGTAGCGATAGAAGCTACGTTCCAGCGCGGCGGTATCAATCGCGAGCTTGCGTGCAAGGCCGAAGACCTCGAAGTAGTCAGCATCAGCAGAAGCTGGCTGCACTTTGCCGCACCCGGCGCAAAAAAGATGCGCGTGCGCGAACCTGTGCGGCGCACGACCAGCACTTGCCACGCACGGATTTCTCTTCTGCGATTGGCATTCGAAATCGGTGCCCTAGGCTGAAAACGACGAGCCGCAACCGCACGACTTGGTCGAGTTGGGATTGATGAAGTTGAATCCCTGGCGCATCAGCGTCTCTTCATAATCGAGAATCATTCCGTGGAGATAGATAAACGACTTGGGGTCGATAAAGACGCGCACGTCCTCAAACTTGTAGATGCGGTCGCGCTCACGGGGCTGGGTATCAAACCGGATGTTGTATGAGAGACCAGAGCAACCGCCGCCCTGGATTCCAAGACGCAAGCCCGCCCTCCTCCGGCGAAACACTTTCCTTCGCCATCGCGACGCGAATGCGCGTGAGTGCACGCTCCGTCAGCTGAATGCCCTGCTGTTTGGGAGCCGCGTTCCCGCCGTTCTGAACAGCGTCTGCCGAAATCATGATGTCAACATCTCCCAGGGAATGCAGCGAGAGCCTGGAGGGCTCCCGCCACCCCATCCCATTTAGCTGGTAGCAACAGCACTCGCGTGATCCGCGGTTTCCGCGACGCCGTTCTTCTTCTTCCAATCGCCGATAGCTGCGCGGATTGCATCTTCCGCGAGCACCGAACAATGGATCTTCACCGGCGGCAGCGCGAGTTCCTTAACGATGTCGGTGTTCTTGATCGTCAGTGCCTCTTCGACCGTCTTGCCCTTCACCCACTCCGTCGCGAGCGAGGAGGAAGCGATGGCAGATCCACAGCCGAAGGTCTTGAACTTGGCTTCTTCTATTACCTGCGTCTCGGGGTTGACCTTGATCTGCAGACGCATCACGTCGCCGCACTCCGGCGCACCCACCAGGCCCGTGCCTACTTCGCTGCTGCTCTTGTCCATCTGGCCGACGTTGCGCGGATTGTTGTAGTGATCGATCACCTTATCGCTATATGACATTTCGAATTTCCTCCGGACTTATATGAACCTGTTCGTTTCTTGCATAGCAGCAGGGTCTTAGTGTGCCTGCCACTCAATCTTGGTGATGTCGATGCCTTCCTTAACCATCTCGTAGAGCGGGGAAAGCTCGCGGAGTTTTAGCACAACATCGATCACCTTGTCTGCTACGTAGTCCACCTCGGGTTCAGTGTTGAACCGCCCCAGGCCAAATCGAATGGAACTGTGCGCCACATCATCGCCCAATCCAAGAGCCTTCAATACATAAGATGGTTCAAGCGTCGCAGAGGTGCAGGCAGAACCGCTGGAAACTGCAATATCGTTAATGCCCATCAGCAATGACTCACCTTCAACATAAACAAAGCTCATGTTCAGGTTGCCGGGAAGCCGGTGCTCCATCGACCCATTCACGTGGACATAGTCGATTGCACTCTCGAGTTTCGCCTTGAGCTTCTCGCGCAGGCCGGTGAGGCGCTTTGTCTCTGCGATCATCTCTTCACCAGCAATCTCACAAGCCTTGCCCAGACCTACGATGCCGGGAACGTTCAGAGTGCCGGAACGCATGCCGCGCTCGTGGCCACCGCCATCCATCTGTGCCGCAATCTGCACGCGAGGATTACGACGCCGCACATAGAGCGCTCCACAGCCCTTGGGTCCGTACAGCTTATGGGCAGAGAGTGACAACACATCTATGTTCATCGCCTGCACATCCATCGGGATCTTGCCCACGGCCTGGACTGCGTCGGTGTGGAAGAGGATGCCGCGCTCATGACAGAGCTTTCCAATTTCAGCAATCGGCTGGATGACGCCAATTTCGTTATTTGCGCTCATGATGGTTACGAGAATCGTCTTCTCGTCCATCGCGCGCTTCAGGTCTTCCATGTCGATCAGCCCATCGGCCTTCACAGGCAGATAGGTCACACGGTAGCCGTACTTTTCCAGGCGCTTGCAGGTATCGAGGACTGCCTTGTGCTCGGTAACCTGCGTGATGATGTGGTTGCCGCGCTCCTTGTACATCTCCGCAATGCCCTTGATGGCGAGATTGTTGCTCTCGGTCGCACCAGAGGTAAAGATGATCTCCTTGGCCGTTGCCCCGATCAGCTTTGCGATCTGTTCACGAGCATTCTCCACCGCCTGCTCTGCTTCCCAGCCAAAGGAGTGATTGCGGCTTGCTGCATTGCCGAACTTCGTCGTGAAGTACGGCATCATCGCTTCCAGTACACGCGGGTCAAGGGGAGAGGTCGCGTGGTTATCCATGTAAATCGGCAGGTGAACCCCTGCCGGAACTGCAACTGCATTTTCCACTGTGCTCATTCTTCGTCTCCTGCCTATGAGTGCGCTAAATCAGAACTTTTCTACTGCGTAAGGGTGACCAATTGTGCCGCTGCCGCTGCGTGGCGCTCGGCTTCTGCGATTCCCGCATCTACGAGATCCGAGATCCGGATTTTCTTCAGCACGTCGGCGATACTCTCGTTTACTCGCGCTAATGGCTCCTTGATGGTGCAACTGCTAAGCAAATCGCAAGAGTTGGTTCCCTTTCCGCACGATGTGAGGAAAAAAGGACCGTCAATCGCATGAATTACCTCAAATGCGGAGATCTCCCGCGCATCCCGCGATAGCGCATAGCCGCCGTTGATTCCGGCATGAGAGCGCAAGAGCCCAGCCTTTGTAAGTCGCTGCAGAATCTTTGCCAGCAGAGGCGGCGGGATGCGGTACGCTTCGGCGATATCCTTGGCGCTGAGCGAGCCGGTCTCCACATGCTCTGCGAGGAACTTGAGAGCCATGAGGCCGTAATCCGCTTTTTTAGTGAGCCTTAGCATATCTGTCGTAGGGAGCTGTCCGGTCAAAGAGCGACCATAATGGTCCTACATCAGTATACGACCGATTTCGTCCGAATTACAAGCTCAGGGGCCCGAGAATCCGTGGTGGATCAAATTATTGACGGTCAGGCGGGAAAAGACGGATTCTCATTTGACAAGGCGAAGCCGATGGTTAAAATCGAGGCCATATCGCCAGTTCACCGACCCAAATACATGGATACCGTTTGCAAGCATCCCAAAGTGCGAATCGTGGCGCGCGAGGACGACGTGGAATATCTCGAGTGTCTAGAGTGCGGCGAAGTCTTCGATTCTGAAGAACTTCGCGACATCACCGAAGCCCCGCCGGGCCCAGCCGACCTCGAAGACGAGGCATAGCCGGAAACTAGAGCGCAACAGTGTGTGTAGTAAGCCGATGCGCAACCCTCCACGCATAGTGGAAGCCGGAGACTACGGTCAGAATCACGGTTGCCTCCAGTGCATATTTGCGGCAGGCCAGCACCCACCCCGGGGCGAAAAACAAGCTAAGCAAAACGCTGATCAAGGCCAGTATCTGCGCGAGGGTGTTCGCCTTGCCGTAGATACTCGGCCGAAAATCCCGCATCCCTAATGCCACGTATAGGATAGCCGAAACTACCAGAATGCCGAGATCGCGGCCAAAGACCAGTACGGTCACGCGCCAGGATATGAGCCCGACATGCGTGAGAACCAGGAAAAGTGTGCTCAGCAGCAGTTTGTCAGCTACAGGATCGAGATATTCGCCGAGTTGGGTCTGTTGCCGTAGCAAACGCGCGGCCAGGCCATCGAGGCCGTCAGTCACGCCCGCGATCACAAACAGCACGAATGCCAGACGATAGCGCTGATCCATGATCGCAAGCACGAGAAAAGGCACGATACAGAGCCTCAACATCGTGAGTTGATTGGGAGCGGCCCGGAGGTCTTTCAGCACGGCAGTTCGTCAGGAATGGAGTTAGCCTTCTGCACGCACCGATGTTACCGCATTATCAAGGTGATACGCGGAAAGGAGGAGACGCATTCCCTTTTCCGCACGCAGCTCCCAGGACATCGAGTGCGATGGAGCCTGAGAGAGATCGATGGGTCGCGCATTCTTCGCTGAAAATTGATATGATCCGAGAGTAGGAAATACCAGCCTATAGGCGCGTAGCTCAGTTGGTTAGAGCGCTACCTTGACACGGTAGAGGTCAGGAGTTCGAGTCTCCTCGTGCCTACCATTTAGAATCAATCAGATAACACCCCCACACCACAAATTTAGCAACCCGCAGGAGCATGAAGGAACACGAACGTGTTTCATCCTGTGCTGGGAGCGGGAACCAGATTTCCTGGTCACTTCTACCAGACGCTTCCTTGCAAAATGACGCCGGGCAGATCGTTGATCTGCCCGGCGTCGTATGCCCATCACCGTAATTTGAATTTAGGCAGCCGCTTCCAAATTCACTCGCTCAGAAATGCCGGTGAGAATCTCGTCAGCGTTTTCTTCTTCACCCTTAATTGACTCTAGAACCGCAGCATCCTGATCGAACCCCAGAATCTCCGCCCACCTTCTGAGCGTTCCATAGACGGCGATCTCGTGATGTTCAACTTGTTGCGCCGCACCGATCAGGGCTATATCGCGCACGGATGCGTCCGTGACATCCGTTATGGTGTCGGACGCTTCAGTAGTCAACCCATCGATCACCTTGCAGGTCTCTGTGTCCACTTCACGGGTGCGCTTTTGAAGCAGGCCCTCAACCTTCGTTACATGTCCCCGGGTCTCTTCTAAATGGTTTCGAAATGCGCTCGACAGTTCGCTGTCCGTCGACTTCTCAATCAAGTCAGGCAGGGCTTTTGTAATCTTGCGCTCCATGTCGAGAGCTTTCTTAAGATTGCTGACATACAGGCTTTCGAGATTCTCGATGTTTGCAGAGAACAATTTCATGGGTAATCCTCTCCGTTGAGAACTGTGGGAACTCAGGCCGTCGTAATCAGCGGCCAAATCGCTTGAGTGTCGTGAGATCTGGTGCGTGCGAATCGCAGTTGGGCATCTTCAGAAACATTGCGCCAAGGCCGATTCATCTCTCGCTTCCGCCGAGAGACTTCCAGACTGGCTACTGAGATTGTGGGTGCCAGAACTAGGTTGCCCAGATTGAACTATGATCACCGCTTCGCGTCGACAACGATTTCATGCCGCAAGCACGCACCGATTGCAGGCTAGAGACAAATCGTGCGCAGAAAAAACCAGCAAGAAATTCGCCATTCCTTTGCCGCACCCACCTCTCTGAATCCTGATCGCGGACACACCACGCCCGCCATTCGTCCAATTAACAGGAATAAATAGGAAGCAACATTAGGCCTCGCCTTTGCATCTTGGTAGCCAGTTTCTCTTGGAGGTCCTCAGTGGGCATTCATTGCAAAGGGACCCGCACTTGCGTGTTTGCAACCGCGTTGCTGATGTGTCCTTATACGTTCGGTCAGAACAGCGCCGTCAGCTTCACTTCTTCACAAACCGCTGTTACGGATCCTCAGCGATATATCGGCAATGCCGGGGCGGTTGCCGGGTTCTTTCACCAGAATCGGAAGCTGGACTTCCTTTATTTCGGGACCGATTACTCCCGCGCTAATCCCACCGAATACCTCAATCTGGCCACGAATAACGGGAATGGCACATTCACCGCGGCGCCGGCGAGCACTTGCGCCGAGGGGCCCAACTTCGCGACCGATCTCGATGGCGACGGCGTCTGGGACATCTTTTGCTCGAATACCGACGTAGGCGAGCAGTCCATCATTCAGCATGGAGATGGCCACGGCGGTTTCAGCGATTTCTTCCGCGTAGGCTCAACCAATCTAGTTCTCGATGCGGTAGCAGCGGATTTCAACGGCGACGGACGCACCGATATCGCGGTGGTCACCGAGGCCGGCACGCTGGAAATTCTTCTCAATCAAGGCAGCCGCTCTTTCACACTGATCCACAGCTACCCTGTTCCCGCCTTCACCGGAACCATGCCACCCGTCAAGCTGGTGGCTGAAGATTTGAACGGCGATCATAAATACGATCTCGTTCTGATCTATGGTGGCACCAGCGCCAGACTCACGCCGTACTTCGCGACCTCCGGCGGCGCGTTCACACAGGGGCCCACTTCCAACATCGGCGCCACTCTTTCATTTTTCACTAACGCGGCAGGCCGGGATGTGAACCGCGACGGCTATGGTGATATCGCCGTCACGACGAGCACAGGTGTAAAGCTGATGCTCGGCACAGCCTCGGGAAGTTTTGTTTCCGGCACAACCATCTCCAGCCCCGGCGCGGGCTGTCCTAAAGGGTGCCTGGTTCTCGCTGATTTTAGCGGCGATGGAAACGTTGACCTCGCGGTAGCGGGAAACACCCCGCCCACAAATACTTCCGGCGAAAGCTACGTGCGCGTCTTTGCGGGCGATGGCAACGGGCGGTTCGCATTCTCTACCGAATACAGCATTCCATCCTCTCCAGAGGCGCTGATTGCAGGCGATGTGAACGGCACAGGCCGCCTGGACCTGGCCGTTGCTCATGACACGCAGGCGGCCTTCACCATCCTTCGCAATATCGGGAACGGAGCATTCTCATCGGCCCGCACCACGCTGGCGCCCAACGCCCAGGGCATGGTCGCGGCTGACTTTAATCACGATGGAAAGCCGGATGTTGCAGTCGTTAATGCGCCCTCCTGCGCGGCGCCCTGCAACGGAACCGTGTCGGTTTTTCCGGGATCGGGCAGCACTTATTTTAATCCGGCCGCCAGGTACTCGATTGGCATGCATGGGGCGGCGATTGCGGTTGGCGATGTGAATCACGATGGTTTCCTGGACCTGGTGGTCAGCAACACCACGGCGGGCGATAACTCCGACGTGGCGGTGCTTCTCGGCACCGCATCCGGTGGCTTCCAGGCGGCCCGCAATTACAAACTTGGCTCGCTTAGTCAGGATGTCTTTCTAGTCGACGTCAACAAAGATGGCAAGCTTGATTTGATTGAAGACGGCGGCGTGGCCTTGGGCAAAGGCGATGGCAGTTTTGGACCTCTCACTGCGTTCCCAGCAGGTCTGGTTTACAACGGCAACAACCGGCTTACTATCGCAGACTTCAATGGAGACGGTAACCCCGACGTTGCTTTCTCGTTGACGACTACACCCGACTCCGCCTCTAGTGTCCAGATCCTGCTGGGCAATCGTCATGGTGGGTGGACTGTAGGACAGAACTTCTTTGGCAACGATCAGCCCATCAGTTTTATTACCGCGGGGACAATTCGGCTCGGTAAGCCAATTGACCTGGTCTACTCCTTCAACGGGATCAACGGGATCGGCAACGGCAGCCAGGTCAACACCGGCGTTGTGGTAGTCCCGGGAAACGGGGACGGGACCTTTGCCGATAGCACACAGTCCAGCGCCTTGAGTAACGGTGATTACGTCCATCAGTTCTTCGGCCCGGTGGCGATTGCTGATTTCAACGGCGACGGCAAACCTGACGTGGGTGTTACGGACCCATTTAGCGGACAGTTCGCGGTTGCGCCTGGAAACGGAGATGCGACCTTCGGTCCGCCGGCTGTTTTCGCAGCCGCTAACAACGCAGTGGGTATCGCGACCGCCGACTTTGACGGAAACAAGCTACCGGATGTGATGGTCTCCGGCGCCGATGGCATCGCTCGTCTATATGCCCAGCCTGTTCCCACCGTCTCGCCCGGCCAGCTTAACTTCACGGGAGCCGCTGTAGGCAAAACTCAAACCATTACCATCAAAAACACTCTGACTTCAGCTCTGAGCATCGGCGCCTCCATTGCCGTGGCGCCAAGCCGCTTTGCGGTTCAATCTTCGACCTGCGGGGGTTCCCTGCTTGCTGGCCACACTTGTACACTCACGATCGCGCTGGAGTCTGCTAACGGAAGCTACGCTCCCGATGATCTGATCATTACAAGCAATGGGGTCCAGATCGACGATGTTCTGCTCATTCAGCTCCCGTAAACCGCTCGAATGGGGAGAGGACGCGGTCGCCATGCATCGGCCACCGCGTCGCTCTAAACCGGTAAGCCTGGAGTCGCTTCGAATTGCTTTTCCGCCTGTGAAATAGAGGCTTACGGCGTCCATCGCGCTTCGCAGGTCGCTTGCCGAGCCGCTCAGCCTGCTCTGCTAAGAAAATCAACTCTTTGTGTAACAAATCCGCAACGCCGTGTCTTTATTCCAGTAGCAATCCAGCGAAAAAAGAGGAAATAGGATGCGGCAACTGGCAATTCTGGGTGGTGGCACGGGCGGCACGATGATGGCAAATAAGCTGGCACGTGTTCTTGACGAACACGAATGGCAGATCACTATCGTGGACAGCACAGACAATCACTACTACCAGCCAGGTTTTCTGTTCGTACCCTTCGGGATGTACCGACTCCGCCAGATGGTGAAGCCGCGCAGCAAGTTTCTACCATTGGCAGTGAAAGTAGTCCTTGCCGGGATCGATCACATTAAGGCTGACAAGAACGCCGTCGTCTTAAGCGATAACTCGGTTCTCAAGTACGACTACCTGATCATTGCTACCGGAGCCGATATTCATCCCGAGCAGACTGAAGGTTTGATGGATGAGGAATGGGGCAGGAGCAAATTCGATTTCTACACGGCGCAGGGAGCTGACGGCCTGGGTAAGTTCCTCAAAGGATGGCAGGGCGGAAAACTGGTCGTAAACATCGCGGAAATGCCGATCAAATGTCCGGTCGCTCCGCTGGAATTTCTCTTTCTTGCGGACGCATATTTCACCAAGCGAGGTATGCGTGACAAGGTGGATCTGCATTTCGTAACGCCCCTGTCCGGTGCGTTCACAAAACCAAAGGCATCCGAGATCCTGGGCGATTTCCTGGAACGGAAGAAGATAACCGTGACGCCCGACTTCGGATTGGCACGAGTAGACAGCAAGGAAAAGAAGATTATTGCGTGGGACGAGACCGAGGTGGAATATGACCTGCTGGTTTCAGTACCGACGAACATGGGAGACGCGTGCATTGAGCGGAGTGGCCTGGGCAACGAGCTGAACTTCGTGGCCACGGACAAGGAAACGCTGCTGGCTGACCGGCACGACAATATATTCGTTCTCGGCGACGCGACGAACCTGCCCATTTCGAAGGCGGGCTCGGTCGTTCACTTCCAGTCGGAGATTCTGTTAGAAAATTTCCTCGAGCGTGTCGAGGGCCGCCCTATGCCAGCGCGCTTCGATGGCCATGCCAACTGCTTCATTGAGTCAGGTTTCGGCAAGGGACTACTTATCGACTTCAACTATCAGACGGAACCGCTTCCGGGAGAATTTCCATTGCCTGGAATCGGACCATTTACGCTGTTGGGTGAAAGCAGGATTAACCACTACGGCAAACTGATGTTCCGTTGGGTCTATTGGAACCTGCTGCTTCGGGGTCTCGAATTGCCTGTCGGTTCCGCCATGTCCATGGCAGGAAAGAGAGCATGACAAGCCGGTAGTGGGTTTACGTAACGCGGCTGGCGGTGGAGCAGGCGCACACATAGAAAGAGGAGAGCATGGAAACACTTATCGTTGCTGGACAGGAACTCGCATTGGATGCGGATGGTCATCTTGCAAACCAAAGCGACTGGACCGAGGACATTGCCCGTGAGATAGCTGCCAAAGAAGGCATTCCAGAACTGACCACCCAACACTGGGCTGTCATCAGCTTCATGCGCAGCGTATTCGCAAAAGAGGGAGATGCGCCTTCGATCCGTCGCCTGACAAAGGAAAGTGGCGTGGATACAAAGACGCTGTACCAGATCTTTCCCAAGGGACCCGCAAAGCGTGCGGCCAAAATCGCAGGACTTCCCAAGCCTAAGGGTTGTATTTAAAGGAGAAGATCACGATGACTCAGACAGCAGATCAACCTATGAACAGCTCCTCCGATGCCCCTGAGGCGGCCCCCCAGCCGATACACAAAGTTTCGATCATTGTTTCGCGCGGATCGCTCGAAGGAGTGTATCCCGGACTGATTATGGCAAACGGCGCACGCATGGAGGGCATTGAGGCTTCTCTCTTCTTCACCTTCTTTGGATTGGATGCCATCATTCGGAAACGGATGGACCATCTGAAAGTGGCGACCGTAGGAAACCCCGGAATGCACATCCCGACCTTGCTTGGCGCACTGCCCGGGATGTCAGCCTTCGCCACTTCGATGATGAAGAAAGAAATAGAGAAGATCGACATTCCTCCGGTGGGAGAATTTCTCACCATGATTCACGATGCGGGCTGCGAGATTTACGCGTGCAAAGCCACCGTAGACATGTTTCATCTAAAGCCAGAGGACTTCTGTGCCGAGGTTGATGAAGTGATATCTGTAGGGCAGTTCTATGAGAAGTCCGCAGGCGCCCAGATCATCTTTACTTAGTCACCGTACATGGACGGAGGGCCTCATCCACCTGAGGCCCTCGCGAACACACAACTTTCAACGCTGATTTCGGAGCCGTTGTTAGCGACCCACAATCTCCACGATTGTCTTGTCTGGTGCGCTCCAGGCCGGGGGGCCGTCATGCTTTAACTGGCGTGTCGCATCCTCCCAGTGAAGCGTCGTGATGGAGCTATTCCCTTTCTCATACGAGTACGTATTCCCGTCGTCTGAAAAAAGCGTGAAGCTCGCATCGGCTCCGGGATAGACGCGGACCGACGCGATCCGCTGTTTCTGCTGCGCACTTAATACGGGAGTTCCAAGTGGAATGATGCTCCCCGCTCGAACGAAGAGCGGGATGGTGTCGATTGGAGCATTCGCATCGATAGTTTGACCGCCTTTCACTCGTTCGTTTGTCCAGTAGTTGTACCAATCGCAGCCGGCGGGCAGGTAGACCGACCGGTGTGTCGCTCCTTGTTCCGACACCGGAGCGACAAGGAAGGCCGGCCCAAACATATACTCGTCCGGGATGTTGGCGGCGTTTGGATCTTTAGGAAAATCCATGAACAGTGCGCGCATGAACGGAGCGCCTGTCTGGTAACTTCCGTATGCCAGTGAATAGGTATACGGCAACAGTTGATATCGCAAACGCAAATACTTTCGACAGGATAGGCTCGGCCTGCTTGCCATAGGACCAGACCTCGTTGTGGTCCCTCTCTCCGTGGGCGCGCATCACCGGTTGAAACGCTCCCCACTCAAACCAGCGGACAAACAATTCGGGATAGTCCTCATACTTCTGCACCGTACTGCGAACATCGGAGCTATCGACCAGGGGTTGATGCAGCGCTTTGTACTCAGCAGGAATGGACGGCGAGAAGAAGCCGGCAATGTCTGTATCCCAATACGGCATCCCCGACGCAGTGAAGTTCAAACCTGCAGGAATGGAGCGCTTCAGCATGTCCCACGTCGAGATGATGTCGCTCGACCAGAACACCGTGCCGTTTCGCTGCGCTCCAAGGTATGCCGCGCGGGCAAGAATCATGACCCGCCTGCTGTCGCCGAAGTCGCGCCGGAAACCATCGTAAACAGAAGCGGTATGGAACAACGGATAAACGTTGTAATAGCGAGACCCCGAACCAACGTAGAAGAAGTCCTTCGCCGGATCGACATCCGGCTCGGTCTCATCGAGCCAAAGGTAATCGAAGTGGTAGGGCTTGATGTATCGGTCTCGAATGGACTCCCAAAACCACTTGGCAGCTTCCGGATTCGTTGTATCGATATTCGGGCCGATGACGTCTTTGAATCCGCCCACGTCCGGAGTTCCATCCGCGGTATGGATTAGCCAGCCCTTCTCCCGCAGCATGTCGTAGTAGCGGGTGCCGGCACTGAAGTGGGGCCATACGCTGAGCAAGGTTCCTATACCCATGGAATGGAGTTGCTGATTCATGGCGGCTGGATCGGGCCAGCGTGCGGGGTCGAGATCGAGCTCACCTTGCTTCGTCATGTTGAGAAAATCCACGACCATAACATCCAGCGGCAGGTTGCGGTCGCGATATCCCTTTGCAACCGCGATGACCTGATCCTGCGTAGGATAGATCGCCTTGCTCTGGATGTAACCGTAAGTGGCTCTCGGCAGCAGATGAGTGATGCCGGTTAGCTGGCGATAACCGCTGTAGATCTCGTCGCTCTTGTCGCCCTGGATCACGAAGAACGAAACACGATCTCCGACTTCCGAAGACCAGACGTTTCGCTGGTTGAAACCGAGATCTACGGTGGTCTTTGATGGATTGTCCCAGATCAGCCCGTAGCCGCGCGCTGGAAACCATGAATGGGACACAAACATTCTCTCCACCAATGGCAGAGTAGTCATGCCAGCAGTTCACGCGGTGATCCCGCAGATCAAGAAAGCCCTGTTGCTGCTGACCAAGTCCGTAGTAATGCTCGTCTGCCGGCGAGTCAAAGATCGCGGAGACGCGGGAGCCGGGGTCATTCTGCTTTGACGCCGCAGTGGCAGCTGCCGTATCGGCGCTGTTGCGGACCATCGACCAATTCCGCATCGTGAGGAGTGGCTTCCCCGCAGCGGTCGTCACGGAAACGATGTCTTCGTTCCGTCGAGGCCCATCACCGCCACCGAAGTACACGTCTCGCAGCGACTGGTTGAGAGTCGTCGAGCGGCATGGCATGGGACAGCCTCGACTCCGACAAATGATCGGCAGAGACCTGGACGACCAGTTGGCCGGAGCGAAAGACATCATCGCCATCAGAATTCTTCTCGTGCGCCCAGCCGGTCATGGCTGGTGTTCCGACAAAGCCATACCCCGCAGCTGCAGCCGCGGCGGCGCTGTCTTTGCTCAGCGTGACTCGAATGATGTTCGGCGCGTAGGGCTCCAGCACGATCGTTCTACCATCTCGGGCGAGGACGAATTTGCTGTCCTGTGCGAGCACAGTCACGCTTCCTGTTGCTCCGAAAACCAGCATGCAGAGAATGGCGTCTCGGAGGATCCCGGTTGGCGTCATCAGAAATTGCAGGCACCGCGGCAGTTTATGGCAGGTGCGGAAAAGGAGGTCACTCTTCAAAGAATCTCGCATTCGTCTCTCAGATGGCGCTTTGATTTATAACTCGCTTCGATGAGTTCGTATTGATGGGCCTGAAACAGGCTCACTCAATAAAATCGAGACAATCGACCGACTAAACAGATTACCCCTTTTCAGAGACGATCCGACAACTTACATATGGAGCTGCTGTCTGAACGGCAGAATCCCTTCTCGCCACAGTAGCTTTATACTTATCTCCAGGTGAGAGAAATAATGTCGAAACGTGAATTCCAAACAGAAGTCAACCAACTCCTTCAACTGATCGTCCACTCGCTCTATTCGCATCCGGAAATTTTCTTGCGGGAACTCATCTCCAATTCCTCCGATGCGCTGGATAAGCTGCGCCATTTGACGATTGTCGATGAAGCTTACAGGGCTCTGCCGTTTGATCCGCGGATTGACCTGGAGTTGGACGACGAGAAGAAGACCCTCACGATCGCTGACACGGGCATCGGCATGAATGAGGAGGATCTGGTGTCGCATTTGGGCACCATTGCCCGCTCCGGCACCAAGAACTTCCTCTCCCAACTCTCTGGCGATGCCAAACGAGATTCAAATCTGATTGGCCAGTTTGGCGTTGGCTTCTACAGCGCCTTCATGGTGGCGGACCGCATTGAAGTTGTCTCGCGCAAGGCCGGCGAAGAGCGCGCCTGGCGGTGGATCAGCGATGGGCAAACAGGATTCGACATCGAGCCCGCGGAACGCCCAGTGGCCGGAACGACCGTACTGCTCCACTTCAACGAGGAAGGCAAGCAATACGCCAATAGCTGGCGCTTGCAGGAGATCGTTAAGAAATATTCGAACCACATCGCATTTCCCATCTTCCTCACCTACGACAAGAGTGAGTGGAACGCAGAAGAAAAGAAATCAATCAAGACCCGCACCACCGAACAGGTGAATGTTGCGAGCGCCCTCTGGCGTCGGCCCAAGAGTGAAATCACCGAAGAGGGATACAAGGAGCTCTATAAATCCATCACCGGCGATTCCGAGGACCCTCTCTTCTGGTTTCACACCAAGGCCGAGGGAAGCCTCGAATACACAACGCTTTTCTACGTACCCTCAAAGGCCCCTCTCGATCTCTACCAGGCTGAGTACAAGGCCGGCGTCAAACTCTATGTCAAGCGCGTCTTCATCATGGACGACTGCGAGAGAGCTCCTGCCGCAGTATCTGCGCTTCATGCGCGGCATTATCGACAGCGAAGACCTTCCTCTCAACGTCAGCCGCGAAATCCTGCAGCAGAATCGCGTCCTCACAAGCATCCGCACCTCCAGCGTTAAGAAGATTCTTTCCGAGCTGAAGAACATCGCAACCAACTCGCCCGAGCAGTATCTGAAGTTCATCGCCGAATATAACCGTCCTCTCAAAGAAGGCCTCTACGGCGACTTCGCCAATCGCGAAACGCTTCTCGAACTCATCCGCTTCAAGTCCACAGCAGTGGAAGGCCTCACCAGCCTCGCCGAGGTGAAGTCGCGCATGAAGGAGGGGCAAAAGAGCATCTACTACATCACCGGCGGCGCAGAATCTCTGCTTCGCACCTCGCCTCTTCTCGAGATCTACAAGAAGAAGAATATTGAAGTTCTCATTCTCGATGATGACGTCGACGAAATTGTCTTTTCCAGTGTTGAAAAATACGGAGACGTCGACCTGAAGGCGGTAAACAAATCCTCAACCAGCGAAGACCTGAAGGACGACACTGAGCCCGACACAAACGAAGTCTCTGAAGCCGCTGCTCGATAAGCTGAAAGCCACGCTCGGCGATCGCGTCAAGGACGTGCGTGCCTCTGTTCGCCTCGCGGATAGCCCCTCCTGCATCGTCTCTGACGAAGAAGAGCCCTCCATCCAGATGCAGCAGATGCTGCGCGCCATGGGACAGAAAGAGATTCCCGCGCCCAAACCCACTCTCGAGATAAATCCTGATCACGAGATCGTCAAGAAGCTGCTGTCGCACATCGAAGACCCTGTCGTGGAGGACGCATCGTGGTTGCTCCTCGATCAGGCACTCCTTATGGAAGGACTTCAACTTCAAGACCCGGGCGCCTTTGTTCAGCGCCTTAACCGGATCCTGAACCTCTCCATTTAGCGCTGTTTTTGCGGCTCATGTTGAACCATACGCAGGCTAACAACGCGCGATACGTTGCGGAGGAGGAATGTAAAGGGGTACATTCAACTCGACGCTGCGAAAACTTCTTCGCTCGCTCCTTATCTGCTCTATGGGGGATGCTCAGTTGGTCATGAATAAACGGGTTCTTCTATCTGCCTTCGCGCTCTTAGCTTCGTTCTCGACGATTGAAGCACAACAACCTCAGCTGGTAGTGAAGTCTCCGCAAGGCGACCTGACAATGACGTTAGCCATCCGCACTGCCAAGGACGAGCAAACGGCGAAGAGCGGGCAGTTGGTGTATTCCGTGCGATATCGCGACAAGCTTGTGCTCGAAGAGTCCACGCTCGGCCTCGATCTGGAGGGCGGTGCGGTGCTAGGCGCGAAGGTTCACGTGACGAGCAGCGAACCCGGGTCGGGCGTTGACGATTACAGCCTGACGACCGGCAAAACGAGCCATGTGCACGACCCGTACCAAAGCCTGAAGGTCAATGTAGCTGAGGACGGCGCAGGTGCCCGGACCTTCCAGATTGAGGCGCGCGCGTACGACAGTGGCGTCGCCTTCCGTTATGTAGTGCCCGAACAGCCAAGGGTGATGAAAGAACTGCGCCTGCGACAGGAGGCCACCCAATTTCAATTCAGTTCCGATGCAATGACCTGGGCGCTGGCGCTGCCGAACTATCGCAGTAGCTATGAGAGTGAGTACGTGAATCTGCCGGTAAGTGCGTTCTCAAACCAGGGAGGAGTGGCCAGCCACTTTCTTCTCGGTTTGCCTCTGCTGGCACACGAGCCCGGAACCGCGTGGCTGGCTGTGACGGAAGCCGACGTGGAAGGTACAGCGGCTATGTATCTAACGAATCCTTCCGGAAGTTGGATGGGACATGGATTGACCTCGCCTGTTGTCGCCCCAGGTTCGACCACTCCGGAGTTGGCGGTGACCGGGTGGTTGCCATTTCATTCGGCGTGGAGAGTGGTGCTGGTGGCGGACGATCCCGGTCGGCTCGTCGAGTCGAACGTGATCACCAGTCTCAACCCAGCGAACGCCCTCAAGGACACGTCGTGGATCAAACCCGGTAAGGCCTCCTGGGACTGGTGGAACGGCGATCTCGACGCGAACAACAAGCCCGCCTATACGACGGAAAACATGAAGCGGTATGTCGACTTTGCGGCCGAGTCGGGATTTGACTACTTCATGCTCGATGCGGGGTGGAGTACCGACGACATCACCAAGATGCGCGGCAACGTAGATGTGCCTGAACTCTGCCGCTATGCAAAGACCAAGAACGTAAAGGTATGGATCTGGCTTTATTCGACGCTACGTGATGAAGCAGATGAAGGAAGCCTTCCCGCTCTACGAGCAGTGGGGCGTCGCCGGCCTGAAGATAGACTTCATCAACCGCGATGATCAGCAGGGAATTCAGTTTTACTACGACGTTGCCAGAGAGGCCGCCGCACATCGCCTGATGGTCGACTTTCACGGCGCGAGCAAGCCTTGGGGCATGGCGCGCACCTTTCCGAATGTCATGAGCTATGAGGCGATCCTGGGCATGGAGCAGTCCAAGGCCGGAAGACGCGATAATCCACCACAGCGGACCGTGTATCCATTCACCAGGATGCTTGCGGGACCGATGGACTACACGCCTGGAGCGTTCAACAACGTAACCGAGGACGGCTTTGTGGCACGGGATGAGAACCCGACCGTGATGGGTACGCGGGCTCAGCAACTCGCCTTGTACGTCGTCTATGAAACTCCCTTTCAGATGGTTTCCGACAGTCCGCAAGCCTATCACGGGCAGCCGGGATTTGAATTTATCCGGCAAGTCCCAGCCGCTTGGGATGAGGTCCGAGTTCTTGACGGCAGGCCCGGCGAATTTGCCACCATCGCACGGCGGAATGGAAACAACTGGTACGTCGGCAGCATCAATAACTGGTCAGCGCGCGATATCGCCGTGCCCTTGAACTTCCTGAGCGACGGCGACTACACAGCGGAGATATATGCCGATGCCAAGGACGCAGCAACTGAACCGAAGCACCTGGAGATCAGTCACAAGGCGGTCCGTAAATCCGACACGTTGACATTGCACCTCGCGCCGGGTGGAGGCGTTGCGATCCGTCTACAGCATAATTAGTGACGACCAGATCTAAGCGGCTGGCTTAGCCGGACCGTCAGCCGCTTAACCCATTGTCGAGAATTCAGCTTCATAATTGCCCGAAGTGTCTTGCTCCTGTAAGTTGGTAGGTCTTAATTTTCCAATTTGCAGCGTGGCTCGTGGACCGACCTGCCTGGCATTTCAAGGTGTCGGTTCCTTGCCACAGCCTCACAGGAGTGGTTATGAAAATTCGGGTGCAATGGCCTCGTATCCTCGCAGGTGCCGCAGTCATTCTCTACGCCCAACTGGCGCTTGCGCAGGCGCAGTATCCCTTCCTGAATCCCGATACGCCATTGGAGCAGCGAGTGAGCAACATCCTCTCGCTCATGACGCTCGACGAAAAGATCGCCTGCCTGCAAACAAGTACTGCCGTGCCGCGGTTGAATATTCCCGACGCAGGAAACTCGGAGGGCCTGCACGGCTTGGTGCAGGGCGGTAACTGGGAGGCAGCATCCCTACTCAAACATTTCTTCGCCAACAGCAATGAGACCACGCGCGGAGGATCGAGCTCGAACTTCGACAACGCTCTCTTCTGGGACTATTACTCGGTACCTTTCCGCATGGCGATTGAAGATGGAGGAGCCAAGTCTTTCATGGCCTCCTACAATGCGTGGAATCACGTGCCCATGACAGTGAATCCCGTGATCCAGGATGTGGTCATCAAGCAGTGGGGCGCAGACGGCATCTTCTCCTCCGACGCCACTGCAGTTGAGCAACTGGCCAGCAACCAAAAGTATTATCCTGACCAGCAAACAGCGCTGGCAGCCGCTATTAAGGCGGGCGTCGGCCAGATACTCACATTCGTTCCCGATCTGAAGAGCAGGTACAACAGGCTATCAAGGCCAACCTGCTGACGGAAGCAGACATAGACAATGCGCTTCGCGGCAAGTTCCGTACCGTCGTCTGGCTGGGCCTGCTCGATCCGCCCGCGCACAATCCTTACGCGGCCATCGGAGCCGCAGGTGAGGGGCGCGAAGGCCGTGACCGCGAGTCCATCGATCTGCCCCAGGAAGACCTTATTCGCAAGGTCTACGCCGTCAATCCGCGGACGATTGTAGTGCTTGTCTCCAGCTTTCCGTATGCCATCCAGTGGATTCAGGACAACGTACCCGCAATCGTCCACATCGCGCATGCCTCGCAGGAAGAAGGCACCGCGCTGGCCGACGTTCTCTTCGGCGACTACACTCCCGGAGGACGTCTGAATCAAACCTGGCCCAAGTCGCTGGCGCAACTTCCGCCGATGGACGACTACGACATCCGCCACGGCCGCACCTACATGTACTTCAAGGACGAGCCCCTTTATCCTTTCGGTCACGACCTCAGCTACACTACGTTCAAATACTCCAACCTGAAGATCACGCCGTGGTCGCTGAATACTACGGGCGCAACCACAGTAAACTGTCGCCGTGAAAAATACCGGGAGCCGTTCAGGCGACGAGATCGTCCAGCTCTACGTGCGCCACCCTCAAGCCACACAAGATCAGTCCAGCGCCGCTCGCCCCATCAAGGAACTGAAGGCCTTTGCGCGCGTCACCTTGAAGCCCGGAGAAGAGCGCACCGTCAGCCTTCCACTGAAAGCATCGACGCTTGCCTGGTGGAATGAAGCGAGCAAGAAGTTCGAAGTCGAGACCGGGCAAGTAGAGATACAAGTAGGCAGTTCCTCAGCCGACATCCGATTGAAGAAAGCACTCGTCATCAGGCAATAGGCCAACCAGCTCACAACAGATGCGAGGCACGGTTGCAGGATCGCGGCACCCTGCACTAATGAGAGATCTGTCGGACGGAGGCTGCAGATACAGCCGCAATCACTAGCGCGGCTGCGAGCGTAAGGAAGAGAATTATTAGCGGAGTGTGCAGCGATAGCATGATGCCGGCCAGCATGGGTCCCAACACGGCGCCAGAGCGGCCCAGACCCATCGCCCATCCCAGGCCCGAACTGCGCACCTTGACCGGATAAACACAGGTCGCGAGCGGGTAGATGCCGTTGAAGCCACCCTGCAGGGTGACGCCGATGGCGAAGGCAGTCAGCAGCACCAGGCCCATCGGCATCGACACTCCGCCGAAAACAGTCAGGAGCCCGGCGGCGGTCAACAGAAAAACAGAAATCAGTAGATTCAGTCGACCGGAGTCTGACAGTCGCGCCAGAGCAACGGTGCCGGCGAAAGCTCCCAAATTGTAAACAGCGCCGGCATAGATGCCGTCCCGAGGATTGAGTCCCGCCTCGATAGCCAGCTTCGGTATCCAGCTCACTATGGAATAAAGAACCATGTAGCCGAAGAAGATCGCGGACCACAACAGCAACGTATCGTGACGCAGACGCTTGCCGAGTAGGTGGGAGAGAACATGCTTCTCACGTACCGCTGACTCCGTGGAATGCGATGCTTTGAACGCAGGTTCGTCCAACGGACGATTCAGGTAGTTAAGCGGCGCGAGCGATCCTCCCCGGTTGCGGTGCTCCAGAAAGGCAATCGACTCCGGCAGCAGCAAGAGGCCTATGGGGAAGAAGACCAGCGAGCCGAAGCCGGAGAAGAGCAGGATGCTGCGCCATGAATGATGGGCGAGAGCCCAGGCTGTGACAAAGCCCGTGGCAGTCGCGCCGATGGGGTAGCCGCCCTGGAGTAGCCCCACTGAAAAATTACGCCTGTGTGGAGGCGCAAACTCCGCCACCAGCGCAGTCATGCACGCCAGCACCGTTCCGATCCCCATGCCAACCAGCACGCGCGCAAGAAGCAGCGCCACAACGCCCGGGGTAAATCCGCTCAACACCATTCCCGTCGACATCATCAGCAGCGATGCCAGGATTAGCGGGCGCCTGCCGTAGCGGTCGCCGAGGGGCGCAATCATCAACCCGCCGATCGCCATGCCAACGAGTGCTGCGCTGAAGATCTCTCCGAGCGTCGTTGGTGAGAGAGCCCAATCCCGGGTGATTGACGGCGCCAGGTAGGACATAAGAAATACGTTCATGCCATCCACGGCGTTGATGATGAAACACAACCCCACCACTTGTAGAGAGAGACGCGTCCATCGCGAGGCATCGTTGCCGCGCGCTGAATCTGCGCCCGGAATCGAGACGCGAGAACCCCCGTCTCCGCTAGCAATCATGTTGTGCGGGAATCCGTTGTGGACATGGTTATCAAGGATAAATGAATTGTTCGTCGAACCCGATAAGACGATTCCGCGACGATCCCGGAGCGTTCCTCAAATCAGCAACTGGGAGAGAAAGTGTTGGTGCATGCGCTCAGGGTCCGCTTCCAATCCGGTGAAGAGACGAAAGGCTTCAATCGCCTGGTGGACAGCCATCCCACTGCCGTCGAGCGTGCGGCAACCTGCGGCGCGCGCCGCGCGTAGAAGCTCGGTCTCCAATGGGAAGTAGACAATCTCAGCAACCCAGAGATTGCTGCGCAGCAGAGCGCCGGGAAGCGGCAGGCCGGGATAGCTCTTCATGCCGGTGGGCGTCGCGTGAACCAGGCCATCCGCCACGGCGAGGCTGGCCTCGATGTCCTTCGCCACGCTGATGCGGCCCGAGCCGAAAGCCGCGCAGTAGCGATCGACGAGTGCCTGGCAGCGGGTTTCATCCGGATCGACGAGTTCGAGGTGGCCGGCGCCCATCTTCAGCAGCGCATAGGCGGTCGCCGCGCCCGCGCCGCCCGCGCCCAACTGCACCACGCGCTCAAGAGAAACTCCCCGAAGCCCGCGAAGAAAGCCGTCGCGGAAACCGAGCCAGTCGGTATTGTGACCGAATCGCCGCCCTTCGAAAAACACAACCGTATTGACCGCACCCATCAATCCCGCATCCGCATAAATATCGGTGAGGAGCGGAAGTACCGATTGCTTACAGGGATGCGTAATGTTCAGGCCGGCAAAGCCGCTGCGCTCGGCTTCCCCTAAAATCTGCGGCAATGCATCGGCCGATAGCCCTGGAGTTTCGAGGTCGATCAGCCGATACTCGCAAATCAACCCATGTTCCGCTGCTTCGCGTTCGTGCATTGCCGGAGTTCGCGATGCCTGAATTCCAGCGCCCACCAAGCCAAGCAAAAGCGTCGCGTGATTCCCGTGAAGATGAGTGCCCTTGATCACTCTTCAACCCTACCGCAAATATGCTCCGCTCGACGGCCCTTCATACCTCTTCACCGCCCTCAATTACGCTGGACCACCAGAATCGCAAAGGTCCCGGTCTTGACCTTCGGCCGTCCCTGGGAGACGGGCTCAAATTCCGCAGCCGGCAAATAGACGTGCTCACCCGCTCGATCAACCGTGACGTTGCGAGAGCCCTGTCTGGTCTTGAGTGTCTGCTCAATTTCGAACTTACCCGACTTGTCGCCTGCAATGACCAACGAACCCTCGCCGCAACTGACAAATGCGTGGCCATTTGCAAACGCAGTCCCGTCCACTCCGGCGCCGATGGGCAGTGCGGCCTCAATGTTGCCGTTCTCCGTATTCATCACAATCAGCTTTTGCGGATTCCGGCAACCAATGAACAACCTGTGAGACGCAGCATCGATTGCCATTCCCACGGGATGTCCACCCGGCGCTACAGGCCATTGTGCAGTTACTTTGCGCGTCTTCAAATCGACAACTGCGACGGCGTCTTTGTCCTCAAGATTGATGTAAACCTTCCCCTTCCCATCAAGAGCTAGATATTCGGGCGCACCGCCAAGTTTGATGGGGGGATCGATCGTGCCAGTCTTAGGATCAGCGTCGGGCTTCAGCGTGATCAGGGCGTTGCCGTCTCCCGAGACGATCAATAGACGATCGCTGCCCGCGTCGTAAATCATCCCATCAGCATCCGGGAGTGCCGCAATCGTCCCAAGCACCTGGTAGCTTTTCAGATCGAAAATCACTATCGCTCCGGAGCCGCCGCCGTCAGTAATGAATCCGCGATTGAGCCGTGGGACAATTGCAACACCGTGAGCCCGCTTCTGACCCGGAATATCGGCAAGCACTTTCTCTGTTTCCAGATCAATGACCTGCGTATGAGTTCCCCGTGTCACAAAAAGGCGATGCGTATCGGAGTCAACATTTAGATAATCCCAGCCACCCTCTCCGCCAATGTTGAGAGTCTTCGATATGCCCCACGACGTTTGGGCCGATAGGGGAAGCAGCATGGAAGAGAACACCATTATCGTGATTGCCACTGTCAAAGCGCGCTTAATTCGCATTTCATTTGCTCCGTTCCAATCCTGCAAATTGAAGACCTCATTGAGACCCCCCCCACTTATTGAGAACCAATATGCAGGCTGTACCTGAAGACAGTCTGAAGATGCTAGGAAATACGGGAAAGGCTGGCGGACTGGAGTTCTACGGTGAATGAACTTCCCTTCCCTATTTCGCTCTGGACGGTAATAGTCCCGCCGTGTCGCTGCACGATCTGCGATGCGAGCGAGAGCCCCAGCCCGGCGCCTCCCTCGACTCGGGAACGCACTTTGTCAGCACGCCAGAAGCGGTCAAAGACATACGGCAACGCTGCCTCTTCGATGCCAATTCCCGTGTCCCTTACTGTCACGCTGACATACGGCTTATTCGAAGTGAGAGCAAGTCGAACTGCACCGGCTTCCGTGTACTTGATAGCGTTGTCCAACAGGATGACAAAAAGTCTTCTAAGTTCCGTACCTTCGCCGAGCACGCCGACTACGCTATCTGGGAGAGTTGCGGTCAACGTAAGACCCTTCGCCCTCGCGGCAGGCGTCAATTCTGCGACCGCGTCTCGAAGCATCTCGGCGATATCCAGTGGCGCCAATTCCGTATGCCGCTGGCGTGCGTCGCCCCGCGCGAGATCGAGCAGGTTTTCAATCAGCCTGGACATGTGGCGAGCTTCTCGAACGATCTTGCCGAGAACTTCCGCCAATTCCTCTCGAGGGCGCTCGCGACGCAGCGACACCTCGCCGGCAGTCATGATGAATGCGAGCGGAGCGCGAAGTTCATGAGAAGCATCGGCGGTGAATCTTTCAATCGAGCGAAAGCCCCCCTCTATTCGCGACAGCATGGCGTTCAACGTCCGCGCTAGGCGTGCCACTTCGTCATCGATCGCAGGAACCTTGAGGCGCGACGCCAGATCTGTTGGTTCGATTGCCTCGGCTTCCTTCCTGATCTCTTCGATAGGAGCCAATGCGCGCCGGCTTATCCAGTAACCCGCCGTCGTTGTGATGAGCAACGCAAGGGGTATCAGTAGCGTGAGATAAAGCGTGTACTCGCGTAGCGATCTCATCACATCGCGAAGCGGCTCAATGACGTGAACCGTTAAGATCGCGCCTTGGACAACCACTCGTTTACTCGCAACACGAACAGGCCAACCGTCTCCGTGGACAGTGGAAATCAAAACTGAGCCATCCGCCGGCCCGGCAGGCAAAATTGGGATGCGATGCGAACGCAACAGATCCGATTCGTAAAGCATCCCCGAATCGTCCGTGATCTGCACAAACAAACCGACGACCGACGACTCTGCGCTATTCGCAAACGCTTTCATAAACTGATCGCGACTGTTAAGCGAATGACTCTGGATGAAAGGGACGACCGCACCCACTTCATATTCAAGATCGCGATCGAGACCGTGATACATGCTCACTTTCATCGCGAACCAGCTGCCACCAGCGAATATCGCGACAATGATCGCCAGACTCAGAAAGTACCAGGCCGTGAGTCGAGATTGAATTGTCAGGCTCTTCAATCGGATCCTTCCCGGATGCTGTATCCAACTCCCCGTTCCGTGTGCAGCAGCCGTGGCAGACCAGCCCGATCCACCTTGCTACGAAGATATCGAACGAAGACATCAAGATTATTCTCGCTGACGTCGCGGTCTCCCCAGACAAGTTCGATGATTCGTCCCCGCTTCACCACGCGGCCAGCTGAGCGCATCAAGCATTCAAGAATGGAAAACTCCGTTCGCGTCAATTCCAACCTGTGGCCTGCCCGCATAGCTTCTCTCTTTTCCGTATCAATAAAAAGATCACCGAATCGCATTTGCGGAGCGTTCTTCCCTGCAGCAACACGCGTGCGCGCTCTCACACGCGCGAGGAGCACCTCAAAATCGAATGGTTTGGTCAGGTAATCGTCGGCTCCGGCATCAAGGCCCTTGACGATGTCTTCCGGCGCGTCTCGCGCGGTAAGCAGAAGAATGGGTGTGCGCACATTCTGCAGGCGCAGGCGCTTTGTGACCTCAAAGCCGTTCAACGCGGGAAGCATCACGTCGAGCAAAATGATATCGAACGCATGCAGCTCTGCCTGGCGCAAGCCCGAGCCGCCATCGTGGCAAACCTTGACAATGCAGCTTTCCTCTTCGAGTCCCTGCTGCACGAAGCCCGCGAGCTCCTTGTCATCCTCAACGAGGAGTACGTTCAGCGCGGATTGGAATGCGTCTTTCACAATTCCCTGCTTTCGAAAGTAGCCCAAATCTGCCGACGACGCGTGGCAGCCTCAGGGTTGTTTTGAGGGCCAAGTCTTTCACTCCGATCTGTCATTTGGCAAACTGACAGATCAATCTGAAAGACATCTGAAGCCGGGAATTTGAGACTTGGTTTTTGCAACGCACCCGGCATCGCAGCTTGGGAGTCGCGCGCGTCAGGGAGTGGCGGAATGCCGAGCCGGATGCGACGAATTCCGGACGATGCAGTTGTCGCATTCACCGGCTCTTAGTTCGCCACCATGCAGATCGAATTTCTTCGCCCGCTACGACCTCGCACGGTACTCCCGGGGTTGGGGACCAGAGCTTGAGATCTTTGACTGCCGAGATATGTTCGATCGGCTGCGCCCATTGGTGAAGCGCAAGATCGAACAGGCCCCAGTGAATGGGCATAAGCAATCCCTGTCCCCCAAGAGCGCTAAAACTGCGGACCGCACCTGCTGGACCCATGTGAATGTCGGCCCACAAAGGATTCGACGCGCCGATTTCCAGCATCGTCAAATCGAATGGGCCAAACCTCTCGCCGATTTCGCGAAAGCCATGCCACTCCCCCGAGTCCGCTCCGTAATAGACGCGATGTCGCGGGCCCGATAGGACGAAGGAGGCCCACAACGTTTCGAAGCGATTGAGCGCGCTCCGCCCAGAGAAGTGGCGAGCCGGTAGCGCAGTTACGACGACGGAGCCGATCTGCGCATGCTCTGTCCAATTCAGCTCTGTACACAGGTCCGCACGAATGCCAAATTTTGAGAGGATGCTGCAAAGACCGAGCGTCGTAATCCACCGCGATTGCCGCGTGCTCTCCATTTGCGCCAAGCGCCGCACCGTGCCTGCGCCCAGGTGGTCGTAGTGATCGTGAGAAATAAGAATCGCATCGATGGGTGGCAGATCTTCAAGCGCCAATGGCGGCGGGAAGAAGCGCTTTGGACCCGCCCACTGTGTCGGCGCGGCGCGTTCATCCCACACAGGATCGACAAGTACTCGGATGCCATCGATTTCAATCATGGATGAGGAATGACCAAACCAGGTAATTCTCAGACCAGAAACCGGGTCGGTGGCATACACCCCTGAATCGGTATGGAAAGGCCCGAGCGGATGCTTCGGAGACCGCGCCGCGGCTCCAAGAAAGATCTCCGGGCCAATTTTGAATATCAGTGAAAAACCGCCTACTTCGGTAGGCACAGGGTTCTGGAATCGTTTGCCATCCCGTTTAGCCGGTAGCAGTGACATGTCTATTCGATGGCACAGCCGGCGATGCGATTCCGAAAACACATCACAAAGCCGCTGAAGCAACAAAAGATCTTTGATCGTTACTGATCTTCGTATCGTTCAACCCGACCATTACCGTCCGGCAGCCTTGGACTTCTGTGCGATCGCATCGTACACGCTGGGAACTATTCCCTTTGCCTCCTCGATGGCAAAGATACGATCTACCCCGGGAAACTTTAGCTTCTCAACCGTTCCGCTCGGCCAATGTACTTCGACATCGTCCACAGTCGTTGCATCATTCAGGCCAAAGTGGAGACGCAGGTCGTTCGAGGAGAGGTAGCTGCCGCCGCTCAACACATCGGCTCTCTGCCGAATACCGCCCGCGGTCAGGTAAACCGTCGCCCCAACCGCGTCACGAGGACTCTTCGGTCCACCGATCAGACTTAACCCCACCCAGTGATGATGATCAGCGTTTACGTTGCGCAAGAGAGCCGGGACTCCATCCATGTTATTGATAACGACAGCGATCTTCCCTTCGTTAAAGATGTCGCCAAACGCCGCGCCTCTCGCTACACTCACCACTGCAAGCCCCGTTCCTTCTACCGCAGGCACCGGAGCAAATCTGCCGTTCTTCAGATTCTGAAACAGCAACGGACGCTCGGCGTAGCTGGTACCCCATTCCGGATGCTTATCGACCTCCGGATACAAATGTCCGTTCACGATGAACAGATCTTTCCATCCATCATTGTCATAGTCGATGAACCCATCCCCAAAGCCGACAAACGGATAGGTGGCTTGAGCCACTCCAACTTCCGGGCTCACCTCATCAAAGGTTCCCTTGCCGTCGTTGCGATAAAAAACATCGTAGTCATCTGAAAATGTTGTAGTCACGATAGCGACGTGTCCATTATTTTCGTAGTCGCCCGCAGCAATGCCCATGTTCGCCACTTCGCGCCCGCTTTGATTCAGCGCCAGCCCGCTGTCGTAGCTCTGATCCGCAAATGTACCGTTGCCCTTGTTTATGTAAAGATAGTTCGGTGTCGAGTCATTCGCGACCACAATGTCCAGCTTGCCATCATTGTTCACATCCACAAACAGGGCGCCTAGTCCATAGTAGCGAGCCGTCCCGGCCACTCCCGCCTTTTGGCTCACGTCTGTAAACGTGCCATCGCCGTTGTTATGGAACAGGTGATTCACTTCCCCCTCAAGGCCTCTCGGGCCGCACATCACCGTGGTGTTGTGATACGAGCAGTAACTACTGCCACCAGTCTTCGCTCCTGCAACCGGCGGATGCTCTATATCGAAATGCAGATAGCCGGCAACGAAAAGGTCCAGCTTCCCATCGCCATCGTAGTCCCCAAAGGTCGCGCCGGTTGACCATGTCCCGATCACCACTCCCGCTTTTTCCGCGACGTCTGTAAAAGTGCCATCGTGGTTATTGTGGTACAAGCGATTCTTTCCAAAGTTGCTGACATAGATGTCCGGCCATCCATCATTATCGTAGTCCGCCACAACTGCGCCGTAGCCCCATCTATCGTTGGTCACACCCGCCGGCGCTGCGACATCCGTGAACGTGCCATCGTGATTGTTACGGAATAGCGCAGCGTGCGGCGAAGCCGTCTTACCGTGGAGCGCATCGTAGGTTGAGCCATTCACCAGGTAGATGTCCAGCCAGCCGTCGTTGTCGAAGTCGAGCAGTGCAACGCCCGGCCCCTTCGCTTCCACTATGTAGTGCTTCTCAGGAGTGCCCGCGGTGTGATGCCAACCTCTAAGGCCAGCCTTCGCAGATACATCCTCAAATACAATCGGCCCGGACTTAACAAATCCGCCGGCTGTAATGGGACGATGCTGGCTGTCGTATTCCGCGGGATGAGTCGCGCCCGTGGCCATGCCACCCGAGGCGGCCTGCGGGCTCTCTTGGGCGTGCGCAAGCGGCAGTACACACAGCAGCATTACAGCGAGCATCATCCTCGTTGACCTAGTCATGATGGGGAAGGAGTCCCTGGCAGTCGTACCCGAAACGCCCACCGCGAAGGAGAATTGTTTCTCCGGCATATTGAACTTATTTGTATGCTCTGTCCGGGCGCCTGGGCAAATGGCCTCTCTCTCCTCAGCGGCGACAGCTTCATACTCAACCGTGATATCTTCGCGAAGACACCCGACTTTGACCTCCATCAGCTCTTAAAATCAGGGAGTGGCAAAGCCTGACCGCTTCGCCGCATTACCAGGAGTTTGAAATGAAAAGGCCCCTCAACACCAGCCGCCGCGCCTTCCTCAAGCAAGCAGCAGCGGCAACCCTGGCGTCATCCGCTCTAGCCGAGCCGGCCGTTGCCTTCTCTCAGGCCGTAGCGAAAGCTGCTTCACTCGATCGCATCGCAGCAGTACAGAACCGTGCGCCACTCTCGCCGAGTGCTTTCTACACGCTGCCACTTGGCACTGTGCTTCCTACTGGATGGCTCAAGCAGCAGCTGGAGATTCAAGCTACCGGGCTCGGCGGCCACCTTGATGAAACCTGGGCAGACGTCGGTCCCACCAGTGGCTGGCTCGGCGGTACCGGAGAATCCTGGGAACGAGGCCCATACTTTCTCGACGGGCTCGTGCCACTCGCCTATCTTCTCGGCGACGCACGGCTCAAAGCCAAAGCTCAGAAATATATTGACTGGACATTGACCCACCAGTCTGCCAACGGCATGATGGGGCCCGCCGGGAACGATGACTGGTGGCCGCGATTCGTTATGCTCAAGGTGCTCACCCAATATCAGGAAGCTACCGGCGATCCGCGTGTCATCCCCTTCATGGAGCGCTACTATGCCTACCAATATTCTCAGCTTCCGAAGCGACCCTTGCGAGATTGGGGAAAGTTCCGCTGGCAGGACGAAGCGCTCTGCGTTCTCTGGCTCTACAACCGAAATGGTGACCCAAAGCTCCTTGACCTGGTTCGTCTCCTTCACCAGCAGGGATTTGACTGGCAGGCAAACTTCGCTGACTTTCAATACACCAAAATGATCACAGCAGAGTTCATCAAGCTCAACGAGGGTGGCGGCCTCGCCGACCTCGCGCTGGCAACCCACGGCGTCAACAACGGACAAGCGCTCAAGGCCCAGCCGGTTTGGTACTTGGTCTCGAACTCCGAGAAAGACCGCCAGGGCTTCACGCAGCAGCTCGCCATGCTGGACAAATATCATGGCTTGCCCAACGGCATGTTCTCTTGCGATGAGCACCTCGCCGGACGCAATCCGTCGCAGGGCTCAGAACTCTGCACCGTCGTTGAAATGATGTACTCCCTTGAGCAGGCGCTCGCGATTCTCGGAGAGCCCGCGCTTGGCGATCGGCTCGAACGAATTGCCTACAACGCCCTGCCCGGCACCTTCACCGACGACATGTGGGCACATCAATATAATCAGCAGCCCAACCAGGTTGAGGTAAGCCTCCATCGCAAGCCATGGACCACCGACGGGCCTGAGTCCAACATCTACGGACTTGAGCCGAACTTCGGCTGCTGCACCGCAAACATGCATCAGGGCTGGCCAAAGCTGGCGGCAAGCCTCTTCATGTTGTCGAACGACAATGGGCTGGTCGCCGCAGTCTATGCGCCTTGCGAGGTTAAGACCGTAGTCCGCGGCGTAGACATCCATGTGATCGAGGAGACGGAGTATCCCTTCCGCGAGACGATTCGCCTCACCGTCAATCCCTCTAAGCCGCTCCCATTCCCGCTCCGCCTCAAAATTCCTTCGTGGGCGACAGGCGCCACCATTGCAATCAACGGCCAGGTTCAGCCCGCTCCGAATGCCGGATCTTTTGCCCGCATCGATCGCACCTGGAATGCAGGCGACCGCGTTGAAATTAAATTGCCGATGTCGCCGCGAGTCTCTCGCTGGTACAACGATTCAATTGCCATAGAGCGCGGCCCAATCGTTTACTCCTATGGCATCGGCGAAGGCTGGCTCAAGTGGCGCGATCGCGGCATGACGGCGGATTGGCAGGTTTATCCGACCAGCCAGTGGAATTACGCGCTGCGCATCGATCCGAAAAATGTTGCGGCTTCGGTCCGTGTCACGGAATCACCAGTTGCCGCAGGCCCCTTCACACGCAAAGACGCACCGGTCAAACTTGAGGTTACCGGCAAAAAGCTTCCCGCATGGTTTGCAGAGGATGGCGTGGCAAACCCTGTGCCTCAAAGCCCGGTAAAGAGTAATGAGCCGGAGGAAAAGGTTACGCTGATTCCATACGGAGCGGCCAAGCTGCGCATTACCGCCTTCCCCGTTCTTCAGGAGTAGGGCAGCGATGCAGATCTGCTGGAATTCGATTTGAGTTTTCAAGCAATCCGCACCGCTGCGGATCATAGAGGCTGAATGCCGGAACCATTGCGCTTGTTGCTCGACCATCTCGATACGCCGATCGGCGAAATGCTGATTGTGACGGACGGTGAAGATACTCTGCGCGCCGTTGACTGGGCCGACTATGAGCCGCGCATGCGCCGCTTACTCCATATTCACTATGGCGACCACGGATTCAGCCTCGAGGAAGCGCACGGCTCGCATCACCCGACGCGCGCCATAGAGCAATACTTCGCGGGAGAGTTGGCCGCCATTGATGATTTGCTTGTGCGCACCGCAGGCACGTCCTTCCAGCGGAAAGTATGGAGTGCGCTGCAAGCCATTCCGTGCGGCGTCACCATCTCCTACGTGGAACTCGCAGAGCGCGTTGGTCAGCCGTCTGCGGTCAGAGCCGTCGGATCGGCCAATGGCTCCAATCCAGTTGGCGTAGTTGTGCCGTGCCATCGCGTCATCGGTTCCAACGGTTCGCTTACCGGCTACGGCGGAGGACTTCACCGCAAGCAATGGCTACTGCAACACGAGTCCAGGGCAGCTAGCCGCGCGTAGCAGAACAAGCCCTAAGGTTGCGCTAAGCTGCTCTCTATGTCCTCGTACAAGTCTTGCCGGAATCGCGGTGTGCAGATTGCCAGGAAAATCAAGTCTCCCGCGCCAACATTACTGATTCTCTGACGGCACGATGGCGGAATAATCACAACGTCGCCTGCGCCCACATCCTGAGCAGTCAGACCGCCCACCTCCACTCGACCATTGCCTTCGAGGATGATGAAGCGCTCCGTTATCCCTGTAAGGCGATGCCACCGCGTCGTAACTCCTGGCTCCACGCGCGCCCGGGCAATCGACGCCTCCTCGTCATCAGGAGTGTTGGAGAGTTCAATGATGTAGCACCCCTCGGGTGTGTAGAACTCCGTGCCAACATCAATGTGCCTGACGGCTTCCTTCATCTCAATCCCCGACTGCGACTTCTACCGAAGCTGACCAACTCCAGCGAAAGGATTACATCACGACGCGGAGGGACTCGCTACTCAGACCGAGTCCCGAAATCACACAGACCGGAAACGAAGCTGGCTGACCCATCTCGCAGCCAGCCATCCAGTTGCGCTGGTTCCTTCAGTTGCTGGCCACGCAGTCGAGGCACGACAACATACTTGCAGGACATTTCAGGCAGAGCGGTCATATCGACCCACAGCTTTTCAAATTGCGCGACCGGAAAGACATCCTCCTGCCCCTTGCCCCAGCGGTGCTTTACATCCTTGAACGTGATATAGCTTGGCATTCGGGCGGCCACGGCGCGAATCGCGGTGTTGACCTTCTCGGCGTTATCGAGCAGCTTCGATCAAGACGAAGATCGTAAGCAATTGATCGATGTCAATCCAAAACGTGTTGGTGTTGTAGTACGAAAGCGACCATTCCACTTCTTCCGACGGAAGCGCCAAGCCTTCGATAAGACGCTACGCCCATCAACCGAGCCAATCCTCCGCCATGGTCTTCTATCTGCCGGCTATCAACTCAACCGTCATCGCGGCGCCGGTATCAATGTGCAGGCCCAGGAGACCGGGCTCAAGATTCACTCCCGTCGTGTCGACGTTGTGCACCAGGAGATACTTCAACTGCGGATTGGCAGCGAGAAGCTTGCGGAGTACTCCGTTGCGCAACATGTTGGGCACTTCATACCAATGACCGATCGGGTGAATACATTGAAGCGGAAGGTTGTCGGTGTAGTCGGATCCTTCGCCTACGCTGCGCGCCCACTGCGTGAGAGCGGTGCGAATGCTCTCCCGCATCTTCTCTTTTTGCTCATCGAGCGATTGCTGCGCCAGTTCCTCCCAGGCAAACTGCAGGTCGCGCACCATCGGCGCCATGCGCAGGCCGATGCTTCTGCCAGGAGACAGCAGCACTGGTCCTGGATATTCCAGATTCCGCGTTTTTTTCAGATACTCTTCGATGGGTCCGTGCGTGAGATAGCTGGTGGTAATGACGTGCGGGACGGCAGTTCCGTAAATTGAGCAGGATCGCGCGCTTTTTGCGAGATGAAGTTCGATGAAATTGCGGTAATGGCCGCCGAGCTTGCAGAACGGATTCAGGGCTTTGACCACGCCGGCGCCTCGGGTCCAGCGACTTCCCGCCCCGCCGGCGAGCGACACGACGGCCACTCTTCCCTGCCGCAATGCTTCGAGCCCGAGTGCGTGCAGCCGATCATCGACGCCGGCGCGGGCGTCGAATACATCGGACGGCAGAGCATCTTCGACCCGAGTAGTCGTCGGGAGCCGATTCTGTGAGAGCCCGATGCGGCCGTTTTGGAGGTCAGTTCGAATGACTTCGTGTTCCAGAGGATCGAAACCATGCGTTTTGAGCAGTTCCAGCAACGTGAGTCCCTGTCCGTCGGATGCGCGTGCCGATGGAAGCAGCCGGTCAAAAAGGCTTTGGACAAATCCCGCATAAGCGGACTGCGCACGCGAGGCGCGAGCGAGGCTATCGAGTTCCCGACGTCTGTTGGCGGGGATCAGACGCGGGTCCTGGCGCAGGAGAATAGGAACAGTCAGCGCGTAATAACCCTCCGGCAGCAAGCTATTTTCAGCGCTAAGAAGCTCGGCGAACGTGCCATGTTCGTTGATTGCAAAATCATAGACGACCGGCTGCATGGCGAACGGCACCGCGTCTTCCAACTGACGCTTGGTTTCGGTCATGATTTCGGGCATGGCATCTTGCGCTTCCGCCTTGCGCTCGGGGCTGAAGATAAATCCCATACCGCCGCCCGCCATACCGCCCAACATCCAGAAGCCCCAGAAATCCGAGTGCATGCGGGCGCGGGCTTGTGCGATCAATGTCTCGGTATAGAGATTGCTCGCCCACGGGATGATGCTCTGAATGGGTCCGAAGAAGTTTTGTTCGGTCGCAGCGCCGATCGCCGCGGATATTGCCGGCGCGCAGCTCCGACAGAATCTTGTCGAGTATCTTGATCGCGTCGCCGCGGGCTGTCCACTCGTTCGGCGAACGCAGCAGATACCTTTCGGTTACCATCTCGAGAATCGGGCCGACATCCTGCGCCATGCCGCCGTGTACCAGGACGAGACTGCGCTGCAGTTTGTCGCGCGACTCTTCGGAAATTTCGGTGGCGCCGAGAACGTGATGTACCGGCAACAGCCTGCCGCGGCTGACGCCGAATTCGGGATCACCTCTTCGGCCGCCGAACCCTCGATAATTTTTATTCCCGGCCAGACGCCTCCAGAATCCTGCCAGCCGCCGCCGCTGCCACCGAGCCATTCGCCCAGAATCGCACGAGCGGCAACTAGTCGGCGTTCCGGCTCCGTCAGTGATCCCGTCAGCGACGCAACCTGTCCTGTAGCCCGCATGCACACCGAGATCAGCGATGCCAGAAGGTTCGTCGACACCGCAAGCCGCGAACCCTTCGGAATGTCATTCACGTGACTGACAATTTCAATGCCGAGACCCTCGCTGCCCCAGTAGCTGTCGAAGCAGTCGCGAGAGCGGCTGACCAGAACTCTCAAGCCCCGGTGGCACGAGACCGGATGAAATCACCGCTGCCTTCAGCAGCCCAAGATAATCGCGTCCAAAATCAAATAGCTCCTGCAAATTTTCGATCTCGGCGCTGGCATCGAGATCCACACTCACCAATCGGATCACCGGGCGATCGATCAATCGCAGATATGCTTCGACCGGAGGCTTGGGCGACGCATCCGTGCCGCTTACAACCAGGTCAATCGATACGTTCAGCACCCGCGCCCACTCGGGAAGATCCATGCCGAGAAAGAAAATGTCGCTCCAGCCGCTGTGGCTCAGATCCATGCGAACCGGTGTGGCCTCGTGCAGAATCGGAAATGGCTCCGCCGCATCCCGCTGCAACAGTTCCTTGCGGATCCGCAAGGCATAATCCGCTGGATGCCCGGTCCGAAACATCCACTGGTTCCCTCGCACTGAGCGAACACTGCGCCGCACCTGATCGGCCAATGTTTGAAACGCCAGCCCCCTGTACGCTGCAGCCAGCGCGCTCGAAAGTCCGTCGCTTGGCCCCTCCGCAATCCACGCCGTCAGAAATACGCCTATCGCTTCTTCGTAACGCCGCCGCAAAAGCTTGTCGTAGCCCGCGAATGGAATAAGCGCCCGCCCAACCATCTCGGGCCTTACCGGCAAATGGAAACGGTGAATCGCGTAAAGAAAGAGCAGCGCGCGCACACGTTCGTACAGGTTTTCACTGAAGTGCCTGCGTCCTTCCAGCTCAGCCGCCTCGGCCAGCAACTGCTCCGTCGTGGCCTGCCGGCAGAACGCGTCGAGCGCCCGGTTGCGAACATCCGGTTCTGTCGCAGTAATAATGGCCCAGAGCTCGCTCAATCTGTCACTCCCCGCTCTGCGGGCATCTCGCGAGCAGCCAGCACATTCACAAGCTCCGTCAGCACTTCCGCCCGGTCTTCACCGCTCAGTGCCAGCGCCAATTGCGCGGTAAACAATCCGTACTTCACACCAACGTCGAAGCGCCGCCCTTGCTGCACCATCGCCAGGTACTGTTCACGCTGCGCCAGCCCCGCGAGCGCAGACGACAAGCTCACGCGCTCATTCGGCGCACCACCCAGCAGCTCCGCAAGAATCTCAAACACGGTCGGCGTTAGAACATGCATTCCATAAAAGCAGAGATACTGCCCACTGCGCAGCCCCGGCACCACCAGGTGTTGCTCCGCCTCCGTCGGCGTAGGCTTCTCCAGCACCTTGTCAACGCGGTAGAGTCCGGGCTTGCCCGAAACCTGCTGGCCGCCAACGGCGCCGTACAGGGGAAGAAGACTCTCCCGGGTCACCTGCACCGCCGATATCGCGGAGTCTTCCGCAGTGGCTGCTTCCACCAGCCGCCGCGCGCATCCACCCGATTCCGCCCCAACGTAAATGTGGTCGCCTACGAAGTGAAGGAATGGCTCATCCTTCACAAAATCCCGAGCGCAAAACACCGCATGCGCATAACCTCGAGGCTCTGTCTGGCGGACGAAAGTCAGTCGCGCCGCATCGTCCTGCAGTAGCTTGGCATAGGGCTCTTCATCGCCCGGGTAAACCACGATGCAAATGTCCTGGATGCCCGCCTGTACCGCTTCCCTCACTACCAGGCTCAGCACCGAGCGCTCGTTTCCCTGCTGATCGAAAAGCATTTGCATTGGAAGATTGCGTTGCTGCTTCCCGGCCGCCGTAATAACCGCTTTCCTGATTCGCATCGCCCGTCGCTTCTGGCTCATCCATCACTGGGTCGAGCGTCATCCGCAGACGCGCCCGAGTTCGATGACCGACCGCCAAACATGATAGATACTGATGCCCTGAATTGTATTTGTCTTTCCGCAGATTTGCTCTCCCACGAACGAACAACCAGAAAGACACCGGCCCAGGGCCAGGCACGGTTTACGAATCCACCCTCTCCCGCTCCCATTCATTCACCAGGTCGCGGTCGATACGGTCCTCGCGATTCTCCCGCTCTTCCTGCTCGCGGCGCTTCTCACGCTCTTCCCGTTCCTCCCGTCCATCGCTCATCAAATCCTCCCGCCTTCCTCTATGTTAGCGAAGTGTAAGCTCACACGTAGGAGCTTGTACGAATGACGACAATCGAGATTCCCTCACAAGTCCGCGCTCAAGCGATTGCCTCGATTCAACGATACTTCCAGGAGAATATGTCCGAGCCAATCGGCCACCTGCCCGCCGGCCTCCTGCTCAACTTCATCATGGAAGAAATTGCGCCCGCCGTCTACAACCGCGCCATCGCAGATGCACAAACACGCATGCAGCAACGCGTGTCAGACCTGAACGGCGAACTCTTTGCCGATGAATTCCAGTACTGGCCCAGGATCGAAAGCAAACGAAAGAAGCGCAGCTAGCAACGCAGCCGTACAAAAATAACAAACCCCGCTCACTGTGTGGATGAGCGTGCCACTTTCCACACACCGTCGTTTCCATGGCTTGTTTTTGGCCAGAAACGCCCTTTTCAGCTTCCGCTGAGTTGAGTAGCCAGCTATTCGTAACGTAGCGCGATAACCGGATTTACCCGCATCGCGCGTCGCGCCGGAATATAGCAGGCGAGCATGGTTACCACCGTCATTCCTACGAAAACAACAACGACCGTCGCCGGATCGTCCGGCCGGATACCATAGAGCAGCGAAGAGAGCAGCCGCGCCGCAGCCAAGGCAGCGCCGATCCCGATCACCAGTCCGATGCCCGCTACAAAGAGTCCCTGCCGCATGATCAGCTTCATCACGTCTCCCCGCCCCGCACCCATTGCCATGCGCACTCCAATCTCGCGCGTACGCTCCGAAACCGCGAAAGAGATCACGCCGAACAATCCGATCCACGTCAGCACCAGCGCCAGAAGTCCAGATGCACCCAATAGCAGCCCCGTGGTCCGTGCGCCGAACATCGGCAGAGACATGAACTGCCCAATGGTTTGAACTTCCGTAGCGGCCATGTTTGGATCCACAATTTGAACCTCTCGTTGAACAGCATCGAGCAAGGATCCGGGGTCGGCAAGAGGTATGCACCACAAGGACCCGGCGTGGTGGCATCTCCATCCGAAATATCGCAGGAATCGGCTCTTCGCCAAGCGAGCGGTACTTGCCGGTCTTTACCACTCCGACGACTTGGCTTCGCACTTTGGCGTCACCCACGGTTATCAGCTTGCCGATTGGATTCTGGCCGGGCCATAGCCTGAGCGCCAGCGCACCGTTCACCACGATCACATTCGCCTTGCTGACCAGCTCACCCTGCGTAAAATCACGGCCCCCCAAAAGCGGAACTCCCATGGTATTGAAGTAGCCGGGTTCGACGCGGAACACCTCCACCGGGATGCCTTTCGGTTTGGCTCCGGCGAGGCTCTCATCGGTCACGCTGGTCTGTTCTCGCGACGTGTCGAGGGGCAGATGATTCACGTAGCTCGACGAAATATACGCCGGGCAAAGCACTGAATGTGCATAGCCAATTCCCGATAGAAAGCCTCGACCTTCACGTCGCTATAACCGAGGCTGCCCGCATCGAGCGTGGCGACGGCTATATTTTGCGTATCGAAGCCGGGGTCGATGGAATCGGCCTTAAGCAGGCTTCGTACGCAAAGGGTTGCGCTAAACAATAACAACGCGCAGACGGCGACCTCGGAGATCATAATCACTGTCCGAAGCCGCGATTTTTGATATCCACCCGAATGTGCTTCGGCCTTGATCACCTGCACCGGATCGATTCGCGTGCCCCTAAATGCCGGGGTCACTCCGAAGACGATTCCAGTGACAAGTGCAACCAGAAATGTGAATGTGAGTACCCGCCAGTCGAGCGGCAATTCGATTGAAATGGGAAGGCTCGTTGGGACTAGATTCAGCAACAGATGAGAAGTCAATGAGGCGAGAAGCAACAGCGGCGCACCCCGCGATGAGTGACAACAGCAGGCTTTCCACCGTCATTTGCCGAATCAATCGCCCGCGCCCCGCTCCCAAGGCCGATCGAATCGCCATCTCCCGAGCCCGCCCGGTTGACTTCACCATCAAGAGAGTTGCGGCATTGGTGCAGGCTATTACAAGCACTAAACCGAAAACGACCATCAGCATCCCAGTAAAGGCGGTCACATAGCCTCGAAATGGGCCGGGAACGGGCGCGAAGGTAAAGAGCGTTTCACCCATATCCTTGTTCGTGTCAGCGTGAGTGAGCTCGAGCTCGCCAGCCAGCACGCTTATTTCAGCCTGCGCGCTCTTTGTTGTTTGGCCGACGGCCAGCCGCCCATCCGTGAGTAGCCAGTTGCTGTTGCGGCTCGTCAACCGGCCAGGGTCATGTATCAACTGTTCAACCATCGACAACGGAGTCCAAAAATCTGGCGCCATGGCAACTTCGAATCCCGTAAAGCCAGGCTGCGCGACGCCGATTACGTCATACTTCACACCATTCAGCGTGAGCGCTTTACCAATGATGTCGGGATCGCTCCCCAGGCGCTGCTTCCAGAAGCCGTGCCGCAGGATCACCAATGGTTGGGGGTGGTTAGGCTGATCATCCGCGGGTGTGAATGCGCGCCCCATCGCCACACCCACTCCAGCAACCGAGAAGGCGTTGCCAGAGACGAGTTGGCCGTGCAGAACCTGTCCGCGACCTGAGCGGTTCCAGATAATCTCTTCCGGGTCCCCATCGTAGGCTAAGATTCCCGAGAACGTTCGCGCATGGTCGCGAAAGAAAGCATAGTCAGGGTAAGTCAGCGGCATGAAACTTTCGATGCCGGCGGCATTCCGCGGATGCTCCCAAACTTCGCGCATCTCGTTTGGCGCCTTAAATCCCACCGGGGGCTGCAGCAGCAAGGCATTCACGAAGGTGAATACGCATGTATTCATCCCAATGCCCAGGGCAAGGGCAACGATGACCCCGGCAGTCGAGCCGGGATGCTTGCGCAGCATGCGCGCGCCAAACCATAGATCGCGCCACAGCGAAGAGAGGGAGAGAAAGGTCCGTGCTTCTCGCTGCCTCTGTTGCAACAATGCGGCATTGCCAAATTGCCGCCGCGCCGCGTATGCGGCGTCCTTTAGGGACATACCCTGACTCACGAACCGTTCCGTCAGCAATTGAAGGTGCTGCTGCAGCTCATCATCGAACTCGCGATTCGCGCGTCTCTGCGCAAACAACGCTCGCAATCTGGACGATAAAACCCGCAACCCCCTAATAGCTCTCATCCCTGTCCTTCCTGGCTCAATACACGCCCGATCACTCCCGCAAACCGCTCCCAATTCTCCGTCTCAACCTCCAGCTGCTTCTTACCAAGCCGCGTAATCGAGTAGAACCGTGCCTTGCGATTGTTTTCCGAAGTGCCCCATGAAGATGCGATCCAACCCTGCTGCTGCAGGCGCAGTAGCGATGTGTAAACTGTGCCTTCGTTCAGTTGCAATACGTCTTCGCTCAACTGCTCGATGCGCCGGGCAATGCCAAAACCGTGCAAAGGTCCCATCGAATGGAGGGTTTTCAGCACCATCAGGTCCAACGTCCCCTGCAATACCTCCGACTTTTTGTCACCCATCGCACCTCCTTTGGACATGCCAAAGAAGGTACAACATCCCATTTGCGATGTCCATAGGAACAGTCTCGATCGAGAAAACAGGACCACCCCTCAAACAAAAAAACCCGCTCACCATGTCGATGAGCGGGGCCAGTCTTCCTGAGAGTACCGGGCACAACATCTTTACGTTTTTGACCGAGGACATAGTTTACAAACAATGGCACTGATTGCGGGTTTACAGTGGGCTTTGCCGATCTTCAAAAAATGATAGTCGTTGTAGTGGCCATGGTAATGTGGGAAGGGTGGAAAGCCGGCTTTTTGCTTTCCACCCTTTCCATACCCCGGCATTTCCATGGCTTGCTTTTGCCGCGCAAGATTTCAACGGAAGCCACAATGACGGCAAGAGAACACGTACATCTCGATCTGTAGTTCGGAAGCTGTCGCGGCGTTCGAGTTGTAGAATTCTTCTCGTATGAGGCAAGTGAGAAAGATCGCAATTCTGGCTGTATCGGGGATCGGAGTCATCCTTTTGTTGGGTTGTCTATGGTTCTTGAGTCTTCCGATTAGAGCACGGGGCCCCGTTAGATTGGCTGTCAGCAAGGCCCGCAGTTCAGCTGAGGTTACGCAGCTGATTGGTCAACCACTGAACGCGGGACGTTTCGTCAAGGGGTATCTCATTTCGAAAGACAGTAATGGGAACGCCGATCTAACGATTCCAATCCATGGTCCGCTCGGGCACGGCACACTCGTGGAGTGGGCCCAGGAAGATAAAGGCCGTTGGCACATTTGCTCCCTCCTGTTCCGGTCAAGTGATGCTTCGACCACCACGCAACTTGTTAGCGACACCTCAATCCGCTGCGAGCGAGAGTAACGGTTTGGTTGGGTGGCCCATTCAAGCCCGCTGTTGGCTTGAGTGGGATAAACTCACGCTCACTTGCTGCGTTGCTAACTCGCTGACCGATCTTTAGCTGCCCCGGCTTTCAAAGTCTCGCTTTGAGACCTGGGATTTCATCTACGGCGGTGACGCATTTAATAACAAACCCCGCTCACCATGTGGATGAGCAGGGCAGGTCTTCAGTATTTATGGATAAGCCTCAATACATTGGCTTGGCCGCGATAGCCTCTTCGAGAGTAATGCGCCGTTTCTGGCGAAATGCGAGATTGGCCATGTGCGCCGCAACGGCGGAGTTGTATCCCACTTCAACGGGAGCATTGGTCTTCTTGCTCCGCGACCGGATGCAATCCATCCAGTTGCCCATGTGATTCACTCCCTGCGCTTCACCCTTCACGGCCTTGCCATCCGGACGATTCAGGCTCTCAGGATAGTAGTTGATGCTGGAAGTGTACTTGCCCGTCACCATATCCGTTGCGCCGCTGATGTGTTCGATCGAACCGTCGCTGCCTAGGATGCGCTCGCCCAGCCCAAACTGCTTATTGTTGAATGTCGATTGCCACACCACCACCATGTCAGGATATTCGAGCGTCACCGCAATAGTGTCCGGCACCTGGCGACCGTCTTTCTCTGAGAACACACCGCCGGACATCGTCGCAGCCAATGGCTCCTTCAGGTTCAGCGCGGTTTGGATCCACGCAATCTGGTGAACCATGTTCTCGGTCACGTTGCCGCCAGAGAACTCCCAGAACAACCGCCAGTTGATGAACTTGTTGCCGTTAAATTCAATCTTTGGACGTCCGTCGAGAAACAGGTCCCACTTCACGTGCTCAGGGTTACAGTCTGCTGGAACCGGACGAACCCATTGTCCATGACCATGCGGAGTGTTGCGGCTCATCCACGACTCCACCATGCAGACCTTACCCACCATTCCGCTATCAATCCACTTCTTCGCATCCACCAGGTCGCCGTCACTCTCGTGCTGCAAACCAATCTGGACTACTTGTTTCGAAGCATTCGCGGCCGTCAGGCACGCCTTCGCTTCGGCGATGTCCCAGGTCATGGTCTTCTCGCAATACACGTCCTTGCCGGATGCCAGCACCGCCAGCATGTGCTCAGCGTGCAGATGCAGAGGACTGGCGACAATGACAGCATCCACGTCCTTGCGATCCAGGAGACGGCGCGGGTCGTCGTACATCTCTGCCCCCGGCACCACCACCTTCGCCGCATCGCGGTGGCGCGAGTAAGCATCCGCTATCGCCACGCACTCCACATCCGGCTGGCTCAGCGCTTCCTTTAGATCCTGCGTTCCGCGATCACCCGCGCCGATCAGCCCAAAGCGAATGCGATTGTTAGCGCCCAGCGCGCGCGATGTTGGATACGCTGCCAGGACCGCTGCTCCGGCCGCTACACCACCCACAAATTCCCGTCGATTCATTCCACTCCCCTTTACTTGTCCGTGCGCCCGGCTCAGGCCAGAGTGCCCGCAGCCTGCAAATCCGCCCTCATACCCGCCCAACTCTGCCGGGAAGATGCCTCCGGCGAACCCCCGCCATGCCAGTGCGTCTCCAGGCTCACCCCTTGCTTGTAACCCATCTTCTTCAGCGCCTCAAATTGCCCCACCCAGTTGATGACTCCCTTGCCCACCGGTGCCCACTCATAGCCCCCGCCCGGCTTCATTATTGTGTCCTTGCAGTGACAATGCCCGATCCGATTCTTGGGCAGCAGATCAAACCCATTCGGAAACGGCGTCTCACCCAGAGCCGCGGCATTACCCGGATCCCAGTTCACCATCAGGTGTGGAGTGGGCACCGCCGCCAGCACCTCGGCCGCCTCCGCCCCCGTGCCTGTATTGCAGGCCATCTCGTTCTCAAGGATGAACACCAGCCCCTGCTTGCCAAGCTTGTCCGCCGCTTCCGCCAGCTTCGCGTTGATCGCCTTTCGATACGGCGCCGGATCGTCAAGGCGCCAGAAATCAAATCCCCGCACCCGATCCGTCTTGAACTCCTTCGCCAGTTCAATGCTCTTCTCCAGAACATGATCCTGATCGGCATACGTATAGCCAGCCTTGAACTGATCGCGCTTAGGGCTGAACTTCGACTGCGGCGCATCCGGCCAATCCACCTTGAACAGGGGACTCGCAATATCGGTAACCTGCAGCTTGTACTTATCCAGGATGCGATGCGCCTCGGCAATCTCCTTCGCGTCGAGCGCAAGAATGTTCTTGTTCCACAAGTCCCGCAACTCAACCCACTGCATTCCAAAATCCTGCGAAGCAACCGAGCAAGCGTGATCGAAATCCTGCGAAATCTCATCCGTGATAACCGCAATCTTGAACTGAGACTTCAATGGAGCCACCGGCGCATTATCCGCCGCAAAAGCATTCAGACTCCGAGACACTCCAACAGCAGCAACCGCCGCCCCCGCACCCACCAGAAAATTTCGCCGATTCAATTCCGACATCCCTTCTCCTTTGTATCCAAGCCCGTGAATCATCCCTCAGCGCTGTAGCCCATGCCTGCCAGCACTCCCCGCATGTAAGCAAAACTCTCCAGCATTCCCGGCATAGGATCATCTTCGTGAATCTCATATTCCAGATCCACGCACCCCTTATACTTCAGCTTGATCAGAGCCTCGAAGATCCCATACACCGGCATCTTCCCTTCTCCCACCGCCACCTGGCTCTCCTTGGCTTTCAGGTCGCTCAGATCCTTCATATGCAAATCAAACAGCCGCGGCCCGCACTCCGCAATCGCATCCACCACGTTGGCCCCTGCGCGCTCTGCGTGGCCAACGTCAAGGCAGACCCCCATACGCGGATCCATGCCTTTCACCGCCTTCAAACTATCCAGCGGCGAGGGAAACTGCTTGTCCTCGGGTCCATGATTATGGATCGCAATCTTCACATCGTATTCCTTTGCAAACTTCTCCACCCGCGCCAGCGTCTCCCTCGTCGGTCCCGCAACAATAATCGGAATGCCCGCCGCCTTCACGTACTCAAACTTCGGCCGCATATCCGCATCATCATCCTTGGTGAAGTAGATTGTCCCGGCCGCCGTCAGGGTTATTCCCGCGTCACGATACACGGCAGCAGCCTTCTTTACCTCCTCCACCGTCCCCATCGGCAGGTGGACATCCTTCACGTTCAGGTAAGGCGTCCGCAATTGTTTCAAGTCCGCTATCACTTGCTCAGGCTTAAACTTCCTCAGCGAATAACTCGCCACTCCCAGCCGAATGGGGGAAGGCCCCAACGCCTTGCTCTTAGGCGCAGCATAGGCCAGCGATAAGTCAGACGTCAGACAGGCTGCCGCAGCAGCCACAGCACTTCCCCGAAGAAAGCCCCTACGATTCCATGTGTGGTTCATGCACGAAAATCTACGATCCTCTCACTTGGTTGTCAAGCTATCTTACAGATCTCTAAGGCCTGTCAGGCCTCCGTCCCCGTTGCCACCACAAAGTATTGCGCCTCCACCGAGCCATTGTTCCGCACCCCGTGCTCTTCGCCGGAGTGAACATACGCAGCAGAACCCGGCCCAATCACCGTCGTCTTGCCCGCTATCGTTACTTCAAGCGTCCCCGTCGACATCAAAAACAGCTCGTCGTGCTTGTGATGATGCGGAGGATGCGGCGAGCTTCCCGGAGCAAGCACCGTCTCGTGCACCTCCATCTGCGCACCTGACTCGGTCTTCCCGTTCAGGATCGACCGCGACGTGTTCGGGCCATTCTGCTTTACGGGTAGCTTCTCAAACGGAGTTACAAAGCTGGAGAGTGTCTGGTCATCTGCCCGTGCGGCCATCGAGGCCAGCAACACGGGAAGTGAGATGCAAAGATTTCTACGTGATGCGTTCATCTACTGCTCCTCGCAAATGAAAGTGCAGGGATAGCATAGCGAAGAGAAACCCTCTTCGCCGCCATCCCTGCCTTAGACATAGAGCCTAGAAGGAGAGCTTCGCCGATAGCTGCAGAGCGCGACCGCCTCCCACGCCGTTCACGCCACTTCCACTTCCAAGCGTGCCCGTAACCTGCCCAAATGTTCCGCTCGTCAACGAGGAGTTTGGATTGGCAAACTGCGGCGTGTTACTCAGCTGAAATGCGTCGCAGCGAACATTCAGCGTCATCCATTCCCTGATGCCGAAATCCTTGAACATCGAGAGATTGTTCTGCATGTAACCTGGTCCGTAAAATTGATTACGTCCCGTGTTACCCAGGTAAACCTTCCCGTTCGGATACGTCCCCACGTAGCCCAGCGGCTGTGCAAAGCTCGTTGTATCGAACCACGGCTTGCCCGCTCCAATCTTTCCCAGCTTATGGAACGGCTTCACCAGGTTGGCTGTCTGCGCTGTACCGGGAGTGTTCAGCGTGCCGCCATTCGCGGTCACCGTGAACGGTATTCCTGACACGATCGACACGATCCCGGCTATCTTCCATCCACCGATAATGCTCGAGGCGACCCCGGAAGTGTTCACCCACCTCTTCCCCTTCCCGATGGGAAGCTCATAGGTGAAACTCTCTTCGAAGTTCAACTTGCGATCGTAATCCGCCGGTGCATAGTTTCTCTGCTGATCGATGAAAAAGGTTAGGCCGCCATCATCGCCGGTCTGGTAGTTCATCCCCTTGGCCCATGTAAATGCAGTCGTCGTTGCCAGGCCATTTACAAAGTGCCGTATCAGCTGCGTCTGCAGAGATTGGTAGTTAGATGAGTATCCAAGGAATATCGCGCTCGTGCTTGCCGTGCGGTGCAGCGTCGCACCGGGAAGCGGATTGGGCAGGTTGTACTCCGGCTCGCTCGCGCTCCCGCCACCGTACACACTGGGCAGGTTGATGTTCTGGTTTGTCGCGATATCGACGCCGTGATTCGCCACGTAGGCCAGCTGAAATGAGAACTGTCCCGGTAGAGCCTGTTGAAGCGCCACATTCCACGACATTGCGTAAGGATTCTTCCAGTTCGTGGGAATCAGGTTGTAGTTCTGCGCCACCAGTAGAGGCGTGTTCGTTTCGATAATCCCGCTGGAAGGAATAACTACGGGAACTGGCGCAGGAAATCCAGCCTGGAAGGTAGGCACGGTCACGTTATCCGCCAACACTGCCGGCTGATAGCTGTTCAGAAAATTGTAGGCATTGTTGGAGCGAACGGGATAGTTGTAGGCGTAGCTATTGTCAGGATACGGCGTGTAGCTGAACCCAAAGCCACCACGGATTACGGTCTGATCCGTCGCTCGATACGCAAACCCGGTGCGCGGTGCCAGGTAGCCCCAACGCATCTTCATCCCAAGATTCGATGGATTGCCGCCCACACCAGCAAGGATCAGCTGGTTGTTGGTCGAGTCATAGTTTGAGAAGCCACCCTTCACTGCGGGCGTGGCTGGCGGATAAAGCTCCCAACGCAGGCCCAGATCAAGAGTGAGCTTGGGAGAGGCCTGCCACTTGTCATTCACAAATGAGAAGATCCACCATTGCCGGTATGCAGGGGTAAATGTGTTCAAATCACGACCAGCCTGGCTGGGCAAATCCAACAGGAAGCTCGCCATGTCATTGGCAATATTCGTTGCCGCTCCCGGCGTCGAAGTCTGATTCTCCGCAAACGTGTAGAGACCACGCGGACTGAAGGTCTGATCCTGAAGCAGGTTGTCTTGGATGTTATGAACATCGCCGCCGAACTTCAACGTGTGGTTACGAATAATCTTCGTCCATTGATTCGTAAACACAATGTTGTACTCCGAGCGAACCCAAGGCACGCTCGGAGAATAACCAATGATCGGGCTTGAGAAGTTTCCCAGGGATATGCCAACCTGCCCGGAGGTGAATGGCTGGCCCTCGATGTTGACGCCCGGGATACCCAGCTTATCGGCGTCATTCGACCCGTAGTCCGAAGGCTTCGCGTTATTGGCAAGGTGTGCCACACCGAACCGCGCCTCCGTCAGCAGAGTCGGGGAGAATACGCGGGCGTAATTCACCCCTGTGCTATATGCGGACTGAGTACCCGTGGCCTCAAACCCGCCCTGCGCGGGGCCGCCAAAGAACGATCCGAAGACCGGAGCCTGAAATGTATCCACGCTCTGGTAGCTGTAACGGCCACTCAGCGTGTCCTTCGAACTGATTACCCAGTCAACCTTGCCGTCATAGGTATTGCTGCCTTTGGTGAACGCGAGATTGGTGTTGTAATCATTCGCCAGCGTATAAGCATTCGGCACCGGTCGGTTTTCCGCCGGCAGTCCGTTCAGAATCGAGAGCGTCACTGGGTTCACTCTCGACATCGGAATCTGGTTGCCCGGAAACGGCGTCCGGCCCGCGCCAGTCGTCGGATCGCCGGTGTTGGGATCATAGATGATTCCGGCAAAGACATTCGCCGTCTTGGTTGGTGCGATCGCAGCGCTCAGATCCAGGCATTGGCCTCCGCCAACGGCGCACGGAACCGGCGTTGAGAATTGCTTCAGCGGAATCGTTAGGCTGTTGTTGTTCGCCTCGTGATCGGAGGTGCGCAAATAGTCAAAGTAGAAAAACAGCTTGTTCTTGACGATCGGGCCGCCGATGCCGCCGCCAAAATAGTTATAGGCAACGTGAGGAAGAGTCGTGGAAAAATAATTCTTCGCGTTGAAGAACTGGTTCTGCAAAAACTCTTCTGCAAAGCCATGGAACTGGTTCGTTCCAGACTTGAGAATCACGTTGGTGACTGCACCCGAGGCGCGCCCCAGTTCTGCTTCAAAGTTGTTTGTCGAGATATCTACGGTCTGGATCGCTTCCGCCGGGGGAATCAGGATCTGCAGCAAGCCAGTACGCTCGTTGTCGTCGATTCCTTCGATCTGGTAGCTGTTGCCCTGTCGCGGCAGTCCGTTAACTTCGGTCTGCAACGAGCTCTGCGCGTTGAAAAACTGCGAATGCTGAAATGTCGCAGGAGCCGTGCCCGGCACCAGGTTCAACAACCCCTGGAAATTGCGGTTTACCGCAAGCGGCATATCTTCAATTTGACGGGTATCGAAATTGACGCTGATGTCGGCCCGGTCAGTCTGCAGCATCGGAGGCGCATCCGTTACCGTGACCGTCTCGTTCACGTCACCGGTCTGCAGAGTTACGTCAACCCGGCTCGTGGTGTTCACGACAACGTCTATGTTCTCGCGAATCGCTTTCTTGAAACTCGATGCCGTGGCAGACACCGCGTAGCGCCCCGGCGTAAGATCCGGGAAGGTGTAGTTGCCACTGTCATTCGTCTTGACTTCGTGAGTTACACCGGTGTCGGTCGCGGTTATCACCACAGTCGCATTTGGGACTGCTGCGCCGCTGGCGTCAGTCACAGTTCCCAACAAGGTCGCGCTCACTGCCTGTCCGTATACCGGATTGCTCACAGTTGCTAGCGAGCACAGCAAAACTGCGAACAGCATCTTTTTTAGGAGTTGCATTGACACAGAGGGCCTCCGCTGAAGGTACTTGACTGTCAGATAGCTTTAGTCAAATCAGCGAGGAACTTAGCACCCTGCTATTTGCACTGTCAACCCGAAATTACCTCGACGGTTAACGAACTGATTACTATCCGGGGTTACCTCTGGCCTAGCCCAAAAGAGCGATTTTGCGTCGCTTTTCGTGCTCTAAAACCCTCTCTAGCACGTCAAAAATGACGCATTTTTGACCACATTTTCGCCCCATTTTCGGGCCGTTTTGGGGCGCTTTTTGTGCCCTGAAATCCCTTCTAGCGTGTCAAAAACTATTCATTTTTGACCATATTTCCGACCCAATTCCGCGTCATTTTGGCGCCTCCGGAGCACCCGGTTCCCCCTCCACCGGCGCCCCGGAAAGCACGGATTCAACCCTCAAAAGGTGCTGCCGCATCGCAGTTCGAGCACCTAACGAATCCCGTGTGGAAAGGGCCGCGAAGATCGCCTTATGGTCGCGCACGGTCTCCTGCTGGTTCCGCAAAAGTCCCGTTCGCTCGCTTAGTTTGTTGAACATAGGGTTGAACATGTTGCTCCACAGCGTATCGACAAGCCCCGTCAAGACGCTGTTATTCGTAACCGCCGCGATCCGCTTGTGGAAAGCCTGGTCGGCGTCCCGTCCATGCCCGCCGGAAGCCATTGCACTCTCCATATCATCAATCGTTTGATGGATTTCCAGCAGATCGTCCGGCGTCGCCTGAACCGCGACATTGGCTGCGATCTCCCCCTCGATCAACAATCGTGCGTTTAGCAACTCAAACGGCCCCGGACCAGAATCGATGATCACGGTAGGCGACGGAGTCTGCTTGCTCACATAAATTCCCGAGCCAGTCCGCACTTCCACCAGGCCGGCAATTTCCAGGGCGATCATCGCTTCGCGAATCGTAGGCCGGCTGACACCCAGCTGGCGCGCTAATTCTTTCTCCGCAGGAAGCCTCTTCCCCGCCCCGATTTTTCCGCCGGCAATCAAATCCTCTATTCGACTCGCCACCTGCTGATATAGCCGTTGTGTTGCAATTGGCTGGAACATGGGCCTCGATCCTTGATAACTCGGCAGGGTATCAGATAGCTAGATAGGAGTCCACCCTTCGGTGGATGAGCTGGATGGCGACCGAGGTGCGCAGCGAGCTTTTGCTATCCGCTATAGAGGTTTGTGGAGAGGAACTGGTTACGAAACTTGCCTTGCGGATCGTACTCTTTTGCCAGCGCTTCGAAGTCGGCCAAGCGCGGATACAGCGAGTCAAGATACGCGGGCGCCGTGGTGAAGAGCTTTGCCCAGTGCGGTCTCGCAGCAAAGGGCTTCAACCTGGCCTCGATCAGGGGAAGTATGGACTTCACGGCCGGCCATTCAGGCTTCCAGGTGAAGTGAATTGCGAGAGAGCGACGCTTGTATGCCATGCTCATCCACAGATCGTCCGCGTCGATGGTGCGGAGTTCAGTAATGAAAAGATGCGGCGTGATTTGATCACGGAGAGTTTCCACCGCGCGAATTGCCTCATAGGCCTTATCGAATGGAACGAAGTACTCGGTCTGCAACTCCTGACCGCTGGAGGGAGTGAAGTTCATCCGAAAGTGTGGGAGGCGTTCGTACCATGGGCCGGGTACTCCGAGTTGCTCCGTACAAGCTTCTGATTCGTGCCCGATGATAGGGTGCATCTTGACGTTAGCCGGATGAGCACCATAGAAGTCCGGCCCGAGCGTAGGTTTATTGTTCTGGTCTGTTCGACGCTTGATCCAGACCTGGGTCGCATGACTATTCTGCCAGTCCGTGAAGAGACTTACGCTGTAGCCGCTGGAGAATATTTCTTCCAGATGATGTTCAAGCTGAGCGAAAGGCAAATCCAGATACACGTTTTGAGTGACCTGATAGGTTGGCTGAATATCGAGTGTCACATTGGTGATGACGCCCAGCGCGCCTAGATGAACGGCCGCGCCCAGGAATTTGTCGCCATCCTTTGCCTTCGACAGGCGGACCAGATCTCCTTTTGCGTTGATAAACTGCAACTCGGCAACTGCCGTAGCGAGGTTGCCATTGTGAAGGCCTGAGCCGTGTGTGGCAGTAGCGATTGCGCCTGCTACCGAGATGTGTGGCAGCGACGCCAGATTGTGCAGCGCGAAGCCCTTGGCCTCGAGCACAGGTGCGAGATCTCCGTAACGAATTCCACTTCCAACCGTCACGGTTTTAGCTGCAGAGTTGATTTCGATTGAGTCGAGAGACTTAAGCGAGATTTGATTCTCGGTGCTGTCGGCGATGCCGTTAAAGGAGTGGCGCGAACCGAGCGCCCTGAGATGGCTGCAGCTCTTCACGATCTCCTGGACATCCTTCGCGCTCTTCGCCTCATGGAGGTTCGTGGTGGAGTAGGTGTAGTTGCCAGCCCAATTAGTTCGGGCCGCGGGTTGTGCCTGGGCACTGAGAAAACGTGACATTAAGCTACCTGCAACGGCGATGCCCGAGGTCTGGAGAAATTCTCTTTTGTCCATGAATGTCAATGCTCCTCGGAAGCATGCGCTCGCGATCCTGCATGTATAACTGGTTGTATCGGGAATAAGCAAGCTATGAGATTTCACCCGGCGAGATTAGCGAGATAGCGGAGAGCGCTGATGCCCGGAAGGAAGAAGTATGCGCCTCCTCGCACGGTTACAAATTGCGGCAGGCCGACGATGCGTTCGCCGAGCCCATTTGCCTGCGGCCGCAGGAACGAGTCTGTCATCGGGCAGCCTTCAATCCGCTCGCGATTGCCCAACAATGGATCGCTCTCCGCAGTTAGCCCGCCGAACTTTGTATTCATCAGCCATGAAGCCTGTATGAGCTCAAACTGTCGCGAGATATTCGCATTGATGCATAGGAAGTGGATGCCATGTTCCCCGGTGTCCGGCTGGTTTGGATCAATCGCTTGTTCCGGTGAGAGCCCCAGGCCATACTCACGTCCGCGACGAAGCAAACGATGGAATCGGCTCGACGCAATTACATCCTCTCCATATTTCTTCTCGCCGAATCCCAGCGTGTGAACCAGACGTGAGATCAACTCCTCTGAGTCTTTGGGAAGATCCGCGGTTCTCGGGTTTGCCCGCCGGATATGGGAGCCTATCGGGCAGCGAAGCCCTACGTCATCTGCGTTGTAGTCGAAATTATTCTGTGGGGCATCGGCCGCATCTACACCATCAATCGAGACATTAGAAAGCCGCTCTAGCGGATCTCCCTTCTGCGTGCGGCCCACCATGGACTGTGCAAGTTGAGTGCGGCGGGCGGAATCACCATCTGCCTGATAATCGATGAATTTCCATAGACCACGCACATCTTGTTGCAGCTGACGGAATACAACGTAGGTGCCGTCGCGTCCCAGATCGCGCATCTCGGGCTTGTCTTGAGCAATCGGCAACTGGTTAGCGGCAGGAGTCGCGATTGGTAGCAGCGGCCGGTCAGTGTATTTGCCGTACTCATTGGTGTAGCCGAGGAGGAATTCGCCTAACGCTATTCGGTTTCGATACTGTAATTGATCGCCCGCTGTAGGTGGAGCGTCGCCCCATGCAATTGTTGGCTGGCTGATACCGTCAGTAAAGCCGAACGGTTCCACGCCATCAAGGTTGGAGGTGGGAAGGCGATCGAGGACTTCGAAGGCTTGATTCCACGGGTCAGTAGCTACGTTGCGGAGCCAAGCGTCAAGCTCTCGTTCCATCGCGTAAGCCATGACCACCACATGCGGCACTCGGCCCGGTCCGCCCCACGCCCAATAGGCAGGCGCATTTGCTCCGACGTCACCGAGCCGGCGTGAGCGGCTCTCGTCACCAGACATTCCAGTCAGAAACTCCGCCGAGAAGCCTCCGAGTACTGTATCCGGCGTCCCGAGCGCTCTCAATCCTTCACATGTGAAGGCCACCTGCAAGGCTGAACGCGGTGCCTGAGAAAGCTGAACGGCCGTTGAGATGGGAGCACTTTTGATCCAGGCGCGGGCAGCACCGGCGTCACTTACACGGAGCAGGAGAAACGTCGCCTCAGTCAATTTTGCATAGCCGAAGCGCACCAGCCCTTGAATGTCGGAGTAGTCCACCGCAGATGTGCTCGTCATGATTTCATCTCTAGAAAAGCTGTAACCACTGTTGAAGCTCGGCGCCCGTCATCTCTGCCTTTTCGAGACCCTGGCGAATGGCTTCGTTGCGCTGCATCGCATAGGCGCTGAGCCCGGGATGAGCGTTGTACCAAACCTCGGTAGGCAATTGATGGCGGCGAATGTAGTACTTGAACTTCTGCTCGTCTTTCGCTCCCTGCGCAATCAGCCAGCGCGATGTCGGATATCCGATGCCGTTGCTGAAAACGGCATTCAGCCCGAACGAAACTTTGTTGATGAAGTCGTCCATATACGCTTCGAGACTGCCATCGTAGTTGCTGGCGAAGAACAGCCGCTTATGCCCATCGACCCACACCCACCGCGCAAAATGAATCGTGCTGACCCGGGCCAGCCGGCCGCGGTTGTAGATGTGTTGCGTGGTGTACTGGATGATCCACAGCACGAAGACCAGCAGCCAGCGCCGAAACGGTCCTGGCTTGATGCTGCCAAACGCGCTGAACTGATTCGTTGTGTCGCGGTCTTCAATCGCGGCCAGTGCGTTGGCGTGTTCCAGGTCGATGCGTGGAATCATCTCCGGGTCGGCAGACTCACGACGCCGCAATATCCAAATAAAAAATGGAGCATAGATGAGCAGGGACGGCGCAAGCACCAGGAGTGCCAGCGGCACGCCAACGAGATGTAAAATATTCTTGATGCTCCAGATCAGCGGCGTTGGTTCCGGAGGCGCCAAAGTGAGCCGTCCTGCTTGTACTTCGCTTGCCGCAAACTTTTGTAATACGTTTAGCACCTCAGTATTTTGCATTGAGGCCATGGCTGAGCGATTCACCCGGATGCAGGTCATGAGAGATTCGCGGAGTGCACACTCTTCTCGGACTTGCACAACGGTGCGACCAATCCAGTTCACGTAGCTGGTATCAGAGGGATGATTTCGGGCTTTCATCCACTGCGAAAAGATCTGCCCCACCGCGAAAGTCAGAGCAGTTGGAAAAAATCATTTCGAGGCCGCGGCCGGCGTGCCCCACAATGTCTGCGAGAAACTCATCAGCATCGCCGTCGATGTCTCCCAGGAAAGCCAGATACGTTGGGTAGCTGGCGGGCGCAACGCCAAACACGCTGATGTCCGAAGTCGTCGTATCGTCGAGGATCAGCAACCTTGCGAAGTGCAGGCGATCGAAACTTCCAAACGGAACGAGGCTGTTCCGAGGATCGACAATCCCTGGCGCGCGGTTCATTGAAGCGAGCAGTTGACGCAGATCGCGCTCGCGCGCGGGAGCGATTGGTGCAACGACCATGAAGCTGGATTGCGGTGTCATCGGTCAGAACTGCAGAGCGAAGTGGATGAGTCTTGCTTTGTCCCAATACACGATGCCGAGGTACATGCCAGGACCGATTGAACGAATCTCATCGCGAATCCAGTGGGCAACCAGCGAAGTCTCAGAGTAATCGAGGACGATGCACTCTTTGTTATCGAACCAGCTGGTGGATTTGTAGACCTTCGCAACGATGGCGTTCAGTCCGAAAGCGAGGATCCGGTTGCGCAGTACTCCTTTGGTCGAGTCAAATGTCTTTCCTTGCCAAACGAAGTGATTGACCATGCTCGCGACTTCCGGCGTATACGTAGTTCCGGGTGCAACGATCGCCGTACCGGCTGCCTCACCATTTGGGATGTCGCCCGGCGCGCTGTTGGAGAACAGTGTGTCCAACTCGCTTTGAGACATAGACAGTAGTTGGGGAATTGTATAAGCCATGTCGCTCTTCTCCCTGCTTTAGAAAGAAAGATGTGAGATGAATGTGGCCTATCGGCAGCCCGTCCGCCGGGATATTGTCGCTCACTATCCTAGGATTCGCCCTGCTTGTCAATGGAGAATAAGCGACCTCGTCCGTGACGGCGGGCTGATCTCAGCCGGATATGGCGCAGCATGGACGACTACGCGGGTGTCGAGTCCGCGTCACGGAGAATCACATCTGCAGCCTTCTCGCCGATCATGTAGACCGCGCTCACAATGAAGAAGCCGGGGATCCGTGGAAAGACGGAGGCGTCGACTACGCGCAATCCCCGCACACCATGCACCTTAAAGTTTGTGTCGAGTACACCGCCCTGATCCTGTGGCCCAATCGCACAGCTGCATGAGGCGTGATGTCCCCATGCATTGTCGCGAATGTAGTCGCTCAGTCCCTCGTCCGAGCTTACCTGACAGCCGGGCAACTCCTCCTCTGCAATCAGGCCCTTCTCTTTCAGGCGATCAGTAATGCGGCGAACGAAGCGGATGCCGTCGATAACGGCTGCCATGTCCTGGCCGCCGTCTGGCGTGCCCTCTTCGAAGTAGCGGAAGTTGATCTGCGGAGGATCGCGAGGGTCTGCCGATCGCAGCGTGACTGCGCCTGCGCGATTGTTGGTATGCGCCTTCAACACGGCCCAGGTGAGGTAGTTCAAATTCTTGGCAAACAAGTCAGAGTAGGTAGGGAAATAGCCTTCGAATCGTCCCACGACCGCCAGGCAAAAAAGGTCAGGGAGTGGCGCTTCCTCTGTCGAGCGCTTGAAGAGTGAGAGGACCGCCCCGTTCGTAATGTAGGGACCATCGCGAGCTTTCTTCCACGTCTCGTAGAGTGGATCGCTGGAGTCAAACCTAGCTTTCTTGAAGATGTCCCAGCTGTCGAAGCTCATGCGATTCACTACCGCGACTTCATATCGATCCTGAAGGTTCCTGCCAACGCCAGGCAGGTCTACCTGCACAGGTATGCCGTGGGCGCGTAGTTCTTCCGCAGGTCCGATGCCGGACAACATCAACATCTGTGGCGTGTTGAAGGCGCCACCCGCAAGAATCACTTCGCGAGATGCCCTTGCCAGGCAAAGCTCGCCGACCTCCTCACTGGGGCGGGCATGCGCGCGATAGAGTCTTTCGCCGCTTAGGTATTCGACACCGATGGCCCGCCGATTTTCATCCAACAGCACACGGGTTACGAGGGCATTGAGCTTGATCTGCAGGCGATCCGGATATGTACTGGCGACTTCTCGAACTCGCTCTCGCGTTCCCATCCGTGCATGATTCCGAGTGGTCAGCGGCATATATCTGAGGCCAATCGAGTTCTGTTTCACCTCACGCCAATCGTTCGGATCAAGAAGGCTCTGGAGAAACCAGTACGCGCGATCCGGCAGTTGACCAATATCTACTATTGCTTCCTTGATTGAGGCCACGAGCACTTTGCGCAGGTCCCGGCCAGCAAGCGCGGTAAGCGGAACGGCTTTCTCGGTGTGAAGCCAGCCTTTCCAGCCGTGGCGCGTGGGATTGATGCCGAGTTTTGCCAACCATCGAAAAGGCGGCCGATGGTGGCAATTCTCCAGGCGCTCAAAGTACTTGCGCATCTTGCCTGCCTTCCAGGATGCATCGCCCGTTAACTCAGCGATTCTGTCCCAGTCAGCATCGTGCGGATATACGAAGATCATTGCGTTGTGCGCGGTGCAGCCACCCAGAGTTCCGGCGCGAGGATAAAGAACACCGTCGACCCGCTTGCCGTCCCAATCTTCGCGGTACTTGGAATCGCGCCTCTGCGCCACATCGTCGCCGTAATGGCGGATGAAGAAGTCCCACTTCATCGCTTCATTCTCAGAGGCAAACGCATGAAAGCACGGCACGTCGTAATCATCGGGAAGGCGGCTGCCTTGTGGATTCAGCGGATCTCCGCCCGTCATCTCTCGCGGATCTCCGCCCGCCTCCAGCAAGAGCACGGTTCGTCCCGCCTCTGCCAGCCGAGCAGCGACCGTCCCACCGCCAGCGCCGGATCCAACAACAATGTATTCCCACTCAGGTTCGATTCGACTCTCCTGATTCATCTGCCCTTCCTGAAGACCCGCGGAAATGGGAACCTCGCACTGAAACACTAGATGGCAATCTAGCACGGCACGCAAACAGGTCGACAGCAGATCGCCCTCATGCCCGAAATCGATGGCTCACGGCGGCAACTCACATGTAGAATGCCTTGCAGTCGAACGGCGCCGTCACGGACTAAAGATGCCCCTCGGACCGCGAATCAACGACGCAATTCTCAGCCTGGTCACGCTGGAGCACTACGTCGATCCGCTCTTTAGAGATTCGTTTAATGTGATTTTTCAGCGGCCACTGGTAGACGTGACCCAGTTCCTGCTTCGCCTCTTGCACCACAATCCTGAGACTCAGCTTTGCCAGGAGATTCCGTCCGACGGCGAGGCAGATCTCGCGATGGCTATCACGTCCGCCATGGAGCAATTTACCCAGCGGGAATACCAGGGGAGGATCGCGGAGCGTGCAGGCAATACGAAGACATACGGTGTTGTGCGAGGCAACTTCGAGGTACTCCCCGATGTGCCGGAGCCGTTCAGAAAAGGCTTGTTTGCGCAGCCGAAACGCTATCCGGCATGGATTCGATTCGGTGGCCCCGGTCCTCTGTCTCCCCCTGATGTCGCCGATGCCGGGATCCTGAGCATCGGCGTAAAAGTGATGGCATTCCCTGGAGACAAGCTGCTTGACGATGAGAAATGGACACACGACTTTCTTGGCATCAGCGCACCCACCTTCACCACTCCCAATGTCACTGAAAATATCAAGCTGCAGCGGCAGGTTTACGCGCGCACTCCTGTCTTCTACTTCCTGAACCCCTTGGATTCACATCTGCTGGATATGACCATGCAGGGCCTCTATGCCCGTATGAATACAAGTCCACTTGAGGTTCAGTATTGGAGTTGTGTCCCTTTTTTCTGCGGGGAGGGTAGAGCCGTCAAGTACTCATTCCGGCCAACGTCCAATCGCAAGACCCGGATTCCATTGAATCCGCCCGACGATTGGCTAAGGCAATCCATGGCGATGACTCTCTCCACGGAGGCAGTGGAGTTCGACGTGCTTCTGCAGGCGCAGGCAGACCCACGCCGGATGCCAATCGAGGATGCATCCATCGAATGGCCGGAGTGCCTCTCGCCGTTTGTACGCGTTGCCACATTGACCATTCCGAGCCAGAAATTTCGCTCAGCCGCGCAGGCGGCATTCGCTCGTAGGCTTTCCTACAATCCCTGGCACACAACGGCGGATCATCGGCCGCTCGGCAATCAGAATAGAGCCAGAAAGCTGATCTACTCACAACTCGCGGCGATGAGACAGAGAATGAATCGCGAGCAACACGTCGAACCGGACGGGGCTGAGGTGTTTGCTGAGGAAGCGTAGTTGACCGCGAGCCTTCGACCCCGTCGAACGTCTTCTATTTCGCTTGCGTTTCGTGTTACGATTTCGGCCCATGGAGTAGGGCGACGGCGGTACGGCCAAGTCCCCTTGTACGGTACGAATTTGAGGTTTTGATCTCCTGACCCACTTCCTCTCTTCGCAGTTGTTGCACGATCATATTTAGCTACAGCTTCCGCGTGCATACGGTTCTCTCCACAGTTCGCTTTTTTTCGATAGGGAGCGGTGATGACTCGGTTCTCTCTGAAGTATGGTTCTCTAGTCGCCGGCATTTTGCTCGCTGTTTTTGCCGGTTGTCATAAGGGTCCCCAGGCCGGGCAGGTGGAGGATGAGGCGCGACGCGCCGGTCGCGGATTCCCCTCGTTCCCAGCCGCGAACGAAGATTACTTCCACGATATGGATGGCGGGCATTCCTTTGACTGCGGACGAAATCAAAGGTCGAAATATGTGGCTGGTGTGGACGGGTGGCGATGATCGCCTGTGGGACACAATGGCTACATCCAGCGTTGGCAATCTCGACTTTCTAAAGACTGTCTCTTCTCATCCTGGCTTAAAATTCAGTCGCGACAATCGATGGAATTACCTTGGGCTTGTGAATGAGCCGTGCTTCGAAAAAGCGACGGGGCCGGACCCGCAGAGATACGGTCTATGGCTCGACAAGCGGCGTGCTGACTGTCCCGCCGATCCGTTTGAAAATGAGACCAAGTATCCAGGTGTGGCAATCGGCGCCAGAGGCAAGACGATTCCTGTGGGCTCTTACTACGGTTATCCCACAGGAATCGTGGGCCTGCGTTTATTCCCGAATCCCGACTTCGATCACGCAGCAGCGAAGCGGTGGGACCCGAAGAGATTCTATGACGACCCGTCTTACTACAATGACAAGAAGCTGGTTCGTCCCTACCGCGTTGGCATGACTTGCGGTTTTTGCCACGTCGGTCCGAACCCGATCAAGCCTCCTTCCGATCCGGAAAACCCGAAGTGGGAGAATCTTAGTTCGAACGTCGGCGCACAGTACTTCTGGGTCGATCGCATTTTTGCGTGGCAGGCCGATGAAAGTAGTTTTGCATTCCAACTCTTCCACACGTCGCGTCCCGGCACTCTGGATACATCTCTTATATCGTCGGATAACATCAACAATCCGCGCACAATGAATGCCGTGTACGATCTAAGCCCGCGTCTTGCACTCGCGAAGCGTTGGGGCAAGCGAGACGCTCGCCGGCGGGGGACTGAATAACAAGCAGTTCAATGACTTCGTACACGCTGGTCCACTGACGGAGTTCTATCAAGCGCCAGACAAGGTCCTGACTCCGCGAGTTCTGAAAGATGGGTCTGATTCCGTCGGTGCGCTTGGCGCGCTCAATCGTGTTTATCTAAACATCGGCCTCTTCAGTGAGGAATGGCTGCTGCACTTCCGTCCCCTCGTCGGCGGTGCACCTATTACTCCGATAGAGATCGCAGTCGCGCGAAAGAACTCAGCCTATTGGGAAGCGACGGAACAACAAACGCCGGACATGGCGCTCTTCTTTCTGAAGAGCACCGCGCCCCATCAGCTGAAAGATGCGCCCCGCGGCGAAGCATTCCTTACGAAAGATCGAGCTCAACTAACGCAGGGCAAGGTTGTATTCGCGGAAAGATGTGCTCGCTGCCACTCCAGCAAGATTCCTGCTCCCGCCGCCGGAGTAGATCCAGGTGGGTGCTCCGGTAAGGACTACATGAACTGCTGGGATAAATACTGGGCCTGGACAAAAACGGAGGACTTCAAATCCGCAATGAGGAAGATGGTCGCACAAGATGACTTTCTTAAGGATAACTACCTTTCTACGGAGTTGCGTGTGCCCGTGACAATGTTGCAGACAAACGCCTGCAGTCCGCTAGCGACGAATGCCATTGGCGGTAATGTCTGGGATAACTTCTCCTCGCAAACATACAAGGAGCTTCCGTCGGTAGGTTCCATCACTATCTATGATCCGATTACAGGAGCTCCGGGCAAATACCAAATGCCGGCCGGAGGACGAGGCTATACCCGACCGGCATCGCTGATCAGCGTGTGGTCGACAGCGCCATTCCTGCTGAATAACAGTGTGGGCAAGTTCAATCCGAGTCCCTCTGTTGAGGCCCGCATGCAGTCGTTTCAAGACTCGATCGAAAAGCTGCTTTGGCCGGAGAAAAGGGATAGGGACCAGGTGCTGGGCGACAAGGTCCCTGGAGTTATCGATCGCACTACAACTCGCAGTTATTTGCGCGTGCCAGGCGGCTATCTGCCTGACTATCTCAAACCTCTGCTGCCTCTCGGCTCACGACTGCTTCCATCGGTGTTCGGCGAAGGAGGCATTGACATTGGCCCGATTCCAGCCGGAACGCCAATTGATCTGTTGGCAAACTTCGACATCCTTGGAGAAACTGCTAACTCCACCGAGGAACGTCGGCGGCAGGAGAAGGTGCTAGGTCTGTTGCTAAAACTGAAGGCCGACCTCGCAGCGTTACCAAAGGATGCTACCGATGATGATGCACGGCGAGTATTCATGAATGTAGCGGGACCTCTCTATGAGCTTAGTAAGTGCCCGGATTATGTGGTCAACCGAGGTCACTACTTTGGGACAAGTTACTTCACGGAGGAGCCGGGCTTGTCGGATAGTGACAAGCGTGCCCTGATTGAATATCTGAAGACGTTCTAGTCACGATCGAGCGCAGAAAAGAATGGGCCGCCACAATTGAAGGAGCCGGTGAAGAAAGCTGTCATTCCTGCGATTTTGACCTTGATACTGATCGGCCTCGTCGCGGGGATTTATTGGCACACGCGCGCAGACATCGTTCCTGATGACGCGAAAGCAGATGGGAAGACAGCCGCAGATTTTCCTGAGACGACGAGCCGAGCCTTCGAGGCAATGGACGGTGGTATCAAGCTGTCGGAAGAGGAAGTGAAGGGTCGAAACACCTGGCTACTTTGGACCGCAGGCGATCAGGTTTTGTGGGATCATCTCGCTCAACATGGTCTTGGGACAGCCGATCTACTAAGGACAATTGACTCGCGTCGCCGTGACACCCGGTTCAAGGATGCAGGGCTGGTCAACGAACCCGGATATGAGTCCGCAGCGAAACCCGATGAGTACGGTTTGTGGCTGGATATTGGACCGGCCGAACAAGGCGTAGATGTGAATCTCTACGGTCGCTCTTCGGGCATTATTGGACTGCGCATTTTTCCGAATCCACAGTTCGATGCAAGTGCGAGGAAGTTATGGAATGCGACTCGCTACTACAATGATCCGAACTACTACAACGATCCTAACTTGGTCCGCCCCTACCGGGTAGGAATGGCTTGTGCGCTTTGCCACGTCTCATTCAACCCTGTCAGGCCGCCCAATGATCCCGAGCATCCACAGTGGGACAATCTCTCCTCTACAATCGGAAATCAATACCTGGTAGCGAGCAAAATATTTGCTGCAGCAGCAGCGCCCGACAGTTATGTAAATCAGATATTTTATTCCTGGGCCCCGGGAACCATCGACACCTCCTTCATTGCCACGGACAATTTGAACAATCCAAGTAACATGAATCCCATCTTTGCGTTGCCTGCGCGAATGGCAACGGCTCATACCGAGGAAATCTCTGGTGGCGCGCTTCACTTTGCGGGTGAAAAGGCAAGAATGGCGGTGCCACATGTACTAAAAGATGGAGCAGACTCCGTGGGCCTCGCAGGCGCGCTCAGTCGGGTGTATGTCAGCATTGGAGAATACAGCCAGGAATGGTTGCGCGACCACAATGCTTTGATAGATGGCGTGCCTCAACGTCCTTTTGAAGTTGCAAAGGCACAGGCGGGTTCGGTGTATTGGCAAGCCACTGCGAATCGAATTGCCAACCTTGCCAGCTTTCTCATCGGGATGAATGGGCCTCATCTTGCAGATGCGCCGGGCGGACGTGCCTACCTGTCAAGCGACCCTGCAGTTCTCGAGCTTGGCAAAGTTGTCTTTGCGGAGAACTGCGCCGAGTGCCACTCCAGCAAGCAGCCACCGAAGGAGATTAGCAGATCGTCGGCGGCATATCGCAACTGGATGAGAAACGAGGTTAGCAAGGCTAACTTCCTGGAGAACAATTTCCTGTCAACGGACGAGAGAATACCCGTAACGGTGGTACAGACAAATTCAGCGCGCGCGCTTGCGACAAATGCTACCACTGGACATGTCTGGGACAATTTCTCTTCTGAGACGTACAAAACGCTGGGGTCGGTGGGCTCAATAACAGTCACCAATCCCGTTGACCTTTCAACCTCAAGCTTTCAAATACCTAAAGGTGGCCCCGGATACTACCGTGTTCCTTCGCTCATCGGCATCTGGGCTACTGCGCCCTTCTTCCATAACAATTCGCTGGGACTCTATACAGGAGATCCCTCCGTCCAAGGTCGCATGACCGCGTTTGACGATGCGGTCGAGAAACTCCTGTGGCCGGAAAAGCGACTCGGAATTCGGTCGATCGCACGCACAACCGCAGAGAGCTACATCGAGATTCCAATGGCGTATCTCCCGCAGGAGTTTCGTTCTCTTGCCCAGAACGGATTCCTGCGATTAGGGCCGATCCCTGCGGATACCCCTGTCGATCTGCTGGCGAACGCAGACCTCGATCCCATGAATCAAGCTAAGATGATGGATCGTGTGGCGTTTATCGCAAGGATTCAAGCCGACTTGATCAAGATACGCTCGCAAAACCTTACGGAGGCCGATGCGAAAAAGGTATGGATGAAGATCGTGCCGGATTTACTTCGCATCAGCAAGTGCCCTGATTTTGTGGAGGATCGTGGCCATTATTTTGGAACCACCCTGCCGGACACAGACAAGCGCGCGCTGATAGAGTTTCTGAAAACATTCTAGATACGCACGCTGATGCTGACGAGTATCGGCCCACTTCAACATATGGACAAAGAGAATGATGATGCGAACCGTAATCTCCGCTTTTATCGTAGGCACTGTCCTGGCGCCTCTGGCATTGAGCCAGGATCAGCAGCAATCGCCTGCCCCGGCGGCCACTGATAAATCGCAGATCCTGCGGGAATACGATCAAGCCATCGACCAGGTAGCGGAGCGCGCGATGCAGTCGGTCGTCGAAATTGAAGTCACCGGATTTGGCGCTCCCGACCGCGACGATGATCAGCCACGAGATCCGCAGTCCATGAAAAGAATGCGTGTGATTGGCTCTGGAGTGATTGTCGATCCGGACGGATATATCGTCACGAACAATCACGTAGTCGCGGGAGCTTTGCGCATTCGGGTTATTCTTGCGCCTGCGACGGTTGAACTGACAATGGGTAGCACCAGGCTCGCAAACCCGCAGCGTGTGTATGAAGCGAAACTTGTTGGGACCAACCGTTTCTCTGATCTTGCTGTCATCAAGATCGAGGAAAAGAGTCTCCCATTCATCCCGCTGCCTGAGGCGTATCGGCTGCGTCTAGGTCAAACTGTGATCGCGATTGGTGCACCCGAGGGGCTCGATCACACAGTGACTAAGGGAATTGTGAGCGCAGTTGGGCGGCAGCCTGACGTTGATCGTCCCATGGTCTACGTCCAGACTGACGCGCCCATCAATCCTGGAAACAGTGGCGGGCCGCTGGTGGATAGGGATGGCAATCTGGTGGGGATCAATACGTTCATCGTCACTTCAGGCGGAGGTAGCGAGGGTTTGGGATTCGCGGTTCCTGAACCGATTGTCAGATTCGTCTACACCGAATTGAAGGCGCACGGCATTGTTGCAACAGTCACGATAGGAGCCCATGCCCAGACGATCACTCCCGCGCTAGCGAATGGCCTGCGACTGCCCCAAGATTGGGGAGTCATCCTGTCCGATGTAGACGACGGTGGTCCCGCTGCTACAGCCGGCCTGCGCAGAAAGGACATCGTAACGGCGATCGATGGCTTCCCGATTGACTCGTTGCCTAAGTACACTGCCTACCTCTACATTCACAAGCGCGGCATACCGGTTCATATGCAAGTTCTAAGAGACGGAAAGCCGATCGTTGTTTCAGTCGTGCCTAGCAGCGCACCTGCGGCAGTCGACAGCTTGTCTGATTTGATCAACCCGCTGAGAGACCTTGTTGCACCACTCGGAATCTTTGTGATCGACATCGGCAAGTCAGCAGCCGGCGAAATGCCCAGTTATCGCTCAAAGAAAGGAGTTCTCGTTGCCGGCGTCCTTGAGGAAGAGCCAGCCGTGCTGGCCAACCTGGAAGTGGGAGACGTAATCCGGTCGGTGAATGGAAGGCCGCTGAACGATCCCGACGAGTTACGCAAGGAGCTTGGTCAATTCAAGCCCGGAGACTCAGTCGTATTTGAGGTGGAACGCGATGCAGTGCTTCAATACGTGGCGTTTGCGATGGAGTGATGTGAGCGCTACCGCAAGTAAGGCTCGAGAGCCGATCGACGCCGCGCGAGAAATGTGCGCACTGAGAGATCGCGTTCGAGGCCGATTGCAATTTCATAGGCACGCTGAGCTTCGCGATACTCATGGGCTCTTGCCAGCAGATCGGCCCGCGCTGCCCAGTAGGGCTGATACTCGGCGAGACGCGTGTCAGTGGCTGGATCGGGCAGGGCGCCAAGTGCTACCTGCGCGCCGTGCAGTTCCGCAATGGCAAGAGCTCGATTGATGGCGACCACGGGTGAGCCCGTGATCACAAACAGAGCATCGTAGATCTGCAGCACCTTTTCCCAATTGTCGTGGCCTGTGCTGCATCGATAAACGTGAGCGGACTGCACTGCGCCTTCCAGTTGGTAGCGACCAATCGCACCAAGCGCGCTCGCCCGCAGAAGCAACGACTCCGCCTCGTCTATCATCTGCCAGTTCCATTCATCAATATCCTGTGCCGAGAGTGGGATATATTCGCCGTGCTCGCTGCGTCGAGTCTTGCGGCGAGCTTCCGAGTGGAGCATCAAGGCAAGCAGGCCCAGAGCTTCCGGCTCCGTTGGCAACAACTCGATGATTATGCGGGCAAGAGCAAACGCCTCGTTCGTGAGATCGCGAGATGCAAGTTCGGTACCGGATGCATCGCTCCAACCCTCTGCGAAAGCCGCATAGATGGCTTCCAGCACGGATTCAAGGCGGCTGGGGAGTTCTTCACTCTCCGGAATGCGAAATGGAATTCCGGCCTCGCGGATCTTGTTTTTGGCGCGGACGAGCCGTTTGCTCATCGCCGCGGGAGACATCAAAAACGCCGAAGCAATCTTTTCTGCGTCAATGCCTAGAATTACCTGCAGAATCAGTGGAGCGCGAATGCCGGGGTCAATTGCCGGATGTGCGCATGCGAACGTCAACGCAAGGCGGCGATCAGGAATTCCAGCATCCTCATTGGCCGCCTCCAGAGTCTTAGCAATGTTCTCCAGATCTGCATCCACCATCTCGCTGCTGCGCTGTCGCCTTGCCATGTCTATCAATTTGCGTCGGGCCACGGTGAGTAGCCACGCCTCAGGATTGGATGGGCAGCCATTCCGCGGCCAGTCCGACAAGGCCGTTGCAAAGGCTTCCGAAAGCGCATCTTCAGCGGCCGCAACATCGTGTGTGCGAGCTGCAAGAAGCGCGACAAGCTTGCCGTAACTGCGTCGCGCAACAGCCTCAGCCGTAAACCGCGCCTGGGAGTCTGTCGCCGTGCCAGTTTCTTCATTGAATGTCTCGCTCACGATACAGGCTCGTAGCACTGCAGGATATTTCCGTTCGCAAATACTCGCGATCGGATCGGTTTCAGATGCAGCTTCTCGCGAACCCCTTCGAAAATGGTGCGGCCTTTGCCGAGCACGATTGGCTTCACGACGACGAACTTCGGGAGAGTGTTCATACGCTCGGCTATGGCAGGAAAGCTTTCTGCGGCAAATGGTGTAGGCCAGAAGCCTGCCATCAGCTCGAAGGTAATCCTGCCGAAGACGAGTTTGCCAATACCACCTGTATCCTGTTCGACGAAGATGTTCCACTCGGTATCATTCGTACGTGTCCAACTCATGTCGCCATCGGCGTCGACGAAATACCCGTGCAGCGACACATGGTTTAATACGGACAAGTTCGCCATGTTTCTCTCCCCGAATATTTCGAACTCGACGACGGTGTGGAATCAGCGCTGGGCTCCGGCCATAGCCCACACTGGCCGCACCTCGACAACTCCGTGGTTTGCGGCTGGACAACGTGCGGCCCACGCGAGCGCTGAATCGAGATCCGGAGCGTCAATCAGGAAGTAGCCACCTAGTTGCTCCTTGGAATCGACGTAAGGGCCGTCCAGCACTTGCGATTTACCGTTCGTCGATCGCACAGTTGTGGCCGTTGAGGTTGGCTGCAGACGATTGCTGCCAACCATTGCACCCGCCGCAGACAGAGCTTCGGCATATGCCATGTAAGCTGCCGTCCCTTGTTCCTGCTCAGTCTTCGACATTGTTGCCCAGCCTGCTTCGTTCACATACAGCATTAATAGATATTGCATTGGAAACCTCCGTCGTGGATTGTAGGCGAACATGAATGTCCGTCACTACCATGACGCGCGAACAGAACGCATTTGGACATCGGCGAGTAATTTAATTATCGAAAACGAAAGTCTGCCTCAATCCGGCGGGCTCCCCTTGAGCGTCCTCCTTTCCTCAAACCCGCACCTACGCAGGGTTTTCGTCGAGAAAGCGGGTTAACTTCTGATACTCCTCTTCGGAGAGCCGGAACGTGGCGGCCTTAATTGTGCCATCCACCTGGTCCGGACGACGCGCGCCAACGATCGCCGCTGTGATCGCCTTGTTGTGCAACGTCCAGGCCACTGCAACTACGCCCGGCTCAACACCGTGTTCTTTCCCGATGTCGCGCAGGACTTCCACCACCTTGAGATTGCGCGACAGCTTAGGTTCATTAAACTGGGGAGTCCTGCGACGCCAATCATCCTGTGGCAAGCTCTGGATGCGCTCACGTGTCATCTTCCCCGTCAGCAGGCCTGACACCATTGGTGAGTAGTTGATAACTCCTATCTTGTTCTGCAGCGCGAAGGGAAGGAGCTCAGGTTCTGCATGGCGGTTCAAGAGTGAATAGGGTGGCTGCAGGGAAGTAACCGGAGCGATCTCCATGACGCGCTTTAGCTGCTCTACCGAGAAGTTGGAGACGCCGATGTGGCGCACCTTCCCTTCCTGCCTGAACTTTTCCAGCGTCTGCCAACCCTCTTCAATTTCGCCTTCGGGGTTGGGCCAGTGAATCTGATAGAGGTCAATCGCCTCGACCTGTAGCCGAGCGAGCGACTGCTCCAACTCCTGCCGTAACGAGGCTGCCTTAAGGCTCCGAACGATCTTGCGGTCCCCATCCCATCGCATCGCGCACTTGGTGAAGACATAGGGCTGCCGTGTCAGGCCTTTGAGGGCTTGTGCGACAATCTCCTCCGAGTGCCCGAGACCGTAGATAGCCGCAGTGTCGATCCAGTTGATGCCCAGATCGAGAGCGCGCTGGATGGCCGCAACCGAATCGTTGTCGTCCTGCGAGCCCCAGGCAAACTCCCAGCCTCCTCCGCCAATCGCCCAGGCACCGAAGCCGATCGGCGTGATGTGGAGATCCGAGTTCCCTAATTGGCGTGTTTCCATAACTGTAGAAGATATCTGGTTTGTCATATCGAAGCTATAGATGCCGGTAATCCAGTTGCCGCCGCAGAATTCAATCTGGCCAGCTTAACCGATTCCCGGTGCCAAAATGCGTTGAACAGGCGCGCCTGACGCGCAGCCAAAGAATTCATCATGAACGCCGCCTTCACCATTTGAGCGACGCCGTTGGACAAGCCCAAGAGCTATATTTCTTTCAAAATAAATGGATTATGGGCAAAAACATTCGCTGGCTCCGGTCAGTTTCGCGCGGGTTCGATGCGAGTATCAGGCATGCGAAGAGAACTCGCGAATTAAGGCGAGCTCATTCAGCAGAATTGGCCAGCAAACATGCCCTGGCAAGTCTATTTGTTTCAACCCATCCGCCCGCGTGGGCCTGGAGACGCGATCCCCACTCAACTGTGCTCTCCAGACCGTATATACTCGCAGAAATCACTGTGTTGCGGCGGGGTTCCCTAAAGACCGCATACAGTTCCACTTAATGCTGCGTGAAACGGAACCTTACTTGGGCGTAACCATTCTTTGGTTGGCCGCGTTTCATCAATTACAGGACTTCCAACGTCTTTAGAAAAGCGACTCTGTCTTTTGGAAGCCATTTTCCTCAGTAATGCCGATGGATAAGGACAAACGACCGCTCTCCAAGAACGATCAGACTTTGGCACCCGGCGGCGTACGCACTCCGCTGAAGGGAGAGAGCTCGTCCACCGGAATTCCATTGCCCGGGGATGCGCCCACGGTTCTGGGAAGTCCTGGGGATGCGAACTTCGGCTCGAAGCCGAGAAACACAAGATTTGCGACACCCTCATTTGGCGAAGCGACCCAGGTCGACAATAGCTACGTCGAGCAGCCGATGCTGGAGGAAGGCCGGCTCCTGGCTCAACGCTACGAGATTCTTTCCATGCTTGGCGTGGGCGGAATGGGGGCTGTGTATAAGGCGAGAGATGTTGAGTTAGACCGGATGATCGCTCTCAAGATCATTCGCCGGGATCTTGCCGGAAATCGCGCGATTATCGACCGATTCAAGCAGGAGTTGATCCTCGCTACGCAAGTCACCCACAGGAACGTAATCCGCATTTACGACCTCGGTGAAGCCGAGGGCATGAAGTTCATCACGATGGAGTTCGTTGAGGGCATGGACCTGCGAACCCTCATCCACGAACGTGCCAAGCTTCCCCCTGAGGAAGCCGTCGCGATCATAGAGCAGTCTTGCCGGGCCTTGGAAGCGGCACACAATGTCGGCGTCATCCATCGCGACCTGAAGCCGCAGAACATCATGCAGGAGACGAGCGGGCGAATCGTGGTCATGGACTTCGGCCTGGCTCGCACACTCGAAGGCGATGGGATGACGCAGTCCGGGGCCATGGTCGGCACCATGGAGTACATGTCTCCTGAACAAGCCCTGGCGAAACCGTTGGACCAGCGTTCCGACATCTTCTCTCTCGGACTCATCTTCTACGAATTGCTCACCGGGCAGACTCCATTCAAGGCAGACAGCGCCTTGGCAAGCCTGATCATGCGAACCCAGCAGCGCGTGGTTCCCGTCTCGGATTTTGACAAGACCGTCCCGCCGGCGTTGAGCGAAATTGTGAGCCAGTGCCTTGAGCGGGATCTTGAGCTGAGATACCAGAGCGCCGCAGAGCTGTTAGCCGATCTCGCGGATTGGCAGGGTAAGGGTGGTCCCAGTTCATCCATTTACCGACCCAGTCGCGCCTGGCGCGTTCAAAGTATCTGGCTTCGAAACAAGAGATGGTGGCTGGTCGGCGCTGCCTTAGCCTCAATCTTGATTGGAGGGTTGGGCTACAAATTTGTCTCCTCAAAGCCGAACGCTTCGGGAAGCAGACAGGAGGCCGCGGCCACTCCGGCTTTGTCGCTTGCAATCCTGCCTTTCCACAATTCATCAGGGGAGGCTAAAGACGACTGGATCGGCCCAAGCCTCTCTGACATGCTGAGCACCGATGTTGGTCAGTCCGCGCACTTGCATACCGTCTCAACCGACCGCCTGCACCAAGTGCTATCCGATCTGCGTGTGGGCCCGCAAACCGCGGTAGACCCTGACACGCAGCGCCGCGTGGCAGAATTCAGCGGAGCCGACGTTATAGTCTCGGGGCAATACGCGCGCTTCGGAGACCAGATTGTCATCGACGGCACAATCCGCGATCTGAAGCGCGATCAGACTGTTCCCATCAAGGCTCAGGCGCTGGAAAAAGACTTGCCGGCCGCGATCGACAGCCTGGCGGATTCAGTTCGTAAGAACCTATCGTTATCATCCGATTTGATTGACGAGTTGAAGGCTCAATCCTTCAAGCCAAATTCGAAATCCGTTCCTGCACTGCGCGACTACAACGAAGGGCTTGCTCTTCTGCGCGAGGGCAAGAATCTGGACGCGTACAAACACTTCCTGGCCGCCACGGGCGAAGATCCACAGTTTGCCCTGGCCCTCTCCCGGTTGGGAGAAGTGCAGGCAGAACTTGGCTTCGAGGCGGATTCGGAAAGGTCGTCGAGGCAGGCCGTTGAACTGGCCGAAAGCCAGAATCTGCCTTTACCCGTGAAGTACCTGATTAACGCGAGCCACGCGCAGATCATTGACGATAAGAAGAAGGCGATTGAATCGTACGAGAACCTTTCGAAGAGCCTGCCAGGAGATACGACCGTTCTTTACAACCTGGGTATGCTCTATCTCGAAACTGGCGCTTACGATAAGTCGCGCTCCATGTTCGCCAAGATACTCAAGGCCGATCCCAAGAACATCAAGGCGCTGTGGGGAATGGGCGTGGTTGAAAACACGGTCGCGAATCCGCAGGCCGCGCTGGACGCACTCACCAAGGGGTTAAGCCTGGCGACCCAAGTAGATAACCAGGAGCAGAAGGCTCTGATGCTGCTCTCCATCGGTATTTCGTACCGCCTGCTGAACAAGCCTGAAGAAGCGCTGCGCAATTACCAGGAGTCGATCGCGATTAACACCAAGATCGGCAAGAAGCGTGGTGTGGCTGCCGCCTTCGATGAGTTGGCTGACTTCCAGGCAATGAATGGGCAATCCGACGCCGCGCTGGCAAGCTATAACAAGGCGCTGGCGTTGCTGCGAGAGATTGGGGCCAAGAAAGAAACAGGCGATTCGCTCATGGATATGGGCACGGTATACCAGGATCGCGGCGACTACGACCAAGCGCTGGATACCTACAAACAGGCACTCGCAATACAACGCGATCAGGGCGACCAGCATTTCGAGTCACAGTGCCTGCACAATATCGCCGCTGTCTACCTGGAGAAGGGCGATGCGGACAACGCGTTCACCTTTTATCAGCAGGCCCTTTTGCTTCGGCAGAAGCTGGGCATTCCTGGAGAGATTGCAGAGACGATGGCCGGCCTTGGTGAGGCATACATCACTACGGGTCAATATGACGATGCCATGAAGTCTTTAATGGGCGCTTTGGAGTTCAGCCGTAAGACCGGAGATGATCGGCGCGCTGCTCTCGTCTCTCATCAGATGGGACTTGTATTTGAATACCAGGGTCGCTACGGAGCGGCAGTGAAGTCGATTCAGGAGGCTGTAAAGAGCCTGCGCGAGCAAGGCGAGCACGGTCGAGACCTGGCGACATCCCTGGATGATCTGGCTAACTCCCTGGCGCAGGCAGGAAGAGGCGATGAAGGAGTTCAGCCACTCAGCGAAGCCGAACAGATTGCCCATGTGCTCAAGAATGATGGACTGGTAGCCACGATTTTGAATACACGCGGGAACATCGCGTTCTATCGCGGCGACATAGCGGCCGCGGCCCAGTCCTACCAGTCCGCGCTTCGATTGGCGACCAAGGCCAAGGACGCAGACGCAATCCTTGAGTCGAAAGTGAATGTCGCAGAGGTAGCCATGGCGCAGGGCAAGGACAAGGAGGCAGTCAACCTCCTTCGTCCGCTGATTGAGTCGTCCGCAAAATCCGGAGCCAATCTCTCGCTGCGTACGGCGATTGCCCTGGCACAAGCTGAGGTGGGAACGAAGAATTATGCTGACGCGGAGCGCGACCTGGAACAGAATCTGACGCGGACCGAAAAGGCCGGCATGCGGCTTGAGTCTGCGCGTATCTACTATTTGCTGGGCACATCAACGCGGCTCAGTGGCGCGCCTGGCGGATCCTCTGGACCATACCGCGAAGCAATCCGGCTCTTCAACCTGATTAGTTACGATCAAGGTGCCGAAAAATTCCTCACTCGCGCTGACATCAAGGCGATGTACACGGACTCCAATCGATGGCTCCGTAGCCCTGTGAGCCAAAAATGAAGCTCTGATCGCCAGCCCGGATCCTTGTCTAGTTCCGACCCAAGCTGAGGCATAAAAAGCTCCGAACCGACGCCACATACCTGGCACGATTCGGAGCTTTTGAATTGTGCAACTGCGGGGATCCAATTTTTATCGGATCCCCATTGTGCTTACTTGACGAAGGTCGAAGCGCTAGAGCTGTTGTTCTTAGGATTAGAGTCGGGGTTTGCACTCGTCACCGTAGCAGTGTTTGTGATCACGCTGCCGCAGGTTGAAGTGGGTTTGGCGACAATCCGGATGTAGAGTCCCGTGATGGAACCAGGCATCTGAGGAGCAAGCGTGCTCGCCGTGCACGAGACCACATTTCCTGAGGCGGAGCAGCCAGTTCCCTGCGTCGAGTTAGAGCATCCGCTCCAGCTGCATGAAACGCTCTGGATGGTTGCGCTAACAAAAGTGACTCCCGCGGGAAGCACATCTTTGACGACCACCGAAGAGGCTGCGTTCTTGCCAAGATTCACCACTACGATGTCGTACGGAATCGGAGCGGACTTCCGTGCTGACCACGGCGCAATTTTGACAATCCCAAGGTCAACCGAGGAAGAGACAACCGTGTACGGAATCGATGACGTCGTCTGATTGCCGGCAGCGTCGATTGCGGTCACAGTAAATGTCTTGCTTCCAGGGGTAGACGTGTCGACAGTACTGCTGAGCACCGGTGTGGTCATTGTACCCGGCGGGAATGTTGACGTTCCGCAGCGCACGACTCCAGACAAGGCGTCACTGCAGCTGTACGTAGCCTTCACAGAGTCGCCCACACGATACGAGTTCGGTATGTCTCCGTTTGTGCCGGGCGCAGGCGACAGGGTCGGACCACTGGCAAAGAGCGGTGCAACCGTGTCGATATTGATCGGAACAGTATAGAAGGAGGTTGACCAGCCGCCAGAGCCGTCCTGGACAAACTGGAGTTCCTGAGTGCCGGCGCAATCCTGGGCGTAGTAGTGCAACAGGTAGTGGCCATCGCTGAGCCCACTGATACTCTGCACCGCCTGCGGAGCGAAGACCAGAGCAGGCAAGGGATTGGTAGGAGTTGGGCACGCAATCGGGTTGGTCAGAACCGTATCCGTCGGAATCGCGGCTCCCGGCACGGGCACAGTTCCAGGAGTCGAGATCCCATATGTGATGGTACGGATCGGAGCAGCGATGAAGGATTGCACAGCAGGCAACGACGGTGGCTGACTCGACAAATTGAACGTCGCTGTTGAAGTGTTAATCCAATTTCCGGGTTGTGCGCCGATGACACTGACTGTAGTCAGGTCCTCGGGAACCGGCGCAACCGTGATGAAGCTCGAATTCGGATGAGTTCCGCGACCAGTGTCGGAGTAAAGGCCAGGACCGGTGAAACTGGTCAACAGATTTTGCGGGCAAAGCAGATTGTTCAACCCGGATGCTGGATCAAATGTGCATCCCGGCCCATTCCAGCCTTCACTCGCCATCAGGAAACCAACCCCTTGGTGGAACGTCGGTCCACCTGGGGTACTGGGCGCGATATCCGGCAGGGTGAACGGAGGACCATCAAAGCTCTCGCCAAATATCTCGTTCGGCAATTGCGAAACGGGACACTGCGCTCCGCTCTCTGTGGCTCCCGTCCCAATCTGGCAGGCAAGCGTATAGATCTTGCAGACTGGCTGACCATTCAGCAATTCGCCGCTATGGATCAAGCAGTTCGAACTCGCGAATGAAGTACCGGCAACGTACGACGTGTACTGCGCTGGCGTCAAAGGAAGATCGGCAGTGCCCGGAATCGTTCCGTCGGCAATCGTCAGTTGTCCTGCGCTTTGTGCTTCAGAGAGATCGTACGTGAATTTCACAACCAGGTCGGTGACTGGATTGAAGGGGAACGTCTGCACCAATTGGTGGGGATCAGGATTGTCCTTCGAAATCGGGTTGCCCGTAATCTCGCCCGGCCCACTCACTCCAAGAAATGTGCAGTTGGTCTGAAGATAGAGCGACGAGCTCGCAAGGTAACCGCCCGTATCTACCAAATCTATTTTCGCCTGCACAAGTCCGGGCAGTAAGCGGTGGCTGATGTCGATTGGTTGTACTCCGCCAGTGGCGACAAAGCCGTCAGGATCCTGACCAGTCAGAGTCCCCGCGCTGGCGGCCGACTGGTAGCTTCGGGTAAAGCAGTCCTGCTGCTCGTATGCCTCTTCTTCCACGCCGCCCCGGCAAATGTTTTTCGTTGGACCAGTGCTCGTTCCTTGGATCACCGTCAGGTTCACAAGATTATCGACCAGCAGATTACCAGCGCCGTCGTTCGTTGAAGATATCTTCGCCTGTATCGCAACATTGGCAGGACAGCTTAAGTTCAACGTTGTGCTGTTTATCGTGTTGGGATTCTGATGGCTGGTGCCGTTGGAAGATAGACGCACATTCACAGGGCCGAAGAGCTTAATGGATGTGGATTGCCCCAGGGCGAGTGAAGAGGTTGCGATGAGACAGGCCGTAGCGATTGACTGAAACCGATGGGCGAATAAGTTCATGTGGAGCGATCTCCTATTTCTCCTTACAGTTGCGCATTTAGGTCGAAAGCCGTGCCATCTGCCGACAAGGCGCACTGGCCAATTACGACCACGACTGAATTTGCGAAAAACAATACCGTGGCGGAATCATCGCCGTCGGTCTGACGGGGGGCCCAAGCAGAAGGAATAGGATTCTGCGAAGATCAAAAGAATGGAGTTAAGCGAAACTTCTAAAATCAGAACCTCTTGCTTTCACTCATGTGATCCAGCGGCATAAAGATAGCAAACAGGATCGCAGCGCGTAATGCGAGAGAGTGTTACTTAAGGGTGTAACTGCCCTTCTTTTAATGAATTACGCGCGCACCAGCAAACTTTACCACAATCATCGAGCATCTTATCTATACAACTCACAAGAATTAATTGTGCCCGAGCTGACCTCAACTTCGCCTGTAGGGGCGCAGGTAAAAGAACATCCCATCAAAGAACGCGCAGGCTGCATCAGAACAATTGTTACACTTGCATATGCCTAGTGGGCTCTTTTGCTCCGCAGACCGCACACCGCATTGGTGACGACCCTAGACTCGTATCCGATCATCTCGGTATTAACTGGTTACACCGACTGAAACATGCAGCTGTTATGACAGCCGGGGGGAAATTACTTGCCGAAAATCGTTGGAGTTGAGATAGCTGTAAGCAGCTATCGTGAAGTCATTGAAAGATCCATTGCATGGGCAAACAGGGGAGAGTCGAGGGCAGTTTTTTTTGCCAATGTGCATGTTGTCATGGAGGCCTACGACCAACCCTCTTTCCGTGACGAGTTGAACGCGGCAGACATGGTCAACCCGGATGGCGTTCCGCTGGTGTGGGCGCTGAAGGCGTTAGGAGAAAAGAGTGCGACCCGGGTCTATGGGCCCGACTCCACCGAGGCCTTGCTGAAGGCTGCGGAGGATTCTCAAGTTCCCGTGGGCTTCTACGGAGGGAGCGAATCAACATTGGCGATTCTGCTCGCCGAGGTACGTCGACGCCATCCAAAAATTCAGATCGCCTATACTCTGTCACCGCCATTCCGTCCGTTAAGCGCAGAAGAGGATGAACAAATCGTCCGTGCCATATCTGCATCTGGCACAAGAATGTTGTTCGTTGGCTTAGGGTGTCCGAAGCAGGAACGTTGGATCATGCAACACCACGGCCGCATACCCGCGGTGATGTTAGGCGTTGGAGCCGCTTTTGATTTCCTGGCCGGAACGAAGCCGCAAGCGCCTCGTTGGATGATGCGCAATGGGTTGGAATGGGTTTTTCGCCTGGTCTCGGAGCCGCGCCGACTTGCCGGCAGGTATCTCAAGCACAATCCAAGATTTATGGCACTTTTCCTGCAACAATGGCTCAGAAGGCAGTCTTAAACGCGGGCAATGGCGAAGGCAGAAATCTCAGGGGATCAATGCCTCTTCCCTGGAATTCGCCGACTCATACATCCAGGCGACCGCAAGGTACAGCAGATTACCTATCTGGCCCGCGACCGCTGCCAACACTATCCCCAACGCGTCGAAGCGACTGACCATTGGATATACAAGCGAAGTGCTGATGAGTGCCGCGACGATCGATGAGATCAGGATGGGAGAAGTTTTTCTGATCGTGCGAAAAAGAAATGTCAGTTGTCGTACGGGCCACGCCAAAAGAAAATACAACATCTGCAGGTTGAGAACACCCGAATATGCGCGCAGCTGGTGCCCGTAAAACAAAGCAAGAAACCTGGCCGAAAACAGCGAAGTAATCAGGAAGACTACGAGCAAGGCTGCGAAACCTGCCGCGCCGAATCGAAAGAGAAATCTTGAGGCCTGTTTAATTCCTCCCCGCCGCATCTCTTCCCCGGCTCGGATGGGAACGATATTTTCCATCGCCTGGAAGGCGATGTTTACGGGTCCAATAACGTTCTGGGTGGCACGCACTCCACCGGCGGCCTGCGCACCCACAACGCTGGCGCCCACAAGCATCGCTCCCTGGTAAACCAGCCACTGCAGTTGGCTTGCTACACCCAGGTCCACCGAGATTCCCCGGGACTTATGCCACGCATCTTTGGTCTCTGAGGCCGTGCAACCAATTCGCTCAGCTATTGCACCCACCGCGAATGCGAGGCCCGAAGTAAGTGCGATGGCCCAGAACGCGCTCTCAACCGTCAGATGCTTCGTCCACCACAGCAGGTATAGGACCACCAGCTGGCCGAGATAGCTTATTGCATCATTCCAAACCGACGCTGCAGCTTTACCAACAGTGAAGTAGTAGCGGCGCAGCCAGTCCTGCATGAGGTAGAAGACCACGCCTGTGGCAAAAGCCAGAACAAAGCCGTTCGAGGCGGCTCCCGGATGAAGAACCAGGTAGGCTATCGCTGCGACGGTGACAAGGAGTAGCGCGATGCCGCAAAAGAACAACTGCACGCCAAAAATGCCGCGAACAAAGTGATGCCTCTCTTCCTCAGTGGCGCACAGGGAACCCAGCGTCAACATTGGAGAGGAAATAAAACTCAATTGGACGCTGTTAGCCAGCAGAAGAATTGCGTACGCCACTGTGAATTTTCCGAATTCGGAAAGGCCCAGACCTCGAACGAGAATGATGCCCGTGACGAAGTTCGATCCACTGACGACGATTTGATCCAGGATCGTTTGCGAACGCCTGTTCTTAGGAATCAGTATGCGAAATACGGATTGAGGCCCCACTAGACTCTTGGCCCCGGCGCAGTCGTTTCAATGAGGCCTCTTGAGATTTGTTCCATCATGTCCAGGCTCCATTGTGACAGTGTAAAGAAAGCGGAAGTCTGTCGACGTCTGCCTGAGTGGGTTTCGCGGCAACTAACTAAGCTGTTGTTCCTTGGCATTAAGGCCGAGCAAGGGCCATCGAGGCGGCACGGATCTGACCACGCTTAGCAGGCGGGCACGCTCCCTCACTAAATCGACGTTTGCCGCGATGCTGAGGAAAAGCGCCACTTCAAACCCCATCCACCCCAGAACGCCTGTAGACATGATCGTCGTCATCCAGACATGCACAATCAGTACGTATGTGCCGGCATACTCGCTGTTGGCATCCCAGGCAGTCCATGCGCGCCATGTCGCAAGCAGCAGCATGTAAGTCCCAAGAATAAATCCAACGAGCCCCAGGCCGGTGAGCACTTCCAGGAAGCCATTGTGCAACGAACTCATCTGCTCCAGATACATATTGGCGATATGGGCGATTACGACCTTCCCGCCAATTCCGCCACCTACGCCCAGAAACGGATGCGCTTCAAACTGTCGAACCGCGGCCGTCCATACGACGGTCCTGCCGCTCAGGGTCACAAAGTCCGAGGTATTCTGGTGGCCCTGGAGTCGCGCGATAATTGCGCTCCAGAAGATCGAGCCTGCGATGACGACAGCAGTGATTGCCAGGGTCGCCAGAATCTTCGACTTCTTGAAGATGACGATCAGCACCGTTACCAGGAGAATCAATAACGAGGTTCGGCTGGCAGATACGCTGAACAAGGCGAGCGCAAACGCCATTTGACGAAATGCGTCCGCCCTCAAGAGTCTCTTAGCCTGCCACTCGGCCAGCACAACCAGAAAAAGAGCGCTCGCGACGTAACCTAGTCCATTGCCGGAAAGGAAGGGTGCCTGTGCAGTCGTGTGCGAAATCAGGCCCGGGCGCTGCTGGATGAAGGCATGGAGGCGCAGAGCAAAGCCGATGACAGTGATCATCCCCAAAGTCGAGATGGTCAGAAGAGTGATCTGGCGCAATGCCTCCACTCGCTGAATGGCATTCGATTCCCGGCTCGCCTGAAAGAATACCGCGCCCGCAATCAGCAACTCCGCACTCTTACCTATCGTTTGTATTGGCTGCTGAGACCAGAGAGTGGACATGAAATACAAAACAGCGAAGGCCGCGTAGGCAAAGCGAATATCCGTAATACGCAGACTCGCAATGCGGGGACGGTACAGCACAATGAGAAATGCAAATACTGTAGCTGGGGTGCGGATCAGGATGATCAGCTTAGCACTGGCATGCCCTGCACCACCTCCCGTGATATCCGCGACCTGTAGCATCGCCCCAAGAAGCAGGCAAAACAGGGCGATACCTGGTAGTCCCGCCACGCGAAAGGCGCTGCGCCAGGATTTCAGATCCCACGGAAAGATGGAGAAACGCATTCGTAAGCCCTCGGATGCAGAGTCGTTCTTAGTGCACGGCGTAGATGGTCGCGGCGGTAACTTGTCCAGCGAAGGACGCGCCAGAAGTCAAGATCGCCTTCGTCTTGCTGACTGGGCAGTAGACGATATCCTCCGCGCTCAACTGCAAGGGAGCTTCTTTGCCTTCCGTCATCTTCTTGTATGACACAGGGATCTCGGTAACCTGACCGTCCTCTCCGTGTTTCACCACCCTCAGCCCGCTCGTCTTTGCCTGCATCGCAAGTCCCTGGGCCAGCGAAATGGCCTGGGCTACGTTGAGATCGCCGTCTTCCTGCATCACGTATCCGCCAGGACGATTGACCGCTCCAAATACGTAGACAACACCTGCACGCTTCACGATCACGGTATCGCCGGGCAACACCATCACAGTGCGAATCGAGTCTCCGTTGCTGCCACGCGAATACTGATAAGTCCTGTGGACCTCTCCAGCAGATGCGTCCGCGTGATTGACCTCGATAGTCTTGCCGGCCAGCGGTGTCACCCCCCCCGCCATTCCGATCACGTCCAGCAAAGTGTGCGGCGCGAGCAACTCAATGCGGCCGGGGACCTGCACTTCGCCGAGAACCGTGATGTTGGTCGAAGCAAACTGCTCGACATTCACCGTCACCTGGGGATTCGTCAGAATCTCCTGATCGCGGAACTTCTTCTGAATCTTCTCCTGTGCCTGCGGCATGGTGTCGCCGGCAACATGCAGTGTGCCGAGGAACGGCAATGAAATATTTCCTTCACTGTCGATTCGAACGTTCCCGGAAAGCTCGGTCTCACCATACACTTCGACGTTCAAGAGAAAACCCGGCGCGAGCTTAAGATTTGCAAAGTCATCCGGAATTGCAGTGAGCAACCGCCGCGAAGTAGAACCGTTGTTACTCGGCTGCGTTCCACTCGATGACGTAAGCGGTAGACTGCCACCCTGCTGCGCAAATGCTAGTGGTCCCAATGCGAGAATCGTAGTTGCGGCAATTCCCGTGACTATGCGGCTGATCGACCGACGGCTTGAAATCCTTGGATTATGCATTGAAGTTGTCGCCCCCTCCGTCGTGGCCGTATGCGTCGTAGTAATCGATAGACTTTGTATCTACCGCGTTCAGAACCAAACCCACTGCTTGCGAACCGCTGTACTCCAGCATGGTCGAAAGACTGTTCAACACAGTGCGCGTTGTCTTTCCTGCGCGGATCACGATCAGGGTAGCGTCGAGCTTCTCTGACAGCACCCTGGCATCCGTGACCAGAAGGATGGGCGGACTATCGACGATCACAAGATCGTACTTCGGGATCAATCCCTTCAGCAGGTCGTCAAACTGGACGGAACTGAGCAACTCCGCCGGCATCGTAGTCTCTGTACCGGCAGAGAGTACCGACAGAGATAGAACCGTGGGGTGCCTCCGAACCGCACTGTCCACAGTTGCGGTGCCGGCCAGAACATCGCTGAGCCCCGGCTTGCCTGTAACGCTGAAGAGGTGGTGCAGGTAGGGCTTCCGCATGTCGGCATCCACCAGCAACACTCGCTTGTTTGCGAGTGCGAACGCGACTGCAGTGTTATAGGCAACCGTCGTCTTGCCTTCGCCAAAAAGCGGGCTGGTCACCAGCAGAGACCGCAACCGTCCCGCATCCGCAGCAGCTGTGATGGATGTGCGCAGCGCGCGATACGCTTCCGCCGCTGGAGATCTCGGATCATTGATTAATGCACTCGTTTCCGCTGAGACGCGGCCTCCATTGTTCCCTGAAGGCAGCCACAGCAGATCGCGCGAAGATGGTATGTTGCCCAGCACGGCCAGTCGTGCACTCGTGGAATGGAGTTGCAAAGCGGTGGTCAAGGTGTCGTCCAGATGCTCACGCACAAAGGCAGATGAAACACCGGCAAAAAGGCCGGCTATCAGCCCAATGGCGAGATACAGCGGAGGATTAGGCCGGGTGGGATCAGACGGCGCACGCGCTGGATCTGAAACGCTGATATTGGTGGCGCGCAGACCAGCCTGGATATCCACTTCCTTCATCTTGCCGTAGAGCGCGTCGTACAACTGGCGGCTGGCTGCTGCTTCCTGCGTTAGCAACTGGAGTTTCACCGCACTCGCATTCAGCTTGCCGGCCTCCTGCTGCTGTTCAGCAAAGGCCGCGCGAATGCCATCCTCATTGCGGCGCGCCAGCAAGTACTCGTCCTGTGCACGATCATTGATTCTCTTCAATTCCTCACTGATCTGCTTATCCAGGCTGGCCAGCTCGCTCTGGGTCTCCAACAGGTGCTGGTTCTTGGCGCCATATTTCGTGAGCATGTCTGCATAGGTGAGTCGTAATGCGGACTGCTGCTGGCGAAGGTTTTGCAACAATTCAAGACCCGATCCACTTAGCGTGATCCCGGGAGTAGCGCCTGACTGCGCGGCAAGCCCTGTTACGATCTCCGCATTCTGAGTCTGCGTCAGGTGATAGATGGCCTCTTTTGCCATCCGGTTCGTCTCAGCTGTCGTCAGTTCCTGGTTCAGCGCATCCAGCCTGTCGAGCACCGGCACGTGCGTCGTGCCTCCACCGCCACCCTGTCCGATCGCACCCAACACCATGTTGTTGAGGCCGCTCTTCTGCTCGAAGTCCGCCAGGCGACTTTGCGACGCCTCAACATTCTTCTTCAGATCGGCAAGCTGATCGCCCAGCCAGCGTTCCGCATCAGCCGTCGCTTGAGCCCTGGCTTGGAAGCTCACATACTCACGCACGATTGCGTTCGCGATGTCAGCTGCCCTTTGCCGGTCGGGGCTCAGATACGTCACATTAATCATCCGGGTGTCCGGAACGTTCTCAACCTTCAGCTTCCTGTCGAAGATTTTGAGAATACGGTCTCGCGTGTAGGGAGCCTGCTCCAGAGGGAGCCCCTCCTCAGCCTTAATGTGGGCGTTTGCGCCGTCCAGAATACCCAGAATTGTCGGCTTGTACTTGAACGGTCGTTCATTTAGCAGGCCGAGGTCCTTAACTACGGCAATTTCTACACCATCACTCTGCAGCATTGCCGTATGAGTCGCGATGTCGGTCTTCAAATCCTCAGCGCTCGGCGGTGGCGGCGCGACGTTACTCATGAGACTTGTCTGCGCGGCATCCGTCTTCCCCACCTGGATGGTCGCGGTCGCAGCATATTGACGCCCCATGACAATGCACACGAGCGTCGCCAACAGCAGACCGCAGACTCCTCCAATGGCAATCAGGCGCCTTCGCTTGCGGATGACCCTCCAAACCCCTTTGAGAGACTCTTCCTCCCCGAAACGAAAGGTGCCGGCCTCGATATTTTGAGCTTCGGCATTCTGAGGAACATAGCGAGCGATTGTTCCCTTTAGTGGCTCTTCGGTAAAGGACATTGGTTCGGGACCCTCCTGTATAAACTGGACCGCGTGCCTACAACTGGATGCGACTTACGATATTGACTAGCAATTACAAGGCCAAAACACAGCCCTGTACTTACTCAATCGACTGAAAATCAAATAGATGCAACCTGTGGCCACTTCAACCGACGTCGCGCACGCTCAGCAGGAAAGCGCCTTCCATCGGTGCCACTCGTTATCGCGAACCGGCGGACAAAGGAATCGACCACGCTCTCTCGGCCAGCGGCATCACTTGCTGGTAAATACCCAAAAGCAGATTCAGATTCCTCGGACCCGAATATTCTGACTCGAAGCTTGCCCGTGCACCTGTTCGCATTCCCATAAGCGCATTGGCCGCCTCGAGACGCCGCAAACGATCCAGCAGCGAAGCTGAATCACCTGGCTCAAACAGAACACCATTTACGCCGTCAACAATCATCTCCGGATATGTGCCGAGACGTGAGGCAATCACAGGCGTTCCCACAGCGAGGGACTCGATCACCACCCGTGGCATTCCTTCATACCAGAGAGATGGGCAGAGAATCGCCTTGGCTGCGCCCATCATCTGCACCACTTCCTCGCTCGAACTGTTGCCGATCCACACTACATTTGGCAGCTTTCCGCTAAGGGCATGGACTTCCTCCTCAAGAGGACCTCCGCCCACGATTTTTAGCGGCGGCAAATCCGGGCCGTTCTTCCAGCACTCCAGTAAGATGCGTATTCCCTTCTCTTCTGTCAACCTGCCGACAAAGAGAAAATAACCCCCATCGCCGCTGCCAACGCCCGGATCAGGATCAACGAAATTCGGCTTCACGACGATCTTCTCCGTCGGAAGTCCACCCTCGATCAGCTTGTCTTTGGCGAAAACCGAGAGGGCAATAAACCTGTTCACCGCCCGGTGCCATGTTCCGGCACTCCAGTGCGCCAGCATGCCCGCTGTGGCGACCGCACTCCCAACGCGGCTGCCACGGTAGCACTTGTGGATCACGCCTGCCGCACGAAACCTGCTGCCTATGCAGTCCTCACACACCCGGCCATCACGAAATAACGTCGCATTCGCGCAAAGCAGGCGATAGTTGTGCAGAGTGTTCACCACGGGAATGCCTGCGCGCTTGCAATACCAGAAGATGGAGGGAGAGACCGTGGGAAACCAGTTGTGAACATGCACTACGTCCGGTCGGAACTCGGCCAGTTTGGCCCTCACCCGCGCCGTACTGTTCTGTGTACCAAACAGAACAGAGGCCGATGCATCAATCTTCCCCTTCAAACCCTGGATCGCATCGTTGCTTTCTTCCAGCGTCTCGACATCCAGCCCATGAGCGGCCAGCAACTTGCCCTCGGACGCCACAACCGCATCTTCGCCGCCCCGCTGCTGGTATCGGTTGTGAACGATCAGAACTCTCATGTGGTCTCGGATCAAAAACCTCGCCAGTTACATCGAAATGTGCGTCAGATGAGCGGAAACGAGTCTGCTCTGACATCTGGATACTAGTGGACTAATGTTGACAAGGATATTGCTCAGCGTGATACTTCCTTGCCCTAGCGCCTAAGACTGCGGGTGTCGTCTTATATGCCTTTGGCGGCATACACCAAGGTATGAAGCAGAATCGCAACATCCATTAACAATGTGCGGTTCTGAATGTAATAAAGGTCATACTCGATGGATTCGTGTATGGCATACCGACGGTCCGCACTTAGCTGCCAGAATCCCGTGATTCCCTGGGGCACCGTCAGCCGCGTCGATTCCAGGGGACCGTATCCCTCGGTAATAAAGGGCATCTCCGGCCGGGGGCCAACCAGAGACATATCTCCCACGAGCACGTTAATGAGCTGTGGAACCTCGTCGAGGCTTGACTGACGCAGGAAACGACCCACACGCGTAATGCGCGGATCCTCATGATGTGCGGGAGAGAAGGCGTACTTGGGAGCGTCCACTTTCATGCTGCGGAACTTCAGAATCTCGAAGAACTTTCCGTCTTTGCCAACCCTGGTCTGCCGAAAGAAGATTGGCCCCTTCGACTCAAGCTTGATGCACATGGCCAGAACAGCCCAGACAGGCGCGCTCAGAAAAATCAATATGGATGAGCAGAGGATATCCATGCCGCGCTTCAGCATGTCGTAGCGCCGGCCGGGTTCGTCCTGGATCGTAGTCGCGACCAGCAGTCCGTCCATCTCCCATACCCGCATAGGAGTCTTGCTCGTGAGCATTTCCTGGTTGTCCACCAGCGACAGCGAGCAGTTTGCCTCTTGAGCAACTTCCCTGACCCATGCCAGTTCGCGATCTGTAATAGCCGGATCGCAAACGACGATCTCCTTCACCTGCAGCTCTTCAAGAAGTTCAACCGACAGAGACTCGCGGAAGACTGGCCTGGAATCCCGATGGAAGTAGTCGTTGCTGTAGATAACGTCGCTTGTTTCGCCCTCTTTTGCGACAAAACCCACTGGGTCAATGCCCAGCTTGGGGGAATGCAACGCGCCTGTCAGGAATCGGCGCGCGGTGCGCTTCGTGCCGTAAATAAGCGTGCGGCGCTTGGGAGTTGCGGCGACGAAGTGCTTCCTCACGAGGTCATAAACCCAAAGGCGGCCACCGGTGAGTGCGAGAGTACCAACTAGCCAGGCCGTCAATGCCGTCATCCTGGGAACGGGATACCGCCCCAGAGCGAACACTACCAGGCAAACAAGAATAGCTTTGATTGAGATCCTCAGGACGATCTCAGTTTCTTTGACGTGAAGCAGGCTGCAAACCCGCGGGTAAGCACGCTGCCCCTGGAGAAGGCATATAAAAAGGCCGGAATAAATTAAGGAACCGAAGAAAAGTTGACGAGTGCTCACTGCAAACGAGCGATTCAGCTGCAGAAGATGGCCCAACATGCCGCCGACCATGCAGCCGGCAAGCAAAAGCAGGAAGTCGCTGGAGATCTCAAAGAGCGGCATCGAGAGGCCGAACGAATGCCTATCTTCAAATACCTCAGGCCGTACGGTCTCTCGACTTACACCTATTTGCGATGGAGCGGCATTTGTTTTCAAAAAGATGTCCTCCAGAGACAATATTTCTGCAGCATGCGGGCTGCCAAACAACCTCTGCGGGGGATAAACAACAGGTTTACGTAGTGCTTTGTATGATGCAAAAACGGGCTAATCAGCCGCTTCCCGGTAAGGGAATTGGGGGAAAACGTCATTAACAACGTCATTAACTAGGCTTGAAAATGAAGAGAATACTATGTGGTCGTGCTAAGGCACTGGGAAGGTCACTAACGGATGACTCTGCACATAGTACAAATCAAAACTTGCGCAGACTTGCACCATAATCCCGGGATAAGTCTCTGATGGCTTATCCGGGCTTCTGTGTTCTGCAACTACTTGGCCCAATCGTTACCAGTTTTTTGCAAACTGTTATCGAACTCGTAATGCTTATTTAATACCACGGACCAGCCCAAAAGTCACCTGTTTGTGTTAATGCTACAGAATTCGTGGGATCACAAACCTTCAAAAAAAAAGCCGCTGCGGTCCAAAAACGCGCTCCAATCCGTCTCTTTTGGTGTTAGACGGGGCATGGAGGATGTTCGCCGCTTCTATGGCAGCTTTCCGCAACTCGCCGTTAGCATCTAACGCTGTGTATATCTACGCTCAAAGCCGCAGACTTCCCCCTTCGAGGTTAATAGAAAATGAGACGATTCCAGATGCGCGCGCACTGTTCGCTGGCTGTTTCGAGCCTGTTACTGTTGCTGCCGTTCGCAGCAATGGGAGCGCCGAAACCGGAGCCAAGCGCAGCACCCGCGGCAAACCCCACGCAATTCACCCCGGAGTTTATGGGGATGCACACCCTTTCGCCGGGAAAACACTGGCCGACTGTGCCTTTTGGCAGCATTCGCCCCACGGGCACGTCATGGGGGGCGCTCGAGCCCGCAAGAGGACAATATGACTGGCACTCTCTCGATACCTGGGTATCGCAGTCCCAGGCACACCATGTGCAATTCGATTATCTATTCCTGAACACCCCACAGTGGGCGAGCACGAAGCCGAACGAGGCCTGCAATCGTGGTCCTGTGGGGTGCGCCGCGCCTCCCAATCCTCAGGCCTGGGAAGAATTCGTAACCGCCCTGGTGACACGCTACAAGGGCAAAATAAACAGCTATGAACTGTGGAACGAACCCAACGTCATCGGTTATTGGACGGGAAGTCAGGCGCAGATGGTGGATATGGCCTCCCGCGCATACAAGATCATCAAAACGATCGATCCACAGGCGCAGGTCGTCAGCCCGTCAGCTTCTTCGACTGGCTGGCCTCTTAAGCACGATGCATGGCTTGATCAGTACCTGGCAGCCGGCGGTGGAAAGTATTGCGACGTGATCGGTTGGCATGGCTACTCCGGGAGAAACGACCGTCCCGCGTTGCCGCCCGAAGATATGGCGCGGCAGATCAGTGTCCTTCGCGCCGTGCTGGCGAAATATAACCTTGCGAATCTACCAATCTGGAATACCGAGGGTGGTTTTGGCAAGGTCGCCCAGCTCCCTGACGAGGGCGAACAGGCGGCATTCCTGGTCAAGTGGTACATGATTCAGTTCACCAATGGAATCTCCCGCGCTTACTGGTACCAATGGGACAGCGATTGGGGAACACTGTGGCGCGAAGGAAGCGGTCTGACGCAGGCTGGCGAAGCTTACAAGCAGGTCCACGACTGGCTGCAGGACGTTACGGCTTCGAGCCCCTGTAAGTCCCAGGGAGCACTCTGGACCTGCGACCTTGTGAAGGGGAAAGTTCCGTACCGCGTGGCCTGGAGCGCCACTGGCAGTTCAGCCTACCCCGATTCCGCAAAATTTGCATCCTCGATGGCTCTGGGAAGCAATACCGAAACGCCGGGAGGCTCACCTACGACAATCACTTCCCGGCCAGTCCTCTTCCGGGTCAACTGACCAACTGGGTGGGCAGATCAACGATCAGCCCACCCAGCCGCATCGAGTCTTTCCTAACGCAGAAACATCGCCAGCACAGAGTAAGAACCAATCAGCATGTAGAGGGTGCAAATCGCAAGTACCGGAAACGGATTCTCGATCAGGTTACGGAAAGATTGCATATGGATCACCTCAGAATCAGTAGTTGAAGTTCTGTGGTTCCACGCTAGATCAGCTTAGTGACGGCCCCTCGGCTGAATTCGATGCGAAATTCCGGAGTGTCCCAATACGATGCACTCTTCACTCCCGTTCCCAAAACGGGTCGACCTCAAAGCCGCCACAAACAGCGATCCCAACGATCTCTGATCACCTCTCCTCCTGACATTCCTGCGACCCACAAAAGGAAACCGCCAGCGCTCCCGGGATGAATGTACCCGAGAAACCTCTGGCGGCTGATTTACGGCTTCGGAGCCGGCTTATTGTGCCTTCACTGAGACGGCCTGCACCGAGTACGGCGGTATGCTGATCGTCGTCGTGTAGCCTGCTCCCTGACTTGTGAGTGAGACGGATGATGAATTGATCAGCGCGCCGTTCACAATCTGGTAGAGCGTGCCCTGGGCCGCTGGGAAGCCGGCATTCTGGAAGCTGACGGTGATGTTCGAGTAGGACGTCGCCGTCGGGTTGGTGATCACGATCGCATCCAGCGTTGGTGTATAGAAGGCCGTCGCTGCTATGCCCCCTCCACCTGCTGGCGGGGTCACCGTCTTCGCCATGTAGCCGCCACCTGAGAGCCCCAGGTAACCGCTGCCCCCAATCAATTGGAATGCGTAGAACTGCGGATATGGAGTCGGCGTGGCCCCTGCAGAGTAGAGACAATCCATATTGGGATCCTGCACGCCTACCACGCAGAACCAGGGATAAGCTGAGCTGGCGAAGTAGATCAGCTTATTCGGCATTGACACTGACCCGCTATACACCGTGTTCAACATGTAGGTGATGTACAAGGAGTTGAACACCGGCGCGTATGCGGGGTCATTACGGCAGCAGTCCTTGAAGAACGACCAATTCGTGTTGAACTCGGTCACGTAAATCGGCGTGTTTGCACCGAGCGGTTGCGATCCGAGTTTCACCTGGCCGAGCACCTTGTTGTAAAGACCAGCGGCACCGAAATTCGGATCCTGCTCCGCCTGGTACATCGAGGAGTTCCCGTTGTACCCGTCCCATTGAACCTGAAGCGCGGTGCTGCCAAACAGGTACTGGTGGTAGCTCACAAAATCGACATAAGGCGCAGTCGAAGGACTCGTGAGCAGGGTGTTTAGCCACGTCTGCGAGTAGCTGGACAGCACTGGACCGCCGATGCGAATCGTCTGCCCGTCGAGAGCCGCCTGAGCCTTCATTGCAGGCGCTGCCGCCGCATAGATTGCCATATACGACGCCAGATGGTTGTTGGCGCACATACCGGCCGAGTTGGGCTCGTTCCAGATCTCGTAGTCCTGAACGAAGCCGGGGAAGTTGGCATCCATATGCTGGACGTAGGAAGCAGCAATCTGCGCCCACTTGTTGATGTCGGTTGGTACAACGATCTGGCTTCCGGCACCGCAAGGATTCGGGCTCGGCTGCAGCCATGGCGGCGTCAACGAGAGTTGCAGGATCGGGTGCTGCCCGGTGTTCTTGATTGAGGCGATCATCGGATCAATCTGGGTCCAGTCCGGCGTCTGCGTCTTGTATACCAGCGGTATCTGCGCGTACAGGCGAGACACCGTCAGGCCTGCCTGTGTGAGCAGGCTTCTGTCTGCATCGGAGTGCATCGCCTCACCGCGGCCAGCGCCGAACATATTCGCTGGAATTGGATACAGCGTATTGGTCCGTGAATCGAAGTCGGCTGCAATATTCGAAAAGACGGTTACAACACCACCGCTTGTCTTGTTCAACGTGACGTCGGTGGCGCGAACCGTATGTTTGCCGGCGACCGCGGGAGCCGTGTAGACACCGCCACTGGTGACTGTGCCAACGGTCGCATTGCCGCCAGGGATGTTGTCCACGCTGAACGTGACCGATCCGGTGTCAGGAACAGCGCAAACCTGCGCCTGGAAGGTCGTTTGGCCGTTCGGCGGAACCGACGCGACATAAGGATAGATTCCGAAGACCGGGGTTGCCGTGATCGTGGCTACGCTGGTACCCGCAACGCTACTGGAGGATTGACTGACTGCCTTGATAATGTGCGTGCCAGTGGTAGCAGGCGCGGAGTAGAGACCACCTGCCGTGATCGTGCCTACAGCGGCGTTGCCACCCTGGTGGTTGTCCACAAACCAGTTAACTGCGGTGTTGCTTATACCGGTGACGAACGAAGAGAACTGCTGCATCGTAGAGGGAAGCATGCACGGATTGTATGGTCCCACATTCACCGTGGGGCCTTGGTCGCCGGCAATTCCGAGTCCCTGTAGCGAAATATTAAGAGGACTGCCAACAGCGCTCTCTACCACTGTGAGCGAAGCTGAACGGTCACCAACGGCGTGAGGGATGAACGTGAGTTGCACCGTGCAGGTCGCTCCCGCCGCAAGCGAGCCGGTTCCATTCGTGCCGACGCAGTCAGTTGTAAACGGAAAATCCACTGAGGTGGTCAACGAGGTGATGCTCAGCGGTAATGCCAGGTTATTCGTCAGAGTCACGGGAAGTGGAGTGCTCGGAGTTTGAACAATCTGGTTATAGAAGTAGAGCCCGCCCATGACTGGCACGGTCGCGACCGGCACCACTCCGTTACCCGACACAGCGATTGTCTGCGGTGAACCCGCGGCATCGTCGGTAATCACCAAGCTGGAGGAGAAGAAGCCAACCACAGTCGGAGCAAAAGTCACCGTGATGGTGCAGCTATGTGCTGCCGCAAGGGAGTTGCCGCAGTTGTTGGTCTGCGAGAAGGGCGAGCCAACCTGGATGCCCGAGATGTTCAGCGCAGTCGTCTGATTATTGGTGAGCGTTACGTTGACAGGCGCGCTTGTAGCACCCAGAGCCTGGTTGGGGAAGGTATAGATCTTGGGCGAATACGACACATTGCCACCGCCCCCAGTTCCACCCGTCGCAGTACCGGAAAGGAAGAGCGATAGACCGCCTGTGCCGTAGTTGACCGACAGTGTTCCATTCTTGGTTCCGGACGAGGTCGGAGTGAAGCCAACGGTGAAGGTGCAACTTGCATTTGCCGGCAGACTCGCAGGGCAGTTGTTGGTCTGCGAGTAATTTCCCGACACATTGATCGTGCCGATATTCAGAGCCGTCGCAAGTTGGTTAGTGAGCGTTGCTGTCTGGTGGGTCGCACTGCTGCCCACCGCGGTGCTGGGGAAGGTTAGAGACGTCGGCGAGAAGAGCGCGGATCCCACAACTCCGGTTCCACTGAGCGGAACCAGCTGTGGGCTGGCTGGCCCACTATCCGTGACAGTAATCATGTCAGAGCGCACGCCTTGCGCAAGGGGCCGGAAAGATAAGGAGATGGTGCAGGAGGCACCGATGGCCAAAGTAGATGGAGAGAGCGGGCACGTGGTCGAGTTGACGTTAAAGTCCGAGCCGACACCGATCGCAGAAATTGTTAGAGCAGCGCTGGTGTTGTTCGTCAGCGTCACACTCTTCGCGCCGGAGGTCATTCCAATCTGGACGGTGGCCCAGGACAGAGAAGTTGGTGCGAAGGTGATTCCGCCCACTGGAGCGGTTCCGGTGCCAGTCAAAGACGCCGTAGCCGGGAGTCCCGGAGCATCATGCGAAACGGTAAGCGTGTCAGTGCGAGCACCAGTTGCGCTCGGCGTGAGAGTAACGTTCACCGTGCAGGTGCCGCCTGGCGCAAGTTTGGCCGGGCTGACGGGGCAATCGGGTGAATTCGCAGCATAGTCCGTCAACGTCGTCGCAATGGACGAAATCGTCACTGCCTGCGAGTAAGTATTCGTCAGGGTGAAGGCTTGAACAGAACTCGGCGTGCCAACCAGCACATTGCCGAAATCCTTGCTCGCCGGTGTCAGGGTGACGTTGGTGACGGGCGTCGATCCCGAGAGGTAGAGCTGCGTTGAGGCCGTGACCGTGCCTGTGCTATTCGTGACCGTAACCGTTCCTGTCGAAGAACCGGGCGCGATAGGTGCGTAGGTGACATTGAAAGTGCAGGAGGCGCCAGCTGCAAGGGTGCTCGGAGTCAAGGGGCAATTGTTTGTCTGCGCGAACGCTCCGGCGCTGATCTTGATTGCGGTCAGGGTAATGGCCGCGGCGGACATGTTGGTCAACGTCACGCTCTGCGAGGGGCTTGTGGTTCCTACCGCAACATTGCTGAAGGCGAGCGATATGGGGGAATACATTACGGTCCCGACTGAACCGCTTCCCGACAATGGAAGCGACTGCGTGGCGCTCGGCGCATCGTCCGTGAGTTTCACAGCGCTGGTCCGGGGACCAGTCGCCAAGGGACGAGATTGCACGGAGATCACGCAGGTGCCGCCAGCAGCCAAGGTCGAGGGGCTCAATGGGCAAGTAGTGGAGGAGATCAGAAAATCAGCACCAGCAGGGATTGCGATGCTGGATATCGTGAGCGGAACGGCCTGGGCATTTGTCACCGTGACCGACTTTGCGGAAGAAGTCTGGCCAACCTGGACCGCGCCCCACGACAGCGTCGTCGGCGACAAAGTCACATCCTGGGCCAGTGCTGCCGAACCAGCAAACAGGGAAAAGGCCGCACAAAGCCCGATGCCATACACCTGGGCACTTCGCATAAAAGATCTCAAAATTGTCTCCCGTACACCCGTGGAATCACATCTAAAACCGGCGGTCAAAAAAAAGAGCGCCATCACAACAGGGGCTGGCAGTGCTGCGGAGGGTAGGCAGAAGAAACTAGAACTGCAGTATTCAGCCAGTTTATATCAACTTTGACAAAACCCGGAGCGACTCTGCGGTGCCCGCGAGCGAAAAGTCGATGATTCGAATAGTGATGCAGCTGCGGTCGTCACACCGCGGTGCGGCAAACCGGCTGCGATATGCATCTAGAGACACTTAACAGCGTCGTGTTCCGCTGACACGAGTTCCACTTGCATGCGACGTGCCAATCTGCCTTTTCAGAAGCTGTCGAGGGTAGTTCCCTCACCGCAGTGCGGATGTCATCCGATAACTCTGTTGTTAGACGTTGTAAGTTGGCATTGGGATGCCAGCGCGGCGAATGGAAGTCCGATTGCAACAAGTTCCATGTCGGTTGTCTCATGATAAGAGGTCGATTTTCTATAAGACTCCGTGGGCCAGACCCCGAAAGTACACACCAACGAAGCTTGCATTGAAGGGGTTTGGCTCAAACGATTTTGCCGATTGAATACAGTACCCGCATTGAGTACTTTCGACGGCTTTTTACGAATTCTGTCTTGCAGCCCTGGCGTTAGTGTAGGCACGATGATGCAGCAGAGTGCACACTTACCTAGCCTGTTCGCACTATTTTGCATTGAGAAATTCGTCTCATCAGACCGATAGGTGTGTCTGACGGGAGCGACTTTGCATCGTTCAAAGGTTCGAGGAAAGGCTGAATTCCACATGGGCTCCCACCGGTTTCGCTCTCTGCTTTTTCTACTAGGTCTTCCCGCGTTGCTGATTGCAGGCTGCGGAGGCTTCAAAGGCGTCGTAACGCCGACCCTCTCTTCAATCTCTCCGGCCAGCGTCGCTTCCGGGAGTGCGGGATTTACGCTGACGGCATCGGGCACCAATTTCACGAGCGGAACTAAGATCCTCTGGAACGGAATTGCGCAAGCGACCACGGTCGTCTCCAATACCCAGCTGACCGCGGCCATCTCCGCCGCCCAGATTGTTAATCCCGGTACGGTCAGCATTGGCGTGGTCAAGTCGGACACGACAACGTCCAATGTGATGGATTTGACCATCACCGGACAGGCGCCGCAGGGGCCCACGCTCACATCGATCTCTCCCACCTCGGTGGCGTCGGGCAGTGCAGACTTCACTTTGACGGCAACGGGCACGGGGTTTGTCGCGGGCAGCCTGATTGCGCTGAATGGCACAGGAATTCCAACCTCGTTCGACTCCGCCACGCAACTCCATGCAACAGTGCCGGCGGCCCAAATCGCTGCACCGGGGACGATCAGCATCGGGGTCCTCGACCCATCCAACAAGATCTCAAATGAGCTCCCGTTGACGGTTACTGGAACTGGGCCGTCGGCTCCGCCGCCCACACTTGCTTCGCTGTCACCGGCAACGGCGGTAGCGGGCAGCAATGGTTTCACCTTGACCGCCACTGGAACCAATTTCGTGACCGGCAGCCAGATCATGTGGAATGGCGCTGCTCTAACCTCGACGTTTGTCTCGGCAACGCAAATCACCGCTGCAGTTCCCACGTCAGCCATCGCTGTCTCCCAGGACGTAAACGTGGCGGTAACGAATCCCAACAGCACCATTTCGAATGTGCTGATGTTTGTCGTTTCGGCGAATCCAAATGTGTCGCCCACCATTACCAGCATCACTCCATCTTCGGTGCCTGTGGCTTATGGAGGCGCGGCGGGATTCACGATGACGCTGGTGGGGACAAACTTCGAAGCCGCGGCCACAGTTCAGATCACGGATACTGTTAGTCCGATCACGACTCTGATTCCCAGCGCCGCTAATCCTACGCAGCTTACGGTTACGATTCCCGCCACCTTCCTGACGGATATCGGGCAGTTCCAGATCACGGTGCACAATCCCGGCAGCGGCAGAACTTCAAATCCTCTTCCGCTCTACGTTGGCTTCGACACGTCGGCACAGCCTGCCTCCTCCATCTACTTCGGAGAGGTGCATGACGTGGCCTACGACGCCACGCGCAAGTTGTTCTACGCTACTGTGCCGTTTGATTCGACCAAGAACCCGAACAAGATCCTGGTCATCAATCCTGCGAACGGCAACCCGGGTCTACCGACCATTCTTCTCAATGCTCCTGCTGGCGGCGATCCTGATCGCCTTGCCATCTCGGGTGACGGACAGTTCCTGTACGTCGGTCTGGACGGCACAGGTGCTGTGGCACGTTACAAACTTCCGTTGACGGGCACATCGGTTCCCGACATCACCATCTCGCTCACAGATGCTGGCGGTCAGAAGTTTTACGCCCTCGATCTCCAGGTAGCGCCGGCAACTCCGCACACCATCGCGGTGGCTCGTGGAATTCAAGGCCACATCAAGCCCGCATCGGGCGGCAGTGTCGTGGTCTATGACGACGCGGCAGCGCGCGCTGCGGTCCTCTCGGGCACATTAACAGGAGCCCTGCAGTGGGGCCCTGATGCGACCACCCTGTATGCAGTGGACAACCAGGGCGTGGGCGACCTTTACGCGCTCGCCGTCTCTGCCAGCGGCGTGACCCAGACGAACGACTACTCCAACTCCTTCCTCCCGCTCCCCAATATCCGCGTTCACTTCGATACCGGAGGTGGTCTGCTGTATGGGGACAATGGGAATGTGGTCAATCCGGTGACCGGTGTTAAGTCGCCCGCCTTTGGCGCCGACGGAATCATGGTTCCGGATTCGGGATTGGGATTGGCTTACTTCCTGGGGCAATCCGCCTCTCAGGTCGGAACGGCGAGCTACATTCTCCAATCCTTTAGCCTGACATCGGGCGCATCAATCAAGTCCATCCTGCTGTACAACGTTGGAGGATCGCCCAACCACATCATTCGCTGGACGAGCGGGACCATGGAAGGTCTGGCATTCTGCACAGCCAAGATCGTCAATCCGATCAATGCAAGTACAGCAAGTGCGGGGGGCCTCTATATCGTCACCGGACCCTTCGTCACCAAGACAACACCGTAGCTTGAAAGGCCATTCTCCGTCACAGGAACTTCAGGATGCCGGTAGCAAAGCAAGCCACCGGCATCACAGATCGAAGACCTGACGGACATGCTTAGGTACCAGAACCGTGTGATGACGCAGTTGGGAAACTCGGGAGCGCTGCCCGGAAACTTCCCAATCCACGTCAGGACTTCACAGACCCCATGGAGGAGTATCCCGTGTTTCAAAAATGCCTGATCGTCGCAGCGCTGCTACTCGCCCCGGCATGGACATTCTGCCAAGTGGTGCCGGCAGCGCGTGGTGGCGCACCCCCACTCCAAGTTGGTGGATATTTCTCTTATTTCAATACCGACTACGCTTCGAATCACATGACTGGTTTCGGTGCGTATCTGGACTGGTCCCCTTACCATAACTTTGGTATTGAAGCCGAGGGCCGCTGGCTGCTGTGGAATGCTCCAAATGACTTCAGGCAGTACACGTACCTCGCCGGTCCGCGCTACGGATTTCGCCGCGGCCATCGTGTGCAACCCTACGCAAAATTCCTGCTGGGCGGCGGTGTAATCGACTTCCCTTACCAGCTTGCATACGGCCGCTACTTTGCCATGGCACCGGGCGGAGGAGTCGATATCCGCATCGATCGCCATTGGCGAGTTCGCGGAGATTATGAATACCAGATATGGCCCAGCGCGCCTGACATTCCTGGCATTTCGAGTCCCATGCTGAAACCGAATGGTGTGAGCGTAGGGCTTGCCTATCGCTTCTTCTAGGATCACGGTCGCGCTATCCTGAATCCAAGAGCATAGTGGGGGCGAAACAGCATTGGTTGAAAAAAACCTAATTGAGGGCGGTGCAGAGAGTCCGCTACCGGCGGATATACGGTCTGTAGTTGCGCGCTCACTTCTCGCCAGATTGACCACCGAGGTCAAGGCTTATTGCATTCTGACGGGGTACGAACAATTCCCCGACTCCTTTGACTCTGACATCGACTTCATGGTCGATAAGCTTGACTTCGAGCGCATGCCGCGGATCATGGATGCGATCGCCGATGACACCGGCACCCAACTGCTCCAGTCCGTGCCGCACGAGACTACGGCGCGCGCTTTTCTCCTGGTTTCGCTGACCGGACACGAACTGACACTGGTTCAGCCCGACTCCACCAACGACTACCACCACTTTGGACGGCTATGGCTGCGGGCGGATGAAATGCTGGCCAGCCGTCGCTGGCATCCTAACGGATTCTGGATCCTGGGCGCGGCACACGAATTCATCTACTACCTGATCAAGCGGGTGAACAAGCGGGACTTCACCCCGCAGCACGGCGCGAGGCTGCATGAGTTGTACTTGGAAGATCCACAGACCAGTGATCAGCTGCTGGCCCGCTTCTGGAGCGGCTCTCGAAGGCAGGCGCTGATTCGTATGGCGGCTTCAGGCGATTGGACTGAGATGTTCAGCGGCCTCGACGCATTCCGTGGCGAGTTGACGAAGCACGACGACGAATCCCTGGCGCAAAAGATAACTTCAAGCGGAGAACGCATCCATCACTTCGTCGATCGTGTTGTGCATCCGACTGGCGGGTGGATCGCCTTCATGGGTCCGGATGGTTGTGGAAAATCTTCAGTGATCGAGACGATCGCCAAGACGTTCGCTCCCGCATTTCGCAACGTGGACCGCTACCACATGCAGCCGAAGATTCTTAGAAAAGGTGGCGCGAGCACGGGAACAGTCACGGATCCCCACGGATTGCCCCCACGCGGGCTGCTGGCTTCCATCGCCAAGGTCTTCTACCTGCTGACGGATTACACGCTCGGCTATCTTCTCCGTATCCGGCCGTCGATGATCCGAACCGGGCTGGTGATATTCGATCGCTACATCTACGACTTGCTGGTGGACAGCAAGCGAGTCCGCTACGGTGGACCCGAATGGCTGCTGAAGCTCGCCGCCCGCCTGGTTCCCGGTCCGGAACTGGTGATCCTGCTGGACGCCCCGCCCGAGGTCTTGTGGTCCCGCAAGCAGGAAGTGGCCTTTGAGGAGGTAACCCGCCAGCAACAGGCTTATTTGCAATTGGCGCGGCAACTTCCATCGGCCATCGTCATCGACGCCGCGCAACCTCTGCCCGATGTTCTGCACGACGTAACGGAAGCTGTGATCTTGCATTTCGCGCATCGCACGGCAACTCGCCTGGGGCTCAGGTGACACCACTCATCGTGTCCCAAAAATTGCATTAGATTAGGATTGTTAAAAGGGGTCAGATTATTCCAGCGGATACCGTAACCACATCAGGCATTCTCGAAATTGCATTTCCGCCCGAAACCGGGAAATTGACGGCGCAAACCCGCGACGAGGTTGCCACCGTCATTCCCCAGGAAGGCGTGCCACGCTGGATTCTTTTCGGAGATCCCAGGAAGGCTCTCCCTGTGCTCAACAGCTGGCGCCCGTTCTACGTCAAGTCGCGAGCCAAATGGAGCGTCATTCTGGCAGCGACTTCCATGAACGCGCTCTCCCGCCTTCCCGGCGTGACGAGAGAGAACGCCACCATCGATCCGTCATACTGGCGGCAACATATCGCCGGCTATTCTGAGAATTGGGTGCCCGTCGTGCATGTCGGACACTCCTCTTATACCCGCAAGGCGATCCTGTTTTTCGTCGACGAAAAAGCTGCGGTAAAAGTCGTGGCCAAAGTTCCCATCACCTCCGGCGCACTCGGTGCGATTCTCAATGAGGCTGCGGTCCTTCGACGCATGGCTGCCCTGGACGATCTGCCCCACATAGTGTTAGAGGATACCGAGCGAGGCATCACGGCACAGTCGTGGCTCGAAGGAAAGCCGATAGCCCGGCGGCTCACCGATCAGCACATCGACCTTCTCAGCAAGCTGGCGAATGAGGGCAGGACCACTCGCCTGACGGACTACAGAGCGGCGATTGCAGCCAGCCTGGACGAGCTTGACATGCCTTTCGATCGATCGCTCCTTGTACACACTCTCGACCTGCTCGACTACGACGAGGCTCTGCCTGAGTTCGTAGAGCACCGCGACTTTGCGCCGTGGAACCTGAAGCAGCTTCCGGGCGGACACCTGACGCTTCTCGATTGGGAGTGGGCAGTAGAGTCGAGCCTGCCCTGGCAGGATATCTGCCGCTACTTCTACATTCAGGATGTCTACTTCAGTGGCTCGGGAAAGGTCTGGGAGAAGCTCACCTCGAATCCGCTCACCCAACAATATCTGCGACGGTTTGAGATTCCAGAAGCGGCACTCCCCGGCCTCACGATGTACTACCTGCTGCGGGTGTTGTGCATGGACTGGAAGAACACAGACATGCTGCTGGCCGAGTACACCATGAAGCAGATCAAGGCGCTCTACGAGATGCACCGCCCGGTTCAGGTCCCGGTGTAAGCCGGGGACTGTACACACCTTCTGCTGAAATAGGGAGGCGAATCTCAATCCCGATAAATGCTCTGCAGTGCCCATCTATGCGCGGAAATGCTGCATCCAAGCTGCCGCAAAGAGCTGTGCTGCTAACTACTATCGAATCATCCGACCACGCACGAATTTGTTGACATCAAGAATAGTGGATGGTACGAATTTGAGTATGAGAGATCTTTCCCTCCCTACGCGGGCGCTCAAAGATTACATTCAACGCAATTCCATTCCGCTGGATTGCAAGGTTCTCGCAATCGGCGCGGGCGACGACGATGCGGCCATTATGCGGGATGCGGGCCTCACGAATGTAACTCTCTCGAACGTGCATACCCAGGCCCTGAATCTCAACGCCGAAGATATTGACATGCCGGACGATAGCTTCGATATGGTCTTCGCGCACGCCACGCTTCATCATTGCCGCTCTCCGTACAAAGCGTTGTACGAGATGCTTCGCGTGGCCCGTTCCTGGGTCGTCTTCTTCGAACCGAACGACTCCTTTGCCGCTCGCATGTCGGTGAAGATGGGTCTTAAGCATGCCTACGAGATTATCGCGGTGGTGGACAACAGCTTCGATCACGGCGGCGTGATGAACACCGATGTGCCGAATTTCATTCATCGCTGGACCCCCCAGGAATTGAGAAAGACGGCTCTCTGCGCATTTCCTGAGCGACAGATGGAGATTTACGCCTTGCCTTATTGGGACTTCAATCTGACCGACCGTGAACTAGACATCTCTGATTCAGGCTGGAGAAATGTCGCAAGAAATCTCCAAAAGCTTCGTGGGCTCCTGAACCTGCCCTTGCTTCGTACGCAGGGAAATCACTTCTTTGGCGCTGTCGCCAAACTTGGCTACCAGCCGTGGATAGTCGACGGGCGCTATGACCAGAGCTACCCTGCAGCCGCAAATGCGGCTAAACAAAAGCGGCAACCCGCCGCCTGATTAAACGCGGACCAGCCGGCGATCTGGGCCGGTCGGTCGTGTATTGTGAAATGACCAATCCGGGCTTCGTAGGTAGCTGTTCAGAGTTGCCGGTCTTGTCGTCTTTCGCAGTCCTTCTGCCAACACAATAGGGTCAAACACAGAGCGACGACGAGCGCTTGCCGTCAAGTTGTCGATTCCGTGATCCGTGGGCAGTCGAGCAGTTTCGATACAAATCAGTAGATTTTGAACCATTGTGACGTGCGTCACTTTAGTAACGTTACTTGGGGCTTATTGTGGCAAGTTAGGGCAAACCATGACACGATAGTAACTACCCTAACACCAAAGTGTGGTTCCACTTTCTCATGCGGCAAGAGAGAATGCCGATGTAGTCATGAGTGAGAGGTTTAACTGGATGAGTTCATTGTCAATAGAACCAGGACCGGTTCCATGCAGCTCGGCTATGATCGCTGAAACGGATGAACGAACTTCTTCCGTTTCCTTTGACGCTTCAGCGTCTTCTCCTGCCAGCATTACCAATACTTTCAGTGTGTTAAGGGCTATTTCGCTGGCATGTTTGATTGGCGCAGCGACATGGTTTTGCTTGTGGAGAATTGCGGTCGGCTACTGGGGCAGGCATTAGGCTTCAAATCTGCATCTGGCAGCCAAATATCCTGGGCACTCAGGTCTCGAGTGTCAGGATATTCCTCAATTCAAAGAGACTTATCGCATGATTGGTTCGCTATTGTCTTGTATTTCCCGGAGAACGGTGTTTACCAAGTAGGCAATAAGAGGTTGGTCTACTGGTAATGTTCGTGGCATCGAGCAACTCGTCCGGAAGTGCGCCTGTAATTAGGGTGGCTATCCGGCAGACCCAGCGGCAAGGAGACCCTCCCCAGCTGCAGCAGGTCAGTCAAGTTAGCTTCGACACCCAAGGATGTTGAACAAATTTTGAACCTCCCCCGAGGGCCGAATGAATTGCAAGCATTTCTTTCTCTTTGTTTTACTCGCAGGCCTGTCCGTCCCAG
>CAVSAX010000004.1:0-98282 GCA_963725995.1 uncultured Acidobacteriaceae bacterium | reverse complement strand
TCATAGGGCGGGGTTGCCCGGAACGCATTCTCAGAAAGGCCGTCGCGGCATTGGTCGAAGTCATTCTGCTGCGCGGCGGTGAATCCCTCTGCCAGCAGCACGACATTGAAAGCCCGATTGCGGGGCGCCGAACCGAAGATCTGGGTCGAGCCCCGAGTACCGAGCCGTCGGCGGTGGTCATAGCTCCTCCCCTCAGCCCGTAGGCTCCCAGCCGGAAGTTGGCGATGTCGACGATCTCGGGCTCCCCAGGAACCGGGCTGGTGGCGCCGCCAGCCAGCGACGGGGCTTGTGCCTGGCGCTGGGTGACCCGCACCACCGCCACCTGCTCGGCGGCCTCCGGCACGGGCAGAACGACGGTAAACGCGCCCCGCGGATCGGCTACGTCTACCCTGGTGATGGGGCTGCCCGGCTCCTCAGGGAAGACCTCCACGCTGGCGCCGAAGGCCTCGCGGATCGGCACCCGGTTCAGCGCCTCGTTGGCCGGGCTCCGCGCCTCGACGTAGTAGCCGGGGGGCGGCATCGGGGAGACGTCGAGGTCGAACCCTGGAACGGCGACGTCCACCCGCTGCTGGGCCACCAGCCGCACCTGGTCGCCCTCGTACTCGAAAATAAGCCGCACGGCCGCGGGCCGGTCGGGCTGGCTAGCTTCAGACATGGGCTTGGCCCCCTTAGCCACAGCTCAGACATTTCCGAGAGCGGCGATCTACGGCGGGAAAGGGTCACTGCAAAGCTCCTCCCCTGTAACACCCTAATTTAGCTGCATAAGGCTCGACAAGCACCAATCCGACTGGCAAGCGATGTTCGATAGCCTGCCATGGGGCGCGCGGCCGGCGCAGGAATCGACCTCCCGACATCCAGGACAACGACAGAGCGCTCCCGTCGAGGGAGCCACTGCTCACTCGTTCCGGCACCTCAGAGCGGGCCGGTGTATAGATATACGGTCCTCCGGGGCTGCAGCCCGGTCATATCCGGAACTGCCGTGCGGGCCACGGAGCGAAGAAGTCTTCATAACCGCGCGCCGACCCGCCGATATCGTCGAACCACCTGGCCGCCGAGCTGACCGCCGACACGGGCGCCGAACCGGCTGATCTGCGTGGCGCGGCAGGACCTACGCCAACGCCGCACATGCCGAAGAGTTCGCGTTGCGTAGCTGCATGGTTATGCCGTGACTCCGCATGTCTTACGAAGCCCCGAGGCGAGGACTCTGTACAGGCCGACTACCTGGACGTTAATGGCGCGACCTCGCAGGATGCTCGTTTCTAAAGCAGGGCAGCGTTTGCCCGGTTTCGTCGGAGGCCGCCGACGCCATGAGCCAGTTTGTCGGCCCGGGCGGCGAAATCGGCCGCGACTCCATGCACGAGTGGATAGTCTCGCAGGTGTTGGGCGGCCAGGTACTTCCTGAAGTCCTCGGTGCACGGATTGTCGGGGGAACGCAGGCAGCCGAAATCAGGATCGCTGGCTATCCATTCTGACGGACGCTCCATCTCGCACTCGGGGTTGTTGATAGCGACCTCCAGGCTGGTGACCACCTGCCTGACGAGGTACTGCAACTGGTGTTTGATCGGCTCAGCGTCGTTCTGCTGCCTGGTTGTCTTCGGTTTTGACCATGCAGGCCTTGAGCTGGTTGTTACAGTCCGCGTAAATGGCGGCGTAAACGCAGGCCAGGTTGTACGCGGCCCGCCAGGACGGGGTGCTGTACTGCCGGGGCCGCCGACGTGTGCGCAGCCGCTTGTCCATCTGCGGCGGAGGCTTCTGTCGCGACGGCTTGACAGTCTGCGGCGGATCCTCGTGTCCGACGGCTTAACCATCGGCGGCGGATTCCTCCTGTCCCGACCAGTTGGGCGACGTGTACTGGATGCCCAAGAGGTCCGCGATATAGGAGCTGTTACCCGCGATGGCGGTCGCAATCCGCAGGACCCTGTGGGGGCGAGGCGGCTGGTGGGCTTTCGCCGAACTGTCTTTCTTCCTGTCGTTCAAAGTCTGGCGAATGGCCACGAGCAGCTGGGCGAGGCAAACGCCGTCGTGAAAACTCTGCCGATGCCGCATCCGCCAGTACGGCTTGAGTACCCCACGCTCGTTACGGTGCCAGAACGACTTCTTGATGACATCCATCATCGTCAGATATTGCCGAATTTTCTCCAGTTCCTTCCATGCGGCCTCCAGCAAATAGGATCTCAGCAGGTCGTCCAATACAGGCTTGCCGATCTTGTCGCGGTACTCATTGCTTTCCCCGGCCGTTGGCCCGTCCCACCGGAGCAGGATTCTCAGTAGAGCGTCGAACGTGGCCTCATCTTTCCGACTCAAGCTCATTCCAGGCTCGAACTCGCGACCATCTCAAGCGACATTGCGAGCCGGTAGCGTCCGCGGTAGAAGCGCGGGTACTGCTCCCGGTTATTCGCGTGCATTAGCAGGGCTTTGACATGATCGCCAGTGAGATCATAGAGATGCGCTAGTTCGTACCGGGCCACGCCAGCGCACTGGCTGCTGCCCGCAACCTCTTCCAGGACCCTGATCTTCGTGCACCGGGCCCTGTTGACCTCTTCCTCGGATTTTGGATAGACGCGCGCCTGCTGGGCGAGCAGCATGGCCGCCAGATCACCGCCGTCGGCCGTACCGATGGACCAAGGCGGTGCCGTGGGGTCTCCGGCGAAGATGCGCCGGGCGACATAGGCAGCTGCCGCACAAGCGGCGTGGTACGAGCTGCCCGCCGCCACGGTCTTTGTGCCGATGCTCGCCCCGGTTCCTGCGTCGTAGCGGCTGACCGTGACCCTCGTAGGGGCGTCAACCTTTGCCGGACCGGCGGCGCCGTCCACCCATACCCGGACCCGGACCCAGCGCGGGCTCGGCCACAGCATCCCGAAGAAACGGATGATTGCCCCGGCCAGGCCGCTGCCGTTGACCCCGCTGGCCTCGGCAATGGACGCCAGTGCACTGGACCTGCTGCCGCCGGGCAAGATGGCCGGTGCGCGCACTTCCACCGCAGGAAGCCAAAACTTGAGCGCCGCGGCGAGCCGGTCATGGCGCTGCACATCTGTGAGAGCACCCTTGCCGTCACCGGACGAGTCGGTCTGCTGGGCATGGCCCTGTACGTCTGTCCGGGCACCCTTACCGTCGCCGGACCGGTCGGTATGCTGGGCGTGGGTGAGCTCCGACGTGTCCAGGCAGCGGGCATGGCAATGCTGCGACAAAGCCTCAAGCCCCCGGTAGCCGATCACCAGCAGCACGGCGATGACGAGCAAACCGATCCACCCAGACCTGGGAAAGGAGGTCCCGGCGGCACCGGCGGAAGGTGGGAGAAAGCACGGATGAGTGCGTCGGCGCCCCGGGCGAACGCGTCGGAAAGGCTGCCAGTCGCGTTCGCCGGATGGGTCAAGCCATACCGGGTGAGGTATGCCGCCGTGGCCAGGGCGACAATAGCCGCTGCCACCCGGAGCAGGCGAAGGCTGAAGTAGTAAGCTATCAGGCTCAATAGGATGGCTACCAGCAAGAACGCTATCCACACATACCACGAATTCATGGCCCCCCCAATAGGCCGACCCGCTATGGCATCGCGCTACGCCGCCCTGGACACGAGGTCGGCAGGTGACTCAGCTGGCCAGCGCAAAGCATGTTGCCGCCTGCCGCAACGCTAGTTGACGATGCCTAACACCAGTATGCCCACGACAGACTCCACTGAGCCACCATATAAGCAGAATCGGCTTGCGGGCGGCTATGAGCGCGTCCAGGAGAGATACCACACACCATGGCGGACAACCAGGTGCGGATCCCAGCCGGGATGGTGAGCGTGACTCCGGGTGAGATTCTCTTCGTGCCGATGGTGAACAAGGGCGGCGTTGCGGCCGTGATTGAACTGGCTCCGCTATCCACGATTACGGAACGCCAGCAGGGCTTGCTGGACGCGCTGTTGCCCACCGTCGCGCTTAATGCCGAGGTATTGTCCGGCAACATTAAGACGCGGATGCTGCTCGAAAAGAGTGAACAGCAGGCTGAAGCGCTTGCCGCGGTGGAGGAGAGGTCACGGTTGATTCTGTCTTCCATCGACGAGGGCATTGCGGGGCTGGATTCTGACGGCCTGATGTCGTTTATCAATCCTGCGGGAGCAAGGATGCTGGGCTACGAGCCGGCAGAACTGATAGACAAGAAAATGCATGCGGCGGTTCACTATGCGCGACCTGATGGATCGCTGCTGCCCCGCGAAGAGTGCAACATGTTTATGACGTCTCAGGACGGGCAGCCCAGAACGGTATCAGACGAGGTGTTGTGGAGAAAAGACGGCAGCAGCATACCGGTGGAATATTCCACTACACCGATCAAAAAGAGCGGCGCTGTTGTGGGCACGGTGGTTGCATTTCGCGATATAACGGAGCGGCAAAAGGCGGAGCAGCGACTGCAGTTCACGCAGTATGCGGTGGACAACGCGGCCGACGCGGTGTTCTGGATACGCCCCACGGACGGTGGCCTGGAATATGTAAATAAGGTTGCGTGCACGAGTCTCGGATATACGAAGGAAGAATTGCTTGCACTGCCGGTGAGCGAAGTAGCGGCAGACTTCACTTGCGCGAAACTTCAAGATCTGACCGAAAGGCTGCGCGAGAAGGGCGTCGAGACGCGAGAAGGCAAGCATCGCGCCAAAGATGGACACACCTTCGACGCAGAGACCACGTTTTATGTGGCGGACTATCTGAACCAGGAGATTGTAGTCGCCAACGTAAAGGACATCACCGAGCGCAAGTGGGCCGAGGCTGCGATTCTGGAAGCCAAGGAAGTGGCCGAGGCAGGCACGAAGGCGAAGTCGGATTTCCTTGCAAACATGAGCCACGAGATTCGCACACCGATGAACGCCATCATCGGCATGTCGCATTTGACGCTGAGGACCGAACTTAATTCCCGCCAGCGAGATTACGTTGAGAAGATTCAGCAATCGGGCCAGCACCTGCTGGGGATCATCAACGACATTCTGGACTTCTCAAAGATCGAAGCTGGGAAACTGACGGTCGAAAATATCGATTTCGATCTTGAGAAGGTGCTGGAGAACGTGAGCACTCTGATCTCAGAGAAGGCGACGGCAAAGCACCTGGAACTGATCTTCGACATCGATCCCGCAGTCTCCACTCATCTGAAGGGCGACCCCTTGCGAGTGGGACAGATCCTGATCAACTTCTGCAACAACGCTGTGAAGTTTACTGAGAAGGGCGAGATTATCGTCAAGGCCCGGGTGCAGGAAGAAGACGAGCGCGGGAAGCTGGTCTACTTCTCGGTGAGCGACACGGGCATTGGCCTGACCCCGGAGCAGATGGGACGGCTCTTCCAGGCATTCGAGCAGGCGGACGCCACCACGACGCGGCAGTATGGCGGCACGGGCCTTGGACTCGCGATCTCAAAGAAGCTGGCGAATCTGATGGGCGGAGATGTGGGAGTAGAAAGCGAGCTTGGCAAGGGCAGCACGTTCTGGTTTACGGCGCGGCTCGGCACGAGCCAGGCCAGCAGACGCAACCTCTCGCGGCCCGATCTGCGTGGCCGGCATGTGCTGATCATTGATGACAATTCGCAGGCGCGCGAAGTGTTGTCGAGCATGCTGACAAGCATGACCTTCGTCGCCGATGAAGCGCCTTCAGGCCAGGAAGGCATCGAGATGGTTCGCCAGGCATCGGACGCCGGGCATCCATACGAGATTGTGTTTGTCGACTGGCAGATGCCGGGGATGGACGGCATAGAAGCGGGCAAGCGGATTCGCACGCTGCCGAATCTTTCGACACCGCCACGACTGGTGATGGTTACGGCGTACGGCCGCGAAGAGGTTATGAAGCAGGCGGAGGAGAATTCATTTGCCAGCGTGCTGGTAAAGCCGGTGACTGCCTCGATGTTGTTCGACTCGGCGATCCAGGTGCTCGGCGCCGATCACGACAAGATTGACGACGTGCAAGCGAGCCCGGGGCTAAAGCTAGATCAGTTACGCGGCACGCGTGTGCTGCTGGTGGAGGACAACGAACTGAACCAGGAAGTGGCGATGGGGCTGCTGGGGACAGCGGATATGTCCATCGACCTGGCAGACAATGGTGCGATTGCAGTGCGCATGGTTGGCGAGAAGGAATATGACCTTGTGCTGATGGACATGCAGATGCCCGTGATGGATGGCATTACTGCAACCAAGGCAATCCGCTCGAACCCACGATTTAATTCCCTGCCCATTATCGCCATGACCGCGAACGCAATGGACACTGACCGCGAGGCGTGTCTGCAGGCGGGGATGAACGACCATGTTGGAAAGCCAATCGATCCCGATGAAATGTTCGCAACAATCATGCGCTGGGCGAAGAAGAGAACGGATCAGCCTGACCCGCCACCGGTGGTGAAGGCTGAGGCTCCGTCGGTGCAGCTGCTCGAAGACATTCCGGCCATCGAGGGCATCGACCTGAACGACGGACTGAAACGCGTGGGCGGAAACGCAAAGCTATACCGCGATCTGCTGATGAAGTTCGCAGCGAAGCACGGAGACGCAGGTATACAGATATCCGATGCGCTGAAGGATGGGGATCGCGCTACCGCAGAGCGGCTTGCTCACACGGTAAAGGGAGTGGCGGGCAATATCGGGATCAAGCGAGTGCAAACTGCTGCGGAGAAACTGGAGAAGGCAATCCGCGAGAATGATGCTGCACTGCCGGCGACTCTGAAAGGATTCAAGGCGATCCTCGCACCACAGGTGGACGCTATTGCCCACGCGTTTGCAAAGGGCGAAGCAACCGCTCCTGCTAAGGAGGCTACGAAGAGCTTCGATCTGATTGAGGCCGCACGGCTGGCGGGTCGCCTGCACACTCTGCTGGAATCCAGTGACGGAGAGTGCGAAGAAGTATTTCGCACTCTGCAGGAGATGGTGACTGGACACGTCGTAAAGGAACGAATGGATGCGCTGGGGGCGGACATAAGCGAGTTCGAATTCTCGGGCGCCTTGCTGAAGCTGGATGAAATTGCCAGCGAACTTGGATTGAATCGGAGAGAGACAAAAGCATGACGGTTGAACAGAAGGTCGTACTCCTGGTGGACGATGAGCCTGCGAATATTCAGATAGTGAACTCGATCCTCAAGGAGACCTATAAGATTCGCATTGCGACGAATGGCGCGAAGGCATTGGAGTTGGCGAATCAGGAGCCGGCGCCGGACCTGATCCTGCTGGATGTAATGATGCCGGGCATGGACGGCTATGAGGTTTGTTCGCGTTTGAAAGAGAATGCGCAGACGAAGGATATCCCGGTAATTTTTCTGACGGGGCAGACTGAAATCGATGATGAGACGCGGGGATTTGAGGTTGGAGCGGTGGACTACATTCACAAGCCCTTTTCTCCCGCGGTAGTGCAGGCGCGGGTGAGGACACACCTGGCTCTGCGCGGTGTACGCGAGCAACTGGCGAGCCAGTTGCATGTGATGCAGCGTGAAATGGAGACTGCCCGGCAGATTCAGCTGTCGATTTTGCCGCGCCAGATCACGGCTATCAACGGGCTGGATATTGCGGCGCGTTATATTCCGATGACGTCGGTGGCCGGGGATTTCTACGACTTCATTTTGATCGACAAAATGCGCATGGGAATCCTGGTTGCGGATGTGTCGGGACATGGTATGCCGGCCGCGCTTATTTCATCCATGTTGAAGATTGCGCTTGCGGCACAGACTGAGTTTGCTACTGATCCAGCGCGGGTATTGAGTGGTTTGAACCAGTCGCTATGCGGCAAATTCCAGGGACATTTTGTTACGGCGGCATACGTCGTTATTGATACGGCGAAGGAGACGATTCTCTACGCGGGCGCGGGTCATCCGCCGTTGATACTGCGGGATCAAGCGGCAAATACTACGAGCGAATTTGTGGAGAATGGGTTGTTTCTCGGGTTCTTTCCGGAGGCTACTTATACGGCGGTTGAGCTGCCTTTTAAGCGCGGGGATTGGGCGCTTCTGTATACGGATGGGATACCGGAGACTACTTCTCCGGCGGATGAGCAGTTTGGGGTGGAGCGGTTCAAGGAGTTCCTGCAAGTGCATAGCAAATCAGGGGCAAATGACTTTGTCGATGGTTTTTTAGAAAAGCTGAATTTGTGGGCTGATTCGGCTTCCGGGCGGGAGCCGGAGGACGATATCACGCTGGTGGCAATTCAGTTTAACAGCCTTTAGAATATTGGAGTTGCGGGGCTTTCCTGAAGTGGGCCAAGTGTGCGAGATAGAAGCGTTTTTGGGTGTAAATTGCGCGCATTTTGGCACGCTAGAGGCACTTTCTGAAAAATAAGTGTTTCGATGTCGGATTATTCGATGTCGAACTATCGTTGCTGTAGGTTAACTAGGCCTCACGATGGGTGAGCGCGGCGGATGATCCGCAGGGCGTTTGAAATATGCAGCAATCTGAATGAATTAGGGTAGCCTAACTAGAAGCAATTTTTCGCTGGGCGCGACGGAAGCTTGCTGTCAGCCTCAGCGTGAATTTCTACCGGACCAGGACTTAACGCGTGGGCCGCATGAGGGTGGATGGGAATAACGGTTGCTCTGAATCACCGGACACAGTACCGGTATGACAAAGCTGTATCCCTTGGTCCGCAGGTTGTACAGTTGCGTCCCGCCCCACATTGCCGAACACCTATTCTGAGCTACGCGCTGAAGATCAAGCCCGAGAAGAACTTTCTCACCTGGCAGCTTGACGCTCACTACAACCACCTGGCGCGCATTCTCTTTCCGGAGAAGACGAAGGAGTTTGTGGTTGAGGTGGACCTGGTTGCAGAGATGACACCGATCAATCCCTTTGCCTTTTTTCTGGAGCCGGGGATCGAGGAGTTCCCTGTCCAGTATTCGGCGGAGCTGATGCAGGATCTGCAGCCCTATATGCCGCTGGAGGCTGCTGGCCCGTTGCTCGAGCAATTTCTGCAGAGCATTTCGCGGGAGCGACGGCCGACGATCGGCTTCCTGGCAGATTTGAATCACAAGGTACGCGATGCAGTCGGATACACGACGCGGATGGATCCCGGGGTGCAGACGTGCGAAGAGACGCTGGAGAAGCGGACTGGCTCCTGTCGCGATTCGGCGTGGCTGCTGGTGGAGATTCTGCGGCACCTGGGAATCGCTTCGCGTTTTGTTTCGGGATACCTGATTCAACTGGCTCCTGATGATGGCGGTGAGGGCGGAGGTCCGCGCGAGGACAGCGCCGATCTGCACGCATGGGCAGAGGCATTTCTGCCGGGTGCGGGCTGGATCGGCATGGATCCCACGTCAGGGCTGTTTGCGAGCGAGGGACATATTCCGCTGGTGTGCACTCCCAGTGCCGGAAAGGCCGCGCCGATTGGTGGCACGGTTGAGCCGGCGAATGTGGAGTTCGGTTTCTCGATGTCGATTCGCCGACTGAATGAGACGGTGCGTCCTTCGAAGCCCTTCACCGAAGCGGAGTGGGCGAAGGTGGAAGAGGTAGCGCACGCAGTTGACGCGGACCTGGTGGCGCACGATGTGCGGCTGACAATGGGCGGCGAGCCTACGTTTGTGGGGATCGATGAGCCGGAGAGTCCCGAGTGGAATATTGAAGCTGCGGGGCCGCGGAAGCGCGTGCTCGGGCTGTCATTGATTCAAAGCCTACGCGAGCGGACCGCATCGGGAGCGATGCTTCATTACGGGCAGGGCAAGTGGTATCCCGGGGAAGCGCTGCCGCGCTGGGCTCTCAGCTGCTATTGGCGCATCGATGGGGTTCCTGTGTGGGAGAACACGGAGCTGATCGCTCGCGAGGACAAGGACTACCGCTTTGGCCCGGCGGAGGCACTGGCCTTTATGCAGGCGCTGGCGCGGCGGCTGCAGGTGAGCGCGATCAATATTCTTGGTGCATTCAACGGGGACTCCGATGGGAAAACGCCAGCCGGGTTTGTTCTTCCCCTTCGCCGCCGCCAGCCGGATGGGCAACTTTGCTGGTCGAGCCAATTGTGGTTTCCGCGAACAAACCGCTTCATACTAACGCCGGGAGATTCGCCGATTGGGTTTCGGCTTCCGGTGGAGTCGATGCCATGGGTGGCTCCGGATGAATTGAACTATGAGTTCGAGAGCGCTCCGTTTACGGATCGGGTAGTGTTGCCATCGCGTCCGACACGGCGGATGGATTTGTTTTCGAAAGAGCCGGAAGACGATCCGTTGCCAGCACTGTCGAACACGGCGGACGCGCGAGTGCTGATCCGGCCATCGTTGTGCGTGGAAGCGCGACAGGGGCGGCTGCATGTGTTTCTGCCGTATGCGGCGAAACTGGCGGATTATCTCGACGTGCTGGCGGCGGTGGAAGATACGTGCCAGTATTTGAATATGCCGGTGTGGCTGGAGGGGTATACGCCGCCATCGGATCCGCGGCTGACGTCGTTCAGCGTGACGCCTGATCCGGGGGTGCTGGAGATAAATCTTCCGCCCGCCGGAAATTGGGATGAGCTGGAACGGATCCACACGGTGCTGTTTGAAGAGGCAGGCCGTAACCGATTGACGGCTGAGAAATTTTCTTACGCGGGTGCGCATCAGGCCACGGGCGGGGGCAGCCACATCGTAATTGGCGGCGCGAGCGTACTGGATAGTCCGTTCCTGCGGCGTCCGCAACTGCTGCGCAGCATGGTGGCGTTCTGGCAGAACCATCCTTCGCTTTCGTATTTGTTTTCGGGCATGTATGTAGGGCCAACGAGCCAGCATCCGCGTGTGGACGAAGCGCGCATGGATGCGCTGTATGAACTGGAGATTGCGTTCGACCAGATGCCGAAGGAGAATTGTCCGCCCTACATAGTGGATGGGCTGTTCCGTAATTTGCTGGTGGACGTTACGGGGAATACGCATCGCGCGGAGTTCTGCGTAGACAAGCTGTATCCGCCAGAGGGGATGGGGCTGCGGCTGGGCCTGCTGGAATTGCGGGCGTTTGAGATGGCTCCGCACCTGCGGATGGGGTTGATGGAGTTGTTGCTGGTGCGCGGGCTGATAAGCGCGTTCTGGAAAGAGTCCTTCGATGGCGGACTTGTGCGCTGGGGTAGTGCGCTGCACGATCGCTTCCTGCTGCCGCATTTTGTGAAACAGGATTTTTGCGATGTGCTGGCGTTGCTGCGGCGTGCCGGGTACGCGTTCGAAGAGAAGTGGTTCGGTTCTCACTTTGAATTTCGTTTTCCGAAGGTCGGATCGCTGGAAGTTGGCGGCGTGGAACTGGAACTGCGACATGCGCTGGAGCCATGGAACGTGCTGGCCGAAGAGACGGTTTCAGGCAGCACGGTGCGTTCGGTGGATTCATCGCTGGAGCGCGTGCAGGTGAAGTTGTCCGGCTGCACGACGGAATCGCGCTACGTGGTGACGTGCAATGGGCGCAAGGTTCCGCTGCATGCATCGGGCGTTGCGGGCGAAGCGCTGGCGGCGGTGCGGTTCCGCGCGAGGAGATTATCGACGGCGCTGCATCCGACGATTCCTGTGCATGCGCCGCTGGTCTTCGAGGTTCTGGATTTGTGGAACAAGGTATCGCCGGGACGATGTACGTATCACGTGGGATCGCCGGACGGGCACATCTACAGGAGTCGTCCGGCAAATGTTTCCGAAGCTGAGGATCGTCGCAAGGAGCGCTTTCAGACGTCGGATATGTTGACGAAGATCACGGAGGTTCCGGCCGATGAGCGGAACCCGATCTTCCCGATGACGTTGGACATGCGCTGGCCGGAACCCGAGGTGAGGGTACGCGACGAGAAAGCTGGGGGGACGGGATGACGACCGATCTCTACCAGCCTCCGTTGCGCTTACGAAATACGTATGACGAATTGTCGGCGGATGGAATGAATCCGCGTGCGCACTGGGCGCATTTGATGGAGTCGCTGCGGGAGATTGGGCCGGAGGAACTGGAGCGCCGCTGGATGCGGGCGGAGCGACGGATTCGCGAGCACGGCATTACGTATAACGTGTACGGCGATCCTGAGGGTGTGAACCGCGCGTGGAGCCTGGACATTGTGCCGCTGCTGATTTCGGCAGAGGAGTGGCGATTTATCGAGGCCGGCATTGTTCAGCGGGCGGAGTTGCTGAGCGAGGTGTTGAAGGATCTTTACGGAGAGCAGAGGTTGATTGCGGAGGGTCGCTTCCCTGCTGCGCTGCTGTATGCGAACCCGGCATTTCTGCGGCCGCTGGTGGGCGTAAAGGTTCCTGAGCATAGCTACCTGCATGTATTGGCTGTTGACCTGGCGCGATCTCCGGATGGGCAGTGGTGGGTGCTGGCGGATCGATCGCAGGCGCCGTCGGGCACGGGATATCTGCTGGAGAATCGCATCATCGTCTCGGAGGCGCTGCCGGATTTATTTCGTGCATCGAATGTGCTGCGGCTGGCTCCGTTTTTTCGCGCGCAACGTGAGACGCTGACGAATATGGCGGGTGTGAGTAATCCGCGGATCGTGCTGCTGACTCCTGGGCCGTATAACGAGACGTATTTCGAGCACACATATATTGCGCGGTACCTGGGCTTCACGCTGGTGGAGGGCGCAGATCTAACGGTGCGGGACCGGCGAGTGTTTCTGAAAACCGTGGATGGCCTGGAGCCGGTGGATGTGATTCTGCGACGCGTGGATGATGTGTTCTGCGATCCGCTGGAGTTGCGTGGCGATTCCCTGCTGGGCGTGCCGGGGCTGGTGGATGCGGTGGTGGCGGGCAACGTGAAGGTGGCGAACGCGCTGGGCAGCGGGCTGATTGAGACGGCGGCGATCATGCCGTTTCTGCCGGGGCTCTCAGAATATTTATTGGGAGAGAAGCTGAAGCTTCCGTCGGTGGCGACGTGGTGGTGCGGGCAATCGTATGCGCTGGAGTGGGTGCTGGATCATCTTGATTCGGTGGTGGTGAAGCCAGCATTTCCGTCGCGCGGGATGGAGCCGGTGTTTGGCGCGGAGTTGCCGCAAGTGGAGAAGGGGAAATTTGCCGAGCGACTGAAGGCGCGTCCGCATGAGTATGTGGCGCAGGAGCAGATTGCGCTGTCGACTGCTCCAGTGTGGGAGAGCGGGTGTTTGCATTCACGCAGCGTGGTGCTGCGGACTTACGTGTTGAACACTGGGAGTGGGTGGATCGCGATTCCTGGTGGGCTGGTGCGGGTGGCCGAGGCGGAAGGGTCAGTGGTGTCGATGCAGCGCGGCGGTCACAGCAAGGATGCGTGGGTGCTGTGGGATAGCCCGGTGGATACATTCAGCATGCTGCGACCGCGGCATGAGCCGGTGGAGTTGCGGCGAATTTCGCGAGCGGTTCCGAGCAGCGTGGCCGACAATGTTTTTTGGCTGGGGCGGTATGCGGAGCGCGCAGAAAATATTGCGCGGATATCGCGGTCGATGATTCCTCGAGTACGCAGGGCGGAGGAAGACGAGCTGAGCTGCCTGGTGCGGCTACATGGGTGTTTGGAGTCGCGCTACAGCAAGCTGCCCAAGGCGAAGGGGCGACGGGCGACGGCGGCAGAGCTTGAGCGGGAGATGATCTCGCTGGTGACGGATCGTAAGCGACCGGACAGTTTGGCGTCGGCGCTCGAAGAGGTGTCGCGCATTGGGGACAACGTGCGCGAGCGGATGTCGGGCGACATGATGTTTTTGATTGGGCAGCTGCGGGATGCGATCCAGATTGAGGATAAGTCGGAGTTCCTGGAGTATCCGGCGACGCTGACGAAATGTCTGGAGCTGCTGTCGGCGTTTTCGGGGATCGAGCGGGAGAATATTAATCGCGGGCTGGGCTGGCTGTTCATGAGCATCGGGCGGCGGCTGGAGAGAGCGATTTATTTGACGCGGCAACTGCGGGAGATTGCCACGCCGCTGGCTGAACAGGATTATTCGCTGCTGGAGAGGATGCTGGAGGTGGCGGATAGTTCGATGACCTACCGGACGCGCTACTACACTACCCTGCAGCCGCTGGCGCTAATGGATGTGCTGATGGCGGATGAGACGAATCCGCGGTCGCTGGATTTCCAGCTGAGTCATTTGCTGGAGTTGTATGAGAAGCTGCCGCGGAATTCGCCGGACGATGTGAAGGCGATGGAGGGGGCGCTGGCTGTGCTGCGGAGTTTTGATTTGCAGTCGATGCACTATCCGCTGCCGGGGGCGTCGAATGCGACGAATGGATCTGACGGACTGCTGCGGCTGGAACGGTACCTGAGGGAGCTGGAGTCGCTGCTGCCGTCGTGGTCAAACAACCTGACGAGTCTTTACTTCAACCACGCCCGGACTTTGCCGATCACAATAGGCCAATGATTTATCGAATCGTTCACAGGAATACTTACAAGTACAAATACCGGGTCTCGATGGGCAATCATGTTGCTTGCCTGACGCCGCGGGATCTTCCGCATCAGAAGTTGTTGTCGCATGATCTGCTGATTGAGCCTACTCCGGCTACGCGGAGTGAGCGAGTGGATTACTTCGGGAATCGGCTGTGCTTCTTTACTATTCAGGAGCCGCATAAGCACTTGCTGGTGGAAGGGCGCAGCGAGGTGTTGATATCACAGGCGGAGGCTTGGCCGGCGCATCGAGTCTCGTGGGAGGATTCGGTGAAGGCCCTTGCGGATGATCACAGCGCAGAGGGGCTGGATGCTTCTCAGTTTCAATATGAGTCGCCGCGTATTCGCGTGCGGCCGGAGTTTGGGGCGTATGCTCTGGAGTCGTTCAGGCCGGGGCGGCCGATGCCTGATGCCCTGCTGGATCTGACTTCGCGCATCTTCAGGGATTTTCGATTTGATTCCAAGGCGACCAATGTGCGGACTCCGGTGGAGGATGTCTTCAAGAAGCGGCGCGGGGTGTGCCAGGATTTTGCTCATGTGCAGATCGCTTGCCTGAGGTCGCTGAATATTGCGGCTCGGTATGTGAGCGGGTACCTGCGGACTTATCCGCCGCCGGGCAAGCCGAGGCTGATTGGTGCGGATGCATCGCATGCCTGGGTGTCAGCTTATTGCCCGGGGGTTGGGTGGCTGGATGTAGATCCGACCAACGATGTTGTTCCTTCTACTGGCCACGTTACACTGGCGTGGGGGCGGGATTATGGGGATGTGAGTCCCCTGCGCGGGCTGATTCTTGGCGGAGGCGCGCACCTGCTGAAGGTGGGTGTGGATGTGGAGCCGATCGAGGCGGAGGCTTTGGAGGCTTGAATGGGTCACCCAGATCATCTTGCGTGTTGAGCAATGAAAAGCCTATCGTGGGGCACCTCCCTAGGACACCCGATCACTTGGGTATTAAAGCGTTAGGGCGGGTCCACTCGTCCCATGGTGGTCCTGGATTCCTTCTTAAAAACAAGAACTGTCATGAACATAGCCATGACAGTTCCAGGTTTGAGTACGGGTGAAATGCTTAGTTCACGTTGAGTGCAACGTTGCCCGGGGCGGCGCAGTGAACATCGAGCATGTTGCCGAAGTGCAGATCAGCGCCGACAGGACCGATGTAATCACCAGGCTCCGGATAGTTCGCCTTGCTGTACGGGAAGCCATCCACCAGGCCTCCGGTTGGATTGGTCTGGAGCAGACGAGCTGCAATAACCGTGTCGCCGGGAGCGTTACAGGTGAAGGTGAACGGCTGAGCATCCCAGCCAGACTTATCCGTGTTTGGGAAATTGTACGGCCCGGGATTTTGCTTAGTGATGGTTACAAGATTCTGGTTGCCCAGTTCCTGAATGTCCCACCAACCGTTGGCATAAGCCAGCTTGCCCTGCACAGCATTGCCATTCTCATCGGTCGGATAGGCCGTGATGTGATAAACGCCGCTTGCATCCGGATCGCCTGCCTTTCCATCGCAGGCAGCAGCGCAGAGATGCGCAGACTCAAGCACGCCCTGAAGGGTCAGAGCGATAGGAGTATTCGAAACTTCCTTCAGAGTGAAGGTTGTTCGTCCTTCAGCCAGTACGTAGCCGCCGTTGATTCCGAGCTGACCGTTCGCGCTGTCCGGCGCGCCGAGACAGCGTAGATCCCGACCGTAGGAGTCGGTGGCAGACTCGGGAATACAGGCGCCATTCCTCTGTACCATGCCAAACGTGTGTGACACGTTTGTAAGCGCGGTCACCTCGATGCTGGCTTCAATGCCCTTCGCCGTGACCTCATAGTCGTACGCGAGTATGCTGAAGCCATTAAGAGAGCTGACTTCAGATCCACGCGGTCCCGGTCCCAGAATCGGATTGCCTTTGGTATCGTACTGGACTTGGAAGTTGACGGTTGTGACTAACTCGCCGTCCATGAACAGTTGAAAATCGCCATTGGAGTAGGCGTCAACAAACTGCGGACGTACTGCCTCGCCTTTCACCTTCGCTGTTACACCACTCGAACTGCTGTTGAACTGGCTTCCGGGCGTGTGGAAGGGGATCGTGACGATGATCAGGTTCTTGCCCTTTGCATACTTGTTCGCCGTGTCTGGCGGAGTAGACGTGCCTTTGCTGCCGCATCCGATACAAGCAGCAAGCGAGGAAGCCAGGATAAAGACTCCTATGCTTTTCTTGATATTCCATTGAATTTCCTTTCTTGATTGGAACTAACTGCATTGCTCGCCAGCCCGTGGTAACCCGAGCTGGCGGACTGTGTTTAGGCTGCGATTGGACGGGATTCAGTCTTGGCGTGCTCCGAGCAGTTGAAGAAGCCGTCGTCGTGTGCACCGGTCTTCATATCAATGGCGAAGATGCCGCACGCGGCATAGATACTTGCCAGGCTGGCCTGTTCGGTCAGGTTGGATTCGATCTGCCGGCCCATGACCCACCTCCAGGCGCTGGTGGCGTCCGCCGAATGGGTAATAGAGAAGCCCATCATGCGTTCGTAGGCCGCCCTGTGGCACCTGCCGACGATAACGAAGAGAGTCGTGTCCACCCGGATCGCCGAAGCCTCTGAAGGCCATACCGCGGGCGATTTGGAGGCATAGGACTCGCCCATCTGCTCGACCGTCGTCAGTGTGTTGTAAAAGGATTGTTCATCCAGCAGGTCAACGTCTTCTTCTTTGGTGATACGACTTGCTAGAAATTCTGCAAAGGCGTGTAGCTTGAAAAGGAAGGTGCTCGGATCACTGTAAAGTCGCCGTTCAGTGTCACCGCCGATCTTCGCCAGCTGAGGATCGAATCGTGCAAAAAAAACGAAGTTTGACATGGGCCCAAGAATTCTTGATCTGGAAGGTGGCTAAAGGTATCAGGGTTCTTATCAACTGGCCGTGACCGCCGTCACCAAGGGGACTTAATCTGGGTTAGGCCCCTCGTAGCGGGCGCTACCGTGTGAATCTCACTGATACAAAACATCGGGCAAACAAGCGAGCACGTTTTGGTTCTTGTCGGCAAGATCACTCTCGAAATCGCATGAAAAGAGAAGTCGGGTGTTTAATGGTGCGAACGAGATCTCGTCGCTGCCGCGGATCCGACCGGTACCCTGACGGCAGAGGTGTGGATGAGTTCTGAAACTGTGCGTATCTTGGCGCAACTAGTTGGTAACTGGATATTGATATAGCCGATATTGCGGAACCGCGCACTAGCCCGGGAGCAGCCCAGGTTGCGCGTGTGCGACGTCAAGGCCAACAGATCACTATTGACGAATGGCGATGCGGTGTTTCCGACATTCTCAAAGAACAGCCGGTACATTTACTTTCTACGCAACGGGAGCGACCAGGGAATATTTCGAGTCGGAGTGCATGAAGGGGATGTGGAAAGGCTCGCGGATATGTCGAATTGGCATTTTGCCGGTTTCTTCGGGTTGTCGATCACGCTTGATCCAACGGATGCACCCTTGGCGCTGCGCGATGTAGGAACCGAGGATATCTACGCCGTCACTCTAGCGTGGAAATAAGCGATGGCGTGCGCGAGATTTATACTTGGCAGATTGCGTGTCAGGGGGTCGTGGGTGCGAGTATGTCATTCTGCTTTGATTGTGTTTGCGGCCTCCAGTTTGTTGGCGGTTGCGCAGGGGGCGCCGGAGTTTCATTTCAAGTTCACTGAGAAACCTGGGCAGTATTCGGTTGGGCTTCGAGTGGCGGAGCAGTATGATCGCTCGCGCGTTTTCACGACCACGATAGACGAGAATGGCAAGCCTGTTGCCACGGAAGGTCCTCGGCCGCTGCAGGTGCTGGTGTGGTATCCGGCAGAAAAGCCCAGCGGCAAGGTAATGACGTTTGGCGATTATGCGGCGTTGATCAGGAGTGAGACCAGCTTCGATAAGCCGATCGAGACGGGAAAACCGCAGGCGTTTGTCGAACAATATATGCATGGAGTGACGGCACTGCCTGCGTGGGCCGTGCGCGATGCCGCGATGCAGGCGGGGAAATTTCCGGTGGTGATCTACGCGCCGAGCGTCAACGCTCCCGCCTTCGAAAATATTGAGCTATGCGAGTACCTGGCGAGCAATGGTTACGTGGTGATGGCGAGCGCGAGTATGGGCGCGGGATCGCGAGCCATGACATTGGATATGGCTGGGGCAAACGCGGAGGCGCGAGACATATCGTTTCTGATCGACTATGCGAAGACGCTGCCGGACACGGAGATGTCGGAGGTCGGAGAGATTGGATATAGCTGGGGAGCCATGGCGGCGCTCTTCGAAGCGGCGCGGGATCGGCGCGTGGATGCGCTTGTTTCGCTGGATGGTTCATTTCGTTATTCGGCAGGCATGGTGCAGGAGACCGGCGACGTTCATCCAGATCAGACGACGATTCCGCTGCTCGTGTTCAGCAGAGCGGAGGAGACGCTGGAGAACTGGGATGCTGCGCGCCACGGTAAGCCGCAAGATGCGACACCGAACGTACTGAATGAGTGGACTCACGGCGATCTGCTGCATATCCATTTGCTGGGTGTTTCGCATATTCAATTCAGTTCTCTATACCAGCGAAGCGAGCGTTTTGCGAAAGAGGCGCAGCAATTTTCACCGGCGGACTATTCGCTGGAGGAAGGCGCAGAAAGCTATAACTGGATGGCGCGGTACACTCTGGAATTTCTTGACGCGTATCTGAAGCAAGGTGCGTCGGCGATGGCGTTTCTAAAGCGTACGCCAGCAGAGAACGGTGTTCCCAGGCATCTGATGGCGGCACAGTTCCGGCCGGCGGTGAAAGGTACCACTAGCGCTGCGCCACCTGCAAAGTGAAGAGCCCGGGCGAGCATTTGACTACGCTCTTCCATTACCACTGAGAGTAACCTTCGTAACCGTGGATTCGAAGGCGTGAACAAGGCCGAGACGCGGGTGCGAAAATGCGTGGGTTGGTGGAATGCGGGCGTTAACGTAAGGGGCATACACGGGTGCTTTGAGCATGATAGACTCGCCCGAACAGTACGGAGTTTAATCGTTCCTGTGGTGGAAAGCTGCCGTGGGTATTTAGTTCCGCCCATTGGCTGTGAGCGTTCACTGAAGCGATGCTGAAAAGACCCTGGGGTTCCCTGTTCTTTTTGTTCCTCTGCTATGCGTTGGTTGCCACGTTTCCTGCCAGATCACAAGTCTCACAAGATGCGGGAGTGCGGCCGCGTATTACGCAGAGGATTGATGAGTCCTCGCTGTTAACGCTGCACGGCAATACGCCTCCGCAGGCTTATGCAAGAAACGATATTGGAGCGGCACCGGGATCGCTGGCTGCGAGCCGGCTGGTGCTGGTGCTGGCGCGGAGCGGCGCGCAGGAAGCATCTCTCCAAACCTGGCTGAACTCGGTTCAGAATGCGAATTCGCCTGACTTTCAGAAGTGGATGACGCCTGAGGAATTCGGCGCGCGCTTTGGTGTGTCGGAGGCGGATCTCGCTCGGGTTGAGGGCTGGCTGCAAGGGCACGGATTCACGATCAACAAAGTGGCGCCGGGGCGGATGTCGCTGGAATTTTCCGGCACTACGGCACAGGTGGAATCGACGTTTCACACGTCAATACACAGCTTTCTTGCAAACGGGGTTAAGCACTGGGCGAATACTTCGGATCCACAGATACCGGCGGCGCTGGCTCCGGTAGTGGCCGGAGTGGCGAGGCTAAACGATTTCTACCCGAGATCGAACGCTGTGCGCGGGCCGGGCGGCGTGTATAACCCGGCGACAAATCGCATTGAGCCTTCCTACACTATTGGGGACACGACGAACGGTTATTACTTTCTGCTCGGCCCGGCGGATGCGGCGACGATCTACAACACGCCTACGAGCCTGAACGGCAACCACGGCAGCACGCTCTACGACGGCACTGGGGCGACGATCGGCATTGCCGGCGATTCCAACATCGACATTCAACAGAATGCCAACTACCGGGCGACCTTCGGGCTGCCGGCGAAGGCGACGACGGTGGTAGTGGATGGCGACGATCCGGGCAAGAATGGCGACGCACTCGAAGCGTACCTGGATACGCAGGTGGCGGGCGGCATCGCTCCGAATGCCAACGTTATTTTGTATACGGCAGCGGATACGTATTTGAATGCCGGGCTGTTTCTGGCTATTCAACGGGCCATCGACGACAACCAGGTGGACATTCTGAATGTCAGTTTCGGCGCGTGCGAGGCGAACGAGGGCGCGGCGGGAAATCAGTACATCAATAATCTTTGGCAACAAGCGGCGGCGCAGGGTATTTCCGTCACGGTATCGACGGGCGACAGCGGATCGGCGGGATGCGACAACCAGAACAAGGTGTATCAGGCGTCTCTGGGCCTGGCTGTGAATGCGCTGGCATCGACTCCCTACAACATCGCAGTGGGCGGAACGGATTTTGACACGCTGTTCAGCAACTTTCCGGCGAGCTTCACACAATATGTGGATGTGAATAACACGCTGGCCAATCATCGCAGCGCTTTGGCGTACATTCCGGAACGCCCGTGGAACGATTCCACTTTCCAGGGGAAGAACACGACGATTGCGGCAAATCTTCCATGGACGGCGACGCAGTATTCGAGCAACGCCAACATCTGGGCGGGTGGGGGCGGATTCAGCGCGTGTGTGCAGCAGAGTGCGGGGACGTGCTCGGCTGGCTATCCGGTACCGAGTTGGCAGGCAGGGTTTGCGCCAGCGAATTACGGGCGAAGCGTGCCGGATGTTTCGTTGATGGCGGGTGACGGACTTTACGGAGCGGCGTGGGGGCTGTGTACGGATCAGGAGTATGACAGCTTTAACAACCTGATGGTGAACTGCAGCGGAACTCCGACGACGGGCAACAATTTTAATGTGACGGGAGTTGGGGGGACCTCGGCGAGTGCTCCAGCGTTTGCTGGAATGCTGGCGCTGCTGAAGCAGAAGAATGGAAGCCGGCTTGGCCAGGCTGACTACGTACTGTACGACCTGGCAAAGAGCAAGTACGGCACGGTCTTCCACGATATTGCGACGGGCAACAATTCGGTTGCGTGCGTGAATGGAAGTGTAGGGTGCGCGGCTAATACTGGCGGGTACTATTTCATGTCAGGCTATAACACCGCGACTGGCTTTGATGAAGCTACGGGTCTTGGCAGCATTGATGGAACGCAACTGCTGAACAACTGGGCGGGGGCGGGAGTTACAGCGACGACTTCTGCGTTGACGTTGAACGGAGCGGCGTCCGCACTGAACATTACTCACGGCGCCAGTGTTGCAGTCCATGTGGGCGTAACGGGAAGCGGCGGAACTCCCGCAGGCGATGTGGCGCTGGTGGACAACATTAATCCGGCTACGGTTCCGAATTCAGGAAGCATTGATGTTTTTACGCTGACGGGCGGCGTTGTCTCAGGGACGACGAATAATTTGCCGGGGGGCAGCTATACCGTATCTGCGCACTACGGCGGCAGCCAAAGTTTTGGGGCGAGTGATTCGAATGCTATCCCTGTGACGGTGAGCGCCGAGGCCAGCACGGTGAGTTTGAAGCTGTCAGGGTATTTCGATCCTACGACGGGGAAGGCTGCTGCTACTCCGTACTACGGGTATATCTACGTGATCGATGCGCAGCCCATTGGGAAGAGCGCTTCAGTAGCGAGCCCGAATGGTGCGGCCACGGGAAGTATCACTTTCAAAAGCGGGGCAACGACGCTGGGGAGTGCGATTCTTGGGAGCGATGGAATCGCGGAGTTGCAAACCACCAGCCTTCCGGGAGGAACGGACAATCTGACTGCGGCATTTGCGGGCGACGTGAGCTTTCAGGCCAGTACCAGCGCAACGGTGCCGATTACAGTTGTGCCGGCGGTGACGACGCTCGGCGTGAATGCGAGTCCTCCACTCATGGCGGGTTTGCCGACTACTTTCGACGTGTCCTTAACGACTAACAGCGCAGGCGCCGCGCCGACCGGGACGTTGACCTTCCAGAATGGGTCCACGGTGGTGGGTTCGACGGCGTTGGTTGGTAGTGCGGCAAGCAGCACCAAATTAGCTGGAGGCTCCGCGAGCTTCTTTACGGGGAAATTGCCGATTGGAACTTACAACATTACTGTCTTTTATTCGGGTGATTCCAATTACGCGAGCTCGACATCGTCGCCAGTCTCGGTTACCGTTCTGCCGGCACACACTACGATGATGGTGTCGCCGCCAACGTCCGCGACGCCGGTGAATCAAGCGATTCCGGTGATTGTGAGTGTTTTGCAGAGCACAAACGATGGCCTGCAGATTCCTACGGGAACGGTCACGCTCTCGTACAACAACGTCACTTCTGCGCCAGTGAACATCTCTACTGGGGTGGTCACCATCACGATTCCTGCGAACTCACTCTCCGTGGGAGCTACGACGGTGACGGCGCAATACAGCGGAGATCTCTATTACGAGCCGAATACCGCTACGGGAACTGTGAATACGATCGGTTCCGGAACGCTGAAGCCGGTGATCACGGTGACCGGTCCGACGGGTGTGACGAATTATCCGATATCCATTTCAGTCTCGGTGAAGGGAGCAAGCGGAAGTCCGACGCCGACCGGAAACGTGAGTTTCCCCACTTTGAACAACAACCCATCAGCGCCATTAACTAACGGCGTCGCGAATTTCGTGGTTCAATCTGGCCTGTTCGACGGAGACAACAAGGTGTATGCGTCCTACCTTGGAGATTCAAACTACACGAACGGCAACGCATTCACGACCATTACCCTCATTACACATACAAAGCCTTACTTCCAGAATTTTGCTCCTGCGATTGCCGTCGGTGATCCTCTGAGCGTGACACTCATTGTCAGGGATCCGTCATTTCCCGTGGGGCCTGCGCCGACGGGCACGGTCACGTTCACCTGTGGGTCTTACACGTCTTCTCCGGTAACGGTAGTCGGGAGCATTGCGAGTGTCACCATACCTGGCAACTCGCTAGCTGTCGGAAGCGACACGCTCACAGCTTCTTATAGCGGCGATGTCAATTACACTCCGGCAAGCGTCAGCGAGTCGGTCCCTGTGATGCAACCCGGTTTCACGATCAGTGCCCCGACCACCATTGTGGGTGCCGGCGCCACAAGCGGAAATACGTCCTTGATCACCGTGTTGCCGAACGGAGGATTCATTGGCAGCGTTGCCCTGACTGCCGCCATCACAAATAGTCCCGCAGGTGCCGTGAACCTGCCAACATTGAGCTTTGGAAGTACCAGTCCAGTGAGCATTACCGGCGTAGCGCCAGCAACCGCGACGTTGACAATTTCGACCAAAGCGCCGACCACGGCCGGAGTGCATATTCCTGCGCGACCGGGAAGCCTTTGGTACACGGCGGGAGGGACGGCGCTGGGATTTATTGTGTTGTTCGGAGTTCCGGCACGTTTGCGCAGGTGGAGAAACTTACTCGGCGCTCTCGCACTCTTTGTCGTTCTGGCCAGTGGTATGGTTGCATGCGGCGGTGGCGGCGGTGGCGGAGGCGGAGTTGTAAAGCACACCATTCCCGGCACTACGCCGGGAACATACACGGTGAATGTGACAGGGACCTCTGGGGCCCTCACAACTGTGGGCACAGTGATGGTGACGGTGTACTAGAGGTCGGTGTTGCGAGGCACGCGTTTACAACTGAGCCATTGCGGCGTGGTTGTCATTTGCCCATTGGCTGATGCTGGGATTCGCCAGGACGAGCAATTCCCTGCTGAGCCCGGACCTACTGATTGCGGTCCGGGCTTTTTTTTTGGGAGGATGCTCAGTAGCTACAGCAGCTTGATTGAGGACACTTTCAATGTGTCGCCTTGCAGTTCCCCATCGACATCTACGCGCAGATGATCTTTTTTGTTCGATGCTTTGAGAGCGTCGATCATCTTTGCGTTTCCGTCGGCATCGAATTTGAGAAACTGCTGGTCTTTGGTCAAGATGCCGAAGCCGCTGGCCGCGCACTTCAAAGCGCAATCGCGGGTGTGGGCGTCAGGATCGGCTGCTGCCTTCTTGGAACAATTGACGTCTACTACGGCAACGTTGTCGTAGGTTGCGGCGGCAGCGACGGCGGGGATTGCCAAAAGCGTCACGATTGCGAGATGCGAAGTGAATGAGGTGATTTTCATGATTGTGCATCCTCCAGGTGGACTTTCTTCCGTTCGTTAAATTTCGGTTCCGGCTAGTCTTGAATTAGGTGATCTCTTTGCGCCGAGAGCCGCTCCATGAGCTTCCCGCACCGCTGTGAGTTGAGAGAGGGCGAAGGCTCCGATCGCTATCTCTATGTCGCGCATGGCCAGGTCGTAGAACATTCCGGTTGTAACCAGGTTCGCGGCAATTGCCAACAACCAGAGCATGACTACGTAACTCCCGATTTTGGTCCAACGACTTAGAACGACGAGTCCGGCGATAATCTCCACGATCCCGATCACATGCATGAAGGTGGTAGGGTTGAGCGGCACAACTTTTGTCGCGAGCGGGCTGAGGTACATTCCCCAGTCGGCCAGTTTATTGAAGTACTTATCGATGCCAGTAATGATGGGTCCGACTCCCAGGCCGATTTTTAGAGCCCACCAGCTACTGTCAAGACGATTATCAAGATCTGTCATTTTTATTGGCCCTCTGCCTAAGAGAGCGGCGGGCGGGCAATTGGTTACAGGAAGGGTGTCATATTTTGAATTAGCCGGTTGACGCGATTTCAGGCTCTGGTGATTCTGTAACCTTTTCTCTGGTGGCGACTCTATATGGGCAGGCCGAGTGGATGATTGAAAACCTGGAGCGAGCAAGATCCGAGGGCTGGACGGACGATCAAATTATCGCGTCTGTGAAGGCGGGGGAGCTTGCGCTCTATGAGCTGATCATGCGCCGTTACAATCAGCGGCTTTATCGTGTGGCGCGTGCGATTCTGCGTGACGATGGCGAGGCCGAGGATGTAATCCAGGAAACTTACGTTCGGGCCTATCAACATTTGGAACAGTTCGCTGGGGCCGCTCCATTTTCGACGTGGCTGACACGTATTGCGGTACACGAAGCGTTGCGGCGACTCCGCCGGCGCGACCGCCATCAGCAATTTGAAGAATCGGACGAGGATGAGGGAGTGCATATGGTTGAACGATCGCCCGATCCAGAGCAGAGAGCTTCGATCGCCGAGCTCGGCCATCTGTTGGAGACAGCAGTGCTTGACCTCCCTGACCAATACCGCGCCGTGGTGATGCTGAGAGACATTGAAGAATTGAGCACACTGGAGACGGCTGCGGCGCTCGATCTGACCGAGCAAAATGTGAAGGTGAGGCTTCATCGCGGTCATGCAATGATGCGCGACTGGATTTTTGATCGTGCCGGGGAGAAGGCGAAGACGGCGTTTCCCTTCATGGGTGAAAGATGCGATCGCGTTGTCGGCAGCGTTTACGCGCGACTGAATAATTCAGAGGCCGGCGATCTCTAGTTGCTCAGCTATTGGGGCGTTGGAGATTTTACGGTGTCGCCTGTTTTTGGCGTGCCTTGACCAGTGAAGCTACCGACGGCGGAAGTGGCGTCGACACTGGTGATCTTTATCTGTCCCACATTGTCTTCAATCGTGCGAATAGGCTGACCAGTAGCGGGGTCTTTGATCACGCGCGCGACGCGAGTGATGAGCAGCGTCTGGCCAACCTGAACGCCGGCCTTGCTGCCAACGTTGATGGTGATTTCGCCGGCCGATGCATCGGCGACCAATCCTGCGACGGGAGCGGCTTGCGCGACGGGGAGGCTCGCGGATTTTTGATCGAGTCCCTGAGCCAGCTGGGTGACGGCCTGATTGACTGCTTCGCCGATGATTGTCTCAGCGAAGTTGGTGCTGTTCATGCCTCCGGCGCCGCCGCCGTAGGTGCCTCCGCCACCGCCCGCGCCGAGCAGATTCGCTCCGGACTTGGTGGACTCGCCTTTCCCTGTTACGGAGGCCAGAATCTCTCCAGTATTGACGTCGATCATGCGCGCGGTAAGCGCTACGACGGCCTTTGACTTCTGCGTGCTTACGTTGCCGACGCCATACTTATCCCAGCGTCCGAGGACACCGCCGAGATTCTTGTTCTGATCGTCGCGACCGAACTGGGTGATGTCTCCGGTGATGATTGCGTCGACGCCGAGGACATGGCCGATCTTCGCAGCAGTCGAAGTATCGGCGCGATTGCTGTTGGAGAAGTTCTGTTCGGCGAGGACCTTGTTCAGCGCGTTGCGCTCGATGACGCGATAGGTGCCCTGGTTGGTGAGTCGGTCGATGAGGATGTCGGAGATGCCTTTGCCGATGTCCTGATTGGTTCCAAAGACAGCCTGGGAGGCGGACATGACGGTGGCGTAATTGAAGTCCAGCACGGCGATGCGATGCTTCTGCGGCGACGTCTCGCCGAGGGCTGCGGCAGTCATCGAGATGAGAGTGAGTAGAGCAACGAGGGGTGCGCGCATCGTTAAGAGTCTCCTATCTGCTGCCGAGAAAGGCTTCTAATTTGCCGAGTTCAAGTTCCGCCTTATCCATGTACTGATTTGCTTGTGCGACATCACGGCCGCCCAGGGCGCGGTTGGCAGATTCCAAGTAGGCGTTCATGCGACTGAGCGACGCGGCCATATCACCACGCAGGCCGAGGCCATCCGCCTCCTGCTGGCGCCGGAGTTGCTCAATCGAGTCGCGTGCAGCGGTGGCGCGGGACGATATCTGAAGGAGGCGCTCGGATGCCTCGCGCAACTCAGGCTGCATAGGATCCGCAGCCGCTTGCGCAGCGGCCGTTACAAGTTGAGGATTGCTAACGCTGACTGTGCGCGGGCTTTGTGCGGCGCTGTTGCTGGACGGAGCGGTGCGAATGGCGGGAGCGCTTGCAGGCGTCTCCAAAGAGGGCTGCGGTTGGCTGACCGGAGATTGTGTTGGTGGCATTGGCGCGGGCTGTTGCTCGGGGGTCGCGGTGACCGGAGTTTGTGCTGGCGTCTTGATGGTGGTGTCGCCGTTGGAGGTTGCGTGAGTAGAGAGAAATCGCGGGAGCACGGTGGCGGCTGAGATCATCGCAATCAAGGCGGCGGTTGCGCCAAGTCCCACCCAAAGGGTGCGATGGCTATCGCGCGGCTGAGGCGGAGTTGCAGGCGGCAGAGGGACCGGCGCGAATGGCGGATCGGCTGAAGGGCTGGGCACATCAGGCTGCGGCTGCGCGGCAGTCGGCGCGAAGAGTTGTTCATGCGCAGGCGCGGGCGGCTGAATGAGGGTGGCGGCGGGTTCCATGTTTAGCGTGCGCAGAGCATCGCGGAATGCTTCGGCGGATTGGAAGCGAGCCGCTGGATCTTTTGCGAGTGCGGTGAGGACGATGTTGTTCAACGCGGGTGGGAGCGCGGCGTTAAGCTCGATGGGCGGTTGGGGCGCGGTGTTGAGCTGAGCATGCAGAACACTGATCGCGGTATCGGCCTGAAAGGGACGCCGACCGGTGAGGAGTTCGTAGAGCGTGACGCCGAGGGAGTAGATATCCGAGCGGGCATCGACGGCGCCCCCCGTGACCTGTTCGGGAGACATGTAATAGATGGAACCCATGGTGGTGCCGGGCTTGGTGTGCTGCAAGTCGTCCTTCGACTTGGCGATGCCGAAGTCCATCAGCTTAACGACACCCTGCGCAGTAACCATGATGTTCGCGGGCTTGAGGTCGCGATGGATGACTCCGCGGCCGTGAGCGTAAGAGAGGGCAGAGAGGACCTGGGAGGTGTAGTCGAGCGACTCAGCGACCGGGATGGCGGACTTGCGGGCGCGAGTCTCGAGGGTGACGCCCTCAACGAACTCCATGATCATGATGAGCTGGTTGTCATGCTGAAAGGCGGTTCGGAGCTGGGCGATGTTGGGATGATCGAAGCCCGCGAGGGTACGAATCTCTGCGGTGAAACGGGCTGCGAGTTCGGGCATCGACACGAGATCCGGTAGGAGAATCTTCATGGCTTCGATGCGATTGGAGATTGTATTGCGCACGCGGTAGACGCGACCCATGCCTCCGGCGCCGAGGAGGCTGAGGATTTCATAGTCGCCCAGCCGCTGTCCGACCTTCGCTTCCATTGAATTCTCCTCTGCTATTCCGGGGAGAAAGCTTCCCTCCCACCGGCAGGAAATGGCCCGATTCTACTCACAAAAGAGGCCCTTATGCCAGTGGTATCGATATGGAAGTCGCGATACGCAACGCTGGGGAATCCACCGACGCGAGTTGATCGGGACGCTCCTATCCACGAATGGTGATGGCAGGAGGGTCAGCGTTTCACGTGGAATGATACTTCAGAACGGCGTTGATGATCGGGGAATATTCGGCGTAGAGCGTAGAGCCGTTTGGACAGGGTGGCAAGATCTATTCGTGCCTGAGTGCCTGCATAGGATCGACGCCTGCGGCCCTACGCGCAGGGACCCAGGCCGCCGCCAGGGCGATGGCAGCGAGCAAGGCCGCGGCGACGCCGAGTGTGGTGGCGTCGGAAAACTTCAGGCCATAGAGGAGGCTGGCGATGATTCGGCCCATGGCGAGCGCGGCGCACAAGCCGACTGCGATCCCGATTGCAGCCAGGCGCGATGCTTCGCTGAGTATCATTCGCAGCACGCGCTTTGGATGTGCGCCGAGAGCCATGCGGATGCCGATCTCGTTGGTTCTCTGCGAGACGGCGTAAGCCATGATTCCATAGATGCCGATGCACGCGAGGACCAGGGCGAGGATGCCGAAGCATGCGGTCAAGCTTGCAAAGATGCGTTCGCGGCTCTGGTTGGCGCGGATCTGCTGGTCCTGCGTGCGCACGTCGAGCAAGGGCAGATTCAGGTCGAGCGAGGCCACCGCTGCGCGGATGGACGGAGCCATTGACTGTGCGTCCATGCGGGTGGCGACGGCAAAGGTGGCGCGAGAGATGCCATTCGCTTTTTGTGTGTAGAGGGCGTAATAGGTCGGCTCAGCATCCTTACGCAGGGTGTAGTACTTTGCGTTGGCGCAGACGCCGATGATTTCCATTTTTGTCGGATGATTCCATCCCGCGTAAAAAGTGCGGCCGATGGGATTGACGTTGGGGAAGTATTTCTTAACGAGGCTCTCGCTGACGACCGCCACCCTGGTGGAGGTTTCAGAATCGTCGCCGGTGAATCCGCGTCCGGCGAGGATCGGAATTTGAAAGGTGCGGAAGAAATCCTGACCAACATCATTGACCAGCACGCTTGTTCTTTGCTCCGGGGTGGGGTGCGTGCCTTCCGGGACGAATGTGCCATTCATTGCGTTGCCCGAGAGCAGAGGAATGGCGATCAGTGTTGCCGATTCCGCTCCGGGAACCGCGCCGAGTTTCTGCTCGACCTGCCGCATGAGAGGAATGCTCGTTGCTCCGGGGTAGCGCGTCTCTGGCAACTCCACGCCGAAGAGCAGCATGTTATGCGAGCGGAATCCCGTCGGCGTGTGGCCGAGTCGCACAAGTGTCTGCACGAATAATCCCGCGCCAACGACTAGCAGCATTGAGAGCGCCACCTGCGTGACCACGATCGCTTTGCCGGCGAGTCCGCGTCTACGGCGGGTCACGGTTTGTCCCGAATCCTTGAGCCCGCTGCTGACCTGTGTGCGCGTGGCCTGCCACGTGGGCGCGAGTCCAAAAATGAGCCCGGTGAGCAGCGAGACTGCCGCTGCGAATGTGAAGATCTGCCAGCTGAATCGCGCAGAGAACGCAGGGGAATTCCAGGCCTGAGAGAGGAGGCTGGGAATCATGTTGCGGGTGGCCCATGCGAGCAGCAGTCCGGCGGCACCTCCCATGACGGACAGCAGCATGCTCTCGGTCATCATCTGTCGCACGATGCGGCCTCGTTCTGCGCCGAGTGCCATTCGCACGCTTATCTCGCGCTGCCGTGCGCCGGCGCGGGCCAGCAACAGGTTGGCAAGATTCGCGCAGGCAAGCAGGAGCACAAATCCGCCGAGGCCCATGAGCACGATCATCGGTTTCTGGAATTCGTCGGAGTTTGGATTTTGTCCACGACCGCCATCCTCCAATTGAAGGCGCGGAATCTGACTATCCTTTTTCACCGACATGGTGGCGTGCACGGCCGCGTTGAAGTGCACATTCAATGCGGCCGCAGTGGTTGGGTCCGCGTTGCCCGGCTTCACGCGTCCCATGACCAGCACCCACCACATCTTCTTGTTCTGCAGGAGTGAGCGCGGATCGTCAGGATCGAAGGTCTGTGGGGCAACGACTGCCTGCATGCTGAAGGGCAGGAAGATATCGGGCGAGTTCTGCGCTGAGTACGCTCCAGTGAATTTCGGCTGATTGACGCCGATGATAGTCATGGGCGTGGAGTTCACCAGAAGCGTCCTGCCGATCACATCCGCTGTACGTCCGTAGGCCCGGGTCCAGAATCTATCGCTGATCATAACTACTGGTCCACTTCCCTCCTCTCGGTCGTCGGAGTCTTGAATGACGCGACCCAACTGCGGTAGCACGCCGAGCGTCGAGTAGTAGTTGCCAGAGACCATCTCGGTGTCCGCCGACTCAGCGCGGCCATTGATTGTTACCGTCATACGCCCGAAGGGCTTGAATGCGAAGACGTCGGCAAGGACTCGATTCTCGCTGCGAAGCTGCTGGTAGACGGGATAGGAGAATGAGGTGGAGCGCTCGCCACCCTCGCCGAGGGTGTCAAACTCTCCCCACATATTCTCGACGACGCCATCTTTCGGCTCTGTCCATGCGAAGAGGCGCAGTTGCTCAGGATGCGGAACCGCGAGTCGGTCGAGGAGCATGTGTTGCGCCGCGGAAAAGATCACGGTATTCATCCCGATCCCCAGGGCGAGAGAAGAGACAGCGATGGCGGTAAATCCGGGGCTGCGTGCGAGCATGCGGAGGGCGTAACGCAGATCGAGACGCAGTTCATCCCACCAGCGTGATCCCCACGCCTGACGGCAATTCTCCCGGGTCGTCAGCGCGCTGCCGAGCTCAAGACGCGCACGCCGCTTCGCTTCATCCGGCTCAACCCCGCTGCGAATGAGGTCCTCTGCATAGCTGTCGATGTGGAACCGCAACTCCTCATCCACCTGGGCGTTGATCTCGGCTTCACGCGCTGCGGCGTGCCACCACGTCTTCAGTCGGCTGGTAAGGCTCATAACGCCTCCGGCTCAGTCTTTAGAATTGTTCCAATGACGTCGGCAAATTGGCCCCACTTTTTTCTCTCCGCTTCGAGGCGTCGTCGCCCCGCGGCATTGAGGCGATAGAAACGCGCACGCCTGTTGTTCTCGCTCTGTCCCCACTCGCCGACGATCCAGCCCTCATGCTCAAGCCGATAGAGAGCCGGATAGAGCGAGCCTTGCTGAATTTCCAAACGGTTCTCTGAGATTTGCTGGATGCGCAGGAGAACACCATAGCCATGCAACGGCCCCAGCGACACGGCTTTCAGGACGAGCATATCGAGCGTGCCTTTTAAGAGATCAACTGGAGTTTCGTGGGCCATGGTTCGGTGCTCTCCTAGGACTTCTGGGAGAGTAGCTTCTTCTCTCCTAGGATGTCAAGGAGAGAGCTTTGGAAGGCAGAAGTCGGTGGACCCTCGGTTAGATGGTTTCGACTTGGGCGGCAAAGGGCAAGTTGTGCTAGGATTTCGGGTTACGGGACATAGCATGACTGGCGGATTAGGGGGAGACCTTTGGAGACCCGCAGAGAGGTGCTGAAATATCTGACTGGCGCGCTGGGCGCATCGGTCTGCGGATTGGATGCACTGGAAGCCTTCGCTAACCAGCTTACCAGCGAGGGCAAGAAGCCGAACATCGTCTGCATTGTTGGCGAGGGACTGCGCTGGGATGAGTTGTCCTCAACCGGCAACAAGCTGATCAAGACGCCGAACCTGGATCGCATTGGGCGGCAGGGCTGCACCTTCCGCAATGGCTTTGTGGTGAACGCGCTGTGCCTGCCTTCACGCGCGACCTTTCTGACGGGGATGTACTCGCATACGACGGGTGCGGTGTCGAATGTTGAGGGCAAGATTCCCGATCGGTTTCCGCTGGTCTCGGATATTTTGCAGAAGGCCGGATACGAGACGGCGTTTCTGGGTAAGTCGCACATTGAAGGCGCGCTGATGGATCACTACTGGGACTACTACTTCGGATTTGTGGGCCAGGCAGATTACTACAGGCCGAAGATAACGGAGGGAGTTCGCGGCAAGTATGGGCCCGCGAAATTGTACGAGGGCGAGTACGTGGATACGTTGCTCACGCGCAAAGCGATTGAGTGGCTGAAGCAGGAGCGCAGCAAACCCTTCTGCATGTTTCTGTGGTTCTATGCACCGCATGCGCCGTTCTACAGACCCAAGGATTTGGTCAACGACCTGAATGGTGTGCCGATACCGAAGCCCGCAAGCTTTGATGAGGACCTGAAGGGCTATCCGGGAAAGCCGCGCGCCGTTGCTGATGCCGATAACAAGATTGGGTACTCCGAGGTATTCAGCGATGATCCGCGATCGTTGGAAGAGTTGGTGAAGGACCATAACGTTGGAGTGGAAGACAACGATCGAAATGTGGGGGCAGTGTGGCAGGAGCTTGAGCGGCAGAATTTAGTCAACGATACGGCAGTGCTTCTGAGCTCGGATCACGGCTTCTTTCTTGGGGAACACCATCTCTACGACAAGCGGCTTATGTATGAGCCATCGATTCGGGTTCCGATGATCGTTAGCTTTCCCGGCCATGTGAAGCCGGGAACCAAATCGGATGAGATGGTGCTGAATCTTGACCTTGCACCGACGATTCTGGAGATTGCAGGGGTGAAGGTGCCGGAGGACATGCAGGGAAAGAGTTTTCTCCCACTGGCTGAAGGTAAGGCGAAGGTGGCGTGGCGAAAAGACTGGCTCTATGAGTATTACGAATATCCCGGCTTCGAGAATGTGCGGCCTTGTCGAGGAGTGAGGACGGAGCGGTACAAGCTGATCCACTTCTTCATTGAGCCTGAGGAGTTTGAGCTCTACGATCTTAAGACTGATCCCGATGAGATGAATAATCTTTATGGAAAGCCCGGATACGAAAAGCTCACAGCACAGTTGAAGGAGCAATTGGAAACACTGCGCACCGAGACCCACGACACCTATCAATACAAGCCGACGGGCATTCCGCGGCATTGGGATCTGGGAGTACAAACTGAATCGGGTTTGAAGACTGCGAAGTAGCGGGCGGGAACAGGGGGAAAGATGCGTCACGCAATTCTGGCGGTGATTTGCGCTGTTGGCCTGGTGACGGCAGCCCATGCTCAGCAGAGCCATTGGGCTGCGCCGGACGACAAGACGGCGAAGTACATGATCGACATGGAGAGCAAGTGGGCCGAGGGAGTATGCACGAACAACGGAGTTATCGCAGGGTTGCTGGCCGATGATTTCCAGGGCACGAGCACGCATGGCGAGCGCTACACCAGGGCCGATGAGCTACGCGATGAGAAGGGCCCACACGTAGCGCATGGCTGCGCACTCGATGATGCCAAGGTGCGCTTCTTTGGCGACGGCGTGGCAATTATTTATGGCAGCGAGCATGTGGTGGGCAAAGACAAGATGCATCCGGATACGAAGGTGTGCTAGGTGTGGACCGATACGTGGTTGAAGCGCGGAGGCACATGGCAGATCGTGGCGGCGCAGGACAACAGGGTTGATTGTAAGTAGGTGCTGGCCGCACGGGCGGACTAAAAGCAAATGCGATGAAGAGAGCCCGCATCTCAGGGGCAAGATGCGGGCCACCACATTCGTGACTCAGGCGTTAGTTCCGCCATCGACCGTCAAGTTGGTACCCGTAATATACGCCGCCTCAGGGCTGGCCACGAAGGCCACCAGCGCGGCAACCTCGTCCACTTTCCCATAGCGCTTCAGTGCGGTGTTGGCCAATTGTGGTGCGGCCCACTCGCCCGACGCAGGGTTGAGATCCGTGTCAATAGGGCCGGGCTGGACGTTGTTGACGGTAATTCCGCGGTGCCCGACCTCGCGTGACAGGCCCTGGGTGAACATCTTGACCGCGCCTTTGGTCGCCGAGTACGCAGTAAGCCCCGGGGTCATGTTGCGCTCGCCTACGCAGGAACCGATGGAGATAATCCGCCCCCCGTCCGGCATGTGCTTCAATGCGGCCTGGGTGGCCACGAGTACGCCGCGCACATTGATGTCAATCATGCGGTTTATCTCTTCCAGCGTCGCAGTTTCAAAGGGGTTCGGGATGGCTGTACCCGCATTGTTTACCAGCACATCGATGTGACCGAAAACCTTCACCGCCTGCTCCACGGCGGACTGCATGGCGTCTGCATCCGCTGCGTCGGCCCGGATAGCGAGGGCTTTTCGGCCGCTACCTTCAATAGCTTTCGCGACAGCATCCGCCGCCTTCGTATCTTTCGCATAGGTAAAGGCGACGTTTGCGCCCTCAGCCGCAAGACGCTTGGCGATCGCTGCGCCGATGCCACGAGACGCACCAGTAACCAGCGCTACTTTGTCCTTGAGTTTCGACATAGTTTTTCCCTTGTGTGAGATGTCTTGTTGAGTTGCTCGTTTCAGGATTCGTCCGCGAGCTAATTATCTGATGTGATAATGCGACGTTCGATGCGGCTTTTCCGGGTGGGTAGAACTTAGTTCTCTATGACGATGGATCTTCTAAGAATCAAAGATGGAATGTGCTTCGCGTGCCTGCCACACTCCCGTTTGTATGTAACCAGCAGCAACAGGGAGGGGACATGAGCTGCAAGTAGTACACTGTCTGCTTCGAGAGATTTCCGTGAATTTGCGCGTATCTAAACGCGTATCTATAAGTATCGACACGAAAGAAGAGGGTTATGTCAGATAAAGTCAGTCGTCGCGAAGTACTTAAGGGTATTGCTACCGTCGCTTCGGTGTCGGTTCTGTCGTCAAGTGGATTAGCGGAAGTACTTCCGTCGTCTGATGCTGCGGCCTCAGGCACGCAGAGAGACACGCTATTCGATAATGGCTGGCGCTTCAACCGAGGGGATGTATCCGGCGCAGAGAGTGCTGCGTTCAACGATGCAGGGTGGCGAACATTGAGTCTGCCACACGACTGGAGCATTGAAGACCTGGCGGCGCATCCGGAGAGCGACGGACAGTCTGCGCTTTGGGATGACTGCGGATGTCCGACTGAGATTGGCCCATTCAGCAAGGTCCGCAGTGAAGGCAAAGGCTCGACTGGGTGGGTGGTGGGAGGCATTGGGTGGTATCGGAAAACGATTGCCACGCCTGCGTATGCGAAGGGCGGTCGCGTCTCAATTCGCTTCGATGGCGTGTATATGAATGCCGAGTTCTGGATCAACGGAACGAAGCTTGGCGAGCACCCATGTGGCTACACGACTTTCGAGTATGACTTGACTCCTCATCTGCGCGCGGATGGCGACAATGTTCTCGCGGTGAAAGTGAACAACAATGGGAAGAATAGCCGCTGGTATTCGGGCTCCGGCATTTATCGCCACGTGTGGCTTACCGTTACGGGCGATGTGTACGTGCCTCTATGGGGGTTGTTTGTAACCACTCCTGAAGTGACCCAGGCATCGGCAACCGTGGCATCCTCGGTGCAGATTAAGAACAGTGGATCTGCGGCGAAGGACGTGAAGGTGCGGTTGAGGGTGCTTAATGCGGATGGCAGCGTGGCCGCTTCGTCCGAAGTGGCGCAGAAGATTCAGCCGGGCGCGCCGGTCGAGGTGAAACTGGCACCGGTGGTTAAGGCACCGCGACTGTGGTCGCTGACGACGCCGAACCTTTACAGCGCCGAGGTTGAGATTGTGGTCAACGGCAAGAGCGTCGACCAGGTGGGCACCAGCTTCGGCATTCGCAAGGTGGAGGTAGATGCGGCGCGGGGATTCCGCATTAACGGAGAGCCGTTGAAGCTGAGAGGTGGCTGCCTGCACCACGACAACGGAGTGCTGGGTTCCGCTGCGATCGATCGCGCGGAAGAACGCCGAGTTGAGTTGATGAAGGCGAATGGATTTAACGCAATCCGGTGCAGTCACAATCCCCCGTCTCCTGCATTTCTGGAGGCATGCGACCGTCACGGCATGTTGATTATCGACGAAGCCTTCGACATGTGGGAGAAGGAGAAGAATCCGCAGGACTATCATCTCTACTTCAAGGACTGGTGGCAGCGGGATCTGGATGCGATGGTGCTTCGCGACCGAAACCATCCAAGCGTGATTTTGTGGAGCATCGGCAATGAAATTCCTGAGCGCGCCGCACCGGAGGGCGTGGCCATTGCGAAGCAGCTAAGGGAGAGAGTCCTGCAACTGGATTCTACGCGGCCTATCACTGCGGCTGTGCCCTTTGCCTTTGAGGGTTTCATGAAGACGGGTAAATTTCCGAAGTGGGCGGAACAGGATCCTGCGTTCAAATATCTGGATGTGGGCGGCTATAACTACATGTGGAACCAGTATGAGAAGGACCATGCTCGTTTGCCGGAGCGGGTGATGCTAGGGACGGAGTCATTTCCGATCCAGGCGTCGGAGATCTGGGAACTTGTCGAGAAGCTTCCGTACGTCACCGGAGATTTTGTGTGGACTGGCATGGATTACCTGGGAGAATCGGGGATAGGTGCTGCACGGCTGGCACCCGCGCCGAGCCAATTCCCGGGTGCCGCGCCTGCGCAGCATACACCGCCGATCCCAGCGGATTCTGACATTAGTCTTCCGGAGGGAGCTACGTTTGGCGGAACTGACTTTCCATGGTTCAACTCAAATTGCGGGGACATCGACCTGATTGGGAATAAGAAGCCGCAAAGCTATTTCCGTGATGTGGTGTGGGGGCGAAGCAAGCTGGAGATGGCTATTCTGCGGCCACTACCGGAAGGGCGCAAAGAGCAGTACACGATGTGGGGATGGTACGACGAATTACGCAGTTGGACATGGCCGGGTCAGGAAGGCCTGCCGGTGACGGTGAGAGTGTACACGACTGGTGACCACGTGAAGCTGATGTTGAATGGAAAGGAAGTGGGAAGCGCGGAGGTATCGTCGAAGACCAAGCTGACCGCTGAGTTGACCGTCCCTTACGCTCCGGGCGAACTGAAGGCGATTGCTCTGAAGGATGGCCAGCAGATCGCGGAGATGAGCTTCAAGACGGTAGGCGCTCCATTCCGCATCACGCTGCACCCGGATCGTTCGACGCTGAGGAGGGATGCGAATGATCTTTCGTTTGTGATGGTCCACGTCGAAGACAAGGACGGCAATCTGATTCCCGATGCAGTGGCCGAAGTGAACTTCAAGATTTCGGGCGCAGGCGAACTGGCAGGAGTGGGCAACGCAAATCCGAAAGAGATGGCGAGCTTTAAGCATCCGCGTCGAAGGACGTACCAGGGGCGGTGCCTGCTGGTGGTTCGTCCCAAGGGCGGAGGCGGAGTGATCGAGTTACAGGCGAGCGCGGAGAATCTGGAGCCGGCTACTGCTAGTGTTCGCGTGGAGTAGATGCGTTCGGAACGGCTGTATAAGTTGACCGGGCCGCACACACAGTCGTGAGTGCGACCTGATTGCTTTTCTGCTGCGGTAACAGCGGTAGAGATTCTTAAGTCGACGATATTGGTAGGAAGACGCGCACGATGGTGCCGTGATCCTGCGCGCCGGTGTTGCTCTCGATTTGAATCTGGCCACCGTGGCCTTCGACGAGCTGTTTCGAAATAAACAAGCCGATGCCTGTGCCCACAGTGCTGCGAGTTGTGAAGAAGGCCTCGAAGACATGCGGGAGACTTTCCGGCGAGATGCCGACGCCGGTATCCTGGATCGTCATTATGACTCCGTCAGAGGGAGACGTCGCATCTTTGACGGATAGGGAGAGGGTGCCGCCTGCGGGCATGGCGTAGATCGAATTTGATATCAGGTTGGAGATCACCTGCATCATTTCTCCGCGACGCAACATGGTCAGTCTGTCCGAGTCCAGTACTTGTTTGATTTCAATTCTGGCAGCTGTGCAGCGTGGCTGGTAAATAGTAATCGCGTGTCTGACGAGTTCTGACAGGGATGTGCTGCTGGGCGAGGCATTTTCGCGGTAGTAGCCGAGGGTCTGTTTCGCAATGTGCGAGACGCGGGCGAGTTCGCTTTCGATGGTATTGAGGAACTGCACACCCTCAGGATCGCTAATCATAGGGCGCAGAAGGTAGTGCAGATTCACTACAGCTTCGAGAGGATTATTGATCTCGTGGGCGATGGTCGCTGCCATGCGTCCGGTAGCCGCAATTTTTTCGGCCTGGAGAAGGGATTTCTCGAGCAGTTTTCGCCCTGAGATATCGCGGAGAATCTTGGAGGCTCCAATGACCTTTCCATTCTTATCTCTCATCGGCGACACGGTGATGGAGACCTCAAGCCGCTCACCTTTCTTGTTGAGACGTATGGTGTCGAAGTGTTCGACGGGGCGTCCAGCGCGAATGTTTTCAATGATGATCTTCTCGTCGGAGTGGAGGTCTGGAGGAATTATTTTGAGGATCGACGAGCCGATCATCTCGTCTGCTGAATAGCCGAAGAGGCGGGTAGCGGCGGCGTTCCAGCTGGTGATGATGCCGTTCAGGTCCTTGCTGAGGATGACGTCGTCGGAGGAATCGACAATGGATGCGAGTTCACTAACACGCTTGGAACTCTCCTGAAGAGCCTGCTCGCCTTCCTTTATGGTGGTGACGTCGCGGATGGTGCCAAGGATCTGCCCGACTGATTCTTCTGAGTCGGACTGCAACTGGCCATTGACCTCTATCCAGCGTATTGCCCCATCGGGAAGGCGAACTTTGCCCTCGAAATGGAATTTATCCCCCTGCTGCAAGGTGGCAGCGAGGGCCTGCCGGAATGGTTCGCGGTATTCCGGAAGGACCACATCATCCACGAAGGCAGTGCCATTGACGGGGCCATCTTCCGGCTTTCTACCGAAGATTTCGTACATCTGGTCGTTTTCCCAACTTGCGCGGTCTTCGGAGGTATGCCATACGAAGACACCGAGCCTGGCAACTTCGGTCGCCAGCTTGAGCCTCTCTTCGCTTTCGCGAAGCTTGCGAGCTCCCGTGACCAATTCAGTCATATTGCGGTAGGCATCGTAGATGCCGGCGATCCTGCCGTTCTCGTAGACCGGGATGAGGGAATAGCTCCAGTAGTGGTTTTCTATAACTCCGTTGAGCAGGATAGGGATGAACATGTTGTCCCGAACCGGCGTCTCGCCTCTTAGATAGCACGCCTCGATGTCATCGCTGACCAGATCCCACGCTTCGTGAAAGACCTTACGGTAGCAGCCGCCCAGTGCCTGGGGGTGCTTTCCCATGAGCGTTGGGATCGCAGGGTCGTTGTACAGGAAGACCATCTCGGGTCCCCACGAAAGGATGGTGGGGAATGGCGAGTGCAACATGAGATTGACGGTGGCGACCAGAGTTTCAGACCACGACGTGATGGGTCCGAGGGGCGTTCGGGGCCATTCGTAAGCACGGATAAGGCGAGCCATTTCGCCGTTCCCAATGATCAGGGTCGCGATCTGCGAGGAGGTCGTTTCGTTGGAATTCGGGTAGATTGGCGAATCAGACATTTCGGTTGGACCCATGTTTGTTTTCCCTGCCGATGCCTACCTCGATTGCCACCTGGTACCCGAGAGTCAGTGCGATTTTGCGCTCCACACATACTAAACGGAAGACATGCGCCAGCGGAACAACTTATAGGGCGCAGGCTCGCGGATCTGGTCTAGGACGGGAAGAGAGCGTCGAAGATTCGACCCAGAATCCGGCGGAGTCCCTTTTCTGTGAGAAGCTCCGGTTCAAAATGGCTCTCGAGCATCAAGCCCGAGATGATTGGGCCCAATGACATCAGGGCGAGTTCGTTGTCTATTTTTTCGACCCGGCTAAGTTTGCCGAAAAGTTGTTCTTCGGTGCCGCTTTCGCTGGTTGCCTTGGACATTTCAAAGGCTTTGCGGAGGCGCGCCTTCGATTCAGGATGCCGTAGTGCATAGAGTTTGAATTCGAGGCTGAGGATCGGCCACACCCTGTCCTGCACGAGCTCGACATAGAAATCACGAAATGCTGCGAGGCTCTGCTTGCGATTCGCGCACTTTTGCAGACCTTCCGTCAGGCGCCGGACATAAGACCTGGTTCGATGCTCAAAGAGAGCGAGAAAGAGGTCTTCTTTACTTTTGAAGTGTCCGTAGACGGCGCCCTTGCTTCTGCCAGCTATAGCTGCGATCTCATCTAATTGGGCGCTCTCATAGCCGTCGCGCACGAAGACTTGTTCCGCCGAGTCGAGAATTCTGGCCCTGGTTTCGTTGGTTCGAAGCTGTTGTTTACTTTGGGTTTCCATTGGCTTCCCTCATTACAACATTTCTCGATACTTTTCGGTTGACTATAATACCGACTGGTCAGTATATTTCATAATTATGCCACTTGCCGCAAAGCTCGAAGTCCTCCCTGCTACCCGAACTGAAAATAAGAAGAGCCGCCTGCTGATCGCCGGCCTCGCTGCCCTGCTGGTGTGCGGAGCCGCAACAGGGTGGGCCATTCATGCGCAGGGGTATGAGTCAACCGACGACGCGCAGATTGATGGGCACCTGAACGTGGTGAGTTCGAGGATGTCGGGCACGACGGTCGCGGTCCATGTTACCGATAATCAGACTGTCGAAGCTGGTCAGCCGCTGGTCGATCTCGACCCCAGCGAACAGAAGGTCGCATACGCGCAGGCGAAGGCGCAATACGATCAGGCAGTCGCACAGTTGAATGCGCAGCGACCCGTCGGTTGGCGATTACACGAGGCAGACAACGACGGCGGCGGCGATAACAGGTGACGTACAAGTGGCGCAGGCCAAGGCGGCCTTTGCGGCGGCTTCGCAGGACCTGGTGAGCGCCACAGCGAAGCTGGCCGAAGCGGAAGCGATTCGCGCTCGCGATGACGCAAGTCTTGCGCGCTATCGAACAGCTCTTTCAGGCCGGCACAATTTCTCGCCAGGACTACGACCGGGCAATAGCCGCGGCGCGCTCGGCCGATGCAAATGCCGATGCAGCCAAAGCAAACGTCGCATCGTCAGAGAAGCTGGTTGAGCAGCGCAAGGCAGAGATCGAGGCGCAGAGCTGCCCGACGGGAACAGGTAGCACGCACGGCGCCGCGGACAGCTGTCGATCCGGGAGGCCGACCTGGCGACCGCCGAGGCCAATGTCGAAGCAGCGGCAGCGCAACTGCAGCGCGCGGAACTCAATCTCAGTTTCTGTCACGTCGTCTCGCCGGTGCGTGGAATCGTGACTCAACGCAGCGCCGAGATCGGTAATCGCGTGAGCGAGGCGCAGCCGCTGATGATGATCGTCGCCACCGGCGACACGTGGGTGACTGCCAACTTCAAAGAGACGCAACTCGCGAAGATGTATGCGGGGCAGCGCGCGAAGATCCACGTTGACGCGTTGAAGAAGGATCTTGAAGGCACGGTGGAAAGCATTCCGGCCATCACAGGCGCGCGCAGCAGCGTTCTTCCGCCCGGAGAACGCCACCGGCAACTACATCAAGGTGGTTCAACGCATGCCGGTACGCATTCGCCTCAACGCGAACCAGGACGAATGTGGAACGCCTCCGTCCCGGAATGTCGGTTGAGGCCACCGTATGGCTCAGGTAGTCGCGGCTCCGACCGGCTTCAATCCGTGGGTCATCGCCATGACGGTGACGCTGGCGACGTTCATGGAGGTGCTGGACACCTCGATTGCCAACGTTGCCCTTCCCCACATTGCCGGGAACCTGGGCGCAACGTCGGACGAGAGCACGTGGGTGCAGACCAGCTACCTGGTCTCGAACGCCATCATTCTGCCGATGAGCGGGTGGCTGTCGACGCGGATTGGCCGCAAGCGTTTTTACATGGCCTGCGTGGTCCTGTTCACGCTGAGTTCCATGCTCTGCGGCCTGGCGACGACCCTGCCGATGCTGATCGCTGTTTCGCGTGATGCAGGGGCTCGGCGGCGGAGGACTGGGGCCGAGCGAGCAGGCGATCCTGGCCGATACCTTCACGCCCGAACAGCGGAACATGGGCTTTGCGATCTACGGCATGGCGATCGTGGTGGCGCCGGCCATCGGCCCCACGCTGGGCGGCTGGATCACCGACAACTACAGCTGGCACTGGATCTTCTTCATCAACGTTCCCATCGGCATTCTCTCGCTATTTCTCACGCAGCGGGTGGTGCATGATCCTCCGCACGTGATCGAGGCGCGAAAGAAGCGCGGCGACAAGACGGACTACTTTGGCATTACGACCATCGTGCTCGGCGTGGGACTGCTGCAATACGTGCTCGACAAGGGCGAGCAGCTTGAGTGGTTCGACTTCCGGCGTCATCCGCACGTTTGCGCGCATTCTCAGCGATTGCGCTGATCGCGATGATCTGGCGGGAGTGGACTTGCAAGACATCCGATCATTCAACTGCGGCTGCTGAAGAACCGAAACTTCGCATCGTCCACTCTTTCCAATTTCACGCTGGGAGTGGTGTTGAACGGATCGACGATTCTGATTCCGCAATTCCTGCAATTACAGCTTGGGTATTCGGCACAGCAAGCGGGCATGGCGTTGTCACCTGCGGGCATTGCGCTGGCGCTTCTGATGCCGGTGGCCGGTGTACTGGCGATGAAGTTCGATCCGCGAAAAGTGATCGCGCTGGGATTCCTGCTGACATCGGTCAGCATGTTCTGGATGATGCGCATTTCGCAGGACGTGGACTTCAGCACGGTCGTCTGGATGAGGGTGTTCCAGGTGATAGGCATTCCGCTGATCTTCATTCCCATCAGCACGCTGGCCTATGTGGGCATGCGGCAGAAAGACAATAACCAGGTCTCGGGCATCAGCAACTTCGTACGCAATCTTGGCGGCGCGATTGGCGTGTCGTTTCTGGTTTCGTATCTGACGCGTCATCGGCAGATCAGCCGGGTCGACCTTGTCTCGCATCTGCATCGCGGCAACGTCTTCTTCGATCGCTACTTGTGCGGCGTCTGCAACAATCCGCAATTCGCAGTGGAAGCAGCGCGGCGGATGCGAGCCACCACGCACTGGCGCAGCTGCAGCAGATGGTGGATGCGCAGGCGAACCAGCTGGCGTTTATCAGCGCGTTCTTTGTCCTTGGTGTGACTGGTCGCATTGCTGATTCCCCTCCCTTTCCTGATGAAGCGGCCTTCGCCGGAAGAGACGGCAGCCTCTCACGGAGCGCATTGAGTTCCGCTTAAGCGAGCCTAAACTTTTAACCTCAACCAACCCGAAAGGTGAAGAAACATGAAGAAACTCATCGTATCCTCCGTCGTTCTGTTTGCCACATCGGCCTTCGCAGCGGGAGCGCCCAGCCTTACGGGTCAGTGGTCCGTGCATAACAACATCGCGGGCAACGAGAACGATCAGGAATGCAAGTTTGTTCAGACCGACGACAAGTTGACAGGCACCTGCAAGTCCAATGATAAGGACGTTGCGATCACCGGTAGCATCGATGGCAAGAAGGTGACGTGGAAGTACGACTCGGAGTATAACGGCAGTCCATTGACGCTGACCTATACAGCGACCCTCGATGATACGCAGAAGATTGCGGGAGCTGTTGAAGTGCAGCCCTTCGGAATTACTGGTGAATTTTCGGCCACCCCGTCGAAGGCAGCCGCCAAGTAGATTTGTCAGATTGCTGATCAGAGCGCATAGCTATAGTTGAACATGGCGGCGATCAAATCGCCGCCACGGGTCATCGTGAGGAGAAGTGATGAAGAGAGTGGTGTTGTGCGTCCTTTGCATGTTTTCGGTCTTTGACTGTGTCGCCTGGTCGCAGGAAGGCGCCAGGGCTATTTACAAGGATCCGAATGTTGCGATTCCAGATCGTGTACGTGATCTGCTGAGCAAGATGACGATTGAAGAAAAGGTCGCTCAGTTGGAAAGCGGTTGGACGTTGCCGGCCTTCGGCTCTTTCAAGATGCCTTCCGTTATCGATAAGGATCACGTAAATGAGGTCCTGGCGAAAAAGATTGCCGGCAATGGCCTCGGCACCTACGTTTTTCTTGACGAATTCATGGGAACGGACAATTCGCTCACTCCCCGGTCGGGCGCACAGCACAGGAATTTGATTCAGGCATGGGTGATCAAGAATACGCGTCTCGGAATTCCAATTCTCTTCCACGGTGAGGCTTTACATGGCTCTGTCTCGCCCGGGGCGACTTCCTTCCCAGTGCCTGTTGGTTTGGGAAGCACCTGGGATCCTGAGTTAATAGAAAAAGTGTTTTCAACAGTGGGCCTTGAGTCGCGTGCTGCTGGGAACGCGCTTGTACTGGCGCCGGTTCTAGACCTTAGCCGCGACCCTCGATTCGGTCGTGTTGAGGAAATGTACTCCGAGGATCCATATCTCGTCGGCCAGTTGGGTGTTGCTGCTGTCAAGGGCCTTCAAGGCTCGTCGAACGGATCGTCTGGATGCGAACCACGTATTTGCCACTGCCAAGCACTTCGTTCACGCGCAACCAGAGAACGGTACGAACACCGGGCCAGCCGACTTCTCTGAGCGCACCATGCGGAGCGTCTTCCTTTACCCATTTGAACAAGTAGTCAAGAACGCGCACATCGAAGCTGTGATGCCCTCCTACAACGAAATTAACGGCGGCATTCCGTCCCATGCGAACTCGTGGCTCTTGAAGGAAGTCCTGCGCAAGGAATGGGGGTTCACCGGCCTGACCGTGTCGGATTATCTTGCCGTCGAAATGCTTGCCGGGACGCACCATGTGGCTGCAAACAATGCGGAGGCAGGCCAGCTTGCCTTCAAGTCCGGATTGGACATGGAATTGCCGACTGCTTCCGGTTTTCCTTCGCTCGCAGACGCGGTCAAGACAGGAAAGGTGAAGGAGAAGGACCTCGACGAGGCCGTGGGTCGTGTGCTCACAGCAAAGTTCCGGGCCGGGCTGTTTGAGCAACCGTTTGTAGACGAGGGACGCGCAGTGGCTGAGGTCGGTAGCAAGGAACACGCCAAACTCGCGCGCCAGGTGGCCGACGAAGCCATCGTTCTATTGCAGAACAAGAACAATATTCTTCCGCTAGATGCGGCGAAGATTAAGACCCTCGCGGTGATTGGCCCCAACGGCAAGAAGAAGCGGCTCGGGGGATATAGCGGCCTTCCGCCCTACTACGTGTCGATCGTAGATGGGATTGAGAAAAGGGCAGGCGCTGAATGTCAAAGTCGTGTTTGCGGAGGGCTGCAAAATTTCGGAACCTGACATCGCGCCGCAACTGAACACGATGTCTCCCTACGACGCGCCAAATGAAGAGGGCGACCGCAAGCTGATGCAAGAGGCCGCGGAAACCGCTAAGTCTGCCGACGTAATTGTGTTTGCGTTGGGAGGAAACGAAGTCGTGTCGCGGGAGTCGCTTGGCAATATTGGCGGTCCCAGACCTGCATACGGTGACTCGGACACGATTGAACTTCCGGGAAGACAGAATGAACTTGTACATGAGATTGCCAAGCTCGGTAAGCCGATGGTTGCGGTTCTGCTCAACGGTAAAGCTTACTCGCTCGAACCGCTGACTTCTGAAGTTTCCGGGATCGTCGAAGGCTGGTACCTGGGTCAGGAGACCGGCAATGCCGTCGCCGATGTGCTGTTCGGCGATGTGAATCCGTCAGGGCACCTTCCGGTGTCAATCGCGCGCAATGTGGGGCAGCTTCCCGTGTATTACTACAAGACGCCGGCGGCGAGGCGTGGCTATGTCTTTCACGAAAACACTCCACTGTTTCCATTCGGCTACGGACTGAGCTACACGACTTTCAGTTTTGGAAAGCCGGCCGTCGATCGCGAGACGATTTCGCTCAATGAAAAGGCTCAGGTCTCTGTCCAGGTAACTAACACCGGCTCGCGTGCAGGAGACCAGGTTGTTCAAATGTATATCCATCATCCTCTCAGCAGCGTTGTTCAACCTGTAATCGCGTTGCGTGGGTTCAAGCGTGTGCATCTTGAGCCTGGAGCATCAACGACGGTGAGTTTTGATGTGGGTCCGGATCAGATTTCAATACTGGACGCACCGATGAAGAGGACTGTCGAGCCGGGATCGGTGGATATTCTACTGGGCGCGAGCTCGGCGGAGACGTCATCCGTTCGCTTGACGATCTCTGAGTAGTGCTTCTGTCGCGGCGGACCGGCGAAGTGCGTGCGAGCTCGGTCCGCGCGGAGAATCACCTCTGCTGTCAGAAGCGGAAGATGACTCCGTTGATGGGTATGTCGATTTCGTCGAGCATCCCATCGGGCGTGACCTCGAGTTTGGAGCCTTTGGGCTTGCGGAGGAAAACGTAGCCTGTCGCGGTCGCGCCTTGTTTCACGCTGGTGCGCTTGAGGAACGGCGGTGGATGTGTGGGGTCAAGTTTCGGCAGCGAGGATGCGTTTTTGGCGTCTGTTCTCGACTGCAACTGGCGAGCTTCCTCGTCCGAAGTTGTGCCAACGGCGCTATTTGAATTCTGCCTCTGCTCGGGATGGTTGGGCATAGGTGAAGTGCTGCTGCTATCACCCAAAGGTCCGGCGGACGGGGGGCCGAGGCCGGAGGAAAGGATGCTGGCCTGCGTAGACAGATCATGCGCTTTGTCGAACCAGCGGAAGGCCGTGTGGCTCGGGTCGGGATAGACGGCGGTGATCTCTTTGGGATCGACCTGGACTTCCCCTGCTCCCACTTGAGCGATGGCCAGGAAGACCGAGAACTCGCCGTTACCCCAGTTCTGGGGCATGGTGATAGCCACCGTAGTGCCGTTATAAGTGGATTCAAGCAGTGGCTTGCCATTGGAAACGACGGCCTTGCAATGCTCTTTATCGGCGAGATTGAACGTTATGATCTTGGCGCCGGAGTTGGGGCTCTGCGCGAGCGCCGCCGCGGAGAACAGAAAGTACGCAACAAAAACTTTGATGCAATTCATCTTTGAAAATCCTCGAACTAACCATTGTTCCGATTTGTCGCCTGCGTGTCTGTCACAATTTGTAACGATTTGTAGAAATTTGGTAAGTGTCTGGTGCGCCAAGCGCTCCCGACTGCGGTCGACGGCTAATCGGAGAGCCATGCAATGGCGGTCTGCACTTCCTCCACTCCGTCGAGGACGCGTAGTTCCAGACGGAACTCTTCCTGTTGACCTGGTTCAAGAGAGTGCAGGGTCTGGGCATCGCGTTCTGCTTTTCGTCCTGCGAGGCCACAATTTGCGGGCTCGAGCCCAAGCACGAAATGGCCTTCCCCGGTCATCTTCCATTCGACAAATCGTGGCAGAGTCGCAGCTTTGTAGTCCATCTGCACGGCCAAGTTGCGTGCGTCGTCACTGACCAGAACCACGCGGACATTTCCGTCCGAGTCTGGTGCCATGTCGTGGAAATAAACTCGTTCCGCGATCCCTTTGCAGGGTGGCTCGAATACGCTCCAACTCTCCAGATGGCGTGATGCGAAGTCGTTGCGTCCTTCGACTTTGCGCGACGGGCAATAGATCCGGCTGCTCTCTGTTAGAAGTGGAAAGCCGAAGTTGCAATGATAGATCTTCATGAGAGGAGCGGATTCGTAGCCCTGATTCTCGACGCGATCGACCAGGGAAAAGGAACAGCTGGCGAGCGAGGTCTGGATGGTGCGATGCGTTACGAGATTGGGTCCGAAGACGCTGCTCTCGCGGACGGTTCCGGAGATCGTCAGCAATAGCTCGTCGTCCTGCCACTCTTCGAAGTAGTTCACCTGCTCGGCGGGAGTATTGGAAATGGCTCCATGCAGGCCGAATTCTTCGCCCTGATCCTCAGAGGGCAGGCCGGCGGTGGAGCTTCCGCAGGTTGTTACCATTCCGCCGGCGAATGTCTTGAGCCATTGGACGCCTCGGAAATCATAGTAGGCGGGATGGACGACGCCGGCAGGAGAGTGCCAGGTCAAGGACTTTCCGAGATAGGAGGTCTCGAATATATCGAGCCCCTTTTCAGGCAGCACGGTAAATTCAAGTCCGGCTGCTGTTCGCACGCGCAGGGCAGTTACTCCCTTGGCCTTGCCATCGCTATGTTCAAAGCGTGTAATTCCGCCGAGTTGGGAAAGCGCTCCGACTCGCTTCCTCAGCTCTGCCCGCGACCACTCCTTGCCCCACAGATGCATCTTTCCTCCTCTTGTCGGACGGTCTAGCTCCTGCTTTTGTTTCGCCCTATTTCGTGAGCGTAGACGCTCCAGCCAAGGTAGTGCTGCAATGCCTCAACCAGGCCGGGGCCGACCGAGCTTAGGCTGACAGAGACGTGATGCTCGAAGTTCTTTTCGCAGATGTAGCGCAGGAGGTCCTGCAGGTTCTTGATGCGGACGACACCGATGCCTCCCCATGTTGGAGCCGGGTCAGGCAGAGAGTCGCCCATGGCGACGTAGGCCGTCAATTTGCCAATCACATCGTCTGTATTCAAGCGCAGGAAGGTCATCGGCCCGGTCTTGATTCTTCCCTGCAATGTGCCCCATGTGTTCTCGCGGCCAGAGACGATCTTAAGCATTTCGTGGGCATCCATCGCGGTGGGCTCGCCGTAGAAGTGCTGGGGGAAGTTGGAGCAATGGAAGATGACGCACTTGTCTTCATCATCTTCATAGTTGTTGTTCCAATCCACGATAGCGCTGGGAGTTTGGGATGCGAGTTGCAGCGCGTACATGGAGATGGCGCCCACCATGTCAACCTCGCAGGCGCTGGGGAGCAGGCCGTTGCTCATCATGCTCATGATGGTGCATGGAACAATGCCCAGCTCATCCTGTAGAGCGGTCCAGCATTGAATGGCCGTGCCGACGAGTTGGTCCTCGGCGATCCAGTTCTCGATCACGACGGCAAACTTGGCCATCTTCATGAGTGCTGTGGCCGGGGCCTGGCCAACGTCGGTGTATCCCTGGATGGCTTTGAGCTTGGTCTGTACCTGGGTGTCGCTGTCCTTCATGCGGCTTACTCTACCGAGCGCATCGGCCATGTCGAGAGTGTCGATGGTGATGCCGGCGAACTCCAGGAGCTTCTCGCTGTAGCGAACCGAATTGAAAGGGCCGGGACGGGCGCCGATCTGGCCGAAGCGAACATCTTTCATGCCTCGAACGACGCGGCAGGTTGCGCCGAAGTTACGCAGGTCATCAAGGAAGCTGGGAGCATCTGGAGAGACGGTGTGCTTGGTGGTGAGGGTGAACGGAATGTTGTACTGAGAGAGGTTGGAGCAGGCAGAGAATTTGCCGCAGAAGGCGTCGCGACGATAGGTCATCGCCATCCTATCCAGCTTGTCGGGGAAGGCCTGGACCAGCACGGGGACTTTCAGGCCGGACATACGAATTGCGTTTGCGATGCCGCGCTCGTCGCCAAAGTTCGGGAGCGAGACGAGGATGCCGTCTATCTTGTCGGCATTGCGGCGGAATAATTCCGCGCACGCATTCGAATCGGTCAGCGTCTCAACGGTGCCAAACTTGGTGTCTTCCGGGGTGAGGCAAACGGTGTCGAAGCCTTCCCTTTTGAGCAGAGCAAGAATTTCCTCGCGTCCATCGCGAGCCACGCTGTCGGGGAAGATTCCCCGATTTCCAACGATTACACCCAGGGTATTGCGAGTCATGACACGATCTCCTGTTGGCAAGTTTCCGTTTCAGCCAAGGTTAATGGCGGTAAATCCTATGTGCGAGTTCCTTGTACTGCTCGAATAAGCCTTGATACTGCTGCTCGGTTTTGCGGCGTGGTTCATAGACGCGACCCGGCTTGACCATCGCGGATATGCCCTCACTCCAATTTCGATATATGTTTGCACCGATGCCAGCGCAGATGGCGGCGCCTTTCGAGCTGGCTTCGCCAGAAACGGCAACTACGAGACATTGGAAGATGTCGGCTTTGAGCTGGAGCCAATGCTCGGACTTGGCTCCGCCGCCAACGGCGAGGATGCGGTCCACTTGAATGCCGAGGCTCTTGAATATTTCAAGGTTGGCGCGCATCTCGTAGCAGACTCCTTCGAGGGCGGCCTTGACCAACTGCTGGCTGGTGGTGGAGCTGGTGAGGCCCCAGATGGTGGCGCGGGCTTCACTGTCGAGCCATGGGGTTCCGGTTCCGAGCAGGTAGGGAAAGAAAAAGAGGCCCGTGGGATCGTCCGGGATATCCGCCAGCATTAGCTCGTAGGCCGATTCACCTGAGGCTTTCGCCTGTGCCACGTGATCGCGATTGCAGTTATCCCGCAGCCACTTCAACGCTATGCCACCGGGGATATAAGCGAGGGAGAGGAACTGTTCGGCAATCGCATGGCGCTCGCAGGGAAAATTGGCTGCAAGGCTGGCGTCCGATAGCAGAGGCGCATTCGTGGGAACGCTGATGCATTCGAAGGTGCCGGTGCCGTCGGCGAGTGTGCCGGGTTGGCTTGCTCCCGCGCCGATGGAAGCGCAGACCTGGTCGTGGCCGCCTGAAGACCAAATTACGCCACCTGGGAGACCGAGTTCCTTAGCGATCTGAGGAGCGGCTTCTCCGACGGCGGTGCCTGAGGGCTGCACTCGCGAGAGCTGGCCTGAATGGATGCCGGCGAATTCCAGCAGATCGTCAGCCCATGCGTTGCGGTTGATATCGAGGCCAAGGGTGCGAGAGGCTAACGGACTGCTGATCGCCGGTTCCATGCCGAGGCGACCCAGAATGTAGTCCTCCAGACATACAAAGCGGGCGGCTTTGCTGAAGACGTCGGGCTGGTTCTTTCGAAGCCAGGCGATCTTCGGCAGGGTGTACATGGGGTGCGGCGGAAGGCCGGTGCGCTGGTAGAGAGATGTCTTGCCGAAGGCAGCGGAGAACTCGTCCATCTCCCTCGCTGCGCGCGAATCGATATTGAGGATGATGTTGCCTAATGCTCCGCCGTTTTGATCGAGGGGCAGGAAGCTTTCCCCATGAGTGGAGATGGCGGCGGCTTTGAGGGGAGTGCGAAGGGGCTTACAGACGGCCGCGATGGCTTGGCAGACCGAAGCCCAGAGAGATTCGGGATCGAGCTCCGCTCGATCAGCATTTATTACATGAGCTTTCACCTCGGAAGTTATGGCAGATAAGCAGTTTCCGTCTACATCGTAGACAGCTGCTTTTAGCTCCGATGACCCCAGATCAAGCGTCAACAACGACAAAGTTGGACCTTTATGATTGAAAATGTAACTTTATGCTTGGAGGTTCGGCGATGTCAAGGGTATTTCATGGAGTGCTATAGGTATAGACAAACGGCGCTAATTGAGGATCTTAACCTTAAGTTTGGCCGTGCTTATGAACGGTGGTGCCCTTTGGTCTTGATCGGATATGAGCGTATTCTCCCCAATCTGTGGATTGTTTTGGCGTAATCTGAACGAAATCAGTTGACATCGCTGAACGACGGGAGCTAGTTTTGTAAAAATGCTTGCCGATGAACGCCGGTTCCGAATTCGCGAGATTCTTTCCCTGCAGAGGAGCGTCTCGGCTTCAGACCTGATTGAGGCCCTTGGGGCAACGGCGGCAACGATCCGACGGGATCTGGCAGCCCTTGAGAAAGAGGGGGTGCTGGTTCGTTCCCACGGCGGGGCTGTTTCGCGCACATCCAGCACAAACTTTCAGCCTTCGTATGAGGTACTGCAGCGGGAAAATCGGGAGGAGAAAGTGGCGATTGCCGCTGCGGCAGAATCGCTGCTGATGGATGGAGACACCGTGTTTCTGGAGGGCAGCACGACGGTTTTTGAGTTGTCGCGACGCCTGGGTAGCCTGAGCCGTCTGACTGTCGCGACGAATTCCCCACCAATCGTTTGCCAACTGCAACGCTGGGCGGGCGTGAACGTGGTTTGCACCGGTGGCGATTTGCAGCGGGACCAGTTCTATCTGTCGGGCTTGTGGGCGCAACACGCGCTTGCTGAGATCAGGGTCGATAAGGCCATCCTGGGAATAACCGCAATCGACTATCGATATGGTCATTCCTGCGCGAGCCAGGCTGAGGCCCAGGTGAAAAGGATGCTGGTTGAGGCCGGTAAGCAGTGCATCGCGCTGGTGGATCACACGAAGTTTGGCAAGCAGGCGTTTGTCCGCGTTGGGCCGGTCAGTGATTTCACGACGATCATCACCGACTCTGGTACCGATCCGGAGCAAATTGCGGGCCTGCGCGATGCCGGTGTGGAAGTGATAGTGGTGGACGTGAACCGACTTGCCGAGGAATGAACAGAAAGAACTGTGACGGCTCGCAGGCTTGGTAGTTTCTGCGTAGAACTTGGGGAGATAGATGGAAAAGACTCTTGACGTAAAGCTTGCAGCATTTAAGAAAGGCCCCGCTTCGCGTGCGTTCATTCTGGCGGACGCGAAGGATGCCGATATGGCGTTTGGTATCGCTTGCCCGGGAAAGGCCCACGATGAAAGGCTGCGATCGCTGAGCGAATTCCGTGAACAGATTCGCGGAGTAGTAGCGCAGGGGCTCGTTGATATCACGCTGATGTCGGCCAGCACGTCAGAGATACTGACGATTCGCGAGCGGATTTTTGATTCTTCGCCTGTGACTGCAGCGGTGCGTGCCAACGATACGACCGACGTGCATATAGTTCGCGGCAGTCAGTATGCCTCGGCGCCTTCAAAGCCATTTGCGACTACCACGCTGGACCACATACAGGCTGGCAAGCGTCCGTGCACCGATGCTGAGCGTTGCCTGGGACCTGATCTTGGACTCTATTCGATTACCTTTAACAACGACCCGGAACGCGATCTGAAGACACTTGAGGCCTATAAGGCATTTCGGCTTGAGGCGGAGGAGAAGCAGTTCAGGCATTTTCTTGAGGTCTTCTACCCGAATGTGCCGGCCAGTGTGCATGGCATCGCGCCAGAGGACGTACCTCACTTTGTGAACGATCATATCGTGCGACTTCTGGCCGGCGTTCCCTCTTCGGCAAGGCCGCTTTTCCTGAAGATTCCCTATGGTGGACCACGTGCCATGGAAGAATTGTGTGGATATGATTCGTCACTGATCGTGGGGGTGCTGGGGGGATCTGCCGGCACAACCCACGACGCATTCTCTCTCGTCTACGAGGCAAAGCGGTATGGGGCTCGCGTCGCGCTTTTTGGCAGAAAGATTAACGCGGCGGAGGATCAACTATCTTTCGTTCATTACTTGCGGCTGGTGGCGGATGATCAGATGAAGCCTGCAGACGCGGTGAAGGCGTATCACGCTGCACTCGAGACGATGAAATTGAATCCGCGCCGTAGTCTGGATAGCGATTTGGAGTTGACCCCCATGTTCGCGAACTATGGCAATTGATATGGGTGTAAATGGGCGCGTATATGAAGCGATATGACGTGCTCGGGGTGGGGATCGCGGCGGTAGACGATCTGTGCTACGTGTCGGCGTTTCCGCCGGTGGATTGCAAGGTGCCGGTTTTCGGCAGCACACGCCAAGGTGGAGGGCCGGCCTGCACTGCGATGGCCGCGGCAGGTTCTCTTGGGGCACGTGCTGCCTACACCGCACGCTTTGGAGAGAATGAACTCTCTGCATTTATCAAGTCTGCGCTCGAAGACCACGGAGTTGATATCTCGCATATCGTGCCGGATCCTATGGGTGGTCCATACCACAGCTTCATTGTGGTGGACGGTGCGGGACGTCGTAATGTGTTCTACGACCCAGCACTCTATAGATTGGTTGTCCCTGAGGATCTACCCGATTCGCTGATTCAATCTGCATCACTGATCCTTGTGGACCATATCACGGAGCCATCTCTGGCTCCGTTGGCGGAGAAAGTGCACAGACTGGGTGTACCGATATTGGGAGATATTGAGGGCCAGACAGAATCTTCACTGACTCTCGCAGCGGTGTCGGATTATTTGATTGTTCCGAAGGCCTTTGCCGCATGGGCGAGCGATACCCAAGACCCGCGCGATTCCTGCGAGGCGCTGGCACGCACCGAACGACTGGCAACCATTGTCACGGCCGGCGTTGAGGGCTGCTATGTGAAAACGACCACAGACTCTGCGGTGCGTCACTTCCCTGCCTTCAAAGTTGAGGCTTTCGATACCAACGGATGCGGCGATACATTTCATGGAGCCTTCGCGTTGGCAGTTGCGCGTGACCTTGCCGTAGAGGATGCCGTCACGTTTGCTTCGGCGGCCGCTGCACTGAAGGCCATCGCCGGTGGCGGAAAGCGCCGTGGATGGGACGCGCTTCCAAGACTTGAAGAGGTGGTTGAGTTTCTTCAATCGACTCTCGCGGAGCCTGATAGATCGTTGTTGTTGGGCAAACTTGAGGCGTTGAGAAACGGGTAGAGTACTGAGGCCGAAACAAGTGCTGGGCGTCTTTGGCGCGAGATACTCAGTGTCAGGCCAGGAGCGGTTCAACGCTTCTGGTATGGGTGGAAGATGTAGTCCTTGGCCTTCACGGCTGAATGGCACGAGTTTCCGCAGTCTGAGAGGCTTTTGGGATCGGGCGAGAACTTGTCGGATGCGGCTTCATAGTTGAACACGGCGTATCCCCACCCGCCGCTTTTCGGAAATCTTTTACTATCCTTTTCCATGACGAACGCCTGGGCAAAGACGTCTGGCACATCAACGACGAAAGGCGCCTCCGTGCTCTTCTTCTGTTTCCACTGAAGCTTCGCGATCATGGCGCCATCTGGGAAAGGCTGTCCGTTGCCAGGCACGCCGGCCTTGTATGCCGTGATCATCTTCGGATTGGCGACAATCACCTTGAGCACTTCGTCGGTCCGTGCGGAAGAGACGACTGCCCAGTCCTCATATCCCTTGAAATCGGAGAATGCGATTCCGCCCGGCGATATCAGCGTGTACTTGTCCTGAGCGTAAACGGCCGTGGCGACGGCGACCGCGAGCACGGTCATGATTGTCGCAACGATGGTAAAGGGGACGATGCGTTCCAGGGCAGTGCGTGCCTCTTCGTTAGCGATAAGCTTCGTCACAGGTTTGGACATGGCGTGTTCTCCTTACAAAGAAAGTCTCTGCGCCCGAGCAACGGCATCTAAAACTGTCGCGATTATGCCAGAGTTGAGGTAGATAAAACGATCCCTTTCACCCTAAATGCCAGAACGACTTTCCGTCAGAGACATTCCGAGCGGAACGGTCATCTTTTGAGCACGTTAAAGTATCCCTCACGGCGACACTGTATGCGTTGTCTTTTGTCGCTAGTGCGGGGTACTATTCGCGTGCCAATTGAAGCATTGCCCTGGGGAAGAACGAGCTTGACGATGGAGGTAGTATGCATCGCTTCGTGCGTCTGTGCGGTTCCCTGCCTTGTGGCGCTTTCGACCTTTTCAACGTCCCAGGTATTTACCAAGACAAACGGTGGTTTTGCTACTTCGGAATCGATCCAGGTAACGGGGCACAGCGATGCCAAATGTGGCATTTTCAAATCTCAGCATTCTGTCTGCGCCAGATGTCAACGGCGACAGCAAAATCGACCTGCTGGTCACCGGTGCCGATCCGACAAGTAGTTCCTATGCAGTGACCACGACGCAACTACGCAACGGCAATAACAGTAGGTATTGCCTGCCGTCCTATAGTTTTCCCTCTACCGCAGACGCGGTTCCACCTTTCTGTGTACTCGCCGACCTGAATGGGGACGGGTTGCCTGACAAGATCTTTGCAGGTGAGTATCCCAATACATCCAACCCGCTGGAGGTTGATTACCCCTATATCAAGGTTCAATTTGCTACAGGTGCCGGCACGTATGCGCCTGCCGTGAAATATTCTGTGGGTGGGCGTGGCTTGTTTATCGCATCCGTTGCCACTGGCGACTTCAACGGAGATGGCCGCACCGACGTCGCACTGTTGCGGATGGCGCAGAGGCCCGACGGAGACGCGACGGGAATTGAGGGCTATGTTTTTCTGCTGCTCGGCGACGGAAAAGGCGGATTCACGCTCACGCATAGTTTTGCCACCGGCGTGTTCGATTTCACGGGCAGGCCAGTCAACCTCTCCGACTTCTTTCCCAACATGCCGCTGGCTTCGCTCGACCTGAACGGCGATGGGAAATCGGATCTCATTGTTTATGGGAGTGCCGGCGGAATACCAGATTTCGTTTCTGGGATTTCTGCCGGACAGGGCAGCGGGCTTGTGAGTTATCTGAGCAACGGAGATGGCACATTCACCCTGGCACAATCCGCTTCCGTCTCCGCATCTGCCTCAGACATTTCCTCCGGACAGATAGTGTCGGTCACGATTGGAGATTTCAATGGCGACGGCTTGAATGATATTGCCATGCAAAACACCGCCGGAACGATGCCGGTCTTCCTGGGTAAAGGCGGTGGGAAATTTACTGCTAGTGCCTCGGCACAAGGAAGCTCCGCTTTCGCGATTGGAGATTTTCATCTGGACGGAGCGCCCGATATCGCGGTGCCTACGATTAACGGATTTACGCGGGTCCTGAACGCCGGATTTTCAACATGGCCGAAGGTGTCCTCTTTACCCCTCCTCCGCCATCCCGTATGGCGGCCGGGACAGCGGCGAAGCCAAAGACGTATTGGCCGCATGCTGAGAGATTGGCTTCTGGATCTACTTTGGAGTCGGCGACTTCGAGAACGGATTAGGAGTCTCAGTGGAGGAGTGGGTGCTGTTGAGTTTGTCGCAGATTGCAAATTCGCGCTGGGCCAAGTCAGCTAACTTCTCTTGCCGATAAATTCGCCCAAGCTTGAAGTGCAGTGCCGAGGTGTCGGGCGATAAGGTAGTTGCAATCTCCATCTCTTGCTGCGCCTTAGGAAGGTTGCCTTGACTCAGATATGCTCCTGCAAGCTCCTCGTGGGATTTTGGGTTATCCGGCGATAACGCTACTGCCTTGGCCAGCAAAGAAACAGCCTTATCTAGCTCACCTTGAGCTGCCAGCAGGCTGCCCAGATTCAAGAAAGGCTGCGCATCGGTCGGCGCGTCGCCCTGCCAATCGATGGCATTCTGGAATGCTACTTTTGCCAGATCCTTCTTCTCTAGTCCGAGCAAAGCCAATCCCTTGTTATTCTCCGCCTCTACATAATGAGGCCGAAGTAAGAGACTGTGCTCGAAGCATGAAACTGCCTCGTCGAATCGCTGCTCGTTGTACTTCGTTCTCCCGAGCAGGTACCAGGCGGTTGCGTTATAGGGAGTTTCGACAGTGACCTCGGAAAGCCATTTATCGGCATCCGAAAAGTCCTTTAGCAGAACATAGTCAGAGGCCACGGTGATGAGTTCGTCGGCAGTAGGTCGCCTGCTCTTCGCACCTTCTGTAAACTCGGCCAGCGACTCCTTGGGCATCTTCTGGTGGAAGAGAACATAGCCGAGCAGAAAGTGCGCATCCGCCGACGCGGGATGCTCTTTCAAATATGCCTGGAGAGAAATCTCAGCCTTCTCAAACGCTCCAGAGGAAATGAGCATTCGCTGCACGCTCAAAGGATCTGGCGGAGCTTGAGCGATCAGGGTCCCCCCAGATGGCAAGGCCAAGAGTCCCAGGAGCGAAATGATTCTGAGGCTACTGCGCATTGCTCTTGATATCGATAGCGCCCGCAGCCTGAGCAGCGACGGCCTCGCTGGCCTCTCGCTGCAATCGTCCGTAGATCTGCATTTCCTTCTGCGCCTCCGCCGACTTCCCTGCGGCCTTGTAAACAGACGCCAGTAGGAAATGAATTGATGGTTCACTGGGACTTTCTTTCATGGCCAATTCCAGATCTGGCATTGCTTCCTGTGGACGACCAAGGCGAAGAAGTGCGCGAGCACGATCCACTCGAGCCTGCATCAGGTTTGGACAGCGTTCGATGGACTGATTCAGTTCGCTGAGTGCCTCTTCGTTGGATCCATTAGCCTCTAGAGTTGCATTCGCGAGTTTCCAACGGGCGGTGCAGTTATTCGGATCAATCGCCAGTTCCGCCTGAAACTCCTTCTGAGCCGCAGCCCAGTTTCCCATGAGCCAGTAGGCGTTGGCCATGTGCATATGCGTGCCAGCCCGCTGCGGTGCAAGGTCGATGGCTTTCTTATACTCGACGAGCGCTACGTCGTAGTTATGCATGCTTTCGTCGATCTCGCCCGCGATCTCATGCGCTACAACCGAGTTTGGGTCAATCTCATTGATCTTCTTCAGCGCATCCTGCGACATTTGGAGATACGTTTTTCCTAACAGGTACCACCCATCCTGATCGTTCGGGTTGCGGGCAAGGAAGTGGTTGAGGGCCAGCGTAGCGTCCTGGTACTTTCCTAGTTTGATTTGCACGCGCGCCAATGTCATCTGTGCCTGATCGTCACTCGGGTTGGCTTTCACGGCGGCGATTATGTATGGTTCCGCTTTCGCATCCATGCCGAGCTGAAAGTAGCTCATACCGAGCATCGCCGAGGCGGTTGGCATATCCTCATGCAGTTTGAGGCCACGCTCGAGCACTTCAGCTGCGTGAGCAAAGTCATGCTCGTTGAAGTAGAGCATTCCCAGATTATTGTAGGCAGCGGCCAAATGTGGAGCGAGCTTGATGATCGCTCGATACTTCTGGATGGCGGTAACGTTGTCGTTGCTTTGTTGCGCTGCTTTCGCCTGAGCATACAGTTGCTGCACCTCAGGCGTCACTTCATCTTCACCCTTCTGCGGGAACGCAGTGGTGGATGAACATATCAGGAAAGACAGAAGCGCAAAACTCAGAAGACACGCGAATTTCATACGAGAACGGGCCATGCTCATGACCTTAAATTATAAAAGAGTGGCTTCCGCACGACCGAACCTTTTCATCAGTCGGGCGCTAGCCGAGTTCCGAACCTTTATGCGTTATTCACAAAAGCAAAAAAATCCGGGCTGCGTGGAGACACACCGCAGACCGGGGGGAGATCAGTATAAGTTGTACAGTGCGGGCCTCTTACTGAAGCCCGCACTGAATTTAGAACTCCAACGTGAAGCCAAGCTGGCCTTGTCGGTTGGTGGTCTGCAAGTTCTGATTCGTCACCGTGCCGAAGTTACTGTTATTTATATTTTGTTCCGGACCGTTAAAGATGGTTCGGTTCAGCAGGTTGAAGTAGTCCAGGGTGAATGTACCCGTGAAGCGTTCACCGAAGAAGAACTTCTTCCTGATGTTCGCGTTCTCGTTGTAGACGGCCGGGTTTCTGAGCTCGCCGAAGTTTCTCGGCGTGTCAGCCAATGTGAATGCAGGTGAAGGAGTAAAGGCCAGAGGATCAAACACATGACCCACAGTCCCTGTAATGAATTGATCGCGAGCAACGTTGTAGTTCTTTGTTGCGAGTTTGACGCGGGGATCCCGATTGGGCCGATAGAAGCCGTTCGGGAAAGGCTGACCGTTCTGGGTGACACCAAAGGCGGTGCCTGCTTCGTAGCGCAGGATCCAGCCAACTTGCCATCCGCCAAGTACCTGGCCTGCGAGGCCACGGCTTGAAAGGTACTTCTTGCCCGGCCCGATTGGCAGTTCATACGTTCCGCTGACCTTCAGCGTCTGGGGTTCATCCGAACCGGACACTACATATTCCGGCTTCTGGTTGTACTTGTTAATACCGGTGTTGGCAAAGCTTGAAAAGCCGCTGCCGGTGTTGTCCATCAGGCGGGAAATTGTGTATCCCACGAGGAAGGCCAAACCGTTGCTGAAGCGCCTATCAAGTTCGACCTGCGCGCCCTGGTAATAGGTGGTACCCGAACCCTCGAAGTTGTTAAAGATCTTCGAGTATTGCGGATATGGTGAAAGGGATTGAGCGACGGTTGCGGAGCCACCGAAGTCATTTACGAAGTTCTCGTAGGGCACTGCAAATCCCGCTGCCTGAGCTGCACCGTTCTGGAAGCTCAGGTTCAACTGGTTGCCTAGTGCCAAATATTTTGGATCCAGTTGATTGATTGCATTCAACTGACTGGGCAAGTGAATGACGCGATTTCCAACCCATGCCGCGCTAAAGAACATATTGAACGGCAGTTCCCGCTGGTAGTTGACATTCCACTGTTGAGCATACGGAGCGTAGCCATCGTTCTGATTGAACGCCATGATCTGCGTACCGGCGCCCAGAGCAGTGCTGAACGGTGTGGCTGGCGGGTCAGGAAGAATTGGCGCACCGCCAGGAAGATCCCATTGTCCAACTGCGGACGATAAGCCACCTGTTGAGTTGCGCGTGTAGGTTCCAACGAGGAGGTTGCCGTTATTGACAGCGACCTTATTGGTACCGTACTCGTATGCGCCGCCGTTGAGGAATGCAATTGCAAAGCCACCCTGGATTACGCTCTTGTCGTTCAACTTGTAGGCGAATCCGATTCTTGGCCCAACGTGACCGAAGTGGGTGTAAGCACGAGTGTAGTTTGCACATCCCGCGCAATAACCGAACTTCGAGGCTGCTCCCGGAATCGGATTCCCAACGGCATTCGCGTAATGCTGATCTGTGCCCGCTGGATTGAAGAACACGATCTGGTTATTGTTTTCCGTGAACGGCACCTGAATATCCCAACGTACGCCAAGATTGACGGTCAGCTTGGGAGTCAGCTTGATGTCGTCCTGTATGTATGGCGACAGATCCAGGTTGCGCAGACGTTCCTCCTGCGAGTTGGCTCGGTCGTCAGAATCCGGAATTCCTAACAGGTAGCTGGCAAATGCGCTGCCGTAGGAGGCGAATAGATCATCACCGAAAGCTTTCGTTGAGGTGGTGCGCTGGCTGAATTTGAAATGGCCACCGGCAGTCTGTTCTTCGTTGTCATCCTGATACGAACGACGGAACTCACCGCCGATGTTGAAGGTGTGACGTCCCCTGATCCATACCCAGTTGTTCACGATCGCAATTCCTAGCTTGCGATTGACCGAACCAGTGTTGGAGCCGTTGGTGCCCCATTTGGTGAGAGCGTGCTGACCATCGAACTCGAAGCTCGGAGGAATAATCCCATTGGCAACGCCGGGGAAATTATAGGCGGTGTGATTGAACTGATTATTGATCTCACCGATCCATCCAAATCCGGCTGTCATTGCAAGGTTGGGAGTGAATGCGTTGGTGTAGGTCAACAGATAACCGCTGCCCTTGGCCGGAAAGTCTCTCAAACTGTTAAGAGGATTTGGCGGAAGGACCATCGGAGATTGGTCGAAACCGAAGTTGTGGAAACTGTTGTGCCACATGCTGAACTTGAGAGTTTGGGTCTGGGTGAGAATCTGTTCGATCGTAAAGCCCCAGACGGTCTGATCGTTCGGGTTGATGAAAGGCGCAAAGCTCTTGTTGTTTTCCAAACCACCGCTGCCGGTGCCGGGTCGGTCAGGATCAGGAATGGACGAGATCAGAGTCTGCGAAAGCGGGCTTATGCGCTCAGGACAGATGACGTTCTTCACGCCGTTGCACTCGAACTGCTGTCCGGTAGTTGGATCAAAGATGGGGATGACGTGCCCATCTGCTCCAATGTAGTCCGTGAAGTTACCCTGTTTCTGCAACACTGTGGGAACAGTGGAGGAGCTGATGTTTTCGTTGTTCTGCTTAAACCATTCCTGGCTGTATTGACCGAAGGTTTTGTTCTTGCCGTTGTAGAGGTGTGGAATGCTAAGCGGGCCACCGACGGAGAATCCGTAGTTGTTCTCATGGTCGGATGGCGGCTTGTTGTTTACATTGGCCTTGTTCCAGGAAGGTCCGTTGAAGAAGCCGACGGAGTCAAACATGCTGTTGCGGTTGATGTAGAAGAGATCGCCGTGGTAGTTGTTGGTTCCCGACTTCATCTGGTATGTAAGAGCACCTAGTCCAAGTCCAAACTGGGCTCCAAAGGTCGACCGCTCGACGCGGAACTCCTGAACCATTTCGAAGGGCGGATTGAAGTTTGTGGTGTAGCCTTCGGTTTCCGGCTGCGCGACTGGAATGCCGTTGTAGACAATTTCCTGTTCGAAGTCGACGCCACCACCAATGCGGTGGGAGAAGGTACTGCCGGTAGTTCCCGGTGCGAGGAATTGCAGTGAATCAACCTGGCGGCCGCGTCCCGATACTTCCGTTGGAAGCGCGGACACTACGATGGGCTCGATGGTGCTGCCCATTTGCGGCTGAGTTGTGTTCAAAGCAATCTGGCTGGCATCAATTTCGACGGTTTCATTCACCGCACCCGCTACGAGCGCGATATCGATGGTGGCCGTGACGCTGACGTCAATGGTTACGTCGGTATGTATGGCCTTCTTAAATCCAACTGCCTCTGCGGTGATTGTGTACTTTCCCGGATTGAGGCCGTTGATTGCATAGGTTCCAGCTGAACTGGTGACGAGATGGCTGGCGGTGGTGGTTGCGTCGTTGGTAACGGTGACTTTGACGTTTGGTATCACGGCGCCACTTGAGTCAGTAACGGTGCCGGTAACGCCGGCATTTGCCTGTGCTCGAGCTGCTACTGGAGCCAGCAAGAACAGACACATGACGGCGACTATGAATTGAACGAATTTGGTGAAGAGAGGAGATCTTTTGTCTCCCTGTAACGGTGTTTTTTGCTTCAAGTGCCCTCCTAGAAGTTCCCTCAGGAATGCTAACGTTGTCATTTTGTAAGCGATAGCCACGGTAACGCCGCCTGACATCGTTGTCAATTGTTTTCTTGAAACCCGGTATTGGAGGTTGAACCGACGTTGGTTCCCGAGCGTAAAACTATGAGATTCGGCTTGATTCTGAAGCCTTTACCTGCGATTCGCGGCAATAGCGCTGTTGCTCAGTTCCCTGCTGCGGGGACCGTCAACTGGCGTCGGCCGATGAGGCACGGGGTGGCGGGGCAAAACCGAAGGGAGTTGCCCCCGCTGTCGTCGGGATTAATGAACGTCCTGCATGGTGAGAAGCAATTCCGAGCCTACTCCGATGCGAACACTGCCCTCACTACTCGTGAACTTGTCGCTGCAGGCGGGACCTCCCTGCGGCTCCAGTTTCATGGTGGGAATTCCAGCTACGATACCGGGATGCACGGTGTGCGGTGCCCCACCCGGATTCAGATTCTGGTCGTGAGCAAAGTCTCCCATTTCCCCGGCTGAGGTCGAAATGTTGCGCCCCCCTCCGGCAACCGCAGCCGGCATTACGTTGTGCTGGCCTTTAAATTGATCTGGCGGCGCTACCAGACCAATTACCCGGAGAGACACTTTCTTCTGCGCGATATTTGCGCATTGGCCGCGATCGATTTTCAGCGACAACTCGGAAAGTTCGGGAGGATGGAGCGAAGTTGAAGCGGTCACGCGTCCATACAGCAGCGATCCCGCATCAAGATCGCATCCCGGATATCGCCAATCGTTTGCGAGTTTGAGATAGATCTCCTTGCCAGGCTTGAGGTGGGCTGAATCTAACAGACCCGTGACTTTTGCTTCGATCGTGGCGCTTAAAGGCCGAGCACTCTCATCCTGCGGTGCACAGTTCGGCTCCTCGGATGCGACCGCACTTGATCCTGACTTCCCTGCACCAGGAGAGGACGCTCCCGGCGACTCCAGTTTCACCAGGCCATCACGATAATCAAGATTCAGCACCAGAGATTGGAGCATATCGAAGCCCAACATCCCTGCCACCTGAATCCCAATATTCTCTTCGATAGCAGCGTTATCCATCTCCAGGATGTGGTTCTGATGCGGAAGGGAGAGACTGGCAAATTGGAAATCAAAGTTGTCGCGATAGATCTGCAAAGTCGCGCCGCCAACAGTCTGCACGGAGTTAGTAAAGTTGACTTTTATATTTGAGACCGCATGCGCCGCTTCCGGGGTCATGGTGCTAAAGCGAATCCCGGAATCGAGAATGAACAGCTTGCGGGTCTTGCTGTCCAGGGTTACAGGCACAAGCAAATACTGGCGGCGATGATAGACGGGCATGAAGCCGCGCAAAGCGGGATCAGTACTTCGGTCGCCGGGTAATATGCCAGCTTGCTTCGGCAAGGGAGTCAGCGTCAACCTGGCCGCAGGCTGATCGAGTTTGATGAGCCACGGTGCGAACATGTCCGTGCTGATCATGCCATCTCCCTTGTTGGGAAATGGCGCGTCATTCACACCGACGATGCAGTCGCGAAATTCAAGCGGGCCGATGCGTAGGCTCTCTACATGCACCGTTCCAGGAGGCGCTCCCGCCGAAGGCTCGAATCCATTCTTTTCAGCTAGTGCCATGCTGATAAAAAGGCCCGATCCCGCGGTATCTATCAGCAACTTTGCGCTGCCTTTAGGAAACTCCACATCCATTCGATAACCATCGGTATGTCTTACATCTTCATGCGACGCCTCAAGAGCGAAGGATGCCGAGTCTACAGTAGGCAAGCCCTGACACGTCTGATTGTGTTCGGTCAGCAGCAGCATCATGGAGCGGATTGATTCCTCCGCTTTCTGCCGGGTGTCGGCATCCAGATCCTTTGTGGTTGCGAGCGAATGATGAATACTCTCAATCTCATTTGCAGGTAATACCGTCCTCTGGTAAGCATGACGGATATCGGGGTCGGAGGGATCGATGTCGTATGCGGTCTGAATCTCCGCGCGTTCGGAGGCATACATGGAGTCAAGCCGCAAGACGCGGGCCCGTACAAGATGGATACGGGCATAGCAAGGATCGATCGCGGCAGCTTTCTTGAGGGTCTCAATCGCCAGCCAGGGTTGCCCCTGCCGCAGTTGCAACTCGGCACTCGATGTGAGTGCGATGGCAGAATCAGGATTGACCCTGAGCATCTTTTCAACTTGCGCGGCGGCCTGCGTTAGCTGATGCTCTTGCAGCAACGTGCTCACGAGGCCCGCGGCGAGCTTCAGATCTCCTGGGCTTGCTGCCAAATCTTTCGCGTAAATATCTTCAGCGAGCGGATACTTCGCAGCTATATAAGCGGCCTGTGCGGGCGTCGGATCATACGCCGCAACCTTATCGCAGGTCTTGTCCTGGCCGAAGGTAGTGGCCGTATGTAAGAAGACGGCAATTGTAACCAAGCGAATGACGAAGGAAAACGATGAGGTCGATCGAGCTAAACCGATGGCCGTGAATGAGGAAGGAAACCGAGTGATGGGCACAGCAGCACTATAGGCTGAAGCCAAGATCGAATTCAAACGATGCTCACTTTTGTTGCGGCAATTTACTCTCCGCCTATTGTCCGCATTGGGGCATCCATCCCGGCGAGCGGGAGAACCACGCTGAAGCCAGCGCACCTTCGAGTGAACGAGTTAATGCTTTGAGACGCGAATAAACACGAGTCTGCGAAGTGAGAGTTGATGAAATGCATTACCATTTAAAAACGAATTTAGAAAAAAAAGGACGCCGGCCGCGAGTGATGAGAACGCTGAGTTCACCTCGACCGAAGCAGTAACCGGAAAATCAGGCGATGTTTTCAATAGCAAGAATTTGGTGTGCTGTGCGCGTGAGAACGCTCTTGCTCACATGTCCCGTGTGGGTTTTCGCCATGCAGGTCTGCCTTGCCAGCCCTTTCCAGTCAGGCGGTATGGGACAGAGTGGCGGGGTAACCACTGGCCGAATCACGCAGCCTGTCCACGACGCCCAACACCGACCGATAACGGCCGGTGGTTTTGTCAAGAATGGCACTGTTGTTTTTCAGGATATAACTCGTCAGTCCGGACTATCTACCTGGTCTCATCATGTAGGCGACCCGGCGAAGGCCTACATCGTGGAATCCCTGGGCAGCGGAGTCGCGCTGCTTGACTACGATCAAGACGGTTGGTTGGATATTTACCTGGTGAACGGCCTTACATATTCGGCTTTTGCCGGTAAGACATCGCCTCAAGACGCTGCTCTCTTCCATAACAATCACGATGGCACTTTTACCAATGTCACACCCCACGCAGGTGTTGCAAACAACCGCTGGGGCATTGGAGCGGTCGTGGGCGATTACGACAACGACGGCTGGCCGGATTTGTATGTGACGAATGTTGGCAAGAATCGGCTTTATCACAACAATCACGACGGGACCTTCACCGACGTTGCTGAAGCTGCAGGTGTCGCGCTGGGCACATGGTCAACGGGAGCAACGTTCGGCGACTATGACGGCGATGGACGCCTCGACCTTTTCGTTCCCGGCTACACCGCCTACAACTTCGCTAATCCACCTTCAGTCGGGTCCAACTCAGTTGTCTCGAATACCTGTCAGTTCCGCGGAGTGCCCACGTTTTGTGGGCCACGTGGGCTCCAGGGAGAACATGATCATCTCTTCCACAACAATGGAGACGGCACTTTTACCGACGTCAGTGTGAAGGCACGAGTGTCAGACAAACCAGGCTACTTCGGCCTCGTTTCCCTCTTCGTGGACCTCGACGATGATGGACATCCTGATCTATTGGTCGGCAACGACTCCACGCCAAATTATCTTTATAAAAACAAGGGCGACGGCACCTTTGAAGATCAGAGTTTTGAGGCGGGCTACGCGGTAAACGGAGAGGGTCGAGAGACGGCCACCATGGGCATTGCGGTTGCCGACTATTCCCATAGCGGTCGTCTTGGCATTCTGAATACAAATTTTTCCGACGACTACAAGGTGCTCTACCGGAACGATGGCGAGCTCAGCTTTGTCGACGTCAGCTCTGAAGTTGGTATTGTCGAGCCAACGACACCATTCCTCAGTTGGGGCGAGAGCTTTCTTGACTACGACCGCGATGGGTTCAAGGATTTTCTCCTTGTAAGTGGTCATGTTTATCCCCAGGTTGACCAGCATGACTGGGGCACTAGTTTCGCACAGAGACCGCTCCTCTTTCATAGTTTGGAAGGAAAGAAGTTTGTGCCGTTGGAAGCGGTTGAAGGAAGCGGTCTTGCGGATGTGCTTACTGCTCGCGGTGCAGCCTTTGGAGATCTTTTCAATGACGGACAAACCGCCGTTGTGATCAACAATCTCGAAGGCCCACCGACTCTTCTCCGCAATGTTCTGAAGAACGACAATCAATGGATTGAGTTCAGGTTAATTGGTGGCGACAAATCTCCTCGAGATGCGATCGGGGCGAAGATCTTTCTGGGCGCCTGTGGCATGAAGCAACGAGGCGATGTGCTGAGCGGGGGAAGCTTTGCCTCCTCGAGCGATCCTCGCGTACTGTTTGGCCTGGGGTCCTGCAAGAAAATCGAAGATCTGGAGATTGTCTGGCCGGACGGAGAAAAGCAAAAGATCAGCATCTCTTCGGTCAATGCCATCATCACGATATCGCAAAAGGGCGGGATCACGCAGATCACCCGGCCGTAACGGCGCTGCAATCGCATGCAGCGCCACCTCGGTCATGATCAAAGGAAACGTGAACCGGTAAGGACGAGGCATCTTCGAGAGTGAAGCTGCCTGTCCTCCGGACTATTGCGGCTTGTTGCTGGTGGCGACAAAGGGCAGCGCATCATAAAGCGTGCGCGCCGGCTTCACTGTCGGATTCTCATCCGCCATCGACATTGCCAGAATGCGGATGTCTTGATTGTTGGGCAGCTGTAATCGTCTTTGCGCCCGCAGGAACGTCGATCGCATAGCCGAACAAATACGAATAGGAATAGTCGACATTCTTTCCCGCCGCATCGTGGTGATGGCTGCAGTACCAGGCCAGGTCGGCACGCTTGATAAAGCCGGGCTTCAGTCCGGTCATCTCGCCGTAATGATCGTGCGCAAGATCAACAGAACTCCACTGCCGGTTATCCCACTGGCCAATAAAGCCTCCCCAGTCCTGCACGTTCAATTCGGTCTTTTGTACCACCGACTTCGAAGACTGCTTTCTGGTCGCCATTCGCTGACGCTGCGATCACGTAAATACGATTAAAGCGACCCGCAGGAAGATTGATTGTCTGTCCCTTCGCCGCCAGGGCATTGGGAACGCCACTTTTGGCACGTTGCCAATTTGAAACCGGACGTCGTTGAAGCTGGATCTCCGAAGGCAGCATCTCTGCCGGCAGCGCGTTACCCTTGCCATCGAAGCCGCCGTGGAGCGCTCTCCATCATTGCTCGCAGTTGCAAGATCGATAGGCAGCGTCACCGGCGTAGACTGCACGCTGGTAGCAGTGCGTGGTGGGTGCAGCCAGATGAAGAGCGAAAGTACGTGGCTGATATCCGCCAAAGGAAGTTACGAGCGCACCATCCGTGACGGTGGCTGATCCAACAGGCTGCTCTTGACCGTTCACTTCGCGTGCGCTGGTAATCGGTGCTGCAAATGAAATCTTTACATCGGCCTGGGGTTTGCCATCAAGCTCCACCAGGCGCACAATAACTTCATCGCTGAGTTCCGCTTTCTTGACAGCCAGAACGCGGATACGGGGATTGCTGACCTTCAGCAAGCGAGAAGGTCCGGCCCAGCGCGCCTTCATGCTTCGATGTTTCAAAGGCGAAGAGCGGTGCATTCAGTCGCTGTCGCCTGCCAGTCAGTCTGCGACGTACGCCAGTCACCTGAATGACCGGCGATCCCGTAGACGAACTCATGGTGCCCAATATCCTGGGTCGCCTGATCGGCATAGCCGCCAGCGACTCCGGGCGTCCGAATTAGCGTCAGGCGCACAGTGTTGTCGGTTGGCTTGTCCGATCCATTCTTGCTATCCGTGAGGACCGTCGCTCCATACTCGCCCGCTCATATCGGTCAGGTCAATCCATTGGTGAGACGGCACCTCAAATTTCTTGGGCTGCGCCGTCGGTCGTTCAATGGTGCCGATATCCCAGTTATACGTCGCCATCTAGTTGCGAGCTGTGAGAGGAAAGGTTGCCTTGAGATTCGACTCCCGAGTCTTCCAGTCGATTACATTTCCGAATTCCACTCGTTTTCCGCCATCCCCGGCAGAAAGGCTGACGGTCTGGACAAATGCGAGCCTGCGTCTCCCGCGTAACTTCAATGGCAACGCGGGCAGGACCATCCTCGACGACTCGAATCTGTGCCGGACCTGAGACGTAGGCCTTCGGTGCTGCCTGCTCCTGTTCCCAATCCATATTCCAGGCCGGCCACTGCGCGGGGTTGTCGTATGAAATCGCCAGACGAGCTGGAGCCGAAAGCATTTCTTTGCCGTTCTGCCTTATCGAAGATGCTGGCAACATCTCCATCCTGCATTCAGGCGAACGCGATAGTACTCATTTTCCAAGTCCGTCTTTCGATACCTTGAGAGCTGATGCTGAGCCCGCTGCTCCTTCGCTAGGCTGAACGTCGTAGACGGCATAGCCGACTGAAGGCACGCTGGCCACAAAGACGACCTTGCCGCCGGAGATCTGTGCCGGAACATCCTTACCGTCGGGCGCGGTCACGCGCACTGCCTTCGGCATTGCCACCCGGGAATTCGATGTCGGCTTCGACCAGATCTTCGCGCGGAATGTTGAGCGGGTTGAAGACAACCAGGGGGACACCCTTGGTCGCCGTGTTCAATGTCGCAGCAGACACCTTCGACTGCGTTGTTCAACACGCCCGCGAACTGGTTGAGTGCGATCACGTCGTCATTCCAGGCGAACTCATATGACCGGGGTGTAGCCGTTCCCGCTGCAATGTCGTGAAAGTGCGCTCCCATCGCGAGTGTCCATGCACCGTTCAGACGCTCCAGCGGGTACGTGCCGTGCACCCAGCCACTGTGCGGCGATCGACGACTTCTCCGCCGCATCCGCCAGCAGCTCTTCATGGCGGATCCAACGCTTCTGATAAGCCTGCGAAGTCAGCGATGCCTGCCGAGTGATTGGTCAACTCCATTTCACCCGTATAACGTGGCAGGCCTGCGGCTTCTGCGGCGTGATGTTGAGAAACATCTGTTCCGCATGTCGCGGAGATCACATGCACTGGGCCGTCGCCCACCTTTACAGCCGGCGTCGTTAGGTTGCGATTGCCCGCGCGGAGCGTTGCCCCCTCCACCGGCAGGCTCACGCTTCCCTTCGTAACGATCGCTTCCAGCCTCCTGCACGGAATCTTCACGGGGAGCACCACCCATGTCGCCAGTACCGTAATAGTGATAGTCGGTGAACAGGCCGCTGACCTTGCCGTTCAGCTGTACACGGCGGCCCAATCGCCCTGAAACTCTGTGAGATCGCGCTCTTTTTGCGCCTCTGACGAGTTCACGCTGCTCGTTGTCCGCAAGCATCTCGCGCTCCTCGAGATCCATTGCGATCGATCGGTCTTCCGCTCTACCCGGCCTGCTTGATTTTGCGCCTGCAGCTCGACAAGCTTCTTCTCGACCTCCAGCAAGTGCCGGATTGGCGCGGCGATGGCCGGCAGAGGAGTACTCAGATCGGTTGTAATGTCCCCGTTATAACTCCCGGGATTGAGGCCGGCGAGAACGCTCTCTCCGTCTGGGCCTACCCAAACTCCGACGTTGAACGGCGTTCCTTCGGGCGTCCTCTCCAGGGATTGCACGCCTCCACCATCAGCAGACGATCCCCACACCAATTTCTGCGTCGAAAATCCCTTTACGCCAGAGTGCGCCAGGATAGTCGGCAAAGAGGATGGGAAGCCAAAACAATCCGGCAACATATATTCAGCGCTGGCTTTGCCGAACTCACTGCGGAACCAGTTATTTCCGTACAGGATCTGTCGGATGATGCCTTCGGCGCTGGGCGCGTTTACGTCACCCTCTTCCATGGAAGAACCTGCGGGGAACCATCGTCCTTCATCCACGTACTTCTTCACTTTTGCAAAGTCAGCGGGAAAGTACTCCTTCATCAATCGATAACGATTGGCGCCACTGAAGTTGAAGATGTAGTGAGGATACTTTTCGAAGAGCTGGAAGTTGTCTTCCATCGTTCTGCGAAGGTATTCGTCGATGACCTGGGGATATTCCCAGCGCCATTCCGTATCCAGATGTGCATAGCCAACGACATAGAGTGTTGGCTGCTTGCTGAGGTCTGGCTTTTCAGTGGTTTGGGCGTGAATTGCGCCGGGCAAGGTGAGCGCGAGCATCAGCCCGGCATTCAAGGCAGTCCATTTTCTTTGCATTACAACTCTCCATGGGCATTCGTGGGCCGCAGAGACTGGCATCGTGAGGCCAAATTCTCTTAAGTGGTCGCACCTGCGGAGTCGATCGGGCCTTTTTATTGAAGACAACGTGAGGACGACTCTTCTGCGATTGTCGGAGAGTATTATGGTCCCGCAATGACAGCGTTGTCAATTATGGGACGATTTTCCCCGGTACGCACCCGCAGGACTGGCGGATGATCAAGGCTGTGGGCAAAATAATTGCCCGCGACGACTTACCCGCTCGATCCGCCAGACGATCGACGAGCAATCTGCCCGCTTCGCGACCCATCAATTCAGCGGGCTGCTGTACAACCGATAGCCCCGGCGTCAGCATGTCCGCCAGGTCAAAATCATCGAAAGAGAAGATCGGGATATCTCGACCGGCAACCTTTCCTATTTCACGCAAAGCCCGCAGAACAAGCACGGTACAAACCCAGTTAAGGGTAAAGATTGCGTCGGCATCCTGGCGTCGAAAGACCTCTTCGGCAAGCCATTCCGCAGTAAGAGACTGCTCATGTTCAACAAGGCAAACTCTAGGCTGGAGAGACAAGTCCTTCATGCCCGCTCGATAGCCAGCCACCCGTTCCTTGCAGGTATACAAGTGTCCTCTGGCGCCAATCGCGACAATTCGGCTCCAGCCGTGGCTCGCCAGATGCTTGGTGGCTTCGCGAGCACTGCGACGATTGGTCACAGTGACAGAATCCAGATCAACGTCCCGCAACAACTGATCGAACGTGACCACATGAACGCCTGACGGAATGATGTCGCTGAATGTATCGGTGCGACTGTCCGCAGGAGCGATCACCAGCCCTTCGATTTGACGTCCAACCAAGATCTCAACTTCGGACCGTTCCAAATCGACGTCACCGCCCGAACTGGCAAGAATGACGACATATCCGTTTTCGCGAGCAACTTCCTGAAAACCATGCACTGCGTTCGCCGTAAATGGATCGGCGAGATTCGGTACGATCATCCCGACGGCGGCCGACCTTTTTGCCTTCAGACCACGCGCTAGTTCGTTCGGACGATAGCCAAGCCGCTCCATAACCGCCAGGATCTTCGCTTTCTTCTCTTCCCTGACATTTTCAGAACGATTCAGGACCCGCGACGCTGTCTTAAGCGAGACGCCGGCTTCTCGGGCAACGTCTACCAGCGTTGGCACACGACTTTTTGCTATGGTCATTTGCTGCCACCCTCACCCAGAGTTGGTACACGACTCGTTCCCATGGTCATTTATCCACCACCTCGTTACCTAGCCTGTAGAAGTTGTCACCGCTCGGCGCTCTTTGCTAGAGCGGCGAATCCAGGGCAGTTCCTCGTGTTTCGGGATACCAAATAAACACCACGCCAATTTGGAGGAGCATCATCAAGGCAAAGAAGTAAAACGTCCAAATTGAAGAGGCGCGCCGCATCATAGGAAATATCGCAACAAGAATAGCATTCGCTATCCAATGGATAGACGTACCATACCCCTGTCCGGCTCCACGAATTCCTGGCGGAAACAACTCACTGAGGTAAACCCACACAACCGTGCCCTGGGAAAAGGCGAAGGAAGCATTGTACGCAACGAGGATGGCGACGTAAACAAAGGGGCTGAAATGGCGCGGTATCGCGAGGCCTAAAGCGATAAAGCAGATTGCCATGCCGGCGGATCCCAGGAACAGCAGGGCCTTGCGTCCCAGCTTATCTACAAACGCCATGCCGAGCAGCGTAGTCCCCAGGTTGAAGCAGGAGATGAGAACCGTATACGCATGCCCAAGTGAAAGACTAATGCCTGCGCTGGTAAGGATTGCGAGCATGTACAGCAACAGGACATTTACGCCGGAAAGCTGGTTGAATAGCGCGATGCTCGTTGCGAGCAAGATGGGGCGAAGATATTTTCGACGGAACAGCCTTTCCCGGCGCGAATGTCCCTGTTGAAGAGGCGGACTCTCGATTGTCCGCCCCTCATTTTGATCATCGGCGGAAGTGAGCGTTTTTGTTCCCCGCAGGCTAAAAAAGAGAAGTAGAAAGAGCGTAGATGCGGGGATGAAGCCGGCGCCGAGGCACCATTTCCATACATCATTTGCATCGAGCAGACGCGCAAAGAGCAGTCCGACCGAGAATCCGGTCACCACGCCAACGCCGACCTGAACTTGGAACAAGCCTACTAATCGACCGCGCAGGTTCTTAGGCGCCAACTCCGCGAGATAGAGAGGGCAGGCGACCGTGAGGCCTCCAATAGCCACCCCGCAAAGGAATCTAACCGCTAAAAAAAGCATCCATTCCGAGCGAACTGGCCGCGTGATCCCGATTGCAGCAATGGCATAAAGCAGGGAGCACAATGCAATCAGTTGTTTTCGTCCGACCTGATCCGCGATTCGACCTGCAAGGATGGAGCCGAAGACGGTTCCCCATAAAGAGAACGAAATAGTCACTCCGAAGAGAGCCGGAGAGAGGTGGAAATTAGTCCTGAGCGATTCGGAGACGGCAGAAAGGGCACCGAGATCATATCCGAATACAAGGCCGCCTGTTGAACCAACCAGGGCTGCGGCGATCACTCGTTTGTTCATCGGAAACCCCTCAATCAACGCAGGACTTTAGGTAGCTCAAGTGCGGTAAGCTCTCAACTGTGCTTGTCGGCAGGACTCAGATGGACTAATTCTATAGGCTGATGCTTTACAAACATTGCAATGTGCGTGGATGCGTGCCGTGGGCTGTTCTGCGGTAGCGAGATTCAAGGGAACGGTGGATTGAGTGGAACGTCGTCAGCTTCTGAAGAGATTAGGCGCAGTAACGGGTGGTTTGTTGTGTCCCGCCGTAGCGTTGCCACAAGAGCCCGCAACAAAGCCGAGCACGCAGCAGACTTTCGCGGTATCTCGCCGCGCTTTGATTCGCACCGGCGAGACGCTCAAACAGCCTCTCACGATTGCGGTTCCATCTGAGTTGCGAGGTGAGGTTGTCACCAAAGTCGGCGGCGTGGAACTAGACCGTCGTTCCGTAACGAGTTCCTCTGCGCCTTTTGATATCTACCTGGAGCCGACTGAAGAGATCAGATCACTGGTCGTGTCTATTGAAGTTGGCAAGACTACGTTGAGCGAAACCGTCCTGGTTAAACCAGTACGGCAGGTGCTCGTCTACGTACTGCCGCACTCGCATCATGATCTCGGCTACACCGATCTGCAGGCAGCGGTCGAAGAGAAGCAGATGCAGAACATCAGCCTTGCAATGGACCTTGCAAACAAGACTGCAGGCTATCCAGAGGGCGCGCGTTTTGTGTGGAACCTGGAGGTTCTATGGGGTGTCGACTTCTTCATGCAGCGCAGGTCGGCCGCTGAAAAGAAGGCACTCGTAGACGCTATCCAGAAAGGTCAAATTTCCCCTCAGGGCTCCTACGCCAATGAGCTCACCGGTCTCTGCCGGCCAGAAGAATTGCTGAGGCTCTTCAAATATGGGACGCAGCTAGGTAAGGAATGCGGCGTAAAAGTTGACTCCGCTATGATGAGCGACGTTCCGGGGTTTTCGTGGGGCACAGTTACGGCGATGTCGCAGGCCGGGATTCGCTATTTTTCGGCTGCGCCTAACTTCTTCGATCGCATCGGCACCTTCATGGAAACCTGGCAGGATCGTCCGTTCTGGTGGGTATCCCCTTCAGGCCACGAAAAAGTTCTCGTGTGGGTTCCCTGGACTGGTTATGCTCTTTCGCACATCACCAAGAAGCTGGATGAGGAGTGGGTTGGCAAATACGAGGATCGGCTCGACGAAGTCATCTATCCTTACGGTATTTCGTACATTCGCTGGTCGGGCCACGGCGACAACGCGTCGCCTGATCCGGAAATCAGCGACTTCGTTCGCGATTGGAACAAGAAATACGAATGGCCTCGTTTTGCTATCGCTTCCACTGGTGCTGCGTTTGCAGATTTTGAAAAAACATATGGAAATCAGATACCGTCCTATCGCGGTGATTTGACTCCGTACTGGGAAGACGGTGCTGGTTCTTCTGCGCTGGAAACGGCGATGAGTCGTAATGCTGCAGATAGGCTCACCCAGGCTGCGACTCTCTCGTCGATGGTTGCTCCGTCAAGTTACGTAGAGTCAGCCTATGCAACCGCATGGCGTGATGTGCTCATGTATTCCGAGCACACGTGGGGTGCGTGGTGCAGCGTATCCGATTCTGAAAATCCGTTTACGACCAAGCAATGGGATTACAAACGAGATTTCGCTGCTAAAGCCGTGAGTCGCGCGGAGGCGTTGATCGCTGCTTCCCTTCCCCCTGCAGCTGCTTCGTCTACGGCAGCCTCCGTTGAGATTTACAACACGTCTTCGTGGGATCGAACAGAAGTCGTCATTCTCTCGCGCGAACTCTCGGCAGGGGGAGATTACGTTGTTGCGTCGGATGGCAAGGCTGTGGCGTCGCAGAGACTCGCCACCGGCGAACTGGCAGTCCTTGCTGTAGTGCCAGGTCTGGGCTCCGCACGATACATGCTATCGAGCAAAGCGGCACATCGGCCCCAGAACCCTGCATCCGTGAAGGATGGCCTACTCAAGAATCGATTTCTCAGCGCACTCATTGATCGGGAGACTGGCGACATTACAGAGCTCTATCGCGAAGGCAGCGCAGACAATCTCGTTAATCGCCAACAAGGAGCGCTCAACCAATATCTATTTCTCGCCGGTAACGATGTGGGGCACCTTGGCCAGGGCGGCAAAGCTGAGATTGTGGCCGAGGAGAGTGGTCCACTCGTTGTTTCGCTTCGCATTGAATCGTCTGCGCCCGGTTGCAAGAGCCTGGTGCGGCGCATTCGCCTTATGGCGGATGCGGATTTTCTCGAGATTACCAACACCGTCGATAAAGAACGCGCAGCCCTGAATCCCCATCCGGGTGATGGTGACCAGGGTTCAGAGTTTGCGCAGCACGGTTCAAAGGAAAGCGTACAGTTTGCATTTCCATTCGCCGTTCCGGATGGCCAGATTCTGATGGATATTCCTCTGGGGGCAATGCGGCCCGAGATAGACCAGTTGCCTGGGTCGTGCAAAAACTGGCTTCCTGTTGGTCGATGGATCGATGTTTCGAACGATAGCCGCGGTGTTACGTGGGCCACGCTCGACGCTCCGCTTGTGGAGATCGGTGGTATCACCGCAACGATGTTGGGGTCTCAAAAGATTCCCGCAGTCTGGCGCAAACATATTGAGTCGACACAGACATTCTATTCATGGGTGATGAACAATCACTGGGGAACAAACTATCGGGCTTATCAGCAAGGACCGGTTACCTTCCGCTATGCGCTGCGTCCGCATGGCGGAGCGGACATGGCTGCCGCCAGCCGTTTTGCGATTGGCCTATCACAACCACTTTTGCCGACGCCCGCCGGTGGCACCGCACATACTTCCAACTCGATGCTGAAGATTGAGCCTGCGAGTGTCTTGCTAACTGAGCTCAAGCCCAGTGATGATGGCAAGGCATGGATTGTTCGCCTCTTCGGTGCCTCAAGTGAGGACGTTCTCGCGCGTCTTACGTGGCGCTCGCAGAACACTGGCAAAGCATTCCTTAGCAATCTTGCCGAGGAACCCCTGCGGGCAATCAAGGGAGAAGTCCCGGTTGCAGGTTTGGATCTCGTCACCCTGCGCGTTGAGCGCGCCTAAGCGGCATTGGAGGCATCTACTTGTCTGATCTGGAATTGGGAAGCGCGTTCGTGCTGCTTGCCGCTATGGCAAATGCCAGCTTCTCCTTGCCGATGAAATGGATGACTCGATGGTCTTGGGAAAACGTCTGGCTCGTCTGGTCGATCTCGTCCTTGCTCATACTCCCCTTACTTGCTGCCTTAGCTACCATCCCGCGACTCTTTGCTGGGTACGGTGAAGTTGAGCCGGGAGCCATTGCGAGAGTGATGCTCTTCGGCTTCGCCTGGGGAATAGCCCAGGTACTCTTTGGCCTGAGCGTCGATAGGATTGGAGTAGCCTTGACGTTTTCAATCGTGCTGGGCACCTCCGCGGCCGTGGGCACTCTTGTCCCGTTCATTCGACTTCATTCGGACCTTTTATTTACTGCAGTGGGTGGTTTCGTTATCGCTGGGGTCCTGTGTGTTGGTTGTGGAATGGTCCTCTGCGCTCGGGCAGGCTTTCGACGAGAACGCGAGACGGGAGATGTGTCCACTTCGAATCAAAACACCTCGTTTCGCGGAGGCCTTGCCGTCGCGTTGGTAAGTGGCGTTTGTGCAAGCTTCATGAATCTCGGCATCTCCTTCTCTGCGCCACTTCTGGCAATGGCACAGCTTCATGGCGCAAAGCCCTACTGGTCTCTCAACGCTGTCTGGCTACCGCTTCTGGTTGGCGGCGCCATTCCAAATATCTATTATTGCTGCTCCTTGCTACTGAAACGCCGGTCTCTGGAGAAATTCAGAGGCGAGAACACCCATTCTTATTGGCTCTTATGTGGATTAATGGGAGCGCTTTGGTTTGGCAGCAGCCTCGCCTATGGCGTGGCAAGCTTCCATCTTGGAGCGTTAGGTCCCATCGTTGGGTGGCCGGTCTTCATGTCGTTGATTGTTATTTGCGCGAGCGCGCTGGGCTGGGTCAGCGGCGAATGGCGCACCGGCACCCGCCGCCCTTTGCAGTTGCATGTCGGTGGTATTGCCTTCCTTGTCCTCGCACTCTTCTTCTTGTCGAAGGTGAGCGCATGACGGTTGCGATTGGCTGTGATCTAGGAGGCACGCATTTCTCCATCGGAATTGTCAAAGATCGGTCCCTGTTGGCCGTGAGAGATGTGGTCGTCGAATCAAAGAACGGTCTTGCCGGCGTTCTGCCTTTGATACATGAGACCGCACTCGAACTCCTCGATTCGACCGCCGTTCGGATCTCAGACTGTCTAGGCCTGGCATTGAGCTTGCCCAGCCTTGTGGATTTCAGAAATGCACGCATCGCCTCCACAAATGACAAATACGCGGACGCGACATCGATTGACCTGCATGGATGGTGTAAAGAACATTTCAACCTTCCGCTGGTTATTGAAAATGACGCTCGCGCCGCACTGTGCGGGGAGCACTTCTGTGGTGCTGCCGAAGGATTTTCGGACGTACTCCTGCTGACCCTTGGCACTGGAATTGGCTCGGCAGTTTTCGTTGACGGAATTCCGTATCGTACCCGGCACCTACAGGGCGGGAATCTCGGAGGACATATTCCCGTATCGCTTCACGGTCGCACCTGTACCTGTGGAGCAACTGGGTGCATGGAGGCGGAGGCTTCTTCGTGGAGCCTACCCGCAATCACGAGAGATTGGCCAAGAGTTGAGACAAGTGCCCTGAGCCAGTTGACGCATGTCAACTTCAGAGCGCTCTTTCAATGTGCCGATTCTGGAGACCCGATTGCACAGCAGATTGTTGATCACTGCATATTAGTCTGGTCTGTGGGCACCGTCGGGCTCATCCACGTCTACGGCCCGGAACGTATCATCTTCGGCGGCGGAGTCATGAGTCGAGCCGATCGCATATTGCCTCGCATTGTCACTTACGTAAATCAACATGCGTGGACTCCTACCAGCAAAGTCAGCATTGTTCCTGCGATGTTGGGCAACCATGCCGCCCTTCACGGGGCAATTCCTCTTCTTCAAGAGTTCCTGCTGGGGGACCATTATGCCAACGTACGATAAGCACCCCAGCGTCGATACGGGATTTTCTTCCGACAAATGTTTGAGGGGCTGGGATCAAATTGCTGCTGAGATACTCGCGAATAAGAGCGGTAAGGACTTTACAGTTTGCGTAGACTGCTACCCGGGAACACTGGACGCCGAGATCGCCCATTCGTTGGCTGTTCGCCTCAAGCCCACGCTCATCATTCGGGCATCCGAGGCCTATAGAAGCAAAGCGGAACTCAGACGGATCTTTGATCAGGACCTTACCGACGATCCTGTCTTCGGTCGAATGAACAAGGCACGCATTCTCGATTTCTTTGATCCGGCGTTGCTCGAAAAGTGGGCTGCGAGGGTGAGCCACACCACAGGTATCGTGCTCATCATCGGAACGGGAGCGTCGCTACTGACTCCGAGCAACTCGTGTCTTGTCTACGCGGACATGGCTCGCTGGCAGATTCAACTTAGGCAGCGGAGGAACCTGGTGGGCAATCTAGGCATGACAAACCTGCTTGATCGTCCCGCCGAAAAGTATAAACGCGCTTTCTTTCTGGATTGGCGCGCTGCCGATCGCCTTAAGAGCCAGGTCTTGCCCCGCGCAAACTACGTTTTGGATAGCAACGCAATGGATGATCCAAAGATGATTGCCGGCGATACCTTCCATGATGCTATAGAGCGCGCTGTGCGGCGACCGATTCGGCTGGTTCCCTTCTTCGATCCTGGACCCTGGGGTGGGCAATGGATGCGCGAGAAGTTTGATCTTCCTCAGGAGCCGCAGAATTTCGCGTGGTGCTTCGATTGCGTACCGGAAGAGAATAGCTTGCTTCTCGGATTTGGCGACTGTCGATTTGAGACTCCCGCACAAAATCTCGTTCTGTTGCAGCCGGTCAAACTCATGGGCCGCGATGTCGTGGCGCAGTTCGGGTTGGAATTTCCCATCCGCTTCGATCTACTCGACACGATGGGGGGGGAAACCTCTCGCTGCAGGTCCATCCACTCAAGAAATATATTCAAACGAACTTCGGCATGAGTTATACGCAGGACGAGAGTTATTACTTGCTCGACGCGGGTCCAGACGCAGTCGTTTATCTGGGTACAAGAACTGGTGTCGACCCAAAAGAAATGGAATCTGATTTGCGACGTGCGCGGGAGACAGATTTTATTTTTCCCGCTGAGCGCTACGCAAATCGAATTCAGGCGAAAAAGCATGATCACTTCCTCATTCCCGCTGGAACATTGCATTGTTCCGGCGCAAACAGCATGGTGCTGGAGATAAGCGCCACTCCCTACATTTTTACTTTCAAACTATGGGATTGGGGGCGCCTTGGTTTGGATGACAGACCGCGCCCGGTTCATATCGACCATGGTCTGGCGAATATTCAATGGGAACGAAACACCGAATGGACGAACCAGCAACTCGTCAACAAGGTGACGGTTGTCGCAGAAGGCGCTGGCTGGAAGGAAGAAAGAACCGGTCTGCATGCGAAGGAATTCATCGAGACAAGGCGCCACTGGTTTAGTCAGACGGTGGACCATGACACATCTGGAACAGTCCACGTTATGAATCTTGTGGAGGGATCAGGCATCGTTGTCGAGAGTCCCGATAACCAGTTCGCGCCGTTCACCGTTCATTATGCCGAGACGTTCGTAGTTCCGGCAGCGGTCGGTCGATATTCGATCACGCCGACCCGTAGAGGTGAAGTCTGCGCAACAATCAGAGCAAGTGTCAGAGCGAAGGCAGAGTAACGAATTCGAACTCCGCGTGGCCAGAGGCTTGACAGGGAGGAAATGTTAGGGTGATCTGTGCTCGCGAAAGACAACGTTGTCAACCGGCGAGGGTGAGCGAGGATCATTCCCTGATTGCGCGATGTCGCTTCGGTCCGGCCGTGCAAAGACAACTTCAATCCTTTGTCTCCCACAACGGCCTTGATGCCCCCGACGAGTTGGTGTTCACAAAGAAGTAATTCGGCGTTTCTGAAACTGTAATTCTGATACTCAGGAGAATCCGTGACCCGACATCTGAAGGCAGCGATCTACCTTACGGTTCTGTTTGCGAGTAACGCTTTTGCCAGCGGCAATAATTACAAGAACTTCGACGTCGCCGTATACGCTACCGTACGCGATGTAGTGCTGATGAAGGATCCTGCATACCTGGAGAGTCGGTGGGCGGGGATATCCAAGTATGTGAAGTACGACAAGATCTATCTGGAGACCAGTCGGGATTTGATCGTCGCGGACCAGGCGAGCATAGATGACGGGAAGAAGTTTTTCCTGAGCAAAGGGTTGAAAGTTTCCGCCGGGATCACATGGACAATGGATGAGAGTCACGGAGTGACGTTTTGCTATTCGGATCCCGTGCAACGGCGGAAGGCGATAGAGATCATCCAATTCACCGCCAAGAACTTCGATGAGATTCTCTTCGACGATTGGGGCTTCACCAATTGCAAAACGGATGCGGCCATCGCCGCCAAGGGCAATCAGAGTTGGAGCCAGTATCGGTTGGCGCTGATGGACCAGGTAGGGCGAGAGTTAATGGCCGCCGCCAAGGCTGCAAACCCCAAGGTCAAGGTCATCATCAAATATCCGCAATGGTATGACCACTATCAGGAGACTGGATTCAACCTGGAGACTCAGCCGAAATACTTTGACGGCATTTACACCGGTACGGAGACGCGTGACCCGGTGAACAACGTGATGCAGATCCAGCAGTATCACGGCTACTCCATCTCGCGATACCTCAGCAACCTGAACCACAACGACCGTGGTGGCTGGGTGGATGCAGGGGGCAGCGAGATCCCGAACCGTTATGCCGAACAGCTATGGATCACGCTCTTCGCCAAACTGCCGGAGATTACTTTGTGGCCTATCTATACACAATATGAGCCCTCAATGCGCGCCGATGGAACGATGGTGCCGGATTCGAAACTGGGGCGCATCGCCGGGCAGGTATTCGAGGATGTGGATCAGTTCATCGGCAAACTCGGCAATCCCGTGGGGCTGAAGAGTTACAAGCCTTTCCATTCCTCGGGCGAAGATTATCTTCCCAGCTATCTGGGCATGGTCGGAATCCCGATGGAGATCGTCCCTGAATTCCCTACAGATGCACAGACTGTGCTGTTGACGGAGCAGGCGCGCTTCGATCCCGCGATCGTTACAAAGATCAAGAAGCAGTTAGTCGACGGAAAGACGGTGGTGATCACCTCGGGCCTGCTGAAGGCGCTTCAAGGCAAAGGCATCGAAGATATCTCCGACCTGGTGTACACGGGCCGGACTGTTTCCACTCATGAATTCATGGCAGAAGGCAAATTCGTTGGCGTGAAATCTGACTCCGAAATCCTTCTTCCCCAGATCACCTTCTTCACCAATGACGCCGGTTCGATCATCAACGCTTACACTTCCGAGTCCGGCACATCGGGGAATCCCATTCTGTTGCAGACGACATACTCCAAGGGCCGCCTGTATGTTCTGACGATACCGAATGCAATGGGTGACCTGTACAGTTATCCGCGGCCGGTGTTGAGCGGAATCCGTGATGTGCTTGCCAAGGACATGTTCGTGAGGCTGGATACTGGCAGCCAGGTTAGCCTGTATGTCTACGACAATGACAAATTTATCGTCGAGTCGTTTCGCCAGGACCCGATGCGAGCGGTCGTTATCACGGACAAGCGCATCACGAAGCTGCGCGATCTGCAATCCGGGCAGTTGCTGACGGGAAGTGAGAAGGCGGGAGGAACCGCTTTTGAAATGCCGCTCAATCCCGGCTCCTACCGGGTGTTTGCGGCCGAGTGAACGAATGCTGAGGCAAAACCAAGAAGTTGACTCAAGGAAACCATGAAGCTTAGGTTGCTATTTTCTGCCGCAATTGCATTATTGGTTGGCGCCCTGCCCTCGGCTCACGCCGCGGACTCATCTCTGCCACGAAGCACGCCCGAGGCGGAAGGTATGTCGTCGCAGGCGATTGTCGATTTTGTCGAAGCCGTGGATAAGAGCATCGACACTCTCGACAGCTTCATGATTGTGCGCCACGGCAAAGTCATCGCTGAGGGTTGGTGGAAGCCAAACTCCGCCGACAAACCCCATATCCTGAACTCAGTCAGCAAAAGCTTCAATTCAACTGCCGTGGGACTTGCGATCGAGAAGCACAAGCTGAAGCTCAACGATCCTGTGTTGAAGTTCTTTCCTGGTGACGTCTCGGCAGATCAATCTGACAATCTCAAAGCAATGACTGTGCGCGATCTGCTGACCATGTCGAGCGGACACGATGTCGAGCCCAAGGCCGTCGGCGGTGGTCCTTCGGTGAAGCAATTCCTTGCCCAGCCTGTTCCCTATCGGCCCGGCACACACTTTCTCTACAACACCATGGGGAGTTACGTTCTATCGGCCATCGTCACCAAGGTGACCGGCCAAACCACGCTCGAATATCTCAGGCCCCGCCTTTTCGAGCCGCTAGGGATCGAGAATCCTCGGTGGGATGAAAGCCCCGAGGGCAACTCGCTAGGCGGCTACGGACTCTATCTTCGCACCGAAGATATCGCCAAATTCGGCCAACTCTACCTGCAAAAGGGCGAATGGAACGGCAAGCAGTTGATTCCTCGCAAGTGGGTTGACCAGGCCACCTCCAAGCAAATATCGAACGAGGATGAAGGCCATGCTCAGATAGGCCCAGATTGGAAAGAGGGGTATGGCTTTCAATTCTGGAGATGCCGGCATAACGCCTATCGCGCAGACGGAGCAGCAGGCCAATTCATCGTCGTGATGCCGGACCAGGATGTAGTCGTTGCAATCACCGCTGATACAGGCGACATGCAAGGCGAGTTGGATGCGATCTGGGACCACCTGCTGCCCGCTTTTCAGTCCGCATCATTACCTGACGATGCCGCTGGTCAGAAACAATTGAATGAGGTGGTCGCGGACCTGGTAGCTCATCCCAAAAAGGAACATAAATAGATAGTGTGAGACTCGGCTAATCCCACACGTAATGGTTTAGCGTCACGCAAACAATGACAAGCTAAACCGCTGATTCTCGAATAGTAGTGGTGACCCCGGGAAGATTCGAACTTCCGACCTGCGGTTTAGGAAACCTTAACTGACGAGTTTGCACAAAAGTGCACCGCGAAGCAACAGAGCGCTACGCGATTGAATTGGCGAACCTTAGGCCTTCTTCACATCTTGCAAAGCGTTGCAGAAGATTGCAGGATTGTACGGAACAAAGTGGCACCAAAAGCGGCACCAAGTTTCTCGATTTCACTGCTTGCATTTGCTCTTGGCCAGATCTGGGTCGGACATCGCTCCTCCCAATTCCCTTTTCTACAGGTTCGTGTTTTTTGGGACACTGGCTTGCATTCCAATACCAATCACGGCCTCGATGAGGGCATTGGCGATTATGCACTCATTGATCTGGCTTCACTGGAGCGCATACGAGGACCCCGAACCTACGACAGCCCGGGATCGAATTGCTGCAGCGCGCGTGCTAACATCCGATCATTCGGCTCGCCAAGGGGCGTGAGCCGCGGAGGCTGAGATGAGTCCAATCACACGGCGAAGTTTCCTCAAAACAGGTATGGCCGCCGGAGCCATGGCGACCATAGGAACTATTCCGCTGGTCGCCGCTCGGCGCAATGCTACCGATACCGTGGTGCTGGGCCGCTCCAAGGTGGAAGTGACGCGGCTGGCCTTCGGAACCGGAACGGACGGCGGTGCCGTGCAGGCTGCGCTCGGGCAGCAGGAGTTCACGCGCCTGGTGCACTATGCATACGATCACGGCATCCGCTTCTTCGAGACGGCGGAGGCTTACCAGACCCCGGCAATGTTGGGCGAGGCACTGAAAGGCTTGCCGCGCGATAGCTATCAACTGATGAGCAAGGTGACTACGTTCCACGAGGGCATTGATCCGCAGGCAAAATTTGACGAGCTGCGGCGCACTTCGCAGACCGAGTACTTCGACATCATGTTGTTGCACTGGCAACACACGGCTGACTGGCCGGAGACCACGAAACGCTGGCAGGATGGGATTCTTGCAGCACAGCAGAGAAAAGTCGTCCGCACACATGGCGCCTCAGTGCACGGGTTGCCGGCTCTGCGCCAGATGCCGGGCACACAGTGGCTCGACGTGGGATTGATCCGCATCAACCACAATGGCGCGCGCATGGACGGGCCGACCTACGAGGACACTAACCACCCCGCCAACGTAAGCGAAGTGGTGGATTATATCCACACGTTGAAGAATGAAGGGCTGGGTGTGATCGGCATGAAGCTGTGCGGCGGCGGGCAGTTCCAGAATAGTCATGACGACCGAGTGAAAGCGATGAAGTACGCTTTCCAGAATGCAGGGGTTCACAGCGCGACGATTGGCTTCAAGTCCACGCAAGAGATCGACGAAGCCATCAGCAACATGAACCTGGCGCTTGCGTAAGTTTCACGCCAAACAGTTATGCAGTGTGCCAGGCACAAAGTGGGTGCTCAAGGCGTCAGATGCGATATCTGTAAGGAGTAGAGTTCTCATCGCGATAAGGCGGTCGAGCAGGGAGCAAAGCAGGCAGTAAAGATGGCTTTGATCGGTCCCGACGGTCCGCCTGGTTTCTTCACCGACGACGACGGAACGGTGCCTTGGTGGTTTTGAACTGAAAACCTGTCCCGCAAGCAATGCATCCGCTTGCGGGACAGCCGTCTTTTCGCAAGGCATTCGTTATCGCCACATCGCTAATGGTCTCATCGAAAGCGGACTGGTCTCGTGAAGTCGGTGCGTGTTGAAAATCCGTCGCGGTGATTGTGGACTGGCGAGAACAGGGCGATGCACTCATTGAGCCACGGTCAAGCGCAAACGCTTCAGCATTGCGGAAATCCGGATACTTTGATCGATTAACAAATCAGGAACAAAGCGGCACCATAGGTGGCACCCTCAATCTTGCTGACCCACATCGGCCCGTATCTATCTGAACAATTCGAGTTTGGTGACCCCGGGAAGATTTCACACTCACCAATGTCCATGGCCTATTGAGGTCGTCTGACATGGACATGGATCTATGACGAGCACGGCATGATTAGCCTATCGTTTGATTCTTTTGACCTCGTTCCCCTGGCGTGGGCTACAGTAATCGCATTGGGGATAAAGACGCTGAGGCCCTCCTGAGGGATTAAGTGCGTTCGGGGGTTGATGGTCCGCAATGGTTTTGCCAACCTTGCTGCCGCAGGTGTGGCATCCGTCCTCACGCATGATGGCGCGAAGTATGCGACGAATCGTGCTGGAGGCATATCCAGGCCCTGGAGCTGGGACGCTGCGGCCTGCGAACCGACCAGGTCCTACTCGGCCCGCGTACTGCGTGCTCAGGCGGATCCCGCCCTCGCCTATTGCTTCTCCTACCCCCAGCACCCGCCCCGGCGCCGACCCCGACAATACCCTGCTCGGCAAGGCTGAATTCAGTGAAGACCTGAGCTACTCGAGAAGCGTGCACAATCGCTGTCGCTCCCACTCCTTCCAAGGTCAGCCCCGCCGCCTCCAGAGCTAAACCGCCGGTGGCGATGGTGGCAGCAACAATTGTGATTGCCGTGAGACCTGTTTGAACGACTGCCAAATTCCTGTCCGACGTGATGGCATCGTGAAATCCACCGTTATCGCTCAGAATCCATCGATCCAGCCAGTTCAAGTCTTTACCCGGATCGAACGCTGGCTTCTCTTCCTTCACAGGTTTTTCAACATTCGGGACGGTCATTCCACCATCGACTGCAACTGGCGGTGCGGTCTTCTGTAGTTCTTTTTGCCAATCAGGAATTTCTCCACACTTTTCCTTGCCAATGCAGCTAGGGGCTTCAGGCTTATCCTCCAGGCCAAAGGGGTCAACATCGCTCATGACTCTGCCCCCTACGTAGGCATAGGGATTTAAATCCGCGCCAAATTGATGAATCGTCAACGGGTCTGCGCTCATAAATCGACCTAGATTGGCCTGGTAATAACGCGCGCCGAGTATGTCACTCCTACTTCAAGATCGTCTTCCTTGCCGGTGAACTGATAAGGTTCGCGAAAGTTTTCCCACTTTGACGGACGGTAATCACTTTCAACGGCTCCGTAGGGCTGATAGGTGGTGCTTTCAACAAGCTCACCACTTGCATGATTGATGACGATAGCGGTTGATCCGAGATGATCTCCCACGACGAGATGCATCGCAATGAGTGAACCGGCGGCCTCGTGAGGTATTCGATTCTCGGTATCCCAAAAGACCGGGCATTCTCGCCCAAGTAGGCATGCACGTCATCTCGCTGGACTCGATAGTTGCCACTTGCTGGTTCGAACTTCGCGCCATCGACCTTGAGAGTGTCAAACACGTCGATCGTGTGCTCGACAGCGCCGGCTTCATCCGTCTTGCTTTTAAGTACGCGGGCACCGTCGGAGTACGTATATACCAGGTCCCAACTTGGCTTATGACTGGACAGTTTGGTCGGCAACTTGTTTCCGTCGAAGTCCCAACGTCGAGCCCTGGCGAGCTGCCCGACCTCATCCCAATCGTAAGCAAACCACTGTGCGCACTGGCTCGAGTTGCCAGTCGGACAGTCACCCTGGCGTACCACCTTCATTTCTGCCAGATTGCCAGCCGGATCATAATCGAAATCGAGCGCCCCTCCAGAGCGCAATTGGTTCGGGCCTGGTCTGCGAGGTTCCGTAGGTGACGTTGGGCCTAGTGATCCATCGAAGCGGGCCGATAGATCATCTGTGGAAGAAATGATATTTCCCAAGCCGTCATAATTGAAACCCTGCTGCCTGACCCTGGTCTTCAAGGCCCGCAGAGGAATTGGGTGGGTATCGCGTTTAGCAGTCTCTGCTTCAAAGGGAGATTGCCAGGGCGCGATTCCACCGGGGACGTCATAGTCGTAGTCAACCTGCGTCAAGCGATAAAGATCGTCGTACTGCATTTTGCGCATTTTTACAGGCGCGGCCTCCTGCGGTAATGGAGTCCACGGCAGACGGCGATCCTCAACAACCAATGGATTTCCTGTGCGTCGTATGAGGAAAAACGGTAATCGAAGTGCTCGACTGGCAGCGAAACTCCGTTATATGGCGCGACCAGCAAATATTGGCTTAAGCGGTGCCGCGCGATCGCAGTAAAAGTTGCCCTCGTATTTCGTGCATCACCGTAAAGCAGGTGAGTAACTGCTCCATCTACATCAAAGGTCATGCTTTTTACTATGCTTCCGTATGAACCGTCTATGGAGAAGAGTTGGCCGCGGTTTGAATAGGAGTAACGCTCTTCGCTTCCGCCTCCTATCAAGAGTTCCTTCACATCGACCCGGTCGTTCTACGAATTAATCGGTCGCCGATGTCGTAGTCAGATCTCGATGTGAACCAATGCGGGGCGTACGACGGCGTCGAATTAAGGGCCGCCGGCTTAGCAATCTGGCGAGAGATCCGGCGAGTACGCCCGCGACCGTCGTAACTGAAACGCGTGTGGCTGCCTCGATCTTGAACTGAGACTAGACGACCCATCGCAAATTTTTGGTCTTCAGTGAACCCTGGTTCTGAATTGAGTTGGCCCGGCTCATACGTGTCGTAGTGATTGAAGGTTTCCAAGCCAGCTCCCGAAACTGAGATTCGGAGCGGTGTACGCATGTTGCGATGCGAGGCAGGGAGAATAGTCCTCGCCGACGGGACGGCCCAGCCCGTCGTAATAGAGGTTGACGCCACAACCGCGTGCGTCGCTCGTACCAACTAACTGGTCTGCATCATCCCAAACATAGCGCCAGTTGTTACCTGTGTTGGGCTCCCGGTTGACCACAAGCCGGCCAAGGCTGTCATACTCCATCGAGCGTTGATATGTGAGTCCACCGTCGCTCCGGGTAATTGTCCCCGGCTCTCCTGTCGGCCGATATGCCACTGTCGTGACGATGTCTTCTGTTCTTGGATTTGCCAAGTGCTGAAGCAATCTCTTTGGCTGTCCGCGCCCATCGAATTCGACGCGTTGGAAGGCCTTTTCATGAAGCCCTCCAGTTTTGAGTTGCTCGGCATCTCTGGACTCCACGGCAAGCGGAAAATATTTCTTCTGCGAAATCTTCTGAGCGAAAACGGTCATCTGCGCTTCAGTGACGGAGACCTTGCGGCCGAACCCGTCATAGGTGATTTGGTAGTACATGTTATCCGGTGGAATCGGGAGACCAATTACGTTATTGGCAGTGACTATAGGATCAGCTGTGAACACCCAGGGCCGACGGATCGTTTCAAGTTGACCCGCCACATTGATTTCTGTCCAGCGATTCAGACCAGTCGTTGTTGTCGCCCTGATCGAAAGAAACCGCAGATTCGCCCAGGCCATTAAGAATGGTTACTGACCGCGTGCCTGTTCCCGATCCGACGATCCGATTGACGTCTACATAACTGAGAGGCTTGCGGTCACTGTAACCAATTGTTGCAGCCAAGAGTGGCTTCTGGGTTCCGGCCGCGGCATCTGGGTTGGGCAAGTAGAATTCTATCGGTCGACCAAACTGGTCATAACGGATGTCGTCCTCTCCCCCGTCCGGCGCAATCGAGCTTGCAACCTGCTCGAAGCCCCTGTCGAAGGTAGTGTTCGTCTGCAGGGCAAAGCCTCCGCAACCATCTCTGAAATTGCTTACCAATGTGGGTAGTTGCTGGTATGGACCATCATAAGAAAATGCAGTGCAGGCCGGCGATGAGCCGCCCGCAGAGTGCCCGCCAACGGTTTGTGTTGTGTTGCCCCAAACGTCATAGCTCAGCGTTTCAGAGGTGTGCCAGCCGATGTTTAAAGTGCGGCCTGGAGGTGGAGGCGCAACTGCGGCGCTTCCGGCTGGATGATGGCGCTGGAGCGATTGTGAGGGGGCATCAAGCCAGCCTTCGACAGATCTGAACTTCGCCGGACGGAGTATATGTTATGTGCGTCTTCCGAAGGAGCAGTGCGGGATCACTACCGATACGTGTAGGCTGGGGCTGCCAAAGTGATATGTAATCTGGAAGACATTGCCAATCAGAGGCGCACGGAGCACGGCAGGAGTAATCATCCGGACCACTGGACCGTCGGCTCCGCCGGTACCCTGGGGGAGAGAGTGCGATCGTGGTGGCGTTTCCACATCGCTCGCCTTGCGTCCTCATCCTTAATCGAACCCCTGTCCACGATCCTCTCTTGGAGAGTAGCCCTCAACGTCGTATTCGACCGTCAACGCGATGTGTTTCCGAAACCGAGTCGGCGAGGTGCTGGTCCAGCGGTATCACCCGTGGGAACCGGTGAAAAGTTCCCTGGGCTTTGTCGGTTGCGCGTCGTCGTAAACATAGGTGCTCGATTTGGTCAGGGTAAGCGAACATGACTCGTTGGCCTGTGAATGATCCAGCAGCGAACCCGAGCTGATATCTGAATGTCTCCGCCCATAACAATCGTGGTCCGCGAACCCGAACCGGTTGATGCGGTGGCTTGATCCAGGTCGGGCGGAAGGATGCCAGAGCTCATTTCCCCGGTTCGAACCGACACGTGACCGTCTAGAACCTCTTCGATCGTCGTCATCACTACCCTTAGGACAAAGGGGTATGTCGGGCAATCCGGTAAGGTGGGCGCCCGAAGTCGTCTTTGACACGGGCCGATCCAGTAGGTGGTAGTCGTTGTCGTTTCTCGTCTCCATACCGGAGCAACGACTTTCCTAAGCCCACAAAGCTCTAACCAGTGATCGTAAGCGGGGTTCTGGTACGCGTACTGTGCCGCGCTTGAAGGTGAGGGAGCGGAAACGCAAATCACTAAGTCGCCACCCGCGTGATAGGTGTCCTGGGTGATCACCTGGGTGAACGACGTTCCAACCGCGGCGAGCGATATCGCCAAGCGTGATCGGTGTCTCTACCGCCAGATCAAGTTCTCAACCGCGCCAGACCGGATGTCGGCGTGGTCGACAGATCCATCGTGCACGCGCGTAAGCAAGCCAGGCCTCGAGGCCTGCCCTTGCCAAAGCCCTCGACGGGAACATACTCTCCATAAACACGCTACGTACGCGCCTTGATTCGGCGAGGACAACGACGTCATCGATTCCATCGCCGTTCATGTCCGCGAAGTCACGCGGTGATCCCGACTCCGAAGTCGCTGTGCGCTCGATCCAGAACTTCGCCCGGCGCCATGACGGCACTATGCAAGCGAACGCGTGTCCGTCCTGGTCGACCCATATCTCGTACTTCACCGCTCTGATCGTCATCGGACGATGTCGGCAAGTCCATCACCCGTGACATCCTGGGCGACCGTCTCATCGGCGAACGGCCGATGGCAGTTGGAACCTGCAGCCGGTAATCTGATACATCGGCGACGGTTCGGTCGGCTCTCCGGGCAAGCCCAAGGTCGCCGGGAGTTCTCGCAAAGGAAATGACCGTGGCCGAGCCCTGGTCTTACCCGAGGAATTCCTCCAAGTCGTTCGGATTCCAGTGACTAACGTAACAAGCCCGTCGCCGTCAACATCCACATAGAAGAAGTCGAGCTCGCCACCAGCTTCAGCACTTGGTGCCAGACTCGCGGTGACGCCGAAATCCGTGGTGACGGTACCTGTGCGGGACCTGAGCCCTGCAAGGCAGCCGTTTGTCCTGGCCGTATCGGCGGGTGAATTCGACAAAGGCAACATTAAGTCGAAGGCTCGTAATACCACTGCTGCGAGGTGATCCACCAGTCCGTCGCCATCAACGTCGACAAACCATCGCGGCAAGATCGGAAGACTGTCCGCTACCGCCGCTGGGCACGGTCTGTAGGAGGATCGTCTAGACGGCTTCGCCGAGTCAACGCTGCTTTGCGCCTCTCCCACTTCGAACCGGGACGAAGTCGGCCTCTACAGAATGCTCTGCGTCGCAACCGCTGCCGGGTCGAGATCGCCAGGGTGCGCATCTGCAAAAGGCTCTGCGCGGTAAGGGGCATACTGTGCCAAGTCCCACGCCACGACACCATCGCCCCAGAGGACCTACCAGCGTGCCGCCACCAGTGCTGGTGGAGTAGCCGGAGGTGCCGCGACGTACGAACGAGCAACTCCCGTTGTGCCATCAATTGTTCCTGCATCGATGCACTGATACGCGAGGCTAGATCGAGGGAATTCAGACCCGATTGAGATACGCGGTAACTGGTCTCGTGCTTCTGGAAACTCTGAGTCGAAGTCCGTCAGGTGTCTCATATTGGCATTCAAGCAAGTCTCTGATCTGGACCTACTTTGATCGTTCCGGGATCCCTCCTCGTCAGGCCCCGCGCCTGTGCAACTTCGGCATCCCAACCCTGTACGAGGTCGGGTAGACCGTCGCCATTGAAGTCTACATATTCCCGCACTCTGAGAAACGGCATAAACACGATTCTCGGATCCACCGTGTTCGGAGGACCTCGATGACCTTGGTCACCGAGCGATGCAAACAGGAGTGCCATCTTCATACTGGAAAGTCGTGGCTGGGCAACCTGGTCCGGGGGCATCGACCATCGAGGGCGGTATTTCCCGATTGATCTTCGAACTGACGGCAGCGTCCCTCCCATTCGGGAACTCAGAAGGAACGAGTGACGCCATAGGTCGAACGCCTGCGATAGTGGTATGGCGACGTCGTGCCCTGAGCAGGTGCGTAGCGGAGGCACAGGTTCGAGTGCACTTCGCGCGGTCCGAGACCGGCAACCACGGCGCTGCCGGTGACGACTACACGGTGAAGACGAGAGACCGACCAGTACCGATATGGATCTGCGTAAAATGTTTGCGGAAAATCAGGAGGCTGTCCCGAGCTAGATGAGTGATGATGCGCAAAATCGACACCGCGTGTGCGCGATTGCGCGAGGAGTATCAATATGTCGGCTGAGATATAAGAGTCCGACGCTTCCCTAATGGCTGCCACCGAGAGTCAACATAATCAGTGGTGAGACCGGAGACCCCACGATCGGATCAGAAATCCGAACGAGATGCCAGTGCAGCAAAGCTTCCTCTGCTTCCCGACAGTGCTCTCACTCCGTGGAATCACCTCGTCAGGAAGATCTCCGAACTCGAGCAGGTCGCCACCTTTGCGCGAGCTCTCCATAGGTGCCGATTCTTGCGACGGTAGAATCCTAGAAATTCACCTTCTCGCTGAGCCGGTAGTAGTGCCACGATCGAATCGCCGCCCATTGGGGCCGTTTCTCTCAGGGCAAGTCCGAAGCTAGTCGGCGGGGGAGCGACGAAAGCGCACATACAAGACCAGAGGCCGGCCGTTCACGGTGAAATGATCTTCCCGGATGTGGGGACCGGCCAATGCTGGGTTGCGACGATGTTGGTGGCCATCCTCTTCAAAGCACTGGATCACCCGAAAGCCGGCCGAGTTCAATGACCGGTAGATTCAGTCCCGATCCGAATCCTGCCTCCCGGATCATGGGAGGACGAGCCGGAGCTGAGCGAGAGACGGGCTGGGGTCCGCCGCGAGCCGCAATCAGCTTGATTGGCAAAGTCCAGCTCATTGCGCCGGTCCTGCTGTCTGGCTGACCAAACTGATTAGAGCCTTCTCCAAAAATCCCTTCAGCCCTGGGGGTCGGAATCTTTGTGGGGTCGGCCAACGCCGTAAGTGCAGCCAATACAAAGCAGAGAACTACGACCCCGCGGGCAGGACGTAGAATGGCGATTCCTTTGAGCGGTGTGCGATGAAGCTCGGGCGAGGGGACCATAGCGCCTCCGATGTACAGGTCTGTCCCGTTAACAATTCCGGGATAACTGGCTCGAAAAATCGTTGTTATCGAAGCTGGCCAGAGAAAATTTAGTTCGCCTAGGATGGGTTCCCCAAGGGATGATCGGGCGCGGGCTGCTCGAGAATTCTTTCCATCAAGCTGAAGGGAAAGAGCAAGCTGCATAACGCGGCTTGAAGACTATTTGAACCAGCGACTATAAGTACAACTCTGCTGAGTACGTTTCCTGGTTACATTCGCAACAGCTGCTCGCTAGATAGTGCGCCAGTTTGCTGTTCGTGTCAGCACATTAGGCTGATTTTTTTGTTTCGAGACAAAGACGGAGCTTTAGCACTTGCTCGAAGCGGGGTGGTGGCCGCGATGCGGAAAGCAGGCGTCCTCTCGAGTGTGGCCGGGATATTATCGCCGCCCTGATACCGCGATGATTCTCCTTCGCAGTCGACTGCATACATGATGCGCGAACGACAGCCTGCAAAATCTTTCTTGACAGCAACCATGCAAACTGCCAAAGTGCTCTGCATTCAATTCGTTTTCCGAAACATGTTGATTGATGGCGCGGATTTCTGTTCCGGATGAGGAATACAACTTTCCCGCACCTCTCGATGCTGTTCCCCGGGATAGGGAGGAAGGGGATGCGATATTTCGCTGTGCTTTGCGCTCTTCTACCCTTGGTGTGTCCGACCACACAGGCGCAGAACTTCCCAAAGCTTGAAGCATCCGCCGGCTACTCCTACACGCGCTTCCATCCCGCCGCTGGTATCGCCGCGAACTGCAACGGAGGATACGGATCTTTCACGGGAAACTTCACCAAGTGGCTGGGAGTTACCGGTGGCGTCGATGTTTGCGGGGTCAGTTCTGGATCAACCGCGACGACCTACATGGCTGGTCCTCAGTTTGCCTACCGCAAATGCTGCCGCGTTACTCCGTTTGCGAACGCGCAGCTTGGTGGAGTTCATGTGACACCCGGATTTCCGTCCGTTGCTGGCGCATCCGATGCGTTTGCGTTTGAGGCAGGCGGAGGCATCGACATCTCCATTACATGCCGGGTCACCATTCGTGCGATTGAAGCAGATTACCTGCTGACCCGGCTTAACAGTACAAATCAAAACAACTTCCGGTTGAGCGCGGGAATTGTTCTGCGACGGTGGTAATGACCAGGAGCTGACGAGCGCGATAGCGAATTGCTGAAACGTCGGAGGTTCAATGCCCGGTCCGTATATTCACATCAGTTCCATGCGGCACGCAGCCGCCCTGATGGCCGCCAATGGATATACACCGGCGCAAAGCAAGCGCATCAATCCCGCGTGGGCAGGTGCTGACCCTAAGCATCTGGGCCAACTGATGCTGGATCATCCCAACTTCGCCAGCCTGGGGGCAATCGGGCCCGATCTGTTTTTCTTTCTACCCGACTTCCGCAACACGACCGTGGCATGCCAAACCATCAATATCTCCAGCGTCCTCACGACGATTCTTGACCTTCTTGAAAAGCTCTACGCAGACATTGATCCATTCGTTTCGAAGTGGGAACAATACCTCGGCCCGATCGACGAGAACGTCGCCGAAGAAATGAGCCGTCTGACGGGTGGATTTTCTGAAACAGTCGGAACAATTACGGGTGAGCTGAAAGACATCCTCATCAATGGCCTGGAAGTCTTTGTCACCGGGCTGAACGACTGGTGGGAAAGTTTTTCCCTTGGCCTCGACCAGGGCTTCGATGATCAATCGTTCCTCTGGTCCGACATCTTGCACTATCGGGCCACCGGGCAATTTGCGCGCAATCTCTGGAAGAATGCTGACGCTTCTGGCAGCGACGCCGTTCGCTCTTACGCCCTCGGATACATGACCCACATCGGAACCGACGTCACCGGCCACGGCTTTGTGAACTCCATCGTGGGGGGCCCGTACCGCCTGCACTGGCAGCGCCACCACCTTGTCGAAAACCATATGGACTCGCTGTGGTATCTCAACGATCCGATGTCACCGAAGATGGGTGCAAATTATCCGCAGCTGACCGAGTCGGCGATCTACTACGATATAGCCTTTGACATGGCCACGGGAAACGCCGTGTTGCGTCCGACGTACCCGACAGGCAACACCATGCGTGAGGCGTGGAATCGGAAGAGAGCGCTGGACCAGGACTCCGCGCTGCCCGACCCGTTGCCGCAGATACTGCGACAGACCATGTTTGATACCTGGTATCCCGACAGCATTCCGCCGGTGGATCATCCACTGATCCTTGATCCAACCGACGGACGTCCGCAAGTGAAGCACATTCAGGAAGCCTACGGTGTTTTCTATCGCTATCTGAAGCTGATCACCGTGGACGGTTTCATGGCGGAGCCGCCCGGCCCCACCCGACGTCTTTCCCAATCTCAATTTTCCTGCCATTCCCGACATCGGATCCGCCCCAGACGCCACGGACAACAACTTCTGGAACGATGTTCTTGATTTCATTCTTGCGGTTGTGGCGGTGCTTGCCTACGTTGCCGAGGTGGCAGCGTACCTCGCCACCTTGCCCTGGGCGATCGCGGCGGATGTGACCACTTATCCATGGCGGCTGGCCGCGTACTACTCGTTCATTCTGCCGATGTTTCAACTGGTCAAGGCTTTTCGCGGCGTGCTTGTTATGACTGGCTACATGCTACCCATGGATGATGAGGTCGCGATGGGCTTGGTACAGGTGGGCAATTCGCAGGCAGGAGTCTTTGCTCAGGTTCTCAACATCGATGGCGACGTCTTCGGAGGCATGCTGCCTCCTCCGCAGAAGGACACAACGAATACCTACCGCGACCCGGCCTACCCCCACTCCATTCCTCTCGATGCAAGCGGCAAGACTGCGGAGTTCCGCACGCCGTGGAGTTATCCGACATCCGTGACCGAGATGCACGACACATCGCCCATGCCGGTCGCCGGCACCACCGCCGGACCGTATCCCTCGGGCTCTGATCCTTCTGTTTTGTTCGGCAATGCGGACGCCGACCCGCAGACGCGCGACAGAATTGAGAACGCCGCCAGTCCAGGCGAGTCGGACTCTGCAGGAAACATGGTCACATCGAAGCTGTATCTCGGCGACGCTGACATCTTTTCTCAATACGTCATTTGGCTGGAGACGCGCACCTCGCCGCAGGCCAACGGCACCGATGTGCCGGCAGTTGACTGGAATCTCGACGCCGATGTCGGGTACGGCTATCACGCCTGGGACTGGGTTCGCAGTCGCGGTGCGGAGCCGCAGCCTGATCCCGATGGCAATACGTTCTTTCAGCCGTGCACATGGCCGCCCCAGGCGAACAACTCGCTCGATTTCGCAGCCCCGGCATCGTGGAACTCAACCATACCGCTGCAAATGCACTGGTGGACAAAGAGCACTGCCGACTCATGTCCGTCGACCACGCCGCCTCCGCTGGAGTGAGCAGAAAGGACCGCACGACACGCATGCAGCCACATGACAAAATGTTTCTCTGCCAGTGCCCGTGCCACATGGGCCCCGCAGATCCGGGTCGCCGCAACCTTCTCAAGGGTCTAGGCCTCATGACCCTTGGAGGTTTGGCGGGGGGAAATATCGTTGTCGCGCACGCCATGAATGTCTGCGACTGCGGCAAGCCGATCAAGTGTCCCCCGCCGCATATTCATCTGCAACCCGGAACAGTCAACATTCCGCAAAACGGCCCGCCACTCTCCACCCAAACATCCGGCGTGCCCCCATGGAACATCGGAAAGCCGCCCGCGGGCGACCCCGGACAGATTCCATGGTTCAAGGGTCAGATTCAGAACATCCTGAAAAATGGGCCGAAGTTTGGCCCGCGCAAGGATGAATTCCTTCCGTACCTGCTGATTCGCGGAGCAGCCGGAGATCGAGGCGCGCGACCCATCGATCCGTTCTGGGAATCGCCGGACATTTTGTGGTGCCCAACCAGGATGCAGCGGCGGCGGCACCCCTGCCTGCCACCTTCGGCGGCATAGCACAGGCCAGCGCGCCTAACACGCTTTACGCGCACGTGTGGAACTTTCGGCAAAGCGCCGGTAAGCCGCGCCCGCGTTGAGTTCTACTGGTTCAATCCCAGCCTTGGCATTACGCAGGCAGACGCCAACTTGATCGGCGCAACGTGGGTTGATCTGGCCAACCGTTTCACGCTTTTCCCTTCCTGGGTCGCCGTCAACAAACCCTACGGCCAGTGGATGACCCAGGGATGCCATGCGATTGTTCGCTGCCCAGTTAGCTGGACACCGCAGTTTCAGAACAACGGACATGAGTGTCTTGTTGTCCGCGTCTTGAGCCGATTCTGGATGCCATCAGCCCTAGCCAGTTCTCGGCCAGCAGTGACCGTCACATCGCGCAGCGGAACATCGCGGTCGTGCAGGCTCATTCCCCTGCGGCCATCGACCTCACGCTGAATCTTGGCTATCCGACAGGCTCTGCTCAGGCTGAGGTGCAGGTGGCAACCGATGCGCCCGCAACAATGGAGTGGCTGAAGCTTTATGCTGGCTCGCGCAACCCCGTCTTCAACGCAACCACAAGTTCCGTGACAGCGGGCTTCTCCACTCCGTCGAGAGAGATTGTGACGCCGCCCTATGTCTTCCATCCGCAGATCAAGTTTCATCAACAGTGCCATCCACTGAAAGTGGGCTTTCATGCCGAGACACCGGATCTAAAGCCGAATGAGGCACAGATTTTGCGGCTGCGCCACCTGGTCGATGGAAAAGTCGTCGGCGGATACACCATCGTATTCGTGAAAACATGAAGGGACAGAGATGAGAATTCGACTACTCCTTCTTTCGGCTGCCATTATGTTGGCGGGTACGCAAAGCGTATTCTGCGCAGCCCGCGCCTGCGGGATTAACAGGATACGTCGAACTGCATGCGCACCCGCTTGCCAACGTCGGCTTCGGCGGAAAGCTAGTCTACGGCGGCCCGGACATCGGCTCACTCCTGCCCGCCGATCCCGACTGCAACTCCAAGGTTCGCGCAACAAGCATGCAGCAGGCTCTCGGACATGACCGCTCGACGCACGGTGGCTGGGATCCATTCAAGAATCCCTGCGGCGACTCCATCCGCGAACAAGTCATCCATATTGTGCAGTCGCAAAACTATGCCGCTGATGAGGTTTCGAGGGACGCGCATGGCTTCCCGGATTTCAAGGACTGGCCCGTGTGGAACGATCTTACGCATCAGAAGATGTGGATCGACTGGATCCAGCGCGCGTTTGATGACGGCCTCAGCGTGATGGTGGCCCTGTCCGTGAACAACAAGACACTT
>CAVSAX010000003.1:0-39187 GCA_963725995.1 uncultured Acidobacteriaceae bacterium | reverse complement strand
GATCACGAGTGCTTCGATAAGCCGAGTGCGCAGCAGGTTCCCTGTCTCATCCAGAACACCGATCAACTGGTGCTGGACGACGCACACACCGAAACCATGGTGTCGAGAATCGCCTCGGCGGACTCGGCTGACCTTGCCGCCCACATTGCATACATGCCGCTAGCAGGCGCCGGAACCTACAGCCCCTATGTGGGCGCGGTGGTGGACCTGGTGAGGATTCTGGCATCGACTCACACGGCGCAGTATCAATACATTCCGGCGTTGGCTCTGCCCAAGGGCGACAAGCTGAATCTGCGGCTCAATAATCCGCCGTCGTTCCGGAATCCAAAGTCCGTGATTGTGGTGGGCTTACCTCCGGTGGGACCTTCCCCGCTGCCGCCGTTGCGTGCAGTGGATCCCAAGCAGATTTTTTGCGCGAGGCCAGACCTGGTGCTGCCGATTGACGGTGCTCCGCTGATTTACGCCAGTGAGCTGGCCCATGGTTTCGTGCTGCATCTGCAGACGAAGGCATCCGGGAGCGCAGGAATTGACCTGCCTGCCGTCGTAGATCCGTCGCGCGGAGGATTGATGGTGGACACGCGTTCCGTCAAACCAGACACGCTGAACGATGAGTTGGTGGGCACTGTGCACGCATTCTGGGGGTTCCAGAGCTTCGAAGGGCCCACCTTTCATCTGCGCAGCGCCCAGGCGAGCGAGCAATGGGTGGTGGCGTCGAAGGATGCCAGCGCGCTGATCGTGGGTCGTCTGGACACGTTGCACCTGCAATCCGAGCAGGCCGCCTGCGTGGAGAGCGTGGAGATCCACGATGCGCAGGGCGTAAAGACTGACGTACAGCCTGGAAGACCTCAAAGCCCGACGAACTCGAAGTTCGCGTGCCGCTGGAGAATGCTACGCCCGGTTTCGTGGTGCTCGTGGTTAAGAAGTATGGAGAGCATCACGCCGACGAGATCAAGCTGCATACCTATGCGGAGGCGGGAAGCCTGGAAGATCTGAAACTGCACGCCGGTGACACCGAGGGCATACTGCAAGGAACGCGCCTTGACCAGGTAAAGGATGTGGAGGTGAAGGGTGTCCACTTCGCTCCAAACGGCCTCACGAGGGCGCACCAGCAGGACGAACTGAAGATCACCACCAAGGATGAGAAGGGCGCAGACGCCCTCAGTGCCGGAGACGCCGTGCAGGTCAAGGTCACGCTGAACGATGCCCGCGTGCTGGTGCTGAACGCGACGATGAGCCGCAGCGGCCGCGCGTGAAGATCATCAGCAGGAGCGTTCAACTGGAACCCTCTCCCACTGCCATCTCCGTACACTTGGGCAGCCCGGACGAGCTACCTCAGGATGCCAAGTTGAGCTTTGTGCTGAAGGCCCAGATGCCGGAGACTTTTTCGCCCCAGCAGAAGATCGAGATTGCCACGTTGGATGAATCCTTCCGCGTGCAACTAACGGTGGCCGATGGGAACCTGACGCTCGAGGACACGAAAACCGTTCTCGCGGTACTGGACCCGATAGAGCACCTGGGTCCCTCGGCATCCGGACCGCTGAAGATGCGGCCCGTAGGCGTGGATGGAACCAATGGTGAGTGGCAGCCGCTGGCAAATCTAGTTCGGCTCCCGCAATTCCGCGACCTGCATTGTTCTGCAACAGTCCCGCGCCAATGCACCATCACCGGCGATAAGCTGTTTTTGCTGGACTCAGTGAGCAGCAATCTCGCGTTCGACGACGCCGCGGCTGTTCCGGAGGGCTTTGTGGAACAGACTCTGCCAGTCCCGACACCCAAGGCGCGCACTTTGTACGTTCGCCTGCGCGACGACCCCACCGAAGTGATCACGCTGGTGTGGCCGCCGCCGACTGTGGCCGCGCCTCCGGCAACAGCTTCCAACGCGCAATAGATTCGCGGAAATGTCTGCTAGTCTCATCTGGAAAGGGATCGCGGCATCGAAAGAGTCGCGGTTGGAGTGAGAGTCTGGGATTCGATGCTTTTCTCGGCAATGAGTCAGTTGTCCGCCACCTGCGCGAAGGTATCCGTGCGGGAAGAATTCCGCCTGGACTCATCCTCGCCGGACCAAAAGGCTCCGGGAAGTACACCCTGGCCATCATGCTGGCCCAAGCCATCAACTGCTTGCGCCAACCGCAGACGGACGGGCTCCCTGATTTTTGCGGCGAGTGCAGCAACTGTGTCCGCATCGCGGAATCCGCCCCGCTCGACCTGCGAGTACAGGAAGCCATTGCAGCCCGGGAAGAGATGCGTGACGCCGATAAGAAGGATACCCGCATCCTGATCCAGACCCATCCGGACATAATCGTCGTTCCGCCTGATCCACCGCAACTGCTGATCAAAATGGGCCAGGTGCGCAGCGTTATCCATGGAATGTATCGCTTTCCCTCGGATGCGAGGCACGCCATTTACATCTTCACGGCCACCGCCTTTATGAAGGAAGCAGCCAATTCCCTGCTGAAGGTTCTGGAGGAGCCGCCCTCTTTCGCCAGCATCTTTTTGCTCGCGGAGAATACCGGCGAACTTCTGCCGACCATTCGTTCCCGCTGCATCGTTTACAGGTTGGGCGCGCTGCCAACTGAAAAGCTCGAAGCACTGCTTGCAGCAGCGCCACCCCGACTGGAAGCCCGCGCAGCGCAGCCTGGTCGCACGACTGGCGGGAAGGGGCCGTCGGCCGCACGCACTTGGATTTGATCTGCCCACCTACGTAGCAAGCCGACAAGACGCGCTGCTCATGCTGAAAAACGCCTTGGATGAATCCGACCATTCCGCACTTTTTCGCATGACAGAAACCTACCGCGCCGGCGCGGAAGGCCAGCAGAAGACATCTGCGCTGCTCCGGGCCCTTATCAGCCTGCTTGAAGACCTGCTGCTGTTTCAGGCAAATGCCCCAAACTGGTGCGAAACATCGATATGCTGCCAGAATTGACCCGGCTGAGCGCCAACTCCACCCTCGAGTGGATAGAGGCAGCCTCGCGAGGCATTCACCAGGTAGAAACGGGAATGCGCCGCAACCTGCTCCGTTCCCTCTCGCTGGACGCGTTTGCGACGGAGATTTCCGGAATGTGTTCGCCGAAGTGAGAAGCACACGCATGACCGTTCCCGAATTTGATGGAGGGACGCCTGAACCTCGGATACCATACAGTCAGAAATGTTTGGAAGTGCACGGCGACGCATCGGCCGTCGAATGTGCCCCAAAGCTATCGGGACAAACTCTTCCGCATGGGGCTTCTGCCGCATCTTAACCAACATAGCTGGCAAACCCCATATGCGGAACACATCTTCTGCCTCCTCCATCGGGCCAAAAGAACCTCGTCTCTCGAGCAATGGGCCTGCTCCCGAGATGCCGAAGACGCTGGTCCCCGCACCGGGCACTGCTAATGGTCCGCGAAAGCTGGTTCGTCCGGCGTTGCCAGAGGGGCTCGCAGCCGCTCGCAGGCTGGTGCGTCGAGAGGCATCTCCAATGCTGACTCACCAGATGGGACACGATGCTCCCGCCGCGTGGCAGGACGCCTCGCACGCTGAAGGTTTTTATTTTCAGAAGCAGATGCAGACCCACACGCCTATGGTGTTTGTGCTGGAAGATGGCGAGCGCATTGAGGGATGCATCGAGTGGTACGACCGGAATGCAGTGAAGATCCGCAATACCAGCAGGACACTGATCTACAAGTCCTGCATCAAGTATCTCTACAAGGCCAACGACGTTACGCCGGTTTCGTAGGCCGTCCAGTTTCTACTTCGCAGCCTTTTGCAGGCGGTCGCGGATCGCGGTGCCAATCCCATTTTCCGAGGGCAGCGGGCACAGAATCTTCGTGATGCCTGCCTCATCCAGTTTGCGAAGTCCTGCAAACAGCCGCCGCGCCAGTTCCTTCTCATTTGTCCAGGAGCCCCAGGAATAAACGGCGGTCGCCCGTGGATCCGACGGAAAACCCTCAGGTAGCATGAGGCCGACTCGTTCGCCGGCGCCGAGAGCAGACGCCACCTCTGCTGCGAACGCCGTCTTCTGGGCATCACCCTCGCCCTCCACCAGTTGCACCGTCGCGCGCGGAGCGTAGTGCCGTATTCCAACGCCGGGCGAAGGCAGAGATTCCGGATTGATCTGCGGAGCTTCGTTTGATCTGAAAAGTATCGCTCCAGGACACACAGATTGAATCTGGTCGAGGGTGATGACGCCGGGCCTGTAAATCAATACGGGCTGCTCGCACACATCGACGACGGTCGACTCCAGGCCGTGGGTAGCCTCGCCGGAATCGAGCACTGCGTCGATGCGCTCATCCAGATCGTCCAGTACATGCTGCGCGGTCGTGGGGCTGGTGTGGCCGAAGGAGTTCGCGCTAGGTGCAGCGATGGGCACTCCGGCAAGGCGAATGAGCTCCATGGCAACAGCATGCGAAGGCATGCGCACGCCGACCCGCTCGCGGCCTGCCGTAACCACCGAGGGAACCGCCTCAGAGCGCGGCACAAGCAGGGTGAGTGGCCCAGGCCAGAAGGCCTTGATGAGCCGATCGCCAGCATCCGGAAGATCGACCGTGACCTGCCGCAGCATTTCCTCGTCAGAGACGTGTACGATGACCGGGTCCCATGTGGGGCGCTGCTTGGCGACGAAGATGCGGGAGACGGCGTCGGCGTTGAGCGCATTGGCTCCTAGTCCATAGACGGTCTCTGTTGGAAAGGCCACAGTCCCGCCCTGGCGCAGAATGACGGCGGCCTGCTGCAGCGACGACTGTGAGATTTCCGAATTGAGATCGCGCGCATCTACGGCCAGGCGCAGAGTCTTCATAGCATTTTCATGAGTGCCCTATCTATTATGCCTCGATCCGCGACGTTCCCCGCGCGACGGCCGCTGGCATATACTCGCCCCTATGAAGTCGATTGAAACAGAGATCAAATTCAAGGTTGCGAATGGCGCTGCACTTGAGTCGAAGCTTGCCGCGGCGGGCTTTCACAAGCTGACGGCACGCACCTTCGAGCGCAACGTTCTCTATGACACTCCGGATCGCAATCTGCGCAACAATGGGCAGATTCTGCGGATCCGAAAGTACGGCCCCAAGTGGGTGATCACCCACAAGCGCATCCCCCCGGACAACTCTCCCGAGGCTCGCCATAAGCAGCGGATCGAGACTGAGACAGAGGTGCAGGACGGCGAAGCTATGGCGTTGATCTTCGAGAGCCTTGGCCTGCAACCCGCCTTCACCTACGAAAAGTGGCGGACCGAGTGGGCGGACAGCTCGGGCCACTGCGTGCTGGACGAAACGCCCATCGGCGTCTTCGCGGAATTGGAGGGTCCCTCCGATTGGATCGACGAGACAGCCGGAAAGCTCGGCGTGGAGCTGGGCGACTTCATGACCTTGAGCTATGGACGGCTCTTCGACGAGTGGAAGGAGCAGACCGGAAGTCCCGTGAACGATCTGACCTTCGAGGCAATCCTGGGCAAACCTGCTTCTTGAGTGAATTTGCGAAAGATGATCGCCGTTCGCACTGAATTGGCAGGTCTTAGCTGAGTACTGCTGTCTTCCCCTTGCGTTCAAAGGGGACAATGTGAGAGATTCCCCTATAAACCACAGGGGAGAAAATGGATAAGGCAAGGCTTGAGCTGTATCGCGGCACGTTGGACGTCCTCGTCCTGAAGGCTCTCGTTTGGGGTCCGTTGCACGGCTATGCGATCACGGACCTTATCCGGCTGCAGAGTGACAATGCCCTGCTGGTCGAGGAGGGCACACTGTATCCCGCGCTCTGGCGGCTTGAAAGCAAGAAGCTGCTGGAGGCTGAGTGGGGTCTCTCCGAAAATAATCGCAAGGCCAAGTTTTATCGCCTGACCTCCGATGGCCGCCGTCACCTGCTCCACGAAACTAAGACATGGGAAGCCTACGCAATGGCCGTTGCCAAAGTGCTGGGCGCCACGCAACCACCTCTGCCGGGGGAAATTGCTTGAAGCGTATCCCCATCTGGCGCCGCTATGCGCGCCTCTTCGGTCCTGACCCTGTCGCCGACGTGAAGGACGAGCTGCGCTTTCACATTGAGACCAAAACAGATTCCCTGATATCGCAGGGCATGAATCCCGCAGCTGCACGCAGAGAAGCAGAGCGCCAATTCGGAGATCTGCGCGCCGTGCAACATATCGGTGAACGAATAGGAGAGAACATGGAACGACGCAGACGATTGAGTGACTATTGGGAAGAGTGTGTTCAGGATTTTCGCTATACCCTGCGCACCCTGCGTCGCGATCGCGGCTTTGCTGCCGTTGCGATTCTGATCCTGGCGCTTGGGATCGGCGCCAACATCGCCGTCTTCAGCGTGGTCAATACTTTGCTCCTGCGGCCACTGCCCTTCCCCCACTCGCAAGAGCTGGTGTGGATCGCGCCGCCGCCCTCCGCGTGTGGCCTCTCGTGCGCCACGTATTCCGCCGACGCGTACGACGAGTTCCGCGCACAGAGCCGCGTCTATCAGGACGTGACTGGATACGTCGCCTTCACCACGCCGGACAATCTGCGCCTCACAGGTCGCGGCGAGCCCAAGCCGGCGACAGGTATCGACGTGATCGGAAACTTCTTCCAGGTTCTCGGCGTGCAGCCGGCCATGGGCCGCCTCTTCACCGCGGATGAGGCCGGCAGCGGTTCGCACCCGGTAGCGTTGCTGGCCAATGCCTACTGGCGGCGTCAATTCGCCGCCGATCCAGCCATCGTCGGCAAGGCCATCGACTTGAACGGCACGCCAGTCACGGTCGTGGGCGTGCTTCCCGAGAGCTTCGACTTTGGCGCGGTATTTTCTCCCGGCGCGAAGGTCGATCTCTTCACCCCGCTCGACCTGAATCAGTCGCGAAATTGGGGCAACATCGTCACTCTGCTTGGCCGCATGAAGCCGGGCGTAACGGTCCCCGTCGCTCTCGACGATGCGCAGCGAGTCGCCCCGAACATGTATTTCAACGTCAAATATCCAGACACATTGGGCCGCTATAAAGGCGATCTCATTCCCGTTCCGCTCAAGGATTACGTTACGGGCAAGATGCGCCGCTCGCTAATCGCGTTGTGGTCGGCAGTAGGCGTAATTCTGCTGATCGCCTGCGTGAACCTCTCCAACCTTCTGCTGGCTCGCACTGCCGCCCGTGCGAAAGAGTTTGCCGTGCGGGGCGCGCTTGGGGCGAGCCGCGGCCGCATCGTGCGCCAACTGCTGATGGAGAGCCTGATGCTCTCCGCCGCAGGAGCAGTGGTGGGGCTGATGCTGGCTTTCACGCTTGCTGGCGTGGCTCGCGCATCAGGGATCGCTCGCTCTGCCGCTGCTCAGCACGCTGCGCATCGATGGCCAGGCGCTGGGTTGGACCGTGCTCGTCGCAGTCTCCGCCGCCATGATCTTCGGCCTGTTGCCGGGACTGAGGATGGCCGGCGGCAATCTTCAGGAGGTGCTCAAGGACTCCGGTGCAGGCGCAGGCCTGGCCGCAAACATGAGCGGACACGCGCGGTGCTGGTCGTGACGGAGGTCGCCCTCGCTTGTGTCCTGCTGGTAAGCGCGGGGCTGTTGATGCGCAGCTTTCTCAAGGTGCTCGACGTCGACCTTGGCTTCCAGCCAGATCAAGCTGCCTCAATCAAGATTGAATACGACGACAGGGCCTCCAGCGACGATGCCAGCAGTGCCAAACGCGGAGTAATTTTCCAGCAGGTCATCACGCGTGTGAGCGCGCTGCCGGGGGTCGAGGCCGCGGGAATCGCGGATTACCTCCCGCTGGGACCTAACCGCAGTTGGGATGCGCCCGAGCCCAAGGGAAAGACCTTCGCTCGAGGCGAATTGCCCGAGCCTCTCGTCTACGTGATTACACCGGGATTTGTTCGCGCCATGGGCATCCACCTCCGTGGGCGCGACTTCACCTGGGCCGATGGGCCCAATAGCGAGAAGGTTGTCCTCATTAACGCTTCAGCCGCACGTCTCTACTGGCCTGGCGAGGATCCCGTCGGAAGGATCCTGATGCGCGGCAAAGAGGAGGACCGCGTCGTCGGCGTCGTCGACGATGTCCACGAAGAACATGTGGAAGGCGGAGCCGGCTCGCAGATTTATTATCCTGCGATGCAGCAAAGTCCGTCCGGCGCTCAGCTGGTCATCCGCACCAGCCTTGCGCCTGCCGCGCTTGCGCCGAGCGTGCTTCACACCCTGCGCGAGTTGAACCCGAATCAACCAGCCGCAGAGTTTCGGCCAATCCGCAACATTGTGGACCGCGCCGTCTCGCCACGCCGCTTCTTCCTCTGGCTGGTGGCAGCATTCGCCTCGCTTGGTCTGATCCTCGCGGCACTCGGAATCTATGGAGTCATCTCCTACTCAGTCTCGCAGCGGACACAGGAAATTGGCGTGCGCATGGCACTGGGCGCGACGACGGGCCGCGTGCAGAGGCTGGTACTCTTCCGCACTCTGCGACTGGCGGCGGCCGGCGTTGTTCTGGGTACACTGGCGTCCTTTGCAGCAATGCGCCTGATCGCGTCGCTCCTCTTCGCCACCTCGCCGTGGGACGTTGTCACCTACGTGTGGATGTTCTTCGCAGTAATGATTGTGGCCTTCTTCTCCGGCTACCTGCCAGCGCGGCGGGCTTCGCGTATCAATCCTCTGGTTGCTCTGCGCAACAATTGAACCGGAATTGGGAGTCTGCGGTAATCGCAGATCTCCCTCGCCCGGCGATATCCCAGCGTTGTATATTGCGTTCACCAGCGAGTGCTGCAGCGGATTTATCTGCCGGGATTACATCTGAAAAATCCCTTTCACCGTATTGTCCATGGGCCCCAGTTTCATTCAAGGGGAGTTGAAGCATGGCGCGACTCGGAGCGTTTTGTTTTCCTGGCACTGGACACATCAATCCAATGACCGCGCTGGCCCGCCAGCTTGAACTGCGGCCACAAGGTAGTGATCTTCGGTATCGCCGACACTGAGTCGCGAGTGAACGCTGCGGGTATCGAGTTCCATTTGATTGGTGCGCAAGACTATCCACCCGGAACCCTTCAAAAACTGGATCAACGCCTAGGCGAGTTGAAGGGCCTGGAGACTTTTCGCTTTACAGTAGAGCGCGTCAAAAATACGGCTCGAATGATTTTGCGGGATGGGCCCGATGCGGTGCGGAGTGAGAACGTCGACGCGCTGCTGGTGGATGAAGCGGACATGGGCGGCAATGTTGCTGAGCATCTGGGATTGCCCTTCGTCTCGATCGCATTCTTTCCTCCGCTGCTCGCCGATGACCGGATTCCTCCCTTCTGCTTCGGCTGGAGTGGTGGGCAGGGCTGGCTGAGCCGGCTGAGGAATCGGCTGGGCATGCGAATGCTTTCGAGGGTGGCCGCGCCAATCTACAAAGTTGTAAATGCGCAAAGAAAAACCTGGGGACTAAAGCCGTTGAAGCGCGCGCCCGATGCGCTGTCGACTCTGGCACAGATCGCACAGTTACCCGAGGCGTTGGAGTTTGAGATGAATGGCCGGCCTGTGAATCTGCACTACACGGGCCCCTTCGTGGATGCGCGGCAGCGGCCTCCGGTTAAATTTCCGTGGGAGCGGCTGGACGGACGCCCACTGATTTATCCTTCGCTGGGCACGCTGCAAAATGGCTCCGAGGAAATCTTCAGGACGATTGCAGAAGCGTGCGTCGGACTCAACGCGCAGCTGGTGCTATCGCTCGGCGGCGGGCTCGATCCGATGATGCTTGGTTCCCTGCCCGGCGATCCGGTAGTCGTTCGCTATGCTCCGCAGTTGGAGTTGGTAAAGAAAGCCGCAGTGGTAATCACACATGCTGCGCTGAACACCGTCCTCGATTCACTGGCTGAAGGCCTGCCGCTGGTAGCGTTGCCCCTCGGCAACGATCAGCCTGGAGTAGCAGCGAGGGTAGCTGCAAAGGGCGCGGGTTTTGTTGTTCCTCGACGTAAGTTGAGTGTGAAGCGGCTGCGGGTGGGGGTGCGGGCAGTGTTGGAAGAGGAACAGTATCGCGATGCAGCGCGTCGGCTGCAGGCCGCTATGGGGCAGGTGGACGGACTCCAGCGTGCTGCCGACATCATTGAGGATGTACTCAAGATTCGGCAGACCCACGAGTCATCGAACCCCGCCGGCAGATCAAGGTTGTTTGAAGTTAACCAACCCACTCGGAGCGCGACAGCTTCCTGACCGGTAGTTGATGCCTCTTGCAAAGCTAGCTGCGGCATTGGTTTCAGATAGCGAACAAACACCCCTTGCACTTCTACAAGAGTTGCGGTACGCTTTCCTGTAGAAGTGAAAGGGGAAGCATGACCGCCCAGCATATTGACCTCCCACAAGGCACACTGGATCTACTGATTCTGCGGACGCTGGCTCTCGGTCCTCAACACGGATGGGCCATCTCCGAGCGTGTTCAGCAGATGTCGAGCGACGTGCTGCGCATTCAGCAGGGCTCACTGTATCCTGCTCTTCACCGGCTGGAGCGTCGCGGACTGATCAAGGCTCGCTGGGGAACCTCGGATAACAATCGGCGGGCCAAGTACTACGAGCTCTCAAAGAACGGGCATAAGCAACTCGAAGTCGAGACGGACGCCTGGGCGAAACTAACTTCCGCTGTGGCCCAGGTCTTGGGACGGTCCAGGAGGCGTGCAGATGCTGAGCGATCTACTATTTCGTCTGCGGTCCCTTGTTCCGGCGCAACGCTGTTGACAACGAACTTGACGAAGAGCTGCAATTCCACGTTGAGCGGCAAGTGGAGAAGCACGTTCGAGCCGGCCTGACGCGCGAAGATGCTGTGCGGCAGACCCGCCTTGAATTTGGCGCGCTGGGCCGCGTGAAGGAAGAGTGCAGAGAATCTCGCGGCATAACGCTGCTTGAAACGGTTGCGCAGGATATTCGCTATGCTCTGCGGCAGTTGCGTAAGAACGCCCGCCTTCACCGTCGACGGTGCTGCTGACGCTGGCGCTGGGCATTGGGGCAAACGCTGCCATCTTCACGTTGGTGAACGCGGTGCTCCAGAAGAATCTGCCGGTCACCGATCCCAAGACGCTGGTGCGCCTGGGCGATATGAACGACTGCTGCCGACTCCGGGCCCTACATCCGCGACAATGGAAGCATCTCAGCATGTTCTCAACCGATGCCTACGAACAGCTGAAGAAGAATGCGCCGGAATTTGAAGAACTGGCGGCAATGCAGGCCGGTTTTGCGATACCGGCCCGTAACGGCACGCCGCGATGGGACACAGGAGCTGGCGACGCTCTGTGATGGGGGAGTTCGTCTCCGGCAATTACTTCCGCACCTTCGGTCTTACGCCCAGCGCGGGGCGGCTGTTCATCCGATGCCGATGACACGCCGGGCGCTCCTCCGACTGCCGTGATGAGCTATGAAACCTGGCAGAGCAAATACTCCGGCGATGCGTCGGTTGTGGGCAGCACATTCCGCGTGAATACAAAAGCTGTCACCATTGTCGGGATCGGCGCCCAAGGGATTCTTTGGCGACCGGCTGCGTTCCCAATCCACCGGAGTTCTACCTGCCCATCGAAACGATGCCGCTGCTGGCGAACGTTCCATATGTTCATCAACCGAATCAACAATGGCTCTATATCATCGGGCGCGTGAAGCCGGAAGTGGCGCTAGCTCCGCTGCAGGAGAAGCTGAGCAGCTTACTGCGGCAGACGTTTATCGCGAGAGGCAAGTTCACTTCCGATGGCGATAAGGCATTTCTTGCAACGATCCATGTACGCTGACGCCGGGTGGGGCGGGCATTCAAGTCGATGAGGGAAAGTTTTGGATCGCAACTGCGACTGTTGATGTGGGTGGCTTGCCTGGTGCTGCTGATTGCCTGCGCGAACATTGCGAACCTGCTGCTGGTGCGCGGCATGGGACGGACGCGCGGAGATGTCAGTGCGTACAGCTTTGGGCGCAGTACGCGGCAGGATTGTGCGGCAACTGCTGACCGAGAGTGTAGTGCTGGCAGTGCTGGGAGGAATCGCCGGGCTGGCCGTCTCCTACGCAGGTACGCGCATGCTGCTGATGCTGGCGTTGCCCGGCGCACCAAATGTTCCGATCCATGCTCATCCGTCGATGCCGGTAATGGCGTTTGCGCTGGGCCTTTCACTGTTTACCGGAATTCTCTTCGGCGTGGCGCCGGCATGGATGGCAGCCCAGGCCGAACCGGCCGATGCGCTTCGTACGGGATCGAGGACGACGGGGGCAGGAGCATCTCTACTGCAGCGCGGGCTGGTAGTGCTCCAGGTAGGCCTGTCTCTGGTGTTGCTGGTTGGGGCAGCGCTCTTCCTCGAAAGCCTGACGAAACTCGAACGTACAGATTTGAAGCTGAACGCGACGAACCGGTACATCGTACACATCAACCCTCAGGCAGCGGGCTACGTGCAGACGCAGTTGGAGGAGCTCTATCGCACCATGGAAGAGCGCTTCCGCGCACTGCCGGGTGTGGTCAAAGTAGGGATTTCCTCATACACACCGATGGAAGACAACAACAACGGCTGGGGCGTGCAGGTGCAGGGGCGGCCTCAGGCGAAAACGATAGCGTCCGTTGTGCGAGCGAGTGCGGATTACTTTGATTCGGTGGGAACGCATGTGTTGATGGGGCGCGGAATCGATCCACGCGACACATCGACTAGTCATTCGGTGGCGGTTGTGAACCAGACGTTCGTGAAGAAGTTGTTTAAGCCCGGCGAAAGTCCGATCGGCCATTACATCGGCTTTCAGGGACCGCCGGATTCAAGCGGCGATTGGGAGATTGTCGGCGTAGTGGAGGACACAGCTTATACGAGCGCTCGCTGGAAGGACCACCCAATGTTCTTCATCCCGCTGATGCAACGGCCGCCAAGCGCAAAAGATCCTATCGAGAAAGATGATGGGCTCTATGCGGGCACAATCGTCATCGAGACAGACCGGCCGATGGACGGCATGGAAGCATTGGCGCGGCAAACGCTTGCCGGCATCAATCAGAACCTGACCGTTGTCCTGTTTCAAACATTTGGCGATCAGATCGCCGCTCAGTTTACCGAAGAAAGACTGGTCTCCCGGTTGACGCTGCTCTTTGGCGCGCTGGCGCTGCTGCTGGCTGCGATCGGCCTGTATGGCGTGACCGCGTATACCGTCGCCCGGCGGACACCGGAGATCGGCGTCCGCATGGCGCTCGGAGCCAGGCGCAGTGGCGTGATTGCGATGATTATGCGCGGCGCCATGATGCAAGCTGCTCTCGGCCTCGCGATTGGGATTCCTGTGGCTCTGCTGTGCGTGCGGTTTGTGAGGTCGCAGCTATACGAGATCACCAACGCGGACGCCAAGGTCGTGATCGCAGCAATCGCGGTACTCGCGGTGGCGGCGGTCATCGCCGGCATCATACCGGCGCAGCGAGCCGCATCCATCGATCCGGTGCGGGCGCTGAGGACGGAGTAGAGCGGAAGCTGTCCGAAATTGAACGGCCATCTCTGATTTCGGACACTCCGCGTTTCATCTAGTTCCCTGGCGCGCTGACTCTACGCCACTTGCGGCCAGAGTCGAGAGGAACCTGAGTTGCACTTCCTCCGCTGCCGACTCCCGCATGGGAAGGCGGAGGTGTCTCTTGACTCAGGATTTAACCCTCGCTCTGCGGCAACTCATCAAGCATCGAGTCTATGCCCTCACCGCAACCCTCTCCATGGCGCTGGGTATCGGAGCCACGGCAGCCGTCTACAGCGTGCTCTACGGAGTTCTGATCGACCCTTACCCCTATCATGATGCCAATCGCATCGCCTTTATTACCGTCCAGAATAAGCAAGGCCGAGGCGGAGAGCTCTACCTGACCCTCGCCGAACTCGACCAGCTTCGCAAGACCAAATCAGTCGAAGACGCCTTCGGGCAAAATGACACCAGCATGGTAGCCACGGATGGGGACATTCCCCAGTCGGTCAAGGTTCTGGAAGTGACCGGGAACGGCCTCCAGTTTCTCGGCGCGCCTCCGCTCATGGGCCGAGTCTTCACCGCGGCCGAAGCGCCTTCCGGCGTAGCTCCTCCCCCGGTGGCCGTCATCAGCTACCCGTTCTGGAAGACCCACTTTGCTTCCAGTCCAGACGTCCTCGGCAAAGTACTCGAACTCAACCAGCAGAAATACACCGTCATCGGCGTGGTCGGTCCACGCTTCACCTGGCATGACTCCGAAGTGTATCTGCCAATACCTGCGGCCATGGATTCCAGGATCCGCTTAGAGTCGCTCATACGCCTGCGCCCAGGTGTATCGACGGATGCGGCTGGCGGCGAATTAGCCAGCTTCGTGCAACAGGTTGGCCATGCTGAGCCATCGCTGCTGCCATCCGATGGCTATCGCATCAAGATTGAAACGCTAAATGACTGGCTGCTAGGTCAGTTCAAGGGCACGCTGATCCTGCTCTTCGTCGCGGTTGCCCTGCTGCTACTCATCGGCTGCGGCAACGTCTCCATCCTCATGCTCGCGCGCGGAACTTCGCGCCTGCAGGAGCTTGCAACCCGACTTGCATTGGGTGCCTCTCGCGGCCGGATCGTGCGGCAATTGCTCACCGAATCCGTTGTCCTGTCGGTCATAGGTGGCGGGCTTGGCATGGCCTTCGCATCTCTCGCCGTACGCCTCATCACGGGCCTGATTCCCGAATACTCCATTCCGCATGAAGTAGCCATCACTCTAAACACGCCGGTTCTTCTCTTCAGCACCGCTGTCTCGGTTGCCGTTGGCATTCTCGCCGGACTCTCTCCCGCACTGCAGTTCTCCAGTCCCCACATCAGCCGCATGGTTCAATCGGCAGGCTCCCGCACTACGACTTCTCAAGGGGCGCGAACGCGCAGCGTCCTGATCGTCGCGCAGGTCACGCTCACTGTCCTCATGCTTGCCGGCGCCGGCGCAGCGATGCGCAACTTCCTCCAGGCCTACGCCGCTCCGCTTGGCTTCGACTCAAGCAACATACTGACGCTTCGGGTCAACCTACCGGAGAAGTCTTTTCCTGCCTGGCAGGAACGCGTGAATTATTACGACGCATTGATTGGAAAGATCAAAGCTACTCCCGGAGTTACGGACGCCGCCATCTCCGGAGTGGGCGTTCCTCCTGACAACAACTGGCTCCAGCCCATGCAGATCGTGGGTGCCACTCTCGATAAGAGTCGCAAAAGCGGAATTAACCTGATTGGCTCTGAATACTTCTCCGTCCTTCGTATTCCACTTCTGGAGGGGCGACTTCTGACGCGCGACGAGATCCTTCGAGGAGCACGCGTCGCTGTAATCAGCAAAACTTTCGCGCAAATTTACTTCCCGGGCTCTGATCCGATCGGAAGGCAAATTCTCCCCACTGAACTATCGCTCGTGCCCCCAACCCTGCTGCGCTCACCAAACGCAGACCAGCCCTTCCAGATCGTCGGCGTAGTAGGCGATGTACGGAACGACGGTTTGCACCGCCCCATCCTTCCGCAGGCCTATATCGCGTCGTCGATACTCGTCACGCCGGGCGTAAACATTCTCATTCGTACCACCGGCAATCCAAAGGCGCCCCTTCACGCAATCAGCACGAATATCCGCGCCCTCAATCAAAACCAGGCAGTCAGCTTCGTCTACTCGATGGACGAGTATCTCTCCACGTTCGTCTGGTCGCACGAGCGCTTCATCGCGGTGCTCTTCGCTGTCTTCTCTTTTGTTGCCCTCGGTCTTGCCGCCATTGGGTTGGCCAGCGTCGTTGCCTACTCCGTCGAGCAGCGTACGCGCGAACTCGGCATTCGGATGGCCCTCGGCGCTCCCCGGTGGAACGTTCTCCTGCTCACCCTGGCATCCAGCGCGCGCACCACGGGAGTCGGGCTTGTTCTTGGCATCCTTCTCAGCGTCGGGCTCAGCGACCAGGTGCAGCACTGGACGGCGAGCAGCATGCGGGAACCCTCCGTTCTCGGCATCATTGCGGCGGTCTTCCTTTTCGCCGCGACCGCTGCATGTGTCATCCCCGCGCGCAGAGCCACGCGCGTCGACCCCATGATCGCGCTCAGGGACAACTGACCAAGTTTTGCAGGGGAATCGAAAGATTGGCTGCTTGGGTTTGTCCCAAACAGCGCAGAGGGCACCGGCTCTAAAAACCGGTGCCCCTCTGAAATCGACATTTGCCAGGACTTTACTACTCTACGCCGTGGCACTTCTTGTACTTCTTGCCTGATCCGCATGGGCAAGGATCGTTGCGGCCAACCTTCTCACCGGTCCGGCGCTGCGCTACTTCCGCCATTCCGCCGCCGGCCAGACGCGCAACGTCCAGCTCGCGCCGTTTCTTGCGCTCGAACTCCTGCTCCAGCTGATCGATCGTCGTTGAATGCTGGCGCACCGGCACAGCGAATCTCTCGCTCCCTCGACCGGCGCACTACCATATGCCCGTTCATGTGAGTTGCTCGCCCTCCAGCGTCCTTGGACGCGGCAGCGGCACCTCGGTGACCGGCTGACCATCCGGACCAACGATCTGCATCAGGAAGAGATAACGGACCGTGTCCTCCTGGAAGCGCGTCATCATCGCCTCGAACATGTCGAAGGATTCGCGCTTGTATGCGACCAGCGGATCCTGCTGTCGCATAGCCGCGCAGACCGATGCCCTCACGCAGGTGGTCCATCGCGAGCAGATGGTCTTTCCACAAGCCATCGAGCACGCTCAGCATCACCATGCGTTCGTGGTAGCGCATGCTTGTTCGCGCGAGGATTCTGTTCCTTGGTCTCGTATTTCTCGACTTCAGGTGATTGAAGATCTGATCGCCCGAGTTCGTGGCGGCTTCAGTTCCGCGACATCGCACGCCTTCGGCGATCGGATCGAGGCCGAACTGTTCCGACCAGCTTTGTCTTGAGCGCGGCAGCATCCCACTGGTCCGGATGCACATTTTCCGGCGCCGACGGCATCGAGAATCGCACTCAACGTTCCCGCAGTGTAGTCCTCAAGGATCAGTTCCTTCTGTTCGACATTTTCGCAGCAATTGCTTGCGCAAACCGTAGACGGCCTCGCGCTGCTTGTTCATCACGTCGTCGTATTCCAAGAACGTGTTTGCGCGACTCGAAATTCTGCGCTTCGACCGCCTTCTGCGCCGCTTCAATTCTTCGCGAGATCAGCCCGGACTCAATCGGTACGCCCTCTTCCATCCCCAGCCTTTGCAGAAGCGTGGAAACCCACTCCTTGGCGAAGATGCGCATCAGGTCGTCTTCAAGCGACAGGTAGAAGCGCGAAGCACCCGGATCGCCCTGTCTTCCGGCACGGCCGCGAAGCTGGTTGTCGATGCGCCGTGACTCGTGGCGCTCCGTGCCGATGATGTGCAGTCCACCGGCCGCCAACCACGGCGTTATGATCCTCGCGACGCAATCGTTGCGTGCTGCGAGATCGCCGCATCCCAATCCCCTTGCGTCGATTCGAACTCCTGCCCCTGGTAGTAGAACCGCGTCATTCCCGGGTCCGGCGCTGGGCGAAATTGCTCCTTCGGCAGCACTCACAGCGCGCGCCTGACCCTTCTTCACAAGCTGTTGCTTGGCCATGAACTCAGGATTTCCGCCGAGCAGAATGTCCGTGCCTCGACCCGCCATGTTGGTAGCGATCGTGACCATTCCCAAGGCGACCCGCCTGGGCCACAATTTCCGCTTCGCGCTCGTGATACTTGGCGTTCAATACAACGTGCTTGACGCCCTTCCGCTGCAGGATTCCCGAAAGTATCTCCGACTTTTCAATCGACGTGGTACCCACCAGCACTGGCTGATTCTTGTCGTGGAGTTCCGAAATCTGATCTGCTACCGCGTAGTACTTTTCCTTCTCCGTCCGGAACACGACGTCTGGATTCTCAATTCGCCGCATCACCTGGTTCGTCGGGATCACAACGATTTCGAGCTTGTAGATTTTGTCGAATTCCGCTGCTTCCGTTTCGGCGGTACCCGTCATGCCGGAGAGCTTTGGAATAAAGCCGGAAGTAATTCTGGAAAGTGATCGTCGCCAACGTTTGATCTTCGCGGCGGATATTTACGTTCTCTTTCGCTTCAATGGCCTGGTGCAATCCGTCTGACCAGCGGCGTCCGGGCATAAGGCGGCCCGTGAACTCGTCCACGATCAGGACTTCGCCATCCTTGACGACATAGTTCACGTCGAGACGATAAAGCGAATGGGCCTTGATGGCAGTCTCAACGTGGTGCTTGAGCTCCCAGTTCTCCACCTCGGCAATGTTTCCGATGCCGAGCAACTTCTCAATCTTTTCCCAGCCCTCATCCGTGACGCTGATGGTGCGGTGCTTTTCATCGACCACGTAGTCACCAGTAAGGATCTTGTCCTCACCCTGCGTAATCTCTTCACCCTTTACCAGCGCGGGAATAATGCGATTCACGCGGACATACTTGTCCGTCGTTTGATCGGTTGGACCGCTGATAATGAGTGGCGTTCTCGCTTCGTCGATAAGAATAGAATCCACTTCGTCGACAATCGCGTAGTGGTGTCCGCGCTGCACGCAGTCCTTCAGCTCAAACTTCATGTTGTCGCGCAGGTAGTCAAAACCAAATTCGTTGTTGGTGCCGTAAGTTATGTCGGCAGGCATAGGCATCTCGACGCTGGGCGTCGTCCAGATCGTGAACAATCACGCCAACCGTCAGCCCAAGAAACTCGTAAATCTTGCCCATCCACTCAGCATCGCGCTTGGCCAGATAGTCGTTCACCGTGACGACGTGAACACCGTGCCCGGCGAGCGCATTCAGGTAGCAAGGCAATGTCGCCACCAGCGTCTTTCCTTCGCCGGTTTTCATTTCAGAAATCTTGCCTTGGTGGAGAACGATGCCGCCAATAATCTGCACGTCGAAATGGCGCATTTTTAATACGCGGCGGCCAGCCTCACGAACTATGGCAAAGGCCTCCGGAAGCAGTTCTTCCAATACCTGCTTCTCCGCAGTCTTTCGCTCGGCAGCATCTTCAATGCCTTCTAAACGGGACTGAATGCGGCCACGGAACTCCGTCGTTTTGGCACGCAATTGCTCATCTGTGAGCGGGTGGATGGAGGCTTCAAACGCATTGACCTCCTCCACCATTGGAAGAAGGCGCTTCACAACACGTTCGTTGCTTGTTCCGAAAACTTTTGTGAGTACACTACCGATCAATGGGTGGTCCTTTACGGGATGGCTCTCAATTGAAGCGCAGGGGTCGTCTGTTCCAGAAACGACCGCAACGCACAGCCCTGCCGAAGCTATACCTACTAGTTTAGTTTAGTTGGCGATTTGCTGCAGGGCAGTGATGCCAACTTGCTTGTTATCTTTGGCATATCCTCGCAAAACGGTGCTCGAAACGGTGAATTTTGATCGATTTCAGGCCTCTATTTGGCGCGGGGATGCGTCCGGTCGTAAACCGCAGTTATCTGGTTATTTGTGATCTGCGTGTAGCGCTGCGTGGTGGACAGCCTCGCGTGACCCATCAACTCCTGAATAGCCCTTAAATCTGCGCCTTCCTCCAGCATATGCGCCCCGAAGGCATGCCGCAGAGTGTGGGGATGAACGTCCGCCGCCAGCCCCTGAGCCATCGCCAGCCGCTTCACGATTCGTTGGATACTCCGCGTAGTCAGGCGTCCATTGCCTTTCAAATCCAGCCCGAGAAGGAGGGCCTCAGAACTTTTTTTTGCAGAAGCAAGACGCGCTTCGCGCTCAGGCAGGTAGGCACGCAAGGCCTGCGCGGAAACATCGCCTAAAGGCACATAGCGCTCTTTTCGACCCTTCCCCCGCACCAGGATGGCTTCATTCGCCCAGTGGATGTCCGTCAGATTGATGCCGACCAGTTCAGCGTTACGAATCCCACATCCGTAAAGGAGTTCGAAGATCACCCGGTCCCGTTCCGGCCACGCTGCAGCGCCCTCTCCAATGTGATCGGCGGCGCGATTCATCTGCTCGATGTTCGGGACACGCGGCAAGATGTTTTGGCAACTTGGGGGTCGAAACCAGCGCTGCAGGATTCTGCTCTACCCTGCCTGTCTTGGCCAACCAGCGAAACCATGCGCGAATTGCCGCCAAGGCGCGCGCTACGGAAGCTTTCGATAGGCCCCGGTCATATAACGTTCCCAGGAATGCACGGATCTGCTGATGCTCCACTTTTCGCATGGCGGGCGAACCGATTTGCTTGCCACAAGATACGCCGAGAAATCGGTAAGTTCGCGTCTGTAAGCACGAGGGTATGGGGCGACACGTTGCGCTCATACGTGAGCACGGTGAGAAACTCTTCGACCAGGACATCGCTCTTAGGGTTGTCGCTCATGACTGCTCACCCTGACTGCGTCATCCGTCGACGCGCCCGCGGATGATGCGCGCGATGCACCGCCTTCAATCGGCCAAGCGCAACGTGCGTATAGACCTGCGTAGTCGCAATATCCGCGTGACCCAGCAGCGTCTGCACAGTACGCAGATCAGCACCATGTTCCACCATGTGCGTGGCACAACTGTGTCGAAGCATGTGCGGGCTCGCATGAGCATCCGCCGACTTTCACCAACTGCCATATCCACTGCCGCGTGAGCGCATGTCCGCGAACAGAAAGAAACAGCCTTAGGCATCGGACTTTCGGCTCGTCTTCGCCAACTCCGGACGGCCATTTTCAAGATATTGCGACAGCGCTCGAATGGCGGATACCCCTATCGGCACCACGCGCTCTTTATCCCCTTTGCCGCGCACCAGAACCCGTCCTTCATCGAGCGAAAGATCGGCGACACCGAGATCGGTCAATTCAGAAACACGCAATCCCGCTGCATATAACAGCTCCAGGATCGCATTGTCGCGAAGCGCGGTCGCATCGTGCTGCGGATGAACTGCAGCTATCGAAGTGCGATCCAGCATCGCTGTCACTTCGGATTCAGCAAGCGACTTTGGAAGCACCTTCCATGTCGAGGGCGACTCCAGATTCACCGTCGGATCATGGCCGATGCGCTTATCGAGCAGCATCCACCGATAAAATCCGCGCAGGCAAGAGAGTTTTCGAGCAATCGACCTGGCTTCCACTCCATGCTTTTTCAGATGTTCCAGAAATCCCGCGACATCTGCTTGCCTCGCGGTTGCCAGCAAGGAATTCGACGCCTCGAGTACTTCAGAAAACATGGACAGATCGCGTTCATACGCCTCGCAGGTCAACGGGCGCAGGCCCTTGTCCACGCGCAGATAGGTAAGATATTCGCGTAGTAGACTGGCGTTACGCGATTCTGGTTTGGGAAGGTGGCTCACATGCTCATTATCGGTGCCTGGCAGGTGGCGTGCCGTGCCCCCAACGGGCTGGGAACCAAGTTGTTCAACGCGAGATCTTTATGCGTGAATCGAAAGCCTGCCCCTTGCCGGTCGCCGCGTTTGCGAAACGAACTCCTATAATCGAATGTGAGATGAACGCCCGCCAAGAGACAGAGTTCCGATTCGAAGACCTCCTGACCCGCCCACAAGCCGCAGTCGACTACTCTATTGTGCGAAGCGACGTTGAAGGCAAGTCGTTGCTGGTCACGGGGGCGGGCGGATCCATCGGCTCAGAGCTCGCCGCTGCGATTCTCAGCATGGGGCCGCGCTATCTCATTCTGCTGGAGTTATCCGAGCACGCTCTTTATCGCCTGTACCTGCGATTGTCGAAACTCCCGAGCGACAGGACGACCATAGTCCCTGTTCTCGGCAATGTGTGCGAAGCTGGTCTGCTGGATCACTTGCTCGATCGCTACTCGCCGGGCACAATTTTTCACGCGGCCGCTTTCAAGCACGTCCCACTGCTCGAGCAGAATCGTTTCGCCGCCGTCACGAATAACGCTGTGGGTACATACACTCTCGCCAGGGCTGCAGTACGTCAGCAAACGCGCAAGCTTGTTCTCATATCCACTGACAAGGCGGTAAATCCGATCTCGGTCATGGGAGCAACCAAACGTGTTGCGGAACAGGTGCTGGCAAGTCTTGGCACACCGGATACGCAGATGACGTCGATCCGCCTCGGGAATGTTCTCGGCTCACAAGGCAGCGTTTCCCCTCTTTTCCTGGAACAAATCGAGAGCGGCGGACCCGTCACCGTCACACATCCCCGAGTCTGCCGATATTTCATCACGCTCAAGGAAGCAACTTTTAATATCCTCCGAGCGGCGTCGTTTCCATTGCCCGCGAAAATACTTCTGCCTTACATGGGAGAGGCTTTTCGATCTGATTGACCTCGCACGTGCAGATGATTCGCGCGTCTGGGCAATGAACCTGCGATTGTGTTCACTGGTCTGCGGCCCGGCGACAAACTGTATGAAGAACTGATGTCAGAGGACGAACTTCGCAGCTCGCAAACATGGAGAATTCAGAATTGTGAGCGGACCGGTTGATCAGTCCGTTTCGAATTGCTGCAAGATCACTGAGTTGGAGCGCGCCACCCAGACGTTTGACGAAGATCTACTGATGCGCAGTCTGCAAAGCTTGTACCGGAATTCGAATCCCGCGAACACGCTACTTCGTAGATTCCTATGAAACGAAAGATCGCCGTCGTCACCACCTCGCGAGCAGACTACAGCCACCTATACTGGCCGCTCCACGACCTGCCGCGCATCCCGACGTGGACCTGAAATTAATCGTTCTCGGCTCGCATCTGTCTCCAGAATTTGGGATGACGGTTCGCGAGATCGAGAAAGACGGATTCCCGATTGCGGGCCGCATCGAGTGCCTGCTAAGTTCGGACACCGATGTGGGCATGGCGAAGACGATCGGGGTGGCCACGCTGAGCCTGGCGGATCTGCTGGGCGAAATGCGACCCGACCTGCTGCTGCTGATTGCCGACCGCTACGAAATGCTTGCTCCCGCGGCCGTCGCGCTCGCGCTGCAGAATTCCAGTCGCGCACATTGAAGGTGGCGAAATCAGCGAGGGAGCCATTGACGATGCGGTTCGCAACGCGCTCACGAAAATGAGCCACATCCATTTCACCTCGACAGATCGGGCGAAGGCGCGCGTTATTTCCATGGGCGAAGAGGAGTGGCGAGTACATCGCGCCGGTGCGCCGTCGCTTGGATCACTTGCATCCGGCAGACGCTGTACTCACGGTAGCAACTGGAACAACGACTTGGCATCGATGCTGATCGAAGCCGACCCTGCTGGTCGCGTATCATCCAGTGACCATCCTTCGTGACACCACGCCGAGGCGGAGGCGCTGTTTGAAGCGCTTGCTACGTCGGGGTCAGATTCTGTTCTGCTATCCCGAACTCCGATGCGGGCAGTCGGAGCCTGATCGAGACAGACGCAGCGAATTTCTGCGAAGCAGCGCGGATGCGGACGCGTCTTCACGAATATGGACGCTCTGACCTACTGGAGTCTGCTGCGACAGGTGGAGATGCTGATTGGCAATTCCAGCAGCGGAATTATGGAGACGGCCTCGTTCTGCTTTGCCGACTGTGAATGTGGGCATGCGGCAGCAGGGACGAGAACGTGCGCGCAACGTGCTGGACGCGGCGCCGGATGCCGATTCCATTCGCAGTGCAATTGCGCGTGCGCGTAGCGAAGAGTTCCGCGTGTCGCTTAGTAGGTATGACAAATCCGTATGGCGAGGGACAGCATCGGACGCACAATCGTGCACGTGCTGACGTCGTGAAGCTGGATGCCTCGCTGCTGATAAAGCACGCGCCGGATCTTGCGCCATGAGTTTCGACGAGTCGATTCCCCTTTCCGCACCCGACATTACTGAATCAGAGATTGAAGCCGTCGTGAAGGTGCTTTGTGGTTCGCGTCTGAGCCTGGGTCCGGTGCTGGTGGAATTCGAGAGATCCCTAGCGGAGTATATGCAGGCCGAGCATGCGGTAGCCGTGAACTCCGGCACGAGCGGACTTGCATCTTGCTCTGCTGGCGCTGGGCATCGGTGCGGGCGACGAAGTGATTGTTCCGTCATTCACATTTATCGCGGCCGCGAATGCAATTCGATACGTCGGCGCCGCTCCCGTGTTCGTGGACATCGAAGCGGTGACGCTGAACCTCAATACTGCGTGTGTGGAAGCCGCGATCACGCCGCGCACACGTGCGATTGTCGTGGTTCATACCTTCGGCATTCCCGCTGACATGAGAGCGCTGCTCCAGATTGCGAGGCGTCGTCAGTCTGCGTGTCATGGAGGATGCGTGCGAGGCGCTGGGGGCGGAGTTCGACGGCAGGAAGGTGGGCACGATCGGCGATGTTGGCGTCTTCGCGTTCTATCCGAACAAGCAGATCACGACCGGTGAAGGTGGCATGCTCGTAACGAACGATGCCGAGCTGGCCGCGACTGCGAGATCGCTGCGCAACCAGGGACGGCGCGATACCGACGACTGGTTCGAGCACTCCGAGATTGGCTACAACTACCGCATCTCTGAGATCAACTGCGCGCTGGGGCTGGAGCAGATGAGGCGCGTCGATGGGATGGTGGCGCGGCGCGCGGAGGTGGCTGCGAAGTACCATTCGCGTCTGGGCGGGGATTCACGGCTGATTCTTCTGCCGCTCGCGTTGCCCGGCGCGAAGATCAGCTGGTTTGTCTACGTGGTGCGATTGAGTGCCGAGTCTAAGCGGGCCGATCGAGATTGCGTAAGGAAGAACCTTGCGGCGCAAGGCATCGCGTCGGGCCGATATTTTGCGCCAATACACTTGCAGCCGGCGTATGCGGATTTCCGTGCGGCGGGGAGGGATCTTCCTGTCACGGAGTCGGAGTCTGCGCGATGCATTGCACTGCCGTTCTATAACCGCATGACCGATGCGCAGATTGAGCGCGTTTGCGGGGCCCTGATTGCGTCGATTGACGCGTTGCCCGGCCGCTGACTCGGGAGACTTCATGCACAGCGGAAAATGTTCCCTTCCCCAACTCCGCTAAGCCCGCGGAGGAGTAGGATTGCTTCCGAACTTACAAGACCAACTCAACGGGTTCTCTCTTCCACATGCTGCGCGCGCGTGGAAATGGAGGGTGGTCGAGCGCGGTTATTTTGCGTAATGAGGGCACGGGGATGAGCGAAGCAAAACGAGGCAACCAATGGCTACTGGTGTGTGCGGCGATTGCAGTGGTCGCGCTGGCGGGCTGGGGAATCGCGCGGATGCAAAGCAAGACGGTCTCGGTTGTGACGGGCAACGCGCGAGTGGACAAGCTGCTGAGCGAGATGACACTGGACGAAAAGATAGCGATGATCCACGGCACGCAGGAGCCGGCTGCCACCTACCAGGCGCAAGCCGGGTACATGGCGGGCGTTCCCCGATTAGGGATCCCGAGTCTGCGGTTGGCGGACGGACCTCCGGGAGTGCTGACGCGGGTTCCCTCTACGGCACCGACTGCGACCATGGGTTTGGCTGCTACATTCAGCAGCGAAGATGCGCGGCAGAATGGCGTCGTAATTGCGCACGAGGCGCGCTCGCACGGCATCGACGTTGTGCTGCAGCCCTTCATCAACATTGATCGCGATATCTTTTTTTATCGGGGCTACAACACCTTCGGCGAAGATCCGGTGCTGACGGGGCAGATGGCGGCGGCCATGATTCACGGTGTGCAGGGCGAGGGCATCCTTTCGCAGGCGAAGCACTACGTGGCGTACGACACCGACGGCACCGACGTTGATGTTGACCAGCAGGCACTGCACGAAATCTACGTGGCACCCTTCAAGGATGCGTCGGACGCAGAAGTGTCGTCGATCATGTGTTCGTACAACAAGATCAACGGCGAATACGCCTGCGGCAACGACTCGACGCTCAACAAAATTCTGAAGGATGAGGTCGGCTTCAAGGGTTTCGTGACTTCGGACTGGGGTGCGACACACGGGACGAAGTTCATCAACAGCGGTCTGGATATGGAGATGCCCGGAACGCTCGACGCGTTCTGGCGCGGTCCTGCATATTTTGAGAATCAGCCGCCCGCGGCGAAGGCGCCACCAAGCAAGCCTGCCGATCCGGCGGAAGATGGGATGAGGAATGCGTTACCGGAAGAGCCTGCCTACAAGGGGTGGGATGGCGGCCCCGCCGAACCCATGCCGACGACCACGCTCAAGACAGAATTGCAGGCAGGACGCATCACGGAGGCGACGATCACGCGCGCCGCGGGACGTGTACTGCTTCAAATGGAGAAGTTCGGATTCCTCGATGGCAAATCGAGGCATGACATCAGGCCGTCTGCCGTTGAAGAGAACGCCAAGGTTATCCAGAAGACCGGAGAAGACGCTGCGGTATTGCTCAAGAACGAAGGTGGGGCGTTGCCGTTGAAAAAGCCGATCTCCAATCGATAGCATTCATCGGGCCCGGCGCTGGTCAGACGATCGCGGTTGGCAACACTGGCGAAAAGGCCGTGGGCCTGTCGGAGCGCGAGATTGGCACGGTGGAGGCTCTGAAGAAGCTGACCTCGTCTGACACTTCGGCGCGCATCGTGTACGCAGTGGCCAACGACTTGACGGGCACGGCGATTCCGGCGAAATATCTTTCGCACGATGGCAAGCCGGGATTGGAACGCACAGGGGGATCGGCACCACAGACTGATCCACAGATCGATTTCACCCGCTCGAACGGCAAGGCGTTGTCGGCCAATTCGACTTATACCTGGAAGGGCACGCTGAACGCCCCGAGTGCGGGCAGTTACCGGATTCATCTGCAGGTGCTGGGCTGCTACTCCGAATTACGCGTGGATGGCAAGAAGGTTGCCGCCAACGGGCAGATGTGGATTCACGGCGACATAACGCAGGCTGGCCAGGACGATGTTCTTCCGACAACGGATGGTCTGGACAACCTGCGCACCGTGCTCAACCTCGCGGCTGGTCCGCACAAAGTGCAGGTGGCGATTACGCCTGACACCTCCAATAGTCCCGCGCAGGTTCGGCTGAGCTGGGTTACGCCGGAGCAGCAGGAGGCGAACCATGCAGCGGCTATCTCCGCCGCGAAGCAGGCAAAGACCGCCGTGGTATTTGCGTGGAGCCGCAACTGGCCGGTCTTCACGCTGCCCGGCGACCAGGACAAGCTGATTGCAGAAATAGCGGCTGCGAATCCCAACACTATTGTTGTGTTGAACGTGAGCCAGCCGGTCGCGATGCCGTGGGTCAGCAAGGTGAAAGCTATTTTGCAGATGTGGTGGCCCGGCGACGAGGGCGGCTGGGCGACTGCCAACGTGCTGCTGGGCAAGGTGAGCCCAGCCGGGCGTCTTCCCTTCACATGGCCGGTTCGGCTGCAGGATGAGGCCGCACAGGATCCCTCACACCCTGAGCGCACTGCGGCCGGCGTGAACGGCAAGACCACCTTCTCAGAGGGCGTCTTTGTTGGCTACCGCTGGTTCGATCAGCAAAAGACCGAGCCGCTCTTTCCCTTTGGGCATGGGCTCTCCTACACTCAGTTCGGTTACTCCGATCTCGCACTCAAACCGGCCAGCGATGGTGGGCTGGATGTAAGTGTTCAGTTGAAGAACTTAGGAGCTGTGGCCGGCGACGAAGTTCCGCAGGTCTATCTTGGCGCTCCCGAGAACGCACCCGCTGGAGCGCAGTTTGCCATTCATGCGCTGGTGGGATTTGATCGCGTTTACCTGCAACCGAATGAGACGAAGACAATAACGCTGCACCTGCCTGTGCGGAGACTGCAGTACTGGTCAACGAAAGAGGGGAAGTGGGTCACGGTTGCGGGGCCGCGCACGGTATACGTGGGTGCCTCGTCACGCGATCTTCGGCTGCATGCTACGGCCAACATAGCCCCATAAACTCCGCATCGCGGGCGGTCCGGAGTTACGAGCCGCCCACGATTTGCATCTGCGCGTACATTCCAAGCATGCCCAATCCGGCAATTCGGTGGTCTAAGGCCGGCATCGGCGTTAGAATCCAATCAAGCTAATTCTTCCCCTGCTTATCAGACTGCGCTGTGCGTTTCTGCGTTTCTGCGTGCGGCGTCTATGCGCGCGTTTGGGGGTGGGACCAATGCCGAAGTGGATCGCGCCGTTGATCACTGCGGCTGCTGCCCTGCTCGCACTGGTTATGCTCGCATTCCATTGGCCGGTCCATGCGCAGACCTCAAAGGATACGGCCGAATATCTCTCCCCCAGCGAAATTGCGGTGTCAGCGGATGGACGCTGGCTCTACGTAGTTTGCGAACGAAGCGACGAACTGCGCATCGTAGACGCGGGCAACGGCGCCACTTTGAAGTCGATTGCGGTGGGCCATGTGCCGCGTGGGCTCGCTTTGTCGCCCGGTGGGCAGCATATCTACGTGACCAACTCATGGGACGACTCCGTGTCTGTTATCGACGCAGCGAGCTTAGCGCTGATTCGTACGCTTCGGACAGGCTGGGAGCCAACCGGCCTGGTAACTGACAACACGGACGCGACGTTGTATGTTGCGAACCGGCTGAGCGATGACGTATCTGTGATCGACCTTGCGAGCGGCCACGAGGTGAAGCGGATACCAGCGGGACGAGGCGCCAGTTATCTGACACGTTCTGCTGATGGCGGCCGCATCTACTGCACTCACGTCTATCCGAATCTGCGTGCCACTCGCCAAGCGCCGGAATCGGAGATTACGGTCATCGACACGGCTTCGCAAGGAGTCATCGAGCGGCGTGAATTGCACAACGTTGGCGGGGTCTTTCATCTCGCGCTGTCAGTGGATGGAAAGCTCGGAGTAGCGGCACAGATGCGCCCGAAGAACCTGATACCCGTGGCGCATGTCGAACATGGATGGGTCTTCGGCAACTCGCTCACGCTGTTTGGCGCCGATGTTGGCCGAACAGTGCAAGTGCCTCTCGATGAGCTCGATCGCTACTTCGCAATGCCGTTCGCGGTGGCGATCGCTCGGGACAAGTCGAAGATTTATGTCAGTACGTCAGGCTCGGATTCGGTAACGGTGATCTCCGTCGCAAAGCTGCTTGAATTCGTGGGCGCGCATCGCGAGTCAATCGCAAACGATCTGTCGGCCTCAGCGCATTATGTCACCGCTCGCATCGCGGTGGGAAAGAATCCCCGCGGCATAACGCTTTCGCCAGATGGCAAGCGACTCTATGTCGCCAATCGCATGGATGACAGCATCAGCGTGATTGATACTGCGAGCGATACGGTTGCCGCGACGCTTGATTTAGGAGGCTCCAGCCACATCACGGCGCGACGGCGAGGCGAGCAGATTTTCTACTCTGCGCGCTATGCGTTTCAGGGGCAGTTCGGCTGTGCCAACTGTCACATCGACGCGACGTTTGACGGAATGCAGTGGGATCTGGAACCGGATGGATTTGGCAGGGAGATAGTCGATGACCGGTCGATTGAGAGCCTGAGCGGTACGGAGCCCTTCAAGTGGAACGGCACCAATCGCGACTTGTTGGCTGAATGTGGCCCGCGAACCGCAATGTATTTTTATCGCTCGCAGAGCTTCGACGAGCATGAGTTGAACGAACTCGCGTCGTTCGTGGCGGCAATTCCCTTGCGACCCAATCGATATCGTTTGCCCGGCGGGGAGCTGACTGCGGCGCAGACACGTGGCAAGGCAATCTTTGAGCGCACCCGCTACAAGAGCGGGCGCCCGCTGCCTCGGCACAACCAGTGCGCTTACTGCCATCGCGGTCCGAAGTTCACCAACCGGAAGCTCAGCTATGTTGGCACGTTCAAGGAGACAGACGTTTCGGAGATGCTGGATGTTCCGCATCTGACGAACGATGCGTACTCTGCACCGTACCTGCATGACGGATCGGCGCGCACTCTGGAGGAGTTGTGGACAATGTTCAATCCGAACGATGCGCATGGCGTCACCAGCGACCTTACTCCGGCTGAAATTAGCGACCTTGTGGAGTACCTGAAGTGCCTATGAGACAGAGAGACCGCAATCCTTCGCTGCGCACGATCATCGTTGTGGGAGCAGTGCTGCTGCTCGGACTGGGCCCCCGCGTGGGACATGGTCAGGCCGCGACTGCACCGGGGCACAGCGTCATTCGGACCTACTACATCGCCGCCGACGGAGTGGAGTGGGACTACACGCCCGGGGGTCGCAATCTCGCAGGATTGCCGCACGCCGAATCCGCCGAGGACGAGAGCGGAGCAGGCATGAAGCACCGCGTCTACCACAAGGCCATCTATCGTGAGTACACCGATCTTGCGTTCAAGACGCTCAAACCGCGGCCACCGGAGTGGGAGCACCTGGGGATTCTTGGGCCGCTCATCCGCGCAGATGTGGGCGATTCAGTGCGCGTGGTCTTCCGCAACAACACGCACCTCACGTTGACGATGCATCCGCACGGACTGGAGTACAACAAGGACGCCGAGGGTGCGTCCTACACCGACGGCACGATGGGAGCGGTAAAGGCGGACGATCACGTTTTCCCGGGCACAACGTTTGCCTACATATGGACGGTGCCGGAGCGCAGCGGTCCGGGACCGGACGATGGCAACTCGGTGATCTGGATGTACCACTCCAGCTTTGTCGAAGGCCTGGACATTAATACGGGGCTGGTTGGTCCCATCCTCGTAACTGCGCGGGGCCAAAGCCGCGCCGATGGAAGGCCGAAGGATGTCGACCGCGAATTCATCACCGATTTCGCGATTTTTGACGAGTCCGGCAGCTGGTTTGCCGAGCACAATATTGGGCGCGACGCGCCGCCCGGAATGTTGCGCACCACCAATCCCGCGCTACGTGAGCGCAACATGCTCTACTCCATCAACGGCTTCACTGAAGGAAATCTGCCCCTGCTGACAATGAAGAAGAACGAGCGAGTGCGCTGGTATCTGCTCTCCAACACGAACGAGGAAGATGTGCACGATCCTCACTGGCACGGGCAAACTGTCGTGTGGTATCACATGCGTGCCGACACGGTATTTCTCGATCCGCTGGCAATGAGCGTGGCCGATATGATTCCTCAGAAAGAAGGTACGTGGCTTTTTCACTGCCACGTGAGCGAACATTATATGGGTGGGATGGTGGCGCGCTTCCAGGTAGTGCCGTAGGCGGTGACTCGAATTCAGCCCGCCTGTTGCGGTTGATCCAGGATCTCGCGTGCCTGCTCCAGGCTGGTTTCGTCGGGAACCGGCTTGAAGTCGAATCTCATCTCGTTCTGATCTTTGCTGATCGTCTTGAAGAGGATGACGCGGCCGGTGACATGGACGCTGACCAGTGAAGTCTTCCAATGGATCGGAGCCACCTGTTGTCGCTTGAGTTCAAAGGTGCCGCCCTTCTCCACATGGCCCAGCAGTCCGTAGCCGAAGTCGACCCTGTCGGTAATGGTTCCCTGCAGGCGTGCCAGGCGTTTTTGCTGAGGCTCGATCCAGATGGTTCCGGCCAGCGCGTGGTAGATACGTGCCTCGTAGGTGGGCGGATTGAAGGATGGATTGGGACGAAACTTCAGCCGCAGCAGGCCGCCATCCATGCCGTCGTAATCAAATAGAAAGGCGTCCGGCATCAGCGTCATCAGGCGCTCGAGGCGTTGCTCGTCTGCTTCGTGGTTCTGTTTCACCCGGTCGCGCTCGGAGGGATCGTGCATGAACTGGGTAAGCCGCTCATCCTCCTTGCGCTTTTCTTCTGCGCTGAGAGGCTGCCCATTCCGGCCTGTAATGCGGCTGATGAGGCCATCCTTTGTCTCCACCTGGTAGGCGGAGAAGGAGCTTCCGGCAACGCGCTTGTCGATGCGGTACTGCCAGTAGGTCACATTCTTGCGATCTTGCAACTCGTTATAAATGACATCTTTTACCAGGTCATGGGCCGGCTGTGCAGGGGTTGTATCTGCTGCAAGCGCCGGAATCACAGCCATAATCAGCAGGCCGAGGGCGATAAGGCTAATCGAGCTGGGCGATCTCATCTTCAATAGCATCTCATGATGAGATGCAGAGACTCGACCTCGTAGCGCCACTTCCCTTTCTGCTTGTTACACTGTCACCATGACCGATGAGCTTGAGTTCCGGCGGAATGCAGACAAAGCGATTGACGCCCTCACCAAAAGCCTGTTTGCAGCAGAGGAAGAGGTCGGCTTCGAGGTGGAAGTACAGAACGGGGTGCTGAACATCGTTTTCGAGGATCCGGCCGGGAAGTTCGTGATTACGCCGAATACCCCGGTTCAGCAGATCTGGATCTCGGCGCTTTCCACTAGCTTCAAACTGGATTGGAAAGCAGATGAGCAATCTTTTTATCTACCGAAAACGGGCGAGGCGCTCAATCGCCTGGTGGCGCGGCTGATCGCCGAGCACATGGGCATTGATTCCTTCACACTCGCCTAGAACGTAATGCCGGGGACGATGCGCAAGACCATTTCCGTCGCGATCATCACTTATAACGAAGAGGCCAACCTTGCCCGCACCCTTGCCAGCGTTGCGTGGGCGGATGAGATTGTTGTGGTGGACTCCGGCTCGACGGACCGGACTGCCGAGATCGCTAGCGAGCAAGGCGCAAAACTCTTTTGTGAAGAATGGAAGGGTTTTGCGGGACAGAAGAATTCTGCGGTCGCCAGGTGTTCCAGCGACCTGGTGCTCTCACTGGACGCCGATGAGGAAGTCAGCGCGTCCCTTGCTGCGGAGATCCAGGCGCTTCTTGGGGCGGACGAATCGTCAAAGAAGGCCTATACGCTGTCCCGCCGCAATCATTTTCTGGGCCGCTGGATACGGCATGGCGGCTACTATCCTGACCGCAAGCTCCGTTTGTTTCCGCGCGGGGCCTGCATTTTTCAGGAGCGCCAGGTGCATGAATCCATGCGTCTGATTGCGGAAGACGTGGCACAAGACGAGACCACGCTGCGTGGCGACCTGATCCATCATTGTTATCCCACGCTCGAAGATTACATCCTGCACATGCAGCGCTACAGCAGCCTGGGCGGGGAGCAGGCGCGCCTGCAAGGAAAGACGAGCACCACGCTCTTCGGCTTTCTGGGCAATGTAATCGCGAATCCCGCGGCGACATTCGTGTACAACTACATTTTTCGCGCGGGGTTTCTGGACGGACGTGAAGGGCTGCTTCTGCACTTTTATCACTCGGTTTACATCAGTTGGAAGTATGCCAAGGCGTGGCAGGGCGGACGAGTGCATCCACACTAGATTGCTTGCCGGACCTGCGATGGCACGCCTATGCTTGGGTGATTCTGCATGGCCGAGTGAGGAGAGCAACTTCTGAGTAACCCAGTATCACGACCCGAGGAGCGTCCGCCTGAAGAGCAGCAATGGCAGGCAGAGACGCTGAATCCTGCGATGGCGAAATCTCCCGAGCGATCGATTGGCGCGCCCACCGGCGTGAATGTGGATTCGCAGGGCCAAGCGCGATTCACGACCATTTCAGGCCAGCCTGTGGATCGGCTGTACACTGCGGCCGACTTGCCGGCGGACTGGACTGCGGCGCAGGACGCATATCTCGGAGCGCCCGGAGAACCTCCGTATACGCGCGGAATCCATCCGACAGGCTATCGCGGCAAGCTGTGGACGATGCGTCAATTTTCGGGCTTCGCTACTCCCGAGGAGACTAACCTTCGCTACAAGTATCTGCTGGCAAACGGCGGCAGCGGGCTCTCGGTGGCCTTTGACCTGCCAACGCTCATGGGATGCGACTCTGATGATCCGCAGAGCGAAGGCGAGGTGGGAAAATGCGGCGTCGCCATTGACTCTCTGGAAGACATGGAGATTCTCTTCTCGGGCATTGACCTGGAAGCAACCTCGGTCTCGATGACGATTAATTCGCCTGCAAGCGTGCTGTGGGCAATGTTTCTGGCTGTAGCGGAGAAGCAGCGCGCCGATTGGAGCAAGGTTTCCGGCACCCTGCAGAACGACATTCTGAAGGAATACATTGCGCAGAAGGAATATATATTTCCACCTGCACCCTCAATGCGCCTGGTTGTGGACACGCTGGAATTCGGAGCGCACGCAACGCCGCGGTTCAATCCCATTTCCATCTCCGGTTACCACATTCGCGAGGCTGGTTCGACGGCGCAACAGGAACTCGCCTTTACCCTCTACGACGGTGTGGAGTATGTGGAATGGGCGCTGCGGCGCGGGCTTGCGATCGATGATTTTGCGCCGAGGCTTAGCTTCTTCTTCAATTCGCACAACGACTTCTTTGAGGAGATTGCGAAGTTTCGCGCGGCGCGCAAGCTTTGGTTTGGACTGATGAGTGAGCGCTTCCACGCACAGAGTGCCCGCTCACGCTGGATGCGCTTCCATACACAGACGGCGGGCGTCTCACTCACCGCGCAGCAGCCAAAGAACAACATTGCCCGCGTTGCCCTGCAGGCGCTGGCGGCGGTTCTGGGCGGCACGCAATCGTTACACACCGACGGCTTTGACGAAGCACTGGCGTTGCCTACTGAGGATGCGGCGCGGATTGCATTGCGTACACAGCAGATCCTGGCATATGAATCGGGCGTAGCAAATACCACCGACCCACTGGGCGGCTCCTACTTTGCGGAGCGACTGACGCTGGACATGGAAGAGGCTGCGCTGGCTTACTTTGCCCGGCTGGATGCAATGGGCGGCATGGTAAAGGCCATTGAACAGGGCTTTCCGCAGCGAGAGATTGCCGAGTCCAGCTACGCGTACCAGCGCGCGGTAGAGGCACGGGAGAAAATCATTGTCGGCGTGAACGATTACGTGGTGGATGAGCAGCCGCAGGAGATCCTGTATATCGGCGAAGAGGTACGCGAATCGCAAACAGCCAAGCTGCGCAAGTTGCGGGCGACACGTTCCAACGAGGCGTTGGAGCGCGCCATGAATGCGCTTTGCCGCGCACTGGAGCGCGAACCTGAGGCTGCGAAGAACGCCTTATCCAATGCCAATACCATGCCGCTTATCCTGGACTGCGTACGCGCTTACGGGACGGTGGGCGAGATCTGCGGAGCCATGCAGAAGGTGCTCGGAACCTATCAGGAAACCAGCGCGATCTAACTTTACTAAGCCAGTGCAGTGCGGTTTTGGCGCGGAAGGTCAACCCGGATTGCATGCTGTTAATTCGAAACTCAAATCCCACCGCTCGCGTCCTAAAAGGCATTACTCGCAACATTTCGTGAGTTTTTCGCTCGCGGAGGGAGGTCTGTAAGCGTACCCTATCGTTGACGGGAAAATGGGTTTATGGCCAAGAAAAGCGATTCATTGCAACTCGAGCAAGCAGCCAAACCGGCGAAATCGGCCCCAGAAAAACGTAGGGCGACCGAGAAAAAGTCTGGCCACGTAAATCTGCGCACGCTTGCGGCTCACCTCGAACTTTCGCAGACCACCGTGTCACTGGTGCTGAATGATTCGCCCTCGGCCAAGTCGATTCCGCATGAGACGCAGAAGCGAGTGATGGATGCGGCGCGGAAGCTAAAATACCGCCCAAACTACTTTGCGCGTTCGCTACGCAAGAGCCGCAGCATGTCAGTGGGCGTGATTGCACCGGACCTGAGCGAAGGCTACTTCACGCTGGTGATGAGCGGCGTGGAGCAGGCGCTCATCCGTTCCCATTATTTCTACTTCACTGCGGGGCATTACTGGCACAAGGATCTGATCGCGGAGTATCCGCGCATGCTGCTGGAGCGCGCGGTTGACGGCTTTCTGCTGCTGAATACTCCGGTGCAGATAGAGCAATCGCCGGTGCCGGTGGTGGCCATCTCTGCGCACAGCAAGATCGACGGCGTGACCAACATTGTGATTGATCACTATGCGGCGGCTATGCAGGCTTTGGGGCATTTGTATGGGCTGGGGCATCGCAAGGTTGCGTTTATGCGGGGGGCTAAGTTCATTGTGGACTCGGAATTTCGCTGGCAGGGAATTCTGGAAGTGGCTCGCGAGCTAGGGCTGGATGTTCGGCAGGAATTGACGATGCACCTGACGACAAATGACTGGTCTCCTGAGCTGGGCTACGAGCCGATGAAGGAATTGCTGACGCGGACGCGAGACTTTACGGCGCTCTTCTGCTTCAACGACGTATCTGCGATCGGCGCGATTCGAGCCATACAGGACGCGGGTTTGCGCGTGCCTGAGGACATTTCGGTGATCGGCTTCGATGACATTATCAGCGCGGCATTTTATCGTCCCAGCCTGACTACGATTCGGCAGCCACTGCGGGCTATGGGGACTGCGGGGGCGGAGCTTTTGCTGAAGCGGATCGCGCATCCGGAGAGTCCTGAGCCGGACGAGATTGTGATGCAGCCGGAGTTGATTGTGCGCGAATCTACGGGACCGGTGGCGCCTCAAAAAGGCTAAAAATGGGCATTTTTAACGCATTTCTGCGGAAATAAGGCGCATTTTTGACACCTTTAAATCGTTAAAGGTATCGATAACGAAACACTTTATGAAAATGTGTTTCGATGTCGAAGTACTTTATCGTGCGACGACACTGCGCCAGAAATATGAGGACGACGTGAAAATTGTGAAGCGGTCAGGGCTTTTGTCCATTTGCCTGGCGATTTTTGCCTGCGTGGCGGCGCGGGGAGTATCGGCTCAGCAATCAGGGTCAAAATGCGCGGATCTGGCGAAGTTGAAGATCGACAACGGTGCGATTTCAGACGCCGCCGCAGTGGCCGCGGGCAAACCTTATTCGCTGACAAGTCCTTTCGGACCACCGGTGGTTGTCACGTCTCTTCCCGAGCACTGCGTGGTTCACGGAGAGGTGAACCATCACAAGGGAGCGGACGGCAAGGATTACGGAGACAGATTTGAAGTCCGGATGCCGACCGAGTGGCAGGGGCGGCTCCTGTTCCTGGGCGGTGGCGGCCTCGACGGTGTCTTGAACCCCGCCATCGGATTTCAGGGAGCGACGACGAAGCCTCACAGCAAGTCCGCACTCGGAATGGGATACGCCGTTGTATCGACCGACGGAGGCCACCAGGCTGCGGGAGGAGCGCCGATCGACGGCTCTTTCGGGTCCGATGCGGATTCGCGCGCCGATTACAACTATCGCTCGACCAAGCTGGTGGCCGACGCGGCCCGCAAGATTGCTTCAGTTTACTACGGACATCCAATTCAGCACGCTTACTTCGCAGGATGTTCAAATGGCGGTCGCGAAGGCCTTATTGCGGGCGAGCGCTACGCCGAGTATTTCGATGGAATCGTCGCGGGCGCTCCAGCATTCAATTTGACGAACGCGGCGATTGCAGAGGCATGGGCCACGGTGCAATTGGCCGCGATTGCTCCGAAGAAGCCGGACGGCTCACCCGATCTCTCACAGGCACTGACGGAAGCCGATCTCAAGCTTCTTGTGAGTGCGGTGCTGGAGAAGTGCGACGCGCTGGATGGATTGAAGGACGGCCTGATCTTCAACCCGGAGGAGTGTCACTTCGATCCGGCGTTGTTGAAGTGCACGGCTGGAGGGTCAACCGGCTGTCTCTCAGAGCAAAAAGCAGGCGCTATCCAAGGCATCTTTGGAGGCCCGCATGACTCGAAGGGCAACGCTATCTACTCGGCATGGCCGTACGATTCCGGGGTCGCCGCCGACGGGTGGCGGGTGTGGATAACCGGCGCTGGTCCAATGCCTGCTCTGAACGTACTAATTTTTCCGCAATTCTTCAATGGCGTGGTGCTGGCAGGGGCGCCGCCGCCGGTAGACATTTTCAAATTCAACTTTGATAGCGATCCGGCTCGCGCTGAGAAAGCCTCGCGGGAGATTAACGCAACGTCGACGGATTGGTCGGCCTTTCGCAAGAAGAAGGGAAAGCTTTTGCTGTACACGGGAATGAGCGATCCGGTGTTTTCGCCGCTCGATCTGATCCGCTATTACAAGCAGGTGGAGCAGGACAACGGCGGCGAAAAAGATGCGCAGAGCTTCGCGCGGCTGTTCCTTGTTCCCGGCATGAACCATTGCAGCGGCGGCCCCGGCCTGGACGACTTTGACACGCTGGGCGCGATGCGGGCATGGGTAGAAGATGGCAAGGCTCCTGAGAGCCTGGTGGCGCGTGGCACAGCATTCCCGGGACGTACGCGACCTCTCTGCGCTTTCCCGCTTGTTGCGACTTACAACGGCAAGGGCGACTCGGAAGACGCCGCGAACTTCACTTGCCGCAAGCCATAACAGAAGTGCGACTGCCGACCAGCGGAAGCAGGTCAGTGCAAGAGAGGGTTACGCCTCATGCGGCGCTGGCACTTCCCCAATCAAGCCAATGGCGGGCTTGAATGGACCACCGACGGAAGGCTGGGAGGCGCACCGCGATCAAACTACGTAGTGAGGCAAAACGTTAGCGCGGGCCGCCTGGCTGAAGTATCAGTGCCAGATCACTCGCCCATGCCCGGATCGCAGTCCAATCGCGTGCATCGCCAGCCGGCAATTTTCGGAGGGGTGGAAAGAGACTGAACGGAAATCCAAGTTTTGCCGGGTCGAATTTCCCGCCGAGAATTTCCTCGGAGACCGGTGATAGCCAGGGAAACTTCGACAGTTCCTTCTTCAACTGCTCTCGCGCCCCTATCCAATCCTTCTCATCCTTCTGGACCGGTCCTAATACAAAAAGTGCTACTGGGATCTTTTCAAGAGCGCTGCGATGGGTTGAGAGAAAGTGTCTCGCGTCCTTATGCAATTGAGACATATATAGCGGGACGCCCAGTACGACGGCGCGGTACTGATCGAGCGAGAGAACGTTGCGGGCGAGTTGGATCTCCACGGCGATGCCGTTCTCGCGCAACGTCTCGGCTACGGACTGCGCAACCTCTTCAGTGGAGCCATAACGAGTGGCATAGGTTACGAGCACGATGGGTTCCATAGGAGTCTCCGATGGTTGGCAAATTCTGTCCGGGTGCGACTCTCCCCAGATTCACAATCGCGATTGGCAGGAATAGTACGCCGGCAGAAGGGTCTTCCGCTGTGACAGAGAGCTGGAGTTTACGGCTCTCTAACACAGACCGGACGAACAACCTGTCCCGCGGGTTCATTCTCCCAATTAGCGCTACAATTCCAGCGCGGCTGGTTTGTGCATCAGAGGTACGGGCTATGTCGACAGTTGTACCCGCAGAAGATTTGGCGCCCCCAATTCAGACGGTGGCAGCACGTCTTGGACGTTGGATCGCGCCGTTGCTCGCGGTCTTGGCAGCAACAGCATTCGCTCTCGGCGTTACTACGCCTCCGCGTTCAGGCCCATTTTGCGTGAGTCAGTGCATCGCGTATCCGTATAACGACGTGGTGCAGTTTGTTCCCCGCGACTACGTTTGGATGCTGCCAGGCACGTTGCTCCTGCCGCTCTTCGTCGTGCTCGCGGGCTGCATTCATGCCAGCATTGGAATCAGCAGACGGGTATCTAGTCTCGTCGGGTTATGTTTGGCATCGATCGCGGCGGGAATCATCACGCTCGATTACTTCACGCAATTTCAAGTCGTGGTGCCGAGCTTGCTGAGGGGAGAGAGTGGAGGGCTCGCGCTTTTTACGCAATACAATCCTCACGGATTCTTCATTGCGCTTGAAGATCTGGGCTACCTGATGT
>CAVSAX010000002.1:0-199421 GCA_963725995.1 uncultured Acidobacteriaceae bacterium | reverse complement strand
TCAAGACTTGGAAGAGTAGGTCGCTGCCAGGCCTGCCGAGGACAGAAACCTCTTCATGATCAGCAAATCTCGCGGAGCTGCCCTCCGCGATCCAAGAAGCCGCCGCGGGAGACCGTGGCGGCTTTTTGTATTTTCCGAAGCGCAAACGCGCACATTGGCCTTCCGCATCGTGCTGTCATAAGCTCAGCGCAAATTCGATGAGGCGTAAGCGCCCGGGCAGAGAGGACACACGCATGCGTTCGTTCGTGTGCCGGATCGTCAGCCTCGTGCTGTTGGCGAGCGTCGCGCCCGTGGCCGCGCAGACCTATCCGAGCCGGCCGATCACGATCGTCGTCGGCTATCCACCAGGCGCCACCAGCGATCTCCTCGCTCGTACGGTCGGTGAACCGCTCGCTGCCGCGCTCGGGCAACCGGTCCTGATCGACAACAGGGCCGGAGCGGGCGGCAACGTCGCGGCCGCCTATGTGGCGCGCGCGCCGGGCGACGGCTACACGTTGCTGGTCGGCACCGACGCGATGATGACCAGCAACATCTATCTCTACAAGAACGTGGCGTTCGATCCGGTGAACGATGTCTCGCCGATCACCAACGCCGGCGCCAACATCATCTGTCTCGCCGTCAGCTCGCAGCTCCCGGTCAATTCCGTCGCGGAGCTAATCGCCTATGCGCGCGCCAACCCCGGCAAGCTCAGCTTCGGATCGTCGGGCACCGCTTCGCCGCATCATCTCTCGGGCGAGCTGCTGCGCCAGATAGCGGGCATCGACATTCTGCACGTGCCCTACAAGGGCGGTGGCGCGGCCGCCAATGATCTCCTTGGCGGCCATATCGGCATGGCCTTTCTCAGCTTGTCGTCGGCGGTGCCGCTGCTCACGACCGGAAAGATCAAGATCCTCGCCGTGGTCGAAAAGAACCGCTATGCGGCGATGCCGGATATTCCGACGATCGGTGAAACCGTGCCAGGCTTCGAGATGTCGTCGTGGCTCGGGTTTTTTGCACCCGCAGGCACGCCCAATCTGCTGATCGCGCACCTGCATGATGAGATCGTGCGCATCCTCAAGACCGATGCGGCGAAGGAAAAGCTCGCGAGCCTGGGTTTCGCGGTCACCGCCACCACACCGGTCGAGCTCGCGAGCGCGGTGAAGACCGGGCTCGACCTGCGCGGGCAGCTGATGAAATCGGCCGGGATTCAACCAGAGTGAGGCACGTAATGCAGCTCGAACGCATTGCATGCGTGGCGCTCGCCGTGCTCGGGCTCGGCCTCCCACCGGCGCATGGCGATGATTATCCGACGCGCGAGGTGCACGTGATCTGCGCCTACGCGCCTGGCACCGGCGCCGATACGCTGGTGCGCTTCTTTGCCGAGAAGCTGCGCGTGCTCGCCGGCAAGCCGATGATCGTGGAAAACAAGCCGGGAGCCGTACGTCGATCGCGGCCGAGTACGTGGCGCGGGCAAAGCCCGACGGCTACACGCTGTTCCTTAACCCGGGCAACGGCATGGCCGGGAATGTCTATCTCTACAAAAATCTCGGTCACGACGTGATCAAGGACTTCGCGCCGATTACGACACTGGTGAAGCTTCCGTTTGTCCTCGCGGTCACGGCCGCCTCCCCGGCAAAATCGGTCGGCGAGCTCATCGCGCTCGTCAAGGACAAGGGTGACAAGTCGTCCTATGGGGCGCCGACCAATCTCGCGCGCGCCGCCGGTGAGCTGTTCAACGAACGCGCCGGCCTGAAATCGGTCGCCGTGCCCTACAAGGGCGATGTAATTGGCCAATATTGGATATATAGGTGAATTAAATCAATCAGTTAATGTTCTAAAATTGGCTTGGCGTCCCAGAAGTGTCCCGTTGGAATGTGGCTGACCCCGAAGGGCGGGTCGGCATGGGTGCAGCTTGCGGAATTCCCGACCAAAATCCTGCGGCGAGCGACCCTTCCCGATGAATACAAGCTCTATCGGGCGGCGCTGGAATGAGATCTGGCTGATCCGATCGTCATTGAAACGCGAACCGACCTGAAATCCGAATAGCGCTGGCGGGACCGGCTGGAGCCCCCTATGGACTCCGCGATGCCGCGGCGTCGCTGCAGCCTGTTCGGTGAAGACTGCTCCGAACCGAAGGCATAGGGGTCATAGGGAGCACGGGTCCCCCCTTTGAGTTTCTGAACAGTGATGACAACTGATGACCCCGATGGTCCCTATGATCGTTCGGCTTGGTCCCATCGAAGCGGAGCCGATCGTCTTCAAACCGACACCTCTTCCCTCGCGCGCGCGATGTCGCAGTTGAGGCAGTTGCTTGACCAACTCTACTCAAGCAGCGGCACGAGGCGGGGAACGACACACCTCGCGTGGGCCGCCGCCTCTTTCGGACCGTAGCCGCGCGCCGGCCGCCAGCAATCGGGGCCACGCTCATCTCGGTCGAATAAGTTCCTCAATCAAGCATCTGGCAGGCGCGAGCGTGGGGCAGATCAAGGATTTTCTAGCGGTCGTCGCGGATGACGAATGGACCGCAGTGCGCGCCGCCCGCGCGTTGCGTGCGCAATGGAGCGAGTGGTCCGGCCTGCCCGCCCAGGATCAACTTGCCGCGACGCTGCGGGTCGATCCCGACATCACCGACGAGGTGTTGATCACCAAGGGATCGGCGGTGTCGCCGCGTCCGGGACGGCGCGAAAACGATCACCGCCAGCTATTACTGGCCGATGCAGAGCCACGCCTCGTTGCGGCGAGCCTTTTTGGGCGTCACAGCCGATTCCGGGTTGGCTCAGTTTGAAGGACCAAGGCTTCTGTCGTGCGTTTGTATTACCAGTTTTCGGACCGTGACCAGCGTCAGCACGGCGCCCGCCGCAGGCAGGGTATGCCGACGCATCGGATTGACCGGGGCAGCGGCCAGCGCAAGGGTTGCTGAACAAAATTCTACGCGCAACCGCTCTGCAGCCTCTCAGGGAGGACTGATCATGTCGAAACGGCATCGTGACCTCAATTCCGGGCGTCGCAATTTCCTCAAAGGTGCCACCGCGGTCGGCGCCGCGGCGTTGGCGACGCCGGTCGCCGCGAATGCGCAGCTTGGCGGCGCCGCCCGTCCGGGCAGCAAGGTCGCCCCGCCGGGACCGAAACTCACCGCCGTCGAGACCATGCCGCCAGACAAGGATCCGGTGAACCAGACCTCGAGCGGCGGCGATTTCATGGTCGACGTCCTCAAGACGCTCGACATCGAGTATCTGGCGATGAACTGCGCCTCGAGCTTCCGCGGGCTGCATGAAGCGATCGTCAACTATGGCGGCAATACCAAGCCTGAGATCCTCACCTGCCCGCACGAGGAGATTGCGGTGCACATGGGGCAAGGCTACGCCAAGATCGAAGGCAAGCCGATGGCCATGATTTGTCATGGCGTCGTCGGCCTGCAGCACGCGACCATGGCGATGTACAACGCCTGGTGCGACCGCGTACCCGTGATCTGCATGGGCGGCAACATCATCGAAGCCAACAAGCGCATGCCGGGCGCCGAATGGGTTCACTCGGCGATCGATCCGGCGGCGATCGTGCGGGACTTCGTCAAGTGGGACGACCAGCCGACCTCGCTTCAGCACTTTGCCGAGTCGACGGTGCGTGCCTACAAGGTCGCCATCACCCCGCCGATGGGGCCGGTGATGCTGTCGCTCGACGCCGAGTTGCAGGAAAATCCGATCACCGACGCCGAGGCCTTGCGCATCCCGAAGCTCAGCAAAGTGGTTCCGCCGCAGGGCGACGCCGCGGCGCTGACCGAACTCGCCAAGCTGCTGGTCTCGGCGCAAAACCCCGTACTGATCTGCGACCGCGTGGTGCGCACACCGGCGGGATTGACCAGAATGGTCGAGCTCGCCGAAACGCTGCAATGCGCGGTGATCGACAACGCGGGCCGCATGAACTTCCCTTCACGCCACCCGCTCAATCAGACCGCGCGTGGGCGCGGCCTAGTCAGTCAGGCCGACGTTGTCCTCGCGATGGAGATGAACGAGCTTTGGGGGTCGCTGAATGCGTTCAGCGATCGCATCGTGCGCAGCTCACGTCCGGTGTACAAAAACGGCACTAAGATCGCGACGCTGGGCAGCCGCGACCTCTACATGAAATCAAACTATCAGGACTTCGGCCGCTACCAGGAAGTCGATCTCGCCATTGCGGGTGACGCGGAGGCGAGCCTGCCGACCCTGATTGAGCAGGTCAAACGTCTGATCGACGACGGCAAGCGGTCGACGTTGGAAGCGCGCGGCAAGAAGCTCGCCGCCGCCAAGCTGGCGATAATCGAGCAAGCCAAATCGGATGCGACCATCGGTTGGGATGCGAGCCCGATTACGACCGCCCGGCTGTGCGCAGAGGTCTACGCCCAGATCAAGGACGAAGACTGGTCGCTGGTCGGCAGCAGCATCCGTCTCACGTGGCCGCATCGGCTGTGGAACTTCAACAAGCCGTATCAGTGGAACGGCGGGTCCGGCGGCGCTGGCATTGGCTACAACCTCCCCGCCTCCCTCGGCGCGGCGCTCGCCAACAAACGGCACGGCCGATTTACGCTTTCGTTCGGCGGCGACGGTGACTTCATGTTCGCACCCGGTACTCTGTGGACGGCCGCGCACCACCGCATCCCGATGCTCTACATCGTGCACAACAACCGCGCCTATCACCAAGAGTATATGTATCTGCAGGCGATGGCGGCGCGGCACGGACGCGGCATCACCAACACCGACATCGGCACCACCATCAAGGATCCAAATGTCGACTATGCAGCGGTGGCGCGCGAACACTTGCCGATGCCGTCTGCGGACCATGCGACGGGCCCACGGATGACAAGGCCTCCGCGGACTTGCAGCTTGCTGAAATCAAGGGACTCGTTAACCGCCACCCGAAGCTGATGGAGATTGCGCTCACCGCCGACGATCTGGCACGCATTAACAAGGAACACAAACTGGCCGTAGTGCTGGGCGTGGAAGTGGACAATTTCGGGAATTTTAATCAGCTCGGGATGGCACCCTCCGATGCGCAAATCAAGGCAGAGATCGACAGGTTGTTTGCCGAAGGGGTGCGCTACATTTTTCCTGTTCACCTGCTCGACAATTCATTTGGAGGAACCGCGACCTACGTGGATCTGTTCAACTTCTCCACCGATCGCGAGGACGGCCATTACTGGAGCATGGACTGCGCGCCGATGCCCGTGAATCAGACCGAGGAAATCAACTACCAGTTCTCTCCTTTCGATCCAATCCTGATTAACCTGCTCAACGTTGTGACCCGGGTGAAGTTGGAAAGCAACATTTCCGCCGCTGCCCACCTACCCAGTGTGCGGCGCACAGCTTTCTCCCCAGCATCCTACCTTCACCGTCGCAGCGGCGCCGGGCCAGCCTAGCAAGATCATCAATACGCTGAAGATCACGCTTATCAACGGAGGAATGGTGCTCGACGCAGCGGACACCGTAACCGCTACGCTGCAACTCCGCGACGGCACTTCGCTGCCGACCATTACGCTGAAAGCGGCAGGTCAGCCGCAGTGGCCAGACAATCCAGCCAAGCTCACACCGTTTATCCTCAGTGCTCCGGTCGACATATCTACCATTGCGCAAGTGACCGTGACTCTTGGAACAACTAAAGCGGATAGCTCTCTCGTTCTCCAGGACTTCACTGTGGTCGCGTCCAACGACGGCGGCCTTGCTAGCCCAATCGGACTATTTGAGGCGACGCTTGTGCGCAGCGCGTCCGGCCTGCGAAATACGACGGGCCTAAATAATCCGGGTAAGGCGGTTCTCAGGGAGATCATGCGCCACGGCATGTTCATTGACATCGATCACATGTCGGACCTGTCCAAGCAGGATGCAATTGAGGCCGCAACCCAAGTGCCCGGCGGCTATCCGCTTAACAGCGGTCATAGCGGCTTGCGTGGCTTCTTCCCCTTCCCGCTCTACAAGAAAAGCCTCCGATGTAAACGAGAGATCGACTTCTTTATCGCAATATCAGGCGATTGCCAAACTGCACGGCATGGCTGGCCTGGGTACAGGAAACTCGGATGCCTGGCAGCTCGTCGAGATGTATAAAAAGTCATCGACGTCATGCAACCGCTGCAGCCGACGGTGAGCGCCGGCATCGGAACCGACACTGATGGATTTGCTCCAGGAATGCCGCCGCGATGCTTCCCGCCCATCGACACCGAAAAGCCCGACGATACTTGCAAGAAAACATGTGACCCGCCCACCGACAACAAAAGCCCGCAGGGTGTTTGCAAGAGATCTCTCTCCAACGTGCAATATGACTCAAGTTTTCCCATGAGCATGCTCGGCACTATGAGCTGGGACTACAACACCGTGGGAGTTGCGCACTACGGGATGCTCGCAGATTTCCGCAAAGACATGGCCACCGCACCCGATGGTTCACCAGTCATCAGCAACATGAATCAGGGGGCGGAGTACTCTTTGAGACATGGAAAATCTGCGAGGATCGCAAGAATAAAGTGAATTGACCAACTAGAATTTACGCCTTGCGCAAAAGAGGGAGTCGTCAACGGCGGCTCTTTGCAGCATGGCTCGGACTCGTGCCCCGGAGTATTCCACCGGGGGCAAGCCCACCTTGCTTGGCATCAGTAAGTTAGGAAACACATGTCTTCGAAGGATACTGATCCATGGAGCCCGATCCTGCGCGTGAGGCATGCGCTCGTGGGTGATAAGGACGGTCTGCTCGAGGTTTGGCATGATCGTCGAGGCTCCTTTGACGGCATACCCTGGCGCTTGATCATCATTCATGGGCTCTCGCTAACATTGCGAGAAGGTACTTCCCAAATAGACTGCCCATTGTGCACCAGGTGCATGCTTCCGGATACCATTTCTTCGCCTGGACAGACGAGCGGAGTCATAGATTGTTTGGTGCCTTTGGGCCTGCGGTTCTCAAACTTCTGGCGAAGCGACGCTGACAAGATGAAACGAACTCTGTCGCTTGCGCACTACTAAGCAGCCGCCGCTTCCGCTGTCCACATCCTCGGCGCACATCAATCTTGCAGGGAGAATCTGCGCTAGTTTTCTGCGTGGTTGGCATTGATCCTGACTATGGCAACTGCTTTCCCTTGTCCAAGTCAGTCCTCCTTGGTGCGCCGGTCAATTTGGAAGGTGTCTTTACCAGGTTGACTCACCCTGTTCACAAGGAACTGGAGGATCCCATGCACCCCAGAAGCCGAACGCACCACCTTGCCGAGCGGCTTTGTCATCGATCATGCCGCCGCCGTAGCCCATGTCATGGAGCCGCTGCATACACAGTCCGTGATCAGTTCACGCGGACTGGAGGAGGGGACGACAAAGTTCGCCGCCGCGCATCATGCCGGCCGGCGTCACGCTCTCCTTCAATACCGACGGCTTCGTCGCCGCCCTGAATACCGCGCTCGCCAACAACACCGCCGGGTACGTGATGCAGCTCCGCCAGCACGGGCCAGCCCATCGCCTCCGCCCAGGTCGGCTGGGCCAAGGAGCCGTCCGATGGATCGGAGTCCTGGGCGCAGACCGTCCGAATGCACATTGCCAGCTGCAGCAAGTTGATCACCGCCATCGCCATGACGCGCACGCTCGCCGCGCACAACCTGCCGGCCTCGACGCCGATCATCGACTACCTGCCCACCTACTGGGCCAAGGGCCCGAACATCGACAAGATCACATTCGCCCAGTTGATGACTCACACGTCCGGCTTCCGCGTCACAGGGTCCGACACGTTCTACAGCATCATGAAGACGCAGGTCGCCGGCGGAGTCACGAACGCCAACCTCGGCGTGTATTCCTACCAGAACATGAACTTCAGCCTGTGCCGAATCCTGCTCCCGGTCATGAACGGCGTCATCGCAGCCAACACCACATTCCCTGCGCCGTTTGAAGACCTGTTCTGGGACTATGTCACCATCACCGCCTACGCGAACTATGTCGCGCAGAATCTGTTCCAGCCCGCGGGTGTCTCCGGCCCCACGCTGACGCACCCCGACCCGGACGCGCTCGCCTACGCTTTTCCGGTCGGCGGGGGCTGGAACTCCGGCGATCTTACTGCGGACTCCGGCGGCACCAGCTGGCACATGTCGGTAAACGATCTGCTGAACGTGATGGGATGCTTCCGGCGCGAGGGCACGATCATGTCGCCGGCCGCCGCGCAGGCCATGCTCGATAACGGCTTTGGCATCGATCTCACTGAATCGACCAGCCTCGGTACGCTCTACAACAAGAATGGCCTCTGGCAATCCGGCGCCCTCCAGACGGAGCAGAGCCTCGCCTACTTCCTGCCCCGCGACATGGAGTTGGTCGTGCTCGCGAATTCTCCCATCGGCGCACCGGCCCAGTTCTTCCGCGATGTCGTTACCAACATCTACCTCGATAACATCGCCCCGGAGATCCCCATTGGCGGCTGGATCGCCCGCCACGGCCTCACCTCGGAGCAATATCAGGAGGCCTTCAATGACTATGTCGGCAACCACGGAATGCAGTTGATGGACGTCAGCGGGTACGGCACGTCATTCCCCCTGTACGCAGCGCTCTGGGTCAAGACTGCCTCCGCGCCTGCCTGGCAAGCTCGCCACGGCTTGACCGCTGCCGATTACCAAACCACGTTCAATCAGCTCACGCAGCAGGGCTATTATCCTGTGCTCGTGAACGGCTACGCCACCGCCGCCGGCCCCCGCTTCGCCTGCATCTTCCAGAAGGGCGCGACCGGTCCCTGGGTCGCTCGTCACGGCCTCACTTCCGCGCAGTATCAGGCCGCCTTCAACCAGTTCACGGGCGAAGGCTACATGCTCGATTGGGTGAGCGGCTACTTCGACGGCACCCAGGATCTCTACGCTGCGATCTGGCGCAAGCCGCCAAGCGCCCCTGCCTGGCAGGCCCGCCATGGCCTCACATCCGCCCAGTACCAGGCCACCTTCGACCAGCTCGTGGCTCAGGGCTACAAGCCGGTGGTGGTCTGCGGCTACAGCGATGGCGCGCAGGACCGCTACGCCGCTATCTTCCGCCAGCTCCCCGGGGTGCCTGCCTGGCAGGCCCGCCACGGCCTGACGTCCGCGCAGTACCAGGCGACCTTCGACCAGCTCGTGGCGGAGGGCTACCGGCTGGAGTTGGTCAACGGCTACAGCGTCGCGGGCCAGGACCGCTTCGCCGCCATCTGGACGAAATAGACAACGTGAAGCGTGAATTCATGGCTTGATCGGCTCGGACTGAGAACAACCCTGATGACACAGCCCACCATCGGGCTGCAAACTCTAATTGAGCGCATAACCAACTGACTCAGCGACAAGTTGCCAGCAGGTCATATGGACGTACAGTCGCCACCTCGGACAAGTGAATGAGTCAAAGGACTCGCAGAATCGTCTATCAAATTCCCACGCGGCTGCTGAGTAATCGCCTAAGGGGAAGTAGTCTTCGGCGGAAGACTACAGGGCTTAGCACGATTCCAGATCCAGGCGGGCCAGAGACGCGATTTGGCGATTGCGCGCTGAATGACGTTGATCAGTCGAAAGCATTGGGGTATTGCCCGTTGAAATAAGATGCCGAGTGGCAGACCACGCGCTGGCGATCTTCGATCAGCGCACTAATGCGAATTCGCGCGAAGCGCGAACCCTCGTCTTCGATCTCTAACCCACGATATCCATTTCTCAATTCAGAAATACGCCCTGATTCGGACGATCCAGCGAGAACGTCGGTATCTCAATATCAAAACGCTCACCGCTCTCACTCTCCATCTGGTAAGCCCCGCCCATCATCCCCGACGGCGTGTTGAGAGGCGCGCCACTCGTATATTCAAAGCTCTCTCCCGGCTTGAGGACCGGTTGCTCCCCGACAACACCTGGTCCTTTGACCTCGGTCAATTCGCCACGCGCATTCGTGATCATCCAGTGCCGGCTCAGCAGATGCACCGTTTCCCGTCCCTGATTCTCGATGATCACTCGATAAGCCCAAAAATACTGCGAGCTGTCCGGCGATGATCTCGTCTCAAGGTAAGTTGGCTCAACGCTCACCGCTATTCCTCGAGTGTTTGCCATATACGGTGTCCAATTTGCCATAGAGAAAGTTTAGATCAAACGTCGTGGGCTGAGCTAGCACGGCAGATTCTGGACTAAGCCAAGAGGACTTAGCGCAAACTACCGGCACAGGATCCTGATACTTCGATCGATTAACAAATCAGGAACAAAGTGGCACCGTTGGTGGCACCCTCAATTTTGTTGATGTACATCGGGTGAATGTATGCCCTTATCTCTTTGAATAATTGTAGTTTGGTGACCCCGGAGAGATTCGAACTCCCGACGGACGGTTTAGGAAACCGTTGCTCTATCCACCTGAGCTACGGGGCCACGTTGTGTACTTTTGCTGCGCTCGATCCGCAGACCTCACACCGCCTGAGGTCGTTTGCCTCACCCCTCGTCGTAAGCGGGAGCGGGGCCGGGAGAATGCGCCATCAACAGGGTACCATTTCGCGGGGTTATGCCGGCTGGCTCGGGCGTTGGAAAAGTTACCATCGAGCCACAGATAACCGGCAAATTCACAGTGGCCCGGAGGGGACAATGCCGGCCGCCGCGTCCGTCCGAGTGGCCACGAAGGCGATATAGAGACCAGAAGCGATGATGAGCGAGCCACCCAGCATCATGAAAGGAGTTGGCAGTTCGTGCCAGATGAGGTATGCAACCAGTGCGCCGGTCGGTAGCTGGGTGTAGTGGAACTGGGAGACGTTGGCTGCGGAAGTATGCTTGAGCGCTATAAAAAAACAGATGCTTCCGAGGGCACAAAAACATCCAGCTGCCAGTAGTGCACCGATCAGATTCGCAGACAGTAGTTCGGCATGCCAGAGCATTGCGCCGAAGCCCGCGATCATCATTACGATGCCGGAGACAAAAGTGAGACTTTCGGAAGTCTCGGTGCGCGTGAGCACGCGGCACCAAACCATATTGACGGAGAAGCACGCGACGCAAGTCATGCAAGCGGCATAGCCGATCCAATCTCCTGGCCTGGAGGTTCCGAAGGGATTAACAGCTATGATCACTCCCACGAAGCCACTGAGAATCGCGAGTGTTTTCTGCATCTCGAGCTTTTCGCCGAGAAAGAGCGCTGCCAGCAGGGTAATCGATATTGGAGCGGTAAAGATAAGGATGTAGAAGAGCGTTAGAGGTACATGGCGCAAAGCCACTACGACACAAATATTATTGATGAGGTCGAGGCACGAGCGAAGAGCCTGCCGCTTGCGATGTGTGGGCAGGAGCACCTTGATCTCTCCGCGCGCCGCGGCATATATGGTGAGAAACGCGGTGACAAACAGGCCGATAAAGGCTATGACTTCATAGGCTGGAAGCGGGGACCGGCCAATCATCTTGATAGTAGTGTCGGCAAACACCCAGAAGGTGAAGCCGGCCAGGGCAAGACCCATCGCCTGCAGGTCGGAAATCAGGGGCTTCCGTCCACGGCTGGGATGCAGCGAGGGCGGTTCGATGAGACCGGATGAGCCGGCTTGGAGTGGCTGCTCCATGCTCTCAGCATAACAATTCGCTGGAGATGCTGTTGGTCATCATCCTGAGGTTGATTGATCGAATAGCTGCCGTGTTCGGCTTTACATTGCGAGGATCTGGTTCCAGACTTCCTCTTCCACTGGTACGCCGAGCTCCATATTCTCGCCTCGCGTCTGCAGAGTCCGTTCGCCGGGATATCGGACTGATTGTCCGGCGACCAAAGGTTCGCAGGAGTGCAGGGATTTCACGATATCGTCGGCAATCCTGCAGAGTTCTTGTTCCGTGCCGAGAGCCGCGGGATGGATGGCGATAAATGTCTGAGAGAGGCCAGATTCCAGTACTGGATCAGTCGGCAGCTGATGCGTTGCAGTGCCGAGGGCTGTCATTGCGGCGATCATGTCGAGCACGATGGAAAGACCGGAGCCTTTCCAATAGCCTGTGGGCAAGGGCCGCTGTGAATCCTCAATCGCGCCGGGATCGCGTGTGAGATTCCCGGCAGCATCAAAGCCACCGTCGATCGGCAGCAACTCTCCCTTTGCGCGATAGCCGGCGAGCGCGCCGTAGGAGAATTGCGACATCGCCATATCGAGGACCACGTGGCCATCGCTTCGGGGTATCGCGACGACCAACGGATTGTTGCCAATGCAGGCTTCAATTCCACCCCAGGGAGGCAGATTGGGAAGAGTATTCGTCCAGCAGAGCGCAATCGATCCTGCTTCTGCAGCCTGCCAGCCGTAACTTCCTCCCCGCATCCAATGATTGGTGTTGCGCAAGCCTACGCAGCCAATTCCGAACTCGCGGCTTAGGCTGATGGCCCGATCCATGGCAGCGGAGGCGTTCAGGTTGCCGGGGCCTCTGCGCCCGTCCCAACGCTCTAGTGCGCCAAAGAAAGCGATCCTCTCCGGCTCGGCCTGCACGTCGACGCAACCATTTTGAATCGTGGCTACGAATCGGGGAAAGCGATTGAGCCCATGCGTGTAGACACCGTCCCGCGTCGTCTCGACGAAGAGACGAGCGCAGCGGGAGGAACGGTCAGGAGTAAAGCCAAGTTTTGATAACGCTCTAGAGAGTGCCTGGTGTAAGTCGTCGAACGGAATTCTAATCATTTAACCCGATCTCCGTGCTGTGTAGCTGCGGGTTTCATTTTGCCATGCCCCGGGTATCGTGAGTGGGGCCGACTCCGGCGAAAGGCCGGAAATCGCGCGCGGGGCTGATGAAGCTGCTATAAATCTTGTGTGCTGAACAGGCAAAGGGAAAGCAGAACGTTGCTGCAAACGAGACTGCGACGACGCTGGCTTCTTCTGTTGCCAGCAGTCTTCATTACCTACAGCCTTGCCTACCTTGATCGGGCGAATTATGGATTTGGCGCCGCAGCAGGTCTCGCCAAGACGCTCAACATAAGCAGCTCCAGATCAGCACTGTTGGGCTCGCTCTTCTTCCTGGGATACTTCTTCTTTCAGGTGCCGGGCGTGGCTTACGCGCGACGCAAGAGCGTCAGCCGACTCATTTTCTTCTCCCTCATTTGCTGGGGCGTGCTCGCGGCGTTGACGGGGATACTTCGCGCGTTCTGGCTGCTTGCCCTTGACCGGTTGCTGCTGGGAGTGGCGGAGAGCCTTATTTTCCCGGCCATGCTGATCCTTCTTACCAACTGGTTCACTCGGGAAGAACGGTCGAGAGCCAACACGATTCTTATCCTTGGCAATCCGATTACGGTGCTATGGATGTCGGCTGTCACGGGGTATTTGATCAAAGCTGTGGGCTGGCAAATGGCCTTTATCATCGAGGGGCTCCCTTCTGTTTTGTGGGCATTCGTGTGGCTCTTGATAGCTCGCGATCGCCCCGAGGAAGTTGGCTGGCTGAGCGAAGACTGCTGCGACCATCTGAGGAACGCCCTGGCACTGGAGCAACAGACGATCCCGCAATCCAGCAGCCTTATGGCAGCCATGCGACTGCCGAGCGTTCTATTGCTGTGCGTACAATTCTTTTGCTGGAGCCTGGGGCTTTACGGATTTGTGTTGTGGCTTCCAACAATCATCCACGAGGGTGTAACGCAAGGCATTGAGACAGTAGGTTTGCTAAGCGCAGTTCCCTATCTGCTGGCTATCATTCTGATGCTGCTGGTGGCTTATGCTTCGGATCGCACACTGAGCCGCAAGCGTTTTGTCTGGCCGTTTCTCGTGCTGTCTGGAGTGGCGTTTCTCGGTTCCTATCTAACAACGACTCATAGCTTTTGGTGGGCGTACGGCTTTTTGGTGCTGGCCGGTGGCTTCATGTATGCGCCGTACGGCCCGTTCTGGGCAATTATTCCGGAGATGCTTCCGAAGAACGTTGCCGGGGAAGTTCTAGCCTTGGTCAACTCCTGCGGCGCACTCGGCGCCTTCACCGGTTCCTGGCTGGTTGGATTGCTGCAGGCACTCACCCACAATTCACGAGCCGGATTTCTGCTCATGTCTGTATCACTGATCCTGTCCGGCGGAATCATCCTCTGCCTGCGCCCGTTGAATCAGCGGCTGAAGAGCACGTAGGGATCAGCGGGCATTCGCAAACTGATCATGGAGCGGTTAAGCGCAGGCGTAACGACCTGAGGATCCTGGGCGGTCTGGAAGACTACGCTGTGCCCCTGTTTGCGCGCATGCCAAGTGTGATTGGAAGCCAACGATTTCATGGGCTTCTTGTTTCGCCAGATCCGGGTCGGGCGTCCAGGCTCAAAGACTGCATCGTAGGAATCGCCCATCCATTTCTGATTGCGCACGTACACGAGCCCGTTGACGGAGGGTGGAGCGACAGTCAGATCATCTCCTCCCCAGGTTCGCAAACCGGCGACATCCGGAAAGACCATCGCATCGAGAGTGTCGTAGCCCATGATCCGCACAGGACCGCCGGGATGTTCGCCGGGAGGATACGTCTTTGGGTCAACCGTTTCAGGCAGCAGTGGGCCGAGATTGGAGTTAATCGCGCGCGCCAACCATTCGAATCCTTCCTGGCCGTGCCCGGAGCGAGAGAGCCCCATCGACACATAGCTGAAGATTCTGGGCCATGCCGGACCACGCCAGTAACCGCCCCAGTTCGGCGTATCGAAATGCCATGGTGGGCAGAAGCGCGCCGTTGAACTTGGCAGGGTCATTGAGCCGCTGCATCATGGCATCGATACGCGCGCCGGGTCGTTCTCAAAATAGAGAAGATAATAGGCGTCGAGATTCTCGCCTCGCGTCCAGAGTTTTCCAGTGTTGACATCGAGATCCCAATAGCGCTGAGTGGCAGAGTCCCACAGCTTGTTACGAACTGTCGCGAGAGCCAAGGAAAATTCGCTTCTGCCATGGCGACGGATCTTCGCCCTGCAATCGGGAGAGGTATACCATCTCCTGCAGGTTCCAGAGATTGAAGACCTGTTCATTGATCGCGCTGGTCGGGTGTCCCTTGAGATCGACGAACGGAGAATCCTTATCGTCCCAACCGGTTTCATAGGTGTGGAGCCAATCGATGAGGTGGTCATGATTGGCGTCGCGGATCTTGAGAAGATTCCGCTGATAAGCCAGAAGAGCCTCCCATACGGTGCGATCCCCTGCCGGTCCGCCCGAGCTTTTCGCGCAGGATGCTTTTGTCGCCGGTGAGACGAACATACTCGCCAACGACCGTGGCCTGCACGGGAACTCCCTGGGTATCCCTCTCGGGTCCTCGGCTGCAAACGTGTTCTTGCCTGAAGGAAAGATGGTCCAGGCAGAGGTGCCATCCCCTTTGGCATTTACCGATAGCGAAACCAATTCAAGAGAGCGGCGCGCGCCAAGTCTCTGCGGCCAGTGGCCGACACCGCCAACACTTCGGCGATGCCATCGTTGCTCCACATGCCCATGAAGACATTCCAATCCGCAATCATCATGGGACACGCAGGCAAATAGCTGACCTGGCAGGAAGAGTTGAGAACACCGCGCCAGAACCAGAGTTCGCTGCGAACAAGCTCCTGCGGCGTAATACTCTCCTGCCTGCCGGTAGTACCGATGGTGAATCGAACAGGATCCGCGGGAGCGACGAGGGGTACGGAGGATAGATACTTGTTCCATTGCTCGTGGGTAAAGCGATCAAAAGCATCCGGCGATGCCTTAAGTTGAGCGAGCGATGCAGTCGCTTCTTTTTCGTCGCCGCCAAGAGCAATCATTAACTCGGCTTCATCACCCGCTCGCATTGTCCAATGAAAGCCACCGGTCGTCTGCTGCACCGCTGGCCGGCCGGCGATAAATATGCGATACGGCCACTTTGCGTTGCCATAGCGGAGAGATCCTGCATCCGTGGATTGGAGAGGTTGAAAGCCGCTGGACCGGCTCTGCAAATTAACGTTGACCGAACCAACTGCTTTCTCGATCCTGACACGCACGATCGCAGAGGGCTTGCCATAGACGGGATAGACGGACAGGGACACGGTCGGCCCGTGGTCAAACGCCGCCCGGTAGACTGTGCGGTCGGCAAAATATGTCATATCGCGTCGGGCTGGGGTGTCAGCAAAACTGTAGATGGTCTGTTGCTCGTCTGTGATAGTTGGAGCATCGATTTCGAGTGCGCTCAAGCGCTCGCTCTCATTCGTAGGAGCCGCTGGGCCGGAGACGGGAATGACGATCTTCTGACCACCGAAGCCATTCTCCTGTAGCGCCAGAAAGCCGTTTGATTGATAGATGAGGGTTCTAGGCGGAGACGGCGCATCCATTCGCGTGAATGATGCGTAGTCGAAATGATCACTCAAGTACGGCGGAAAGGATGGGCTGGGTCGATTTGACTGCGCAGATCCTGCGGCCGACACGAGCAAAATGAAAGCGCTTATAGCAAGGGTTTTCAACGCGTCTCTTTTCTGACTCCAGTGTGTTCGCACCCCATAGTACGAGCGAAGCTATTTCGTTACAAGGTGCCTGGGCCTGCATTCTGCGCCGAAAAGACGGCAGATTTTCGAATCAGTTAATGCCCAGGAATAGACTATTGGGGACAGTTACGATGGTGATTCATCGAGAGAAGTTCTGACCGTCGGATGAAATGGAGATTCCGTTGAGAACTGAGAGTCTTACTGCGCATAGATTGTGCATTGGAAAAATCCTGTTCGCCGGGGTGTTAGCAACTCTATCCGTATTTTCAGAGCAGGCCGCGGCGCAGGTGCAGTATGTTGATCCGACGATCGGCAACGTTGGCATTCTGCTCGTGCCGACCCGCCCAACGGTCTTCCTGCCCAACAGCGTCATCAGGTTTTATCCGATCAGGGCGGATGCTTTGGATGATCAGATCGAGTCATTCCCGCTGACGATTAATTCGCATCGGATGCAGGAACTGTTCAGCATCATGCCGGGTGAGGGCGGTCCGGCAGCTTACGACCAGGAAACGACGACGCCTTACTACTACTCCACGCGTTTTGATGATTCCCTGATTCAGACGGAGTTCTCGGCAAGCGAACGCAGCGGCTACTTCCGTTTCGCCTTCCCCAATGGCCAAGCCCGGGTTTCCCTTTCCAACCGGCTTGCCGGAGACCTGCATGTGGAGGGCGGGACCGCGGTTAGCGGCGAGGAGCGATTCGACGGCATGAAGGCTTATGTCTACGGCGAATTCAGCACTCCGGTCGGCTTCAATATAGAGGACTCCGGGAGCGGAAAGCGCGTGATCGCGACCGCGCGTGATGGCAAAAATCTGGACTTTCGTTATGGCATTTCATTCATCAGCGTGGAGCAGGCGAGAAGAAACCTGCAGCATGAAATTCCGCAGTGGGGTTTGGAGAGAGTGAAGGAGGCGGGGAAGACCCGCTGGAACGCGACGCTGGGACAGGTTGCGGTTGAAGGTGGCACGGAAGCGCAGCGCAGGATCTTCTACACTGCCCTCTATCGTTGCCTCGAACGCATGGTAAACATTACCGAAGATGGCCGCTACTATAGCGGGTTTGACCATCAGGTCCATCAGGACCCACGCCCGTTCTATGTGGACAACTGGCTGTGGGATACCTACCGAGCGCTGGAGCCGCTCCAGACACTGCTGAATCCGGAGATGGAAGCCGACAAGATCCAATCGTATGTTCGCATGTATCAACAATCGGGGATAATGCCGACGTTCGCGGTGCTGACCGGTCCATATGCGTGCATGAATGGCAATCACTCTGCGCCGTGGTTTGCTGACGCATGGTTTAAGGGCGTGCGGAACTTCGATCTGCCGATAGCGTATGAGGGTGTTCGCAAGCGGTCGCTGGAAGTGACGATGCTTCCCTGGAGCCTTGCTCCGAGGGGACCATTGGATGACTTCTATTCGGAGCACGGTTATATGCCGGCGTTGCGTCCGGGTGAAAGGAGACGGTGCCCGGGGTGCATCCCTTCGAGAAACGCCAGCCTGTACCGGTGACACTCGAGAACAGCTTTGATGATTGGAATATTGCGCAGCTTGCGCGTGTACTGAAGAGGCCCGAGGATGAGAGGCTGTTTCTCGAGCGGGCTGCGAATTACAAGAACCTGTTTCGTGCCGAGAAGGGGTTGATGTGGCCGAAGGATTCAGACGGGCATTGGATCGAGCCGATGGATCCGAAATTCGGCGGCGGGATGGGCGCGCGAGACTATTACGACGAGAATAATGGCTACACCTACACGTGGGATGTGGGACACGACTACAACGGCCTGGTCGCGCTAATGGATGGGCCTGCAAAAGCTGAAGCTAATCTTGACCAGCTATTTCGCGAACCCCTGGGCCGTTCGAAATATGAATTTCAGGCAAAGCTTCCCGACTCCACATCGATGGCGGGTCAGTTCTCGATGGGGAACGAACCCAGCTTCGCGATTCCGTACATATACAACAGACTCGGGGCACCCTGGAAGACGCAGAAGCGCGTGCGAATGCTACTCGAATCATTCTTCACGGACACGCTGCAGGGAATACCGGGTGACGAAGACGGCGGTGGCATGAGCGCCTTCGTCGTGTTTTCGATGATGGGCTTTTATCCGGTCACGCCGGGAATTCCGGTCTACGACGTGGGCAGCCCGGTCTTCGACAAGGTGACTATCCACTTGAAGAATGGGAAGGACTTTTCTGTCATCGCTCGCAATAATTCCCATGACAACAAATATGTCCAGACGCGTTCGCCTAAACGGACACGCCCTAGATCGAGTCTGGTTTCGTCATGCTGATATTGCGAATGGCGGTACGCTGGAATTGACGATGGGCAATTCGCCGAACAAGTCGCTAGGGGCCGACGTCTCCAGCTTTCCTCCCGCGTCGCTGACGGTCAACCCCGAAGGCTACGTTAAATAGCCACTGACGCGATAGGCTTGATTACCCACACGGCGTTGCGATTACGAGTTAGTGGACTGTCGTCTCCGAGTACGGAGCGCGCAGTTTGCCATGCGACCATGCCGCTTCCTTTTCGCTGCTGAAGAGAAACTTCAGTTCCCCGCCCTGCATCAGTTCCTGGTGGGTCACGTAGCTGCGATCCAGTGACTTGCCGTTGAGCAGAACGTCCTTCACAAACGCTTGATCCGCGGTCATGTTCTCAGTAGCAATTGTCAGAGATTTTCCGTTCGGCAGATGGAGCACTGCACGATCCACAAAGGGGCGGCCCAGCACGTACTGGTTCGAGGCCGGCGCTACGGGGTAGAAGCCCATCGCCGTGAAAAACAGCCACGCCGACATCTGCCCCAGATCATCATTGCCTACCAATCCATCCGGCGTCGGCTTGTATTGTGAATCCACAATCTGCTTCAGTCGAGCCTGAGTCTTTGTCGGTGCACCTGCATACATGTAGAGGTACGGCAGGTGATGGCTAGGTTCGTTGCCATGAATGTACTGGCCGATCATGCCCGAGATGTCTTCGACGTCAGCATATTTCGCCGGATCCACTTTCTGGTCGAACATCTCATCCAGCTTGGCGACCAGTTTCTCGTCGCCGCCCAGCAGGTCGATCAGACCCTGTTCGTCCTGCGGCTGATACCACGAATACTGCCATGCGTTGCCTTCCGTAAATCCGCTTCCGGCCCCTGCCTTGGCTGGATCGAAGGGCTTACGATAATCGCCGTTAGCAAGGCGAGGCTCTACAAATCCATCCGCCGTATTGAAGTTGTTCCTCCAGAAACCGGCTCGCCTCTGGAAGGTCGCGCCCACCGCAGCGTTGCCCATGGCCTTGGCCATTTGCGCAATCGTCCAGTCGTCATAGGCGTATTCAACTGTCTGAGAGGCGGCTTCGTCGTCATGATCCACAGGCACATATCCCAGCTTCATGTAGGCGCCGAGATTGCCATATGGAGCATACGTAGCGCTGGCCACCATTGCCTTCAGTGCGGCCTCGGTGTCGTAGCCACGAATTCCCTTCATATAGGCATCGGCGATAATCGGCACCGAGTGATATCCGATCATGCACCATGTCTCCAGCCCGGCGAATTGCCACACCGGCAGAATGCCAAACGGGCTTTCCTGCTGCGAGGCTAGCAGCGAACGCACGAGATCGTTGGTGCGTTGTTCGGGCTCAAGCAATGTCATCAGCGGCTGTTCGGCGCGATAGGTGTCCCACAACGAAAGCGAGGATACGAAGCGGAAGCCGTCAGTGCGGTGTACCTGGTTGTCGGGTCCGCGATAGTCGCCGTTCACATCCATGCTCGTACTGGGAGCCATCAGCGTGTGATACAGCGCGGTATAGATAGATTTTTGCATTGCGGGTGAGGCATCAATCTCTACACGACCCAATTCCCTGCTCCACATCTGCTGCGTCTTTGCGCGCACGCCGTCGAAGTCGAAGCCGGGCGTCTCCGCGTTCATATTCGCGATCGCATTGTCCTCACTTACAGGCGACAGCGCGACCTTCACGATGAGCGGATCTGACGCAGGCGCGAAGTCAAAGACTGCCACGAGGCCACGCCCCTCTATGCTTTGCGTATCCTGGGGCGAGGCGCCCGGCGCCTTGAAACCGTGTACGGAGGCGGATTCTCTTCCCGGTCATAGAGCGCGTGGCCCGACGCCGCGGCAGAGAACCGCATAGCAAAGTAAAGTTGACGCCCGGGAGCCCAACCCCGCGTCTCGCGCATTCCGGTCACTGTGCCGTCCTCACGGATGCGCACCCGCGACCAGAGTACTTTTCCGGGATAGTTGTAAATACTGCTGCGCAGGTCCAGAAGTATATGGCGATGGGCCCCTGCTGCAAATGTGTAGCGATGCACGCCCACCCGTTCGCTTGCGGTCAACTCCGCTCGTACCTGCGTGTCCTCCAGCGTCACCGCGTAGTAGCCCGGCTCGGAGCGTTCGGTGCTATGCAGAAAGCGCGAGCGATATCCCGATCGCGCTACGTCCGGATCGCCCGCTTCCAACGGAACGGTATCACCGCTCGCCGGCATGATCAGCACATCGCCCAGGTCGCTGTGGCCGGCTCCGGAAAAATGCGTATGCGAGAAGCCCAGAATTGTCGTGTCTTCGTAGCGGTATCCGGCCGCCCACTTATAACTTTGTTTGAAGGGCCGAATCTGCGTGTCAGGCGAAAGCTGCACCATGCCGAAGGGTGTGGTGGCTCCGGGAAACGTGTGGCCTTCGGGTCCTGTGCCGATCATGGGATCGACTAGCTTGAGTGGGTCGGGATTTTGTGCAACGGCAAGCGAGCAGGCAAACAGTATAACCAGACAAAGGCGGGGATTCATCCTACAAAAATACACCATGCTCCGATAGGTTCAGCTCGCGAGGCGCTTTAGCGCCATGCTTGCGTTCGCACGGATTGGGGCCCGCTGCATTTCGGCCGAAGACGATTGGGACCGCAACGGAGGGGAATTGTATGGATCGATCTGTCATGCTCAAGTGGCAGCCGAAGGGTGATACTGGATTGACGTTCGTTGGACACATTGCAGCCCCGCAACAGAGGAAGGGGATGAAAGCGACCATCCTCGAATTCCAGTTGCAACTCGGGAGGACTCATTGGATCGACGTTCATTCATGCGCAAGGCGGTTGCGCTCTCGGCATCTTCGGCGGCCTTGCTTGGCGGCGGAGTCTTTGCCTTCCTGAATGAGGCGAAGTTTGGCGGCACATCTGTGGACCTGCGTCTGGAGCGCATCCGAAGATCACCGAATTTCCGAGACGGACGGTTTCAGAACCAGTTGCTCACGCCCGTGATGACGCCAGATCCCGGGAGCCAGAATGCCATGCTGAAATTCATGTTCAGCCGCAGCAAGAGGCTTCGGCCGGCGGGGCCGGTCCCGTCGGTCAAGCGCGATTTGCGGGAGCTTTCTCCAGCGGATAATGTCCTGGTTTGGTTTGGTCACTCCTCGTATTTTCTGCAACTCGATGGAAAGCGAATCCTGGTTGACCCAGTGCTCAGCGGGAGAGCCTCGCCCGTTTCTTTCACAACGAAAGCGTTCGATGGAACAGACCCCTACACGGTCGCCGACATCCCGGATATCGACGTTCTCGTCATCACGCATGATCATTGGGACCATCTTGACTATGACACCGTGACGAAGATTCGCCCCAGAGTGAAAAAGGTAATTTGCGGCCTCGGCGTCGGCGCGCATCTCGAGAAATGGGGCTACGCAGGCGCCAACATTGCAGAAGGCGACTGGGGCGACAGCATCGCATTAGGCGACGGATTCACTGCGCACGTCCTGCCGGCGCGACATTTTTCGGGTCGCGGGTTACGGCGCAACGCGACCCTGTGGGTCTCTTATGCGCTTCAAACGCCCAGCGGTCGCAAGATCTACCTTGGCGGAGATAGTGGATATGGACCGCACTTCAATGAGATTGGAAAGCAGTTCGCCGGCTTCGATCTTGCGGTGCTGGAGAACGGTCAATATGACAAGTCCTGGAGATTGATTCACATGATGCCAAGTGAGACCCTGCAGGCTGCCCGTGACCTCCGGGCATCGCTGGTCTTCCCTGTGCATAACTCCAAGTTTTGTATCTCCAACCACGACTGGGACGCACCGCTTCGCAGTATTACGTCGATCGCCGCGGAGATGCGTCCTGAACTGATCACACCAGTGATCGGCAGCGTGGTGCAGATCAGCAATCCGTCCGCCGAATCGTCAGATTGGTGGACAAGTTTGACCTAAACGCAAACTGAAGGGGAAAGCTGCAAAGATGACGGCTTTCAGTTGTGGAAAGAAGATGTCAAAACGGGCTCAAAAATACAGGGTAGGAAGCATATTGTGCCGCATTCGTGAACAGACTTTGTTGTCACGTTGGTCCCAGACATCCCATAAATATTTTGGAATGTCTGGCGGGGACGACGGGGCTCGAACCCGCGACTGCCGTGACAGGGCGTAGGAAAACGGTAACTTATAGAAAATAAGCGCAATGGATGGCTCCTTTTGGCGCTTATGGGCACGTGTCCTTAACGTGCCCGCGACCTCTGCCCTGCAGACATCTGCCCAAAAAGGATTTTGCCTGTTAGCACCAGCCGAGAATTACTTCCGTTTGCCCGTTTCTCGTCCACGTGGGACATCTGAGCACTAAGCGGCTACGATGTTGCTTACGCTACCGTCGCCGCTGCGTCAGGGCTTGGTGCGCAGCAGAGGCTTTTTGATGTATTGCGTAGGCACGGACAGGATTTGGTCTGGCAGTATTGTGTGGGTGCGGCGGCGACCTACGAGGCGAACGTAGCCGAGATACTCCCCACGATCAGCTTCGAGAGCTTTAATCTCCACTTCATTGTCGGGGGCTATGAGCCTGTGCCAGTCCAGCCAGAGCTGGCAACCGTCCGGCATCGTATCCGCGATCTCGATGTCCATAATTTGGGTGCGCTCCCAGTGGCGGCGCCACCAGGGTGCAGAGTGCAGGCACCAGAGATCGTTCGTCCACCAATCGCGAAGATGTTTCGGAATGAAGCTGTCGAGCTCTTGCATGAGACCAGCCCCGGCGATGCCGATAGCTCCGCCAGGCTTCACGAACCTGGCAAGGTAATTGAGGTACAGATCGTCGGTCCCGTAGTAATAGAAGGAATCGAGCGACACGATGACGTCGAAGAATTCGTCGCTGAAGGGTAGCGACCGGGCGTCAGCATGCACGGGGAAAACGCTGTCTTCGACTCCCGCATCGCGGATTCTCTGACCGTTCTCCGGGGCACTGAACCACAGATCGGTGGCCCAGACCTGAACGCCGAATTCGCGGTGGAGGAAGATCGAGGAGGTGGCGCGTCCGCAGCCAAGGTCGAGTACCCGCATTCCAGGTCGCAGATCAAGCGCGGAGGTGAGCCACTCGGCCATCCAGAGTGGATTCGCGGCCCCGCTGATGCTGGCGAGGAGCCATTCCGGGTTGTATTGCGAAGAGCGGGGAAATCGCTCTGGAATGGTGGGATGGTCTGGGATGGTATGGGATCTCCGTTCTCGAAGTTTAGCCTGTGTTGCGACGAGGGTGCGACAGACCCAGACGACAACCGCATGTCTGCAGCATCCTAGCGGATTGTATCGAATGTAGTAGGCGATCCAGAAGTGCCGGGCGGCCCATCCGCCACCCGGCAGAGTGACTAGTTGATCCGAGTCCAAACGCCACTGATCGCATTCCCGTTAACGACGCTGTAAAGCTGCTTGCCTTGTTGGACCAGCGAGAAAAAGAGGTTTACTGGAACAGGGCTGTTGGGAGTTACAACTATAGCGGTGGCCGTGCAATTCGAGTTGACGGTGTAGGTTCCGCTGGTGGACGGGGTCCAATCCGCGCCTTGCTGTGCGCCGCCAATCACCGTGTGCTCGATCCATGACACGTTACCGTCGCCGTCGAAAGTCGCGATGCCTGTTGAAGTGAACGGAAGCGAAAGTCCGGGCGGCAGGGCTTGCCCGCTGGATGAATATCCGTAGCTACCATTCAGCGTCCGGTTCGAACACCGCTGGCCGTTTCCATCATTTCTGCTGGTAGGCGTCTGATTCGACTGCGCCACGGCAGATTTGCCGGAAGCAAGCAAGCCGCACGCGATCACCATTAGCGCTACGACCATAACCATTTTCGAAACTAATTTCGATTGCATTGAGACCTCCTTCAGGTCAGGTTGACCACTACGGTTGTGCAGCTGTTGTTGTTTTGACCAACTGTGAGAAGAAGGTTGCTCAGTCCGACCGTTTCCTCGCCCCAGTTAGCAGCTTTAGCGCTGACCCTAGAATGAGAGCGCTGATCGGGCAATGGAGGGGCGCTCACCATTCGAACACCTGCGGGTAACGCGCGATAAGTGCTTGCGCTGGATGTGGTTGGCGGACTCTTTTTTAGAGCGGTTGGAGGGACCGGTCTGCGGTGGCTCAAGTCCGCTTGCCGCTGATGGGCTCCGGGCGCACACTGCTACAATGCACACCTTGGGGAAAGCATGGAATTCATGCCCAGTTACGGGACGCGGGCGGTTCGCTTCAGTGTCTATGAGATAGACCTGCGGGCCGGCGAACTGCGCCGTAATGGCATCAAAGTCAAACTCCAGAACCAGCCCTTTCAGATTCTGTCCATGTTGCTGGAACGACCGGGCGAAATCATCACGCGAGACGAGATGCGCGCCAGGCTGTGGCCAGCGGAGACATTTGTCGACTTTGATCACGGGCTCAACTCCGCTATCCGTCGTTTGCGGGATGCATTGGGCGATTCCGCTGAGAGCCCGACTTTTGTGGAGACGCTGGGTGGGCGCGGCTACCGATTTATCTTTCCGGTAGAAGCGCTCACCGGCGGCGAAAACAACGTGAATAGCAACCCGGGGTTGGCTGTTGTTGTTCCAATTTCGACAAGCGAGCAGCCCGACCCGGTGTTGCCGCCAGTGCCTCCCGTTCAGCGGAGTTGGAAGCTAACGGCGGCAATCGCGGTTGTAGCAGTGGCCACAATCGCTTCCATAGCAAGTTTGTCTGATGAGAACAGCTACCTGTCACGCACTCGATTGGGCTTGCTGGCTCGCCGGGTTGCGTTGGGGCTTCCCGTCACAAGGCAACCTGCTGTTACCGAACGGCGGTTGACCGCCAACCCAGCAGATACTCCAGTCACCAGCGCCATAATTTCACCTGACGGCAGGTACTTGGCATACACGGACAAGACGGGGTTGTTCCTGCGACAGATTGAAGGAGGTGAGACCCACCCGATTCAACTGCCAGAAGGCTTTCAACCACTCGCCGATAGTTGGTTTCCCGACAGCAACCATCTGGCTGTCTCCTGGGCAGGAAAACCGAATGCCCGACCCAGCCTATGGACGATCTCAATCCTGGGCGGGACGCCGCGGAGAATCGCAGAGGAAGGCTCGTCCGCCAGGGTCTCGCCCGATGGCTCACGAATTGTGTATCAGCGAAACGGAATTGAGCGGAATGAATTATGGCTCATGCAGGCAGATGGCGCAGGAGCCCATCGCATCGTGGGCGATGGCAAAACTGAAGATGAGTTTTTCAGTCCCGTAGCGTGGGCACCCGACGGTAGGCGCGTGGCCTATATGAGAACGACAGTGACCCTTTACAATGCCGCCGATCGTAAAGCGACAAGAAAGATCGAAGTCGGCGATCCATCGGCTGGGACGTTTGAGGTCCTGCTTTCGGATCCTCAGCTCGAAAGCTCGCTAGGTTGGATAGATACCGACACACTGCTTTACTCAATGCAGCAGCCAGTTCCCAGCCAGAATGATCTCAGTCTTAGGCGGATACGACTTGATCCGACGACCGGCCACGCGCTGGGACCCGGGGCCCAAGTCATGAGTGGCCATGGCTCGGCGGTTCAACTCAGCATCACCAGGGACGGAAAGTCGGTGGCCTTGAGAACGCGCGAGCAACACTCCGACGTGTACATTTCGGGACTGGAGGCGGGTGGCCAACAGCTAAGTACACCACGGCGGCTGACGCTGGACGATCGGGGGAATTTTGTTTTTACCTGGATGCCCGATAGCAAGGCTGTCGTGTTTCTTTCTGACCGGGATGGCCCCATCCACATCTTCAAGCAGGCTATTGATCAACCCCAGCCGGAACTTCTGCTAGGAGGTGACGATGCGCTGGCGCTTCCAAAAATCAACCCGGCTGGCACCGACTTGTTGTACCTGGTGATGCCCAAGCAGGGCCAGGCTTCCCCAAATGTTCGAATCATGCGCATGCCCTTGGCCGGTGGACCGCCCCAACTCGTACTGGAAGCGCCGGGGATCTGGAACCAGGAATGTGCACGTTTCCCGGCGACGCTGTGTATCTTCAGTCCGGGTGGGATGAACCAGCAGCTGTTTTTTTCTTTCGATCCGGCTACCGGCGCGAATACGGAGCTCAAGTCGGCAAGTGGAATCGACAAGGACAGTGATTTGCCTAATTGGGAGTTGTCACCCGATGGAAAATATCTTGCACGAAGCATCCTGAAACCCAACCAGGACGCTCAGATTAGGATCTTGTCGATCGCCGACGGCTCGGACAGCACGGTCGAGGTCAAGGGTTGGCCAGACCTGATCGGCATCTATTGGTCAGCCGACGGCAAGAAGCTGTGGGCAGGGGCGGTAGACCCAAAGCATGCTGGATTTGGCGGAGCAAAGACGTGCCCATTGTTAGAGATAGGCCTCGATCGCAACGTACGAGTCATGGCCAGCCTCAGCGATGTTTGCTTTTATGTTGGCCTACCTTCCCCCGATGGCCGTTATCTGGCGATCGAGGGTGCAAAGGCAGACACCTCTAACGTGTGGCTGGTGCAGAACTTCTAATCCGTCGGGGGATTTCTGCCGGGCTGTCGGACCAGCGAGAAGTAGAGCCTCTCTTGACGAGAACAGGGAGATAACCGGCCAATATTTTGAATTACGCCCTCAAGGCTATAGGTAAGAGCTATGTTTTAGAGCGGGCACAATTGTGGGCACAGTGTGCGTTTTCACCCACACTGTATGTCAGTCCAAATTTGCCTACAGTGACTGGTGGGTCTCCATTGATCGTTCGTGTTCCAATCTCGGTGAACGAACAATTCGGCCTAATCGCCTCGTTTTGATTGAGCGCTGGAAGAATGATCCCCACGGATGGGTACGTCTAGGCGGCTGATTCTGAGTTGTGGGACGTAGTTTCCATTCTGTAACGCTAGGCAACATTTAGAGAACCTTAGCTACGCTTGGCGTCCAAAGATTCCATAAGGGAAATCCGCGCCGGGTTACTGTCAACAAAGCTGTCAATTGTTATCTAAGATCCAAGACTCAGCGAAACAGCATTAAGCCGGTTAGTGCCCAAAGTGCGAAGACAATGATCCGACGCATTTCTCGTACAGATCCATCTCTCTCGAATCTCAGTACTAGTCTCTGGTCAACGAGTGACTCGGCGATTTAGCGCCAATGCAGAATCACCAATTTTCGTCCTCAGCACTGACGTACGTTTAAATCTGCTGAGTGGGCAAGACTGATCGCTGCGCTGTACAAAAAGAAGTAGACGGTCTACCTCCAGTGGGAGTAGAGTGTCTACACCTATGAACGAGAAAGACCAGTATAAAAACCGAATCGAGCTGCTGCAGGGAACACTCGACATGCTTATTCTTCAGACCCTGCAATGGGGACCGCAGCACGGATACGGAATTGTCCAGGCTTTACGTTTGCGATCCGGAGACGTGCTTCAGGTGGAGACCGGATCACTTTATCCGGCTCTCCATCGATTGGAGCGTCAGAGCTGGGTGCAGTCTGAGTGGAAGCAGTCAGAGAGCAAGCAAAAAGCCCGATATTACCGAATCACGGCCAAGGGGAAAAAGCAGTTGGCCTCGGATCTGGGCCGATGGGAGCGGATTGTCGAAGCGATTGGGATCGGTGATGTACGTCAAGCCGGAGGAGAGTGAGTCATGAAGTGGCTCCCGAGCTTTGGTTTTCAGCGACGTAAGCGCGAATTGCAGGAAGAGATTGATGGGCACCTGCAGATGGCGATTGCTGATCGAGTGGCGCGAGGCGAGACGGCAGAGACGGCGCGACAAGCGGCGGCGCGGGAATTTGGGAATATTTCTCTAGTGCAAGATGTGACGCGCGACATGTGGGGCCAAGCCTGGCTTGAACAACTAGGCCGGGATGTCCGTTACGCGTTACGGCAACTGCGCAAGAGCCCCGGCTTTACGATCACCGCGACGGCGATGCTGGCAGTAGCTATCTGCGCCAACAGCACCGTCTTCAGTTGGATCGACGGCACAATGTTGCGTCCGATTCCTGGCGCGCGGGACACGGGCGATCTTGTTAGCCTGCAGCGGGGGGAACGGAACTTCTCTCCGACTCCGCCCTTCTCGTATCTCGACTATCGAGATCTGCGCGCGCAGAACCACAGCTTCACCGGAATACTTGCCTATCATAACGATTGGATTGCGCTGACAGGCGGCGCACAGCCAGAGCGTGTCTATATAGCGAATGTGTCGGCAAATTATTTCGATGTGCTCGGTATCAAGCCGGTGCTGGGGCGTTTCTTTTTGCCGGAAGAGGAGTCACGTCCAGTTCCCAACGTGGTCCTAGGTTACGCGCTCTGGAAGACGCGTTATGGCAAAGACCCGGCAATTGTGGGCAAGTCGATCGAGGTCGCCCGACATCCGGTGACGGTGATCGGTGTGGCGCCGGAAGGGTTTGTCGGAGCAGCGCCCGGGCTGCGTGACGATCTGTGGGTAACGCTCGATCCCCTCGGGGCGGATGTGTGGCGAATGATCCATCGCGACTCGGACTGGCTGATCGTAATAGGAAGATTGCGGCCCGGCGTGAGCCGTGGTCAGGCAGCCCAGGATCTCGACACCTCGATGCAACATATTGTAGTGGCGTATCCGGACCAGCATCTCGGCGATAACCGGATCACGCTCGATCCCATGTGGCGTTCGCCATTCGGCGCCAACGGATACTATGGCGGCGACGCTGCCCATTCTGCTGGCCTTCGCCGGCGTGGTGCTGTTGTTGACCAGCGCGAACGTGGCCACGCTCACGCTGGTGCGGTTTGTATCCCGACGGCGCGAGCTTGCCATCCGGCAGTCGCTCGGGGCGAATCGCATGCAACTGGTGCGGCAGATGATGCTGGAGGGCGCTGTGCTTTCCATCGTCGCAGGAGTCGTGGCCCTTGGATTGACATCGTGGACATCGAAAACGTTCGCATGGTTCTTTCCAGCGAATGCAATTCCCCTCGTACTGAACGGGAACATGGACCATAAGGTGGTGATTGGGATTGCGGTGTCTTCTCTATTGGCCGGTATGCTATGCGGCGCGCTCCCCGCCTGGCGTTCGTCTCACGCGCCGGCCATTGAGGTACTCAAGGCAGAGTCTGCAAGTATCTCCGGCGGCTCACGCAACCGGAAATTGCTCAGCGGGCTGGTGGTGGCGCAAATCGCGCTTACCCTTCCATTGCTGTTGTGCTCCGGGCTATTCCTGCGAACGCTGCGGAATCTCGCCGCGGCGAACCCCGGCTTTGAGCAAGACCACGTTCTCACTGCGTCCGTTGGGCTGAATATTGCCGGCTACAGCAACGATGAGGCAAAATTGATCCGTCGCAAGATACTTGATCGCGTGTCGGCACTGCCCGGCGTGGAGGTTGCGTCTCTTACCGACTGGATTCCGATGACCCTGATTCAAAAGAGAAACGATGCGTATCCGGAAGGGTATGTGCCGCATCCTCATGAATCTTTGCTGGTGCAGAATGCCGAGGTGGGACCGCGGTATTTCGAATCCCTTCATATACCCATCTTGGAAGGACGCGAGTTTACGCCGGAGGACGATGAAAGGGCCCCGAAGGTACTCATCGTGGATCAGACGGCGGCGAGGCGCTACTGGCCAGGGCAGGATCCGCTGGGAAAGAGGCTCAGGATTTGGGGCAGCCTTTTCACGGTTGTCGGCGTGGCGAGGAATTCAACCCATACTTTCGTGAATGAGTCACCCGAGCCTATGGTCTATATGAGTTATTTCCAGCACCCGGGGTACGAGACGATGGTGCAGGTGAAAACCGAGGGGAATCCCGTCGACCTGGAGCCAACGGTGGAAAACGCCATCCATGGGATCGATTCGCGACTGCCGGTTTTCGATGTGCGTTCCATGCGGGAGAGCACCCAGATGGCGAGCACTTTCGCCGTCATCGAGAGCACCCTGGCGGGGATGTTCGCGCTGATTGGGCTGGTTCTTGCGATAACCGGAATCTACGGCGTCGTGGCATATCGAACCCAATTGCGGACCCACGAGATCGGAATACGAATGGCTCTGGGCGCTTCGCGCGTCGATGTGCTGCGGCTCGTGCTGGTGCAGGGATTGTGGCTCACAGGCATTGGGATGGCGCTGGGACTGGCGTTTGCGTTGGGACTGACACGCATTATCGTCCGGCTGTTGTACGGAATCGGAGCCAACGATCCCATCACCGTAGTTTCCGTCGTCATGCTCCTGGGAGCAATGTCTTTGGCAGCATGCTACCTTCCGGCGCATCGAGCGATGCGCCGAAACCCTGTGACTGCGATTCGCGAACTGTAAACCGCAGCTCGGACTCGACGCGAATTGGAAGGGTTCGGGGCATGCGTGACGCTCCCCTGGTTGGCAAGAAGGGTAACCGGATTCAACCGGTCACAAACCAATCTCAGCAAGATGGATCTTCGTTGTGCGTTGACGCGAACAGGCCAAACCACGTTTCGAGAATCGCCGCGGCTGGGAACGCGGTTTGCCGATTTATCGTAAATCGAGATGCCCGCAATTCAGGTAACCGCCGGAGCGCTACCGAATTCTCCCGCGTTGGCAAGGAAGAAGCCCTCCAGGGTCTGCGCACGTTTTCCCGTCAAGGTGGGAATTGTATCGGTAACGCCGCGAGCCTCTTCGAGGCTTCGTCTTTCACTTGATCGAAAGTATCGCCAGAGATGCGAAAGATGATCGAGTGCGTGAGTGTTAATGTGACCTCTCATCGCATCGGCCCACTGCTCATCCGTGATGTCGACATACCGTATCGGACGCTGAAGCGCTGCACTCAGTGTGTCGATAATCTCCTTCACGGTGGGGGTCGCAGCGATCAGATCGTACGCCCTTTCCGAAGGTTTCTCTGAATTAGCCAGGAGTGTAGCCGCCACATGAGAGACGTCCTCTGCGCCTACCAGCGGAATTGTTGCGCTTCCGTCGCCCCACGGCAGGAACACCGTGCCCTGTTCGGCGACATTCTTTCTTACCAGCGCCCGGACGTTTTCATAGTATGGTGGCGCGTGCAGATGAACCGCTCCCACCTCAGCCCAGTCGAAGATACGATCTGCCAGTCCATGCTGCATATTGCGAAAGCTCGGCGCTTTGCGCGCTCCCTGAAGTTGCGAATTGTTGACAACAAGATCGGTCTCGGCTTCTCGTGCTGCCATCGCAAAGATCGTTGTCGCCTCCAGCAAACCATCCGATACAGAGTAGGTAAAGTAAGCGCGTTTTATCCCTTTGAGAGAAGTGCGGACCGAGTCTCGGTCCAACAGATCCCCTTGCACAACTTCCGCACCGAGATCCCGGAGAGAATCAGACCTTGCATCCAGCGTATGGACGAAGGCACGAACAGGAAAACCCTTTTCAAGCAGATGAGCTGCTAACCGGCGACCTGTGGAGCCTTGGGATCCGCCCGCCGCACCCGTGACGAGTATAGGTTCAGACATTGTTCTTCTCCTTCATTGAAATGTGGTTCGAGAAAGGGACCAGCCACTGCCAGAGCCCCACCCGATTCGGCTGGTGAGCTGCGTGTGACGATAGTGCCGGCGCGCCTTGGAGGTGATCTGAATCAGGCTTCGGTCGCATGGCCGACGCGGACAGGAGCCATTTTGGAATACGGACGAACAAGCCAATAGAAAGCGACGACGTGCGTGATCATCAGCATCGGCACATAAAGAATAGGGATCGCGTATGTGGCGCCCAACTGCCCCGCCAGCTCTGGAAGACCGACCTTGATGGCGTGGTAATAGTTGAGGACCAGGTCGACCGTTCCCACGAGATTGAAAGCCACGACGAACAACCAAAAGAGCGGCTGCACTCTAACCGTGAGAAGGGCCAACAAGGCCAGGCTCCCGGCTGCAAAGTCGCCGTAGGCAGCGAACGTAGCGAAGCCAGCGGGCAGGTTAGGACCGACGACGCCTGGAAGGAGAAAAACAAGCCCGAAGAAGCGGAAGCTGTGGACAGTAGCGATGACGCGTTGCGCTTCAATCCGTTCCATCGACCGAAGTCTCGGCAGAACATACACGCCGAAGCAAAGCAGGCACGTGACATAACCTAAAACGAGTTGGATTTGGAAGATCGTTTGCGGCGACATATTGCCTCCTGTACACCATAGGATTATGTACATAATCCTATGGATTCATAATTTATTCGAATGGATCAGAGGGATGGCGGCCGGGTTGCACCGTGAGATGATTGGCAGCATCCTATAATGAGCTATGCGCTACCAACCCGAACACAAAGTCGAAATCCATCAAAAGATTGTGAAAGACGCCTCGCGGCGCGTTCGGACCGAAGGCATTACCGGGGCTGCTGTTTCAGCCGTGATGCGGGACGCTGGCCTGACCCACGGAGGCTTCTACAAGCATTTCGGAAGTAAAGACGAGTTGCTGATGGAGTCGCTTAGTGTGGCATTTCAGGAGATAGCCGATCGCCTTGCTCGCGCCGGAGAACAGTCCAAACCCGAGACGGCGTGGAAGGCAATTGTGAAAACCTACCTGAGCCTGGAATATTGCGACCACGTCGAGCACGGATGCCCTTTGACGGCTCTTGCGCCCGAGTTGGCACGAGCCGATGAGGCGATGAAGCCCCAGATCTTTGAGGAACTGAAGAAATATAAGAGTCGAATGCTTCCGTTTATGCCTGGTCGGCGAACTGCCGACAAAGAGCTCGCTTTCTTTTCCATATTTTCAACGATGATCGGGGCAGTTGAAATCGCTCGGATGCTGCCAGAGCCCGCGATGCGAGAGAAAGTGCTGGCGAGCGCACGAGAGCTTCTTTTGCGTAGCTTTTGATCTTTACAGTTGAATTGGTGCGAAGTGTCGCTAAGCGGATGCAGCAGGACAATCTCGCGCCACATGATCTTCGCCGGATCACGTGTCCCGTTCTCGAGTGCTGCCAACAGGGCTTATCGTAACTCCACGGCCGTCCGAGAGAAGAGACAACCGAAGCGATGTAAAGGCGAAATCGCAGAACTACCGCTCGGTTCAAGGTCAATCGCGGCTCTGAGCAGCAATCAAGTGTCCGAGGAGCCGTTTTTCGTCCACTTGAACCAAAGCCTTCCCCAAGAAACAAAGAAAGCGACCCGATCAGGGCCGAATCTTGCTGACCCGCTAATCAGCCACTACTTGGCGCTTGCCGGCGGCACAATGCCGTTCATCCGTAGGTACTCCACCATCTGACCATAGTGATCATTCCCGTGGGCTGCTGCAAAAGCGGCAATCGTAGCCCGCGTGCTGAACCCGTCGACCGGCTTGATGGCGACAAATGCATTTTCTGTCGTAATGGTTGCAATCGCCTTGTGCGCGTAGACGAACGATGCTTCGAGTGCAGCCACCGCTTCGTCCTTGGTCGTAATGGAGCCGATTGCCTTCAAGTCGCGGTCAGGCTTAATGCCGCTCCAGCCGAAAAAGAAGTAGTTCGCCTGCGCCAGGTGCGTCACCTGTGCCACAAAGGTGCGCACGGTATCGAACTGCGTTGTCTGGCCCGTAGCAAAGATGGCTTGCGCCGGCGCGAAACTGTACTTATCGGCTGGCATAGCCTTCGCTGCGCCGACTACCTGAAACTCCATCATGGAGAGCAAACCGTCCATCGCTTTCGCGGGGTCTTCCTTTGTACCCACCGGCGGCGACGGCGGGGGGCCACTCATCTGCGCCCGCATCTGCATACCACCACTCACTATCACAGCAACTGCAAGAATCAGAGCACGAATACGCATTGTCTGTCCTCGATCCGAGTTGGTTTGGAAGAGCGACCCCAGCTTACCAGACCTTCCGGGCCGCCGTTCGAAAGCCGTGAAGCAGGTCTCCTACTGCATTGGATATATAGTCAACCACCGCCTTTGTGGAAGTCACTTGGCCGAGTAGTCACCTGTGCCATGTGGTTTTTGGCGGGAACCGGCCCGGACCCTATCCGCCGAGAAGGCGGTTTTACGGCCATTTGCCCAAAACACAGATCGATCTGAATAGGTCGATGAGCGCATTCCTCTGAAGTCACCAGTCGAGCACATAGAGGCATTTGTCCGACATGCCGACTATTCGCTCAAGTGGATTGCTCCGGCGAAATGCGCATTCCGGGACCAAGCCCCGTTTTCCGTTACTTATCCAACTATTGTCGTGCAAACCATCCTTGATGAGTGCTTTGCCCGGTTTCTACAGCTGAGAATCAGATTGCTGATTGGCGATCCTTACGACCCATTCCGTTATTTGAGTGGAATCCTGTAAAGGTTCCTTTGCACGGTCACACGAGTGTAGGCATAGACGAACGGGTTGGGACCGGGAGCGAAGACAGCCTTTCCGTTCATGTCGATCTCCACCACAACCTTGAGTCCCTTTGCGTCTTCGGCTGACTTCAAACCGCCTGGGGGCAGGTCCGGCAGGTCCTTGCCTTCAGCCAGGCCGAGCACGACCGTTTTGCCGCCGCCTTGTTCGCCGATATCGCGGAATCGCAGATAAAAGTATTTTCCTTCCGGTCCCCACCCCGCGCTGCAGAAATTGCAAATGCGAATCGGAGTTCCTCCTCGCAATGGCTGCGCAATTGCCGGGCTGATTCCGGAAAGACGAAATTCCGCACGCGGCGAGACCCCGAGCAAGCTCATCATGCTCGGCAATGGCCCGGAAACCTTTTGCGGCGGACCACCATCCAGTTCCACACTGTAGAGGAAGAGATCCTCCCCTCCGCGCGCCTGAAAGTAGATCCGTCCTCCTGCAGCGAAATCGGGCGAGCGGGCAATGGGCCCCGTGATCTGCCTGGGCGGCGAACTCCGGTCGAGTGTCGCGATCCACGCATGTGGTTCGCCATTCACATCCGTTGCCTCGAAGACCACGCGCTTCCCGTCAGGCGAAACGGAAAAATTGTTACTGATCGAAATGCCCGACAGTACGGGCTCGCTGCGGCCCGAATCGAGTTCGGCAGCCCATAGCTCTCCGGAGATCCACGAGCGCGAAGCTTGCTTGCGTATCAGGTAATACAGCTTCTTGCCATCCGGAGAAAAGACCGAACGAACCTGTTCGCCTCCCAGCCCCAGACCGGGCACACTGGCAAAGCCCTCGCTTGAAATCTGCCGGTCTCCGCGAGCGTCATGCACCCACACCGTGCTCTCCCGTATCCCGGCTGAGGTCACCAGCGACCGCCGGTCAGGAGCGACAGCGATCCCCTCCTCCTCCGTCGGGCCAAATGTTATTTGCTCGGGGCTACCGCGAGGAAAAGCCTGGGTCCAAATGTGGTATCCGTCGCCTGCATCGGCGCTGAAGTACATCGTCGCGCCATCGGGGCTCCAGCCTGCATACGTGCACCGCGCCGGCTTTGGGCCGACAAGCTCGCCGATTGAGCTTCCATCAAAGGGAAGGACACGGCAAGGACCCCATCCTCCATTGTCCATCTCCGACACAAGCACCCACTTCCGATCGGGGGATACCCAGGAACGGTGTGCCATTCCGCCAGCCGGAAGATAGATATAACGCTCCTCCGCCCGGCTCTCAATGGCGGAGACTAATCCCATTATGACCGTAGCTGCCGTCCGGGGATTCAGTTCGGAAAACATCACGTGTTCCCTGTCCAGCCACGTGAGAGCAGCTGCATTCGGCAGCAGTTCCCTGGGTTCTCCACCCAGAACCGGCACAACCCAGGTATTCCACGCGAAGCTGCGGTCCGTCGCCGTATATGCGATGCGCGATCCGTCGGGCGAAAAGGCCGGAGCCATCTTCGGCAAATCGTCGTGGCTCAACTGAACCGGATCGCCGTCGGGTAGTATTTTCAAGTAAATCTGGCCGGGGGTGACAAAGGTCTCCGGCCCACGAATGAAGGCGATCATATGGCCGTCGGGCGACAATGTGGGCTGCGTGGCCGAATCCGAAAAATTAGTAATCTTGATCCACGCCTTGCGGGACGCGGAATTCGTCTGGTTCCGGTAAAAATGCAAAACCACCAGACCGCCCATCGTGAGGAGAACGACAAGCACGCCGGCCATCGCCATCGCATGCCAGCGTTTTTTCGGCTTGGATACAGCATCCGCCAGCGCAGACTCGCCTGAAGATGGCGATGGTGGCTCTACCGCAGGCTCAACAGTTTGGCCATCAGCCGCCGCCGGACTCGAAACCACCGCCAGTAGCCGATATCCCCGGCCCGACACCGTCTGCAGCAGCTGTGGATTTTCCGAATCGTCCTGAAGCGCGATGCGTAGCTTGCGCATCGCGGTGTTGATCCCCTGCCGTGTATCGACAAAGACGTTGTCGCCCCACAGGCGCTGGATGATTTGTTCCCGTGCGACCAACTGACCCCGGCTCTCTGCCAGAAGGATCAGCAACTCCATCGGCAATTTTTCGAGCTTGATCACGCGGCCTGACTTCCTAAGCTCGTAGGAATTCAGATCCAGCTCAAATTGATCGAAATACAGGATCGAGGTTTGCAATGGGCATCCTCAAGCCGTACGGGCCACAATTCGCCGAGATTAAGTCCGGCACAGCCTGTTGTCAACCGTGTTTCCAACGGTTTAGCGGTCTATTCATTCTTCATTGTTTCTCTATCGCGTGTGTATTGCCTCTGCCTGCCGTCAGTCCTAGAGTACGCACCAATCATGCGCAACCAGCGCAGCCGGGAGATCCACAATGAGAACCATAAGAACGTTTCTGCATCAGTGGCCAACAACTACTCTTCTCATGCTCGCGGTAGTATTGGCCGGGTGGCAAAGTCCGGCCCGTGGGCAGGGATTCATGTCGGACGCGGCCGGGAAGACCCGGCAAACACTACCTGCTGGCCGGACCGTCTGGCACCATGTGGGACGGGTTTTCCTGAACCCAACCACCGGCCAGTTCGTCTATGTCGGATACCTGGTTCACATCGACCCAATCAGTGGCTCGATCTTCAACGGGTCGCCCAGCGAGAATACCGCGCTTTTCACCTTCAGTACGGATCTGGCTCAGCTTACTCCGCTGCCCAGCAATGACGACGTCGCTCTTGATCTTGTGTCAGCTGGCACATTCAACGTCTACTACAACGCGACTCCCGCCGCTGATTGGAGCAACCCCGCCAGTTTCTCGAGCGGCAAACTGATCGCAACCTTTCATCGGAAAGAGAGCCTTTTCGCGCAGACCCCGGCCGTCTCATTTCACAGCCTGTCCGAGACACTGATGTGGAGTTCTGACTTCGAATTCGATGGCCGGACCTACAACTTCAATCGCATCACTCCGAACGGAATTACCTTCGCGCAGTTTTTCAGCACGGCGCCGCAAGCTGGAACCGGGGATTATTCTGTGACATTTTCAGGCGCGGGGACTGTATTTGCGGTGGGTACTCCAGAGCAGCCGTGATAGTAGTAACCGAATCTTCGCCCCATTCCGGACGGGTGCTCGATGGGTCCAAATCGTCGGCGCGGTCGAGGAGAGGTGGTCATGGCCCACATTGGAGTTCTCACTGTTTGCGCACTGGGGCACATGTATCCATCCAGTACCCTTGCTCTTGAGCTTAAGAAGCGGGGACACCGGGTTACATTTTTCGCCATTCCCGATGCCGCGAACTTCTATGAGTCTCTTGGTCTGGAAGTGGTTGTCATCGGGCGCGAGACCTATCCTATTGGCTATACGGACCGCATGTACGCGACGCTTGCCAAACTCAAAGGGAAGGCGGGGCTCAAGTTCACGATCGGGTTGCTGGAGGAGAGCGTGGGAATGACGTTTGCTGATCTTCCAGGGGCGCTGGAGTCGAACCGAGTGGACGCCCTGGTGATCGACCAATTGATATTTCCCGGATCGACGGTAGCGGAATTCCTCAAGATCCCCTACGTACATCTCGCCAACGCTCTCCTGTTCAACGGCGAGAGTGGAGTGCCACCTGTTAGCTTCGGGTGGCGCTACGTCACAGGTCCATTTGCGAGGGTTAGAAATGCTCTCGGATACATGGCCGTGGGCAGAATCTTTGCCTCTATTCATAAGATGATTAACGCACAACGGCTCGAGTGGGGCCTTCTGACATGTACCGACTTCCCGGATGACCTTTACGCAGGACACCCGCAGATCAGCCAACTGCCGCCAAGCCTTGAGTATACGAGTAAGAGATTGTCCTCGGACTTTCACTTTGTCGGCCCGCTGCACGATCTTACGAAGAGGAAGCATACCGACTTCCCGTGGGAGAAACTCGATGGCCGGCCGATTCTTTATGCTTCGATGGGGACGCTGATGAATCAGCTGCAGTCGGTCTTCCGCATCATTCTGGAGGCCAGCGAGACTCTGCATGCGCAACTTCCATGGGGGTCTTTTCTCGAGCCATTCACTGGTCAGTGCGCGTAGCAGACGACGCCGCGATAGCGAAGCACGAGTGTATTTTGGTTGAAATCAGCCATCCCGAAGTAATCGATGAAACCGGTTGCGTCTTTGAACTTGCCAGTTCCACCCGCTATGTCGGACCTGTAGTGTCCCCAGGGCACCGCCACAATACCGCGATCGTTTGTTGGGTATGTTGGGGACAACACGGCGACCCGCAGCTTGATGGTCTCGGCACCCGAAGTCACCCAATAGTGCTGAACATTGAAGGTACCGTCGCTGTTCTGTCCGAGGATAGTAGCTGCCACGGAGCCTGCAAGGTCGCCAGATACCGGGCCCAGGTTAGTTACGCCCGCGATCGCCCCTATATTAGTCATGAGAGCCCCGCCAACGGCGCCGCAGTGTCGATCCCCATCTTCAGCTAAGGCAACGGGTGTCAGATGGGTGATGTTGTTAGGAATGAATGCCAGGACCGAGAAGGCCACCCCAGTCCTGCCGACTAATGTGACTATGCCTTTGAGTGTCATACTTTTCTCCTTGAGCCAGGCGGGGTGGACGGCAAAGTGGTATGTGCGACAACCCGCCATGCTTTGCCGGCATACCGTGCGAGTCCACCTCGCCTGCGCGATTGTGTTCGCATCTTTGCGCCGACCACTGTCGGGGTCCATGCACAGCGGATAAACTCGGGGTAAAGCGTAGGTAAACAGGCTGGAAGACAAAGCCTCTTAACCGTTTTTCAGGCAGTTTCCCGGTTGACACCCATGTGGGACCCGGATAGGGTCAAAATCGAACAGCTGGTGACCCGCCATGCAAGAACCAGCCACGGCATCTGCGCGCCTCCGCGTCGGAGAGTTCGAAGTAGACCTTCGATGGGGTGAAGTTCGACGCAACGGCGACAAAATCAAACTCCAGCAACGACCTTTCCAGATTTTCGCCGCGCTCATTGAGCGACCTGGCGAAGTCGTGACGCGGGAAGAGATCCAGCAGAAACTCTGGCCCAGCGACACCTTCGTTGACTTTGAGCACAGCATTAACACTGCCGTGAATAAGCTGCGCGAAGCATTGGGGGATGACGCCGAGAACCCGCGGGTTATCGAGACGCTGCCGCGTTACGGGTATCGTCTCATCAGTCCAGTAGAGGTTGTGCACGTCAATGGCACGGGCCCAGACATAGCGATCGCGCCCGTGCCACTGCTACCAAAGGGACCCCTTGTGACTCGGCGGCAAAAGCCCTGGCCCATCGCTGTGACAGCTGTGTTTGCTGCTCTGCTCGCAATCCTCTTCCTCGTGCTCTATTTCTGGTCTCCCTGGCGTCGCACTGCGGCAGTGCCACGCGACACGTGGACTCAGATCACTGACTTTTCCGACTCTGCAACTTCGCCCGCGTTGTCGCCTGATGGACACATGCTCGCTTTCATTCGTGGCCCGGATACCTTTGTCACACGCGGCCAGATTTACGTGAAGATGTTGCCTGACGGACAGCCGCTTCAGCTGACCCACGACAATCGATTGAAGATGTCCCCTGCATTTTCCCCGGATGGATCGCGTATCGCCTACACGACCACGGAGCCGACAGACGAATGGAATACCTGGATCCTGCCGATCCTGGGCGGCGAACCCGAAAGGCTCCTGCCGAATGCAGCCGCTCTCACATGGGTGGACAGACAACAGGTCATGTTTTCGGAGTCGAAGACTGGAAGCATCATGGGCCTGGCAACAGCCTCGGAGAGCCGGACGGGAGAGCGCGACATCTATGTCCCGAGCAACTCAGCTGGAATGGTTCACCGTTCCTGGGTATCGCCTGATGGTAAATGGGTTCTCGTTTCCGAGATGGACAATGTCGGATGGCTGCCGTGCCGCGTGCTTCCTTTTGACGGAAGCACGAGTGGTGAGCCTGTTGGTCCGAAGAAAGCGCGCTGCACCTATGCAGGCTGGAGCCCGGATGGCAGGATGATGTACTTCAGCGCGGACGCCGGGGACGGATACCACATCTGGCGCCAGCATTTTCCGCACGGAGAGCCTGAACAAATGACCTTTGGTCCAACCGAAGAAGAGGGCATCGCCGTTTCTCCCGATGGGCGTTCGCTGGTAACCTCTGCGGGGATCAGGCGAAGTACCGTTTGGGTACATGATTCACGAGGTGATCGCCAGATCTCCGGAGAGGGTTTCGCTAGAGTGCCAGGTCTGGGATTCGGGGGCGGCGCGGATGCCCGATCCGTGTTTTCTCCGGATGGGAAAAGAGTGTTTTATCTCGTACGCACAGAGAGTTCCCGCGCCTATACATCGGGAGAACTCTGGACGACCGATTTAGACTCCGGCCGGAGCGAAGCAGTTCTGCCAGGCATTGCGATGAATGAATTCCACATTTCACCGGATGGCGAGCGTGTGGCATTCGCGACTCAAGATGCTCAGTCAACTTCGCACGTATGGATGGCGTCGCTCGACCGCCGCAGACCGCCGAAGGAGCTAGCTGCATCCGCTTTCAAAGGGATATCCTTTAGCTCCGGTGGCGATTTTTACTTTCTGGCGCAAGAAGGCAACCAGGATTTCCTCTACAGGATTGGGTCAAAGGAAACCGTTCAACGAAAAGCAAGCCCCGAGCCCGTTGTGAACCTGGTGGGCATTTCTCCCAACGGCGACTGGTTGCTCTCGGGCAATGACCCTGTCATAGCCCGTCCGCCACAAGGAGGGCCTGCAATTCGCGTATGCAAATTTTGCGGCATAGGGTGGGGGCCGGACGGCAAGCTTCTTTATCTGAGATTCCGCGACGTGGGCGAAATGGGCGACGGAAGAACCGTTGTGATTGGGTTACCCACGGGGAAGGATCTACCAACGTTACCACCCTCGGGATTGAAGTCCATCGAAGACGCCAAAGGGTTAAATGTGCTTGCGGAAATTGACACGGCAGGTAAAGTAACCTTCGCTCCGGGTCCCGATCCTTCTGTGTACGCCTACAGCCGGCTGACGGTGCAAAGGAACCTCTATAGAATTCCACTGAAGTAAGCGAAGAAATGATACACATTGCGAAGCTACTCGACCAAACACATCTACAAGGTCTACCTGCGCCTGTGGATCATTCCGAAATGGGGCGATCACCTTCTGAGCGATATCCGAACAGTCGAGGTTGAGTCGTGGCTTCGAAGCCAACCCATCGCAAGGAGTACGTGCGCTAAGATTCGCAACATCATGTCGGTGTTACTCAACCATGCGTGCAGGTATGAATTCTTCGACAGAAATCCAATTCGACTCGTCCGTCAAAGCGCGAAACGTAGATCGACACCAGTTGTCCTGACGCCCATTGAGATCCGAATACTTTTAGAGGGGCTGAAGATCCGGGAGAAGACGATGGTTTTTATCGCGGCGTCCCCTGGGATTCGGCAAAGCGAACTCTTCGGTCTGAAATGGGGCGATATTGATCTCTTGACGGGAACGATGAACGTGGCGCGATCTATAGTCCACGGATTCGTCAGCCCGTGCAAAACCGAATCATCTCAAAAGCCCGTGCCCCTCCACCCGCTCGTCGCCGAGGTTCTGCTCAAGTGGAGAAAGCGTTCAACGTATCGCCGGTCAGAAGATTGGGTGTTCGGGAGCGCACCTTGGCTCTTCTCGACGCTGTGACTGGGCTTCGGGTCAGCGAATTGCTAGCACTTCGCTGGAGCGATGTCGATTTTGAGAACCCCGAGCTTCGTGTCACGCGATCGATCTGGCACCAAGTCGTAGGAAACTGCAATACAAGGCCTCCGCGAAACCCGTTCCGATGGACAGCTACATGGCAGGAGGATCTTCTGCGCTGGCGCCGTCAGAGTACCTACACCTCTGACGACAACTACGTTTTTGCCCGCGAGACTATGAGGGGGACGCAGCCCTACTAGCCGGACAATCTCATGAAGCGTCATATCAGGCCGGTTGCGAGATCAATTGGCATTAACAAAACATCGGCTGGCACACTTTCCGCCACTCCTTCGGCACGTTGCTGAAGGCGAACGGAGAGGATGTCAAAACCGTCCAGGAGCTCTTACGGCACGCGAATAGCAGGATCACGCTCGATGTTTACACACAAGCATTGCGCACGAACAAGCGAGCAGCACAAAGCAAGGTTGTGAAGATGATGGTCTCGAGCGAGGGCACTAAGGCTGCAATTGTGGCCACAACTGATTCAAAAAAACAGGCTCAAAATGTAGGCTGAGAAGGTTATTGTGCCTTTATGGTGCCCCGATTTCGATGTCACTTGGGTCCCAGACATCCCGTAAGTGCTTTGGAATGTATGGCGGGGACGACGGGGCTCGAACCCGCGACCTCTGCCGTGACAGGGCAGCATTCTAACCAACTGAACTACGTCCCCACTTCGTTTTACGTTCTCAGCAGGCCCAGGCGATCGAAAATAAGGACCGAATCAGGCTCTGAAGCAAAGCTACTGTGAACCACGGAACTGCCAACGTCCCGTAGTGGAATTGTATCAAATATTTCGGAACTACAGTCGCACACAGTTACCGTTGCCTCGATCCCTGCCACCTCAGGCAATTTTCCAAACATTCTCAACCTCGCGTTCACCAATTCTGTCGCGCCCGGCAAAAGCGTGCCGCGCAGTTCTCCGAATCTGGCAAAAAACTGCCGTCCAGTTGGTGAGCCTACCGTATCTGCTGAAATGCCGCATAGCTGTGCGGCGGCAGGATCACATGAAAAGTCACGTTCCCTTCATCCTTTGCAGATAAGGCCGAGCCCTGAGAATGCCCTGCCAGCGTGCCGCTTAAAGATTCTCCCGTTTGCAAATTCTTTAGGTGCTGAATAGAGGAACTGCTGAGAATTGTGACTTGTGTGGGTTCATCGCGGAACGACTCTACGATTAGGGTGCCGTTGTCGTAGGCAAACATGCTGACTTTTGCCGGCGCCTCGATCCTCTCAGGAAAACTCCCCATTAAATAGCTGCGCAAGGCATTCAGCGTGGGTTCCGGAAGCCTGTAGAGGTCAGTGAAGTTATCTGGAATAGTGAGCACAAGGAGGTTGCCGGCACCGTATTTATCCATGAGCAGGATGGGGAATGCGTTGTCATCCGCGATTCCGCGAATAACAGGCCATGCGTCATTCGTGTAAAACCGGATTTGGGGAAACAGGATCGCATTCTGCGGTTTGCCGAGATCTGTACCGGCTCCCGGCCCGAACGCTCCGAGGAAACTGGTGATCGGCTCTGCCATGGGACTGAAACGGAGCTCGGCGATCTCTTCAATTCCCTTGCCCTCCATTGCGTGCAGGAAACCCGAAGTGATTACGACAGTCTTCCCTGCCTGCAGTTGCTCCTTCATCTCTCCAATGATCTTCGGATCAAACTTGGCGGACTCGGTCAGGAGGATGACATTTGCATCCTTGGGAAAGGTTGGGCGCAAGTCGATGGGGATTCCGATCATGCCAAGAAAGTTGTGCAGGAAATCTTCACCCACCGCGTTATACGGGCGGTAGCTTGCGATGCCAATCGGCTTGCCCAACTGCCCTATGAAGGGCTTAACCTGGTCGAGGGCGTCGCCTGCTACGGTGGCGAAGACGGGCTTCCCCTTGGCACGCTGCAGAATCTTTGGCCACTGAACGTCGGTCACTTGACCGCTCCAGGGTCTCTCTCCTGGCCGCGCCTCAGTCAGGAGATCGAGGTAGTTGAACAGAGTCATCTCATTTGCTTTTGCGAAGACTGTGAGCCAGAGCTGTTCGGAGTATCGGTCAGCATAGCGGATGTCATAGGTATCGACCCAGCCGCCGCCCATTTTTCCAGGCGCGACGTTTTCGAAATAGCGAACGATGTTGTAGCCCTCATATTGCTGCAGGTCCTGGTCGGTACCCACGGGATCGCGAGTCTCGGTCCCGGCGTAAATGCCATCAAAGATAAGCGGCTCCTGCTCGAGATCGTAGCCGTTCCCCTGAAAATGCTCATACCAATTTGGAAACTTGATGATCATCCTGATCTTCGGGTTGACCTCTCTCGCTGCGCCAACCACTAGTTCGCGCGAGACGTCCTGCATAGTCTTCAGCCGGAAGTTGGTCCAGGTTTGGTTGCCCTTCGCTGCTATATCGGAAGGCGTCTTCGTATTCGCGAAAAAGAAATCGTCCAGAATTACTTCGTCGAAGTGTTTCGCCGTGAACTGGGAGACATGTTTCACGTAGTCGCGATCTGCCGCCTTGGTGTAGGTAAATGAGACGAACTGGCCGTTGTCGCTGTCTGAGAAACAGATTCCGCCGGCTGCTTCGACCCCGTGATCGGCAAAGAACTTCTTCACGTCCTCAATTAACTGATCATCAGCGAGTACCCTGCTGCGGTAGGTTTCGATATAGACCTTGTCAACCTTAACCTCGCTGGTGATCTGAGCCCAACTGCTCTCGAGCCATGCGCGATCCTTCATCTTCACCACTACGCCTACAGGTATATACACTGCGGTCTTGAAGCTCTTCTGTGGCGAGTCCGCAGCCGCGCCTGGCAAAGGGATCGCTGCCAGACAAATTACCGTTAAGACAGAAGCAATCATTCGCCCAAGATTCATGCGCAACTCCGATGGGATTTGGAAGAACGAGAATTATAGCGTTCCGAATCTCCCCGCCGCGCGTGTCTTGCGGGAGAAAACTATTTGACCGCTTCCGACCGTGCTACCATCGGACGCATGTTTCGGTCTGCCACCTTTTTTCTCGCTCTTTGTGCTGCCTTCTGGGTCGTGCAGGCGACATCTGCCACAGGCCAGACGGCTGCTTCCGCCGACGGAATTGTTCTCCATGCGGCGCACCTGCTCGACGTGGAACATGGCACTCTGATCACGCCCGGTGAAGTGCTTGTGCGCGGGAACAAGATTGTTGAGGCGGGCGCGTCGGTCAAGCACCCCGCGGGAGCCGAAATACTGGATCTTGGCGACACAACGATCATGCCTGGTCTCATCGATGCCCACGTGCATCTTTTTCTGCACCCTGGCGCCGAGGACTTGCAGACTGTCGTCGAATCAGTTCCCGAGCGAACCATTCTCGCCGAACTCGCTGCCCGCGATGACCTGATGGCTGGCTTTACAGCGGAGAGGGACATGGGGACGGAGGGCGCGGGCTCTGCTGACTCCGCTGTGCGCAATGCCATAGATGCGGGCCTCATTCCCGGCCCTCGCATGAGAGTCAGCGGCAACGCTATCAGCGTCCTCGGCGGTCACGAGGATGCGATCCACTTCAACCCGGCAGAGCACATTTCATCCAACGCCACTTATGCCAACAATGCTGCCGAGCTTGTGGCCGCGATTCGCCAGCAGCTGAAGGAAGGCGCAGACTTCATCAAGATATATGAAACAGGGCGAGACAATCTGAGCGGCGGTAATCTCTCTGCGGTTTACCAGTACACAGAGGCCGAGTTGGCTGCAGCGGTTACGGAGACTGCCCGTCAAGGCAAGCGTGTCGGCGTTCACTGCACTGGCGAGCCCGGCGCACTCTACGCCGCCAAAGCCGGCGTAGCCTCTCTTGACCATGCCTACCAACTGAGCCCGGAGACGATGAGACTGATGCGCGAGAAGAACATCTACGCAGTTCCGACGTTCGCCATCAGCGAGTACTTTGCCGATCACGAGGAGAATCGGACCGCAGCTCAGCTGGAGCGCTCCCTGCAGGCGTTTCACGCAAGTGAGTTTCGCAAGCAATTGGCGGCGGGTGTTCCGATGGCGGTTGGATCGGATGTTGGCCCCTTCCCGCACGGCACACAGGCACGCGAGTTTGAATTGATGGTGGAATACGGAATGCCAGCCACCGATCTACTCAAAGCCGACCTATTGAATGGCGCACGACTGCTTGGCTGGGAGAACGAAATAGGTCAGCTCAAGCCCGGATTCTTTGCAGACATCATTGCGGTCCATGGCAATCCGCTGGATAGCATCTCTGCTTTAAAATCGGTTGCCTTTGTCATGAAAAATGGTGTTGTCTACCGGAAGTAGACCACCATGTGGTCTCAGGGGACTCCCTATGACAGCCTTCGCACGCAGCCTTGCACGATTGGCCCTCACTGTAGCTATCTCTGCTGCAATGTCCCCCACACTCTTTGCTCAGATCGCCGCGAAGGAGCATAAGTGGGCGATCGTACTTCATGGCGGAGCCGGTGTAATTGCGCGCTCCGCCATGCCTCCCCAAGTCGAGACTGAGTATCGCGCAGGCATAAAGGAAGCACTGGTGGCGGGCGCGGAGATCCTTCAGAAGGGCGGCACTTCGGTAGATGCAGTCGAGGCTGCGATCAAGGTGCTTGAGGATAACCCCTTGTTCAATGCTGGTCGCGGCGCTGTCTTTGCCGCTGACGGTACCAATCAACTGGATGCTGCCATTATGGATGGCAAGTCGATGCAAGCGGGCGCTGTGGCCGACGTCCAGCGCACACGGCATCCTATCTCGCTTGCCCGCGCGGTGATGGAACAGTCGCCGCACGTCATGCTCGTCGGCGCAGGAGCCGATGCATTTGCCGAGAAGGTCCATCTTGAGCAGGTTCCTCCGAGCTTCTTCTTCACGGAGCGGCGCTGGCAGGATCTCGTAAAACAGCTCATGAAAGAAGGGCTAGCGATACCCCAGCGTCCTGTGGGCGCTCCTGAGCCTCCCGCAGCGCCCGTATCCTTTTTAGAGCTACCAGATGCGCACAAATTCGGAACGGTGGGTGTGGTGGCCCTGGACAGCAAGGGAAACGTTGCCGCAGGGACATCCACAGGTGGCACCACCGCGAAGCGCTGGAACCGGGTTGGTGATTCTCCCATCATCGGTGCCGGCACCTATGCCTCAAATCAATCTTGCGCGGTCTCCGCAACCGGCGCTGGAGAATTCTTCATCCGGATGACTGTCGCACGAACCATCTGCGCGCTGGTCCAATACAAGGGCATGGATTTGCAGGCGGCAGCTGACGAGGTTGTGCAAAAGGAACTTGTCGCGGTTCATGGAGACGGTGGGGTGATCGCCCTAACACCAGACGGACAGCTCGCGTGGAGCTTCAATACTTCAGGAATGTTCCGCGCGAGACTAGCTCAGGGCGGTACAGCGCAGATCAGCATCTTCCGCGACGAGCCATGATCACGATAGTTTGCCGTATCAAATATTGTTCTTCAGAATTTTGCCGTGCGCTTCCCGCAGTAGACTGGAAGCATGACCGAAGCCATGGTGGACGCTCAGCATCTCACTCACGAACAGAAATTGGATCGCCTAGCCGAAGTTGCAGTTAAAGTGGGTTTGGGCCTCGAGCGCGGGCAGGAACTCGTGATGACGGGTTCACTTGATTCAGTCGCTCTGGCGCGCCGTATCACTGAACAAGCCTATCGAGCAGGAGCTTCGCACGTCACCACATTATTCAGCGACGACGATGCAACGCTGATGCGTTATCGCTTCGCGCCAGATGAGAGCTTCGACTATGCTCCGGCGTGGCTGTATGACGGACTCGGCGCGGCGTTTAAGAGCGGCGCGGCGCGGCTGGCAATTGCCGGCGCCAACCCCTCGCTACTGTCGGAGCAAGATCCTGAAAAAGTGAGCAGGGCCAATCGCGCCCTGTCGCGAGCTTATCGGCCGGCACTGGAGCTGATTACGCGGCATGCGATTAACTGGACCATTGTGGCGAGCGCTACGCCGTCGTGGGCTGCGGCGATGTTTCCAGCGGATCCCCCCAGTATTGCTTTGGCAAAGCTTTGGAACGCGATATTTAAGGTGACGCGCGTTCATGAGGATGATCCTGTGGAGGCGTGGAAGCGGCATGACGCCGAATTGCACAAGAAGTCCGCCGAGCTCAATGCGATTCGCTACTCTGCCCTGCACTATCGCGGACCGGGAACGGACTTCCGCCTTGGACTCTCCGATGACCATCTATGGCTGGGCGGGGGTACGACTGCCGGCAATGGCTTGTACTGCATCCCGAACCTGCCCACCGAAGAGGTCTTCACCACCCCGCATAAGGATCGCGCTGAAGGTACGGTTACCGCGACAAAGCCTCTCTCTTATCAAGGCACGCTGATCGACGGCATTCAAGTTCGCTTTGAAAAAGGAAGGATAGTTGAGGCACGCGCAAGCCAGGGCCAGGAGGTGCTTCAGAGGCTGATCGGCACCGATGAAGGCGCGAGCAGATTGGGCGAAGTGGCGCTCGTGCCTCACTCATCGCCGATCGCCAGCAGCGGAATGCTCTTCTTCAATACTCTGTTTGACGAGAACGCGGCAAGCCACATAGCTCTAGGACAGGCGTACAGTTCATGCCTACGGGATGGCGATAAACTTACGCCCGAGCAGCTTGCTGCTAAAGGCGCGAATGACAGCCTGATCCATGTGGACTGGATGATTGGATCAGACAAGCTTGATATTGATGGCATCACCGATTCTGGTCGAGCAGTGCCGCTAATGCGCCAGGGTGAGTGGGCCTAGCGAGAGCAAGCCTCGCCGTTACTACCATCGGAACGTTACCGTCTTATCCACGTATCCAGTGCCAGGCCCGAAGTCAACCTCCACGTTTGTTAGACCAGGGCTTGCACGCGGCATTAGGCGGGCATCTTCTGTGTGAACAACTTTGGACCGATCGTTAACCCGCAAATACAACTCCTGCTTGCTTTGGGCGGGCGCAGATAGCCTGAGGGTAAGCGAGTTCGATGTCGCCACTTGATCCAGCACCTTCAGCTGATGTGTTAGCGAGCCAGGTTCCGGGAGGTTGCCCTGGATTCCAGCTTCCACCGCCGCGAGAGGAATGCGCAGCACCCCGGCGGCATACTTCGCCCCTGTAGTGTGAGAATCCAATCGCAGATTAGAGTTGGAGCCGCCGGATGCTCGCACCAAGAGAGACGACCCCTCGCGATTTATCTCCAAATCAACCGTGCCGCTCCCAAGCGGTAAACGTAGGAGTTTGGCGTGATCCCATTCAGCGGGCATGCTGGGCGTAATCGTAAGAGTGTTCCGCTCCGCATCCCACTCAATACCGAATAACCCACGCATGATTGGTGAGATAACCATCGCGGAAGACCAGAGCTGGTGTGAACTGCTGCGGCCCAGCGGCGCATAGAACTGGCCTGAGAGCAATTCTGTCACGGCGCCCAGATCCTGCGCCCACGTCAGATTCGCATTCTGCATCATGTGAGCGTATCCGGCGAGACTGTGGCCGTTACGATACTCTGCCAACGAAACCCACCCTGTGAATAGCGGCCACACCGTTCCTTGGTGATAGCTGATGGGATCGTAAAAACTAACTGTGGGACTAAGATCCCTGGTGCCCCAATCGGTTGAGAATTCACTCGATGCCCATCGACTTAACATCGGCTCAGCCTGAGGCAACTTATAACTTCCATCCCATGACGCAACGGATGGATAGATCGTCGGACTGGAGTCGGTAGTGCCGTCTGCGTTTCTGCTGAACGCGTAGAACTTCTTGTCGGCCAGAAGATATTCTTTTTCCAGCGTAGTAGCCACGCTCGCGGCACGATCCTGTGCTTGCTTGGCTATGTCGGCGTGTCCCAGACTCTGCGCAAGATGAGCCATGGCTGAACTTGCCTGCTGGTCAAGCGCGGCAACATAGATTTCCTGGTGTGGCATGCCGGGCGGCCAGGATTCAACCCAGCCAGTGCCTTCAGAATTGTCGTAGACGCCGTCACCGTCAGAGTCGTGGGAGCGCTCGAAGTCCCACGCGCGGACCAGCGCGTCCCAATGAGATCGCACGAATTCCTTGTCGCCGCTCACGCGCAAGTAGTCGTCGATCGCCATCAGGAACAACAGAGTCGCATCTGCGGATGCATAGGCGTATGGCTGGCTCTTCCAGTCGAGCAAGTCGGCAGTCTGAGACCACTCGTGCAGTATCTTTCCATCGGCGCGCTGGCGACGGATGAGAAATTCAAGCTCTCTTCGGGTCAGGCCAAAATCTCCGTAGCTGTTGACGGCATACAAGGTCCAGAGGGCATCGCGTCCGAAAAACCATCCAAAGCCGGGCCGTGAGGAGTCACCTGACGAGTAGAAGCCCGCGACCAATGCTGTGTCCAGGCGTGCCGGGGTCGTTTCGACCTGGAGTTGATCGATCGCCAGTTCCGCCCAGCCGAAGGCTTCGTTTAGCCTTGTGTCGGGAGTCTCAATGCCGAGTCGATTCGCAAGGAGATCGCGGTAATGCGCCTGAGTATCGAGATAGAGCTTCTGAAATGAATCCTGCAGAGTGCGCAGCTTCCCCGCGAGTGCTGATGTGCTCGTCTCACTGCTCGAATCTGCAGCCGTCATCAGCAGCGGAAAGACTTTTCCAGAGTCGCGTGCCGGATCAAAATGCAGGACAAACTCCAGCGGGTAGGTCTTCGGCCGCTCCTGGTAGGGCGACAACACTCCGGGCACGGACTGAGGGATCGCGAAAGCGGCTGCGTGATCCGGCGTGGTCAGATGCAGGATATAGAAGCCGCTCTGTCCAGTGTTTACCCACTCGGGCGACGGATGGTCGTCGGAGAGTGCGGGCCACATACGCCTCATCTCTGGTGTGAAGTGAAAAGTAAGCGTCATCGGACGAACCGCGTCGATTTGATAAAACGCCAGCGCTCCAGCGCCATCTGACGCATGTTGTGGCGCGAAAAGAGTCTCACGAATCGTGAAGTTCGCATGGGAGAACGTAATCGTAGTGTGATCGGGCCGAACATCGATGGTGGCGGCGTGCTCATTCACATCGATGGGTACGGGGTAATCCTGCATCTCCACTGTAATGCGCATGTTGCTTAGCACCTTCCAGGGGAAGATCCAAGCCTCAAAGGTGCCGTCTTGTTGGCCCAGCACCGCACCGCGTGGCCCAGTCACGGTGAATGGCTTGCCCGCTTGGGTATCACGAAAAATGGACAACTCCTTCCCTGGTTCAGTTGGAAGAGATGGAAGCGTCTGGAGTGCACTTGGCTGGCTAGGGGTGGGCATTTGTGCGAAAACTGGGGCCGGGGAGAGAAGGACTATGAGAGCGAGCGAGCGCTTCAACATTCGAATCACCAATGGCGGAAGTTTATCTCACTGGATGGGTTCGATAAAACGGCGTTGCGGGAAAAAAGACGCGAGCCAGAAGCCAGCAGATGCGCTGACAAATGCGGCTGTGAGTCTTGCTGAATCGGAGTTGTCGCATTCCTGGATCCGGGAGGTGCGATTTTCGCGGTTGCCGGGCTAACAATTACGCGATAAATCGCTCGTATTTTCGGCCGTATTGAAGCAGCCAATCACATCATGCGGCCCTTCTTACATGCCAATGATTGCAGGGCCGTTTTGTAAAGAATTGTCACAGATCCTTCGCAATCATGGGCGTTGAAGGAATACTTGCGACGCGGAAGTTTTGCGCTGGAGTGCGTCATGAAAACCTCGATCCTGTCCCGTTGGACCATCACTTTGAATCTGGCTGCATTACTGGCCCTCGGCATCTTCGCCAGCGGGCAAAACACCGCGCCTTCAGGCGGCGATATCTCAGGCGTGTGGATTGCCAAGACCACTACACCCATGGGAGAGATGGAGATCGTCTACCGGCTCAAAGTGGTGGACGGGAAGATCACGGGGAGCCAGGGGCTTCCCTTTGGTGACTCCCCGATTGTTGAGGGCCAGGTATCGGGCGATACGTTTCACTTCACGGTTGCGATGGAGAGGTTCGGCGAGATTCAGAAGCGCGAAGTGACGGGGAAAATTGTAGGCGACACATTGGTGTTGACTCCTGCACTGCCGGGCCCTCCGCCCGGCGCGGGTGCGCCAGGGCCCGGGGAACCACCACCGGGCGCGCCGAGTGGCCCGGGGCCTGGCACTCGAGGAGGCTTTACTAGCGGATCCGTAGTGGCGCGGCGCGGTACTCCAGCTGTGTCCTATCGTGCAGGACCGGTTGACTACGCAACGCTGCCAAAAGTCGAGCTTCCACCAATCAAGGAGATCGCCTACAACGGATTGGCGAAGACTCCGCCCATGGGCTGGAATAGCTGGAACAAGTTCCGCACTCATATCGACGACAAAACGGTCCGCGAGATAACGGATGCGGCGGTTTCCTCGGGCATGGCGGCTGCGGGATATCAATACATCAACATCGACGACGGCTGGCAGGGCACGCGCGACGCGAACGGAGGATTGCATCCCAATACGAATTTTCCTGACATGAAGTCCCTGGCGGATTACGTCCACTCGAAGGGCTTGAAAATTGGGATCTACTCCTCCCCGGGGCCTAGAACATGCGGGGGCTTCGAAGGCAGCTATGGGCACGAAGAGCAGGATGCAAAGATGTATGCCTTGTGGGGAATGGACTATTTGAAGTACGACTGGTGCAGCGCATCGCACGTTTGGAAGGATGAAGACATGCGCGCAGCCTATCAAAAGATGGGCGATGCACTACAGAGCACGAAGCGGCCAATCGTATACGCATTGTGCCAATACGGGCGCGCGAACGTAGGCTCCTGGGGACAGCAGGTGGGTGCGAACCTGTGGCGAACCACGGGAGACATTCGAGACACGTATGACTCCATGGCAAAGATCGGCTTTGCACAGAGTGACCTGGCAAAGTTCGCCGGGCCGGGGCACTGGAACGATCCTGACATGCTCGAAGTTGGAAATGGCGGCATGACCAACGACGAATACCGAACGCATTTTAGTCTGTGGTCCATGATTGCCGCGCCGTTGATCGCAGGCAACGATCTGCGGAATCCCACGCCCGCAATCAAGGAAATCCTGCTCAACAAGGAAGCAATTGCAGTGGATCAGGACGTTCTGGGCAAGGCCGGCTCACAGATTGCCGAGGATGGAAGCATCGTTGTGTGGGCCCGTCCTTTGGCTTCCGGCGACTATGCAATTGCTATCTTCAACCGCGGTACGTCCGAAGCGAGCGCCCAGGCCTCCTGGAAGGATTTTGGCTGGTCTGGAAGCCACCGGGCACGCGACCTGTGGGCACACGCGGATCTTGGCATAATCGCTGACGCATATATGACCAAGGTACCCGCTCACGGAGTAGTGATGCTCCAGGTAAGCAAGTAGCCGGGCGGGTCAGAAAAGGTATATCGTCGCGCCGCAAGAACAAAGTCCTTGCGCAAGAGGCCTTGCAGGGGTTCTCATGCTCTGCGACTCAAAAAATACAGTTTCTGACACAACTTTTAGGTTTTGCGCTGCCACGGCAGCGGGGGGAGAGCGATGTACGACTACAGCAAGAACGGTGACAAGGGGCTCTGGCGATCAACGGCGACGGGCACGGCTGCGAGCTTACTCGCAGCGATTTTGGCAATTTCCGCCACAGCCATGGCTCAGAATGCCGTGCCCGTTGTGACCGGCGACGCACGAGTGGACAAGCTACTTAGCCAAATGACGCTGGAGGAGAAGATGGGACTGATCCTAGGCTCCGTTGAGAATCCCGCGACTAATCAGGGACAGGCGGGGTATCTTGCCGGTGTGCCCAGGCTTGGAATTCCTCCGATTCGCATGTCCGACGGGCCGCCGGGGGTACTCACGCGCCTGCCATCGATGGCCGAAACTGCAACCATGGGAGTCGCTGCCACATTCAGCAGTAAGGATGCCGAAGACAATGGCGTGGTGATTGCGCGCGAAGCAAAGTCGCTTGGCATCGACGTGGTTTTGGAACCCTTCATCAACATCGATCGCGATATCACATTTGAGCGCGGCTACAATACGTTTGGCGAGGATCCGGTGCTGACCGGAGCGATGGGAGCGGCTGAAATCCGCGGAACCCAGAGTCAGAAGGTTATGGCCATGGCCAAACACTACGTCGCCTACGATACCGACGGCAATAATATCTTCGTGGATCCGCAGACTCTCCACGAAATTTACGTCGCGCCCTTTGCCGATGCCGTGGCCGCTGACGTCTCGTCGATCATGTGCTCGTACAACAAGGTGAACGGCACGTACGCATGCGGTAACAAGGATACGCTGGTCAAGATCCTGAGGAAGGACTTGGCTTTCAAAGGATTTGTGACCTCAGACTGGGGGGCGGTGCACGCTCCGAGCTTCATCAATAATGGGCTGGACATGGAGATGCCGGGGACTCCCGCTGAGGGCAGCGCGTTGGGTTCTTTCCTTTTCACCTTTTTCGGCACCCAGAAGCCGCCCAGCACACCACCGCCGCCACCTGACATGTCCATGATGGCTATGTTCTTCGGCGCGAACCTTCCCGAAGAGCCTCCGGTAAAAAGGGATTTCTCCGCCTTTGGAACCGCAAAGGATGAGCACATCAACTTCTGGAATCTCATGCAGACCGGTGAGCTGAAAGAGGAGACAATTACGCGCGCAGCGGGGCGGGTACTCCTCCAGATCGAGAGGTTCGGCTATCTGGATCAGCCGCCCTCGCACACCGTGCAACCTCATGACATTGAAGCCAACGCGCAAATCATCCAGAAGACGGGTGAAGACGCAGCAGTGCTTTTGAAGAATGATGGCAATGCCCTTCCCCTGAAGAGCACCGATTTGGCTTCCCTGGCGATGATTGGCCCGGGCGCTGGCCAGGTTGTTGCGATTGGCACGGCTGGCGAGCGATCCACCGGTTGGCCGGAGCGCCAGGTGGGACCGTTGGAAGCGCTGAAGAAGGCGACGCCCGAAGCCCGTGTGACCTATGCGGTTGCCGATGACATGACAGGCACGCCAATTCCGGCAGAGTTGCTGACACATGACGGAAAGCCGGGCTTGCTACGCACAGACAAGAGCGGCACGACACAGGTGGACGCAGAGATTGACTTCACAAAAAAAAATGCGAAGTCGATCCCAGCAGAAAATGAATCCGCTTGGAAGGGGACGTTGACCATACCAGCGACAGGCTCTTACTGGATCTATCTGCAATTGCTGGGCGCGGCCGGCAGCGTGAATATCGATGGCAAACATGTAGCTGGCGCAAACGGTATGCGCGGCGGCGTCCACGGGGATACCGTGCTTGCTGGCAAAGACGGCTTAATGCCAACGACAGATGGCTTGGACAATTTGCGCGTCGCAGTCGATCTGACAGCGGGCCCACACACTATCGATGTGACGGCTTCTCCCGATACGTCCGGCAATCCTGAGCAGATACGTCTCTCATGGCAGACCCCGGAGCAAAGAAAAGCAAATCACGATGCTGCTATCGCCGCCGCCAAGGCCTCGAAAACAGTGGTATTTTTTGCATGGACTCGCGGTAAGCCGGACTTCGCTCTTCCCGGCGATCAGGATAAAACGATCGAAGAAATAGCCGCGGTCAATCCCAACACCATCGTTGTGCTCAATGTGAGTCAGCCGGTACTGTTGCCCTGGCTGAGCAAGGTAAAAGCTGCGCTACAGATGTGGTGGCCCGGCGATGAAGGTGGCTGGGCTACAGCGAATATCCTACTTGGAAAGACCAGTCCAGCGGGCCGACTGCCATTCACATGGGCTAAGCGACTGGAGGATTATCCCGCGACCGATCCTAAATACCCAGAGCGCTCGTCGAAGGGCGTAGATGGCAAGACAACATTCAGCGAGGGCGTGAATGTCGGCTACCGGTGGTTCGATAAACAGAAGATCGAGCCCTTGTTTCCGTTTGGCTATGGTCTTTCATACACTCACTTTGACTACTCCGGGCTGAAGGTCATCGCCGCCAGCGACGGAGGCCTCGATATCAGCTTCGCGTTAAAAAATGCCGGAACAGCGGCGAGTGACGAAGTGCCGCAGGTTTACCTTGGAAACCCGGCGAATGTGCAGGCGGGCGACTTTCCCTTGCACGCCCTGGCTGCTTTTGATCGCGTTCATCTTGATGTCGGGCAGTCAGCGAACCTCTCGATCCACGTTCCTCTACGACGACTGGAATATTGGTCCACGAAAGAAGATAGTTGGGTAAAGGCGTTAGGGCCGCGCGAGGTGCTTGTTGGCGGATCATCTCGAGATCTGCCACTGACAACAAAAGTCACAATCCAATAGCTCGGCGTCATCATCAAGCCATTTGCAAGCCGCTGTTCCAACCGGACGGCGGCTTGCAAGGCGAATATCCGCAAGTTCAAAAGGTCTTCATATATTCGATCAGGGCGCGCTTGTCGTCATCGGAGAGTGCTGCCCCAAACGTGTGTCCTCTGTCCTGCACAAAGTCGGGTGCATTGTCTGAGAGCAGGAATAGTCCATTGAGGGCTCCTGTTCCGGTGAGGTGACAAAAGAGCCGTGTGAAGGAATTATCCTGACGAAATTTTTCCGGCGTGACGACATCAACGTTGGTGATCAAATCAATAGGAGTATTGCGCGCAATACAGACGGTCCCGCCTTCCTCGTAGGTGAAGGTGCTGTCTTGCGTGGTCCTTCGAATCGTCTTCAGCCCCGGGCGGCGATCGGGCCAGAGAAGTTTCTCCATGGCATCCTGGAATGCTAAAAGCCTGCCCTGAATAGAAGGATCGTTATTGAACAGGCCCACCGAATTATTGTGCAGGTAGGGAGCGGTGGCCCAGATATTCGCCAACGTCGGAGTTCGATAATAGCCGCGTCCACCTTTAGCTTCCATCGGCAACAGGTTGAGACTCGTGTGATGCGGGTTGACAAGCCCCGTGATCTGGACAGCCGGAAGATTCTTGTAGGTATCGGACGAGAAGCCCTGCCAGATGTGTCCTTCGGTAGCGTTACTTGCCATGGCCCGTTCGCTGTTCGTGCCGACTTCTGAGACTGGATGACGCTCATCGTCTGAGAGGAAGTTGTCCGTCAGAAAGTCGTCCTGCAGAACCGCCTTACGGAACCAGTCGGTAGAGTCGCCTTGATAGCCCAATGGGGGACGCTTGCCGGAATGGCAACGAGCGCAATTCTCCGCGAAGACGATCTTTCCGCGAGTCATCACGGGCGCGTTTTTCGGTAGAAATGCCGCGCCTCCATCCGCGTCGGCGAGGTGCAGCGGAGGCAGAGTTCGCAGGAAAGCCTCAAGCCCTTCCATTCTTCCTTCCGTGGCGAGCCAACCCACGTCGCATGCGTGGTTGTCCTTCCGCGCCTGCTTTGGATTGAAGACGGACTGGGGGCGCTTCAAACCATAGACGGGATCTTGCAGCGTGGTCCAGATAGAGGCACAGAGCCCGATGTTCACATAAACCCGCAGCGCCGCACACGCGGTATCATTCACGCCGGGTCGGGGTTGAGGATCGTCGAGGCATGCGGAGCCCACGGAGTCGGCCCCGTCCTTCAAAACGTGATAGACATCGCGATCAACGCCATCTGCGGTGCGCTCATGATGCTTCGGGCGGAAGTTCAGGTTGGCAATATTGTTTATGGTGTTCGGGTTGTTGATATGGTCGGTGGCAACCTGCGAAGTCTCTGATGTTCCGGGCGGCTGAGCATTCGCCACCTGCCATTTGAAATTGCTGGGCTTGAGTCCGCGTTCAGGCGGGTACTTGGCGGTATTGAAGAGTTGTTCCCTGAAGTACTGATTGCCTATGCCGGGGTGCAGATTTCGCCACTCAGGATTTTCAGGGTTAGCAGGAGGGTGCAGCGGATTGAAGCCAACATGGCACAAGGCGCAGGCCATTCCAATCAAATAAGGAGGTTCAACTTTCGCGGGATCTGCCCGATACTTGTTTACGTCCCATTCAGATTCCTTGAACTTTGGGTTGCGAAATTTTCGCAGACCGATGACGCCTGTTGATTCACCCGGGATATCGGCAGCATGCACAGCTCCAGGGCCAGAACAGTCATCCAACCACAGCCCATACCTATCCGGCTGCCTAGCTTTCTTGCAATCAGGATCGCTTATCACTCCAAATAGCCTGAACCGCTCACCGCGATATCTGGAATCGACAGCCTGCAGCAAGTCGAATGTTCCGTGCGATTGCACCGCAAGAATGCGCCACAGAGCTTGATCGCCAACCACGTCGTTGGCTGGTGAATCGAGGTCTCCGCCTGTCCAGAAATACCAGGTATCACGCCCATGCCGCTGCACGTCGCTAAGTCCCGCATACCCTGATTCGTAGCAACTGGAGTGACCGTCGGCACATGCGTACTGCTCCTGCGCGTGAACCGCCCGGACGGCGCGCATGGATGCCAAGGCGATACCAATCATCATGATCAGGATCGAGACTGTCGTACGCACGGTCATGAAACGCTCCGCCTGCGTGGAATTGCAGATGCTGATAACTCATGCGGCCCAACGTCACGACGCGTACCGTCGTGGGCGGAATCCTATCACATCACCTGGGCATCCAGCTTGACTTCAGCAAAGACGAAGCTGTAGCATCCAGCGGTTTACTGCACTCGTCAGCACCTTAATCGTGTGCCGACCGGCCCCTTCGTTTCAGGTTCTTCGGCCCTACCAAAGATTTTCACCGAACACACTATGCGAACCTCCTTGAACGCGTTGGAGGACTACATAACGAGGCGCACCCATGGCGACAAATACGGTCACAAATTGGTTTGGAAATATTGTTTCGCATCCGAGCGTTATTGTGGAGGCGCATTCTGTAGACGATATCGTGGCGGTCATGAAGGACCCAGCAAAGTACCCCTCCCCTGTTCGTGCCGTCGGCTCCAACCATTCAACCGCGCCTTGCGGTGTGGCTGATGGAGGCACGCTGATCCTGATGAGGATGAATCGCATTCTGAATATCGGAACAGATACGCTAACCGTTGAGGCCGATGCAGTGCATCGTGATATGGCCAAGGCCCTCGAGGCAAAGAATCTGCAGTTCTACGTGAATACAGAAATCGGCAGTCTTTCTGCCGGCAGTGCCTCCTGCGCGGGCACAAAGGATGCGTCTTTCCCTGGCGAGTATGGTCAAGTTGGCTCTTACATAACGGGCGTCAAAATGGTGCTGCCGAGCGGTGATCTTCTGGAAGTCACAGAAGAGGCGAATCCGGATCTGATGCAGAAGGTACGCTCGAGTTACGGACTGTTCGGCGTAATTTACGAAGTGACTTACAAGGTCCGCCCGCTAACCCCAATGCACGTGCACCACACGACTTATAGCCTTGAAGATTTCATCGCAGCACTTCCTGCTCTGAAAGCTCAGAACTACTCGATGATGTATTACATTTTTCCCTTCGACAATAAGGTCACAATAGAGTTTCGCCAATACAATCCCGGCGCGAAGGGCCTGCCGAACCATGCTGCGTGGGCGTTAAGGAACCTTATTTGGGGAACATCGGGACCTAAGCTTGGGCACGATGTTGAGCAGAACTGCCCTGACCCGTCCATTCGATATTCGATCATCGACACCTTCAACGCGGCGTGGCGTCTTCAGTTGGAGACCCTGGTCTCAAGCGATTACACCGTTCCTCCCGACCAGATTATTCACTATCCACCCGTATCGGATGACAGTAGATACACATTCAGCCTCTATGCTTTTGCCGAAGATGACTATCCTTCCGCGCTGACTGATTTCTTTAAATTCTCACGAGACTACTATCAGCAGAAGGGGTACAGGTCCAACCTCCTTTACGTGGGCTATCGGATTGCCCAGGATCAGAAGGCATTTCTTTCTTACTCCTACGACGGCGCCGTGATGACAATTGATCCTGTTTCGACGGCAAACCCAGGCTGGTTTGAGTATCTGGACGCGTACAGCCAATTCTGCAGCGACCGCAATGGCAAGCCGCTCCTGAATCAGACGCCAGGCCTGACGCCGGCAATCGTGCAGAAGGCCTTCGGAGACAAACTGAAGGTATTTGAACAGACGCGCAAACAATACGATCCCAACGACAGGCTGCTGAATAGCTATTTCCGTGCCCTTTTGACCTGATTAGAATACCGAAGGCATGACTATATTTTTTGAAGCAACCTCTTGCGCCAAAAAGAGCCTTGCGCTAATGTAGCGATATGAGTGACCGTCGGCCAGAGATCGCCTGTCAAAGCAACATGTGTATGTGTCGCTTTGGGATCACTATCTCTGGCACTGGGAATTAATCGACCGACTACTCGTTATAAGTCTCGTCGAACCCACTGCCAGAAGGTAGTGGGTTTCGTCTTTCGGCCGGGACGTGGAAGTAAGCGCAGAGTAATTGTGATGAGCACGGGTGGCGAAGTGGCTAACGCGGCGGCCTGCAAAGCCGTTATTCATGGGTTCAAATCCCATTCCGTGCTCCAAATTTCTTCCGGGACTTCTGAAGAACTACCCTAGACACGCCATCTGCATCAAGAAAACTAACGGTGGTGACGGGTGGTACATCACGCGATTGCAAATGCAACTGTGGCCCCTCGCGATCTTCTGTCCAAAGTTTCTCCTGTCCGTTGTAGTCTCCGTGGTAGTCATCCCGACTAGCTTAGAAGCACTCTCGTCCGTCAATTCCCATCACGTCGCCCCTTCGGCGAAGGAGGTATTACGCAATGAGCAAGATTCTCGATGAAGTACTCAATGCCAATCGTAAATATGTTGCCACGTTTGGATCCCTGGGTGATCTCGCAATGCCGCCTGCTCGCAGCTTTGCTGTCCTCACCTGTATGGATGCCCGGCTTGACCCTGCCAAGTACGCAGGCCTGGCTGAAGGCGACGCGCACGTGATTCGAAACGCCGGCGGCAGAGCTAGTGACGATGCGATCCGGTCGCTTGTCATCAGCTACAAACTCCTGGGCACTCGCGAGTTCTTTGTTATTCATCACACCAACTGCGGAATGGAATTCTTTACAAATGAAACCATGCGCGGCCTGTTGAATAAGAGCCTGGAAACGGCAGCGCTCACAGATGCCGGATTCGAGGATGTTGGGAAAGGCCCCGGATCAAACGAGGGTCAATATATCGAATGGCTCACGATTGCCGACCAGGCTAAATCAGTAACTGACGATGTCACGCGCATTCGCCAGCACCCGCTTGTGCCGGCATCCATCCCGATCTACGGATACATTTACGACGTCAAGAGTGGCAGACTCAATGAGGTTCCCGAGGCAACGGCGGCAGGCAAGGTCAAATAACCTTCGTCTCCCGGACGCCTCTCATGCCCCTTGCAGCGCGCACCAGCGATAGAGAAGGGCTCTCTTCCCTGCCGACAGTTCGCGTGCAATGGGCATGTAGATCGTAGTATCCCAGATCGCTGGATTCGTGAAGGTACGCATGTTCGTCGCAAACTGCCTGACCATGTTGGGATTGTCGGGCGCATTCTCTGGACCCCATGGAATGACCGTGCTCATGATGGGGTACAGTAGCGCAAAGTAATTGAAGAAGTTGGCGTAGATGTATGACCATTGGCCAACTTGCGAATCAGGCACTGAACGATAGTCGTCAAAAGGCAAAATGCGAACGCAGGCGTAGTTGCAGTTATCCCAGGCAAAGTTGGGGGTGACTTGAGAGATGGATGGGTCTACGAAACGCAAGATGCTGGTACCTGGGCGCAGAGCTGACAGGTTGATCGTGAGCGTTCCATTCGAATTCCCTGGAATCGTGACCTGATCAGTTATTACTGGAATAGTCTTTGGCGATTGCGGGTTCTTTGCGTCGTAATTGGGGTTGGGATAGTTGGTCGGATTCTGCGGCACTGCACCTGCGACCGTGAAATATCTGCTAGGCGCGTTGACCTGGGGCTTGCTCGGATTGATCTGGCTCTTGTCGCACATCCAGTGTTCAAGGTTGACCGTGACCGAGCTCTGAACAGGAACTCCTTGCTGAAATACGCGCAACTTAATTGCGCTAGTACCGGGGATGGGCGCCTCCGTCGGACCGTTCCAATTGCTGATCGTCTTCTCATCGAAATATAGAGCGCGATCATCGGTCTCAATATCCAAACCAGGGCTCTCCAGAAGTACATCCTGGTTTAGGGCAACTGAATGTATTGCCAGCTTTCCTGTCGTCAGAGCCCGTTCAATCTGGCCGCGCTGTGGGTTATTCGCGAGCGGAATTTCCACGATGCCTCCGTTGTTCTGATAAGCATTTTGATCGGTATACGGAATAGAGCCAAGAACGATCCGAGAGCCATCGCTACCAACCAGGTCCAGCGTCATCTCACCAAAATCGTATTTCGCGTTGGTGGTGACGTTGCATTCGGGAAAGGTGCTTATGCAATCAAGAGTGACGACCTGCGCCGTGGTATCCACATTAGCCAATGTGATTCCCAGGTTCGCGCTCCCGCTGTTCGCCCCAGTCTTTGAGGTGCCACATGGCGCAGCGAGGTTGTACTTAACCGGAACCTGCACTGACAGCTTTCTTCCCGGCGGAGCAGAGAGCATGTCTCCCTTGGCGAGAACACCGATACTACCGAGATTGAGCCCGATGTAAGGGTTGGCGATATATTTTCCGGCAGCGAAGCTAGAATGCAGGTCATCTGGCGATATGTGGTAGATAGCGTCGTAATAACAGAACCGCATCATCAGGCCCGCCCCTTCTGCAACTGCAGCAGCCAGGTCGTTGAGCGCAGATGAATTCACGTTTGTATTGATCTTAAGATTTGGACCACTGGGCACGGCAAGATCGAAGACCGCCGAAACCATCTGAAAGCCGATTGCATTGGGATCGAGATTCTTGGAAGGGTTGATGTAGTAGGCATAGGAGCGAGAGGTAGGATTGGCGCTGATAAGAGCTGTGGTCGCGCCGCCGGCAGGCTGCGCGGTCACCTGGATTCCATGACTGAAAATCTGACTCGTGATTAGAGCATAGGGATCATTGTCAACAATGACCGGATCCTGAAATTGCATGGGCGACGGCGTTCCTATCAGTTGCACCGTTGCATTCATCAGGGGGTCATCAGCCGCTACACTCACTCCAGGACGACACACGATATTGCGAACCTTCGTGTCGTCGAGCCGGGTGGCATGGTTGCCATAATAGTTCCAGTGCACCTGCTGTCCATAAGGGCCGCCATCGGAGACATTGTTCATCAGTCCCATAAGCCAATTGCGGCAATCCGACGCACTCGAAGAATTCTGATATGGGAAGGTCTGTTGATTTGGTGGATCCTGAACGATCGCCTTATCAATGACACTCATCACCGGTGCGAATTCAAGCGTATCCACATCGAAGATATTGGCAAGATCGTTGTTGTTCCCTGTCGGCGGATTACAGTAAGCAACTCCACCAAAATGAATCTGCGGACGGCTCAGATAGCTCATCGGCGTTTTCTCCGTTCATATGCGTTCCGCTACTTGGCTGTATGTGCGGGGGCGTGCACAGCAATCTGCTTTTTGTACTGCGCGTTTCGGAAGGACCAGGCGAAATCCATTGGCTTGAATATCTGGTTTGGGAACTGCTGGCTTGCAACCTGCTGAAAGTTGACCACGCCGGTGTATGGATTAAGCGGATAGAAGATCAGCAGACGAGGATTCGGTATTGGTCCAATGCTGCTGAGCTTATGACAACTTATGCAGGAGGAATTCGGCTGGAAATAGGTCTCCATCTGAGTGCTTCCCAGCAGAGTGGTCTGCTGAGACGCGCTCACAAACTGGGTCTGCGTTCCCATCAGCGCGTAGTACTGCCATTTGGTGCCGGCAAGAGCCTGTTGCCAAAGTTTATTCACGGGATCAAGGGAAGTATCGTAGTTCGCATTCGGACCAACGGCATCTCCCTTTTCGCCAAGCCTATATTTATAGGTCGCGGTAGCATTATCCACCTGCTCGAAGGTCGTCCAGAACCAGTTGGGCAGCACCTTGCTGATAATGTGCAGACCCGTAAGTCCTATGCGCGCCATATGAATCTGTCGGTGGTTATCGCGGTACACGCCGATCGCTGTCCAATATCGACTGCCATCCTCGGCCGGTTGCAGAATTCGCCACGAGGCTTTGATTTCGACTGCATCCTTGGGGAAGTTGAAAGTGAACTTGGGGTCGGCGAGTGCACTCTGCTGGCCTTCGATGTTGTAGAGTTCGTACCCGCTCGTATTCTCAACAACGTATCTGAAATAGCTATGGTCTCCGCGTACGTCGTAGTAAAGGGTATTCGAGTCCGCGTCGCATATTTGTTGCCCATCCACCATCACGGATTCCGACAGGAAGTGTATCCAGCTAGAATCCACCGGCCCAAGCGTGGCGAGAGCCTGCGCTGATGGACGGGATTTGCTCACGGGCGACCACGGCAGCTCGTCATCCACCTGCCACGGAGCGGGCCGCTGGCCATCTTCCAGGTAAACCTCGGAAGCATTCTTGTAGCTCTCCCAAACCGTGGCGGCGTTAGTTCCGATGCTGCGGGCAGGGTCTGGCTCGCCACGATGATTCGGCAGCTCCGGCCAATTCACGAAGACAAACATTTGCCACGCGAAGGAAGCTGGACCCGCCGCGATCAACGTGTTGCCGCCAATGCGGGGATCATGCAGCTGTTTCAGCTTGGGAGCCTCAGGGGCGACGATCTGGCCATGGACAACCGGCCTCGCTGAGAATATGCGAATGCCAAGGGAGGCAATCGCAACTGAAACCAATGCTGTGGTCCAAAGCGAGCGTCGCATCACGTTCTCCTCTATAACGTTATTCCAATAGGGCCCGTGTCCAGCTAAGCTCCGAAGTCCTGCTGCGCGACTTGATTGAGTAACAACCTGTCCGAGAGCGCAGGCGCACCCCATTCAATGTATGCGATACGCGCGCCTTCGCGATACTGTTCAGCTTTGTCGGCTTTACCAACATTCTCCGCAAGCAATGCGGCACGCTGATTTGCCAGTCCAAGCAAGTGAAGAGTCCTGCGCGTTTGTCCAATTGTTATGGCGCGGTCGTAGAGATGCATCGCAGTTTGATGGTCTGCTCTCAGCCGTGCCAACTCTGCGCCAAGCACTGCGTATCGCATCTCGAAGTTGTCGGGGCAGCGGCCAGACCATTTAGCAAATCTCTTTACCGCTTCGGATAGTTTGCTACGCGCTCCACGATCAGCTGATCCGTTCGCCACAAGCAGCATGGCGCTCCAGAAATAGTGCTCCGGTGTATTCAGCAAGCCTTTCGAGTCAGGCAGGTAAGCCTCGGAGCGCGCAACCGGATCCAGGCCTTCATCCTTGCGACCAGTTAATACCTGCAACATGCATTCATTCAAGAAGTGAAAATGCGCAAAGTGGCGGGAGCCAAAAGATGCGAGATCAATCAGAAGCTGGGTATCATCTGCCGCTCCGATAGCGCCGGCCGAGCGCACACACGCAATCAGGCGACGAGCACTCACCATGCATGTCATTGGCTCGCGTAGATGTGATCGCTCGAGCACAGGCCAGTAGTCCTGGATGCGCTGCTCGATTTCGTCGAGAGTTGCACCGCGCATGATCATGCTCTGGATGGTGCCGGCAGCCGCACATCCCGTATGAAACAGATCCCCCGTGCGCTGTCCCTCCACAAAAGCCAGATCCCACAACTTCTCAGCATCCGTCGCCGGCTGAATCCATGAGGTGCCAAAGTAGCCGACAACAAAGTTGACCTCGGCTCGCTGCCTTTCATTGTGAAACTTCTCAACCAGGCCTAGGGACAGCCGACCGAATTCGTGACCCGTTTTTGCGCGACCCATGATCCCGCCCAGAAAAATGCAACCGAAGACCATATACGGAATCGCCGCATCAGGAGTATTGCCATTCGCGAGACACAAGTTCACCGCGCGGGTGCAGATCGCCACGCAGATCTCTGGTCGTACCTGGTAGGCCGCCTTTGCCATGGCGGCGATCAGGCGCACAACCACAATCAGCCTTTGATTGGTCATGACCGGGAGATCAAGGAGGTCAGAAGGTTTGCGTCGACCCGTGCGAACAACGGCGGCAATCAAATCGGCCACGAATAGCGGCGGAACAAACTTATGCGGTAGCTTGACACCAAACCGGGCTACTGCCTCAACGCCCGTGTCATAGGCTTCCTGAAAGCGAGCAGTGTCAGTATAGAAGTGAACGAGCCTTTCTTCGGCCCGGGCACTATCGTCAGATGTAGGTGCAAGCTGTGCCGCCAGCTTCAGATAAACTTCGGCGAGATCGAAGGCCAGCACCTGAATAGCGCGCTCACCTGCCAACTCATAGAAATGGGCCGCGCGAGGAGACTCTGCGGCGTGCAGATGGCTGGCGATTGTCTCAGGCGCCGTCTGCCCGTTTGCTTCAAAGGCCTCAGCGAGCTGCGAGTGATAGTCGCGTTTAGCAGTCCTTGACAAGTGCCTTGACACGCTCTCTCTGACGCGATCATGGAACGTTTCAATTTCATCCGTCAGACGGCTTCCCGTACTACGTATGAGCCGGGTCGAACGAAGCAAATTCAAAGTGTGCTGCGGTATCGCCTCGAAGGAACTGGTGTTCGCGAGATCGCGGAACTGGACGGGTTGGCCCGCAATGGCAATGATCTCCAGCAGCTGCCTTGCCTGCTCAGGAAGTTGTTGCACGCGGTGCCACAGGACCTCGTCCAGATCCACCGCCGCAGCCGTTGCGCTTCCCTCTCTACTCACTTCAGATTGCCATTCAAGACCGGTGCGCGTGTGTTCAGCCAGCTCCTGCACAAAAAAAGCACTCCCCCTCGCTTCCTCAACAATGCGCTCAATCTGTTCGGCGTCAACCGGGATCCCATCAAGCAATCGCGTTGCAAGATCGCGGCTTTCAGCGGGCGATAGAGGAAGCACATCGATATCGGTTAATCGCACGGTGTTGGACTGCCATGCACGCCGAAATGCTTTGAGGCATTCATTATCGCCATATTCACTGCGATAGCTGAGGAGCAGAATCATTCGAGGAGCGGGTTGCTGATTCAATACCCACGACAGCAGATGGGCGCTGTCAATGTCTCCCCACTGCAAATCGTCGATGTAGAGTACCAGCGCACGTTCTGCACTTATTGCGGTCAACAGATGGCCAAACGCTGCGTACGCCTGTTGGCGAAGGACGAGCGGATCATTCGCAATGACGGCAGACACATCTTCTGCGATTGCAGGAACCCTGCGAAGCACTGGAAACACACGCGCCAGGGCCTGAATGTTTCGTGGCAGCAAATCGAGAACGCGGTCCGCAGGAAGATCGAGCAAAAGCTGCGCCAGAGCGTCAATCAGGTTGTCGACTGCCTTGTACGGAACGGACTCCTGCTCAAAGCAGCGGCCTTCCAGCAGGATTCCCCCCCGAGCGGTCACTGTGTTCTCAAGAAAGTGTTCAAGCAACGCAGTCTTGCCAACACCGGATCGGCCATGTACACACAGCACTCCTGCCTCGCCCCGCTCAAGGCGTGCATACGCATCGTCCAACAGGTCCAGATACTGCCTTCGTCCTACGAAGAGCCTGTCGTTCATAGGCAAGGGACGAGTTACATTCTCGCCGCTAAGGCGAAGCAGTATGTCATCGGCAGAAGGACGCGCTTCAGGGTCGCGATGCAGGAGTTCTACGCAAAGTGTGTCTAAGTCAGCTGGAATATCCGGGGCGAAATGAGACGGGGAAGGCGCACTCTGGTTTACCTTCGCACGGATCATCTTCACGCCTTTGCCATCAAAAGGAAGTCGCCCGGTCAGCGCCTCAAAAAGCATTACGCCGAACGCGTACCAGTCGCTGCTATCAGAAACCACCGCGCCTAGCGCCTGTTCCGGCGCCATGTACGAAATCGTCCCCGAGATAAACTCATCTGTCGATGGCTTCAGGCGGTGTCTTTCTGCGGGCTCTATCGGCGAAGCGTGGGCCTTTATCCCGAGGACCAGCCCGAAATCGAGCAGCACCGGGCGACCATCTGCCCTTACCATGACGTTTCCTGGCTTCAGGTCGCGATGGATTTTTCCTGCTGCATGCAGCGCGCGAATTCCCTGGGCCACTTCCAGAAACACTCTTCGAAGGCAGAAATAGTCGATTATCGGCTGATCGGTTTTCTGCCCAGCATGCGGCATACACGAAGCCGGCAAGGAATCAACGTTGTCGCCTTCCACAGACTCAGCGGCAATTTCGCCGGGAATTAGCAACAATGTCTCGGCCGACTCGAGCGCATTTTGCCGGCTGGCCGACGGTTGAAAGACAGCTGTCTGTTCAGTGCCAGAAACTGGCGGCTCATCTACCAATGCAATCTCAGTGGGTGCGGATGACTCTACCGATCCCGGCTCTTCGGATTGCGGCATAGCCGAGTCGGACGAGGGACCAGGCGCGCGCATGCCTCGAATAAAGGTGAGCAGATCGGTCGCATCTTCAAGCAACTCCATTGTGAAGAACCAGCGATCGTCCTCCGCGAAAAGCTCATACAGCGGCAGCAGGTTTTCGTGGGAGATCTCCGCGAGAGAGCGAAACTCTACCTTGAAGCGATAAATGCTGTTCGGGTCAAAGTTGCGCATCGTCTTGAGGGCGACGCGGCTGTTACGTTCACGATCAAGTGCTTCGTAGACGATTCCCATTCCGCCTGCGCCCAGGCGACGGAGTATGCAAAACCGCTCGTTTCCTTGAAAGTCTTCTAGCATCTGTTCTGATGAAATGACGATTGGCCCGTTCTTCTTGAATCAAAGGTCGAGTACGGGTTGCTTAGTCACGGGTATGCCCGATGCAGAGGCCAACAGACGATCAATCTCGGGCTGTTGAATCTGACGTTCTTCATTGAACGCTACCCCCACAACTGCATAGACTTCACCGCGATCGTTCTTGAGCGGCAATGCGACGGCAGCCTGGGCAGCCACTGCCCTCGCACCCGGCTTCACGCGGCCAGACTCATCTTCTTTCAGATTGCAGGTTTGTATGGGCTCACCCGTCTCAAGTGCAAGACCCGCCATTCCCTTCCCCCAGGGAACCCAGCGGACGACATCCTGCACAGGAGGCGGAATGTTAACGGCGGCAGCAAGAGCTAAACCCTGTCCTTGGCGAACATGTATTGTTCCTGCCACCGCCCCGCACTCACGGACGTAGTTGGCGAACCAATCCTCGATAGGAATCTGCGTTGTGGTCATGTCTGGGTCGCCAATTGCCTGGATGCCGGGGCCAGCAACTGTCTCTATGCCAACGACTTTGGCATGATGGGAAGAAATGGTCAATCGAATTCACAGGTCAGCCGTAGGCGCCATAAAACCTCCGAATCGCACCAGTTTTAGCCACGTAAAAGGGCTGAAAATGCAACGTGAGGAGAGTAGCACCGCGGCTGGCGCTAACGGATTGCATTAGTATTCTCCGCGAGGTATCCACCCGGCGTTCGAGAGCGTCGTAACTAGCGGAGGTATATATGAGATGTGTTGGCTTGTTGCGTGTCTACCTCCTGTTGGCCGTTGTATCCACGCAGGCCTGCGCACGAGGTGCAAAGATGATCGATCTGAATGAAGCGGTGGCGGAACGATCCTTGACTACGGAAGTTGGCGAGAAGTTGCGGATCACACTTCCCGAGAACCGGACAACCGGCTTCAAATGGAAGGTAACTGGCTGCGACCCAGTCCTTAAGCAGGAGAGCGACCAGCTTAATGCTCCGACAGGGCCTCCGGGAGCCGGAGGTGAGCGGGTCTGGATCTTCGCCGTACAGGCAAAGGGTAAATGCGAGTTGCGGTTTGCCTATGCGCGTTCCTGGGAAGGCACAGCGACCGGGAAAGTCCTGACCTTCCCGATCACCGTTCAATGAAGAGCCTGATCGCGCTGGCAGCGTGCGAAGTTATTTCACGCTGCGAAGGGTCCACAGATCCGACGCAAGCTTGCTGTTAGTCAAGTAGGCGTACGGCATCTTGAAGTAGCCCTTCAGACCCCAGCTTGGTCCCCACGAATTGCGAACGAGAAATTGCTGCGCCTTATCGTCGTAGCCCACGCACAGCACCGCATGACCCCCTACCACCTTTTCGCCGGACTGAGGCATGGGCAGGATTCCCGTCTTTGCTACCTCTGCACTTTCAAAGGATTCGTAGCAGGTGAATCCAAATACAAACGGGAAGCCCGACGCCAGGCATCCTCTAAGGGTGCCCAGATCCTGAATGAGTCTCTGATATAGGACGACAAGATGTTTCTTTGCATCGCTATAAGCTTTGGCTGGCGGCTTCTGACTGAATGCGGCGATGTTATATGCCCAATCGCTTTCCGGCGGAGCGCCCAGAGTGGCGACGCTCTTGACGCCATCGCGGATTTGCGCGCCAGAGTCGGAATTGATCGTGCCTTCCATGCTGCGTTCGTTGTAATAGATAAAAAGCCGCGAAGGGACGAACTCCGTCATATTCGCCTTCTTTTGATCGAATTCGATTGCGCCTCCGATGGCATTCGCTGTGCAGCTGCCGAGTTGTCCCTGGTCATAGACCGGCGGACATTGCGGGCTTAGGTCCACACTCGGTGGAATGTTGCTCTGAAATGGAGCCGGCGCAGCATACATGAAATCCCGTTGGTCGGGGAGATCTGGAATCCACCCGAATTTCTGAATTTTGCGCGTAGTGAGGGCGGGAGTTTCGTTAGCCATGGAATAAAGCTCCTTTACGTTGAGGTAGCTGATAATCCGCTAATAAAAAGCACGCATTTATAGCTCTTTGCGTACTCATTTTGCAACAGAATGCGAGAGAACCAGGCATGCCCGTTGAGGCTCGGGCTATATCCATCGTGCGAAGCGTGGGCATTCCGTTTCATTCGAACCTGACAAAAACTGCCTCGATGTCTTTTGCTTCCGTTTAACAACACAGGTTTATCAGGCGCATAGAAGACTCTTATTGCGCGGCATCTGTGCTTCACCTCTCGGCCAAGTCGTTTAGATTAGAACATCCATATTTCTCGGGGAGCTATCTAACCTACTGAATCGACTCGTTTCACGGATCTTCGCTGGCGATCTTGCTCTGTCCGTTCGGGCCGGCAGTTTTGCATGCGGGCATCACAATGTCGATATCGATTCCACATAAGCTGAGTGCCAACCACCGCAGCATCGACACAACCGCAGAACACAAACGGGGAACATATGACGAGGACTCTAGGATTAGTCTTGCTGATCTTGGCATTGGTCGGGAGCGTGTCCGCGCAGACATTTCGCGGGACGATACAAGGCACTGTGAGCGACGCAACTGGCGCGCCGGTCCCGGGCGCAAAGATTGCCGTGCGAAGCGCAGAGACCGGCATCGATCGCCAGGCAACGGCCAGCCAGGACGGTACGTATTCAGTTTCCGAATTGCCCATCGGCAATTATTCCGTCACGGTTGAGAAGGAAGGCTTTGCCTCGTTCGTTGCAAGGTCGGTCAGCGTCAACGTCGCCGCACAGACCAGGGTAGACGCCGCTCTACGACCGGGTTCGGTGAGCGAAACAGTCGAAATCTCCGCCGATGCCCTGCCGCAGGTGGAGACTACATCAGACACACTGGGTGCGACTCTGACCAGCCGCGAAGTGCAGAATCTTCCGATCAATGGCCGCGACTACACCAAGCTCATTTATCTGACCCCGGGCATCGCTGGCTCTCCCGATCAAATCACCGATTCGCCGGGTTCGTACGGCACTTTTTCAATGAACGGAGCCCGCGGACGTTCCAACAACTTCCTGCTCGACGGCACAGACATGAACGACGGATTCCGAAATGATCCGGCGGTCAATCAGCCCGGCGTATTTGGAGCACCCGCCACAATTCTGCCCGTAGACGCGGTTCAGGATTTGAACGTGATGTCCAACTTCCAGCCTGAATACGGTCGCAGCGCCGGGGCCGTCATCAATATCGTCACCAAAAGCGGCACAAACCAACTGCATGGTTCGGCATTTGAATACTTCCGCAACAACGCTCTCGATGCCCGCAACTACTTTAACGACACGGGCAGCCAGCAGGCGCCTTTCCATAACAACCAATTTGGCGGCTCGGTCGGCGGCCCGATCATCAAGGACAAGACGTTCTTCTTCGCAGATTATGAAGGACAGCGGGAGTCAGTGGGAACGGTCAGCGTCGCCTCAGTGCCCGACCCTGCAGTGTTGGCGACTGCGACCAATCCCGTCATCGTGTCGCTGTTGCAGCGTGATCCCTGGCCGCAACCCAACGCCAACGGATCGATCGTTGCCCCCTCGTACAATTACATCCACAGTGTCATCGCCAAGATCGATCAGAATCTTCCCCACTCCAATCTCTTGAGCGGACGCTACTACTTTGGAGACAGCACCCAAAGCTTTCCACTGGCCCTCTCCGGGGGCGGCGTGCTGCCCGGCTTCAATACCTACACACCCACGCGCGTCCAGCTTGTTTCGATCTCTGACGTTGCTGTGCTCACGCCCACCAAGGTTAACGAGATTCGTTTTGGCTGGAACAGATTCGCCGAGGGATTCTACCCTGAAGATCAGTCGTTCGCACCCAGTTCCATTGGCTTGAATACAGGCACAGGCGTCGCGGATGAGGGCTTGCCTGTTATGAATGTGCCCGGTTATTCGTCTCTCGGTGCGAGCAAGTCTGACCCCAGATCGCGTATCGATACCAATTGGCAGGTATTCGACAATTTCTCCTGGACAGTGGGCAAACACGACGTCAAGCTCGGCTATGAGTATCGCCGCACAACGATTCGCCAGTTCCTCGGAACCAACTTCCGCGGAAAACTGAACTTCGCATCGTTGGATGATTTTCTCGCAGGAAACGTGGATAGCGGCAGCCAGTCTTCAGGCTATTCAACACGTCACAGCTTTCAGAACAGCAACGGCCTGTATGCACAGGACGCTTATCGCGTCGCTCCACACGTAACACTGAATTACGGTTTGCGGTGGGACTATTATGGCGTGATCGGCGAGAAGGACAATCTGATGAGTAACATCACCACCTTCGATCCGGCGAATGCAACCCTCACCCTCAGCATGCTGGGAGAGTCCGGTCTCAACCATCTGTATCAACCCAACTACAAGAACTTCAGCCCGCGAGTCAGCGTGGCGTGGGATCTTACCGGCAGCGGCAAGACCGTCCTGCGCACAGGCTACGGTGTATTCTTCGACTCGTATTCGCAGGATGTGTTTCTAGCGCATCTGCCTTATAACAGCAGCTTCGACCCAGGCCCCGCTTACAATCCCGTTGGCCCGGCGCCCATTTATTCCGTGAGCGCAGTGGGTGGCACGATCGTCAGCGGACAGCCCGTCTTCAACGCAGCCGGGGGCACTCCGGCCGGCGATATATTCGGTGTGGATCGCAATTTGAGTACACCCTACATGCAGAACTTCAACCTGAATATCGAACAACAACTCTCTTCGAAGGTGATGTTTCAGGTGGGATACGTGGGGTCCCTGGGTCGCCATCTCTTGCACTTCCGTGACCTGAACCAGCCCTCTCCCGCGGTAATTACAGCTACAGATCTTGCCTACGCCCAGACTGCAAGCTATTCCTACACTGACGGCGAGGGGAATACCTTCACCGGACCCTGTGTCACCAATGGAATTGCAACTGGCGGCCCCGGTTGCATATCCGCGTATGACTCCTCAAACCGCGTCTATGCGAATAACCCCTATGGCGCTTATTACGTCAATCAAGAAGAAGCGAAAGCGACTTCGAGCTACAACGCACTGCAGGCCAGTCTTCGGATCAGGAGTTGGCACGGAGTCTCCTCTATCCTGAATTATTCCTGGTCGCACTCGCTCGACACGGCCAGCGACAGTGAAGATTTCATTCCGAACGCCTCTCAACCAAACGACAACACAAACACCGCCGGAGAGTACGGCAACTCCAACTTCGATATCCGCAGCCGCGTTACGTGGATCTTCAGCTATGCCGTGCCCGACTCCAAAGGAGATCACGCTTTCCTAAAAAACGGCTGGGGTTTTGACAGCACCTTTTCCAGGCAGACAGGTCAGCCCTTCAGCGTGAACTACAACTTCATAGGAGACTTCAGCGGCAGTGGACAGGGCTTCGATCGGCCGGACATCATCGCTCCCCCGCACTACTCCGGCAAGCCCTCGAGCTTTCTCGACCTAAGCTCGTTCGCGATTCCCTGTACGCTCACCAGCATCGCGCTCAGCGGAAACGCCACAGGTACAGAGCAGGATTGCGTTCCCGGTACGCGCCACTTCGGTAACCTTGGCCGCAATTCGCTACGCGGCCTACCGTACACCAACTGGGATATGGCCCTGTATAAGTCAACTCACCTGGGTGAGCATGTGGTGATGCAGTTACGCGCGGAGATATTCAACGTCGTTAATCATCCGAACTTCTCCAGCCCGCAACTTCCGAATTTCTTTGCCGACGCTGCACCGAATGGTCTCACGACTAGTGGAAATCGCGAAGTAGGTGCCGGCTCCTACGCTCTGACGGCTACTGGCGACGTCGGCATCGGCAACCCGTTCCTCGGTGGTGGAGCACCGCGCGGGATCCAACTCGCAGCCAAGTTCACTTTCTAGGAATAACTTCGAAAACCCTTCTCTAAGTACTCCAACAGGGCTTCGGCTTCTCCGAAGCCCTGTTTCTTGTTGCTCAGATTGTCGACTATTGTGACGAGTTGCAATGGTTTTCGTTTGCCCCCTATTGCCTTCCCATAGAACGTGTGTAATAGTCCTATGGGTAACCAAGGGGTAGCACATGGGTGATAAGGCGGATGTTTGGCAAGGGACGCTGGCACTGATGGTGCTGAAGACCATCGAGACGCTCGGCCCGCTTCACGGTTATGGAATCGCGCGCCGAATTGAGCAGACCAGTGGCGGCCTTCTCACTCTGAATTACGGCACACTGTACCCCGCCCTGCTGAAGCTGGAGCAGGAGGGTTCCATTTCTTCCTCATGGGGATTTTCCGAGAACAATCGCAAGGCCAAGTTTTACAGCCTGACGCGCGCAGGAAGGAAGCAACTGGCGCAGGAAGCCCGCGACTGGGAACAGACTACAGCTATTCTCGCGCGATTCCTCGCGCCCGGGGAGGACCCCGCATGAAAACCCTACGCACATGGATGATTCGACTGGCCGGACTTTTCAGCAAGACGCAACATGAGCAGGAGCTAGCCGCCGAAATCGAAAGCCACCTGCAGATGCATATGGATGACAATGTGCGCGCCGGCATGAAGCCGGACGAAGCGAGGCGCGAGGCCATCTTGAAGCTGGGCGGAGTAGAACCAACCAAGCAAGCCTACCGCGAAGGCACCACGATCCCTTTCATCGAAAGCCTGTTTCAAGACATTAAGTTTTCACTGCGCCAATTAGGCAAGAACCCCGGCTTCACTTGCACAGTTCTGTTAATGCTGGGGCTTGGCATGGGCGTCTGTGTGGCCATATTCAGCTTTGTCGATGCGGCCCTGATCAAGCCTTTGCCCTATCGCGACCCTGCGCGCCTGGTCTTTGTGACTGAGAGCGCGGGCAAGCTGATTCCGCGAGCCAATCTCTCCTATCTCGATTATCTCGACTGGAAGAAGCAGAACAAGGTCTTCAGCTCGATGGATGTCTACACCGGTAGCGGCTACATGATGCGAACCCCGGCGGGCACACAACTCGTTGAGGGTGCCCGGGTGAGCGACGGGTTCTTTAACACTCTGGGCGTCAAACCAATGTTAGGCCGAGACTTTCGAGCCGGCGAGGACCGCAAAGGCGCGCCGGATGTGGTGATCATCAGCTACGGAGCATGGCAAACTTTCTTCGGCGGCCGCAAAGATATCGTAGGCCAGACTGTGGATCTGAGCGGTGTAACCAACACCATCATCGGCGTGCTGCCGCAGGACTTTCACTATGCTCCTGCAGGATTAGCGCGGATCTGGGCAACTCTGCACAATCCCAATCCGTGCGAGGCCAGGCGAAGCTGCCACAATCTAACCGGCATTGGCCGGCTCGGCGATGGGGTTTCCATTGCCGCCGCACTCGCTGATACGCAAACGATTGCAAAACAGCTTGAAACCCAGTACCCGGACTCCAATCGCGATCAAGGTGCTACTGTAGTTCCTCTCGCTGAGGTGATAACCGGCGATATCCGCCCTGTCCTTTTGGCTCTTCTAGGTGCCGCCGGGCTTCTGTTGCTGATTGCATATGTGAATGTTTCGAGCCTGCTGCTGGTGCGCTCTGAGAGCCGTAAGCGCGAGATCGCTGTGCGCGGCGCACTGGGCGCATCTCCTGTCCGGCTGATTCGACAATTCATCACGGAAGGAATGGCTCTGGTCGCAATTGGCAGCGCGCTTGGCCTGGGTATTGCAAGCGGTGCTGTGCATGCCCTCTTAGCGCTTATTCCGAAAGACTTGATCGGCTATGTCCCGTTCCTCGCGGGAGCGAGCATCAACTTTCGCGTCCTTATCTTTGCCGCTTTCATATCCCTTATAGCTGCATTCCTATTCGCCTTCACGCCTGCACTGCGTCTCTCACCGGCGAAAATGCGTGACGGTCTCGCTGAGGGATCCCGCGGCGCGGCCGGTACGTTGTGGCGTCGCGTGGGCGCGAATCTCGTTGTGCTCGAACTGGCGATCGCCGTTGTGTTGCTGGTCAGTGCAGGTCTTCTGGGTAAGAGCCTGTACCGTCTGCTGCACGTTGAACTGGGCTTCGAACCGGATCATCTTGCAACCATGCAAGTCGCGCTGCCTGATCTTTCCTACCCGAAGGACGAGCAGATCAGTGCAGTGCAGAAGCAAATCCTTGAGCGCACTTCAAGATTGCCCGGAGTCAGGTCCGCATCGATCTCGAATATCCTGCCGGTGAGCTTCAACGGCAACACGGATTGGATCCGGTTCGTGGGCAAGCCCTTCCATGGCGAGCACAACGAAGTAAACACGCGGGACGTGAGTGCGGGCTACTTCTCCACAATTCACGCCACGTTAGCCAGCGGTCGATATTTCACCGAAGCTGAAGACAAGTCCAAGCCCAGCGTGACCATCATCAATAAGAGACTGGCAAACCTCTACTTCCCCGGCGAGGAACCGATCGGCAAGATGATTGGAGATACCGAACTGACGCCCAAATCGCTTCGCCAGATCGTGGGCGTCGTGAACGACGTGAAGGAAGGTTCCCTGGATTCTGAAATCTGGCCGGCAGAATATTTTCCGATCAACCAGAATGGCGACTCGTATTTCGCTCTCGTCGTCAAGACCTCGCAGGATGAGGCGTCCGTCCTGCAATCGATCAATGGCATCATCCATCAGATCGATCCCGGAATCGGCACTCTGAATCAGGCCACCATGATGGAACACATCAACCTGTCACAGACTGCGTATCTGCATCGCTCATCAGCATGGCTTGTAGGAACGTTCGCAGCACTTGCGCTCCTGCTTGGCGTGGTTGGCCTTTACGGTGTCATCGCGTATTCGGTAAGCCAGCGGACTCGCGAAATTGGCGTGCGCATGGCGCTCGGCGCGCAGCGTAAGTCAGTGTACGGACTTGTATTGAAGGAGGCGGGAGTGCTGACTGGAATCGGCATCGCACTCGGACTCGGCTGTTCTGTCGCCACGGCTATCGTGATCAAAAAGCTCCTCTTCGGCACACAGGCATGGGATCTATCCACGTTGTCTTCAGTCGCCGTCGTTCTCGCTGCCTCAGCGTTGCTGGCTAGTTTTGTACCAGCTCGCCGTGCCGCCTCAGTTGATCCCGTGCAGGCACTTCGCGCTGAATAGGTCTGGGTGATTTGCCACACACGTCCACTGTCCGGTAATGAACAGACGGCTTTTGATACCGGACAGTCTCTCTTGGACGGGCTTGAAACCCCCAACCCGATCTTATTGAAACGACGAGAATAAGCGACCAAAACGCTTTGGACACCGAGTTGCTTTATCTAGATTGCAATGGATATCGCCCGGCCTGACCTAAAGCGTAAGAAGACTCGCAAACTGATCGTCCTCGGTGGATTGTCTCTACTGGGAATCATCGCCATCGCGCTGTTTGTATGGCGTCTCAAGCCAGCTTCGCCAACTGTGGAACGTGCTACCGTCTGGACCGACGCCGTGAAGCGTGGCCCAATGCTGCGCCAGGTGCGCGGTCTCGGCACGCTCGTGCCCCGCGAAGACAGGCTCCGACTGATTGCCTCGCAAACAGACGGCACCGTGCTGCGCATACTCGTGTTGCCCGGCGCGAAGGTCAAACCGGACACCGTCATCATGGAGCTGACCAGCCCGCTCGTCTCGCAGGAGGCGCAAGACGCCCGCCTGCAACTGAAATCAGCTGAGGCCGACTACCACAACACTCAGGTGAAATTGCAGAGCGACCTGATGGATCAGAGGTCGGACGCTGCGGACATTGGCTCGCAGTACACCCAGGCTCAACTGCAGGCCAAGACCGACAAGGCACTATACGACCTCGGCGTGATCAGCGGACTTGCCTACTCCGACTCGCAGGGTAAGGCAGACGCACTCACCACCCGTAATACGCTGGAAGGTCAGAAGCTGACGATGAATGAGAAGGCGTTGGAGTCGCAGCTTGCCGTGCAGCAAACAAAGGTCGAGCAAGCGCGCGCCCAGGCGGAACTGAAACAGAAAGATCTTGATGCCCTTACAGTACGGGCCGGAATTGACGGTGTTCTGGTTGAGCTGCCTGCGATCTCTGAAGGACATCCCCTTCAGGTAGGAACGCACGTCGCGGCCGGTACCACGCTTGCCAAGATCGTTCAGCCGGACCAGTTGAAAGCGAGCCTCAAGATTGCTGAAACGCAGGCGCGCGATATTCAACTTGGCCAGCCGGCCTCGATCGACACTCACAACGGTATTATTTCGGGCACTGTGCAAAGAATTGATCCCGCAGTGCAGAACGGAACGGTCACCGTTGACGTAGAGCTTATAGGGAGCCTGCCATTAGGCGCGCGTCCTGACCTGAGCGTGGATGGAACCATTGATCTGGAACGTCTGGGGAATGTGGTCTTTGTAGGTCGCCCGGCCTTCGGCAATGAGAACTCTACGATCAGCCTGTTCAGGCTCGATCCAGATGGCAAGAGCGCAACCCGCGTACCAGTGAAAGTGGGCCGCGCATCCGTGAACGAGATTCAAGTAATAGAAGGATTGCACGAAGGCGACACGGTAATTCTGTCTGACATGTCGCGTTGGGACAACACGGATCATATTCGCCTGGATTAGGCCGGTACGAACCACGAGCTGCAAAACAAATTTTCAAGGAGAGCACGATGGCAAAAACAAGCGAGCCGCTGATTGAGATCGAGGCATTGACGAAGGTCTTCTACACCGATGAGATTGAGACGCATGCGCTCTCTGGAATCTACCTGACGATTTCGAAGGGCGAATATGTCGCAATGTCCGGCCCCTCTGGCTGCGGAAAGTCGACACTTCTGTCGATCATCGGCCTGCTGGATACGCCGTCTGACGGGAAGTACCATCTCAACAACAACCCCGTCCAGAATCTTAACTTCGCCGAGCGCTCCCGCATTCGCAACCAGGAGATCGGCTTTATCTTTCAGAGTTTCAATCTGATCGGCGATCTCACCGTTTACGAAAATGTCGAGCTACCCCTGACCTATCGCACTGGCCTCACAGCTGCAGAGCGGAAGCGCCGCGTACAGGAATCCCTGGAGCGCGTCGGCATGGCTCACAGAATGCGCCACTACCCCTCGCAGCTCTCTGGCGGTCAGCAGCAGCGCGTTGCCGTAGCCCGCGCATTGGGCGGATCTCCCTCCATTCTGCTCGCTGACGAACCTACCGGAAACCTCGACTCAAAGAATGGTGAAGCCGTCATGGAGTTGCTGGGCAATCTGCACAGCGAAGGTGCCACCATCTGCATGGTGACTCACGATCCGCGCTTTGCCCGTCATGCGGAACGTGAAGTGCATCTGTTCGACGGCAAGGTCGTCTCTGAGGATGAGCTGAAGAAGCTGACACAAGAGGTGAGTTGATGGCCGACCTCATCCAGGACCTTCGCTTCGCGCTGCGTCAGCTCGGTAAGTCGCGTGGATTTGCGGTCGTCGCCATACTTTCGCTGGCATTAGGAATTGGTGCGACGACAGCAGTCTTCAGCGTCATTCGAGCTGTGCTTCTTGATCCTTATCCTTACAAGGATGCGGATCGGATGGTGCACGTCGAACTGCGTGGCAAAGACCAGCGCTCCCCGTTGTTGTTTGTAAACGACAGCGGCTACGCGGAGGTCAGGAAACTGGATGCGGTCGAAGATACTTTCTCGAACGACGGCCGCAATGAGGCCCTCACCGGAGACGAATTCCCCGTATCCGTAAACGTTGGCCTGTATTCACCAAATCTCTTCACCTTCATGGGTCTGCCCATGTTGCTCGGCCGGGGATTCACCACTTCGGACGCGCCCAACGGCAACCCCAATCCGGTCGCGGTATTGAGCTACCTCTTCTGGAAGAAACAGTTCGGTGCCAGCCCCGCAATTCTCGGCAAGACCGTCGAACTCGATCACGTCGCTTACACAGTCATCGGAGTGGCGCCGCCGAGATTTACCTGGGGCGACAGCGATGTGTATCGTATCGCCGGGCCAAATCCGAATCCTCACAATTATTACAACGTCTTTCTCAGAATCAAGCCGGGTGTAAGTCACGAGGTATTGGCCGCGGAACTTCAGCCGCTGGTGAATCGCTTCGCGCAGCAGGATACGGTGAATTACCCGCAAAATTCAAAAGTGGCTATCGTCACTTTGAATGACGAAGTGCTGGGCCACTTCAAGGGTGCTCTGCTCTTCCTATTCGCCGCAGTGCTGCTGCTGTTATTCATTGGCTGCGCTAATGTTTCCATTCTTCTGCTTGCACGCGGCTCGGCCCGTCAACACGAATTTGCAATCCGGTCCTCCATTGGCGCCGGGCGCGGTCGCATGGTTCGCCAGCTTCTCACTGAGTCAGTCCTGCTTTCTCTGCTGGGAGCTGCGCTCGGTGTGCTCATGGCGTACAAGGGCGTGGACCTGATCTCAGCGCATCTGCCTGCTGACTCGTTCCCCCATGAGGCTTCAGCAGGAATTCATGTCAACGGTTATGTCCTGCTCTTCTCTACGGGACTCGCGGTGTTTACCGGCATCCTGTTCGGACTCTCGCCCGCATGGCATCTCTCGCGGCCGCAGAGCGGACCACAGCTCGGTCAGATCATGCAGGCTGGCAGCGTAAAGCTTGCCGGCAAGGCAAATGCCAACAAGACTCACATGATCCTGATTGTCGGGCAGGTTGCGTTGACGATGTTGCTGCTGGCCACTGCCGGAGCCGCTATTCGCGGATTCTTGAAGCTTTACCATACTCCGCTGGGATTCGATCCAGATCACGTCTTCGTGCTGTCAATTACCCTGCCGAAAAACACATCCGAAGCCTGGCAGCAGCGCGCGAATCTTCAGGAATCTTTGAGACAGGCCGCCACAGAAACACCTGGTGTGAGCGGTATCTCGGTCTCAACCACCTGGTATCCGCCCCTCGATGACTTTAAGGCAAAGATTGATATCTCCAGTTTGCCCAATCGCACAGATGCAAAGGCTGGGATCGAACTTGTGAGCCCCGACATCTTATCCACCTTGCGCATCCCGTTGCTCTCGGGAAGAAACTTTACGGCACAGGAGACGGCCACCGCAGCGCATGTCGCCACCGTAAATCAGACCTTCGTGCGGCAGTTCTTTCCCGGTGGGAATCCGATCGGTCAGAACGTTCGATGTGCGATGCTTAAAGACGTTTGTCCCGACTGCCTCAAAGCGACGGACGCGGCAGGATGGTTCCAGATCGTGGGGGTTGTGGGCGACGCTCGCAACGACGGACTCGTGCGACCTACGACTCCAGCCGTGTTCCTCCCATACACCGTTGTGCTGCCGCCCAATATTTTCCTGATCGGACGTGCTGCTTCTGATCCTGAAATTGCAATGCGGACACTGGGAGAGCGTCTCCACAAGCAGAACCCAGGCATATTCGTCAGCCGACAACGCCAGATGAGTTGGATTCTGGAGAACCAAACCTGGGCGACGGAGCACTTCCTCGCGAATCTCTTCGGCGTCTTCGCCTTTCTCGCGCTCGCTCTGGCGGCAACTGGTCTCTACAGTGTCGTGTCCTATTCGGCTTCCCGACGGACGCAGGAGATCGGCATACGCATGGCTCTGGGAGCGCCTCGCACAAGTGTCATGCGCCTCGTGCTTGAGTCTTCCCTGCTTACTGTGGCCACGGGGGCCGCGGTCGGATTGGTTCTCGCTTTGGCTCTCAACCATTCCCTGAGCAATGTGATCCAGGGGGGCTCCAACGATCCGCTCACACTTCTCATTGTCGCCTGCATCCTGATGCTGGTGGCCGCGGTTGCGTGCTCCGTGCCTGCTCTGCATGCCGCAAGGCTCGATCCTATGCGCGCGCTGCGTGAGGAATAAAGACATTATGCATTCGCCGATCTGCTCAACGACTGTCGCGGAGAAACCATGATCGAACTGAAGAGTGTAGAGAGAAGTTATAAAACAGGGGCGGGACAAACCTGGGTCTTGCGTCGGATAAATTTGACGATTCGCGAAGGTGAATTCGTCACCATCATGGGGCCATCTGGCGCGGGGAAATCATCCATGCTCAACGTGCTTGCCCTACTCGACGATCATTGGGAAGGTCAATATTGGCTGAACGACGAGGCTCTGCATGCCTTGAATCGCAAACAGCGCGCAGACATAGCGAAGCGGAACATTGGCATGGTATTCCAGAGCTATCACCTGCTGGATGATCTCACCGTCGCGGAAAACATCGATCTCCCGCTGTCCTACAAGAACTACTCGCGTGCCGACCGCCAGTCGATGGTCGCCGACACCCTTGACCGTTTCAACATTGTCGGCAAAAAGGATCTGTATCCGAGCCAGCTTTCGGGTGGGCAACAGCAATTGGTTGGCGTAGCTCGCGCTGTGATTCACAAACCAGTGTTGTTGCTGGCCGACGAACCCACTGGGAATCTTCATTCATCCCAGGCAAAGGAAATCATGGAGATGTTCTGCGAACTGAACCAGCAAGGGACAACGATTGTCCAGGTTACTCACTCGGATGTAAACGCGGCCTATGGAAGTCGCGTCGTGCAGATGCGCGATGGCTGGATCGTTTCCGATACAGCTCAACCAGACTTGGAAATTGGAAGCGAGGTAAGCGCATCGTGACGCTGAGAACGAGCTTTGAAAGTGCGACCCGGGTTGTGGCATTCGGGCTTTGCGTTCTGCTGAGCATGCCTGTCACTGCGCAAACTCAGACGACTGCCCCGCTGCCTAGCGCTCCCGTTAGCCAGCCCGCAACCTTGAATCTTGAGATGCCGAAGTCGCACAACCCATTTGAGTCTTATCGCGGTCTGAATGTACCGGAACTCAACCTGGTCAATTCGCCGCGCATCGATACGCTTATCCACGACGGTAAGCTCTATCTCTCATTGAAGGACTCCATCGCCCTAGCAATTGAGAATAATCTCGACCTGGCCATTGCTCGCTACAATCTGCCGATCGCAAATACCGACATTCTTCGCACCAAGGCCGGCGGACAAGCACGCGGCGTCAACACTGGTGTAGTCCAAGGGACGCCTGGAGGCGGACAGGGCGGATTCGGCACCGGAGCATCCGGAGCGGGTGCTGGTGGCACCACAGGCGGCGCAGGCGGTGCGGGCGCAGGCGCATCTGGTCTCGTCCAATCTACTCTCGGAACCGGATCATTTGTCTCCTCGTATGACCCGCTGATAGTCGGCCAGGTGTTTGTCGACCACTCCTCTCAGCAGTTAACCAATGAGAGTACCTACGGCGTACCTAACTACAAGCTCAACACCTTTCTTGCAAATTTCACTTACACGCAGGCTTTCCCCCTCGGCACCAGTCTCCAGGTTGATTTCGATAACAATCGGCAGACTACAAACAGCATCTATAACAACGTCAATCCGCAGCTTTACGCAAATACGCGCGTCATCATTCAGCAGCAGCTACTCGCAGGCTTTGGCCTCGGACCGAACCTTCGCTTCCTGCATATTGCCAACAACAACAGGAAGATTTCCGACGTAGCATTTCGCGCCCAGCTCATCGCAACAATAACCCAGATTCAGGACATCTACTGGGACCTGGCAAGTGCTTACGACGACGAGAAGGTCAAGGAAAATTCGCTCTCCTTCGCTCAGGAGACGCTGGCAAGCGATCACAAGCAATTGGACTTGCAGGCGATTCCTGCCATGGATGTAATGAAGGCGGAATCTGAAGTCGCCGCGCGCGAGCAGGACCTCACCATCGCCAAAACCACTCTGCAGTTGCAGGAACTGCTCGTCAAAAATGCCGTCACTAAAACGCTCAACGATCCGGTGCTTGAAGAGATGCCCGTCGTGCCCACTGACAGGATGATGGCCAGCGTCCAGGAAAATGTCTCGCCCATTCAAGAACTGATTACGCAGGCTCTGCAGTCTCGCACGGAACTGATCGAATCGGAAATCGATCTCAGGAACCGCACACTCAGCAGGAGCACGGCCAAAAATGCGCTGCTGCCTCAACTCGCGCTTTACGGCCTCTATGCCGGCAATGCATTTGGCGGAGAGCCCAATCCGTTCTACTACACCACCCAGACGCTCACTTTGCCTACCACTTACTTTGGAACGCTTCAAAATGCCTTAAATGCCTCTTCGCCTGACTACCAGGTTGGATTGCAATTGCAGATACCCATCCGTAATCGCGTGGCAAAAGCAGATCAATACCGTACCGAACTCGAGTTCCGCCAGTCGCAGCTCTACTTCGAAGAACTGAAGAAAAAGATTCGCATCGAAGTGCGCAATGCTGAGTATGCCTTCGAACAGGGTCGTGCCCGTGTCCTGTCGGCAACCAAGGCTCGAGACCTGTCGCAACGGACCTTCGATATTACAAAGAAAGAGCAGGAATTGGGCGCGGGCTCCAGCTATCAGACCCTGACCGCGCAACGCGATCTTGCCCTGGCCGAGTCATCTCTCGTAGCCGCCAAAACAAACTATGAAAAGGCAAGAGTGGAGCTCAATCGAGCCACTGGCGCGACTCTCGAGGTAAACGGCATCAAGGTTGACGATGCGCTTGCCGGAGTCGTTCTCACTCAGCAACCCTGACACTGCTTCGGGTCGAGCAGGAATTCATAGACCCAGACAAAGATCCTGAGTACCCTCTCTCATAGAGTATGAGCACTGAAATACAACCCGGGCCCACTTCCACTGGAATGAGACGCGCCGATCCTCCGCCTCGCGTGCTGGTTGCGGACGATCAGCCAAGCATTCTCGACGCCATTGAGCTCCTGCTGCGTCCCGAAGGCTACGCTGTTGAATCGGTGCGCTCGCCGCAACTGCTTATGAACGCATTGGCCTCAGACTCCTTTGACGCCGTGCTCATCGATCTCAACTACACTCGCGACACCACTTCAGGACGCGAAGGCCTCGATCTGCTGGAGCAATTACAGCTTCTCGATGCGCAACTGCCCGTAATCGTGATGACGGCATGGGCCAATGTGGAACTGGCTGTCGAAGCGATGCGGCACGGCGCACGCGACTTCATCCAGAAGCCATGGGACAATGCCCGGCTCCTGGCCATTCTGCGAACCCAGATTGAGCTGCGCCGCGCACTCCGCAAGACTCAGCTCCTCGAGGCGGAAAACCGTCTTCTGCGCGCCGAGGGCCGGCCGGAGTTCATCGCTTCTGCCCCCTCCATGCAGCCTGTTCTCGACCTCATCGCACGTGTCGGCCCTTCCGATGCCAACATCCTTATCACCGGCGAGCACGGTACAGGCAAGGAAGTAGTTGCCCAGACTTTACACGCTGTTTCGTCCCGTTCCTCGCGCTCACTGGTGGCGGTCAATACCGGAGCGCTGCCCGAGGGCACATTTGAGAGTGAACTCTTCGGGCACGTCAAAGGCGCGTTCACCGATGCCAGATCCGACCGTATTGGGCGCTTCGAGTTGGCCGACGGAGGCACCCTCTTTCTCGATGAGATTGCAAACGTCCCCCTACGGCAGCAAGCGAAGCTGTTACGCGTTCTCGAGACCGGCGAAATGGAGCGCGTGGGCGCTTCGAAAACCCGGCACGTCGATGTGCGAGTTGTATCCGCAACCAACGCCGACCTGCCCGGCGAGTGCGCCGCGGGCCGCTTTCGAGAGGATCTGCTCTTCCGCCTGAATACCGTGGAGATCCACCTTCCTCCCTTGCGAGAACGCCGCGAAGATCTGCCTCTGCTGGCCGCCTACTTCCTTTCGCGCTATGCTATGCGATACCGCAAGGCGGTAAATGCCTTCGAGCCCTCAACCATGCAGGCATTGTTGCAGCACAATTGGCCGGGGAATGTGCGCGAGTTGGATCATACAATTGAGCGGGCAGTCTTGATGAACAGGACAACCCGTATTGAAGTTGCGGACCTGGGACTCAGCACGGTGCGAGCGACCAGCCAGAACCTGGATGAAATGAGCCTCGAGGCCGTTGAAAGCGTACTGATACGCAAGGCGCTGGCAAGATGCGGCGGCAATGTGAGCCATGCCGCGGAGGCGCTGGGGCTAAGTCGGGGCGCACTTTATAGGCGAATGGAGAAATATGGAATCTAGCAATGGAGGCACACCCATCAAGCGGCTGCCCCTTGCCGGATCCAAGCATCGAACCAGGTTTGAGCGACGCATCTACATCCGATTCTGGCTGCTCTCCCTTCCCGCCCTGATCATCGGACTGGTCTTCCTTTGGACAGAAAAAGTCTCCCCCTCAATTCAACTGACGCTCATCGGCGGCTACCTTATTTGCTGGCTCATTGCCACTGCATCTTTGATGGACCAGATCATTCGGCCGCTTCAGACACTTGCGAATGTGATCGCCGCGCTGCGCGAGGACGATTTTTCCTTTCGTGCACGGGGAGCGCGAAGAGATGATGCACTCGGAGATCTCGCCCTTGAAATCAATGCCCTCGCAGGAATGCTTCAGGGTCAGAGGTCCAGCGCACTGGAAGCCACCGCCCTGCTGCAGCGAGTCGTTGAATCGCTGGAAACCCCGGTCCTCACCTTCGATCCCGACGGTACACTCCGGCTGATCAATCCGGCTGGAACCCGTGTCCTCAGGCTGGATCCGTCCAAAGCAATTGGCCATACCGCCGCGGATCTACACCTGGGAGATCTGCTGGCCGTTCAGAACGAGAGCGTGATTGCGCTCGAGTCTGCCGCTCAACCATCAAAGGGCGTGCCCTCACGCTGGATGGTGCGGCGCACAACATTCCGTCAACGCGGAGTGCCGCACACGCTCCTTCTCTTATCCGATGTCAGCAGTGCACTACGCGAAGAGGAACGCCAGGCGTGGCAGAGATTGATTCGGGTGCTGGGACACGAAATCAACAACTCCCTCGCGCCCATCAAATCCATCGCAGGCAGTCTCCGCCTTCGCCTGCCACTTAGCCTGAAGCGGGCCGAAGACCAGCCTGACTTCGAGCACGGCCTGGTGGTAATCGAGAATAGGGCGGAATCGCTGAACCGCTTTGTGCAAGCCTATCGGCAGCTCGCTCAGTTACCCTCTCCGTTGATAAAAAGAGTCCCGGTGAAGCCTCTTATGGAGCGAGTGATCCTTCTCGAATCCCGTTTGAGAATCGAAGTCATTTCGGGGCCGGATACCGCCATCTCCGTTGACTCCGATCAGGTCGAGCAGCTTCTGATCAACCTCGTGAAGAATGCGGTTGAAGCTGCCATCGATATGAACGAAGCCGCGCAAGCCACCAAGGGCGATGCGGGATTCCAGCCGCACGTGGAGCTGGGATGGTCCGTCGATGGCGCCGTTGCCACCATCGCGATCCGCGACAATGGTCCGGGACTCATGAATCCGTCCAATCTCTTCGTGCCCTTTTACACCACGAAGAGAAATGGCACCGGCGTCGGGCTTGTTCTGGCCCGGCAAATTGCCGAAGCACATGGCGGCTCTGTCATCCTCAGAAACCGGTTGGATACGGTTGGATGCGAGGCACTCGTCCGCCTGCCCGTCGCATCCTGAAGAGGTTCAGACTAAGCACCTCGGGAAGCAGTGCTACTCATAGTGCAGGGCAGTCAGAACATTGACTCTCGCCGCACGTCGAGCAGGAATCCAGCAAGCCAGAAGTGCAACGGCGACAAGAAATACCGGCACAACTGTGAAGGTCACAACATCGTGCGGCCGAACTCCGTAGAGAAAGCTGGAGGAGAATTTCGCAACCGCCAAAGCCGTGGGAAGACCTACCGCAACGGCAATCAGGGTTAGCAACATTCCCTGACGCACAATCAGTCGCTGCACGTTGCCCAGTTGCGCGCCCAGCGCAACGCGAATACCGATTTCCCGTGTACGGCGGCTGACGGAGTAGCTCATCACCCCATAGAGCCCTACAGCTGCAAGCACCAGCCCCACAATGCCGAATACTCCAAAAAGTGTTCCTGCAAGGCGTGGCAGAAAAAGCGCAGCGCGCAGATGCTCTTCCATGGTCTCAGCGTTGTAGACCGCCATGGTCGGGTCCATTGTCCGAATCTCACGGCGAACCGCATCGGCGATTCCGGCTGTGTCGGCTGCGGAACGGACGACAAGTGTATACCCCATGAAGGATGGATCGCTACCAGTATTCTGCGCGAGGGAACGGAATAGAACGGGACGTGTGTCCTCGCCCAGCGTCCGCGACTTGATGTTCTTAACTACGCCGATGACTTCGTAAGTGACGCCGCCTCCGGTCAGTCGCTGCCCGATAGGATTCGCGCCGCCAAAGGCCTTCTCCGCCAGCGCCTGATTGATGATCCCTACCTTGGGAGCGTTGGCGCTTTCATGGCCGAAGTCGCGGCCTGCGATCCGCGGAATGCCCATCGTCTCAAAATAGCCGGGCGAGGCCATGTAAAGTTCCACGATGGGATCGGGCGCCGATGACTTCGGCTGGCCTTCTGCGTGAAGGCCATCACTGCGGTGCCCTCCTGAAAGCGGCGGAACGTCAGTGACCGCAGCCGAAGTCACACCGGGTATAGCTATCAGGCGCTCACGCAACTGTTCCAGGAACTGATTCGTGCGCTCCGGTGTGTAGCCGTGGACGCGCGGATCAACTGACATCATCAACATTCCAGCGGAGCGAAAGCCAATGTTGATGCCGGCTGCCCTCTCTAAACTACGCAGGAACAATCCAGTCGCACAGAGCAACACCAGCGACATGGCGATCTGCGAAACTACCAGCACATTGCGCAGGGTTATCCGCCGACCCGGACGTGCAAGCGCCTCTTCGCCCTTCAATGCGCTCGACAGCACTGGACGAGAAGCGAGCCATGCAGGAACAAGTCCCACCACCAACCCTGCACCCACGCTGAGCGCAAAGGCATACACCAGCACGCGCCAATCCACGCTGATACTTAGATCAAGCGGCACCGGCGCCGGCACATGAAAGGCTGAGAGCGCCGAAGTACCCCACAATGCGACCACCGCACCCATCACGCCCCCGCACACTGCCAGCAGGATGCTTTCCACCAGCATCTGGCGAATCAACTGACCGCGCGTCGCTCCCAACGCGATGCGCACTGCCATCTCACGTTGACGTCCAGCAGCCTGCGCCAGAAACAGATTGGCAACATTCGCGCACGCGATCCCCAGCACGAGCAATACAACAACCGACAGCGCCGCAAGAAAGAGAAGCACCGCTGACCTGTCTCTGGGAGGAAGCGAGCCCGCCTGCTCAAATCGAAATCCGGATCCCTTGTCGGTCTCGGGATAAGCCGTGGCAAATCTCTGTGCCATCGCTGACAATTCCGCCCTGGCCTGCGCCGCGGAAACGCCGGCCTTGAGACGCCCGATGACTGCCAGCCAGTGGTCTCCCCGCTTATCTCGAGCAGGAATACCGGGCGCAAGCTGCTCAACCTGACCCAGCGGAATCCAGAACTCCGGGTCGAGCACCAGGTCAAGCCCATGGAATCCCTGCGGTGCGACGCCAACCACGGTAAACGGCCGCCCGGAGAGAGAGATGGCCTTCCCAACTATGCCAGGGTCTGAATTGAACCTGCGTTTCCAAAGCCTGTTGGCAAGCACGATCACCGGCTCTTTCTCTTCGCTGGAGAGAAATCCGCGTCCCAGAGTCATCTGAACCTGGCCAACATCGAAGAAATTAGATGTGGACGATTGCCCCCACACCCGCTCCGGCTCGCCATAGCCGCCCATTGAGGCAGGAAGAAGTTCATAATACGCAGCCACGCCGGAGAAAGACTTTGCTTGGTCGCGCACATCGGTGTATGTCGGCCACGAGAAATGATTGCAGCACTGATCTCCGTCATGCGTGGTGTGCAGCGACATCAGTGTGCTGGGAATGCCCACCGGCGCGGGACGCAACACAAACTTGCTGACCAGCGAAAAGATAGTGGCGTTGGCCGCGACGCCCAGTCCAATCGAAATCACGACCGCAAGCACAAAGCCCGGCGATCTCGAGAGACGTCGGAAGGTATAAGGCAATTCCTGCCGCAGCGCTGTAAACATAATTCTCCCCACCCACTCTCTCGTTCCTACGTGAGGGGGATCACAATTGTTCCAGCGTCATGCAATTTTTGGGATTTCGAGCGGCCCGCGACTAAACGGCATCCCGCCTCTTGACCTGCTTCATGTAGGGATCCAAAGCAGATACGCCGCGATACAAGCGCGACTTCACGGTGGACAACGGCGCACTCGTGATGCGGGCGATATCCTCGAGTGGAAGCTCTTCATAAAAACGCAGCACGAGCACCTCACGATGGATCCTGTCCAGCGAAAGCAGTGCCGCTGCAACGTGCTCGCCGTCTTCCAATCGGCGGTAGTTATCAAATGGAGAAGGCTCATCGCTTACAAGCGTAAGACCGCCTTCTTCATTACTCTCATCGCAAAGCTCGTCCAGGCTAAGAGCGCTCCTCTTGCGGCGCAGGTCCACAAACAGGTTTCGCGCAATCGAGTAAAGCCACGTGCTGAATTTCGCCTCGCCCTTGAATTGCGCGCCCCGCACCAGCACTTTCATCCACGTCTCCTGGAAGAGATCGTCAGCGAGATCGCGATCCTTTGTGAGATAAAGCAGAAACCGCATCAGGCGATGCTGATATTCAACGATCAACTCGTCCAGCAAGTTGGGATCCTGGCGCTGCAGGCCGCGTGCAATTCGCACATTTTCTCTGCGGATCTGCTCACGTTCGCCGATATCGGAATCTTGCAGATGGGTTGCGGTCATCAGCATTGCATCACTCCAGGAAAGCAGCCGCTTCGCACACTGCTTTACTCTCTGAAGTTAGCGTTTCCAGTCAGCGAATTCGCCTGCATTGTGTCACAAAAACAGAATGACAAATGTCATGCAGATACATGTCGAGGATGCAGGCACCGCGAAGAATGTGACCAACCTCACCTTCGCCTACGTGTAAGAAAGATCTGCTTCAGATGTCTTCCCGCTTCTCGGTGTGACGGCGCAGCCACCAGCATGGCTGAAATCCCATCTGCGGAAAGAGCGAGTTGCTGCAGGTCGTGGCCTGAGTGCCCTGGAAATCAAACTCGGTCTTGCCGCCCTTCAACGGGACGGCAAGATACTGATTCACCTGCACCGTCCCATACGCCCGTCCCCTGTGAATTGCGATCGTTATTGCGAGATAGTCGCCCAGGTATACCAGGAACAGAATCGCGCAGAGGGAGAACACGATCCGGAAGATCCAACGCTTCACCATCGCGCGCTCCTCGCCCCACTTCCATGATCGCAGGCAGAGGGGTTTGCTGCCGGAGAACGCGTGCCCCCCAGGCTCGCCTTCTGATCTACCTGGCTCCGACTACTTGCCCAGCTGCATCACACGCAGCTTTCCGCCTAACCAGGCGGTTGGCAGGGCAAGCAGAATGAGCACCAACGGATACCAGTGCGGCGCAAATGCCGGTCCCTTGTTCCAGGTCCAGGCAGTGCCCACAACATTTACAAACAGGCCAAGAGCGCCAAGCAGAAGCGCATGCCCCATCGGCCGATTGGGCGCCAAACGGGCTGTCACATAGCTGCTGATGACACCATAAACGGTGCGATAAGCGACGGCCAGCCCAAGGAGCGGATCGGCCATCCGCTGGTTCAGCGGCGGGAAAACGCCTGCTGAACGCATCGCAATGTCGGTGACGAGGGAAAGAACAACGCCGACTGCTATGCCGGCGACGATGGCGAGGATACTGCGGAGAATGTTTCCCGGCGCTTCTGTCATCTATCCGTCTCCTTTTCAGAGGTGGCCCATATTCCCGGTACCAAATTGGCGGTGGGTTGCGTACAGCAATTCGACTGGGCAAAATGACGTGCAGCCCCGTTTGTTTCCTTTGCCTTACGGTTCTCAAAAGGAACTCAGGAATTCTATCAATGGATCTGGGCTCTACCCCAGAGAATCCGCACTCTGTAATCGGCCAAGTGTATGCTTCCCTGTCCGAAAAAAATAACTCCACATCTCCGGCTAACTAATTGTTTAGTTCCTTGTCAAAGACTCTGAACAATGACCCATCCCGGCGACGAACCGGCTTCCAACAGGATTAAGAATGCCTCCAAAGAGATCAAACACGCTGACGGAAGCTGAACTCAGGCTCATGAAGCTCCTCTGGGAGCGAGGCGAGTCCGGAGTCGCGGATTTGGTCAACGCCATGCCAGGCGATGCTCCACTGGCCTACACCTCTGTCCTCACCACCGTTCGGATCCTCGAGAAGAAGGGTTACGTCACGCATCGCCAGGAGGGTCGCGCCTTCGTCTACACCGCGTGTGTGGCAGAAGAGGAAGCGAGTCGCTCGGAAGTCCGTCACATGCTCCACCGATTCTTCGGCAACTCCCGCGAGCGTCTGCTGCTCGCTCTGCTCGACGAACAGGACACGACGCCCGAAGAGTTGAAACGCCTGAAAGAGGCCATCTCCGCCACTCCTAACGATGAGGTCAATTGATGCCAGAGCCTGCCCTCACTCAAGGCGTAATTTACCTGACTTCGCAGCTTTGCCAGCGCATCTCTATTTCCCTGTTCTCGAGTATCTGGCAGACCTGTCTGCTTACGTTGACTGTAGCCCTGATTCTGCAGTTAGTTCCCAAAGTCCCGGCATGGGCACGATTCGTGATTTGGACTGCGGCCTTAGTCGTCTCCGTGTTGTTACCGATGGTCGCCGTTGTTACCGCACCTCCCCAGTCGGGCTACTGGTCGACCCCTGCAATCCAGTTGGATCAGCGCTGGAGTTTCGTGCTCGCTGGTATTTGGGCTGCTTTCTCGTCTATCCGGGCAATTCTCCTGCTGAGGAGCGCCTTCCGCCTGCACGCCGTGTGGAAGAGAGCAATCCCAGTGGACGATCCCGCCATTCGCTCTTTCATTTCGTCGCGCGACACCGGTCGCAGCGCAGTTCTATGCACGTCAACGGATGTATCTCAGCCCAGCGTCATTGGCTTCTTCGCGCCTCGGATCTTGATTCCGGCAGCGATCTACAGGACTCTCCCGCTTGAGGATCTTCAGCAGATCGTCCTGCATGAAATGGAGCATCTGCGCCGGCGCGACGACTGGATCAACCTTGTACAAAAGATCGGCCTTGTCTTCTTCCCGCTAAATCCCGCGCTGCTGTGGATCGAGCGCCGACTTTGCAAAGAGCGGGAACTTGCTTGCGATGACCACGTTATCCAATCGACCAAGGCTCCGAAGAGCTATGCCTCTTGCCTCGTGCATTTGGCCGAGCAGAGGCTGCAAAATAACCGTGTATCCCTCGCGCTTGGTGCGTGGGAGCGGCGGTCTGAGCTGGCTTCGCGGGTCCACCACATTCTGGAGAAGCGCGTCGAGGTCTTGAGCCGCCGTCAGGCTACTGCCTGCATCTCCTTGCTTTTGCTTGGGTTACTCGCTGGCGCCGGGACACTGGCTCGCAGTCCACAGCTGGTTTCGTTTGCTGCGCCATTGCACCTCGCTTCCACGAACCCCGCGCCAGCCGCAGGCTTCCGTCGGTCGTCTGGCTATCAGGAGACCGTTTTCAGAAGCGCAGAGGGCCGGCCTGCGTTGGTACAGGCAGTTGCCCATATGCCAGCTAAACCACTGATTGCAAAGCAACACAAGGCGAAGCCCGTGGTTCATGTTTCGGTGCCGGTGCGGCACGAGGTCGCACAACAGAACACCGCACGGCAGCTTATGTTGTTGACTTCATGGCAGGTTGAGTCTCAGTCCGAGCCTGTGAGGGAAATGCCGCGTGCGCCGCAAATCACTTTTACTGTTTTCGATGGGTCCCAGGTCTTTACGTACTACGAAGCCGCTCCGAGCACGGATGTCTGGCTGATCGTTCAACTCTAACCCGTTTATTAACTTTAACTTGAGGAAAACCATGTCGCCAATAACTAATCAATTAGTTTCACGTATGCGTAGTTTTGCCAAGCCCGCGGGAGCCGTTGCCGCACTCGTTGTTGCGGCGGGTCTCCTCTTCCAGCACAGTGTTCACGCGGCCGGCATGTCTCCTGCTGCTCCTGCCCTGAACGACAACAGCGTTGCACCCCTCATCTCCCTAGATGAGGCTGTAGAATCTGTAGCTTCCCGGGTCACTCCCGCTGTGGTCAACGTCGCAGTCACCTCTCACAGAGACGAACAGCAAGCCTCGGATGAAGAAGGACCGCAGCAGCTGCCGCCCGGATTTGAGAGGTTTTTTGGTCATGGAATGCCGCAGGGGCAGGCGGGGCCGCAGATTGAGCATGGAATTGGAAGCGGGATCATCATCTCTCCCGATGGTTACATCGTTACCAATAACCACGTAGTAGAAGGCGCCATGCAGATCAAGGTGACCTTGAATGATCGCCGCGTGCTGAATGCGAAGCTTATCGGCACGGACAAACTGACCGATCTGGCCGTCATCAAGGTGAACGCCACCGACCTGCCGAGCATCCCCTGGGGCGACTCCAGCCGATTGAAGCCGGGACAGACGGTGCTCGCTTTCGGCAGTCCTTTCGGGTACTTCCAGTTCTCGGTTACCCGTGGAATCGTGAGCGCGGTGAACCGGCCCAATCCCTACTCTGACGATGCACGCAAGCCCGGAGGCTTTATCCAGACCGATGCCGCCATCAATCCCGGCAACTCCGGCGGCGCGCTGGTGAACGCTCATGGTGAGCTTGTTGGTATTAACACGTTCATCATTTCGAATAGCGGGTCGTTTGCGGGTGCTGGCTTCGCGATTCCATCGCAGATTGCGCAGGCGGTAACGGAACAATTGATCAAAAATGGCAGCGTTCATCACGGATATGTGGGCATCAGCATGAACGACGTAACGCCGGATAATGCTCATTTCTTTAAACTTAGCGACGCGAGCGGTGCGATTGTTTCGCAGGTTTCGCCGGATTCGCCGGCCAGCAAAGCGGATCTCCGGAGCGGGGATGTAATCACGACGCTGAATGGCCGTAAGATACAGAATGGAAGCGACTTACAGGTTGCGGTAAGCAGCCTGGCACCGGGAGCCAAGATCGCGCTGGGGGTTTTACGGAATGGCTCGCAACAGACGTTGAATCTTACAGTTGGCGAGTATCACGCGAACAATCAGGTGGCCGATGGAGATGATAATTCCGGTAGTCCTAAGAGCGGAAAACTGGGTCTTGCGATCGCCAATCTGACCCCGGAAGTTCGTCAGCAACTGCAGATTCCAGAGGAGTTAAAGGGTGTTGCAGTGCAGAATGTGCGGCCCGCGAGCCCGGCGGAAGAAGCTGGGTTGGCACCTGGGGATGTGATTCTGGAATTGAACCGCCAGCCGGTTTCGACGGCAGATCAGTTTGTGAACCAAGTCCATTCGAATCCTACAGATAAGGACCTGCTATTGTTGGTGTGGTCGAGGGGAAATGCGAGCTACAGAGTGGTTCATCCTGACCAGGGATGAGCTGTTTTAGAGTGCAAAATAGCGCGTTTTTGGCACGCTACTATGAGCATGCTACGCTCACATTTGGGGCACTAATATCCAGTTTTCGGGATATTAGTGCCCCTTGTTTGCTTTTCAGTCAACCGGTGGCCGACGAAGGAATCGTGGGCGGCTGCTACTTCTTGATATCGGCGGCTACTGGGGCTACGGCCGGGGCGTCGGTTTTGGTTCGGATCTGAGGCAGCTCGCTTGCGGGAGTTGCGATCGAGAGAGCGACGATGGTATCGACAGGGGTCTTCTGCGTATCGCTCGCATCCAAGGTCACGTCGATTCCGGCGACAGTCTGGGTGCATTGGGCTTGTCCTCCAGTGAGCACTTTGCACGAGAGAAGTTTTGCCGGTAGTGGTGGCAAGCTCAGTCTTTTCGCGGGGCGATCCAGGATGTGCAGATAGATAGTTTTGTCGTGATATGTTGACACACCGTAGTCACCCGGCAGGTATGGTCCGCCGCGCGTTCCGTAGATGCTCTCGCCGTACTCTTGAAGCCAGTTCCCTACTTCCTTGAGCCGCTGCACCTGTTCGGGCGCGATTTGCCCATCGGGCCGAGGACCCACGTTCAGCAGCATGTTGCCATCGCGTCCCACGGCTCCGACCAGCAATCGAATGATGGAGTCGAAGGACTTCACCCTGGCATCGGGCTGGTATCCCCAGGCTCCCTCGGTGATGGTGGTGCATAGCTCCCATGGATAGGTGTTTTCAAATGACCCCATGGCGCCGTCGCCTTCGCGAGAACGAAAGTCCGCATCAGCATCGGTCCTGTCGTTCACGATGATGGAGGGCTGCAGCTTTCGCAGATTGTTGACTGCTTCCTGATCCTTCCAGGAAAACGTACCGGTGTAGTTCTCGTCCTTGGGACGCGCGCTCCATCCACCCTTGAATTGCACTCCGCCAAAGCCCAGCCAGTTCGCGCCTCCTCCGTCAAACCACACGATGTCGAGCTTGCCGTAGTGCGAAGCCAGTGCGTTGAGCTGGCGGTGGTATTGTTCGCGCAGTTCGATTGCATTGGCCTGGTAGAGGTCGGGGAAAAAGAAGCCGGGATAGCGCCAGTCCAAAGGCGAATAGTAGAGACCGACATGCAGGCCTGCCTTGCGAATCGCGGTTACGTAGTCCGCGACGATATCTCGGTGAGCAGCGGATTTTACGGCGGTGAAGTTGCTCTGCGGATCGTCAAAGAGTGCAAAGCCATCGTGGTGGCGGCTTGTGAGCACGACATATTTCATGCCAGCATCTTTGGCGGTGGTGGCCCAGGCATCAGGATCAAATTTGTCGGGATGGAATTGATCAGCGAGTTTCGCATATTCGCCAACGGGAATCTGCTCGTTCCACTGCACCCACTCGCCGCGTCCGGGAATTGAGTACACGCCCCAGTGGATAAATAATCCAAACTTGGCATCGCGCCACCATTCGATACGGGAAGGTGCGCCTGGATCCTTCGCCATCTGTGCCCACTGACCGTGAGCGATGGAGGTAAATGTGGCTGCGAGAAGGAGAAGCGAAACGAGGGCCCTGGTATGAACTTTGGCGAAGAAAATCTTGCGCACTAACCACCTCAGAGATGTTGATCGTCAGGACAGAATAAGTTTGCCGGGTATTTGCTAACACTTAACATGCTAGTCCAAGAGGGTCCCCCGAGCGCGTTGGTGGATTGCAGATATGTGTGGGCTACTTATCGACGGGGGTGAAGTCGGGGAGGACGTGGGATTCGGATTGGAAGACGTGGTAGTGATCGAAGGTGATGTCGTTAAGCATGGTTGCGTAGGGGCCATAGGTTCTGAAGGATTCATCCCACTCCGAAAGAACGCGCACTGAGCGGCCACGCACAATGGAGACGCTTCTGAGCGGGCAAACATAGGTCCTGCCGCCGATCTCGACGGGAGAGTATTCAATCATGATGTCAGTGCGGGCAAGCGGAGTTGTGGATTTGAGATTGGCCTGAAAGGCGAGGCGCAGGATGGCTCCGCTGTCGGGATCAATGACGATCTCTTCGCGATATCCCGCATAGCGCTGAAATGCTTCGGTGCCGTCTCCATCGGGAAGACAGCAGAGCCAGACCTGACGAGCGGACTTCTCCGCGGGCAGGGTGTAGGCGAAGACGGCGAGGCGGCCGTGGGCTCCTTGTTCCCAGCGGATCCAGTTGAAGCCGCCATTCGTTTCGATGGCATCGCGCACTCCTTCGAGTGCTGGACCGAAGACGCCATAGGTGATGAGTTGTGGTTCATTGGGTTTTCGCTTGGGAGGTTTTGCCTCAGCGAATTCATAGCCGTTGCGGTAGCGCACCGTTGTAGTTGAAGTGTCGGTGATGTGAAGGGGCTGATAGCTGACGCTGGTTCCGGCTTCAAGGTACATGGGTGTTTCCTGGTAGCGCACCGTGGTCCGGGTGGCGAATAGATCGGGCAGCTTGCGGATTGTCGCGTCGAGATATGCGGATACGAGAGAGAGCATGTGCTGCTGCGCAGTGTGGTCCGGTGGCGCATCGGTAGAGATCTCATCGGCAGGAGGGTCAAGGAAGGCCGAAGCGTCCGCGAGGATGCGGAGTTCCTGGCGACTGCGTTTGCCGGAGGCGGCATCGAGCGATGAAAGCTTGGGCTCACTCAGGCGCTCGGTGAGAGCAAGCTCTGAGAGCTGCTTCGCGAGATCTGTATCTGACTTTCCGCGCGAAGCGACGAGGAGATCTTCCAGTTGCTGGATGGATACGCGCTTTGGTGGTGGGATGGGATCGACGGAGTAGTAGGGCTGATCGTAATAACCGGTATTGGTGCTCGCGCTGAGTCCCGACCGGTTAACTACGACTTTCAGATCGTAATACTCGCTGGGATGGTCTGCTGGGTACGGGTCGAAAGAGATGCGATAGAAGGGTCCGGCGTCGCGAACGCAGCTCTCGATTTGATGCAGCAGATCCGCACTTCCGTCGAGGACGCGGCCGCCGCTCTGGACAGCGAGCACTTTTCTATAAACGTTCATGAAACTGGCTTGGCGCGGGATCTTGACTCCGCCCAAATAGGCTTTATAGAGCTGGGCGCGCGGATCGGTTTCTCCCACGGTGAAGCTGTAGAGAACGAGATGCGCTTCGCGTAGCAAGGTGGAAAACCACCAGACGGCGTCAAAGGGAGGCGGCGATCCCTGGACTGCGTCGGCGTAGGCGCCGCTGCCTATGCCCCAACCGGGGCCGATCCATAACAGCAACTTTCTGCCGGGCCTCGTTCGTTCGTCGGTGGCGATCTGGCCGAGGGCCTTGAGCGCGGCATCGGAGGGAGAGGGCTTCATGCCCGCAGGAACGGGTCCTCTGCGCCAGCCAACATTGTGGTGAAGCAAGGTGAAGTTGTTGTGCTCGATTTGATGGGCGAGCAGGTTTCCGTTGTTTGAAGGGGCGAGGGTCCACAGACCAGTTTCGGTCAGGGAGAAGACGGAGACAGGATGCGCGAGTTGTCCCCCGCCTTGCTTGAGATAGCTGATAGCGGCGACGCGTTCGGCGCGGGCGAGAGACTCAGGCAGCGCGATTGTATCGATGACGAGAATGATTTTGGCGGGAGGCTCGGAGCTAGTTCCGTGGCCGTCGAAGGCTTGAAAGGAAATGATGTTTTGCGGGCTGCTGTTCTCGAGCAGGCTGAAGTCGTTTGCGCCGAGACCCGCCACGGGATTGCCGGTGGCGTCCGTGACTACGACATCGAGATGGATGAGGCCTTCGGCTATGTCCCATGCAACGGAAGAGAACGGCGCGGGCTTTGGGGGAGGCGGAGGGGGTGGGGCTTGCTGCTGCGCAGATGCCAGACGCAACGCGCTGATCAGCAGGGCAAGGCAGGTGCAAAGATGCTGCTTCATTGGGAGTGGACCGAATCGCACCAGCTAACGAGGAGAGTATAACTTTGAGGCTCGGCACCGGCAACGTCTCGCAGATCCGCTCTGCGTGCGCACGCAGATGAGGGATACGAGAATGGTCGCCAACTCGGAAGCTGGCGACCATTTGATGAAGTGAGTGAGGTTGGATCAGGATTTGCTACGGAGTCGGGACTACTTTGTAGTAGACGCCGTTGGCTCCGAAGGCGGGCTGGAACCAGGTATTTCCGCAGAGGTAGTAGGTGGTTCCCTGGATGTTTGGGGTAGCGCAGCCGGATGGTATCGAAGTGGTGATGGAGCCAATTGCGTAGTTGGCTGCGGCAGTGTTGCTTGCGCCAGCCTGGTAGCCGGCGTTGTAGGAGTTGACGGCGACGGCGGTGGTTGTGGCCGCGGTGTTGGTGGCTCCAGCGTTGTAGCCGGCGTTGTAGGCATTTGAAGTAGCGACGGCGGTATTGGCTGAGGCGACGGATGAGGCTACGGCAGCGCCGGCTACCATGCCGACCGCGACTCCCACGGCTGCGGCTCCGCCACAGTTGTAGCATCCGGCACCATAGACGGGGACGACGACCGGCAGATGGTATCCGTAGGGTACCGCGGCGACGGGCACGGGTGCATGATAGGCGGAGCCGTAGGTGCTGTACCCGGCGGAATTTGTGTGAACGGCGCCGTATCCGGCTTCCCCAGTGGTGCTGCCTCCATCGACATTCTGATGGCTGGTGCCGCCGTACGCAGAGTGCTCAGTGCTTCCGCCGTAGGTGTTGGTGTGCTCACTTCCCTCTCCGTATTGGTGGGAACTGCTGCCACCATAGGCGTTGGTATGCGAGGTGCTGCCACCATACATGTTGGAGTGGGCATAGCCGAGCAGCGGTTCGCAGGGAGCCAGCGCGAGGGCAAGTGTGGTGAGGCCGACAATAATCTTCTTCATGACGTGTAGCTCCTCTTATTTCGCCTTCGTTATCGGTGCCTTGCCGGTTGGCCGCGGTGTAGAGCCTGGCGGCTGGGGATGAGCGAAGGTAATGGGCTTGGCGTCGGCTGCCCTTGCTGAGGTGAATGCATCGTCCGGCAGGGAGGGGTCGATCTTCCAATCCGTCATGGCCAATTCGTGGCGCAGTTGTTCGGGATCGTCGAGGAAGACTGCGCGCATGAGGCGCGGCATTTTGTCGTCGGTATCGATCCAGACCTGGATGAAGACGCCGTTGACAGTGTAGGCGACCATGTCGGTGGTGCCTCCGCCGAGGACGTGGGACCGGCCGATGTAGTAAGCGAGTTTGATGTCGGAGGCCATGTCCTTATAGGGATCGGCAACGATGAGATCGGCGAAGGGATAGTAGATGGCGGCAGTTTTGTAGGCCTGCTCGAGCATCTTGTCGATGGTGGGTGGGGCGGGTGCGACGGCGGCCATGTTCTCGACGGGCGCGTAGGCGGTCATGGTCTTGCCGTTGTAGTAGAACTCCGATGCGGGGCCATCGCCGGGGATGACGACCTTGAGCTTGTCGGGGCGCTGGAGGGTGACCTCGTAGCGAGTGGAATAGGCAAGAGGATTGCCCTGGCGGCTGGAGTGCTCGAAGATTTCGACCCCGGTAAATGTGAGCGTGTGGGCGGCTGCGAGCTTCTCGCTCATGGCCTTGAGGATGTCGATAGCCCTGGGTTCGAGGTCGGGTGGCGCGACGACGCGGTTGGGAGGCGCGGATCTTTTCTGTGCTTTTGGAGCCGGGGATGTTGATGTCTTGGGCTGGGACGCCGCTGTTTGTCCAAGGGCAGAGCCGGTGATCAGGAGAACTCCAAGTACGGGTACCAGTGCACTTCTTAACTTGCCTTGCATCTTTGTGTCGTCCTCCGCCAGCGGTTGAGGCGCCGGCAATGATGGGTTCGTCCCTAGGGAATCATCCCGCAGTCGAACATTTTGTTGGCAACAGGTGCAGCTACCTTGGCGATGAATGCGGCGCGCATCTTGGGGTCATTGTGCAGGATCTGGATCATTTCCTGTTCCTGGAGTGTGGGGGGCTTTTTCTGCGACTTGGCGATCCAGAGTTGCTCGCAGGTAGCGGTCTGATACTTCTGAATGATCTTGTTGGCGACGGTGTCCATCATCGGGTACTGCGCGTTTCCGACGCTGACGTAGAGCATGATGAGGGCGAATGCTACGAGGTACGTCCGCTTCATCGCTGGGTACTCCTCTTCTTTGGTTGGTGGATTCGGCTAAAGCGTCAAAAGCCTTATGGATGAGGCTGGTGCGAGTACGGTGAGGATACCTTGCTGGGAAAGGGGCCGCAACCCTGAAGTGGGCGAAGGCGTGTGGTGGGGCGAGGGCACTTAGGGACAGCGGTACCTTGGGCGGCAGTTACCACTTTGCGATCTGGGTCGCGCCGAATAAGCTTGCGGCGCGGCGAGCGGGACGGGCATGATGTACGAGTGCTGCCACTGGAAGCCGGATCCCTGCTGGGACATTACAAAATAGTCAGCCGCCTGGGTAAGGGCGGCATGGGCGAAGTCTACGAAGCTGAGGATCAGAAGCTTGGACGACGCGTAGCCATAAAAGTGCTACCCGAGGCGACGCGTGGGGACGCTTCGGCGCTGGAGCGGTTCTGGCGTGAGGCGCGTGCTGCTTCGGCTTTGAATCATCCGGGCATCTGCACCATTCACGAACTGAACGAGTCGGGAGATTCTCCTTTCATCGTGATGGAACTGCTAGAAGGCGCGAGCCTGGAGAAGCAGTACCACGGACAGACGATGCCATTTGCGCGGCTGGTTGAGCTGGGCATCCAGGTGTCGGATGCGCTCGACGCTGCGCATCGCAAAGGCATACTTCATCGCGACATCAAGCCGGCGAATATTTTTCTGACAAAATCCGGACAGGCGAAGATACTGGATTTCGGCTTGGCAAAGCTGGAGGACCTGAACGGCGAGGCCGTCTCCGACGCGACGGCGGTGGGAACTCCGCTGCCGGCGGCGAATATGCTGACGAGTCCGGGATCGTCAGTGGGCACGGTGGCATACATGTCGCCGGAGCAGGCGCGCGGCGAGGTGCTGGATGCGCGCAGCGATGTGTTCTCGCTGGGCGTGGTGCTGTATGAGCTGGCTACGGGCACACCTCCTTTCAACGGTGCGACGACGGCGGTGGTCTTCGATCGGATTTTGAATCATGCGCCGGTGGCACCGGTGGAGCTGAATCCGGGGCTGCCAATAGAGTTTGAAACCATTTTGAACAAGACACTGGAGAAGGATCGCGAACTGCGCTGCCAGTCGGCGGCGGAGTTGCGGGCAGATCTGAAGCGGTTGCAGCGCAGCAGCGGATCGGGTCGCGTATCGGCATCAGGACAAGCGTCGATGGCGATGGGATCGAGTGCGGTGGCGAGTCCTTCGTCGTCGGGCGGCGTAGCGGTGCGCACTGCTTCTTCGAGCGGATATGTGAGCGGGGCTGCGACCGCGGCGGCTGGTTCTTCGGGCAGCGGGATTTCGGCGGCTGGTTCGGGTGTGGGATTTGACGTGCCTCCGCCGAAGAAATCGCGAGCGGGATTGTGGCTCGGGCTGGTTGCATTGCTGTTGGTGGCGGTTGGGCTGGTGGCGTGGAAGCTGTGGCCGCAGCCTGCTCCCTTTGCCAACATTGGCCTGCACCAGATGACGGACAGCGGCAACATTGAGGCACTGGCGATGTCGCCGGATGGTCGCTACCTGGCGGAGATCAAGAACGACAAGGGGCAGCGCACGCTGTGGGTACGGAATATTCCGACTAACACGGACGCGCAGATTTTGCCGGTGTTTACAAATCCGTATGTGGGGCTGGCGTTCTCGCCGGACGGGAACAATCTGTACTTCGTGCGGGCCACGGAGAAGAATCTATACATTCGCGATCTTTACCAGATCTCGGTGCTAGGTGGAACGCCACGGGAGCTGGTGCACAACATTGATAGTGCGCCGAGTTTTTCGCCGGACGGTTCGCGCATGGTGTACCTGCGGCAGACGCCGGATTTGAAGGACCACTTTACGGAACTGCATATTGCGGATCGCGATGGCGGCAACGACCAGCTGATCTATACGGATTCGTATAATCCCGGATTCCCGGTCTGGTCGCCTGATGGCAGGACGATCGCACTGCCCGTTTTTATACGGCCGGGGTCAGCAATAGTGCTGATTGAAGTGGCGACGAAGAAAACGACTATGCTCGCGGCACCGAAGGGAATTTTCTACGGCGTGGATGCGGCGTGGATGCCGGACAGCCACCACCTGCTGGTGGTTTATGGCAGGGACAACTCGGATCGCGGGCAGGTGGGCAGCGTTTCGATTCCCGGCAGTGAATTCAAGCCGGTCACGAACGATCTGAATTCCTATCAGAACCTGGCGATATCCGCCGATGGTCGAACGCTGGCGACGGTCCTGACCAACCGTGATACGAACGTGAGCCTGTACAAGGGAACGGGCGGGCCGCTGGTGTCTTCCACCGCGCTGCGTATTGCTCCCAACCGTCTGGCCTGGCTGGACGAGAAGCGGATGGTGGTGCTGACTCCGCGGGTAGCACTTAATGCGCTGGACCCTGCCACCGGGGCGACGGAGCGCATCGACGTGGGTGAGCCGGCACTGGGATCGTCGATTTCAGTATGCCCGGACGGACATATTGTTCTTCCACTGATTCCCAAGGGGCTGGATCACTCGCGGCTTTACCGGATGAACCGGGATGGGTCTGCGCAGAGCGCGCTGACGACGGACGGCGTAGTGCGTGAACCGATGTGCCTGACGGATGGCAAGACAGTGAACTACGTAGGTCTGGCCAACAATTCAGGGTCGGGTTGGACGGTGCCATTGGCAGGCGGGACGCCGAAGAAGCTTTTTGATGCCGAGGGTTCGGTTGGCATTCGCTTCTCGCGCGATGGACACTACGCCACGTATCAGAAGACGTCCGCGACGAGTGAGAACGAGACGTTTATCGCCAATCTCCGAGATCTGCAAACGGGTAATGTTCGCACGCTGACACCGGACGTTCGCTTTACCCTGGGGGCCTTCTACTTCACGCCGGACGGCAAAGAGATGGCTTACGTTGTCCAGCAAGGGGGCGGCGAAGCGATTCTTGCTCAGCCGCTGGATGGCTCTCCGACGCACATGCTGACGGATTTTGTTCCCTCGCAGCTGCTGGACTTTGCGTGGTCGCCTTCGGGCGAGCAGTTGGCGGTACTGCGGCAGCATTCGACTTCGGACATAGTGCTGATCACGGACCAGGGCGGCAAGGCTTCACACTAGACTGAGGCAGGAGCCGGGCTGGACTGGCTCGACTCTGAGCTGTTGGTCGAGGCCATTTGCTGGACGGCGTTCATCGGCGAGTGCGTCATCTCTGTCTCGATGGCAGCCTTGAGTGACGTGACTACCGAGTCGGCCATGCCGCGGCCTAGCCGTTCGCGGAGAACTTCCGAGTCGCCTGCAGCGCCCCACAGTCCCACCATGATGCAGTTATTCGGCAGGAATTCGCGGATTCTGTGACAGAGCGTGCGAGCGTGGACGAAGGCGAAGGGCGGCAAGGCTGAGATGCAGATGGTGGTCTCAGGCTCTTCGGCGAGCTTGGAGAGGATCTCATCGGTGAGAGCCACTGGAGGCAGAAGCATGGTCTTGTGGCCCATCTGTTCGAGCAACTGCGAAAGCATTGTGGCGACGATTTCGTCGGCCTGGTCGTGGACTGGAATGCAGACGACGGCGGTGGATCTTGTTTGTGACTTGTCGGGGTAGGTGGGCCGCGCGTCGGAGAGCTCTGCGTCGGGAGCGGCCTCCAGCTCGGCGAGCTTCAGGCGGTACTCGGCAAGCTCGGCGATGAGTTCCGTGGCGCTCTGAAAGAGGAACGACGCGCGCACGCTATCGAGAGCGCCCTTGTGGCGATCTTGCTCGGCAAGGCTGAGCGCGGGCAGCAGGACCTGATCGTAGAGGTCGACCAGGGGACGTCCCTCAAGATATTTGTCCGCGATGCTGTGAGCCTCTGACTGATCCATGGCCAGTAGGCGCTCGTAGAACTGGGCCTCGGGGGTAAGCTCCGCCTCGTCACCGAGCAGTATGTGGAGGAAGCCCATCTGCGGGACATAACGGCCCATCACGATAAGCACGACGGTGAGGGGCGTGGAGAGCACGAGTCCGGGCCATCCCCAGAGCAGCGTCCAGACGATGGCGGTGGCGAGCAGGGCCAGCGATGAGATGCCGGTATGGGCGCCGTAGAGCATGGGCTCGATGACGTTGCCAACAATGGCTTCGAGTCCCAGGAAGAGCAGCAGCACGGTAACAGGCTGCCACCATGTGGTGAAGACGGCGAGCGTGAAGAGCAGCGGGATGACTCCGCCGATGAGCGTACCAACGTAGGGGACGACGCGGAGGATGCCGATGAGTACTCCCCAGAGCGTTGCATAGGGCACGCCGACCAGGTACAGAGCGACGCCGAAGACAGCGCCGAAGCCCGCATTGACCGCCGCATTCATGAGGAGGTAGCGGCTGATGCGTTCGCCGGCGTCGTTGAGGGCCTGGGTCATGATGTTGAGCTGGCCCATGCCGGCAAGCAGCAGCAGGCGGTTACGTAGATCTTCGCGCTTGACCAGCATGTACATGGTGAAGATGAAGACCATGCCCGCGGTGCCGAGCGGCTTGAGCACAGGCCGGAGGATGTTGCGCAGATAGTCCTTGTCGCTGAGCGGAGGGGTGATGACGACGACCGGCGTGGGTGTTACGGGAGTGGCAGGGAGCACTCCGGCCTTGGTGGCGCGTCGCTCCTTAGCCTCTTCGGCGGGAGTAAGTTTTGGGTTCGGCTCGGTTCCGGTGACTTCTTTCTGAATGTCCTGAAAATTGTTAAGAGCGTCTCCCACATGCCCGGTGCGCGGCGCGTGGAACTGTAATGCCCGGGCATGGATGTTCTGGCGGTATTTGGGGATGTCGTCCGCCACGCGCAGAAGTTGCGTGGCGACCACGTAGCCCACTCCGCCGACGATTAGGCCGAGCAGGATCATGACGAGCATGACCGCGGGTACGCGGGCGACCTTGAGCTTCTCCAGGCCGAGGACGGCGGGCGTGAGGAGGAAGTTGAGGGTGAGGGCGAGGGCCAGCGGGATGAGGATTTCGCGTCCGAAGTAGAGGGCGAGGATGACGGCGCCGAGCAGCAGGAGAAGGTTCGCTGGTAAGCATGCCGCGCCGGGCGCCGGCCACAGTGATGCGCCGGCCTTTTTTGCCGCTTTTCTTATCCGGTTGAGGCTGACTTGCCATTCCCGATCCTCCGATTGGCGAACACATCCGGGCAATTCACAGTATCAAGTCTGCGAATGGAAAGTCACCTATGGTGTTGATAAGGCGCATTTGGGCGGTATTCGCATGGTACTTGGCTGGTTTGATGCGGGCGGCGGGCGATGTTGGCTTCCGGGCTTGAGGGCTGTGACTTAGGTCATATCGCGGGCTGGAGCTGCGTCTATAGCTTGGATGGTGAGGTGGGCTGGATGGGTGCCGCGTACACGCCGGGTGCTGAAACGACGATGCCGAAGCAGAACAAGCCTTTGGTGCGTCGCGGAGGCAAAGACCGTTCGCAACTGATCCGCCACTGGGTGCAAGGCGTGTTTCTCTTGCTGAACGTGTGGATCGGGATTGAGTTCGTGATCTGGACGCGCTTCTTTGAGACGCGCGGGGCGAGCGCCTACATTCAGCGGCCGGCGGGTGTGGATGGATGGCTGCCGATTGCCGGACTGATGAATCTGAAGTACTTCCTGCTGGCTCACAGGATGCCGAGCATCCACCCGGCAGCGATGGTGCTGGCTGCGGTCTTTCTGCTTTCGAGCGCGCTGCTGAAGAAGAGCTTCTGTTCGTGGCTGTGCCCGGTGGGAACGGCGTCAGAGGCGTTGTGGAAGCTGGGCCGCAAGCTTTTCGGGCGGAATTTCCAATTGCCCCGCTGGCTGGACGTTTCGCTGCGGAGTTTGAAGTACATCCTGCTGGCGCTGTTCATGAGCATCATCGTGATTATGTCGGCGGAGTCGCTGAACGGATTCATGGAAGCGCCGTTTGGCATTATCGCTGACGTGAAGATGCTGAATTTCTTTCGCGAAATTGGCGTGGTGGGTGTGAGCGTGCTGGCGATCTTCACGGTGGCTTCGGTCTTCGTGCAGAACTTCTGGTGCCGCTATCTTTGTCCCTACGGCGCGTTGATGGGCATCGCTTCCCTGCTGAGTCCGGTGAAGATTCGCCGCGACGCGGATGCCTGCATCGACTGCGCGAAGTGCGCGAAGGCATGCCCCTCGGCACTGGCCGTGGACAAGCTGGTACAGATTCGCTCAGTGGAATGCACGGGCTGCATGGAGTGTATTGCCGCGTGCCCGGCGGAGAATGCGCTGCAGTTTGCTTTGCCTCCGCGCCAGATGGCAGGGGCGATGCGCTGGCGTGCGCGGACCGTTGAGCCATGGAAGGTGGCGGCGATCCTGGCGGTGATTTTCTTCGGGCTGATAGGGACGGCTCGTCGAACAGGACATTGGCAGACGTATGTATCGCGCGATGTTTATATGCAACTGGTGCCGCACGCGGATGAGTTCAGCCACTAAGTCGTGATGGAGCAGGCTGATCCTGACGCGCGCGACTTAGAGCCAGCGGATGCTGGCCTGAGCATGCTGAAGGGATCAGCCCTTCTTAACAGCCGATACTACTTGAATAGTTCTGAGCTCCCCGTAACTGTAAAGCTTCCGGTGACCGTATTGGCGGCGTCGCCGGGTTGCGCGCTTCCCACAGAGAATTTGTATTCGCCGGGTAGGATGATGCGCGTGCCGGTCTTATCTACCTGGCCAAGAGTGCGCGGCATGACGATGAACTGGACGTGGGCTACCTTGCCCGGGTCAACGTGAACGCGCATAAATCCCGCGAGAGTTCGCAGTGGCGTTTCGAAGGCCGTGGGCTGCGTGAGATAGAGTTCGGCTACTTCTTCTCCTGATACAGCGCTTGTGTTGGTGACGTCGGCCTCGATGGTTACGGGGTCGCCCGCCTTCGCGCTGGGCGTGCGCACCTTGAGGTTGCTATAGGTGAAGGTGGAGTAGCTAAGTCCGAACCCAAAACTGTAGAGCGGTTTGCCGGAGAAGTAGCGATAGGTTCGGTCCTTCATGGAATAGTCATCGAAGGCGGGCACCTGCTTGAGCGATGAGTAGAAGGTGAGCGGCAGACGTCCAGCGGGATTGTTGTCGCCGGCGAGAGTATCGGCGATAGCTGTGCCGCCTTCTTCGCCGGGATACCATGCTTCGAGAATCGCGTTGGCGTGTTGCTGCGCCCAGTTGACCGCGAGTGCGCTGCCGTTCTGCAGACGACGACGAGCGGCTTGCCGGTAGCGGCGAGCGCCTTGAGAAGTTCTTCCTGCACGGCCGGCAGATCGATGGAGGTGCGGTCGCCGCCACTGAAGCCTTCGAGCTTGACGGGCATCTCTTCGCCTTCAAGCGAGGGTGAGAGCCCGACGAAGGCGATCGTCACATCGGATTGCTTCGCGGCCTGCGACAGCCTGCGCTCGCGCAGTACTTCAGCGGGCGCGTGCCAGGTGAGATCGATTCCGGCGGTGCCGGTTCCGTGGAGATACTCGAGGCGGATCGGCGTGGGGCTTGGTGTCGGCGAAGTGGACGGCGGCTTCGATGCACCTGCTCCGCGTTCGGCGGTGGTCTTGCCGCTGCTTTCAACGATTAGCTTGTCGTCGAGATAGAGCCTGAAGCCTTCAGCATTTTCGCAGGCATAGCAATAGTTGACGCGGACGCCGAGCTGATAATCGCCGGGCGCGGGCGGGGTGAAGGTGCCGGTCCAGCGGACGGAATAATTGTTGCGCTGCAGGCCATCGACCGGCACGACCTTGTCCCAATTGAAATTGATGTTGCGATCGATGCGGGTGAGCACGGGCTTGCCGCTGAGGTCCGCCGAATTGAAGTACTCGCCGGTGAGGCCGTCGCCAGTGCCGCTGCGCGGGATGAAGCGCAGTGTGCTCGATCGGCATGGCGAAGCCTTCCACAAGCGTGGATCCCTGCGCGTAGTTAGACCTTCGCTGAAGTGAAGCGTTTCTCAATTCCCATTGAGCGGATACACCGGCGATGGCGGCGGTCCGTTGTAGTTGCCCTGCAGAGACTGCACAAGCTCCGCGGTCGGTCCGATGACGGCGATGCTGGCGATTCGCTGGCTTGAGCGGGAGAGTGTGGTCCTGATTCTTCAGCAGCACCATGGATTCGCGCGCCGCCTGCAGCGAGAGCTGCCGGTGCTCGGGCGAATTGACCTCCGCTGATCGGAATGCTGGCCGTAGGCGAAACTCGATGGCGGATCGAACATGCCGAGGCGGAAGCGTGCACGGAACAGACGGTGCAAAGCAGTGTCGATTTCGGCTTCGGTGATCAGGCCTTGCTTGCACGGCGTCCACCAGCGCCGGGAAGGCCTGACCCTTGCCGATAGCCGCACTCGAGATCGGTGCCTGCCTTCACGGCGGCGGCAGCAGCGTGGGCCATGTCCGGCGCGTAATTGGTGGCCGGTGAAGACGTCGGCAACGGCGGCGCAGTCGCTGACGACGTAGCCGTCGAAGTGCCAGGCGTCGCGCAGATGATCGCGCAGCAGCATGGTGTTGGCGCAGGCGGGAGCGCCGTCGATGGCGTTGTAGGCGCACATGACGGACTGCGCGTGCGCCTCGGTGACGGCGGCGCGAAAGGCCGGCAGATAGGTGTCCTCAAGATCGTGCGGCGAGGCATCCACATTGAACTGATGGCGCATGGGCTCGGGGCCGCTGTGCACGGCGTAGTGCTTGGGAGTGGAGACCACGCTTGAAGTACTTCGGGATCGTCGCCCTGCATGCCGGTGACGAAGGCCACGCCCATGCGGCCGGTGAGGAACGGATCTTCGCCGTAGGTTTCCTGTCCGCGTCCCCAGCGCGGATCGCGAAAGATGTTGATGTTCGGCGCCCAGAAGGTGAGCCCGAAGAATACTCTCGTGGTGGTCGTCGCGCATGGCCTGGTTGTACTTGGCGCGCGCCTCGGTGGAGATGGTCTCGCCCATGCGGTGCACAAGATCGGTGTCCCAGGTGGCCGCCATGCCGATCACCTGCGGGAAATTCGTGGCGTATCCAGCGAAGGCGACACCGTGCAGGCCTTCGTTCCACCAGTCGTATTTCGGGACGCCCAGGCGCGGGATCGGCGACGGCGTGGTCGCGCATCTGCGAAACTTTCTCTTCCAGGCGTCATGCGGCCGATCAAGTCGTTCACGCGCTGCTCAATGGGGAGCGCCGGGTTCATGTAGGGCAGCGTTTTGGGATCGGGCTGCGACGCGGTTTGCGCCAGCATTGGCAGGGTGATGAGGCCGACAGCAAGGATAGAAAGAATGTGCGCGCGGGTCCTGGACATGCGGGTAGTGTGCTCCTGCAGATGGGTCGTGAAGATGAAAGTTTCAGCGAGGCAATTATAGGAGGCCGGGGATTGGTTTGCGCGGGAATTCGGTAATTGAGGGCGAGGCTGCGGGGTGGGGGCTATTAGCGGTACCGTCGGCGTGGTGGAAATGCAGCGGGGCCGGAGATTCCCGGCCCCACGATCAGCGAACTGATCGCTAGTTTCCGGCGATGCCCTTGTTCTGCAGCACTCGCACGACGACGCGGCGGTTTTCGGCCTGCCCTTCGACGGTGGAATCAGGAGCAACCTGCCTGCTGGTGCCCATCGCTCCGGGCGCCAGAATGTTGGTGAGAGGTAGGTGGCACTGCTGCTCAAGGTAGTCAGTGACATTGGCCGCGCGCTCCTGGCTAAGCCTCTGGTTGAGGGCGGCAGAGCCTACGGCGGAGGCATAGCCTTTCACTTGGATTACATATCCGGTGACCGTTACAGCCTTCTGGCACAATGTCTGCAGCTGAGGGAAGTACTGTGGGTCGACCTTGGTCTGACCGTTAGCGAAGAGCACCGTGGCCTCGGCCCAGATGTTGTATTCGCCGAGTTCGCCGAAGCGCTTGTTAACCGCTGCAACGGCAGCCTTGTTGGCGGCGATTTTAGCTTCGTCAGCCTGCTGCTGCTTTTGTTCTGCGGTGAGGGCAGCCTGTTCCTGCTTGAGCTGCGCCGCCTGCTGGGCCTGTTGCGCTTCCACCGGAGCCACGCCGGCTTGAATGTCAGTCGCCGTTTGCAGGCTCTTGCCATTGAACTGAACGGTGTCAGCCACCAGCTGGTTCTGGGCGTTCATGGTTCCCTTCACGCTGACTTGCAGGCCGGGCACGAGAGCGGTCAAGTTCATCTGCTTCTTGCGAGCATGGAAAATACCCGATACGTCTTCGACCTGGGTGGTGTCGGTGAGCAGGACGACGGTGTTGCCTGCGCCCGGGCTCTGAACGGTCATGGTGGCACCGCTCCGTCCGTTGATGACTCCCTGAACGCTTTGCGCAGAAGCGATACCGCTCAACAGCGCCAAAGTCACCAAGGATAGACCTACCATCGATGCGAACTTTCCAACTCTTCTAATGTTCACGCTTCCTTCTTTCCTTGTGTGGTTTTTATGTCTCGCGGGGATTATGCCCCGCAGAACGCGCTAACCCGACCTCGGGAGAAAGCAAACTACTCAAAGTTTCAGCGAGGTGATTATAGGCGGTTAGGTTTGGTTTGGGCAGGAATTCAGTCTGGCTAATTCGTTTTCAGGCGGGTGTGAGACATTAAGAAACATGTCGGCAGTTTAAGGTGTGCACTCCATTGTGTTCAGGGATCGGCTAAATGAAAGTACCCTTTCGAGTTGTCGTGACGATTTGCTTTGCGCTCGCGGCGCGGGCAGGAATAGCGCAGGCCGCTGCCGCGAAGCCTCACTTTGTGGGTTCGGAGAGCTGCAGAAAATGCCATGCGGATGCATACGATGGATGGAAGCAGACGCGTATGGCAAACGTTGTACGCGACCCGAAGGTGCACCCCGAAGCGGTGCTGGGAGATTTCACACATCCCGATCCCAATCGCCCTTTTGATCTGAGCCAAGTTGCGTTTGTTTACGGGAGCCGATGGAAGCAGAGATATTTTGCAAAACGCGGCGATGATTATTATCCATTGCCCGCACAGTGGGACGTAAAGAATAGCCGCTGGCTTCCCTATCATGTTGCCGATGGGACGGATTGGTGGGTGGAGTTCTATCCGAAGGACAATACGGAGCGCCCTACGGGCCCGACGTGCGACGGCTGCCATTCGGTGAACTATGACCTGGAGACCAAGCAGGTGACGGAGTGGAATGTAGGCTGCGAGAAATGCCACGGACCCGGTAGCGACCATGTCGCGCACCCGACAGCGAAGAACATCGTGAATCCTGAGCGGATCGATTATGTGCGCGCCAACGACGTATGCCTGCAGTGCCACAGCCAGGGACGACCGATCACAGTGCCCACGAATGGGAAGTACGTGGATTGGCCGGTTGGCTTCCTGCCGGGAGAAAGGCTCGCAGATTATTGGAAGCTGGAAGAGTCAAAGCCCGGTGCCGTGGACTTCTATTACTGGCCGGACGGCACCGCGCACAAGAACCGGATGCAGGGAAATGATTTCGTGCACAGCGGCATGTACCATCGTGGGTTGCGGTGTTTCGATTGCCATCAAGTGCATAGCAACAAGCACGCATCTAATTTAATTGCACCGGTCAATGAGCTTTGCCTGAGCTGTCACACGAAGTCGAATGCCTCAGGATTACGCGGAACAGTCAGCGAGCATACGCACCACACGGAGAAGAGCGCCGGCAGCGAATGCGCCGCCTGCCACATGCCGAAGATCGAACAGACGCTGGCGGGGAATTTTGTCAGCGGCCATACGTTTGAATTCATTTCGCCTGCGCTGACAAAGCAGTTTGGCATTCCGAATCCATGCACCAGCTGTCATAAAGATAAGTCGAACGAATGGGCCTTATCAGAATTGAGAAGCTGGTCCAGCACATCGCCGTGGCGCGTGGCGCGATAACAGAGCGCCAGCATTGACGGTCAATCGAAGAGCTTCATGAGGCCTGCGGAGGGTAGATCGGGCTGCAGGATTTTTTGCGGCGAGCCGTTTGCCGCGGTGAGGGCTTCGGCAGCCAGATAGCCGCTGCGCGCGGCACCTTCCATAGTGGCGGGCCATCCGGTGCTGGTCCAGTCCCCTGCTAGAAATGCATTTGGCCAGGGCGAGGTCTGTGCGGGGCGAACGTGATCGAGCAGCGGGCGGCAGGAGAAGGTGGCGCGGACTTCCTTGACGACTGCGGCCTTGCGCAGCACGGCTTCGCGGACGCGGGGGAAAAACCTGGCCAGTTCGCCGGTGGCCATCTCGATGATCTGTTCGCGAGACTGCGGCGTGAGCCAGCGCGAGGCGCTGAAGATGAGCTCCATATAGCTGCCCTCGCCGTGGTTGCGCTGCGGCTGCAGGCGCGAGGCGTGGTACATCCAGTCAACCTTGGAATCGAGCAGCACGGCGTGATCGAGATCAGTAATCTCGCGATCGAACCAAAGATGAACGGCGGTGATAGGCGAATGCTCAAAGCGTTGCAGGGTAGACGCGAGTTGCGCGGCGCCCGCGGCGTGAGGCATGAGTGGAAGCAGCTTGGCCATGCCTTCAAAGGAGAGGGCCAACAACAGCATGTCGCTGGTGGCTGCATCGTCGCCGGCGGTGAGCGTCCACGCGCGGCGATCTTCGTGCCAGGTAAGTGAGTTGACGCTTTCGTGCTGATGCAGGCGGCCACCACGCGCCTGGATGTAATCGATGGCACGCGCGTATAGATCGCTGAGCGGAATCATGGGGACGCCCATGCGCCCAGCAGCAGGCGAACGTAGAAAGACCTCGCGGATGACCATCCCTGCGTAGTGAGCGGAGATGTTCTCTGCATCCTCATTGAGCGCGCTGATGAGCACGGGGCGCCAGAAGCGGCGGACGGCAGCCTTGGTTTGACGATGGCGCACGAGCCAGTCAGCGAAGGTTTCTCCGCTGTCATCAGGGATGCCGCGCATGAAGGCGCGGAGGCCGCGCGCGATTGCAGACTTGTCCGCGAGGGTGAAGGCATGTGCGCGCAGAAATGCGGGCGCGGTATGCAGGGGCGCAGGCAGCATGGATGGGCCGATGATGCTGCGGCGCCCCCCGGCTCAAGAAAGGTGAAGCTGTCGAACCAGCGGATCTGGTCTTCAACGCCGATCCTGCGGTAAAGGTCGATGAGGTTGGTGCAGCAGCCTACCAGCACGTGCTGCGAGTTATCGATGACCTCGCCCGTGCCGGGATGCAGGTAGGAGGATGCTCTGCCGCCAACGTAGCCGCGACGCTCGAAGAGGTCTACGCGATAGCCGGCGTCGGCGAGCGCGCATGCGGCGGCGAGTCCTGCTACGCCTCCTCCAACGATACTCACAGAACTTTGAGTGGATGTGGAGGGCATGCGATTACGCACTCACATTTCTCAGCATCATTCGTCCGAAGCCCTGGGTCAGGATCCACAATTTCTCATGCGTGGGGACGTGAACGCGACTGGAGAAGACATCGTAGTTCCCTGCTTCGATGTGATCGAGCAAGCGGCTGTAGATGGAGACGAGCACCCACATGGCGGGCCGGCTGTCGGGCGAGAGCATGGGCAGCATCTTCTGCGCCGACTCGTAGTAATGGCGGGCGCGGGCGGCTTCAAACTGCATCAGCTCGCGGTGCCCTGTCTTCATCTCACTGCCGCGCAGAGCGGCCAGCTCTTCCGGCGCAACGTTGAAGCGCTGCAGGTCTTCCAGGGGAAGATAGATGCGGCCGCGAGCGGCATCTTCGCGCACGTCGCGCAGAATGTTGGTCAGCTGGAAGGCGATGCCGGTTTCCTCAGCAAGCTGCTCGGCGCGAGGATCGCTGTAGCCGAAGATGCGGATGCAGACGAGGCCAACAACGGATGCGACCAGATAGCAGTAGCGGTAGAGCTCTGGAAATGTCTGATAGGTATCGAGGGTGCCGGGTGAGCTTTCGGTGCGCAGGTCCATCGTAGTGCCGTCGACGAGCTGATCCAGCAGCTCGGCAGGAATATGGAAGCGTGCGGCTGCGTCGCGCAACGCGATGAAGACAGGGTCGGATGTTGCCGCGCCAGACTGTGCCTCATGCCAGGCGGCAAGCCACTCGTCGAGCTCATGGCGACGCTGGGCACGCAGCTTCGATTCATCGTCGGAAAGATCGTCGGCGTGTCGCATGAAGGCGTAGACAGCGCAGATGGCATCGCGCTTCGCTTTGGGCAGCGCGACGAAGGCGTAGTAGAAATTCTTTGCTTCCTTACGCGCGATGGCACGGCACACGGCGTAACACTGCGCCAGGTCCTGCGTCACGCTGCACCCCGGCGCAGACGAAACCACGGCAGCAACTTTCCGCTGACGGCGCGCGCTGCCAGCGCCATCTTTGTGCCTTTGCTGATCGAGGGCCGTGAGCTGAGCACATCGTACCGTTGGCGCTCGATGGCGCGCAGAATCTCAAGGCCGCCGCGGGTGAAAAGATCGAGATCGAGCGCGAGTTCACGGTCAACGAGATTGAGCAGCGGCATGCCCTGGGCGAACATCTCGCGGGCCACATTTATTTCATAGCGCATCAGTTCGCGGAAGGCCGCGGTAGCCTGACCGGAGGCGATGACTTCTTCCGTGACTCCGAAGCGGCGCATGTCTTCGAGGGGAATGTAGATGCGATCCTTGGTGTAGTCGACGCGCACATCCTGCCAGAAGTTCGCTAGCTGCAGGGCGGAGCAGGTGTGATCGGAGAGGAGGAATTTTTCCTCGTCGCGATAGCCGCAGGCATAGAGCACCAGGCGGCCAACGGGGTTCGCCGAGTAATGGCAGTAGGCGAGCACATCCTGCATCGTCTCGAAGCGAGTGACGGTCTGGTCCTGACGAAAGGCGACCAGCAGATCCGCGAAGGGCTCCTTGGGAATGTCGCAGGCTTTGATGGTTTCGGCCAGAGCTACGAAGACCGGGTGCAGTGTCTCTCCGCGATAGCAGGCGTCGAGTTGCTCGCCCCACAGGTTGAGCAGCGCGAGGGACTGTTCGCGATTCCCTACTTCGTCGCCCAGATCGTCGGAGATGCGGCAGTAGGCGTAGATGCTGTGGAAGTGGGGACGCAGGCGTTCTGGCAGGAACCAGGAGGCTACGTGGAAATTCTCATAGTGTGTTTCGGCGAGCCTGCGGCAATAGGCGCGGGCTTCCTCGAGCGAGGGCTTCGTTTCCGGCATGCGGTATTCCGCGGGAAGGCGCGCCCACCCTTCGGCAATCAGCACATCCTGCGATTGTTCGCCGCCCTGCACCTGCATCCTTCCATCCCTGCCACTCTTTGAAGTTGTCTTCCGTCGCCGAGGTTCTACAAATTCGCTGACAGCACCTACGGAATGATTGCTGTCTTGATGTCGCTGGAGCGCTCCATCAGGTTATTGAAGACGCGGTTCAACTCCACCAGCGGTGCATGGCCCGTGATGTAGTGGCTGGCATCAAACTTGCCGCTGCTGAGCAGATCAAATGCTCTGCGGCAGGTGGCGGGAGTGTGGTGGAAGGTGGCTCGCAGTGTGATGTCGTTGTAATGCAGTCGGTTGGTATCGAGCTCCACCTTGGTGCCGCTGGCGCATCCGCCAAAGAAGTTCACGGTGCCTCCGCGGCGAACCATGTCGACGGCCCATTGCCAGGTCATGGGAGTAGCGACTGCTTCGATGGCCACATCTGCGCCGCGATGCTCCGGCGTAAGGGCGCGCACGGCTGCGACTGCATCGGCGGTCGCGCCGATCTGAATGACTTTTCTTGCGCCGAAAAGTTTTGCGGCGGCAATCTGCTCTTTGCGCTTTACGACCGCGATCACATTCATGCCGGCGAGCGACGCGGCGTGCACAAACATGAGGCCGATGGGACCGGCGCCGATGATGGCGACCTGGTCTCCCTCGCCTGCGCCGGTATCTTCCAGCCCTTTGAGTACGCATGCCAGAGGCTCAGTGAGCGCGGCGTGTTCCAGCAGCATCGTGTCCGGAACGAGGAGCGTGTTCTTCTCGACGATGCGCGCGGGAATGCGAATGTAGTCGGCGTAGGCTCCATTGTTGAAGAGCAGATCTTCGCAGAGATTTTCCTGATGGCGTTTGCACCAGAAGCACTCGCCGCAGGGAGCGGAGTTGAGGGCCACGACGCGCGCGCCGAGCGGCAGATGGGTGACTCCCTCGCCCACTTCATGGACGGTTCCGGCGAACTCGTGCCCGAAGAGTGCGGGCGGCACAATCATCTTGGCGTGATAACCGCGGCGGTAGACCTTGAGGTCAGTACCGCAGGTTAAGGCTGCGCCGACGCGAACAACGATTTCTCCCGCTTCGGCCTGGGGCACCGGGATCCGCTCAATGCGGACATCTTCCTGTCCGTAGAGCACGGCCGCGTTCATTTCATCTTCCATCAATGTCACGTCTTTCAGCTTTGCACCCTGACATCCGGCTCTGTGGCTTCCGGTTCAATCATGATCTTCATGGAATGAGCTTGCGGATGAGATGCCAGCTCAATCGCTTCTACGGCATGGTCCAGCGGGAACCGGTGAGAAACCAGCCCGGTTAAATCATAGCCGCTCCCGTAGCCGTTGAATACAATTGCGGCCGCTTCGTCCTGAATCTCGGCCGAGGAGCTGTACGAACCGATCAAATCCTTTTCATCGAGGCAGATAGCTCCGGGATCGATAACCGCCTCCTCGTGCTGCGTCTGGGCGAAGAGCATCACTTTGCCGCCCGGCCTGGCCGCATCCATCGCCATGCGGATAAGGGCCTTGCCGCCAACCGCCAAAATTACGGCGTCGGCGCCGCGACCCTCGCTGGCCTGCCGCACACGTTCGACTACGTCTTCCTTCGCGGCATCGATGGGACGATTCAGCCCGAAGCCTGCCGCGATCTTATGTCGTTCAGGATACAGGTCGGAGGTGAGAACCGTGGCGCCGGAGCGCTGGGCGAGGGTGGCGAGAAGGATGCCGATGGGACCCTGGCCGATGACCAGCACCATCTCGTCCGGTTGGAGACCCAGCATTCGGATGCCTTTGTAGCAGGTGTTTACCGGCTCGACGAAAGCTGCCTGTTCGAAGGGCACGCCGTCAGGGATGGGCACTACGCCGCCGCGCTCGACGATCCAGTCCATCACGCGGATGTACTCGGCGAAACCGCCTCCGGCAGCTTCAAACCCTGCCGTGGCGCCTACTTTTTTGTAAACGGGGCACTGGGCAAAGGTCTTCTTGCGGCAGTAGTAGCACTCGCCGCAGGGGATGTGGTGGAAGACCATGACGCGGTCGCCGACAGCAAATTTGCTGACGCCCGCGCCGACGGCGGCGACAACGCCGGCCATCTCGTGGCCGAAAATGCGCGGCGCAGAGTGGGAGCCGGTGTGGATCTTCTTCAGGTCGGTGCCGCAGATTCCACAGGAGCGAATAGCAACCAGCAACTCGCCTGCGCCAATCTCGGGGACGGGTACAGTTTCAATGCGCACGTCGTTGACGCCGCGATAGACCGCGGCCTTCATGGTGGCGGGGATTTTGCTGCTGATATATTGCCCCAGCCTGGGCACCGTCGTAGTCATACGGCCAGCTCACACTCCAGTGGTTGCAAATTATCGATTGTAAACAAGATAGCTCTCGCTCTCCAAAAACGCCCGAAGATTCTCACCGAGGTTAACGGCTGCCTTCGCGCTGTTTCGTCCGAAATTAAGCAAAGCTCCCCAATATTGGGGGCGGAAGATAACGCTGGCGGCGAAAGCCGCCGTACGAAACTCGCCGCGATTGCCGATGAACGGATTCATGTCGGGGAGGCGCTCGTCCACCGCATCGGAGACGGCCTTGATGCAGTAGCACGGAATGTCGCGCATCGCAGCCAGCCGCGCGACTGTGGCGGCCTCCATGTCCACCAAAACTCCCCCCGGATACGCCTTGGCCAGCCGGGCTTTTTCGGCGCTATCCGCTACCCGTGCACTAGTAATAAGACGGTGCTTTGGGTCTGTCGTCACCATTTCAAACTGCTCGCCTGTGCGGGCATCGATGACGAGGGCCAAATTGCAGACGGCGCCGGGCTCAAGGTCGGAGGTGAGCGATCCGGCCCAGCCGATGGAGAGCACCGCATTGAGCGAGCCACCACTTTCAGCCTCGGCGAAGGCGCGTGTCGCAGCATCGCGGCCGATCCCGGCGCAGACTGCGATCCAGGTGGCCTTGCTGCTCTCCTTCTCCCAGCGGTGGATGCCTTTGGCGGTGGGAATGCGCTTCCATCCCTTGACCAGCGGCTTCAATTCGCCGGGCATGGCGGCGATGATTCCTACTCGCGTCATTGTGAGGGCGCGTATCCGTGCGCTCGAAACCACTCGATTGCGGCTCGCAGTGCCTGGTAGACAGGCACAACCTTGTAGCCGAGTTCGCGCTCGGCCTTGTACGAGGAGGCGTACATCTTCTTTTTGCCCATGCGCACAGCTTCGACCGTGGCACGCGGCTCTTTGCCGAGCAAGCGGCCGGTGAAGTTTTCGTCGAATAATGCAAATGCCATAGCGACGGCGTGAGGGACCTTAAAGGTGGGTGACGGCAGGCCGGTGATGGTCGACATGCGGTCCAGGATCTGCTTGAGCGTGAGGTTTTCGCCTCCGAGAATGTAGCGTTCCCCGGGAGTGCCTTTGATCAGCGCATCGACGTGCGCACGCGCAACCTCATTCACATCGACGATGTTCAGGCCCGTATCCATGTAGGCGGGAAATTTGAGGTTGAGAAAATCGACGATGATTCTGCCGGTCGGGGTCGGCTTCAGATCGTTGGCGCCAATGGGCGTGGTGGGGTTCAGGATGACGACATTCTGACCGCGCTGAGCTGCCTGGATGGCCTCCTGCTCGCCGAGAAACTTCGAGCGCTTGTAGACGCCGATCATATTCTCAAGCGAGACGGGTGAGCGCTCGTCGACGATGCTGCCATCATCCTTGAAACCCATCGTGGCGACGCTGGAGGTATAGACAACGCGGTCTACACCTTGCTCGCGCGCCGCTTGCAACAGGGCTCGCGTACCGCCAACATTGGCGGCGTACATCTCGTCAGGGTCGCGCACCCATAGGCGATAATCAGCGGCAACGTGCATGAGTGCATCGCAACCAGCGAGCGCCGAGCGGAAGGACTCCGCGTCGCGAAGATCGCCGACCACGGTTTCAGCGGGGATGCCCTCAAGATTTTCAAGCCGGCTGGTTTTGCGAACGAGCAGTCGCAGGCTCGCACCCTGCGCGGCCAGTTCTTTCGCGACGTGACTGCCGACAAACCCCGTTGCTCCAGTTACGAAAACTTTCATCGGTGGATTTGGCTCCGGTGTTTGCCCATACCGCAATCATATTCTCAGCGAGCAGGGCTGCTGCCTGTGACAACTGCCCCGCGCGCTGTGTTGTTGGAATGGAGTGGAGGGGTGGTGCTTTTCCATCAGGAAAACGAGTGCGCCTTATTGCCGCGGCGATGCTTCCCTCCTGAAGTTAGTCGAGCGCTTCAGGATGGAGGCCGAACTTTTCGCCCGCAGCTTTCTTAGCCTTGTACTGTTTTACCCAGTTCTCCCAGTGATGCCCGGCGGCGCGATCCTTGCCGGTGAACTCAAGCCGCGCAATCTCACTGTAGGGTATCGAGCGCTTCTCGTTCGAGGTAACGGGAAAGATCTTGACGCAGGATTCGCTGAGCGAGTTCCCTGTTCTGCGATCGAAGATGTAGGCCTCAAGGCGTTCGCCGCTCTTGAGCGTCAGGGTGACGTCGCCGCGATAGTCGAATGCCTTCTCGAGTGCTGCCGCGATCTCCGTCTCGCTGGCCATCTCGGGGATCCAGCCTTCGAGATTATCGTGATGCGTGCCGGGGGCGAGTTCGAGCGAATCTGCGTGCGCCAATGCTTCTTTCTGCGTGGTCATACGCGCGTCCCTTCCAAGGTTTCCTGCGTAGCTGTTTCGATCTGCACCAGCTGGGAACGCTGTGTGGCAGCGGCGTTCAGCAGTTCCAGCGCGCCGCGATCCTCATACTTGCTGAAGAGCGATGCCTTGGCCATGGCGACAAAGCCGCGAAGAGAGGTGAAGCCATCCTGCACAGCAGTGGCCTCATAGCCGCAGCTGACCATGCAGTTCGCGCACTTGGGATTGCCCGATCTCAGTGCCGTAGTTTTCCCACTTCGTGCTGTCGATCAGCTCCTTGAAGGTGTCGGCGTAGCCATCCTGCAGCAGGTAGCAGGGTTTCTGCCAGCCGAAGATGTTGTAAGCGGGCATGCCCCAGGGCGTGCATTCGTAGTTGCGCTTGCCCATCAGGAATTCGAGGAACAGCGGCGACATGTTGAACTTCCAGTGCGTCTTGCGGTTCGACAGAATCGCGCGGAAGAGCCTGCGGGTGCGCGCGCGGCCGAGGAAATGGTTCTGGTCCGGCGCCTTATCGTAGGAATAGCCGGGCGAGATCACGATGCCCTCGACGCCCATGGCCATCACTTCGTCGAAGAAAGCGCGCACGCTGTTGGGATCGGCGCCATCGAAGAGCGTGGCGTTGGTGGTGACGCGGAAGCCGCGCTTGACTGCCTCGCGAATGCCTTCCACTGCCTTGTCGTAACCGCCTTCGCGGCAGACGGAGAAGTCGTGGTGCTCACGCTGGCCGTCCAGATGCACGGAGAAGGTCAGGTACTTGCTGGGCTTGAACAGTCCGATCTTCTCCTTGAGCAGCGAGGCGTTGGTGCACAGGTAGATGTACTTCTTGCGCGCGACCAGGCCTTCGACGATCTCGGCGATCTGGGGGTGCATCAGCGGCTCGCCGCCGGGGATGGACACCATGGGCGCGCCGCACTCATCGACCGCGCTTGAAGCACTCTTCCGGCGAGAGGCTCTTCTTGAGGATGTGGGCGGGATACTGAATTTTGCCGCAGCCGGCGCAGGCCAGGTTGCAGCGGAACAACGGCTCCAGCATGAGCACCAGTGGATACCGTTCTTGCGCCGCTCAAGCGCTGCTTGAGCACGTAGCTGGCTACGGTCCACATCTGTGAAATCGGCACTGCCATCGTTTCAGATCTCCTTAGCGCTGCATCTTGTCTTCACGCCCAGGGTCAGGCGTTCTTTCCATCGCCCGGCGGTAATCGGTCAGCGCCAGCAACGGGAAGTAGTTCCGGTAAAGGTGGTACGAGAGATAAAACACCCGGGGGAAGCCGGTGCCGGTGACGATGGCCTGCCGCGAAGGACCTTCTCCCATGCTTTCATCCCATGAACCGTCGGTGCCGTTGCTCGCTCGATCAACCAGCGCACGCCCTTGGCCACTGAGTCGCTGCGTGTATCCCCGGCGCGAGAACAGCCCAGAATGGCCCAGGCGGTCTGCGAGGGCGTGCTGGGGCCGACGCCGCGGGTTGTTGGATCGTCGTAGCTGCCGCAGCTCTCGCCCCAGCCGCCGTCTGCGTTCTGCACCATGCGTATCCACTCGGCCGCCTGCTGGATCTGTGGTTCGTGGTTCCAGACCCCGATCGCTTCGAGACCGCGCAGCACCAGGAAGGTGCCGTAGAGGTAGTTCACGCCCCAGCGGCCAAACCAGCTTCCGTCCGGCTCCTGTTCGCTGTAGATGAAGCTGAATGGCCTTTTCGACCCGCCGGTCCTTTTGGGTGTAGCCGTAGGTGGCCAGCATCTCGAGGATGCGGCCGGTGATGTCGACCGTCGGCGGATCGAGCATGGCGTTGTGGTCGGCGAAGGGGATGTTCTCAAACACCATCTTGGTGTTGTCTTTGTCGAAGCTCGCCCATCCGCCGTTCTTGCACTGCATGGCGAAGATCCAGTCGATCGCGCGCTGCGCAAACGTCGTACTGATAGCGTTCGCGGGGATGGTTGTCGACCTTGTTCAAGCGCCAGCAGCACCTGCGCAGAATCGTCGGTGTCGGGATAGAACTCGTTGTTGAACTCGAAGTACCAGCCGCCCGGCTGCTGGTTCCTTACCTTCACCGCCCAGTCGCCCTTGTGGCGCACTTCCTTGGCGAGCATCCAGTCGGCCGCCTTCAGCAGCCGCGGATCGGTGCGCGGAACTCCGGACTTCGCCCAGCGCGTAGACCGCATACGCGGTATCCCAAACCGGAGACATGCAAGGCTGCATGCGGAAGGTGGGCTCGGTGTAATCCGGAATGCCCTCGTCCTCGATGCCCAGCTTCTCGAACTCATCCATCGCCCGGATGGTCTGCGGGTCGTCAATCGAGTAGCCCAGACAGCGCAAAGCGAGAATGGCGTTGAGCATGGCCGGATAGATGGCGCCCAACCCGTCACTCATCTCCAGGCGTTCCAGGATCCACTTCTCTGCTTTCTTCGGATAGCGACCTTGCGCAGCGGCCGAATATGCACCCGCTCTGCCCAATGGAAGAGCCGGTCGACCACCAGAAAGAAATTGCGCCAGCCGACTAATTTCTCGCGATCCCAGCGGAGGCGAAGCTTGGCATTCGTCCTGCCACCGACGAACAGCTCATCGAGTCCCGTCTTCCGGAGCGAGCTTTCTTGAACGGCTTCTTCGCGTAGGCGATCGAAAGCGGCACCAGGATGGCGCGCGACCACGAAGAAATCTCGTAGATATTGAAGTAGAACCAGTTGGGAAAGAGAACCAGCTCCGGCGGAATTGCCGGCACCGCGTCGTATTCGTACTGGCCGAAGAAACAGAGATAAATCTTGGTGAAGGTGTTGCACTCCACCACGCCGCCGTGGGCAAGAATCCACTCGCGGGCATGTGACCAGCACCGGGTGGTCAGGCTGTGTCAGCCCATCAGCTTGAAGGCGAAATAGGCTTTGACCGAGAGCACTGATATTCGACGGGCCGCCGGCGATAGATACTCCAGCCGCCATCGTCGTTCTGCGTACGCAGGATCTCGTTACGCGCGCGCTGCATCTTACGCTCGATCGCCGGTGCCCAGCAGGTATGCACCATGATGTAGTCGGATTCGAGCGTGGTATCGGCTTCCAGTTCGCCGCACCAGTAGCCCATCTGCGTGCTGCTGGGAGAATAGCCAGTCTCGTGACCTGGCGACAGAGGACGCGACCTGATCGAGCCCGCGTCGATGCGGCCGAACGGCGGTACGCAGGTGCACTTTTTTGGTCTACCTAAATCTGGCTCACGTTCTCTCCCAACTACAGACCTTTCTGTAATCCCCTGAAAGCAAGCGCCGGGTCAGTTTGAAACGCTTGCGGGCGCGGCTGCAATGGCCTGAACAATCTCAGGCGGCAGACCAAACCTTACATTCTCCGGCATCACTTCCACTTCTTCGACGTTTGCGAAGCCGACTTGCTGCAAATACTCACAACATCCTCAACAAGAACCTCGGGAGCAGAGGCACCGGCGGTCAAAGCCACGGTGTTAACTCCGTCAAGCCAGGCGGGGTCGATGCTCGCCGAGTTCTCAATCAGGTAGGAGCGGGTGCTCAGATTCTGCGAGACTTCTACGAGGCGGTTGGAATTGGAACTGTTGGTGGAGCCCACGACGAGCACCAGGTCGGCCATGGTGGGCAACGTTTTTCACCGCAACCTGGCGATTTTCGGTGGCGTAGCAGATGTCCTGCGAGTGGGGGCCGACAATCTGCGGGAACTTCTCCTTGAGGGCGTGAATAATGTCGCGGGCCTCGTCCAGGCTCAGCGTGGTCTGCGTCAGATAGGCTACGCGGCTGGGGTCCGGCACCTCGAGAGCGGCCACTTCGGCCACATTCGAAACGACTTGCGTCGCGTCGGGAGCTTCGCCGAGGGTACCTTCGATCTCATCGTGATCGCGATGGCCAATGAGCACCAGCGAATAGCCCTGCTGGGCGAATTTCACCGCTTCCACGTGGACCTTGGTTACCAGGGGGCAGGTTGCGTCGATCACCTTCAAGCCACGCTTGGCGCTGTGCTCGCGGACTTCAGGCGAGACTCCGTGGGCGCTGTAGATGACACGCATGCCGGCGGGAACGTCGTCGATATCATCGACGAAGATCGCGCCCTTCTCTGCTAATTCATTCACTACAAAACGGTTATGTACGATCTCTTTGCGAACGTAAATGGGAGCCCCAAATGTCTCCAGCGCGATCTTCACTACGTCGATGGCACGCACGACGCCAGCGCAGAAACCGCGGGGCTTCAACAGCAAAATACGCTTTTCGGTCAACGGGGAACCCTCTCGAGTACCGGTGGAATTGGCTACAGTTTCGTTAATTTGCACAACCTCAAGTATACCAAGCCCGGACCCTCTCGGACAGGGTTCCGGAGGAAGTAACCAGGAAGTAATCCACAGGCCCTTCGCCGGGATGAATTTCGGCCAGCAATCCAGCTCAAAAGGCGGGCAATTTCGTACCGTTAACGGCTTGTTTTGAGCATTTGTTCGGCGTGCCTCATCGAGGTCTCCGTAAGCTTGGCTCCACTCAGCATTCGGGCAACTTCTTCAGTACGGGCCGCTTCGTCGAGCAGGCGAATCGCCGTCCGGGTCCTTCCCTGCTGCTCCCGCTTCTCGATCAGCAAATGCTGGTCAGCAAAAGCGGCCACCTGTGGTAGATGCGTGACGCATAGCACTTGTTGCGCTTTTGATAGCGACTTCAACTTTTGCCCTACCGCTTCGGCTGCGCGCCCACCAATACCGATGTCGATCTCGTCAAAAACCAGGGTCCGCGGGATAGCCGTCTTCTTGCTGCCGCGGGCGTGGCTTGCACCCTCTTCGACGGTTACCTTAAGTGCCAACAGTACGCGGGACATTTCGCCGCCGGAGGCGATCTCGTCCAGGGGCTTCATCGGCTCCCCGGCATTGGTGGCGATGCGGCATTCGACCTCGTCCCATCCGTGGACCGTCCAGGAGCTTTCGTCGTGGCGGGGAGTAACGGCGACGCTGAATCGCGTCTTCATAGCGAGATCGTTGATCTGGGCCTCGGCGAGTTTCTCGAGCTTCTTTGCTGCAGCGGCGCGATCGCGCGAGAGCGTGGTGGCGGCGACGCGATAGGCGTCCGCGGCCTGGGCGAGATCGATACGAAGCTGCTTCAGGATCTCGTCGCGGTTCTCGATCTCGGCCAGTTTGCGCGCGACTTCCTCGCCGTGGGCGATTACCTGCTCCAGTTTGGGACCGTACTTGCGCTTCAGGCGGTCGAGAATCTCAAGCCTGTCTTCAATCTCGCCCAGGCGTTCGGGCGATGACTGAATCTCCTCGGCATAGGCCCGCATGGTTTCCCCCACATCGCCCACAACGGCGCGTGCGGAGATGAGCTGCTGCGTTGCCTCAGTGAAGCGGCCATCGTAACGCGCCACTTCTTCCATCTGCTTCAGGGCGGCGCCCAGAGCCACTTCGGCGGAAGCGCTACCCTCGTAGAGCGCATCATAGGCGCCCATGGCAGCGGTGAAGAGCTTCTCAGCATTGGCGAGCACTTTGCGTTCTGCCGCGAGGGCCTCGTCCTCGCCTTCGAGCGGGCGGGCCGCCTCAATCTCTTTCTTCTGGAAGCTCCACAGATCAGCCATACGCAGCCGCTCCTGCTCGTCACGCTCCATCTCTTCCAGGCGGTGCTGGACCTCGCGCCATGCGGCGAAGGCCGCCACCACCGCCTCAGTGCGGGAGGTTGCGTAGCGGTCGAGCAGGCCGCGCTGCTGTGCCTGGTCAAAGCCACCGAGGGTCTGGCTCTGTGCATGGACGAGTGCGAGTTCCGGAGCCAAGGCACGCAAGACCGCCACCGTAGCAGGCTGATTGTTCACATAAACGCGGCCCTTGCCATTGCCCTGGATCTCGCGTCGCAGAATGATCTCGCTGCCCTCGGCATCGATCCCGTTTTCTTCGAGGATCTGCTCGGCTCCGAGCGTGCTCTCGAAGACGCAGGCGACCACGGCTTTTTCAGCGCCATGGCGAACTACGTCCGAGGAGGCCTTTTCGCCCATCAGCAGCGCCAGTGCATCCACGAGGATCGACTTGCCGGCTCCGGTCTCTCCCGTCAGCAGGTTCAGTCCCGGTCCGAAGACCGCAATGGCGTGGTCGATCACCGCATAATTCTCGGCCCGTAGTTCCAGCAGCATGGTTGGCGCGCCTCAGCACAAATTGATCCCGCGGTCGTCGCACAGGAAAAGGCCCTGCTGATCGCGGAAACGGGAATCCGAGCGAAGCATAGCACGGGCATTTCCCGGCGTGCCGCGATAAATCCCTTCCCGCGTGTATGGGGTGCAAATCTGCCCATGATCCATCATGGTTCCCGCCCCTTGTTTATCTTCGCCGCAGGGTTGGTGGAGGGGCTTGCGTCTGCTAACGTTGAAGCTGAGGCAATGACACATATTCCCGTAGCACTTCTCGTCTATCTGCAGAGCGACGCCGCTCCTGATGCGCCTCGTAGCGGCAGCGCAATCGTCGATATGGTCCAGCAAAGCGGACCCATCGCTCTTACGGTCCTGGTGATCCTGTTGCTGGCCAGCATTTATTCCTGGGCCATCATCTTTGCCAAGTGGTCGGCTTTCAAGCGCGCCCGGGCACAGAGTCGCCGTTTTCTGCGCGCCTTCCGCAAGGCCACACGCCTGCAGGAGATAGCTGCTCTGAGCGAGCAGTTCAAGCCCAGCCCGCTGGTGAATGTCTTCGACGAGGTCTACGAGACCTATCGCCGCCAGACGGGTGGCTCCGGGCCGCCGCGCAACATTACTGCGCTTGAGCGCGCCGCGCAAACCGCCTCCAGCGAGGCACTCACGTCGATGGAGAGCCGTCTTCCGTGGCTCGCGACCATCGGCGCGGTTTCGCCCTTCGTGGGTCTATTCGGCACCATCATGGGCATAGTGGACGCCTTCCATGGTCTGGGTACGGCTGGCGCGGCAACTTTGCGTGCTGTAGCTCCCGGCATCTCAGAGGCGCTCATCACCACGGCTGCCGGCCTGCTCGTCGCTGTCCCGGCGGTCATCGCTTATAACAGCTTCGGTGCGAGCCTGCGCGAGTTCGGCGCGCGCCTCGACGACTTCTCCCGCGAACTGTTGAACAGCATGGAGGAGATCAGCCTTCGCCCCGGCGTAGACCCGATCGAAAGGGAGGCCGCGCGTGGCCTTCACAAGTAACAACGGCAAAACGCAAAGCTCGCTGGCGGATATCAACATCACTCCGCTGGTCGATGTCGTGCTTGTGCTGCTGATCATCTTCATGATCACGGCGCCTGTGCTGCAGTCGGGCATTGATGTCGCCGTGCCCAAAACAAAATCAGTGAAGGAGATTACGGAGACTCGCCAGGTGCTCACGATTGACCGTGATCAGCGAGTCTTTCTTGGCGATCAGCCGGTGAACGTGAACGAACTGGCGCAGATCCTGCGCGTTCCCCGCGGCGGCGATCCCAGCACAAAGGTTATTTACCTGCGCGCGGACGAGCGGGTTCCCTTTGGAGCCTTTGCCTCAGTGATGGATGCGGTAAAGCAGGCGGGTATCACCAACATCAGCATTGTGACGCAGCCCATTCAAAACGGGGCCGCGAAGTAGCGGGATGGCGCCTATGTCCAAACAGGTGGATCTGTTGGATGAGAAGGAGCCCTTCCGCGTTCCGGTCGTCGGCTCTGCCATTCTGCACGTCGGGCTGGCGGGCGCAATCGCGGCACTTGCCTTCATCAGCGGACTGTTGCCGCACACCACCTGGGGCAATGCGAATCCTGGAGGCGCCATCTCGGCATCGCTGGTGAGTTCTGCTCCGGCATTGCCGCTGCCACAGGATCATCCGCCCACTGAGAGCGTGCTGGCTACGGAAAAGCCCAGCCAGGCGCCTGCGCCTCCTGCACCCAAGGCCAAGCCGGTGGAGGAGGAGAAGGCCATCCCCATCGCCACCAAGACCAAGCAGGAAAAGGTCAAGGAAGCTCCGCCCAAGCAGAGCACTCCCACGAAGCAGCCTCCGACCAAACAGGACAACCGCGCGCAGTATGGCGAGGGTGCGCCGAACATGGCTCGCTCCACGCCCGGTGGCGGCGCGAATGGTCCGGTCAATGCAGCGGGAGACTTTGGCTCGCGCTTCGGCTGGTATGTGGCCATCATTCAGCGCAAGGTGCGCGAGTCCTGGTACACGCCGGAGATCGATCCCGCGACGCCGGAAGGCCGGGAAGCGATCGTCACATTCACGCTGTCGCGCGACGGCAGCCCCAGCGATATACGGATTGCCACTTCCAGCGGCTCCTCAACGCTTGATACCTCGGCGAAACGCGCGGTTCAGCGTGTTGATACCTTCGGTCCCCTGCCCCCCGGATATGCGGGAAATAGCCTCACCGTGGCGTACACTTTTACTTACACACATCCTAACCATTAGGCGGAGAGGTTTCCTACCAGTCCCACATGATGACGAAACGCATTAGTCTCCGGTACATCCCTGTTTTCTTTTCTCTGCTGTCGATTTTCGTGCTCGCCGCCGCAAGCGATGCTCCTGCGCAAGACTGGGTCAAGACGGGTACCAACCTGGGCGTGGAGCGCATCCGGCTGGCAGTTGCGGACTTCAAGGCTGCTTCTACCGATCCGCAGACGCCGTCTTTGAAGAACACCTTTGATGCAACGCTTTATGCCGATCTGAACAACGCAGGCATCTTCGACATGGTATCGAAGAGCATGGCGCCTCCGGTTTCTCCTGGATCGCCGCAGGAGATCAGCCTGAAGCAGTGGTCGGCGGAGCCGGTGAATGCCGCGATGGTGACGTTTGGAGCGATTGCTGTTCGCAGTGGCAGGATCGTTCTCTACGGCTGGCTCTTTGACACCAAGAACGAGCAGTCGCCGCAGGTCCTGGGAAAGCAATACAACGAAACCGCAACGCAGGACAACGCGCGGCTGATTGCACACCGCTTCGCTGACGAGATCATTCTGCGACTGGGCGGCGGTCTGAACGGCATTGCCGAGACGAAGATTTATTTTGTCTCGACGCGAACGGGCAGCAAGGAAATCTGGGGAATGGACTACGACGGCCAGGGTCAGCATGCCGTCACGCACCTGGGACAGATCTCACTTTCGCCGCGCATCGCGCCCAACAACTCGCGCATTGCGTTTGCGACGATGGGTAAAGAGGGCTGGTCGATTCGCATGTTCTCGCTGGAGCTGAATCGTCTGATCAGTTGGCCCTTGGGCGTGGGTGCAAGCCTTTCCCCGGCATGGTCGGGCGACGGCAACCACCTGGCGTTCTCCTCCAGCCGCTCGGGCGATCCTGAGATCTGGGTGGCCGATGTGACCGGTGCGAATCCGCGGCGCCTGACAAATTTCAAGGGGCCGGACGTCTCGCCAGTGTGGAATCCGAAGACCAATGCGCAGATCGCGTGGTGCAGTGGACGCACCGGTCTGCCACAGATCTACATCATGGACTCCGATGGCGGCGACATTCAGCGCATGACGGATGGAGGGTATGCCACCTCACCCTCGTGGTCGCCGAATGGCCAGTTCCTCACCTTTGCGTGGGATCGCAAGTACGGTCCCGGCGCACCTGGCGGACAGGACATCTACGTGATGGACATCGCCAGCAAGAAGTGGCTGCAGTTGACTCACGACGCAGGCCGCAACGATTTTCCAAGTTGGTCCCCGGATGGGCGTCACATCGTATTTGAGCGGGTGCAGGGAGGACAGTCCGAGATATGGACAATGCTGGCAGATGGAACAGAGCAGCATCCCCTGACCCAAAGTGGGAACAACTCCATGCCGAACTGGAGTTGGAAGTAAATGGATTTGGCAGCGCGCATAGTTGGACGTAAACTTATGTGTCCCTTTCTCAATCGCAGCTTTCACCGTCAGCACTGGAAGCTGCAGCAAGCCGACGCTCGTAAATACTCTCCCCAGGAGGAGATTGTGACCGGAAGACAGTTGAAGTATTTGGCCTCGTTCGTATTTTTAGCTTCGCTAGTTTTTGCCGTGGGTTGCGGCAAGAAGAAAGCAGCGCCTCCGCCGGAGCCTCCTCCGCCGCCAGTCGTAGCACCCGCCCCGACCGCTGAGATCACCGCGACTCCCAGCGCCGTAACCGCAGGCGACAAGGTCGTAATAGCGTGGCGCACGACGAATGCCAGCACCGTATCCATTGACGGCATCGGCACGGTCAGTGCTGAAGGAACGCAGACTGTGAATCCTACCGTCTCCACCAACTATCACCTTGTGGCGCGCGGAGATGGCGGAAGTGCGGACGCAATGGCGCGTGTAACCGTAAATACTCCGCCGCCGCCGGCCGCGCCCGTTAGCGACGTGATCGACGAAGCGACCTTCCGCCAGAACGTTGCGGATATCTTCTACGACTACGACAGTTACGATTTGCGCAGCGATGCCCAGGCGATCATTTCAAAGAATGCCAGCTTCTTCGTGGCGCATCCCACGGTCAAGGTCGTACTCGGCGGATATTGCGACGAGCGTGGCTCAACAGAATACAACCTGGCTCTTGGCGAGAATCGCGCTAATGCCGCGAAGCAGGCGCTGGTGAGCGCCGGCGTTGCTCCTGACCGTCTGCGCGTTGTCAGCTACGGCAAGGAAAAGCAGTTCTGCTCAGAGCACGACGAGAGCTGCTGGCAGCAGAATCGCCGCACGCAGTTCTCGCTCGACAAATAGCACGACGATCGCGGCAGTATCGCTATGCGGTACTGCCGCATCTTAATTAAGACGTACGCCAGGGGAAATATTGATGCGTATCTCAACTCCCAGCTTCGCTGCACTTGCAGCCGTTGTTCTCCTCTTCCCTGCTTTTCCCGCCCACGCCGTGTCCAAGGAAATGATTCAGCTGCAGACCCAGGTCCAGCAGCTTCAGGACGCGATGCAGCACCTGCAACAAACCAACGACGAACGCATGGGCGTCCTGCAACACCTGGTTGAGCAGACCGCCGACAGCGTCAACAAGATGTCGGTCACAGTCGGCGACCTACAGAAAAAGATTGATCGCGAGACCGAAGGTTCAGGTCAGAAGCTGGACGGCGTCTCCGGCCAGATCCAATCTTTGAACGATTCCGTGGATGAACTGAAGTCCCGCATAGGGCGAATGGAGAAGACGCTGCAGGACATGCAGAGCCAAGCTGCGAGTGCCGCAGCCACTCCCAACGCAGCTGGTATTACGGCTCCGAGTGGTATGCCGCAGGATCCTGCCGCCGCGCCAGCCCCTGCCGCTCCCCCATTGCAGCAGCTCTACCAGGGGGGATTGCGCGACTACAACTCGGCGAAATACGATCTCGCCGTATCTGAGTTTAGCGACGTGATGAAGTTCTATCCCCGCGACGATCTGGCCGGCAACGCGCAATACTACATCGCCGAGATCGACTATCGTCAGGGCAAGTATCAAAATGCGATCAAGGGTTACGACGTGGTGCTGGAGCAGTATCCGGGCAATCCCAAGTCACCCGCAGCGCAGTTGCGCAAAGGCGAGTCTCTGCTGGCGCTGAACCAGAAAGATGCCGGGACGCGCGAACTCCGCAGCCTGATCCAGCGCTATCCGCAAACTCCAGAGGCGCAGCAGGCCCGCAACCGCCTGAATGGCCTCGGCGTGCGCATCACCCCCAAGCCCACCGCGACGAAAGAGCAATAACCGCATCTCGCAGAGCCAGAAGAGAGGCAGCCATGCGCTGCCTCTTCTTTTTGTCCCGCATACAACAGGGAGAGCCCTTTCGCACATCTCTCAGGGCATGACCACACCACAAGCATCACCCGACGCCGACGATTATAAAGGCGCGGTTGAGACCGACCGTCCCGAGACCAAAGACGAAAACTCCCTGACCGGCCAACTTGTTCATCGCGGGCCGGAGAAGCCCGCAGATGGTGAGGACTCCGACTTTCCTGAGCCCGGCTCAAGTCCTGAGCACAGCGGCGAACACAAGTAACGTAGCGGCGCCGGCCTCAGACGCACAAATAAAAAGGGCCCACTTGATGGGCCCTTTTACATTGCGGTCGGTGCATCCTGATTATTTCGGTGCGGGCTTGTCCTGGGGTGCCGGCGCAGACGCTGGCGGAGGAGCCGCCTGATCCGCTGGAGGCGTCTGAGTGCCGTCCTTGGAGTGATCCTTGTAGATTGAATACTGCTCGGCAGGACGCTTCATCTTCACCACAATCTGCTTGGAGGCTGTCTCGATCTTGTAATCCTCTCCGTAGGTCTGGAAGCCGTTGGCAATAACCTGTAGGCGGAGTGTATCGCCAATCGTGATCACGTCGATCATGGCCTTGCCTTCCTCAGTGGTCTTAAGCTCCATGTTGCCGACATTCTTCTCGTCCTGCATGGGGTGAAATATAACCGCCGCATTGGGAATTGGCTTGCCGCTGGTGGCGCGGAGAACGAGGACCTCAATGGTGGCCATGGGCGGCGGCGGGGTGTACTTACGACCCCGTTTTACGTCGGTCTGGTAGGCAAATGCAGGGGCCAGGGCGGTGACGAGCAGGGCCGGAAGAAGTGCGCCGGAGATGGCGCGGAGACGCTTGGTGAACATATTGTCCATTGTATTCAATCCCGGCGGCGTAGGGAAACAGTGGAAGTTGGGGGGAATTTCGGGAGCGCTTGCACACTAAATCTCCCAATTCCGTATAATTACATTTGAGTGATATACGCTCATATTTTAACGCTTCAGGGCTTGACAACTCCTTTCCGGGTGCCTATCTTTAGCAATTGGGTGGCGACACTGCTAAAGATACCCCATCAGGCGTCAGCCGGGTAGGGTCGCCCATCCCGAGAGATCTCTCGAAAATCAAGCTGCAACTCGCGAGGCAAACCCTCGCGCGAAGGAGAAGTAACGCAATGGCAACTGCATCCGTAGCGACCACCTTCACTCCCCTTCACGACCGCATTCTGCTTCGTCGCATCGACGAGGGCGAGACGGTACGTGGCGGCATCATTATTCCTGACTCAGCCAAAGAGAAGCCCCAGGAAGGTGAAGTTATCTCGGTAGGCAAGGGCAAGTCGAACGACGAAGGCAAGGTATTCCCGCTCGACGTCAAGGCTGGCGATCGCGTTCTCTTCGGCAAGTATGCCGGGACCGAGATCAAGATCGATGGTGAGGACTTCATCATCATGCGTGAAGAAGAAGTTCTGGGCGTACTGAAAGGTAAGTAAGCGAGTCGCCTGCGACCGGATGCGTGTTTGCGTGTCAGGTGGCGGCAACCTACCTCAAGCGGGCAAGTCCCGCTGAGCATACTTCAGATGATTGCCGCTTGTGGGGCGAGCGCTCCCGAGCGTAAGGAGAAGGAAAAGAAATGGCAAAGCAGATTCTGCACGGAGAAGATTCGCGTCAGGCAATTCTGCGCGGCGTAAACACGCTGGCGGATGCCGTAAAGGTGACCCTTGGACCCAAGGGCCGCAACGTCGTCATTGAGAAGAAGTTTGGATCGCCGACCATCACCAAGGACGGCGTAACGGTTGCCAAGGAGATCGAGCTGAAGGATTCGCTCGAGAACATGGGCGCCCAGATGGTTCGCGAAGTAGCTTCGAAGACCTCAGACGTGGCCGGTGACGGCACCACGACCGCAACTGTTTTGGCCCAGGCAATCTATCGCGAGGGTGTAAAGACGGTTGCCGCCGGTGCGAACCCGATGGCGTTGAAGCGCGGCATCGACAAGGCAGTGGAAGCGATCATTGGCAAGCGCGACGAAGCCGGTGTTGTGACGGGCGGCGCGTTGTCGAAGTTCTCGAAGCCGGTAACGGGCGAGATGATTGCCCAGGTGGGAACAATCTCCGCCAACAGCGATGCGACCATCGGAACCATCATTGCCGAAGCCATGAATAAGGTTGGCAAGGATGGCGTGATCACGGTTGAAGAGTCGAAGACGCTTGAGACGCAGCTGGAAGTGGTCGAGGGAATGCAGTTTGACCGCGGCTACCTGAGCCCCTATTTCGTCACCGATCCCGACCGCATGGAAGTGGTTGTGGAAGAGCCCTACATCCTGATTTTCGAAAAGAAGATCAGCTCGATGAAGGATCTGCTTCCCCTGCTTGAGCAGGTTGCCCGCAACGGCAAGCCGCTGGTGATCATTGCCGAAGACGTGGACGGCGAGGCGCTTGCGACCCTGGTTGTAAACAAGCTGCGTGGCACGCTGAACGTGGCGGCTGTGAAGGCTCCTGGCTTTGGCGATCGCCGCAAGGCAATGCTGGAAGACATCGCGAAGCTGACCGGTGGCAAGGCCATCACGGAAGATCTCGGCATCAAGCTCGAGAACGTGAAGGTTGAGGACCTGGGCCGTGCGAAGCGCATCACCATCGACAAGGACAACACGACGATCGTTGAAGGCCGTGGAGATTCCAAGGTCATCGAAGGCCGCGTGAAGGAAATCCGCAATCAGATCGAGAAGACCACCTCTGACTACGATCGTGAGAAGCTCCAGGAGCGTCTTGCGAAGCTGGTTGGCGGAGTCGCCGTCATCAAGGTCGGTGCTGCTACCGAAACCGAGATGAAGGAAAAGAAAGCCCGCGTTGAGGATGCGATGCATGCAACCCGCGCTGCAGTCGAGGAAGGCATTGTCCCCGGCGGCGGTGTTGCCCTGCTGCGTTGCACGGCCGATGTGCAGACGCTTATCGGTACCCTTGAAGGCGACGAGAAGATCGGCGCCCAGATCGTTCGCCGCGCAATCGAAGAGCCGCTTCGCCAGATCGTTGGCAACGCGGGCGTCGAGGGTGCTGTGATCGTAGGCAAGATTCTCGAGAGCAAGGACCCCCACTTCGGCTACAACGCCGGATCGGACAAGTTCGAGGATCTGGTTAAGGCCGGCGTCATCGATCCGACCAAGGTCACGCGCACTGCCCTGTTGAACGCTGCTTCGATTGCCGGCCTGATGCTGACGACCGAAGCCATGGTTGCCGACATTCCAGAGCCGAAGTCTGCTCCTGCGGGTGGCGGTCACGGCGGCGGCATGGAAGGCATGTACTAAGAACCCATCAGGCTGGCGGATTGATCGTCGCCGGCCTGAATGCACCGTTGCAAAAGGAAGAGCCCTGCAAAACGCGGGGCTCTTTCTTTTTGCATTGAAGTTGACGCGGGATCAGACAACCAGCTTGCGCATCAGCCCGATGAGGTGCTTCTGGTCGGCTGTGCCCAGCGCACCGAGGAGTTTGCGGCTGCGGGTGAGGCGATGTTCGTAGAAGCGCCGGTCCAGGCGCTTGCCGAGCTTGGATAGCGAGATCATTACGATCCTGCGATCCTGCTGCGACCTCTTGCGGACGAGAAGGCCCTTTTCGACGAGCCGGTCAACCATGTGGGTGGCGGTGCTTAGCGGTACAGCGAGTCCGCGGGCGAATTCGCTCATGACGCAGGAGTGGTTTCGGCCGAGCCAGATGAGCGACCTGCTTTCCTGTGGGGAAATATCGATCGGGTGCAATCCGCGGGGAGAATTCAAGATGAACCGCCCAATCAAGGCGTCCAGCGAATCGACGAATGCACGGGAATGATCTTCCTTTTCAACGGGGGTCCGCTTGGTGGGGCTCGGCATGGACTCCATCGTAGGCGGGGGGCGGCGAAGTTGCAACCGGAGACATAAAGGAATACTTCGATTCTGAAAATATTCTGGCGACCCCTCAGCGTCAGCGGATATACTTCGACAATGAAACTATTGCAGATCTGAAGACGTCCCAGGATTCAGCCTTCCCATGGGCAGGTTATTGGTTGGCACGGGAAATGGTATCCGCCGGGAGTGGAGCTTCTGCGTGCAGACGCAATGGCCGCGAACGAGCAATGATTTGGTAATCGAGAGAGGATTGAGAGATGAGTGTTACAGGATTCCCGAGGAAGATGGTGCTGACGATGGCGGCGGCGGTTTGCCTGCTGGCTGCAGCAATGCCGATGAATGGCCAATTTGGGCCGCCACAAAAGCACGTGCCTAAGGGTCCGTGGGAGAACAAGAGCCTAACTCCCGATGAGCGCGCCGACCTGGTGATTGCACAGATGACGCTGGACGAGAAGATCCAGATGCTGCACGGGCTGGGATGGGGAGCGTTGTTCCAGCAACCGACCTCCGGGCCGGGAGTGCGTTTGGTGGGTGGTGCAGGCATGGTTCCAGGCATTGAGCGACTGGGGATTCCGGACCTGCAGATGTCCGATGCGGCTGTGGGTGTGGCGCGGGGTTCGTCAAAGAGCCGCTACTCTACTGCGCTGCCATCCGCTGTCGCGGAGGCTTCCAGCTGGGACACTACCGTCGCCTACGATTACGGCGCATTGATTGGCACTGAGCTTCACAACCAGGGATTCAATATGTCGCTTGGCGGCGGAGTAAACCTGACCAGGGAACCGCGCAACGGGCGCACCTTCGAATACAAGGGCGAGGATCCGATTCTTGCGGGCACGCTGGTGGGCCAGGAGATGAAGGCGGAGCAGGCGCAGGGCGTCATCGGCGACATCAAGCACTATGCCGTGAACGACCAGGAGGATGGGCGCAACTTCGTAAACGTGATCATCGACAAACGTGCGATGCGTGAGAGCGATTTGCTCGCCTTCCAGATCGGAATTCGCGATTCGGGTGTGGGTGCGGTGATGTGCTCTTACAACCTGATCAATGGCACGTACGCCTGCGAGAACGACTACACGCTGACCGATGTACTGAAGAAGGATTGGAACTTCAAGGGGTTCGTAGTCTCTGACTGGGGTGGTACGCACAGCACGGTGGCCGCAGTGAAGGCGGGCCTCGACATCGAGCAGCCGGGCGACGGCTTCCTGGGTGAGCCTCTGAAAAAAGCTGTGCAGAGCGGCGAAGTATCGGAGACTCAGATCAACGGCATGGTGCATCGCATCCTGCGGACAGAATTTCAGGTCGGGCTCTTCGACAATCCTGTAAGCACGCAGGTAGTGGATGTATTCCACGGCTTTGATGTGGCGCAGCGAGTGGAAGAGAAGGGCGCGGTCCTTCTGAAGAACAAGAGCAATCAACTTCCGCTGAGCGCCTCGAGCATCAAATCGATCGCGGTGATCGGCGGACACGCTGATGTGGGCGTGATCTCCGGTGGCGGATCGGGTCAGGTGGATGCGGCCGGTGGCAGCGCAGTTCCTCCGCCGCCTGGCAGTCCCACGGGAATCATGGCGTTGCTGAGCCAGCATGTCTATCATCGTTCTTCCCCGCTCAAGGGCATTATGCAGAAGGCGCCGGGAGCCAGCGTAAAGTTCGACGCGGGAACAGACACGGCAAGCGCAGCGGCGCTGGCCAAGTCTTCGGATGTGGCGATCCTCTTCGCAGTTCAGCATGAGTCTGAGGGCAGCGACTTGCCGAGCCTTTCTCTTCCAGACAATCAGGATGCCCTGATCGCCGCCGTAGCAGCAGCGAATCCGCACACGATTGTTGTGCTGGAAACGGGCAGCCCGGTGACGATGCCTTGGATCGACAAGGTTAGCGCCGTGATCGAGGCGTGGTATCCGGGAATTCGCGGGGGCGAGGCGTTGGCAAACATTCTCTTCGGCGACGTGAACCCGAGCGGCAAACTGGTTCTCACTTTCGCAAAGAGCGAGGCGGATTTGCCGCGGCCGCAGTTGGTGAAACAACCGGCTCCCCCGGCTAACCCCGACAAGCCAGAGGGCGCGCCGGCTATACCTGGCTTCAGAATGAATTCGACGAAGTTCGAAGTTAAGTACGACGAGGGCCTGAAGGTTGGTTACAAGTGGTACGACTCGGAGAAGAAGGATCCACTCTTCCCATTCGGATTCGGACTTTCCTACACGACCTTTGCTTACTCCGATGTGAAGGCGAGTGCGGGCGATGGAGTCACGGTGACTTTCAAGGTGAAAAATACCGGCAAGCGCGCTGGCGAAGAAGTGGCACAGGTTTATGTGACGCTTCCGGCAAGCACGCAGGAACCACCGAAGCGCTTGATTGGATGGAGCAAGGTGACCTTGGCTCCGGGCGAATCGAAAGAGGTGACTGTACACGCAGAGCCTCTGTACCTCTCCATCTACAACGTCGAGAAGAATGGATGGGAGCTTGTTCCGGGAGATTACAAGGTGCGGGTAGGCAGTTCATCGCGCGACCTGCCGTTGAGTGCGGGCGTCAAGCTTGGTGGAAGCTAACAGTTAACGCGTGAAAGACTGCGGTATTTGAAGCAGCCGGGTCAATATGATCCGGCTGTTTTTTTATTCGTGCGATACACGAGCCAGGGGGCCGTTCTCGACTTCAGCACTTTTCTCGAATACCATTTGCGTTGGCTGTTGCGGGGTCAGCTGAAAAGCTGCGTTTAGATCCGGCGCAACAGTGAGCACGAAATTATGACCTTCCTGAGAAAACTGCTGGTCGTGTTCGTCAACCTATCGCTGGTCTGGGCAACGATCCCTGACGTCGCCCTAGCATTGCCCGTTCCTGGTCGAGCCCCGCATGCATTTCAAGAGGTATACGCTCCCGTGGCGGCCAGAGATCTTGCCGCGCTGGTGGCACCGATTGCGCTCTATCCCGATGCACTGGTCGCGCAGATTCTTGGTGCGGCAACCTATCCGGATCAGGTGGTGGATGCCGATGCTTACGTCAAGGCGAATCCGAATCTCACCGGCGACGCGCTGGTGAATTCAGTTGACGAGAAGCAGTGGGATCCATCAGTGATGGCCCTCATGCAGTTTGCCAGCGTGCTGGACAAGCTTGCAAACAACCTGCCGTGGACATCTGCCTTGGGCGACGCCGCTGCGAATCAACAGGCTGAAGTGGCGGCCGCGGTGCAAAGGATGCGGGCCAAGGCATACTCTGCAGGCAATCTGAAGTCGGGAGAGCAGATCAAGGTAGTGCAGCAAAGCCCGGATGTCATCGTGATCCAGCCGGCCAATCCGCAGGTAGTTTATGTGCCGACATACAATCCCACGGTTGTTTACGGAACGCCTGTAACGACCCCGGGATACACCACAGGCGACGTTGTGGCCGCATCCATCATCTCGTTTAGCGTGGGCATCGCAGTGGGCGCGGCTATCGGCGGTTCCTCCTGCGGCTGGCACTATTCGAGTTGGGGAATGCACTGGAGCACCCGTTCTGTGTACTGCGGCGGCGGGATGTATTACGGGAATCCTTATTGGTGGGGCGGATACTATCCAGGCTACTATCCCGGATATCGGCCTCCTTATTATCCGCCGCCACGACCGCCGCGCCCGCCGCCGCCTGGATGGCGTCCTCCGCCAAGTGGAGTGCGTCCGCGGCCCACGCCATTACCGCAGCCTGTTCCGGGCAGGCCCGGCAGGCCTGGTACGATGCCTGTTCAACCGGGTAGACCAGATAGACCGACAACGATGCCGGTTCAGCCCGGCAGACCAGATCGTCCTTCAACGCAACCGGCTCGACCCGGGGGACCGACAACATTGCCTGCACCGTCACCAACGAATCCTGGCAACGGAAATCGACCAGGTGGAGGAGGACCCTCGACGCGACCGGCTCCCGGCACTCCGAGTCCGCAGCCTAATACGCGCGAACTTCGCGGATATCCGGCAACAGCCAAACCGCAGCCGGCAAAGCAGCCGAATGCGTTTTCAGGCTCGGGTGGTGGCAGGCCGCAGAGCGCACGCGGAAACCAAAGCCTGCAGGCTCCAACGCCCCGGCCCGCCGCACCTGCTGCACGACCAGCAGGTGGTGGGGCGCGCAGGTGATAGCGAGTGGATCCCCATGGCATGGCACGACAAATGAATTCGCTTAGACACAAGCGTGATGAAGGAGTGGGAATGAAGGTGACAGGGCGTGCGGGCAGGAGCAACACACTATTGTCGCGCGTCGGTGTGCTCGCGTTGACCGCGATATTCATTCTCTCGAGCGGGTGCAAGAAGGAGAGCGAACCAGTCGCTGTGGTGTCGAATAGTTTTGCGACTCCTGAACTGGCGGGGCAGGCAGTCTATGCCGCTGCCAAAGCCGGTGATTCAAATGCAATCTTGTCGATCTTCGGCCACGAGGCAAAGGAGTATTTGCTGACTGGCGATCCCGCGGAGGATAAGGCCGCCTTCGGCAAGTTTGTTTCCGACTACGACAGGATGCATCGCTGGGCAGATCTCGAGGGCGGCGCGCAGGTGCTGGATATTGGCGTTGACAGCTATCCGTTTCCCTTCCCGCTGGAAAAGGGCAGCGACGGTAAATGGTCGTTCAATACAGAGAGCGGGAAGAAGGAGTTCATGAGCCGGCGCATCGGCGACAATGAGCTGTCGGTGATCGGCGTGTTGAACGCAATGGCTGACGCGCAGGCAGAGTACTTTGCTGCTCCGCAGGATGGCAGCAAGGTGAAGCAGTATGCTCAGCGCTTCACGAGCACGGCGGGTAGGCACGATGGGCTGTATTGGAAGGTGGCTGAGGGCGAGGCCGAGAGTCCGCTGGGTCCACTCGCAGCGCGAGCCAGCGCGGAAGGATACAAGGCCGGGCCCCGCGAGTCTCCTGAACCTTTTCATGGCTACTTTTATCGCATCCTGACTCAGCAGGGTGCGAAGGCCAAGGGCGGCGCGAAGAACTACGTTGCCAACGGCAACATGACGCGGGGATTCGGTATCGTTGCCTATCCTGCAGAATATCGTGGGAGCGGAGTGATGACCTTCATCGTGAATCAGGACAGGGTTGTCTACCAGGCCGATCTGGGTGCAGATACCGTGAACGCGGCCAAAGCGATGACCGCTTATGATCCGGATGAGAACTGGTCGGTAGTGGAATAAAGACTCGCTCGCGGCGAGCGCGTGGCCGGACGCGTGTCGCCGCGCTCCTGAAAGACATGCCAAAAGTGATGTGATGCTTCACTCGCGATAGAATGGGCGTTCCTGGGAATCTGACAACGGGAATGCTTGTAAATCGAGGTGCAGCATTGCCCGAAATCATTGATTGGGAGCCGACTCAGCCGAAGCGGCGCCGCTCATTTCTTCTCATTCTCGCTATATTTGCTCTCATCGCACTCGGTAGCCGGACTGCTCTGTCGTATTGCGTAGACCTGCTGTGGTTCAAGTCGCTCGGCTATGGTGGCGTTTTCTGGAAGACGCTCGGACTGCGCTGGGGAATCTTCGTGGCCTTTGGCGCGTGCACATTTCTGATTCTCTACGGATCCTTCTTGGCGCTAAGACGCGCACACCGTCGTGATCTGCCGAGCAATCACACAATCGTGGTCGGTGGACAGCCGATGACTCTCTCTGTCGAGCCGGTATTGCGCGTGATCGCGCTGGTTGGCTCACTCGTGATTGCGTTTGCAACCGGCATCGGCATGATGGTTGAGTGGCCAACGCTTGCACTGTGGTGGTATGCGCCGCAGGCCGGTGTTGCCGATCCCATCCTGGGAAAGCCACTGAGCTTCTACCTCTTCGCACTCCCCGCCTGGCAACTCATCGTCGGCTGGTTGCTGACTCTTTCTGTAATTACATGCCTGCTCGCGGGCCTCTTCCTGGTTATTACGGGGGGGGCACGTGTGATAGGCGAACGCCGCGGGATGAGTTTCCCTCTTCCGTGGCGCGGCCTCTCAATCGCTGCGGCATTCCTGTGCCTGATCCTTGCGGTGCGCGTATATCTGAGCCGATTTGAGCGGATGTTTGAGGATCATACGGTCTTTGGCGGCGTCACCTACACTGACGCGCATATAATTCTGGGCGGGTTGCTGATCGTATGCGCAGCGCTGCTGCTGGGCGCGGCCATCGCGGCTGTCAACGCTGTGCGCTCGCCACGCGGACGTGTGCTGATTGTGGCGGTGCTTCCAGCGTTATTCTGCTACGTCATACTGCAGGTTGCAGGGTGGTATGTGAGCAGCTTTATCGTCAAGCCGAATGAATTGGTACGCGAGCAGCCGTACATCACGCACAACATCGAATTTACGCGCCAGGCATATGGCCTCGATAGATTCGCTCAGCGCGAATTCCCTGCTGAGATTACGCTCGAAGCGGCCGATCCTGCGAACAATCAGCCGACACTCGATAACATCCGCCTATGGGATGTGCATGCCCTGCAGGACACTCTCCGCCAGATTCAGGAGATCCGCACCTACTACGATTTTCCTGACATCGATATCGATAGGTACCAATTCAATGGGACCACCCGACAGGTAATGCTGGGCACGCGTGAACTGAATGTAGAGAAGCTTCCTGAGAGCAGTCGAAACTGGATCAACGAGAAGTTGATTTACACGCATGGCTATGGCATCACGATGAATCCGGTGAATGGATTCACCGCGGAAGGGCTGCCAACGTTGATGCTAAGCAACATGCCAGTGCAAAGCACTGTGCCCGAATTGAAGGTGACTCGGCCTGAGATCTACTTCGGCGAGTTGACCAACACCGACGTTTACGTGAAGACGCGGCAAAAGGAATTTGACTATCCGCAAGGTCAGACCAACAGCCTGAATTCTTACGAAGGAAATGGCGGCATCGCACTAGGCGGATTACTGCGGCGTATTATCCTCGCAATCGATCGGGGCGACCTGGCGAAGCTGCCTTTCAGCGATGACGTAACTCCTGAGAGCCGCCTGCTGATGCGACGCAATGTGCGCGATCGCGTCGCAGCGCTGGTCCCATTCCTCACCTTCGATCAGGATCCCTACATCGTGGTTGGCGATGACGGACGGCTGTCGTGGGTGATGGATGCGTTCACAACCTCAGATACTTATCCTTATTCGAGCCATTATCGTCTCGGAGACACGTCAGTCAATTACATGCGGAACAGCGTGAAGGCTGTGATTGACGCCTACGATGGAACGACAACCTTTTACGTCTTTGACACGGAAGATCCAATCATCGCGACCTATCGCCGCATCTTTCCCAGCCTCTTCAAGGATGCATCGGCCATGGCGCCCGCGCTGCACAAGCACGTTCGTTATCCCGAGATGCTGCTTACCTTGCAGGCGGAAGTATACGGGCTCTACCACATGACAGATCCGGCGGTGTTCTACAACCGCGAGGATCTTTGGACAGTGGCTTCCGAAGTCGGCATGGGCGAAGGCGGTGAGCAGGTGACGCATCCGATGCAGCCGAATTTCGTGCTGATGAAACTACCGGGTGCGACACAGATAGAGTTCGTAGAGATACTGCCCTTCACGCCTGCCAACCGCAACAACCTTATCGGCTGGATCGCGGCGCGCAGCGACGGCGCGAACTACGGTACGTCGGTGGTCTACGATTTTCCCAAGACGAGGATGGTGGATGGTCCGCTACAGATTGAAGCGCGGATCGATCAGAACGCGCAGCTCTCAGGACAACTGACGCTGTGGAACCAGCAAGGCTCACACGTTCGACGCGGTTCCCTACTGGTGATTCCGTCGGGACGCGCCTTGCTATACGCTGAGCCGATATACCTGCAGGCCGAACGAAGCCCAATGCCGGAGCTGCGACTGGTGGTGCTGGCGCTGCAGGACCGCCTCGCCTATGGACCAACATTCGAAGCGGCACTCACAGCGTTGTTCGATGGAGGAGCATCATCTTTGAGTGCTGCACAGAATACGCGATCGGTGCCTGCGCCCAGCGGAGCGCCGGAACCCGCAGGCGATATGAATGCGCTGATCAAGCAGGCGGCCAGCGATCTTGCCGACTATCAGCGGCTCACGGCCGAGGGCAAGCTTGGCGAGGCGGGACAAAAACTTGAAGAGCTGAAACGCGTGCTCGATATGCTGAATGCGCGCAAAAAATAGTCGTGTTGACGAGGCGGTAAAGCCGCAGAAGTTAACTACTAAGATATTGGCACAGTGGTATTGTTTTCAGACAGTAAGAACCGTCTGAAAGGAGACCGCAGTGCGCATACCAGTTATCAAGTATTTTGCGTGGGAACGTCGGATCACCCGAGCCGGAGTATTGCTGATCGCTTCCGCGGGCATGATGCAAGCCCAGACCGTAGTTGTTCCCCCAACGCCGCAGATCGGTTCGTCCAACCCAATTACCGCTGAGCCGCAGGTGCCGCGACCGCATACCAAGCCATGCGTCGTGCAATTGTTCAAGGACCTGGAGTTCGCCGACTTCACCCCCAAAATCTACTCCTATACGCCGCCATCGGCATGCCCCGGACCGTGGGCCAAAGTGGTATTCACCGCCGACTTTACCGTGACCGCAGGGCGGCAATTTGATCGGACCGCGGCTTTCTACCTTGGGCACGCGAACATCTATTACGGAACGACTGCGGAACCGCGTAAGACGCTGAGCCCATCGTGGCACGTAGAGCGCGACGTTACCGATCTGAGCGCAATCTTCAAGACGGCGCAGTCGGGGCAGGCCGACCTGGGCAACTTCGTCGGAGTTTCAAACGGAGTGACATACGACGGCATCATCTTCGCGAATGCCGCGCTGGAGTTCTATCCAGCGTCGTGGCAGGAGCGTACACCGAAGACGCCTGAGATCGTGATTCCCGTAAATGGACCGGGCGGCGACGCAGGCACTCTGAACACAACTGCGGACCAGATCACGCAGGACTTGAATCTGCCTGAGAATGTAGAGAAGGTCTACCTGGACGTGATTGCGCAGAGCCAGTCCAACGATGAGTTCTGGTATTTCTGCGTGCCGACCGACGAGGCATCGAACCTCTTAAGCTGCGGTAATACGGCATTTCGTGAGACCGAGGTGACGATCGATGGCAAGCCCGCGGGAGTTGCGCCTGTCTACCCGTGGATCTATACCGGCGGCATCGATCCGTATTTGTGGGAGCCTATTCCCGGCGTGCAGACGCTGGACTTCAAACCCTATCGCGTGGACCTGACTCCGTTTGCTGGAGTGCTGGCCGACGGCAGCACGCACACTGTTGGAGTGGGAGTCTTCAACGCGAACAGCTACTTCCTCGCGACCGCGAACCTGCTTGTATACACGGACCCGTGGGCGAAGAAGGTGACCGGCGGCGTGGTGAGTAACACGCTTACAGCAGCACCAACGCCGGTCGTTACAAATAACATCACTAGCTCCGGCGGCACGTTTACCGGGAACATACTCGTGACTTCAGACCGGGCTTTTGAAATCAAAGGCTTCGTGAACACGTCGCATGGCAGGGTCGACACCACGGTAGAGCAGACGGTGAACTTCTCCAGTAATCAGACGTTCAACGTAAGCTCAACGACCGATACTCAGAACGCACGGCAGTTGACGACAGTGGACTCACGCACGAACACGCGCAACGGGTTCCTGAAGGAGTCGAACGAGCAGCACTTCAGCTATCCGCTGGCGATTGATTATTCCTTTGTCGTGAATGCTGACGGTACCGCAACGCAGGTTGTTACGGCCAGCCAGAAGGACGTAGAGAAGACCGAGCAGAGCTTGAACGGGTGGCATTTATTCACTACCAGCCTGCAGAACGAAGTGAACGCTACGGACACATTGAATTTCGATTCCAACTTTAACGTGATCGGGCCAACAGGTAGCAAGACCTCGCAGACATATCGATGGAGCGACTCGTGGGATGACTGCTACAGCAGGACTTTGACGGCGGCCGCACAAAAGCTTACGTCAGTGACCGACGGACAAGGCTGCAAAGATCACGACAAATGGTGATTGCAGCAGAGGACGAAAAGGCCCGGTTGAGAGCCGGGTCTTCTCTTTTTTTCCAACTACGGTTACGTATTACGCCTACGTCAATGCGAGAACATTCCCTTGCCCAGGGAGAGCCGCACACCGACGCGGAAGTTGAAGGGTAGGCTGGGATAGCCAATGGGCGATAGGTGCTGATCGCTTAATAGATTGTTTGCCTGCCCGTATGCTGCCATCCACGGAAGGATCTGATAGCTGCCACCGAGATCGACCATCGCGAAGGAGTGGTCGAGATTACGATTGGGTAGCAGTAGAGAGTTACCCTGTTCGATATCGCTGTAGGCCAGGAAAGTTGAGTCGTCACTGCGACTGGTAAATGCTCCTGTGACCTGCCCGCTCCACTTGCCGCTGGCATAGCTTGCTGCGGCAAAGCCCGTGTGGGGAGGACGGCGGAAGGGACGCGCGCCTACAAGTGGCGAGTAGGCTCCGATTGGAATAGTCGAAAACGACGGCACGGGCCCGGTGGAGAGTCCCGTGTTGTAAGTGGGATAGAGAGCCGACGATGAAAAGGATTGCTGCACTTTGGCATCGAGATAGGTATAGCCCCCGCGAAGGTACAGCTTGCGGCCGATGCTGTACTCCACTTCCGATTCGAATCCCTGTGCACTGTAGTCGAGCGAGTTCAGATTGAGAGGGCCCGCAAATTGCAGCAACCTCTCAAGCTGCTTCTGCTCTTCTGGAGTGAGGTTGGGCAGGAGTTGAGGAATCACGCCGGAACCCACTGATTCAATCTGGTTGCCATACTCGTTGTGAAAATATGTGATTCGAATAAGCACCCGCTGCGCGAAAAGATTTTGCTCCACGCCGCCGTCGTAGGTTCGCGTACGCTCCGCTCCAATTGGGGCGATGTGAAAATTTGCGATAGCGTCGGGGCCTCCGGGCACCTTTTCAAGAAACGTGTAGAGCGATCCGAACTGTTCAGTCAGTGTTGGCTCCTTAACACCCTTGGCAAAGTTGAATTTCAACTTGGTGCCGTGGAAGACTCCTGCACCGGGGCGCACAGCATAGTACGCGAGGCCAATGCGCGGATTTGTTTCGGTGCCGTAGAGTTCGTTGTGCAGCAGACTTCCCCCAAGCGTATAGAAGAAGCGGTTCCTGAAATCGCCCTGCAACTGCGCCGTATAGTCGTAGTTGTTTCGCTCAAGAGATTGATCGATGCCATAGGCTGCGAGTTTTTCTGAACCGCGCTCGTTCTCATAACGAAAGCCAACAAGGCCAACCATGTGAGGAGAGAAACGATAGTCGCTCTGAGCGAATAGCTGGTCGCGATTCGAAACCAGGAATAGCTGGTTCGGATAGACGGCAAAGTTATCTGTGGAGTAGTTCATCAGCGCCTGCCCGCTGACCGAGTAGCCATTGGCGCCGTGGGTCACAATCGGAAGCCCATAGTAATTTTGAGTTGTATATCCCGGAAAACCGAAGGCGGGTGGAATGTACGTGGTTGTCAGAATTCCGGCCGGATACCACTGCTCAGACTGCTCGCGTTTGCGCGTGAGACCGTAGCGAGCCAGGTTGTGCCATGCCGCAGTTGTCTGGTTCTCGACCGTCGTGCCCACGTAGAGATCCTGGTCCGACTCCTTGCCATCATTTGCCAACCAGTAGAACTGATAAGGGCCAGGCAGACCAGTAGCTGAAACACTGTACCGGCCAGTCCCGCGGACCTGCGTGGCAGCGGTTGGTTGCCATCCGAGATTCGCTGCCGAGTTGGCAATGTGATATTTGTCCATGGGTATGGAGTTGGAAGTATCGAGCCGCGAGAAGGTACCGTAGTAGTCGAGTTTGTTACGCGCGCCTGCGAGTTGTACTTCGTTGCGATAGGTGTGAAAGTTGCCGAGGTCGCCCGCGTAGAAGAGGGATGGCGTGGACGTGGTGCCGCGCGGTGAAGCGAAGTCAACCACGCCGGCAGCCGCGTCTGAACCGTAGATCGCTGAGTTGGGGCCGCGATAAACTTCCATGCTGGTGATGCCGCCGGTTGACACGTTGCCGTAGTCGAAGCGGCCGCCGATGTCTTCCGCAGTGACACCATCGAACGTTACCTTGTTCGCATCAGAATTGCCGCCGCGCACAAACAGCGAAGTGGCGCTGCCCATCTGGCCGCTTTGAACAACGACCGTTCCGGGCACGAGGCGAAGCGTAGCAACCAGGTCAGTTTGCGTCTCAAACTCTTCGCGCGGAATCAGAGAGACTGAGGAACTCACCTGCTCCTGTGGCAGCCGATTGCCGGTCGGCGTAACAACAATTTCCTGCCGCACCCACTCAGGCTCGAGCACGATGTCCTGCTCTACGGCTTCCAGTCTGCCGACGTAGAAAGCTGCAGTGGACATCTGATGGAAAGTCTTGCCTGCGACCACTACGTAAAACCGCCCTGCCTCAGGGGTTGTGATCTGGTAGCTTCCATCCGGGCCAGTGGTAGCGCTGCTGACGACCGTTCCGCTGGTCAACAGTGCGACTTGTGCGCCCGATACCGGTGCGCCCAGCGGATCTGTAACAGTGCCACGCACAATGGCGGCGTGCAAACAATTCGGGATCAATACGAAAAGCAGAATCGTGAAAGAAAAGAAGAGTCGGCGGCTTTGAAGCCACTTGAATTCGCGCATAGGTCCTCCGTTCCCCCTCGGAACGCGGCAAAGATCGCAAAGAGACCGGTCTCCTGACTTGCGCGCTTCCCTTGCGGGAACTATCTCCAGCCACCTTCCCAAAGCAAATGCTTCAGTGGTGCGTCGGCTGGATTTCTCCTCCCCAGGACATGCTGTCCAAGCGGCGGATACGCGCTTACAGTTGCGGGGCAGTGGCGGACTTTCACCGCCTTCCCGAGCATCCCATTGCGTAATTGAGATTGATGTGAACGGGTGTCGAGCGCTTCCCTGTTCACGGCTACACCGTTGAAATAAAAATATTTCTCCGGAGACTTCGTTTCTAGCAGAATGAAATCCCACTGTCAAAACTTTTGACAGGATGAAACTTTTCCCGTCACGCGACTGATGGCCGCTGGCGAACCTCCATCGTCGTCACCGTGATCTTTGCCGACTCGAGATTCCTTCCGTTAGCCTCAAGCGTAATCGTGCCTGCGGTTCGCGTGGCCTGAAGAATCGCCTGCGCCAGACCGTTGAACAGGCTTCGTTCATCGGCCTTGTCAGCTTCCTGACAATTCGGATCGCCGTTTCCAACTCCGATGAGCGCGCCCTCGCCTGCGACCTTGAAGTGAATCTCGTTATTCGCAACAGGCACAGGGCGTCCATCTTTGTCGATAACCTCAACGCGCACCATGGAGACATCCGCGCCATCCGCAGAGATCTCGTTACGATCTGCAGTCAGCACAATCTTTGCCGGATCGCCCGTGGTGTCGCGCCGTGTTGTCATCACCACCTTGCCGTCCTTGGTGCCGCGAGCCTCAATGAAGCCGGGCGCATATTTCACGCTCCACTGGATGTGGTGCCACTTCTCAATCTTCTGCGAACCGGCGCTCTGGCCATTGACGAAGAGTTCCACGCTATCCAGGTTGGAGTGGACCCAGACCATGATCTCCTCGCCTTCCTTCCCTGCCCAATTCCAGTGCGGGAAGAGATGCAGCACCGGCTCACTTCCCCACCACGCCTTGTAGTAGAAATAGTTGTCCTTTTGAAATCCGCACATATCGATGACGCCGAATTGTGAGTTGATGCTCGGCCACGAATATGGAGTGGGCTCACCACGATAGTCGAATCCAGTCCACACGAAGCCGCCGGTGGTAAAGGGGCGCGCCGCATAAAAGGACCACCACTGCTCGGCAGTCTCACCCCATTGCGGAGCATTCACGTCGTACGCGCTCACCCAGTTGCGCAGCTTGTCTGTTGTATATATGCCGCGCGTTGACACGGTGCTGGCAGTCTCCGTGCCAATGCTGGGCTGCTTGGGATACTTCGCGTGGTAGCCGTCAATCTTCGAAATGTTGTAGTTGTATCCCATCACGTCAAGTACAGGCGCCATATCCTTGTCCCACGAATTATTCACTGCCGCCGTGCACAAGCGCGTGGGATCGAGTTCATGCGAACGCTGCTGCATGGAGCGGATGACATGCGGTCCAACGTTGTTCGCCTGGATGATGAATTCCTCGTTGCCCATCGACCAGAGAAAGATGGCGGGGCTATTGCGGAAGCGCTTGATCATCTTTTCAAGCTGATTCATTGCCTCATCGTTCGACGACATGATGCGCGTCTCACACAGCATCAGCACGCCCAGGCGGTCGCAGGCCTCCACCCACTCCGGCGTAGGAATGTTGTGCGACGTGCGAACCGCGTTGTTGCCCATTCCCTTCAATATGTTGATGCGGAAATCCTGAAGACTGTCAGGCAGAGCAGCGCCTACGCCAGCGTGATCCTGGTGGTTGCAGGTGCCATGGATCTCGGTTCGCTCGCCATTCAGGAAGAAGCCCTTTTCCGCGTCCCACGCCAGCGTGCGAACACCGAAGGTGGTCTTGTCGCGGTCCACAACTTTGCCTGCAGCTTCGACCGTGGCAACGGCGTAGTAGAGATTAGGCTCGGCAGGCGACCAGATCGCCGGCTTGGCTATCTTGGCGGTCGCGGTGAAATCCTGCCTGCCATCGACGACGATATCCACCGCCGGCGAGTCTACCGTCGTGACGCTCTTGCCTGCACCGTCAAGGATCTGCCAGCGCACACGGCAGTTCGCCTTTGCCGCGCTCGCATTCAGCACAGTGGTCGTCAGCTTGAGAGTAGCGTTGCCGCCCTGTACCTCGGTGCGGACAATTGTGTCCCACTCGCCCAGATGCACAGGATCGACCTTGGTCAGCCACACGTGGCGATAGATGCCCGCTCCCTCATAGAACCAGCCATCTCCAAAGGAAGCATCCATGCGAACCACGATCGCATTGCTTGCACCGTAACTCAGAAAGTCCGTGAGTTCGAAGCGGAAGGGAGCGTAGCCGCTGTCGCTGCGTCCGAGAAACGATCCATTGCAGAAGACAAGGGCGCTGCGGAACGCTCCGTCGAACTCGATGAAGATGCGGCGACCCTCGTCGGATTTTGAAATATCGAAGGTGCGGCGATACCAGCCAACACTCGTCTCGGGATACTTGCGACCGAGCGGCTTGAAGCCGTGCGAGTCAAGCGAATCATCGTTGACAAACGGCAACTCCACCGCCCAGTCATGCGGAAGGTTGAGCTTGCGCCACGTTGAGTCGTCAAACTTAGGACGCGCGAATGTGAAGTCGCCTGTCTTGGCGAAGTCGCCCTGCCCTTTTCCAAATCCCAGGTCTCGAGCGGGATCGCTGCCATGCCCCAGCATGAAACGCCAATTGAAATCAAAGAGCAGCCGCTCGCGTGGTGCGAGATCGATATCGGGTGTGGGCAGGATGACGCCCGCGTGCTGCGCCGATTGCACGGCCTGTGCCACGGCTTCCGACTGCATGAGAGAAGATTTGGAAAGAAGACTTCCGGCGGAAATTACCAGGCCGGTGCGCAGGACATCGCGGCGCGAAAAATCGGACATTCGTGAAACCTCGTGCAATAAGTCAGTCAGCGTTGGATGGCTGTAGTTGGTGGCTGTCTAGGGCAGGAGTTCCCTCTGAGGTGTTTCAATCTGCTAGGCGGCACCACGGAGAATGATACCGCTTACTTGATATTTACAGTGGCGTGTTTTGAGAGTTTTGCAGCGGCAAAATAGATTAGTGGACGACGCCCATCTTTTCGGTAGGCCAGTAGACGAAGGCGGCCTTGCCGTAGATCAGCCTGCGCTGCAACCGGACCGAAGTCGCGGCTGTCGCTGGATATGGAGCGGTGATCACCCATCACGAAGTATTCATTCGGCGGAATCACCATCGCTTCGATCGAGCGGCCATCGAAGAAGCGGCGCGGGACATAGGGCTCCGATAGCGCCTCTCCGTTGACCGAGACGATTCCATGATCGATTTGGAGATGATCGCCGGGCAACGCTATCACGCGCTTGATGTAGCTCTTCTCAGGATCGCGAGGATAGTAGAAGACCACAACATCACCGCGTTCGATCTTTTCGAAGTGATAGACGAACTTGTTGATGAACAGGCGGTCCTGATCTTCCAGACGAGGAAGCATGCTGGTGCCTTCCACCTTCACCGGCTGGTAGAGCAGCGTGATGATGAGGACTGAAGCCGCAACCGATACGATAAAGTCGCGCACCCAGATGCGAAGATTCTTGCTCGAGCTTTGCTCGCGACTTGCTTCCGCGTCCAAAGCGGCTTGCTCAGTGCCTGGTCGGAGATCGTGCAGATTATCTTCCATGGTGGTCTGTTCCGGCCAATGTTTTGTATAGCCCGTCACTACTAGAATACAGCCTCAGGTCAGTTGCAGCCAAGAGATCCGATGGGGCAAAGCATTCCAGGACCGCGGGGCTTGGGCATGGGCTGCTGTTGTACTGCGGGGGTGTAGATGGGCTGATCGGGATTTGCCTTCTTCATGTTTTCTTCCTGCAGAATGAGAGGGCGCTGCAGCACCATCTCCAGGATCGATCCCTGGGGAATATTCACGTCGTCGCCGCGCTGGAAGAGTGTATAGATGCCGCCGGCCAGCGCGCCCGCAAGTGAGCCATAGCCGATCGCCTCTCCCATGCTTCCCGTGGCCGCGCCGCCGATCACGCCTCCCTGGGCGCCAATGGCAGCGCCCTTCAACACCGTGCCCAGATCCCTGCCTTTATTGCTGGGCTGCTCAATCGTTCCCTCGCCATCCTTTACCTTGGCTCCAGCTGACCCTGGAAGGCTGTTAACTACTCCGGGAATCATTACGACTGAGCCGTTGGGAAAGATCAGCGAGGTGAAGTGCATTCCTACCTGCGCACGCCCCTTCACATGGCCGGGGCGAATCACCTGGTCCACCGATCCCTGGACATAAACGCCGGCAGGAATCAGCACATGCGTCCCAACCACTACGGGAAACGTCGAGACTAAGTACACGCCGTCACCCGGTTTGGCGGACTTGGTGTTCACAGCGCTGGTAAGTGAGAGCAGTATCTTGGTGCCCTGGGGCACAAGGAACGTCGGCGCTGCGGGTGGAACAGGCGTCTGCGCAACTGTGGGCTGAGCTTGGTCAGTAGATGGAGTCGCCACAGGGGCCGGGGTTGCCGCAGTGGGTGCTGGAGTGGCCGCGGGTGCTGCTGGCTCAGGTGCCTGAGCAAGCACACCTGGCACGGAGACCGCCAGAAACGCTGCTAACATCCAGCCCACTCGAGCTCTCATGTATTCTCCTGGCCCAGCTACCGAAACCACACCTTATAGACGAAATTAAGCATAGCGCGATAGCCGTTCTTCTCATTCTTCTATTTCTTCCAGCAACCTTCTCGCTCTGCGTCCGGTTGGGGTTACGATGGGTGTTCTAAGAAAGTGCCAGGCGGCCATGAACGAAGAATCACCAAACTCATCTGCCATTACACGGGACCAGGACAAGCGCTTCTCGGCAGCCTGCCTGCTGCTTGAGCAAGCAATTCAGGAACACGCATTCCCGGGCGCAGCCTTCGGAGTTCTTTCGCACGGCGATATCGTGGCACTCGATGCTGTCGGACGCTTTACCTATGAGGATTCAAGTCCCCAAGTCACGGCTTCCACGGTGTTTGATATCGCCAGCCTCACCAAGGTTGTCGCGACCACCTCTGCAGCCATGGTCCTGCATGATCGCGGCATTCTGGATCTTGATATGCCCCTGGGAGACGTGCTGCCCGGGTTTGTGATCGGCAAGCAACCCGGTAGCCCAAAGCAACTTGTAACCCTGCGCATGCTGCTGGCCCACTCCTCGGGACTTCCCGCTTACGAGCGTTTCTTTGAGACAGCAAAGACGCCGAACGACCTGCTGCGAGCATGCCTCATGACGCCCCTTGAAGCCGCGCCAATGGAGCGGGCTCTTTATTCGGATATCGGCTTCCTGTTGCTGGGTAAGGCGTTAGAGCTCGTCTCGGGAGAATCGCTGGCCGTCTTCTGCCAGAGAGAGGTCTTTAGGCCGCTCGGTCTTGCGAGCACCCGCTACAACGCTCCCCGCGAGTGGTGGCCACTCATCCCGCCCAGCGAGAACGACACCCGGTTCCGCCATCGCGTGATTCAAGGCGAGGTGAACGATGAAAACTGCGCAGTTATGGGCGGATCGGCCGGCCACGCCGGACTCTTCTCCTCTGTCCCGGACTTGCTCGCTTTCGCCCGGAATATTTTGACCCCGCAAAAAGATCCAAGCGTCTTTCGCCCTGAAACAGTCTCATTATTCAGCACAAAGCGTGTGTTCCCAACAGGTTCCTCAAGAGCCTTGGGCTGGGACACTCCCTCCGAGCCAAGTTCTTCGGGAAAATCCTTCGGGCCACGTTCCGTCGGTCATCTCGGCTTCACTGGCACCTCTCTCTGGATCGATCCAGACCGCGAGCTCGCCGTGGTACTGCTGACGAATCGCACCTGGCCGGACCGCTCCAGCCAGGCCATCAAGCAGCTTCGGCCCGCTTTTCACGACGCTATTGTCGCCGCGCTCAGCTAATTACCAAAAATCGTTAAAATTTCTCCTGCGAAAACGTTCACTTTAGGTTCCCCATGTAAATTCACCTTCAAGACAAGACAAAGTGACGCTAGAATTGTAAATAGGCACATTTGGGGAATAAATCACAATGGCAAGCATTATGACTTCACATAGCGACTCAGGAAACGCTGAAGAAGCGCAGGATTCAGCGCCTCACTTGAAGGACCTCACCACCGAGGGAGCCAATGAGGCGTCACAGGGATTTGATACAAAATCTGCCCTCGACATTGCCCGAATCATCAATCATGAGGATTCGAAGGTAGCCGGCGCGGTGAAGAAGGCTCTGCCGGAGGTGGCGCTGGTCATCGACTCCGTCGCCCGCAGCCTGCGTGACGGTGGCCGCCTGATTTATGTCGGCGCTGGTTCCAGCGGTCGTATTGCCGCCCTTGATGCATCGGAGTGTCCACCCAGCTACTCCACCGCCCCGCAGCAAGTGCAGTACATCATGGCCGGCGGCCCCAAGGCTCTGGCATCCGCAGTCGAAGTGAACGAAGATTCTGAAGAATTGGGCCAGCGTGACATCGCCCGCCGCCGCCCCACCCGAAAAGATATAGTCGTCGGACTCTCCGCCAGTGGTCGCACCCCCTACGTAGTTGCCGCCATTGCCTACGCCCGCGCTCGCGGCGCCAAGACCGCCGCCATTACCTGCAATCACAACACCCCGCTCGCAGCCGTATCTGACATTACCGTTGTAGCGGAAGTCGGCCCGGAGGTCGTTTCAGGATCCACGCGCATGAAGGCATCCACTGCGCAGAAGATGATCCTGAATATGATCACGACCGGAGCCATGACACGCCTCGGTTACGTGTACGAGAACCTGATGGTCAACGTGCACATGCAGAACTCCAAGCTGGTGGAGCGTGGCATCAACATGTTGATGCGCGCCTGCAAGATCGACCGCGAGACCGCTGTAAACACCATCAAGTCCGCTGGCCGCAGCGTGCCGGTAGCGCTGGTTATGCTGAAGGCGGGAGTGGACAAGCCCGAAGCTGTCCGCCGGCTGGCAAAATCCGACGGCAACGTTCGCCTGGCCATCGAAGACACTACACTGGAGCTGTAGCCGCCCAGACGTCAGTTCGTTAGTCTCCTGGCAGCTTTCATCGGCGCCACGCGCTTTTACAGGAACGGCAGATAGATGGACAAGTTTGTAATTCGCGGCGGCACGCCGCTGCTGGGCACCATTCGCGTGAGCGGCGCGAAAAACTCCGCCCTGCCCTGCATGGCAGCTGCTATCCTCACCGAAGACGAAGTCATCCTCGAAAACATTCCGCAGGTGCGCGACATCGAGACGGAGCGAAAGCTGCTTGTCTCAATGGGGGCCGAGGTCGAACTTGGCTATGGCCGCGCCCAGCATCGCACCACCATCAGTTGCCGCAACCTCTCTGACCCCGTCGCAAAATACGAAATCGTAAAGACTATGCGTGCCTCTTCCTTGGTGCTGGGGCCGCTCGTTGCGCGCACCGGGCTTGCCCGCGTCGCCATGCCGGGAGGATGCGCCATCGGTGGTCGCCCCATCGACATGCACATCAAGGCGCTGGAGCAGATGGGCGCAGTAATCACGCAGGAGCACGGCTACCTTGAAGCCCGCACCGAGCGATTGAAGGGTGCGCACCTGGTCTTCGACAGGATCACCGTGACCGGCACAGAAGATCTGCTGATGGCCGCCGTGCTGGCCGAAGGCGAGACCTTGATGGAAAATTGTGCCCGTGAACCCGAAGTGACCGACCTCGCAGCGCTGCTCATTGCGATGGGCGCAAACATTGACGGCGCGGGAACATCGACCATTCGCGTCAAAGGAGTTGCCAGGCTGCACGGCGCACGCCATCGCATCAACCCGGATCGCATTGAGGCAGGAACCTTCCTCGTCGCGGGAGCAATTACCGGCGGGGATCTATGCGTCGCCAACTGCAACCCCACCCACGTTGCAGCGGTAACGCGCAAACTGCAGGAGGCCGGCGCTCGCATCGACATACTCAGCAATGAATCGATCCGCGTACGCAGCGAAGGAAACCTGAAGGCCGTCGACATTTCGACCGAAGAGTACCCCGGCTTCCCTACCGACATGCAGGCCCAGTTCATGGCGCTGCTCACGCAGGCGGATGGCACTTCAATCGTGCAGGAGAATATCTTCGAGAACCGCTTCATGCATGTCCAGGAGCTGGTTCGCATGGGCGCGAATATCAAGCTCGATGGCCGCGCGGCGACGGTTCGTGGCAAGGCTCCCCTTTCCGCCGCAGCCGTCATGTGCTCTGACCTGCGCGCCTCCGCTTCGCTGGTTCTAGCAGCCATGGTCGCCGACGGCGAGTCGATTCTCGACCGCGTCTACCACATGGATCGCGGCTATGAGCGCATCGAAGAAAAACTGCGCGGCGTGGGAGCAGAGATTCGCCGGATGGGCAACGTCTTCAGCACCCGCCGTACACCGGTCGAAGTCGAAAGCGAAGCTTAGTCTGGCACAACTCGGCCGCCATTACTCCGCCGGAAACCTGCATCCAAGTAAGCCTAGGAGCCAGCTATGCCAAGCGAAGACCGCGAGCTACGCGACCACCTCATCGAACTTCTCCGCGGCGCAAGTGCCCATGCCGATGCCAAGACTGTGCTTTCCGATTTTCCCGTCGAGAAGCGCGCCATCAAGCCCCATGGCTCGCCCCACAACGCCTGGCAGTTGTTGGAACACATTCGAATTGCGCTCGACGATCTGCTGGAATTCTGCGTGAACCCAAAGTACATTGCGCCAAAATGGCCAGACGATTATTGGCCAAAAAATGAGACGCCTGCCACCACCGAGGATTGGGACAAATCCGTTGCATCGGTGCTGGCAACGATCAAAGAATTTGAGCGGATGGTGGGCGACGACAAGTCGAACCTCTATGCGAAGATTCCCTGGGGTGAAGGCCAGACGCTCTTGCGCGAAGCGATGCTCGCAGCCGATCACAACAGCTATCACCTCGGGCAAATCGTTCTGTTGCGCAAGCAACTCGACGCGTGGCAGGGCTAATCTTCAGCCCGTTAATCTTTCCGATTGCAAAGATACCAGGGCGACTTGCTATGATCTCCTGCATCCACTGAGTTGTCTGTCCATTCTGAGTGCCAGGATCAGAAGATGCCCCTAATCGAACGTCGCACCTTCCTCGGCGCAGCGTTGGCCGCGCTTCCCTTTGCCTTTACCGATCAACCTCTACACGCATCCACTGAAGCCAAGGTCGCAATGGTCCCCTCGGGAGAGGACCGCATGGGCCAGAACCACGCAGTTGGCGTCAGCGTGAGCTCATTCAAGGTGTCCAGCCAGAATAGCCACGGCGGCCTATTCATCATGGAGCATTCGAATCACGACAAAAAGGGCGGCCCTCCGCGTCATATGCACCACTACGAAGATGAATGGTTTTATGTCGTCGAGGGTGACTACGTCGTCGAGATCGGGACGGAGCGCATCCATCTCAAGTCCGGCGACTCGATCCTCGCGCCGCGGGACATTCCTCACGGATGGGCCTTTGTCGGTGATACTCCGGGTAGAGTTTTGATTGCCTTTGCCCCGGCAAACAAGATGGAAGAGTTCATCAGCAAGATGCCGACACCCGGTTCCACCAACAGCGCCTACTCCACTGACGCCGCCTTCTATCGCGCCTATGGCATCGATCTGCTGGGCCCGCCAATCTCTCTGGGCTAACCGCAGCTCGGCACTATTCGGATGTCGGGGATATTGAGTAGCGGTGGGCTTACTTCCAGCTAACGGCCAGCTGCCAGCGCATGCGCCGGGCCGCAGTCTTGCGTAGCACGCGCTCGAATTCGTCCAGCTCACCCACCACCGCCGCAGTCTCATTTCCGAGCGCCGTGGTGGCGGCCCGCAGAAAATCAAGAAGTGTGCAGATCGTGATCAGTCCGTCTTCGGGAGTAAACCATTGCGGTGGAGGCAGCGTTTTTGCCCATTCCGGGTCACCCGCGCCCTCCTCCAGAAGCAGAGCCATTGAGTTCTGATCCGCTGAGAAAAACTCGAGCAGAGGCTTCACTCCGAGCTTCTCCGCCAGCTTCTCAAGAGCATCCTCGTTGCGGGCCAAAGCATGGCCGTTCACAAAGATGTCGAAGCCCGGGTCGTCGCCTTGTACGACGATGTACATCGAGGCACTCACGCTACAAGTTTACCCTACGACAGGCACGATTCCGCAGGGGCGCGCAACGGCAATTCTAGCCTGTTATCTTAAGGGTAACGGGCGCGTCGTCCTCTTCCCCAGCCCGCATCACATACACCACACTCGCGAGAACAATCGTTCCACCCACAATCATCCGCCATGAGAGCGGCTCGTGCAGCAGGATTGCGCCCTCCACCACGGCAACCAGCGGCTCAAACCACTGGATCGTTCCGATCTGGTGAGCCTCCATCCTCTTCAGCAGCCAAAAGTACAGCGGAAAGGCAAAGACCGTTGCGCCCAGGCTGAGGAACAGTATCGCCGTGATGGCATCTGCATTCCAATGGGAGGGGCGACCATGCTCCAGCACAGCGCTTATCAGGGCCAGTAAAACAGCTGCCACGCACAATTGCAGCATGGTGCTCACCAGTGGATGAACCACCGCCAGCTCCTTCTTTGCATAGACCGACGAGATGCCGGTGCCGACAACCGCGACAATAACTACCGTCGCCCCCACTGCCTGATCGCGCGACGCCGATAGCGCACTGGAAAGAAGCAGCAGCATTCCGCCGATCCCTGCCAACAAGGCCAGCATCGCTGAATGTGGCATCCGCCGATTATTGGATGAGTTGGCATAGAGGCCGGCCACCAGCGGCACCGCTGAAAAGAGCACCGCCGTCATGCCGGAGGGCACCCGCGTCTCCGCCCAGAATATGAGCGCTATTGGCACCGCAATCATCGTGACGCTCAGGATCAGGTTCGCCAGCAACGCTCGTCCGCGCGGCATCTGCAATCCGCGAGCGACAATCAGCGGTACCAGTACAACCACCGCAATCGCAAAGCGCCATGCGGCGGCACGAATCGGCGGCACCTGCTCCACAAGGATGCGAATCGCCAACCACGTCGATCCCCACACCAGGCACAGCACCGCAAACGCGATTGTCTTGCGAAGAGTCATCTCTGCCACAGAAAGAGCAAGGGCCGCGCTTTCACGCAGCCCTTACCGTTTAGCGATCGTGTTTGCTTACTTCGGTCCGCGATTGGCACCGCCACCGCTGCCTGCCGGTCCACGGCCCCTGCTGCGACGGCGACGCTTGCGCTGTCCCGCAGGACCACCTGAACCGCCGCCCGTACCCGGAGCGCGGCCACCTGCTGGAGCACCAACGGGCGTTGCATCCGAATCCACACGGTTGAAGTTCGGCTCGTCGTCACCCTCTTCAAACGGCTCGCTCTCCTCGAAGTCGTCTCCGCCTTCGATGGTGATCGTGCTCGCGTTGGAGGTAGGCTGACGTTCCACGGGTTCGCGACGGCGCGGTGGCGCCGGTGCTTCGCCTGCGTCGTCACTCACGCCAGGTGCGGTTGGCTCAGGCAATCCGAGCTTGGCGCGCTGTTCCTTCAGGAGCGCCTTGCGCGAAAGCTTGATGCGGTTGCCCTCGATACCCAGCACCTTCACCAGGATCTGATCGCCTTCGCGCAGCTCGTCCTTTACTTCCTTGACGCGATGCTCGGCGATTTCGCTGATGTGCAGCAGGCCATCGGTGCCCGGGAAAAGCTCGACAAATGCGCCGAACTCCGCCAGACGAACAACCTTGCCCAGGTAGGTCTTCCCTACTTCAGGAACTGCCGTGATGTTGCCGATGATTTCGAGTGCCTTCGCCAGACCAGCCTCGTCCGCCGAGAACACGTTGACGCGACCGGTGTCGTCAACATCGATCTTCACGCCAGTCTGCTCGACGATGCCGCGGATAATCTTGCCACCCGGTCCGATCAGGTCGCGGATCTTGTCCGTAGGAATCATCAATGTGTGAATCTGCGGAACATTTGGTCCACGCTTGCCCGCCTCGCTCAGCACGGCGTCCATCTTGTCCAGCAGGAAGAGTCGGCCGTGACGCGCTTGCTCAAGAGCCTCGCGCATGATCTGACCGGTAATGCCGCTGATCTTGATGTCCATCTGCAAAGCAGTGATGCCCTTGCGGGTTCCGGCCACCTTGAAGTCCATGTCGCCGTAGTGATCTTCCGCTCCGGCAATATCGGTCAGGATGGAATAGGCTTCGCCTTCCTTCACCAGGCCCATCGCCACACCGGCTACAGACGCCTTCAGCGGAATGCCCGCATTCAGCAGTGCAAGGCTTGCGCCGCAGACGCTGGCCATCGAGGACGATCCGTTCGACTCAAGAATGTCTGAGACGATGCGCATCGTGTAGGGCGATTCATCTTCGCTCGGCAGAACTGCGGAAATTGCGCGCTCGGCCAATGCTCCGTGACCAATTTCACGACGTCCCACACCCGTCATGCGGCCAACTTCGCCAACTGAGAACGGCGGGAAGTTGTAGTGCAGCATGAAGCGCTTCTTCCGCTCGCCCTCAAAGGTTTCAAGCCTCTGCGAGTCGTCGGTGCCACCCAGTGTCGCCGTCACCAGAGCCTGCGTCTCTCCACGCTGGAAGAGCGCCGAGCCGTGCGTACGGGGCAACACGCCAACCTCAATCTCAATAGCGCGAATCTCGTCGAATGCGCGGCGATCGGGACGAATGCGATCCTTCGTCACCTGCTCGCGGAAGATCGTCTCGCGCAGATGCTCGTAATACTTCGCCAGCTTCTTCTTCGCGTCGGCATCGCCCTCGGGCAATTCCTTCGCCAGCTCGTCCTTGATGGACTTGATGAGCGCATAGCTCTCTGCTTTGGGGTGCGTCTTCGTGTCGAGAGCATCCTTCAGGCGGTCGCTGATCTTGGCGCTGAGCTCGTTGTAATACGCCGCGTCAAACTCGGGAGGCGTAACTGCTCGCTTCGGCTTGCCGGCCTTGCTCACCAGCTCGTCGATGGCGGCAACAATCTTCTTGATCTCGACGTGTGCAAAGTCGATGGAATCGGCCACCGTCTCTTCGCTCACTTCGCTGGAACCGCTCTCCACCATCACGATGCCGTCGCGGGTACCAACGATGGTGATGTTCAGCGAACTCACCAGGCGCTCAGCGTAGGTGGGATTCACAATAAACTCACCATTGACCTGGCCGATGCGCACTGCACCAACCGGTCCGCCGAACGGGATATCGGAAAGCGCCAGCGCGCAGCTTGCTGCGTTAATGCCGACAATGTCCGGATCGTTCTCCTTGTCCGCAGAAAAGACCAGCGCAATTACCTGTGTCTCATTGCGGAAGCCTTCGGGGAACAATGGGCGGATGGGGCGATCAATCTGGCGGCATGTCAGAACTTCACGCTCGCTGGGGCGGCCTTCACGCTTGATGAAGCCACCGGGGATGCGACCGCCTGCGTAGGCGTACTCGCGATAATCTACGGTCAGCGGAAAGAAGTCGATTCCCTCGCGCGCATCCGGTGAGGCTACTGCTGTTCCTAGAACGACATTGTCACCCATGGTGACGAGTGCAGCGCCAGAGGCCTGCTTGGCCATGCGGCCCGTTTCAAATGTCAGTCGCTTGCCACCGGCAAGCTCAACTGTAACTTCGTGCTTCATACATTCCTCGTTTCTTGGTGTGTCCTGGAGGCAACTGTGCGATGAGGATGGGGATGCTGCGGAGAAATCTTTCGGCGCCCGGTTGCCGCTCCTGAACAGGAAAGGCAGACAGCGCTGCGCTCTGTATTCTCTGGGCGAGAATCAACAGGCAGCCTCACGTTCTGGCTCCGAAACGCAAAAGCGCCGCGCGAACGCCGGATCTCTCCGGACCGTCCACTGCGGCGTCTGTCGCGCCAATTACACTAGCCTGGAATTCGGCCAGCTTTACCCAATCTCGTCGCGTAAGGTTTGGGGACAAGGTTCTCGCTTGCTTACTTGCGGATGCCCAGCTTCCCGATCACATCGCGGTAGCGGTCAGAGTCGTTGGTCTTCAAGTAATCCAGCAGGCGACGACGCTTGCTCACCAGCATCAATAGTCCACGCCGCGAAGCGTGATCCTTCTTGTGCGTCTTGAAATGCTCGGTAAGTTCGCCAATACGCTCGCTGAGAATAGCGATCTGCACCTCAGGACTTCCGGTATCAGAGTCATGGGTGCGAAAACGCGTGATGATGTCGATTTTCTTTGCAGGTGCCAGCACGAAAGTGCGTACTCCTCTATTTTTCTTCTAGTCCACTCTAAGTGTCTAAGGAAGATTAACATGAGCCGGGTACCGTGGGCAATTGGTTACCCTCGGGCTCAGGTGGCAACTACTTCGTCACGCTCGCGCCCTCATCCGGTAAAGCCCAATAGTCGGCGCGCGCAATCACCCGCGCACCATAGTCTTGTGCCAGTCGCACCTTTAGAATGTGTAGCCCAGGAGTGCGGTCCGTGGGATGGAAGCTCAGCAGATAGCGGTTGCGCGCGTGCTTTGCCACCTGTGCAATGTCCTCTTGAAACGCCTTCTCGCGTGTAAACGTCGTGTATTCACCACCGCTCATCAACGCGATCTCTTTGGCAACATTTTTGTGGACCGCCGCAATCGCCATCATCAGCGGAGTCATCAGGTTCATCGTCGGCCCCACCCCGCCCTCCCCCTTGGCGTCGTTCAGAAACTCGGCCTTCGAAGCCGAATACGTCACCGTCAATACAAGAGTGTTGCTCGTACCGATCCTCTGAATCAGTTGCTGGGAGGTGACGTGCTTGCTTCCGTGATCGCGCGACTCGCTTATCAACAACAGAACTCTGCGACGATTCTTCGGCTGCTGCTCCAGCAGATCGACGCAATAGCTCACCGTGTCCAGAATCGCTGCACCACCGTCGCCCGGCTGCAACTTCTGCAGGTCATGAGAAATCTCATCCGTGTCGCGCGTGAAATCGGTCAGCAGCTGCGGCTGCGAATCGAACGTCACCACTGCGGCCTCCCCGCGCCCCTCTCCCAGAAACAAGTCGATCATCGGAGCGATCTTGCTGATCTTCTGAAACTCAAGCGCGCTCGTCCGCCCCTTTTCTATCGCAACAATCAGGGAGACGGACGACTGATCAAAATCCTCATCGACCTGGATCTTCTGCGGAACACCGTTATCTTCCAAAATGAAATCGCTGGGCTTAAGCGTGTACACCACTTCGCCGGAAGGCATCTCCACCAGCGTTGGCACAAGCACCACTGAGGTACTCACTCGGTATGTCGGAATATCCTGCGGTTCCGCTCGACCAGCCGCACTCCACAAAAACAACAGCAGCATCACTGCCATCGCAGGCATCGCACCGCAGTCGGCAGCGCTCTGAGTTCGCGTCACAGGGTGCGGCTTTCGGCGCCGCAGGGCCACCAATCTCATTAAGTGGCTCAGGCAAAACGGTAAGTCAACGCGAGTGGAAACCATGAATCCAACTCACGCACGCGAGATTCTGCGTGTCTCCGCATCGAGTTTGTTGATCCAGTGCAGAAAGGTGAGCAGCTCCCACTTCTGCGCCCACACAAATCCAGCGATCTCGCGAAAGCCGAGAGTCTCGGCCTTCATGCCGGAGTAGGTCTCGACGCGCCACTTGAAATACTCACTCCGCCATGGCATCAACCGATGACCACGCGTGGCATTCCACACAAACCGGGCGGCAGCCAGCATTTTCATCCTCGTCATCCAGTATAGATGACGCAAGCAGCCGGAATCTGCGCCCATCCGCTATGCGTGGAAACCAGCCGTGCCCGCAAGCGCTCCATCATTCGGACGGCGCATCTGCAGGATTCCCGGCGCAATTGCGACCGCTCGCGGACTCTTGTTTGCACCGGCTAACGCGGTGCCGTTGCGGAAGAGATTGGTCGACATATCCGCCACCATCTCCCGCATGCGTGCCAGTGCGGCAGAGTGAATCTGCGAAACCCGCGACTCGACTACATCCAGCGCAAGACCAATCTCTCGCATCGTCAGCTCTTCGTAATAGTAAAGATTCATCACAAGTTGCTCGCGCTCAGGCAATTCGTGGATGGCGTCTGCGAGTCGTTGACGCACTTCACCGCACAGGCACCGGAACAAAGGATCATCGTCCGGTTTCGAGGGAATGCAGTTCAACTCCTCCTCACCCGCATCGTCCGGGCGCTCCGCGTGCAGCGTACCAATCTCAAGTCCCTTCAACTCCCGCGACAATCGTTGATACTCGCGAAGCCCGATCCGCAGCTCGTTCGCCACATCCAGATCGGTTGGAGACTTGCCCAGGCGTGCCCTCAGCATGCTGGTTGCTTCCTGCACCGCCCGGCTCTTACGACGAAGATATCGCGGGCTCCAGTCAAGTGCCCGCAGATTGTCGAGGATCGCGCCGCGAATTCGAAATTGCGCATAGTTGCGAAACTGGGCCTTCTTCGCCATATCGAACTTGTTCGCCGCATCCAGCAGGCCAACCCTCCCAGCGCTCACAAGATCTTCCAGTTCCACGTGTTGCGGCAGGCGGCTGTGAATGCCTCGAGCCATCAACCGCACCAGAGGCAGATGCTCCGCCAGCAGGCTCTCCTTGCTTGCCGCAGGACGCGTCGAATTTACCACCACGGGACACCGACCCTGCGCAGAGAGGCTCGGAGCGGCAGATTTGCTGATCACCCTGGGAACTTCGGTGAAGGGGCGCAGTGATGGTGGCAGCTCGCTGTGGGTGGACTTGAACTTCTGCGTACCTTCTCGACGGCATTTGCTCGCGAACGCAATTCTCGTGCCTGGCATCTCTCTTCCTTCGGGAATCAGCCAGCCTCGACCGGGCTCTGATTCCAAATCCGTGCGCCGATGTGTATCGCCGCGGGACACCCAAAGAGAAGCAAGAAGCTGGCCCATAAAGTACCTTCGTCATTAGGAGATTGAAAGAATTACCGGGGCCGCAGCGACGCTGCCTAAAATGGCAAGCGCCTCCGCCATAACGCGGAAACATGCATGGATATTGGGTTTTAATGGGTATTCGCAGCGAGTTCTAGCATCGGAGTCTTGCGCGGTCGCGATGACCCTGCGCGATCAGCCTCTACGACAACACGAGCAATTCTGCATCAAAGCAGCGCGTGCTTCCAAACTGAAGTAACCTGCCTGCGAGAAGTCATTCCGGTTGATTCTGCACTGGGAATAACTCCTCGCCACACCCTCGGATTCGCGTCTTCAACAATCGCTAATTGACGATTTGAATGCTGAGAAAGGTTTAAGGATTTAGCACGCCTTTGTCACTGCGCTTCCGGCACATATCCAAACTCGATCTCTTCCGCCGTTATCTCGGGACGCTCTTCCGCAAGAATCGACGCACATTCGAGCACATGTTCCAGTTCACGAACATTGCCGGGCCAGGTATGCGCCGCAAGCCGCTGCATAGCCGACTCGCCAACGCTCTTGATCGGCGCTTCCTGCGCCAGCTTCGACATGAAATGTTCAATCAGGAGCGGCAAATCCTCCGGATGATCGCAAAGCCTCGGCGTGCGCACAACAAAGACCGCGAGACGATAGTAAAGATCCGAGCGAAACTCGCCCTTCGACGCAAGTGTCGCCAGCGGCCGATGAGTTGCCGCCACAACGCGTACATCCACGCGCACCGGCTCGTTTTCGCCCACGCGCTGTAGTTCTCCGCATTCCACAAAGCGAAGCAGTTTGGCCTGCAGCGCCAGCGGCATCTCGCCAATTTCATCGAGAAACAGCGTTCCGCCGTGTGCCGCTTCAATCCTTCCGATCCGTCCCTGCACCGCGCCAGTAAAGGCCCCGCGCGTATGCCCGAACAACTCGGCTTCCAGCAGCGACTCAGGAATGGCTGCGCAATTCAAAGCCACAAATGGCCGTCCCGCCCGATCGCTCATGCGATGCACGGCTCGCGCCACCAGTTCCTTGCCTGTCCCGGTTGCGCCTTCAATCAGCACCGGTGTGCGCCGTGGAGCTACCAGGCGAACCCGCCGGCCTACTTCCAGCATGCTGCGATGATTCCCGATCAATTCCGGCAACCTCAGATTTAGCGCGGCCGCCTGGCCCAGCTCCTTCCGCTCTTCCCCACCGCTCTGCGCCGCCCGCCTTATCGGCGTCACTCTCGACGCGGCCGGTTCTACCGAGAGCGCAGTCGCGCGTCCAGCTCCATACTCGATCACCGGAGCGGTATTCCAGATTGCTCCATCCGCGTCCTGCCCGCGGCGAATGGCGTACAGCAATTCATGGCGCCGCGGACTCTTCGACCGATTGTCTTCCACCTCAGAACCATCCACTGTCACCAGGTCTACTGCGGGATGCTGGCGACGAAACTCGGTCACGAACTCATCCATCTCCAGATCCGGCAACCATGTATCCAGAATCAAAGCCTCCGATGGATGGGCATCCAGTTCGGCTAGGGCCTCGGCCCCGCCGGATGCCTCGAGCACGTGCCACCGCAGACCCACTAGGGTCTCGCGCATCCTGCGGCGAAAAGAAACATCCGGGCTTGCCAGAACTGCAGTTTTTACAGCGGGTTTAACGCAAAGTGTCGACATGGTTGCTTCCCCTGCTCTTTCTTCTTATCTACTTCAGCGTGTCGCTAATGCGGAGGTGCGAATGCTATCCATCTTTACAGTCAAAGGAGGCAGCGGAAGAGCCACGACATCACGGGCCGCCGCCGGCTCGATGCGATCGGGCTGGTTTGCAATGCAGTAGCCCTGACCTCGTACTGTCTGGATCAGCGAGCCCTGGCTATCATCGTGCAGCTTTCTGCGCAGATAGTTGATGTAGACATCGACCACGTTCGTGCCGATGCCGGCATCGGACTTCCAGACTTCCGCCAGCAAGGATGTGCGCGTCACGCACCGGCCTCGGTGCAGCAACAGGTATTCGAGCAATGCGAATTCCTTGTTGGTCAACGGAATGATCTCGTGATTGCGGGAGGCCACTCTTTCCATGCGATTCAGTTCCAGATCGCCGCAGCGTAGCGTAAGCCGCACTTCGCGCCGCCGCCGCAACAACGCCCGGCACCGGGCTCGCAATTCCTGCAGCGAAAACGGCTTCAACATGCAGTCATCGGCGCCAAGATCCAGGCACCGGATCCGGGTCTCCATCTCCTGGCGGCCGGTAAGAACCAGCACCGGCAGTTCCTCGTTGTGCGCCCGGATCTCACGCAGAACCTCTTCCCCGTCCTTGCGCGGCAGATTCAAATCCAGGATCGTCAGATCCGGCGACTCCAGCAGGAAAGCCTCAACCGCCAGCACCCCGTCGCCCACCCAGCAAACCTCGTGTCCCTCTGACTCCAGCCCCCGCCTTAGAAAAAGCCCCAATGCCTTGTCATCTTCCGCGACTAACAGACGCATGTCCTGCCTACTTTCCTGGATGAACCGCAAGTGCGATATCCGTGTGCAATCACCTTGACGCCCCCCTCGTCAGGGAACAAGAAAAAATGAGGGCTGAAGAAAGATCGATTCCGCGTAAGGGACAAGCCTCCCGCTAAGTGCCAAAATGGACTTCAAGAGGCGAAGAAAAGGAGATAGTCGCTTGACGACCCGGAATCTCACTCCCAACTCCCCTTTCTCACTAAAAATCTAAAAGACTTGTTGCGGTTCGCTTTTTGTTCGCTATAATGCGCTCATGGCCGTCACTAGAAGACAGAAAGAAGTGCTCGATTTCATCTCGGGATTCGTCCAGCGCAACGGTTACTCTCCCTCCTTTGAGGAGATTGCCCGCGGCCTGCAGCTGAAGTCCCTGGCCACCGTACACAAACACATCACCAATCTGCAGAACAAGGGCCTGCTGCAGCGCTCTCACAATCGCAGCCGCTCCATCGACGTTCTGCCGCCCCGCAGCAAATCACGCTCCGCGGATCGCCTGCCCCTGATGGGCCGCATTGCCGCCGGTCTGCCCGTGGAAGCGATCGAAAATGCCGAGTCCATTTCCATTGGAGACATCGTCGGCAGTCGCGAGGTCTTCGCGCTCGAAGTCCGCGGCGACTCCATGCGGGATGAGCATATTGTGGATGGCGATTTTGTTCTGATTGAAAAGACAAAATCCGCACGCGAAGGCGAAATAGTAGTCGCACTGGTGCGCGATTCTGAGGCCACACTCAAGCGCTACTACGTTGAGGGCAACGTGGTCCGCCTACAACCGTCGAATTCTGAGATGGATCCTATCTACGTGCCCGCATCCGATGTGGCGATTCAGGGCCGCCTGGTCGGCATGCTGCGCAAATATTAATCAGCCAACCACCCCAATCTGCCTGCAAGCAAAAAGGCTCCGCGATGTGCGGAGCCTTTTTCCTGCCTTCTGAAACTAGCGATGCAGCGCCAGGATCTCGTCAAACACTGCCTTGGAAGGCCGCGTCCGCTCCTGTGACAGAGTTCCCAGCGGCTCATCCACCACATTGAGCTGATCGATGAAGCTCGGCTTCTCTGCGTTTACGTAGAACACGCCCGTCAGCACCTCGCCCTTGGCATGCGATTCCATAAGTTGAGAAACCGCCGAGACGCGATCCGTCGGATTGTAGTCCTCGTTCAGTTTGCGCAGCCGCAGCTTCGACCCGTCGTGCATGACCACTTCATAGGTCGTTCCCGGATCGTATTCCACGTCGATCTCTTCGAAGCTCGGCACAAAGCCTATCTCGCTCACCGCCTCGTCATTCTCCTGCATGTACTTGTAGCTCTTCGTGGAACCCTCGTGATCGTTGAACGTCACGCAGGGTGAGATCACGTCGAGCATCACGGTTCCCTTGTGAGCGATCGCCGCCTTCAACATCGCCAGCAACTGCTTCTTGTCACCAGAAAACGAGCGCCCAACAAACGTAGCTCCCAGCTGGATCGCCAGCGCGCAAGTATCGATGGCAGGCAGATCGTTGATCACGCCCGTCTTCAGCTTCGAACCGATATCGGCCGTCGCCGAAAACTGCCCCTTCGTCAGGCCGTACACGCCGTTGTCCTCGATAATGTAAATCATCGGAAGATTGCGCCGCATCATGTGCACGAATTGTCCAACACCGATCGATGCCGTATCGCCATCGCCGCTCACACCCAGCGCCATCATGGTGTGGTTCCCAAGCAGAGCGCCCGTAGCCACTGACGGCATGCGGCCGTGCACGCTGTTGAAGCTGAACGAGCGTCCCATGAAGTAGGCAGGGCTCTTTGACGAGCAGCCAATGCCCGACATCTTCATTACCCGCTCAGGTTGCACGCCCATCTCGTACATCGCGTCGATAATGCGCTCTGAGATTGCGTTATGTCCGCAGCCCGCGCATAGAGTCGTCTTGCCGCCGCGATATTCCAGCACCGGCAGCCCGATCCTGTTCGTCTTCGGCGCCGGAGCATTTGTAACAGTCGTTGTTGCCATTGCTTAGAGCCCCTCCTGCGCGACCACTGATTCGGTTACGCTCTGTGCGTCCATCGGTAGTCCGTTATAGTGCAGCACGCTGCGCAGCTTCACCGTCAATTCGGGAGCGATGTCGAGCTTAATCAGGCTCAACATCTGCGCATCACGATTCTGCTCAATCACGTACACACGCTCATGGCCGGCAATAAATTTCTCCACCTCGGGCGAGAACGGGAAAGCCCGGATGCGCAGGTAGTCCGTCTCCAGACCATGCGCCTTGCGCAGCTGATCGCGGCTCTCCGTCACCGCAAAGTCAGAGGAACCGAAAGCAATAAATCCAACCGGGGACTTCCCTGTCTGCACCACCACCGGTGCCGGAACCAGTGAGCGCGCCGTATCGAACTTGCGCGACAAGCGGTCCATCAGTTCCACGTAGTCGTGCGGCTTCTCGGTGTAGAGCGCCTGGTCGTCATGCCCGCTGCCGCGAGTGAAATACGCAGCCTTGGGATGATCTGTGCCCGGCAGTGTGCGGTACGGAATTCCATCCCCGTCCACGTCGCGGTAACGTGCAAATCCGCCCAACCGCGTCAGGTCCTCGGCCGTCAGCACCTTGCCGCGATCCAGCGGCTTCGTGGGATAGTCAAAAGGCTCCGACATCCAGTTGTTCATGCCCAGGTCAAGATCCGAGAGCACGAAGACCGGCGTCTGCAGCCGCTCCGTCAGATCGAACGCAGCCCCGGCAAATTCGTAGCACTCCTTCACCGATCCCGGCAGCAACATCACGTGCTTGGTGTCGCCGTGCGAGATGTAAGCAATCGCCAGCAGGTCGGCCTGCGAAGTACGCGTCGGCATTCCCGTCGAGGGCCCCGTCCGCTGCACGTCGAAGATCACGCCCGGCAGCTCAGCAAAGTAGCCCAGCCCGGCAAATTCGCTCATCAGCGAGATTCCCGGTCCTGACGTCGCCGTCATCGAGCGAGCGCCGGCCCAGCCCGCGCCCAGCACCATGCCCACCGCGGCCAGCTCGTCTTCCGCCTGGATAATGGCGAAGCTCGCCTTGCCGTCCGGCTCCACGCGATAGCGCTTCATCAGGTCGATCACGTTCTCCACCACCGACGACGAAGGAGTGATGGGATACCACGCCACCACCGTCGCACCGGCAAACACGCAGCCCATCGCGGTTGCGTCGTTGCCGTCGATAATGATCTTCCCCGCGGTCGCGTTCATGCGCTCCAGCGAATAGGGATCGTGCTTCGTCAGCGAATCGGTCGCGTACTGGTAGCCCGCCTGAACTGCGCTCCAGTTCAGATCGGCCGCCTTCTGCTTCCTCGCAAACTGGCTGCGAACACTGCGCTCCAGCACCGTCACGTCCATGTCGAGAATCTTGGCCACCACTCCGACATAAACCATGTTGCGGACCAGCTTGCGCAGCTTGGCTTCGGGACACACCGCCGCCGTCAGCTTGTCAAACGGCACCGGATAGCAGGCCACGTCGTTGCGGTACTGATCCAGCTTGAGCGACTCTTCGTAGACTGCCGCGGCGCCGGGATGCAGCGAAAGGATGTCATCCTTGCCCGTCTCTGCGTTCAGGGCTACCAGGACGTCGATCTCCTTCTTGCGCGCCACATACCCGTCCTTGCTGGCGCGAATGGTGTACCACGTCGGCAGGCCCGCAATATTGGATGGGAAAAGGTTCTTGCCGCTAACCGGGATACCCATTGCGAAGATGCTCTTCAACAGGATGCTGTTGGCGGATTGGGATCCAGAGCCGTTTACCGTGGCTACCTGAATATTGAAATCGTTGACGATTCGTTGCTGGGCTGACTCTTGCTGTGTCTCTGTGTCCGGCTGCGCATGCTCAGCGGCTGCCGTACCCAGGACAACATTTCCTGGCGCCATTTGGCGGGATCCCTTCGGAGGAAAGTTGGAAAGACTCGCTCTCTCCAATCTGTGATTATAGTCACTTACGCGCACAGAAAACGCAGTAGATGGCCCAAGGACTTTCATTTGACAATAAGCAGCAGGATTCGAGGGTTGAACGGGGATTTAACCCCAAAAATCACCACAAATCGTGCACCCAATCGCCACCATGGATTCCATCCACTCTCAGCCCCCACCCAGCCCCCGCGCAATTCCCCAAATTGGGCACGAGAACCGCAGCCCCACCGGATCAGCTAATCCTCACCCTGCCAACCCATCCAAACATTAAGGATTGAATTACTTACGGGAGCGGGAACTTCCCTCCGCAAAGAAACGCTTCCCCGTACCCAACAGGCTCGCGTGACGGACAGCGAAGTTTCTATTCTGTTGGCATTGCGAGGAACTCGCGCACCTCGACAGATGCGCGGCAGGCGACGACGGCTTTGCGTCCCCATGCCACGGCCTCATCCATGTTGGCTGCATTGAGTATCCAAAAGCCGCCAATGTGTTCCTTGGTCTCAAGGTATGGTCCATCCGTGATGACTACCTCCCCGCCGGACTGCTTACGAAGTGATTTCGCCTTCGGCGCCGATTGCAGGCCACCGGCGAAGAACCTGGCGCCGGCAGCCTCCATCTCTTCGTTGAGCACATCGATATCGTTCATCATCTCTTCGCCCTCAAGAGTCGCGTTGTAGTCGTCGGGGTGGTGAATAGCAACCAGATATTGCGGCATGTCTTCTCCTGTAGTCGCGGCGTTCTCTACCCCGCCTTCGCTACAACGACGAACGGCCAGACCGGAATTCTACAAGCCGTCTGGAAAATTTCATTGTCGGGGAGTCTTTAAGTCTGGCCGCGGCTTCACGCACCTCGTAGGATGCACCAAGGATGGGTTGCCCGCTGTCCTGGGATCTCACGACCCGCAGATGAGCTTCGAGATCACCGGAGCAACGGGCACATTTGTCCCCTTGGATCGCACACGCCACCGCTCGGCCTGAAGCCGCAACCGGCAACTCAGCTCTTCATCAGATACATTCGCGAGATTCCTGTATAAGGGCTGTTTCCGGCGTTGGGCGCGTCAGCGCCGACCTGGACCGGCTTGTTGCCGTTGATCGCGGCAATTCCGACAGCGAGCATCTGGGCTTGTCCGCCGTTCGCAGCGTAAAACCAGGCGCCCGTGAAGCTACCGCCCTGGTCGGTGAGGTTGAGATAAATGACGGGATCCGGCGTTTCTGTACCGTCGGTCGCTGGCCCCACCTCATTGACTGTGCACTTATACCACGGCATGTTAATTCTCCTTGGCGCGTAGATTGAAGGCGATTGCCTGATCGTTGCCCCTCAAGGGCACGTAAACGGTCCGGCGGTTGCAGAGGCTGTCTTGTGGCTCGTCAGACCTGTAGCTGTGATCTGAAACGTCTGTTGTGGCTGCTGCTGTCCATCGGGCACGCTTATCGGACACAATCCGTCCGGAGTGTTCCCGGAAAACGGCACGCTAAACCAGCCGAGCGCTGTTGGCGGTCACTTGGATTGGATACGCTCCTGACCCGCTCCCAACCACGGACCACACAACTGCAATGGCAACTTGCTCGTTGCTTCCGAAATTGTTCCCAGTAATCGAGAGGACAAAATTGCCTGACGAGGGGTTTACAGCCGCAGAGAGAGTGGCGGCCGCAGCGGTGACGGGAACCGTGACAACAATGGAATTCGACGGCGCAGACTTGCCAACTCGATTGAAAGCGATGGCGTAGATCGTGTAGTCATGCCCGCCATCGAGAACCATGTAGCCCTTAGTTGAATTCTGACCGACGATATACTCGCCCGGCGAACCGTTGGGATGCTGTTGAAACACCAACTCGAAGCCATCTTCGTTGTCCGAGTTATCGTTCCAGCCAACGAGCAACTGCCGCTGGCTCGGGCCAAGCGCAGGCTGTATTTCAATGAGGTGGAAGTTGCTGGGCGCTGCCGGCGGAAGGTTGTGCACTTCGTGGATGCGCGAAAGTTTCGTATAGGGTCCGCCCCCGGCGCTCGGCGCCTCGGCGACCACATCGACGGCATTGTCATTGTTGATCGCAGCAATTGCGACATCGAGCATCTGATTCTGAGCTCCATCGGCCGCGTAGAACCAGGTGTTCGCAAAACTCCCCTTGCTATCGGTCAGGTTGATATAAACGACTGGCGAAGCTGTTTCGGTTCCGTCAACCGCAGGTCCGACTTCATTTACGCTGCACCTATACGATGGCATATCCGTCGCCTCTTGGCTTGGCGTTATAGATTCTGAACTTAAGATTGAATTTTGCCGTGCTGGGGAGCCGATATCAATTCCAAGGGCGCTACCATAGCACACGAGGCGAGGACTTCGCACGCGCTTTATGAAGAAATCGCGCACCTTCAGCCTTTCCCCTGGAGACAAAGGTCAGGATAGAGAACACGCCAAATACAGGGAATACGCATCCCTACTGGCGGGGTCGCCACAGCTTTCACTCTGCTCCCCGGCTACCAGGGATCGAAGCAATCATAGTTGCGCTGCAAGGCAATGCGGCCATCGCGAAAACGAAAGAATATTGCAAAGGATGCCGTCATTTCACTGCCGGCGGCCAGCGTTCCAAACGCTATCGCGAGAACTCCAGTCCAGCGAGCCTCGACAGCTACGCGGTCCCCTTGAGCGATTTCTGACACGATCTCATACGTCTGCCGCTGGAGTACCTTTTTACCCTGCTGGGAACGCTGAAGCATATCCTCGAGGTTGCTTTCCCGCCCGCGCTTGTTGAGTTGATTGGGCATCTCGATCTGTCGAGCGTCGTCCGTAAAGAATGTTCGGAGAGAGTCGCCTGCCCCACCACTTTGAAGAGCATTCAAATAGGTGCGGACTACCTCGATGTTTTGCTCTTCAGCATTTGCCATATACCCACCTCCCCTCTGATTTTGCGCGGAATCCGCTGGCGGGAATCCGATACGGGACTGCACAACTGTATTGTTGCTGAAAATTGATGGCATACGGCGCCATGCACCGAGATTCAAGCGCGGTATACCGGGCAGGTCCTATAGACTTGCTGCTGATATTCCCCTTCCCTAAGCAACGGATGGATGAGGTCGCTGGTTGGCAATCCAAGGTGGTTCTGTGCGTTCACTGCGTCTCGTGGTGCTTCCCGTTCTCCTCGCCGTGCTTGGACGTGGGCTCCAGGCCCAGGAATCCGCGCCACACTTTGAAGACTTCGTGGGGACGTACACGGATACCCCGGGCCATCCGGTGGAGATCGTGCACGGAGACGAGCTTTTTGCAGTTCAGGATGAGGCCAAATATCACCTGATTCCCAAAGGTGTGAATGCATTCTCGACCAGGTACGGACCAAAACTCTCGTTCCAGCGCGATACCAATGGAAACGTGACTGGCTACGAACAAAACGACAAGTTCCATCCGCGAGTCTCGATCGACGTCACACCAGAATCTGCCGCCCTGGCATGGCCGCGGACCAAAGGGCTGGTGCCTTCGAGTTATCACTACAGGCCGCCTGAAGACATGCACGACGGCATTGCTGTGGGAGACATCGCACGTTCGCCCTTCGGCACCGAGACGGCCGACGCGATCGTACGCGCCCTCCTCGATGGCACTTACAAGGATGTGCACAGCATACTTCTATACCAGGATGGAAAGCTGGTATTGGAGGAGTACTTCTACGGATATAACGCGCAACGTCCGCATCAGCTCCGCTCTGCAACCAAGACAGTTGTCAGCACGCTCGCGGGAATCGCGATCGATCGTCACGCCATCTCTGGAGTCGACCAGAAGGTACTGCCGGCGATGAACTACTCAAGCTACGCCAACCCCGACCCACGAAAAGCAGCAATCACCGTCGGCAATTTCCTCTCCATGAGTTCAGGGCTCGACTGCGACGACCACAGCGCTACGTCTCCGGGGCGCGAGACCGTACTCGACGACTCGCCCGACTGGGTAAAGGCAACGCTCGATCTGCCCATGATCAATGACCCAGGAACAAAGGGATACTACTGTTCGGGTGGCGTGTCCGTTGTAGGCCGAATGACGGAGAATGCAGTCCAGATGTACCTCCCGGAGTTCGCGCAGAAATACCTCTTCGCGCCTTTGGGAATGGCGCGCAAGGACTGGACGTGGAACTACGATCTGACCAACGCCGACAAGGAATATTCGCAGATTCATCTCCGGCCACGCGACATGCTCAAGCTGGGAATACTCTTCGAAGATGGCGGCCGCTGGCATGGACGGCGGCTGATCTCCGAGTCATGGGTCAATACCTCCATCGCTGAACACAGTCATGTTGACAACGTCAGCTACGGATACTTCTGGTGGCGTCACATGTTTACCGTGGAGATGCCCGGCAGCACGCAGCAGCTTATCGTGACTGCGGCGCAGGGAAACGGCGGGCAGAAGATTTACATTGCGCCTCAGTATCACTTCGTCGCAGTTTTCACAGGCGGGGGCTATAACGACGCCACTTCGCCCAACACAATCATGGAAAAACTCATCCTTCCCCGATTGATGCAAACCGCGCACCATGACACGCCATCATCGCCCCAGAAATGATGTGCGCTGAAACCGTAAATAATGCCCTCATCTGGTCCCGTCTCTGACCTCAGTTACGCTTGATCTGGATTGGCGATGCTTTGGAAGCAGAGCCGATAACCATCCGGATCAATCAGGAACACCTGGTTCATTCCGTAGTAGGTCAGTACCGGTTCTTGGGCGTCGAGACCCTTCTCTCGCAGCGCGGCGTAGGCTGCACCTGCGTCGGGACAGTCGAAGTACAGCCAGACATCTCGCTGCGAATCACCCGAAGGCTCAGGACGAGCGGGTCGCTCTTCATCCGTCTCAAATATGGTGTTGAGCATGAAGCGGCTTTGACCCGCCTGAATCATCGCCCAGTCAAAGCGATCCTCCCCGAGTACCGCAGAGGTGGATGCGACTGCAAAACCAAGACTGTCGCGGAAAAACCGGATCGAAGTGGGCATGTCGTAAACCCAAAGCAGCGGAGTGACACCTCGAATATCCAGTCCCATCGGAACCTCCTGTTTCGCCTCAAATCACCATAATCGGAATTATCCGGTATTCAAAGACGGCCCGCCTTCAGGAAAGCTCACACTGGATTTTCAAAGGCCAATATGACGGAAGCGCTCAATCTGTAAGCCGCCAATTGAGGTAGTGACTTCTGAGGAGGTTTGGTTCACTCGCCGCCGGCATGGGTCATGAAGAGATCCGTTCAAGGGCTCTTTCGACCGCACCTCGAACAAGTCTGCCATATTCATTGTCGGGAAGAGAGCTTAGAACTTCCGAAGCCATTGCATAGAATTGACGCGCCTCGTGCGGCTTGGCCAAATCCTCATATGCCTTGCCCATATTCAAATAAAGAGAGGGGAAGAATCCGCTGACTTTGTCTCCGTTTACCGCCCGGGCATGGTCGAGGGAGCGCTGGTTCCAAACTAAGGCTTCATCAGGGCTCTTCTGGTGCCGAGCAACATAATGAGCAGCAATACATCGTTCGAAATCGTCCGTGCTTTCTTCCCATGCGGACAAAAATAGCCTGGAAGCGTTTTCGAAGTCGCCCTTCGATTCGTACTCCATGCCCTCGGCGCAACGCTTGACAATGGGGTTCTCGGGGTCCATTTCCGGCATCTCCTACTCTGCGCTAAGAGATGCAACCTATTCGGCTCGTGACTACCAACTCTGTGTTCTTACTCGATAACATGGCCCTGGAGGCGTCATGAAGTTTCTTCTCACTTCCGCTGGCATCAGCAACGAAAGCATTCATAACGCTCTGGTCGACCTTCTGGGGAAACCCGTCAGCGAGTCTCGTGCCCTTTTCATTCCTACCGCAATCTATTCCTTGCCTACCGGAGCTGACATCGCCTATCAGGTGATCCGCGGATCACTCGGGGACCCCTTCTGCGAAATGGGCTGGAAGTCACTCGGCGTGCTGGAGCTAACCGCTCTTCCGACTATCAAGAAGGAGCAATGGGTCCACCTGCTTGAGCAGACAGACGCTCTGCTGGTTGGTGGCGGCGATTGCCAATACCTCTGCTACTGGATGCAGCAGTCCGGACTGGCAGATCTGTTGCCGTCGCTGCTACGCCGCACCGTTTACGTGGGATTGAGCGCCGGCAGCATGGTGATGACTCGCTTTGGAACGACCAGAGGCTGTCATACCCTTCCAGCCGAAAGCGACAAAGCACTGGGATTGATTGACATTGCGTTGCATCCACATCTGGATTATTCGTTCTTCCCGGAAAACTCCCAGGCCAACCTGGAGAAATTGGCCGCCACTCTCTCCGTGCCGTCGTATCTGATCGACGACCGGACCGCCATAAAAATCACCGATGGCATCATCGAAGTCGTCTCCGAGGGAAACTGGAAACTGTTCACTCCCTGAGACCGATAGGTTCCGCGAGTTATTAGCTCCCCACAAGCCCGCTGGTGCTTATCAATCCCGCTTTCAATTTCGAGCAGGCCCTGCATTTATCCGCCCGTAGAAGTGGAGAGAACTTCAAACCCAGGACTGTCGCGGAAAAACCGGATCGAAGTGGGCATGTCGTGGACCCAGAGCAGCGGGGTGACACCTCGAATACCGGGTGCCATCGGAACCTCCTGTTTCGCCTCGGAAACAAGAGCGCACCTTAGAAGCTGGATAGCCCACCCGAACGCTAGACATCGTATACAACCCCATCAACCTTGACTTTCGAGCACCAAAAGCAGTGGAGAACATTTTTGCCCGGCACAAGTGTCGCAAGATCCAACCGGCGCCAGCGGTGTATACCTGCGTGGCATAGGAGACCAAGCACGCTGTTGGCTTCGTGCTCCCTGTGCGGCCACAACTTTGCGACGCGGACCGCGAGTTCAAAATCGGGTCCCCCATTCGCTGCGCTTTTCGTGGTCCAAAGACTTACCACCACCCGGCCTTCTCGCGGAATGCCCTAGCTGCGCATGTCCGCCATCAACTGCTCCACTTCGGCCTTTTCGGCGGCAGTCAGCGGCAGCAGCGGCAGGCGCGGACGGCCACCGTAATAGCCATTGATCTCGCACGCATACTTGATTCCTGCTATCCCCAGCGTGCTTGCAACCCTCGCCGACGCGGCTGACAGACGGCGCTGCTTGTGCTCCGTCAGCTCGGTATCCCGATCCTTCCATGCCGTGTAGATCTCGTGGCAGGCTTGCGGAGCGCATGCTCCCATCGCCAGCACGGCCCCAGTCGCGCCCGCGTCGAGCGAGCCCTTGACGGTATTCGCTGCGCCGGAGAGGACCTGGAAGCCCACTTCCCTGGTACGCGTCGCGAGGCGCTGCCGCGGAGGCGCCGCTGCCAGTGCCGTATTGCCCTTGCCAAGCTGATCCGCAGAGACAAAGGTGCCCGGCTCCTCCACCGTCGCCGAAAGCATGCGGGCAGTAACAGGCGTGAAGACCGGAGTCACCGTCACGGTGCGTTTCGGGATCTCACGCGTAGCAGTAACCATGGCCGCGATGCGCTCGACTCTGCCGCTTGAGTCTTTGATTCCAATGATGTTAGGGTGCCCTGCAAGCTCGGCGATAATCTCCACTGGAATGTCGTAGTGGGTAAATTTCGGGATACTGTAGATCAATACCGGCAGCGCGGAGTGGTCCGCAATGGTGCGGTAGTAGTTTAGCATTGCCTCCGCGGTCATTTGCGGCTCATAGAAGTTCGGCGTGCGCACCAGGACGGCGTCATAACCGGTCGCGGCGGCAAATTCCGCCAGGCTAAGCGTCTCCTTGATGCTCTCCCGCCCTACGCCCGCCAGCAGCACCTTGTCGTCCGCGGCGGCAGAGCGCACATTCCGCAGCACTTCGCGGGATTCCTCGTCATTCAGCATCACCGCTTCGCCAGTCGAACCCAGGACGACCAGGCCGGAAACTGCCGTGAGCGAGTATCGCGCCACGTTTTGTTCCAGTTTGCGCAGATAGAGGCGCCCATCGATGTAGAACGGGGTCGTAATGGCGGGGAAAATTCCTTCAAGGAGCATGTTGCGATTGTAAAACGACTTCCAAAACGGTGCATTTTGGTGTCAAAAACAGCGCTAAAAGTGCTGGAAAGCGCACCAAAAACGACTCAAAAAACACCACTTTTGAGCGCATTTTTCGTCCGTTTTGGAGCGATTATTTGCCACGCTTCGTGGATGTGCGCGCCCAGTTCGCCGTCATCGACGCGGTCCAATTCCACCCCGATCCATCCCTTCCCACCCACGTACGGAGGCCGGTAATACTTCTGCGGCGAGGCCTGAATCAGCATCGCCTGCAGGCCCGGTTCCGCAGGCAAATGCACCGCAATATGTCCGTCATTGTGATGATTCGTCGAGCACATCGCGAAGACTTTTTTGCCGACAAAAAAAGTAGGCTCGCCATGCGAAAGACGCTCTTCCACCCCGGGCAACGCGAGACAAATTCGTCTCACGCGGCTGATCTGTTCTTCCCCGGTATCTGCCGCGCGCCCTTTATTCATCATGGTTTCAGCCTCCTTCGATGCTCGCGCATGTTCCTCGAATCGCACTCAAGCGAACGCGACTATTATCCATCGCGATGACGCATTCCGGGCAAACAAAAAGCCCGGCGATTTGCCGGGCTTCCAAGTACAGCTACTGTTGCTGGGCAGCGCTTAAGAGAGACCTGCGCGGCCAGCACTTCTCAAATGATCTTCGCCGGCAGCGGCAGCCTCGGCGATATTTTCGCTGGCCTCGTTTGCCGCGGGATCGACCCAGACGCAGGCCAGCGGTTGCTCGGAATTACCAGTCTCCACCCAAACACAGTGGAGGCTTTCCGAGTGGCGGGCACCACGTAGTTGATATACAGAAAAAAGTTCCATCACTCCTCCTCATCGCCTTGGAGCCGAACATGGACTCCAGTTCGCGGAGGGGCGGGTCTTCAAGCAGATTTCTTTGGAAAGATTTCTTTTTGGAAGCCTCGCTCTCTCACAGGTTGACATCCGTCCGTGAGAAGCGAGTTTCAGGGGTGCAAAAGGGCGTTCTATCAGCCGCAATTCCCTGATTCGTCACTCACGAAACTCATGATCCCAAACGATTTAGGACCAGCTTCGACGTTCGTTTTACGCGGTATCATCCGTGACTTCCGATCCCAGACCGGGATTGCACGTCATTGCCTCGTGGCAGAGTGGCTCGGTTTGCGTCCACCCCATTAATTAACATTCTATTCACAATTGACCCTTAGCACCATGCATAAAACGGGGTACGGACCGGGAAAATAACCGGATGCCGTACCCCGTATGCAGATCGACCCTTCTAGGGCTGTTTTGCGCCCCTATTTCGCCACAACCTCGCTGCGATGGAGAGACTGAAGCGCGTTCACCGTCGTCACATTCCGTTGCATGTCCGCGATGCCTTCTGCTGCGGCGCGAGCGGCGGCGATGGTGGTGATGGTGGGAATGCGCTGCTGGACGGCGGCGCGGCGAATGGCCTTTTCGTCGAAGAAAGTGTCCTGGCCGCGCGGCGTGTTGATGATGAGTTGGATGCGGTCGCCCTTGATGAGATCGACCACGTTTGGGCGGCCTTCCTTGACCTTGTAGACCCGCTCGACGATGAGGCCGGATTGCTGCAGTACATCTGCCGTGCCTTCGGTAGCCACGATGTGGAAGCCGAGATCCACGTAGACGCGGGCGAGTTCGACCAGCATCGGCTTGTCGTGGTCGTTCACGCTGAAGAAGACGTTGCCCTTGCGCGGAAGAATCTGTCCGGCAGAGAGTTGCGCCTTGGCGAAGGCTTCGCCAAAGCTGTCCGCCACGCCCATCACTTCTCCGGTTGACTTCATCTCCGGGCCGAGGACCGTGTCGACGCCGGGGAACTTGTTCCAGGGGAAGACGGGCGATTTGACGAAGAAGTGCGAGCCGGTTTCGAGGTCCTTGCCTGAGGCGACAAACTCCGGCAGAAACTCCTTGAGCTTGCGGCCGGTCATGAGGCGCGAGGCGATTTTTGCCAGCGGAACCCCGGTGGCCTTGGAGACATAGGGCACGGTGCGCGATGCGCGCGGGATTGACCTCGATGACGTAGACATCGTCCGGCTCGTCTGCCTTGCCGCGCTTGATGGCGAATTGCAGATTCACCAGTCCGACGACCTTCAGCGCCAACGCCAGCTTGCGCGTGTAGGTGCGGATAGTGTCGAGGGTTGCGGGCGCGAGATCGACCGCGGGCAGCACGCAGGATGAGTCACCCGAGTGGATGCCGGCCTCTTCGATATGCTGCATGATTCCGGCGATCACAACGTCTTCGCTGTCGCAGAGCGCATCTACGTCCACCTCGACCGCGTCTTCGAGGAAGTGATCGATGAGGATGGGGCGATCGTGCGAGTACTCCACTGCCTCGGTCATGTAATGCGAGACGGCTGCGGCATCGTATGCGATGACCATGGCGCGCCCGCCGAGTACGTAAGAGGGACGAACCAGCACGGGAAAGCCGATGCTTTCGGCTCCGGCCAAGGCCTCTTCCACGCTGGTAGCCATGACGCCGGGAGGCTGTGGAATGTCGAGCTCACGCAGCAGCTTGCCGAAGCGCTTGCGATCTTCAGCGAGATCGATTGACTCAGGCGAGGTCCCGATGATGGGCACGCCGGCTGCCTTCAGACGAAGTGCGAGATTCAGCGGAGTCTGGCCGCCAAACTGAACGATCATGCCAACCTCTGCGCCACCCGAGGACTCGTGTTCGTAAACGGCGAGCACATCTTCCAGCGTGAGCGGCTCAAAGTAGAGGCGGTCGCTCGTGTCGTAATCCGTCGAAACCGTCTCAGGGTTGCAGTTCACCATGATGGTTTCGTAGTCGTCTTCCTTGAGCGCGAAGGCGGCATGGCAGCAGCAATAGTCGAACTCAATTCCCTGCCCGATGCGATTGGGACCGCTGCCAAGGATGATGACCTTGCGCTTGGCCGTGGGAGCCGATTCGTCTTCCTCGTCGTAGCAGGAATAGAGATAGGGCGTCATGCTTTCGAACTCTGCGGCGCAGGTGTCCACGAGTTTGAAGACAGGCTTGATCCCCATCTTCTGGCGCAGGTGACGCACGACGGCGATGCCATCGTGGGTGGGCTGGCCCCACACTTCAGCGATGCGCTCGTCCGAGATTCCCATGCGCTTCACTTTACGTAACAGTTGCGGTGACACATTCTCCGCGGTCGTTTCGGCAAGGGTTCCGAGTGTGTCGGTAATCTCCTTGATCTGGTAGAGGAACCAGGGATCCATGGAGGTCATGCGGGCGACTTCGCGAACCGAATAGCCGAGGCGGAAGGCGTAGCGAATGTAGGTGAGCCGTTCAGGTTGCGCGTGTAACGAGGCGCTGCGTGAGGCGTCGCGGCTCGAGTACCTCTGCGCCAAGCTTTTTCCCGGTTTCGAGCGAGCGCACGGCCTTCATCAGCGATTCTTTGAAGGTGCGGCCAATGGCCATCACTTCGCCGACGGACTTCATCTGCGGTCCGAGGTTCTCATCGGAGCCCGGAAATTTTTCGAACTGCCACTTGGGAATCTTTACGACAACATAGTCGATGGTCGGCTCGAAGCAGGCCGGAGTCTTCTTCGTGATGTCGTTGGGAATTTCGTCGAGCGTGTAGCCCACGGCGAGCTTCGCGGCGATCTTCGCAATTGGAAAGCCGGTGGCCTTGGAGGCGAGTGCCGAGGAACGTGAGACACGCGGGTTCATCTCAATCACGGTCATACGGCCGGTGGTGGGATGCACGGCGAACTGCACGTTCGATCCGCCGGTCTCGACGCCGATTTCGCGCATGACGCGGATAGCAGCGTCGCGCATCATCTGGTACTCGCGATCAGTGAGTGTTTGCGCGGGTGCGACGGTGATGGAGTCGCCGGTATGCACACCCATCGGATCCATGTTTTCAATGGAGCAGATGATGATGACGTTGTCAGCGAGATCGCGCATGACTTCGAGTTCGTATTCTTTCCATCCCAGCACGGACTCTTCGATGAGGCACTCGTGGACGGGGGAGAGATCGAGGCCGCGAGCGAGAGTCTCCATCAGCTCTTCGCGGTTGTAGCCGATGCCGCCGCCGGACCCGCCGAGCGTGAAGGAGGGGCGAATGACGACGGGAAAACCGATCTTGCTGGCAAAGTCGAGTCCGTCTTTAAGGTTATTGACCAGGGCCGAGCGCGGCATGTCGAGGCCGATGCGCGTCATGGCGTCTTTGAATAGAAGACGGTCTTCGGCCTTCTTGATCGCTTCAAGCTTTGCGCCGATAAGCTCCACGCCGTACTTGTCGAGGATGCCGGCGTCGGCGAGGTCCACGGCGAGATTGAGCGCGGTTTGTCCGCCGACAGTGGGCAGCAGCGCGAACACGCCGGTGCGGCCCTCGTCCTTGAGCATCTGCGATTCGACGCGAATGATCTCTTCAACGTAGCCCTTGGTGAGCGGCTCAACGTAGGTGCGGTCGGCGAGATCTGGGTCGGTCATGATGGTGGCCGGATTGGAATTCACCAGCACGACCTCATAGCCCTCGGCCTTGAGCGCCTTGCAGGCCTGCGTGCCGGAGTAGTCGAACTCCGCCGACTGGCCAATGACGATCGGCCCCGAGCCGATCACGAGAATCTTGGTTATGTCATTTCTGCGTGGCATGTGTTCTCTCTAACTCTCTTGGCTACTTTGGCCCACAATAATCAATGGGGTTGTCCGTCCCGTGAACAATTGGAACCACAACCAAATCGCAGCCGGTATTACTCTCGCACTTCACTTCACGGGGTTGATCGAACGGCGCTAGGCGAAGAGCCCTGCCCGCTTCGAGTTTCACCACGATCAGCCGATATGTTCCAGCATCAACCTCTCCGAACTCAAACCGGCCGTTCTTATCAACATCAACCGTCCGTAGCACCGAACCGGAATTTGGATCTCGTAATTGCACCGCAACCCCGCCCGAAAAGCTTGCGCCAGACTGATCTCGCACCACTCCATCGACGGCCTCTTCAGCAGCGAGGTGAAAGTTAGCCGGTGCTGCTTCCTTGGCGCACGCTTCCTTCTGCCGCTGCACACACTCCTCGGTGCTTCCGCCACATACGGTTTGAGAAAAAAGAAGGCTGTTAAATAGAAATGGAGTGGCTAAGAGTAGGCGGCGTAGCCTCACTTCTTCCACTCCTCCATCATCTTGCGGAAGTCGTGGAACAGGTAGTTCGAATCGTGCGGGCCTGGGCTTGCTTCGGGGTGGTACTGCACGCTGAAGAGTGGCATGGATTTGTGACGCAAACCTTCAAGCGTGTTGTCGTTGAGATCGACGTGCGTCAACTCCACTTCGCTCTGGTTGATCGAATCCGGATCGACCGCGAAGTTGTGGTTGTGTGCGGTGATCTCCACTTTGCCGCTGTGCACGTGCTGCACGGGATGATTGCCGCCGTGATGCCCGAATTTGAGCTTGTAGGTCTTGCCGCCGAGCGCGAGTCCGATTAACTGGTGGCCGAGGCAGATGCCGAAGATCGGCTTCTTCCCTGCCAGGCGGCGGATGCTCTCCTGCGCGTAGGTGACCGGCTCAGGATCGCCGGGGCCGTTCGAGAGGAAAATGCCGTCAGGGTTCAGCGCCAGCACATCCTCGGCCGAGGTCTGCGCTGGAACCACGGTGACGCGGCAGTTCTCGCGATTGAGCATGCGCAGGATGTTGTGCTTGATGCCGAAGTCGTATGCGACGACGTGCAACTCCGGACGCTCGTCGCCCACGATTGCGGGAGACATGGCGTCGTTGTGATTGCGCGCATCGTCCTTGTTCCACTCGTAGCTGGTCTTGGTGCTGACTACGCTGGCGAGATCAGTGCCGTCCATCTTGCGAATGGCGCGAGCCTTGGCGACCAACGCATCGGTGTCAACCGTGGCGGTGTCTTCAAAGGTAGCCATCACTCCACGCATCACGCCATGGGTACGCAGATGCCGCACCAGGGCGCGGGTATCGACCTCGCTGATGACGGGGACGTTGTAGCGCTCCAGGTATTCGTCGGCGACTTGTTGAGAGCGCCAATTGGAGCTGATGGGAGAGAATTCCCGGGTAACCAGCCCTTCAATGAAGGGGCGAACCGCTTCGTTATCCGCGGAGTTGGTGCCGTAATTCCCTATTTGAGGGTTGGTGAGAACAACAATCTGCCCGGCATAGGAAGGGTCGGTGAAGATTTCCTGGTAGCCGGTCAGCGATGTATTGAAGACCACCTCGCCAGAACACTCACACTTGGCGCCGTAGCCCTCACCGCGGAAGATGCGCCCGTCTTCGAGCGCAAGAATCGCCTGCATCGCTTCTCCGTCGAGTGGATTCAATAGATGGTATCAAAGAATTGCCTTTGAAGCAGCAACGAAGTGACGGCGAGGGGCGATGATTTACGCGCGTGCTCAGAACACAGGTCACTTGGAACTGCATCGGTGGCGGGGCAACAGAATCGTGACAATGAGGAGCTATCTCCTGCTGTAAGATTCACGTGCAAGGATCCGCGCCTGCAACTTTTCCAGTTTGCAAGGTCGTGTGCTAGCTGTAACCTTGGTGAAACATAGCGGCAGTGTAGTCTCGCCGGTAAATCGGGCGAAGGTCTCAACGGGTCCCAGTTCTCCAGGAGCGTATCGATGCAAACCGGAAGAGCAGTTTATCCTTTTCGACTTTCTGCAATGCTTAAGCGCAGCACCCGCGAAATATTCTCATCCATAGGGCATCTCTCCGCCGCTGCCGCTATCGCGACGCTGTCTTTGCTCGCCACCGGTTGCGAAAAGAAGGAAGTCGCCCCTCCGCCGGCTCCGCCCGACGTACAGGTAGTGCAGGTGGCCGAGCAGACCGTCCCCAACTTTCAGGAGTGGGTGGCGCAGCTGAATGGTTCCGTGAACGCGGACATCACGCCCAAGGTGCAGGGATACCTGCTGAAGCAGAATTACCAGAACGGCTTCTTCGTGACGAAGGGCCAACTTTTGTTTGAGCTGGATCCCCGCCAGTATGAGGCAGCACTGGAGCAAGCGATGGCTGATGTCGCCCTGGCCGAGGCAGGCGTCTCCGAAGCCGACACGAACGTCGCTCGTGACACGCCGCTGGCGGCGCAGAGCGCGATTCCGCAGAAACAGCTGGACACCGATATCAATACCCAATCGGCAAGGAAAGCCCAGTTGCAGGCGTCAAAGGCGGCGCTGGATAACGCAAAGCTGAACCTGGCCTGGACGAAGATCTACGCCCCTATCGACGGCCTCGCGGGCGCAGCAAATTCGCAGATTGGCGACCTGGTGGGAACAAGCACCAAGATGGCCACCATCTCGCAGGTACAACCGATCTGGGCGACCTTCAACATCAGTGAAGCCCAATACCTGGGAAGTGCCGCGAGGATTTCGCAGACTATGCGCACCGGCAGGATGACTGGACCCAGCATGCCAGTGCAGTACATCCAGGCGAACGAGAAGACCTATCCGCTGACGGGAAGGATCGTGCAAGTGAACCGGCAGGTTAGTGCTGGAACCGGCACTGTTCAGCTGACCGCCGAGTTCCCCAATAAGGACGGGATTCTGAGGCCGGGCGGCTTTGGGGCAGTCCGCATCAAGACTGGCGAATCGAAGGACGCTCTGCTGATACCGCAGGCAGCAGTGATCGAAGTACAAGGTCTGTACCAGGTAATCGTAGTTTCGCCCGATAACAAGGCCACGTTCCGGCCGGTGAAGCTAGGCGAGAGAATTGGCCCGAACTGGATCGTCACCGAGGGCTTGAAGCCCGGCGAGCGGGTTGTGTCAGAGGGTCTGCTAAAGATTCAGCAGGCCGCGGCCGCCGCTCCCCAACTAGCGCGTGAAGGAGTTCCGGTCGCTATTAAGTCGTCCCCCGCTGCAGTGCCAGCGGAAGGGAGCAACTAATCATGGCGAAGTTTTTTATTAACCGACCTATCGTCGCGTTTGTTATCGCCATACTGATGGTGCTGGTCGGCGTGGTGGCGATCCTTGGTCTACCCACCGCCCAATTCCCCAACATCGCTGACCCGGTCATCCAGGTGAAAGCGACCTACCCGGGCGCGGACGCCCAGACGATCGCCGAGTCGGTCGCGACTCCGATCGAGCAACAGGTGTCAGGTGTAAGCGGCATGAACTACATGTACTCCCTGAGCGCCAGTTCCGGTGGTGGCATGTCGCTATACGTCGATTTCCAACTGGGCACGGACGTCAACACCGATCAGATTCTTGCGCAGATGCGCACGGGGCAAGCAAACTCGCAATTGCCTGCCGAGGTGACGCAGCAAGGAGTCATCGTGCAGCCGGGTACGACTGCACCGTTCATGCTACTGGACCTGTACTCCCCTGGCGGCACCTACGACAATTTATTCCTGGCAAACTACGCCACCATTAATTTGCAGTACGCGCTTACGCGGCTCGCCGGCGTCTCGCAAGTGCAGATCTTCGGTGCGGGACCGTATGCGATGCGCATCTGGGTAAACCCGGACAAGCTGGCGAACCTGGGCGTGACGGTCTCTGATATTACGAACGCCGTGAAAGCGCAGAACAAGGTGAATCCGGCGGGCCAGATCGGCGGCGAGCCTGTTCCCGCGGGTCAACAATTCACTTATAACGTACGTGCTCCCGGGCGCCTGCCTACCCCGCAGGAGTTCGACCAGATTGTGGTGCGTGCCCAGCCGGACGGTTCCATTCTTCGCCTGAAAGACGTTGCGCGGGTGGAGATGGGTGCGCAGAATTATTCGTTCAATGCCCGATTTGGCCACGCTCCGGAAGAGGGTAAACAATCCCAGCCTACCGGCCCGGCGGCCCTGATCGCGATTTACAACACGCCGGGCAGTAATGCCCTTCAGGCTCGTGCGGCCATTCTAAAGATGATGGACGAGGCCAAAGGAAGATTTCCCCAGGGACTCGCCTACGACGTCGCACTCGACACAACGCTTTCGGTGAGCGAGGGTATCAAGGAGATCGAGCACACTTTGCTCGAGGCCATCGTCCTGGTCATCATCGTGGTCTACATCTTCCTTCAAGGGTGGAGAGCCACGCTGATTCCGCTGCTGGCGGTTCCGGTCTCGCTGATTGGAACATTCGTCGTCTTTCCCATGCTGGGGTTTTCGATCAATACGCTGTCATTGCTGGGGCTGGTACTTGCGATTGGCCTGGTGGTGGATGATGCGATTGTCGTAGTGGAAGCGGTGGAGCACCACATTGAGAAGGGCCTGTCGCCGCACGATGCGACGGTGAAAGCGATGGAAGAGGTTTCCGGTCCGGTTATCGCGATCGCCCTCATCCTTGCGGCCGTGTTTATTCCTACGGCTTTCGTCCCGGGCATCACTGGCCAACTCTATAAACAGTTTGCCGTCACCATCGCGATCTCAGTGCTCTTCTCGGCATTCAATGCTCTAACGCTGAGCCCTGCGCTGTCTGCCATGATTCTCCGGCCCAGAAAAGAAACACGAGGGCCGCTTGGCGCGTTCTTCCGCTGGTTTAACAAGGTCTTTGGCCGGGCCACAGATGGTTACGTGAATTGGTGCAGACACCTGATCCACAAGGCGTCAGTCGCGTTCATTCTGCTCGGACTGGTCGTGGTTGCTGCAGCATTCTTCGGCAAGAGACTGCCTCAGAGCTTCCTTCCAGACGAGGATCTTGGCTACATGTACGCGGGCTTGCAGTTGCCGGACGCTTCGTCGCTTGAACGTTCTTCGCAGGCGTCACGCGAAGTCGAAAAGATCATCCTGGAAACACCCGGCGTTGAAAAGGTAAGCGCGGTGCAGGGCTACAGCATGTTGAGCGGCGTGAACGCCACTTACAGCTCGTTTTTCTTCATCTCGTTCAAGCCGTGGGAGGATCGCAAGACTGTAGAAACAAGCTACTTAGGCATCAAGACGCATTTGCAGCGGGCGCTCTCCAAGGTCTCCTCAGGAATTGCGTACTCGTTTCCACCCCCGGCTATTCCCGGCGTCGGCACCTCCGGCGGAGTTACGTTTGTGCTGGAAGACCGATCGGGTAGCGGGATAGATTTCCTCGCACAAAACACGAAGCTGTTCATGGCTGAAGCCCGCAAGCGACCGGAGTTAGGGGGCGTCATGACGACTGCCCTCTTCGGCGTGCCGCAGGTGGGCGTGACCGTGGACAACGCAAAGGCGATGACGCAGCAGATCCCATTGAACAATCTGTTTCGGGCATATCGGAACTACAAAAACTCAGCCAGAAGTAAGTCATTTCATTTTCACTCAGTTAATCGCTTTGTGATTGTGCTCAGCCTCCTCCCAAGTGGCGCAGAGAAGTTCTAGCAAAGAGGGACCTAAACATTGAGCAGCAAATTGCGCGGTTGTCACCTCTATCGAAGGATATAGTTGTTTGAGACTAAGGCGAGGTGAACCAGTTACTGCGTTGCCAATGATAATGTTTGCAGAACATGCGACGCGCTTGGATCGAATTGTTTTATTCGCCCCACGGATTGGGGGAGACCAAGATCATTCCGGTCCAGAACGTATCAGTGCCGGCAGCATCAGTGGCTCTGAGCCAGTCCATGTAGCGACCAGGTCGCAGGGTCGCCGTCACCGCGGACGGGACGGCAATGATGAGCTGGCCCCCAGTCAGCGTGAGCCCGCGATCCCAGGCATCACCTGCAGCAGCGGATCGGGTTTGATTGAGATCTCTCCTGTGAAGGGGCGATCATGTGCGAGTATTAGCAAAGTTGATGCGGCTACCCCAGTCGCGAAGATTCCCATTGCCATAATAGAGGCAAGCCGGTTGTCGCTGTGGACCATTGCAATTGCAACTAGCGCGCAGACCGCCTGCATGAACAGACATGCCCATTTGAGCATATTGACTTGCGATTTGCTTATGATGATGCGCTGCCGCCGCGCATCCAATGCAGTTTCAAGCGCAGTGGCGATGTCACGTTGCGCGGTCTTCTGACCTTCGTGGCTGGGGTTTAGAGCGAGGGTCGCCTGCAGCGCTTCAGCAAGCACGCCGGGAATGGCCCTGAGGTTGGCTGTACCCTGAGCCATCAAGGGCCATTCCTGGGCTGCTACGTCTGCAATATAGCGGCGGATCAACTCACGAAGTTGATCTTGGAACTCTCTCGGAAAGCTAGTGGCGAGAATCGCGGCGCTTCTTAGCGCGCTAGCCTCGCGATCGATTTCCGCTCTAGCCTTTTCATTGTCTGTCCAGACCTGGGCGGCGGTGAACGCCATGAAAAGACCGAAGATCACACCCAAGGGCGACAGCAAACCAGGAGTGATGGCCTTAAATGAGCGCGCTCGCTCGCCCACGGCAAAGACCGTTATCACTGCATAAATTCCTGCCGTGACCAAATATGTAAAGCCGAAAACCAAGATCGCCATCCAAAGCACTGGAAGACCATGCAGCCAGTCACTCATGTCCTTCTCCGGGGAAGTGATTTGCCATAGGCTGCGCCAAACCCGTATCCAAATCGTTGTCAGGTTTTCATCGCGGGCCGAGCCCTGCGCGCTTCCAGACGGGTGCAAACTTCCCTTCGGGCAAATCCCTATAAGCCCCGTAGCAGCACGGCCGGTCCATCCCATTGACGTCAATCGCGGCACAGCAGCATCTCGGTCGCTCCGGAGCGAAGCGGAAATTGACTAATCTAAGCCGCGCTTACAAAAAGCGGATTTATGAATACACGCAGGTGAGAACAGCTGCCCGTCGCGCCGGAGACAAAAGGGAGGCCGACCACGGGCTGTGCGCGTTATGTTTGCGGTCCACCTCGCACTGGGACCGTCCCGGTCATGCCTGAAACCGGGAAGTGAGAACAGACCCAGGGCGCGTCACGTGGGCGTCCCTGGGCCGTGCCCCCGCACGCCGGCTGGATAGGGCGTCGCGGGCTGTTCAATAAGAACCGCGGCGGCCAGGGCTCGATTCTCTCGGCGCTACTTTGGCCCGGGCCGCAACCTGAGCCTTGGCCTCAACTTTTTTGGCATCTGCGGCTTTCCATTCGGCCACCAGCTTCAGCACGCCCGAGTAGGGACTGTCAGTAAATGACCCGTCGAGGGTTTCCGGCGCACCGAGCATCGACTGGCCACCGGACGAGCGGAGAATCTCGCGGAAGACGCCCACCGGCGCGGTGTCACGATTATGCAGTTCGATGATCACGCCCTGGCGCCGTGTGGTCTGGGGCTTCATGGTCGCGTTCGGATTGATAGGCCGGAGCTTGACCACCCGATTGCAAAGATAGGCGACGCCGAAACTCACCACCTCGGTCTCGGCAAAGTCCAAAGCGACGTCCTGGGCCAATTCGGTCCAACAAGTCGGCGTCGCTAGCGGTGTCAGGAGCGTTGTTGCAGTACCGTTCCAGCCGCTGGCGGGTGCCGTCGGCATATTCGGCGACAAACAGCACGCTGGCGAAATTGCCGCGCTGCTTGAATAACTTCTCCGCGGCCCAGGAGGTGCTGCGCAGCAGATTATCTGCGGCTGCGCCCGGCGGCCGATAGGCGATCGCGGTTGCTGGTCTCAGATCTCCGATGGAGCCGCGATGTGCTATTCTCAGGGCTCATTAGGCACGACCCGCCTGGGGAGGGATCCATTAGGCGGCGCAGCACGAGGGCGGATCATCTGTTGTCCTTTCCCTAACGCGAGAGCTAGCCGTGGCCGGCGTAGCCCATCATCTGAGATTATCACTATTAGAGTGTGACATGGGAGTTGCCGAAGCCAATAACCTCCAGCAAAGCTGGAGGTTTGATTGGGAACCGCCAAAGGCGGTTTTAAGGGATGTTTGGACGATTGTTTAGATTTTGGGCTGCTGAAATCTTCAGCTCAAACTGCTCCAAGTGCCGATCGGTAAGTTCTTGGTTTCTGATGTAGGCCCGGATCACCTCCTCGTCCCGGCCAACGGTCGTGACAAAGTATCCGCGCGCCCAGAATTTGTGACCCAGAAAATTCCGCATCTTGCGTTCGACATTTTGCGCGATCCATATCGAACTCTTCCCTTTCATGTATCCGATGATCTGCGCCACCGAATATTTGGGAGGTATTGATATCAACATATGAACGTGATCCGGCATCAAATGCCCCTCCTCGATCCGGCACTCCTTCCGTCGCGCCAGATCGTGAAACACTTGGCCCAGATGCCGTTTTATCTTGCCGAAAAGCAGCTTCTTGCGATACTTCGGCGTAAACACGACGTGGTACTTGCACTCCCAGGTCGCGTGATTAAGATGATTGAATTCTGCTTCCATCATGGTCTCCTTGAGGGTTCTTGGCGGTTCCCAAGGAGACTTCATGACTTCATTCCCGCAGCTGTAAAACTTCCGGTTTTCGCCCCGCCATAGGCGGGGGCTTAGCAGGTTTGGTTATCCCGTACAATCAGAGCAGGATTCCGCGAGTCCTTGTAGCTGGCGCGATCGGCAATGTGCTCGAGTGGTACGACTTCGCGGCCTACGGCTACTTTGCCAGCATCTTCGGGCGAAATTTCTTTCCGTCGCAAAGCCCATTCCTATCGCTGCTTGCGGCCTTCGGGGTGCTTGCCATCGCCTACATCATGCGGCCGCTGGGCGGCATCATCTTTGGACATATCGGCGACCGCTTCGGGCGCAAACGGGCGTTGATCGTTTCGGTCACCGCCATGGCGCTCTCGACGTTTGCCATTGGCTTGTTGCCGACCTATGCGACAATCGGCGTCTTGGCACCCATTCTGCTGATCTTCCTGCGGATGACCCAGGGCGCATCGATCGGCGGCGAGTACGACGTCGATCATTTTTCTGGTCGAGCAGAGCCCACCGCGCGACCGCGGCTTTATTGGTAGCTGGGCCGCATTCTCCACCGGCATCGGCACTCTGCTTGGTTCGCTTGTAGGCGTGCTCATATCCCAGCTTTTGGACCCAGCGCAGATCAGCGAATGGGGTTGGCGCCTTCCGTTCCTGCCAGGCATTCTATTGGGCGCGGTCGCCTACTTAATGCGCCGCCAGTTCATCGACGATGATTTTACACGCGTTCGCTTCGACGAATTGCCGTTGATCGAGGCATTCAAGACCCACGGGCGCGAGATCCTTCGTGGTTTTGTGATCGTAATCGCGATGGGCGTCAGCATTATCCTCGTGTTCGTCTATCTCGCGACCTACCTGCAGCAGGTCGACCGTATCAGTGCGTCCCGCGCGCTCGGCATCAACACCGTTCGCATGATGCTACTGCTCGTTCTTACGCCGCTGGCGGGTATGGTGTCCGATCGAGTTGGTCGCAAGGCCGTGCTGGCGGCCGGGTTTGCTGGCCTCGTGGTTCTGTCGTGGCCATTGTTTCTCCTGCTGGATCACTCCCAGACCGTTCCGATACTGCTTGGCCAATGCGGCTTTGCCGCGCTGGTTGCCGCTTTTTGCGGCGCAATGCCGGCCGCATTGGTTGAAATGTATCCACAGCGTAACCGATGCTCGGCGATGTCATTTGCCTACAACGCATCGTTCGGACTCGCCGGCGGGACCGCGCCGATGGTCGCAGTCTATCTGATGGGCACCACGCACAGCCCAATTTCACCAGCCGTCTATCTGATCGCGGCCGCGCTTGTCTCCCTGGCGGGCGTCCTCACGATGGCGGATCGCGCCGGAAAGCCGCTGCAGTGAAGTGGGAAGATCAGTACCGCTTGAGTTCGTCGTTAACCTCAAAACTGCCAGGTTGCCTGACCTAAACGTGTCATTGGAGCTGTTGACCCTCGCCGACGAGCCGATCGAATGATGCCGTTTGCTGCGGTGCATGAGTCTGGTTATGGCGGCACAGCAGCACCTCGGTCGCTTTCGGAGCGAAGCGGAAATTGACTTACAAAGCGGACTTTGTGAGTACATGGCTTTATGCCGCCGCTGGTCCGTCGACCTCATTCGCAAGCGCCTGTAGCACCTCGGGACGGTGGACGCCGCAAATGAGAAGGAAGCGGTCGCCACCGGCAGCTAAGAAGTTCGAGATCCGAGCCCGCAGCGAGGTCACTGGGAGGGCAAATGATGCCCGTGCGCGATCTTGAAATAGCTGAAAAGGCCACCCCGATCCTGAGACGACTTCGTCTTTCCGTAGTCGGTGTAGTCGGTGAAGTTGAAAAGCAGCTTGGCGATCTCGCACGAGAGATCGGTAAAGCAAGGCCCAGGACCAACAGGCCGAAGCTTTCTCGCCGTGCAGCGCATTCGGCAAACCCTCGACGAGGATCCCAGCAGCCCCGACCTCCAAGCCTTGTGGGATGACGCCTGCGCCAAGGCCGAAGCGTGGCACCGATGGCTTAGCCGTTGAACGGCAAGCACCCACCCGGCCCGCCGATGACGCTCGGCAACATGCGCGAGCTAGGCGTGCGGTTCACCTGATTGCGTACTCCCTTGATAACGCTTGCGGTAACACGTGCGTCGATTAGGGTGGCGCGAATTTTGCGACCTCCCCTACAGGGGAGATGTCGATTTCGGTATCTCGGATAGAGTCGGATGAACGAAACTACTCGAACAAAATCATAGAAAATTCATCAATTGGTCCGCCGGTTCCGTTTGACATCGATCCTTTTGTTGTAGAACCTGGAAAGCACGCAACGTCTCAAGCTTTCAAATGGGAAATACGTACACTCAATTCGTGATGGTTCATCCAGGATTTAAGTGTGCATCACCTTTAACGTAGTCACCCCGGATAATCAGACCGTTGCACTGACAAAACTGCTTGGCGAAGAAGCGTTTGGACGGGATGCTCAGTTTGATCCGTACATATATCCTCCACCATTTACTCCTCAAATACTTTTCAAGAGCTGGAAATTTTTGCCTCAATGACGTCTGCCGACACCTGGCGCTGATCGACGTCTCAAACTACCGAACCCTGTATTCGAACTCGCCATTCCGTCCAGGGAACTTCGCCATCACAACGTAGGCACCGCCCGCCGCCCGCGTTCCTTTTCGCGGATTGTAGGTGACGGTCTGGCCGAGATGGAACTTGTGCATCACCGCTTCCCTTGCGTGGCCACGAGGCCCAGCCCGGAGCCGCCAACCGCCAGCGGTACCCAAAGCCCCTAATTGTGCTATCCTACCGCTGATTTGGGAGGGATGCCATGAGGCGGCGCACCTTCATCTCGGGACTCGGAACTGCCGTGGCGTGGCCGGTGGTGGCGCGGGGGCAGCAGGCAGATCGCGTGCGGCGGGTCGGCATACTGATGCCCCTGAGTGCGGACGATCCCTATGATCAAGCCAGGCTGGCGGCGTTCCTACAGGGACTGCAGGAAACCGGATGGAGCGTCGGCCGCAACTTGCGGATTGACGCGCGCTGGGGCTACGGGGATGTCGGCCGCATTCGCAGATCGGCGCTGGCATTGGTGGCGCTTATGCCTGATGTGATCCTGGCCGTTGGCACCAACCAAGCGGTGGCCTTGCAACAAGCATCTCGCACCGTGCCAGTTGTGTTCACGGCGGTCAGCGATCCGGCCGCCGGCGGTTTGGTCGAGAGCTTGGCGCGGCCGGGCGCCAATTTAACAGGCTTCTCCCTTCTTGGATTCGGTACCAGCGCGAAATGGCTGGAGCTACTTAAGGAGATCGCGCCCGGCGTGACGCGTGCGGCAGTCCTTCGCGGCACCAACCCCAGTGGGTTCGGCGCCTTTGGCGCAATCCAGGCGGTGGCGTCGTCACTCGGAGTAGATGCGAGCCCTGTCGGTGTGCAAGGTGCCGGTGATATCGAGCAGTCCATCACCGCATTCGCTCGCGTCTCGCATGGTGGGCTGATTGTCGTGCCGAATGCAACGACGATTGTTCATCGGGAATTGATAATCTCGCTGGCGGCCCAGCTCCATTTGCCCGCAGTGTACGGCTACCGCGTGTTTGTCACCAACGGAGGTCTAATCTGCTACGGACCTGACATGGTCGACCAGTGCCGTCGCGCCGCAAGTTATGCCGCTCGCATCCTCAACGGCGAGAAGCCAGCGAACCTTCCGGTGCAGGAGCCAACGAAGTACGAGCTTGTCGTCAACCTCAAGACTGCCAAGGCGCTCGGCCTCACACCTCCGCCAACGCTCCTCGCCCGCGCAAATGAGGTCATTGAATGAACAGGCGCGCGTTCATCGCGGTGCTCGGCGGCGCGGCGGCGTAGCCGCTGGCGTCGTATGCGCAGCAATCGGGAAAATTCCGCGAATTGGCGTTCTCTGGCACGCCGGCAATGAACAGGAAGAGGGAATATACTTGAGGACTTTGCGAAAAGGGCTGAATGATCTTGGTTATGAAGAGAGCAGGAACATTGAGCTACTATCCGCGACAGTCCTGGCCGCCAAACACCTGGAAATTCTCAAGGATTCTGACCCGAACTTGTCGGCTGTGGCGGCGCTCTTTAATCCCAATACATCGCTGACTCAGCAGTATCTTCCGACCTATGGTTGGCGTCGCAGCTTCGATTTCCGCCTCTAGCAACATTTGAAAGGCCCGCGCGAGAATCATTTGCCATTTCCGATGTTTCGGGTCGCGTGCTTTCCTTGCCTGCTTCTCACAACGCGCCGCTCCCGCCCGATACTCCCGTGCTTTTGATGTCATAGTGCATTGAATCCATTGTCCAACGGCCCTCATGTCGCGCGCTAGACCTAAGTGTTGCGCGTGTTTTGCTGGGCGCTATTCGACATTGCCGCTCGAAACGAGCAGGAGCCGCTCAAGGAACGTTTAAGGGGAATGAGCAGGCCGCGTTTGACCGTTTGGGACAAAATTTTACTCGTCGGGACATCCGCCGTTTTCAGCGGACGCTAAGACGGTAATTCGCCGTTCAAAGCAAGACTTGTTGGTACGCCTTCGCTGAAGCCAGAGGCGCCGGATGAAGTGAGTGACTTTCGCCGCCTTGAAGATGATCTGCTCCGCTGTCTCGCCATCCTGCGCTCCGCCATGTCGTTTTGGCTTTGGCTATGAGCGCGTCACCAACAATAGAATAGCCTCCGATCGAGGCTAACAGGGCCGAGGTCGGAGGGCCAAGCGCAAGTCTCTTCAAGCATGAGAACATAACAATCAAGGTGCGGGAACATCGATAGGTATATCTCTCGCGCTGCTTCGCGCAAACGCAGTTCTATCTTCTGATAGAGTGACCCGCGACAGCTCTGATTCTAGTCTTGCAGTCGGCAGGGCTCGGCTCCACAAGGCTGACTATCTCCCTGCCCTCACGCGGCGGGGATGTTGTCGAGCCCCGCCGCGACCATTTTAGCTCTTTGGGTCGGTGTAATTGACCAACGGCAAATCGTGCTCAAATTCTCCGCAACACCATCAAGCCGAAATAGACCACGACGCCGGCCAGCAAGGTTACAGATGACGCTCGGCAACTACACCGCGCGCGGGCGCCCTTCCATAATTCATTGGGATGCAATGCAACGGCGCGTGTTCAGCGTCTCCCTCGGGGGCGCTCTTTCGGCGCTTCTTTTCCTAAGCGCAGGCGCCCAAGAGGGGCATCATGGGGTCGGCCACGATAAATGGCATCGTGATTTCTACGATCGCCTCCTACAAAAAGACGGCAGTTCGTGCTGCACCCACGTGGATTGTCGTCCGACCCAAAGCCGCATCGTTGGCAACCACTACGAAGTCAAAGTCTATGGTCGATGGGTGACAGTCCGCAAGGAGACAAGATTATCAACGTGGTCGCGCCTGACGGTGGCGCTCACGTGTGCGCTCCGCACCAGCTAGAAGAGGACGAGGGCGTGATATACTGCGTCGTACTTCCACCGGAGGGCTAAGCACCTCCTCGCGCCAAGTGCACCAAATCACGGCAGCAAGCGCGTGGACGTGCGGCCGAACTGGAACGGCCGCAGCTCCACCGTGTGAATAGGGCGTGTACTCATAAACGCGATATTTGCGTCCGCTCTTAGGGCGAACCGGACGCGTCGGGATGGCGGGAATGACGTGAATGATC
>CAVSAX010000001.1:0-218972 GCA_963725995.1 uncultured Acidobacteriaceae bacterium | reverse complement strand
CACCACGTATTGCTCGTCGACGGCCATCAGCAGCACGGAGGGCAGGATTCCACGACGCAACAAAGCGTTGGCTACCTGGCCTTCGATGTCGTACTCCGTCATCCGCGGCTCCAGGCTGGTGAGCACCTCGACGGTTGCATCGGCGGTCTGTTCGCCCAGCCAACGGTAGCGCGTGATCTCCGCACTCGTCATGCCGGCGCGTAGAGGATAGAAGTCAACCGGGCTGAAATCTGCTGTGGGATAGTCGCAGCCCAGGGGACCGCCGGCTAGCTTGCGTGCCTGGGAGAGCAGCTTGTCTTCGTACCACGGGTAGGTGACCGCCTCAAAATCGAGGCACTCGAATTCCTCTTCTGCCTGTCGCTTGGCCTCATTCTCCGTGGTCAGGTAGAAGCGGCGTCCCTGGGCTGTGATGAGCAGTGCGCCAACGGCGGTTTCCTGCGGGATGCAGACACGCATCTCCACTGCACCACCTGTAGCCCATGCAATATTCTCGACCTCGCCGGATGAGCACCGCTGCCAGGCCTTGCGCTCGCAGGAACTCGCTCAACCTGGCGTGCTTGCCTTCCAGTTCGGCGTTCCACTCCTCTTCCGTAACGAGCGTCTCGCCGCCAACAATCAATTCCCTGCCGATGATCTTCGCCATCCGTCTCCCGTTTCCTCCGGGGTCACTATACGGCGTCCCGGCCTTACATTGTCTTCTGCCTGACTTCGGCTGCGATGATGCGCAGCTCAGGCAGCACATCTCCAAGACTACAGGACTCCGCTGTAGGCGATCCCAAAGCGAAGTAAGACTTGCGACACAGCGCGAACAGCCGCTCGTAGATGGCCACGGCTGACGGCTCTGGCTGATACGTGGTATTGCCGAGGCACATGGCCTTCTGCGCTTCTTCGATTGTGGCGAAGGCGCCCGCCGCGCACATGGCAATGATGCCCGATCCGAGACTTGTGGGCACACCCGACGGCACCAGCACCGGCTTACCCAGCACGTTCGCGTAGACCTGGTTCAGCACCGGGTTATGCTGCGGAATGCCGCCTCCATTGATTACGCGGTCCACCGGCACACCGTGCTCCGCCATTCGCTCAAGAATGATGCGCGTGTGGAAGGCAGTGCCCTCGATCGCGGCGAACAACTCATCCTGCGCGGTGGTCAGCAGGTTCCAGCCGAAGGTGACGCCACCGAGTTCAGGATTAACCAGCACAGTGCGGTCGCCGTTGTCCCAGGTCAGTCGCAGCAGGCCCGTCTGTCCCGGCCGATAGGATTCCAGCCCCTTCGACAGCTCCGCGACCTTCACTCCAGCGCGGCGCGCAATCGCTTCGAAGATATCTCCCGTGGCTGAAAGGCCCGCCTCGATGCCCGTGTACCTGGGGTGCACGCTACCGGGGACCACTCCACAGACGCCCGGTACTAGTTGCGGGTCGTGGGCCATGGCGATGATGCACGTAGAGGTGCCGACAACGTTGACCACGTCGCCCTCGCGACAGCCGGCGCCGAGCGCGTCCCAGTGCGCATCGAATGCGCCCACCGGAATAGGTATTCCCGGCCGCAATCCAAGCTCGTGTGCCCAGTGTTCGCTGAGGTGGCCCGCCAGAAAGTCAGAAGTCTGATAGTCGCCCGCAAGTTTCTCCACGATTCCGTCGAGCAGAGGATCGAGGCTGGAGAGGAAGGCCTGCGGCGGAAAGCCTCCCCATCGCGGGTTCCAGAGCCATTTGTGCCCCATGGCGCAGACGCTGCGCTTTACTTTTGCGGGATCGGTAATTCCGCTGAGCGTGGCCGCAACCATGTCGCAATGTTCCAGCGCCGTGCCGAGTTGATCGCGCTTGCCAGGATTGTTACGCAGCCAATGCAGCAGTTTGGCGAAGCCCCACTCGTGCGAGTAAACGCCACCGCACCAATCTATGGCCTCGAGCCCGGCGTTGTGCGCGGCCGCGGTAATCTCCTGCGCTTCCTTTTTGGCGCGATGATCGCACCAGAGGTAGTAGTCGTCGAGCGGCTGCAGGTTCCGATCGACGGGGATGACGCTGGATCCCGTGGTATCGAGCGCAATTGCTTCCACCTGGTTGCCGTCGATACCGGCCGTGGCGACAGCATCGCGCGTAGCCTTGGCGAGTGCGCTCATGTGATCCGCGTGCGACTGTGTGGCGTAGTCCGGATCTTCGCGGCGGCGGTGCAGCGGGTACTCGGCTGTGGCCGCACCAAGCCTGCCTCGTTGGCTATCCAGAATGGAGACACGAACACTTAACGTGCCAAAATCAACTCCCGCAACAATCGTCATTTGCAACTCTTTTCTTTGGCCCTTTCAAAATATCAGAGCGGAGTGAAAACGAGTTCTCTTTGTCCCCGGTCCGCACCATTTGTCCCTGACGCGAATCAGGGGCGCCGAATTAAATCGCGCCCCTGACGTTAGCAAGAAACAATTAGCACTCTTCTTCACCGTGGAAATGGCTCTCCCAGCCGAGGTAGCGGATAGCTGCTTCGTGAACGGCAGAGGCGGTCTCTGAGAAGTTTGCTGCAACGTGATGCTCGAAGCCCTCGCGGCAAATGTAATTGAGAAGCTTCTGCATTTTGGGAATTTCCACCACTCCTGCGCCGCCGAAGGTAGTCAACGGATCGTCGGTGAACTTGCCTTGACCGGTGTAACCGCGAATGACACCGCGGCGGTCATCGGTGGAGTAGCGAGCGTAGCTCATCGCACCGGCCTTGACAGTTCCGACACAGGTGCCGAAGGTGTTTTCCTTGCCGACGGTTCCCGCGATGATGGCCTGGTAATCCATCGTGACTTCCTTGAAGAAGTGCTTGGGCAGATTGGAGCAATGGAAGCAGACGGCCTTATCAGGATTGTCGCCGTAGTTGTTGTTCCAATCGAGCAGTGCAGATGGCGTACCCGAGGCGAGTGCCAGCATGTACATGCTGAGCGTGCCAGGGACATCCACCTCGCAGGCGCTGGGGATGAGATTGTTCGACATCATGCTCATGATGGTGCAGGGCACAACACCAAAAAACTCCTCCATCGAGGTCCAGCACTGTACCGCGCTGATGGTCACGTGGGTCTGCGTCATCCAGCCGTCGATCACCGCTCCCAACTTTGCCATCTTCAGCAGCGCGTCCTCGGGAACGCCGTTGGTGGAGACGTAAGACTTGATGGCAGCCAGCTTCGCTTGAGCTGCATCATCGTTGTCCTTCATCTTGGCAATCCGGCCGAAGACCTCTGAGAGATCCAGCGTTTCGATCGAGATACCGCTCGACTCCATGATGCGCTCGCTGTAGCGGACGGTGTTGAAGGCTGTCGGGCGCGCGCCAATGGAACCGATGCGAAGGTTCCTGAGTCCCCGAACGATGCGACAGACCGCCTCAAACCACTTGAGATCCTTCTGGAAGACTTCGGACGAGACCGATTCGGTATGAAGGGTAGTAAGCGAGTAAGGGATTTTGTACTGCATCATGTTGTTGCAGGCCGACATCTTGCCGCAGAAGCTGTCGCGACGAAACGCGATCGTCATCTTGTCTGAGCTGTCGGGAGTGGCCTGCACGAGAACTGGAACATTCAATCCCGAAAGACGGATGGCATCGACGATGCCTCTCTCTTCGCCAAAGTTTGGCAGGGTAACAATAATGCCGCTGATTTCTTCGCGGTGCTTTTTGAACAACTCGGCGCAGCGAACAGACTCTTCGTAAGTTTCGACTGCTCCGTGACGGCTCTCCTCCGGGCTGAGGACGATGGGTGTAATGCCTGCTGCCTGCAGAACAGTGATGATTTCTTCGCGGCCGGTTTTAGCAAGGTGGCCCGGAAAAAATCCACGATTTCCGACAATGACTCCGAATGTAATTGGCTTTGGTGTCGCCATTTTTGTTCTCCTGGTAAAACCTGTTATTTCGCGGTGGGTCTGAACTTAATGTCGTAGAACAAGCCAAGCGCAAGTAATACCGCTCCCCACCATATCGGTGCGTGATAGTGCACTAGCTCAACGTTTGCGTAGTGTCCGGTCAGGAATTCGAAAATGCCATAGCCCAGGATCAACGCGCCATAAACAGTTAACAGCACGCCGATGAAGAACCAGATCGGAATAGTGGAAGATTGCATGTTTCGCTCCCTGACTCGACGTCGGTTACCAGAAGATGATGTTCAAGATGAAGAACACTACGATCACTATGGATGCCCAGAACCAGTGATTCTTATACAGAGGTACAGGGCCTTCATTCGGTATTGGCGTCTGTCCATAGACCAGTCCGGAAAGTTCGGCGAGGGATTTCGGCTTGGTCATCACGCTTACGATAAAGGTGACGGAAACGCAGACGACGAAGGACCAGAGAGCGCGGTACATGTTCTCTGCCATGTCCTTCGCGTTGGGAGAGAAGGCCACTTTGGAGAGTGCGCTCGGCTCCAGTTTCACCCATGCATACAAGCCGATGGAGGTGGCGGTACCCGAGAGCAGTCCCCAGAATCCGCCGGCTGATGTTGCTCTCTTCCAGAACATACCCGCCAGGATTGTGCCGAGCAGAGGCGCGATAAAGAAGCTGAAGAGCGCCTGCACGTAATCCATGATGCCCTGCGCATGCATCACCAGGTAAGCCGTGCCGATCGAGACCAGCACGCCAAGAATTGTTGCCCACCGGCCAATCACAACCAAATGCTTATCGGTAGCGTTCTTCTTGATGTGCGGCTGATAAATGTCGTAAGTCCACACAGCCGAGAACGCGCTGACATTTCCTGCCATGCCGGACATAAAGCCGGCAATCAGCGCGGTAATTCCCAGCCCTAGAAGTCCCGGTCCGCAATAGCGCACCATCAAGAGCGGTAGGACCTCGTTATAACTGTGCAAGCCGGGCGCCATCGCGTTCTCGCCCACCAGGTGCATGATGCTGCCATCGGGATTGGTGAGTAGAACCAGGCCAAGCAGCCCGGGAAGGATCACGATGAAGGGGACCGCCATCTTGAAGACCGAGGCGATGATCGGAGCCATCTGCGCGGAGCGCAGGCTGTTTGCCGCCAGTACTCTCTGCACCACCAGGAAATCTGTCGTCCAGTAGCCGAAGGAGATCACAAACCCAAGACCGAAGACAATCCCGGTCCAGTGAATGCCCATCGGGTTATCGGCGAAGTGGCCCATGCCGCGCCACATGTGCGTATAGTCCTGGTTGTGGTAGTTCAACAGGATCTTGGTCTGCAGATTGTGCCATCCGCCAGCCTGGATCATTCCCAGGATCGGCACCAGCAAAGCGCCAGCCCAAATCAGTACGAATTGCAGCACCTCGTTGAAGATGGCTGAACGCAGACCGCCTAACGTGACGTACAAAGCCACGGCTAGTGAAGACACAAGGATGCTGAAGGTAATGTCCCAGCCGAGAACCACCTTCATGACCACGGCCATGGCGAACATGTTCACGCCGCTCATCAGGATGGTCATGAAGCCGAAGGAAACTGCCGCCAGCACGCGACTGGACTCACCAAAACGCAGCTTCAAATACCCCGGCACCGAATGCGTCTTCGAGACGTAGTAGAACGGCATCATTATGAGGCCGAGGAAGAGCATGGCCGGAATAGCGCCGATCCAATACCAGTGCGCCGCCAGGATGCCATACTGATACGCCGAGCCGGCCCATCCCATCAGTTCGAGCGATCCAAGATTCGCTGAGACAAAGCTCAATCCGGCAATCCACGCGGTCATTTCGCGGCCTGCCATAAAGAACTCTTCGCTCGTGTTGGCCTGCTGCTTTAGATAAAAGCCAATCCAGAGCACCATCGCGAAGTAGATTGCGATGACCAGAACATCAATCGTCGAGAGATGCGCCAGCGATTTGCTGGGCTGGAAGAACATTGCCAAAGAGGCCGCGCTGTGGCCCGCCGCAGTAGTCAGGAGTGGAATCATGCTTTTGAAGCCCTCATGCCTGTTTCAGTCTTGCCCTTAACCAAGGGTTTACCGTGAGCCACCCGCAACCTTGCCGCTGCTCGATGTTGCGGCTGGATGCCATCTACTTCGTTTCATTTGTCGAACGCTGACCGTACGTCGCCTTGTCCCCGTGCTTGCGCTCATAGTGGCGACGTAGCAAAGCAGGCGAAACCGGACCAAGCGCAGGCCGAATCAAACTCGCTCGGAAAGCTAATTTGGCAATGTACTCCAAAACCACCGCGTTGTGCGCGGCAGCCGCAGGCGTCTTGCCCCAAGTGAAGGGAGCATGGCCCCCAACAAGCACGCCGGGAACCGCATCCGGATCCAGATCCCGGAAACGGCGCACGATCACCGCACCGGTATTTTTCTCATATTCGCCGGCAATCTCATCATCGGTCAGCGGGTCGGTCACAGGAACTTCGCCGTTGAAATAGTCCGCGTGAGTAGTACCGAAGCAAGGAATCGCCGTGCAGGCCTGCGCCCAGGACGTCGCAAATTCGGAGTGAGTGTGGACAACTCCGCCAATCGTGGGAAACTCGCGGTACAGGAGCACGTGCGTGGCGAGATCGGAGGAAGGATTGAGCTTTCCCTCAACGATTTTGCCGTCCAGGTCGGTTATCACCAGGTCCGCCGGCGTCATTCGCTCGTAGGGAACGCCGCTGGGCTTGATCGCCACCAGGCCGGTCTCCCGGTCAATGCCGCTGGCATTGCCAAAGGTATAGAGCACGAGTCCCTGCCGCTGCAGTTCCAGGTTGGCGTCCAGCACGCGTTCTCTTAATTCAGGAAGTAACATGAGATTCCCTCAGAGATCGGCGCAGACGCGAGATATTGGCGGTATTTGCCGCTGATTCCGGTAGCCGACGGGTTGTTATTGTCATGGAGCGCATCCCAAAGTAAATTGATTTACGCTTGAGTTGTCAAGCAAAGTCTTTCATTCCAACGGCCAATGTGTGAAGGCGTTAGCGGGCGTATCTCTCACTGCCCTGCATAAGCGGTTGACAGCGGGTACCGCACAACAATACAACTTCTCAGGAAACGTTTACAACGAGGTTCTGATATGCAAATCAAATTATTTTTGACCCGGCTCTTTTGCCTCGGGTCTGCCCGCCGCTCAAAATCGGCCCGCTCCCTTCTGATCGTCGTCGTCGCTGCCATGCTGTTTTCCAGCCTCAGCCCGCTCCTGTCGGCGCAAGCGACCGCGTATCCCAACGTGCCCCCCTTGCTGGTGGGCGCGGCGTGGTATCCGGAGCAATGGGACGAAGCCGTCTGGGATCATGACCTTGCGCTGATGGAAGCCGGCAATATCCACTTGGTGCGCGTGGGCGAATTTGCCTGGAGCAGAATGGAGCCCTCCGAAGGCCAGTACAAATTTGACTGGCTGGAGCGCGCCGTGGCAAAAGCGGCGGCACACCACATCGTGGTGGTGATGGGGACCCCCTCGGCAGCGCCCCCGGCCTGGTTGACGACCAAATACCCTGAAACGCTCCGCATCGACGAAAACGGCGTGCGCGACGAACACGGCAATCGTGCCCAGTTCTCCTTCGCCAGCGCGCGCTATCGCGAGTTCGCGCGCAAAATTGCGGAACAGATGGCAATCCATTTCGGCCACACCCCGAACGTCGTCGGTTGGCAACTGGACAACGAGTATGGCAACGCATCCTACGATCCCGAAACACGGACGCAATGGCATGCCTGGCTCAAAGCCAAATACGGCACGGTCGACAATTTGAACGCGCACTGGACGACCAGCTACTGGTCTGAGACCTACGACACCTTCGACGAGGTTCCGGCTCGCCCCACTGGCGAAAACCCGGGATTGCTGCTCGACTGGAAGCACTTCGTCAGCGATACGTGGAAGAGCTACTCGCAGAACCAGATTGATGTCATCCGGGCGCACGCGGACCCGCGTCAGTTCATCACCACCAACACCATGGGCTGGTTCGACGGCTTCGATCACTACGTCGTCCACTCGAACCTGGACCTAGCGGCGTGGGACGACTACGTCGGCGCAGGCCCTTACGATTTCGCCTACAACGGAATGACCCATGACCTGGTCCGTGGCTTCAAGAACAGGAACTTCTGGGTAATGGAGACTCAGCCCGCGTTTGTGAACTGGGCACAGAACAATGCCTCCCTGAATCGAGGAGAGGTTCGCGATATGGCGTGGCAGGCTGTAGGCCACGGTGCAGATGCGGTTGAGTATTGGCAGTGGCGCAGCGCATTGAACGGTCAGGAACAGTATCACGGTGTCCTTGTAGGAGCGGATGGCACGCCCGTGCCGGTTTACGACGAAGTGAAGCAGGTGGGTGCGGAGTTTGATAAGGCCGGCGCCGCCATCTCCGGCACCACCACGCATTCGCCGGTAGCCATGCTGCATACCTACGACAGCGTCTGGGCCATCGATTTCCAGCGGCACAATAAGGCGTACGACCCGCTGGATGCCTTCGCCGAGTATTACCGCCCGCTTAGCAAAATGGCGCAGTCCGTCGACATCATTTCGCCGGACGCCGCGTTGAACCAGTACAAGCTGATCGTGGCGCCGGGCTTGAATGTCCTTTCGCAGAAAACTGGGGAGCGCCTGTTGGAGTATGTCAATCAAGGTGGCAACCTTGTGCTGGGAGCGCGCTCGGGAATTAAGGACGAATTCAACTCCCTCAATCCGCAACGCCAGCCCGGCCCCCTGGCGGACGCGCTGGGCGGACGAGTCGAGCAGTTTTACTCACTCAAAGAAGCTGTCCCTGTGGCAGGTGAGGCTGGTTCCGGCTCAGCCACCATGTGGGCGGAGCAACTGAGCACTAAGGACCCCTCGACGAAAATCCTGCTACGCTATGGCGCCAGCAATGGGTGGCTGGATAACCAGCCGGCCATGATCACGCGAACGGTTGGAAAAGGAACCATCACCTACATCGGAGCCTGGCTTGATGATGCCCTCTTGCAGTCTGTAACGGCCGGATTTCTGAAGGCGAGCGGAGTAACGTCCATCCTCGAGGGCGTGCCGGATGGAGTCGAGGTTTGCCAGCGCTCAGACGCCGACCATGCCGTTCTCATACTGATCAATCACAACCCGCGCGTGCAGAAGGTGGGGCTGCCTTCAGCAATGCGGGATGTGCTGGCCGAGGGATCGCCGCAGCGCACCAGCGTTGAGCTTCCTGCTTACGGTGTCGCGGTTCTCGAACACCCGATCAAGTAGCCGTTCAAAAACGAAGAGAGGACATCCCGCTGAGGGAATCCTCTCTTCGTCTTTCAAACTTTGCTGAATGTGAGTGGTTAGCCGCGCAGGCGCGCCAGCAGGTCTTGAGGATGCACCGGCTTGGCAAGGATCTCGAATTCATGGCCCTGGCTACGGGCGCGATCCAGAAGATCCGCCGTCGCCGCCTGGCCCGAAAACAGGAGGATCTTGCAACTGGGTAGCAGCGCGCGGATCTGGATTGCCGCATCGATGCCGTTCAGGTCCGTCATGATCACGTCGCTGATGAGCATGTCCGGCTGCATCATCCTTGCAGCTTCAACTGCCTTCTCCCCGCTATAAACAGCTGTTGCGTCAAAACCGCTCTGGTTGAGAATTATGGCCAGCGTGTCCGCAATTACACGCTCGTCGTCGGCCACCAGGACCTTAGGCTTGCTCTGATTGTCTGACATTCGCTCCTTGAACTACCCCACTACCTTGAACGCAAATTGAGATGCAGGCCTGAGCGGCAGCGCCCGTTGTTCCACTTCTCAGCAACCATCCAAGAATCCTAAAGTATGATGATACCCTCAGCATCGCAGGATGTCTTCATCACTCTGAAACCCTGCCTTTTTACAATAGTTTCGCACCGGCTAGGAAGGCACTCCCGCTTTCACCCTCGAACTCAGGAAATGGTATGCCAGACACGATCATCCGTGCGCAGCAGGTTGAAAAATATTACGCCCAACCCAGCGAGAACCGGATCCAGGTAATCTCTCCCACTGACCTCTCGATCGTCGAGGGTGAGATTGTGGCGCTGCTGGGCCCTTCCGGTTCGGGAAAATCCACCTTGCTGCGCATGCTCGCCGGACTCTCCAAGCCGTCGGCAGGAGAGGTTTTCTGGCACGAAAAGCCCATCTCCTCGGTCCAGATCAATGTCTCGATCGTCTTCCAGAGTTTTGCTCTCTTTCCCTGGCTTACGGTGCTCGACAACGTGGAGGCCCCGCTCAAAGCCCGCGGGATGGGCGCAACGGAGCGCCGGGAACGCAGCGAGAAGATCCTCGACACCGTTGGCCTTGACGGCTTTCAGGCAGCATTTCCTAAGGAACTCTCCGGGGGCATGCGGCAGCGGGTGGGTTTTGCACGCGCGCTGGTCGTGGAGCCAGAGGTGCTCTTCATGGATGAGCCCTTCTCGGCCCTGGACGTATTGACTGCTGAGAATCTCCGCAGCGAACTGCTGGAGTTATGGGAGAAGAAGACCATACCAACGAAATCCATTTTCCTGGTGACACATAATATTGAGGAAGCGGTGTTGCTGGCTGATCGCATCATCGTCCTCGGACGCAACCCGGGACACATCCGCACGAACTTCACCGTTGGGCTTGCTCAGCCCCGCGACCGCAAGGCCGCGCCTTTTACCCAACTGGTTGACTACATTTACAAAGTGCTGACGCGGCCGGACGTGGCTCCCACCGAGGCTCCGCAAATCTCAGGCGTTAAACAAGTCCGCGATCAGCGCCAGATGCATTACCAGATGCTGCCTCACGCGCGGCCGGGCGGCATCGCCGGCTTGCTGGAACTACTAATCGATCACGGTGGCAGAGACGACATCTATCGGTTGGCGGATGACCTGACTTTTGAGATCGACGACCTGCTGCCGATCGTGGACGCGGCGCAGTTGCTCACCTTCCTCACCGTCGAAGAAGGCGACGCGGTCATCACTCCCGCTGGTCGCGAGTACGCCGAATCCGAGATTCTCGTCCAAAAGACACTCTTCCGTAAAGCTGCGGTGGAGAATGTGCTCTTGCTGCGACAGATCAGCCGCGCGCTCGAAACAAAGTCGAACCACACCATCCCGGAAGAGTTTTTTCTGGATATGCTGGACGAACAATTCAGCGATGAAGAGGCCCAGAAGCAGTTGGAAACGGCCATCAACTGGGGCCGTTATGCTGAACTGTTTGACTTCGATGCCTCACGCAGACGCTTCATTCTGCCGGAGCATGAGGAGCCGGAGACTGTCGCCGAGGGTGCTGAGTGAAGAGTTCCTACACGCTGTCACGCGCACTCGTTCTCGATCGCCGCTGGCCAATCCTTGTAGATCTGGGCGTTGCCGCGATTGCGCTGGCGGGATTCTTTGCGCTAATAAAGATTGCCAGCTATTGGCTCGGCAGGCCTATTCCAGCCGTAGATATTTCCCAGTCCATCAGTGCACTCCCGCTCTATGCTTTCTACTCGGTTGTCCGCATCGGCGCGGCATACCTGCTCAGCCTGCTCTTCGCCATCGGCTACGGCTACATTGCCGCTTATAATCCGCGAGCCGAAGCGCTCATGATTGCGGTGCTCGACATCCTGCAATCTATTCCCGTGCTCAGCTTTCTTCCGGGAGTCATGCTCGCCATGGTGGCGCTGATCCCGACGCGCCAACTGGGCATCGAGATGGGCGCAATTCTGCTCATCTTCACCGGCCAGGTATGGAACATGGCCTTCAGCTTTTATTCGTCGCTCAAAAGTATTCCGCGTGAGCTGCGTGAAGCCTCCAACATCTATCGCTTCTCTGCGTGGCAGAGGTTCTGCCAGCTCGAGCTCCCATTTTCGGCCATCGGCCTCGTCTGGAACTCCATGGTTTCGGTTGCCGGCGGATGGTTCTTCCTGATCGCCTGCGAAATGTTTGTCCTGGGCGACCGCGACTTCCGCCTACCCGGCCTCGGCTCGTTTTTGCAGACGGCAGCAAACTCAGGTAACACGCGCGCCGTCATCTGGGGATTGGTGACCATGATTCTCATCATCGTCGCCACCGACCAGCTGGTGTGGCGCCCTGTGATTGCCTGGTCCGACCGCTTCAAGTTTGAGATGTCAGAGAGCAGTGACCGCGTTCGTTCGCCGATACTGCACCTGCTGCAACGCTCCAGCTTCGTGGCCGCGCTGAAGGAAAAGACGATCCAGCCATTGCACGAGCGCATCTACAAAAACCTTGCGCATCGCCGCACTGTGCAAACAATCCATCCGCTCGATGAGCCCGAGAAGAGGAAGATTCCTCCGTTGGCCATTGTGCTCGGACTCGCTACCGCCGTCGTGGTGCTCTATTCCTCGATGCAGGCGCTGGCCATGCTGAGGCACATCCAACTTGACGAAGTGAAACTGCTGCTGCTGGGCGCCGGTGCTACTTTTCTTCGCGTCAACACTGCCCTTCTCATCGCCTCACTCTGGACCATCCCGGTGGGCGTCACGATTGGCTTCAATCCGAAGCTTGCGCGAATCACACAGCCCATCACGCAGATCGCAGCGTCGTTTCCTGCGCCTTTCCTCTTCCCCATCATTCTCATCGGGCTGCAGTATCTCGGTCTCGGCCTGGGCGTGGGATCCATCGTGCTCATGTTGTTGGGCACCCAGTGGTACATCCTGTTCAACGTGATCGCCGGAGCAATGGCAATTCCATCCGACCTGCGCGAAGTCTCCGACCTTTTTCACTTCAAGGGCGTTCAGCGCTGGACTACCGTCATTCTGCCCGGCATCTTCCCTTATCTCATCACTGGCCTCGTCACTGCCTCCGGCGGCGCTTGGAATGCCAGCATCATTGCGGAGTACTACAGCCTGCGCGGTCATACGCTGCAGACGCTCGGACTCGGCGCCCAGATCAGCGCCGCGTCTGACAAGGGTCAGTTTCCTATCCTGTTGCTGGCCACCATGATCATGGCCGGGATGGTGGTCACAATCAACCGGCTGGTGTGGAGAAGGATGTATCGCCTCGCGGAGACCCGCTACAAACTCGAAGGTTGACTGGACAACGCGCTGTCAGCTGGGTTGTATGTGAAAGACGTCGTCCGCTCTAACCGTGGATGCCCGAGGTGCTTCCGCAAATTCCACGCGGTTCCTCCCATTCGCCTTGGCGCGGTAGAGTGCGCGATCCCCTGCTGCCAGTAATTCGTTCAGGGGAATGGGCTCTTGCCGCTGCGTAAATCCCGCCGCGCCGAAGCTGCAGGTCACTTTGATCGTCTTTCCCGCGACAAGGAACCGCTCGCGCGCTATGCTCTCGCGGATGCGATTGACTCGGGCGCTCCAGTCTTCCCACTCACCCTCCGTGAGGACAAGCATGAACTCCTCTCCGCCATAGCGGCCCAGAGCATCGTACTCACGAATATTTGCCTGCAGGCATTGCGCCGCCTGCACCAGCACCTCATCCCCGCCAGGATGACCATGGGTGTCGTTAATGCTCTTAAAGTCGTCCAGGTCAGCTACCACCACGAGGAGGTTTAGATGTTCGCGGCAGGCACGCTGCCACTCCCGGCTCAGTGCGTCCGAGATAGCTCTGCGATTCCACAAGCCCGTCAGCGAGTCGTGCGTCACCTGCTGTTTTAGAGCATCGCGCGCCACGAGCAGCAGGACCCGCTCTTCCTCGAGCGCCCTCGTCCTGTCCCGGACCGTCCTTTCGAGCTTCGCCTGGGTGGCAACCAGTTGATGCACACGCAATCGCCAGATGGCAACCACCAGGCCGCCAAGAAGCAGAGCGCACACGGCGAAGAAATACCACGTTCGCCACAACGGCGGCAGCACTTCAAAACTAAAAGACGCAGGCTGCGAAGTCTGATGCAGGCCGGAGTCTTCGCTCACCACCTCGAAACGATACTTCCCCGGCGGCAGCTTCGCGTATCGAACCGAGTGGTCCCGGGTAGAAACCCATTCATCTTCTAGCCCCAGCAGCCGGTATCGAAAACAGATCGCGTCCTGATTGCGAAAACTCAGCACAGCGAACCTCACCGTCAGATCGCCACTACGCCACGCCAGCTGTTCCTGCCGGTCGAGGGGGAGCGGCATCCCTGCCCAACTGGCCTCTGTCAGCGTGGTAGTGATCGGACGCAGAGGGGCAGGCTGCGCCGGGAGTGTCAGGTGAGACAAGCCGCCAGTGCTGCCTATCCAGAACGATCCATCCGCATCGGCGAAGACCGCCTTCTCGTTGGTGTCGTTCGAGAGCATTCCCTCGGCCGTATCGTAGTGGCGCCAACTGCCCGACTCGAGAAGATCCAGCCCATGATCAGTTCCCACCAATACTCGATCCCGGTCATCGATCATCACACTGAGAACCAGCGCGGAATGGGTTGCGCTGTTCTTTACCAACTCTGCGCTGGTGACACGGTCATTCCTGATCCTGAGCCGGGCCACCCCTTGAAACTGCCCACTGATCCATAGCGTCCCATCCCGGCTGACAGCCACATTCCGAATGTATTTGCCCAGCGAGGCGCCCTGCATCTGCACCTTCTTCCACTCGCCACTCACGCTGTGAAAGAGGCCGTCGATCGAGCCAACCCATATGCTGTGGTCGGGATCCTCAGCGATCGCCCGGATCACCCTGTCATGGAAGAATGCCGCCCCTTCTTCATGCATCTGCCACCGCTGCCCAACCTTTTCCTCGACAAATAGACCCCTTCCCGTGCAGGCCCAGACTCGGTTGCGGGAATCGGCGAGTGCCTGGTAATTCCCAGTGGGCAGGCGGGTCTTCTCCACCCTGCCCGAATCGGGCCAGAGGTGCCAAACTTCGCCGTAGCTCCCAAACAGCCACATTGTTCGATCGAATGCAGTCACCATGGACAGCACATTCCGCATGGGCGGTCCCGTTGCAGGGACAAAACGCTGAAACGTCCTCCGCCTCCGGTCGCTACGCAGAACTTCGCCCTGGCTCGCCGTCCAGATGCGCCCCTGGTCATCCTGCTCAATACCGAAGATCACGGGATCCTTCAGCCCCTGGCCCAAATCCCAGTGTTCCCATTCGTCGTACCCTAACCATCGCCACAGGCCAAATCCCAACTCAGCGATCCACACCATTCCTTCGTGATCCACGAACACATGGGACACTGCCGCATCAGGAAGCCCTTGCGCGCGGCCTGTCATTTCCCACCGCACACCGTTCCACCTCGCCACACCGTTGCGCCAGGGCGCCAGCAATCGGCCAGCCCTGTCGCGTGCAAAAGGCGCAACCGCGGCATCGCACGGCTCCATCTCACAGGCCACCGGCCGGCTTAGGAATCGCGCGCCCGCGCTGGGCAACAGCAGCATGTGCGATCGTCCGCGCACCCAGAGCCCCCCGGAGGCATCACGCACCAGGGCCTCATAAGTATCCGCTGGCACTCCTGCAGAGACGCCATAATGGCGCATCTGCCCTAGTTCGTACTCACAAATCTCCCGTCCGCATCCCATCCATAAGCGATCGTTCCCGTCGGCCAGCAGGCCGAAGACTTCCAGCTTCTCCGGGAAGCCTTTGTGACCGGCAGAAAATGGCTGCGCGGCCCATCCCGTGGCGCGACGCTGCGCGGAATAGAGGACATGCCTGCTGGTCGATATCAGGACTTCGCCCGAGGCGAAAGACTCGAGCCCCGCGCCCATCTCCAGTGATCTTCCCGCCGCCCTCAACTCATGAAAGTTTCCGCGCTCAAGGTAGAAGACGCCAGACTCCGCTCCAGCCCACAACCTGTCCTGGGAATCGATATGCAGCGCGCGGATCGTCAGTTCTGTAAGTCCCTGTTGCAGGCCGTACAATTGAAAGCGAGAACCGTCATAGCGGTAAATGCCGTTCTGGGTTCCCAGCCACAGAAACCCTGCTCGATCCTGCGCAATCGAGACAACGTCGGGACTCTCCAGCCCCTGCTCCTGCCCGTACTGCTTGAACATATAGCGCTGTGCCGATGCCGCTGCAGTAGAGGCCAGCAACAATGCAAGCGAAGCGGCTTTGAGAGAGCCGTGCATCTCGATAGCTGTATCGGCGCAATGGGGGAAGTCATTACTCCGGGTGTGACTTCCCCAGGCTCGCCGCGAAGAATGGCAGGGATAAATCACGGAGCGGAGGCGCGGAGAGGCCGCCAGGATGCTCTAATACAACGAATGAATCTCACCGAGCGAGGTTGCTGTTTGTGGCGGATGGCATACGTACTGGCGTCATAGGATTCGGGCCGGCGGGACAGCTCTTTCACACCGCCGTCCTTAACGCTGTCCCTGGCCTCGAGCTCGCGGCCATCGTGCAGCGGCGTGGCGATGAAGCTGCCCGCGCCTACCCCGGCGTTACCATCTATCGTGACGCGGACCAGGCCATTGAAGATCCCCAGCTCCAGCTCATCGTCGTGGCAACGCCCAACGGTCTCCACTACGACATGGGCAGGCGCGCGCTCCAGGCCGGCAAGCATGTAGTCATCGACAAGCCTTTCACGCTTACCGCTGCTGACGCTGCTGCGCTCGCCACGCTTGCCCGTGAAAAGAACCTCGTCCTCTCCGCCTATCAGAATCGGCGCTGGGACGGCGACTTCCAGACACTGCAAAGTCTGCTCGCGTCAGGCGCTCTCGGCAGAATCCTCTCCTTTGAATCGGACATGGACCGCTGGCGTCCGCAACGAAAGCCCGATGCCTGGCGTGAGAGCGGAGCGCCGGGAAGCGGCATTCTCTGGGATCTGGGGCCCCACCTTATAGACCAGGCCCTCGTGCTCTTCGGGCTTCCAGAGGCGGTATTCGCTGACGTTCGCGTTGAGAGGGAGAGCGCAGTCTCAGTCGATGCCTTTGACGTGCGGCTTTACTATCCCGGCGTCACGGTAATGTTGCGCAGTTCCTACTCCGCCATCGTGCCCCGGCCACGCTATCGGATCTATGGTAACCGTGGCTGTTACATTAAGCATGGGGTCGATCCGCAGGAAGATCTGCTCCGCGCCGGCCAACGCTTCGAATCCCCAACATGGGGCACCGAAAATCCGTCGGATTGGGGCACGCTCACGCTGCAGGAAGAGGGCGCAGTGGTCGCGAGACTGATCGAGACCCTTCCCGGAGATTATCGCGGCTATTACGCCAACGTACGCGACGCCATCCTCGGCCACGCCCCGCTCGCAGTGACCGCGAACCAGGCCGGCCGCGTCATTCACCTGGTGGAATTGGCCATCGAGAGCAGCAGGCGCCGCGCGGCAATACCCTGCGACTTCACGATCTTCAACGACTAGGATGCTCACCCATGTAGGGCGAACAGCAGGGCTGCGCTACTGGACGGAACTCCATCAACTCCGTACGCGTCAGGTCGCTGTCGTACAGGTTCAGCTGCCACTTACCATCACGTCCCAGTTGCGGCTTCTCACGTTCCGAAGGCTTCCACCCAGTAGAGCGCAGCGCTGCATTCACGGCCTGGATATCTTTGACGCCTAACGCAATGTGATTCATCACGCCCCGCAATTCTGCCGTTGCGTCCGGACCGATATTCAGCATGTACTCCATCCAGTCCGTCCCGTCGGGAACCTGCATGCTCACCCAGTCGGTCTTATCCTCCTGCATTCCGCCCTTCCAGTAAAGGTGGAAGCCGAGAATGTCGCGGTAGAAGCCATCTTCCACTGAGGGATTGTGCACGATGATTCCGGCATGAATAAGGTGCTTGCTGATCGGGACCCGGGCTGACGCCGTTGACGGCGCGGCCTGTCCCGATCGCTGCACGAACTCGACAGGATTCCCCTCCGGGTCAGTGACCGCAAACTCCAGTCCACCGCCGAAGGCATCGCCGCACTTTGCCGGGACCTTCACTCCTTTGGCCCCAAGATAACTGCGCAACGCCTCTGCATCCGACGTAGCGAAGGCGACATGATCGATGCGGCTGCCTCTCTTTGGCGGCCCCGTAATCGTCTCAATGGACTGCGCAGGATTCACCGCATAGCTATACGCCGCGTCTCCCGAAAGCGAGACCCGCGAATAGCCCAGCAGCTTCACGTAGAACTGTTCGGCATCCGCCTGGCTGCTAACCAGTATTGCAACGTGATCGACGCCCGTAATCTTGGGCCGAACTGGAGCCGCGTTCTGGCTGTGCGAGAAGGAAGAGATTCCAAGCATGATGAATACCGCTACCAGCGAATGGCGAAGAAAGAACCTGGCAACACCCAATGACATGAGAAGCACCCCGCGTAATTGTCGCGGAGGATCAGCGCGCATGCAAGCGAAACATCAACTCGGATGCAATACCCCATCATCGTCGGCTGCCCGAAGGGGAATCAAAAATCTGAATGTTGCGCCCCGGCCTTGACTCGGCCCCAGCTCCAGCGTGCCTCCATGTGCCCGGATCATCGCGCGAGCAATTGCCAGGCCCATTCCCGTCCCCTGCACCCGGTGACGCTGTCTCTGCCCACGATAGAACTTGTCAAAGATCAGTAGCCGATCGGCATCGTCAACTCCCGGACCCGAATCAACCACGCTCACCGACAGGCGATCGTCCACCAGGCGCGCCTCCAGTCGAATCTCAGAGCCCGCAGGAGAGTACTTGGCAGCATTCTCAATCAAATGCCGCAGCACGCGACGAATCACCTCGCGATCCAGATCAAGCAGAGGCGGCAGATCCGCGGCTATATCCACGCTTGTCCTGCGATCCCGCAGCAACTTGCTGGAGTCTTCCAACGCCTGCCCAATCACATCCTCAATCCGCTCGGGCTTCAGCCGGACCGTGATCCCCTGCGCATCCAGCTGCGCCATCTCCATCACCTGGCCAATCAGGCGATCCAGGCGCGCACTCTCTTCGTCCACAATCGCGATCATCTCGCTGCGTTCACTCTCCACCAGCGAGGACTGGCTCGAGAGGCTCGTTGCCGCAGCGCGAATCGCCGTAAGCGGTGTTCGCAGTTCGTGCGCCACGGAATCGAGCAGCGCAGTGCGCAAGCGTTCGTCCTCTCGCGCAGCCTCCACCCGGCTGAATCGCTCAACGGCGCTGGCACGTTCGACTGCGATCGCGACCAGCCCTCCGATGGCACGTACATGCCATCGGAATAATTCTCCTCGCGCATGGCCAGCGCCCCCACCGGACGAAGGTCCAGCATCAGCGGCACCAGCCTGATGCCGGCGGGGCCGCACTCTCGCCGTCCACTGCTTCGGCCGCAAGCTGAAGTTCCGTCATCGACACAACTTCGTCGGTTGGATCGGAATAATACGCCGTCTGCTGCCCCTGAACATAGAGCGCAGCCGAACGAGGCGAAAGACACTGGCAATCAGCGCGGTACATTGCCGCGCCAGTTCGGAGAGATCGTCCTGCAATAACAGCTGCTGGCTGAACTCATAGAGCCTTCAACTTCCTCACGGCGCTGCTCAGATAGTACTCGCCTGCGTATGTTCGCGTCTCCGCCAGGTGGCTGACGACGAGGCTGGCGCCCAGAAACGCAATCAGTGCAATCCAGTTCTGCGGATCGGCAATCGTAAACGTGCCCAATGGCGGTAGAAAAAAGAAGTTATAAAGCAGCGCGCACAGAAGCGAGAGGTAAACGGAATAGAAAAGCTGCCAGCGCGAAGCGACGACCAGCACAAGGACGATAAAAGTCAGAGCCACCGTGGTCTGGTTTACGTGGAAACTAGCCGATAAAGCGCCGTACCACCGCAAGGCCGCAACCGTAACCAGATCCGCCGCAACAACTCTTTCCAGATTGAAAGTGAGACTTCATCGAGACGATCCCTCTCAGCGCCGATGATACTCGAACTTCCCGTAACAAACGCGCCCATGTTGTATTGTGATGACGGAAAATTTGGCGATAGGCAGAACGAATCCTCGTCCTGGACGATGAAACACAAATCACCCGTGTGCTGCGCGCTGCGCTCAACGCGCAGGGATACGACGTGCGCATTGCCAACGATCCTGAAGAAGCACTTCTGCTATTCGACGAATGGAAGCCTGACCTGATGATCACCGACCTCATGATGCCGGGCATGACCGGCATCGACATCTGCCATGCCATTCGTCGCAAATCAACCACGCCGATCCTGGTGCTCTCAGTTCGCGATCAGGAGCGCTCCAAAGTGGAAGCTCTCGACGCCGGCGCCGATGACTACGTCACCAAGCCATTCAACATTCAAGAACTGCTCGCTCGCATTCGCGCGCATCTGCGCCGCGCTCCGGAGCGATCCACCTCGGCTGTCGAGCTCGGAGATTTCATCGTTGACCCCAATGCGCACTCTGTCACTGTCAGCGGCAACGACCTTCACCTAACGCCCAAAGAGTTCGACCTGCTTCTTTACTTCGCGCGCAATGCCGGCAAGGTGCTTACGCATCGCGCCCTGCTCACTGCTGTGTGGGGAGCACAATCCGCACATCAGCCCGAGTATCTGCGCGTCTTTGTCAGCCAGCTTCGCCGCAAGCTCGAAGGCGACAGCCCCAAGCAATACATCCAGACTGAGCCATGGGTCGGCTATCGATTCCTCCCGGAAGGCATGCCTCAGTAATTCGAATCCAATCCTGCGCTTACAACTTCCTTACGAATCGCTTACGCCCCTCTTAGGTGGACAGCGTCTACTCAAAAGAGTAAGCCAGGTCGCGAGCTGCCTCCTCGATTCGGCATCGCTTAACAGGAAAGCGGCTCTGAAATGCAGGACCTCCTCATGCTGGTTTACACGCTTGTCTTCTTCGCCGTCGCGCTGCTGTATGTGCGCGCGTGCGAGAAGTTGAGGTAACGCCATGACAGCACCTTCCTCGTCCTCGTCCTTACTGTCCTTTTGCTCGGTTACCTGGTGGCCACCCTGTTCTACCCGGAGAAATTCTGAACATGACTGCGAACGGTTGGCTGCAGTCTGCTCTTTTCTTTGCCGTGTTGGTTGCGCTCATGCGCCCACTCGGCATCTACATGGCCCGCGTACTCGAGGGCCAGAAAACTTTCCTCGATCCCGAGTACTGCGTCCCGTCGAACGCATCCTCTATCGCGCCTGCGGCATCGACTCCGCCCGCGAAATGGAGTGGCAGCGAATACACCTTCGCCATGCTCCTCTTCAGCGCCGTCTCGCTGCTGCTCACCTACGTCGTCGAGCGCGCCCAGCACTTCTTGCCCTGGAATCCGCAGGACCTCGCCGCGGTCGCTCCCGACCTTGCCTGGAACACCGCGGCCTCCTTCACCACCAACACCAACTGGCAGTCCTACGTGCCCGAAACCACGATGAGCTACCTCACGCAGATGCTCGGGCTTGCCTATCACAACTTCGGCAGCGCAGCCGTCGGCATCGCGGTCGCCATGGTCATCGTTCGCGGCATCGCGCGCAAGCAATCGAAGACCACTCGGCAACTTCTGGGTCGATATGACGCGCTGCTTCCTCTGGATCCTGCTGCCCATCTGCCTCATCTATGCGCCCATCCTCGTCTCGCAGGGCGTCATCCAGAACATGAAGGCCTTACACCGTGGCGGCGCCGCTCGAAGCTCCCAACGCAGGCACAGACGATCGCCCAGGGCCCGGTCGCCTCGCAGGAAGCCATCAAGATGCTGGGCACCAACGGCGGCGGCTTCTTCAACGCCAACAGCGCGCATCCGTTCGAGAATCCAACGCCGTTTTCCAACTTCCTGCAGATGCTCTCCATCTTCCTCATCCCGGCGGCGCTCACCGTCACGCTCGGCAGGCTGACGGGCTCCCCCGGACATGGCTGGGCGGTCTTTGCCAGCCATGTCGGTGCTCTTTCTCGCCGGCTTCCTCGTCGTCTACTGGGCGGAGTCGCAACCGCATCCGCTGCTGCACAACGTCGCGCAGCAAGCGCACATCGCTCGCTCCCGGCGGCAACATGGAAGGCAAGGAAGTCCGCTTCGGCATCTCGCCAATCCGCGCTCTTCGCCACCGTCACCACCGACGCAAGTTGCGGCGCCGTCAACGGGATGCACGACTCCTTCACGCCGCTCGGCGGCATGGTCGTGCTCACCAACATCATGCTCGGCGAAATCATCTTCGGCGGCGTCGGCGCCGGCATGTACGGCATGCTGATCTTCGTCGTGCTCGCCGTCTTCATCGCCGGCCTCATGGTCGGCCGCACACCGGAATACCTCGGCAAGAAGATCGAAGCCTACGACGTGAAGATGGCCATGCTCTACGTGCTCATCTTTCCGCTCGCTCATCCTCGGCCTGACCGCCATCTCCGTGCTCTCTCCGCAACTGGGGCTCAGCAGCCTGAACAACACTGGCCCTCACGGCCTCTCCGAAATTCTCTACGCCTACACCTCGGCCACCGGCAACAACGGCTCGGCCTTCGCCGGCCTCAACGCGAACACGCACTGGTACAACCTCATCGCTCGGCTTCGCCATGCTTGATCGGCCGTTTCCTGATGATGGTCCCGATGCTCGCGCTCGCCGGCAATCTCGCGCAGAAGAAGAGCGTTCCGCCTTCGCCGGGAACCTTCCCCGTGAACACACCGCTGTTCACCGTGCTGCTCGTCGGAGTCATCCTCATCGTCGGCGCGCTTACCTTCTTCCCCGCGCTCTGCCTCGGCCCCATCCTCGAGCACCTGCTTGCTGCGCGCCGGACAACTCTTCTAAGCCAGGAGAAAAGTCAATGCATCGAAAAGAACACAGTCTCTGGAATGCTGCAATCGTGCGTCAGGCCGCGATCGATGCGTTCATCAAGCTCGATCCCCGCAAGATGATCAAGAATCCCGTCATGTTCGTCGTCGAGATCGGCAGCGTCCTCACCACCGTTCTGCTCATCCACGACGCCATCGCGCACGAGCCCGGCCTCGGCTTCGACCTGCAGATCACCCTGTGGCTCTGGTTCACCGTGCTCTTCGCAAACTTCGCTGAAGCCATGGCCGAAGGCCGCGGCAAAGCGCAGGCCGACGCGCTGCGCAAGGCCAAGGCCGAAACCACCGCGCATCCGTCTGCGCGCCGACGGCACCACCGAAGACGTCGCCAGTTCCGCAGCTCCGCTCCGGAGACATCATCCGCGTCGAAGCCGGCGCAGATGATCCCCGGCGACGGCGAAGTCATCGAAGGCGTCGCCTCGGTCGACGAGTCCGCCATCACCGGCGAGTCCGCGCCCGTCATCCGCGAAGCCGGCGGCGACCGCTCCGCCGTCACCGGAGGCACGCGCGTGCTCTCCGACTGGATCATGGTCAGGATCACCTCGAACCCCGGCGAGACCTTCCTCGACCGCATGATCGCGCTCGTCGAAGGCGCGCGAGCGGCAGAAGACGCCCAACGAAATCGCACTCAACATCCTGCTCGCCGGGCTCACCATCATCTTCCTGCTGGCCGTCGTCACGCTGCAGCCCTTCGCCATCTACTCCAAGGCGCCGCAGACGGTCTTCGTCCTTGTCTCGCTGCTGGTCTGCCTCATCCCGACGACCATCGGCGGCCTGCTCTCGGCCATCGGCATCGCCGGCATGGACCGCCTCGTGCAGCACAACGTGCTCGCCATGTCCGGCCGCGCAGTCGAAGCAGCGGGCGACGTCAACACCCTGCTGCTCGACAAGACCGGCACCATCACCCTCGGCAACCGCCAGGCCACTGAGTTCATCCCCGCACCCGGCGTCAGCGACGAACGGCTCGCCGACGCCGCGCAGCTCTCCTCGCTCCCCGACGAAACTCCCGAAGGTCGCTCCATCGTCGTCCTCGCCAAGGAAAAGTACGGCCTCCGCGGCCGCGAACTGAGCGCAATGCACGCCGAGTTCGTTCCCTTCACCGCGCAGACGCGCATGTCCGGCGTCAACCTTGACGGCACGCATCATCCGCAAAGGCGCGGCCGACGCCATCGCATCGCTTCCTTGAAGAGCAGCGGCTCGGGCCTTCCCATCCGCGTGCGCGAAAAAGTTGAAGAGATCGCACGCATCGGAGGCACACCGCTCGTCGTCGCTGAAAACGGCACCGCGCTCGGCGTCATCTACCTCAAAGACATCGTCAAGGGCGGCATGAAGGAGCGCTTCGCGCCGGCTCCGCGCCATGGGCATCCGCACCATCATGATCACCGGCGACAATCCACTCACCGCCGCCGTCATCGCCCGCGAAGCCGGCGTCGACGACTTCCTCGCCGAAGCCAAGCCCAAGGACAAGATGGACCTCATCCGCCGCGAGCAGGCCGAAGGCAAGCTCGTCGCCATGACCGGCGACGGCACCAACGACGCTCCCGCACTGGCCCAGGCCGACGTAGGCGTCGCCATGAACTCCGGCACGCAGGCCGCGAAAGAAGCCGGCAACATGGTCGATCTCGACTCCAATCCGACCAAGCTCATCGAGATCGTCGAGATCGGCAAACAGCTCCTGATGACGCGCGGCGCGCTCACCACCTTCTCCATCGCCAACGATGTGGCCAAATACTTCGCCATCATCCCGGCCATGTTCGCAGGAGTCTTCCCAGTGCTCAACGCGCTCAACATCATGCACCTCAAAACTCCGCAGTCGGCCATCCTCTCCGCTGTCATCTTCAACGCGCTCATCATCATCGCCTGATCCCGCTCGCCTTGCAGGGCGTGAAGTACGAGCCCATGTCCGCCGCAGGCGCTGCTGCGGCGCAACCTCCTCATCTACGGCATCGGCGGAATCATCGTCCCCTTCATCGGCATCAAGCTCATCGACGTCATATTGACCAGCCTGCACCTCGCGTAAAAGGAAGAGACCGCCATGTTCAAAAATCAACTAGGCATCGCAATCCGCTTCACCATCCTCACAGCTATCCTTCTGGGTATCGGCTATCCACTCGCGATCACCGGATTCGCGCATCTCACCATGCGCGACAAGGCCGATGGACAACTCATTTCGCAGAACGGCCACGTAATTGGCTCGCGCATCCTGTCGCAGGGCTTCAGCAGCGATAAGTATTTTCACCCGCGCCCATCCGCGGCGGGCAATGGCTACGATGCCACTGCGTCAGGCGGATCGAACTTCGCGCAGTCGAACCAGAAGCTCGTCACGCGCATACAGACCGATGCCTCCGCCCTAGCAAAGGGCAATAACGGAGAGCCTGTGCCGATCGACCTGGTAACAACTTCGGGCTCCGGTCTCGATCCGGACATCACCCCTGCGGGTGCCCTCTACCAGGTGCACCGTGTTGCCACGGCTCGGGGATTGAGCGACGACGCCGTGCGCAAACTGCTCGACGAGCACGTCACAAGGCGGCAGTTTGGAATCCTGGGTGAGGCGCGCGTCAACGTGCTTGAATTGAATCTCGCACTCGATCAACTGCGCCCCAACTCGGGCATGTAGAGAGAATCGGTCGGCTAAAGTTCGGGATTCTTGCCGGTACTGTTGCGGATTATGAACTGGGGCGAGATCCGGTATTCCGATCCCATCCGCTCTTCTTTTGAATTCTCAGAGAAGAGCGCGTGGAACGCACGATCCGCCAGTTCCGATCTCGAAAGCCGGACGGTGGTCAGCGTCGGATGCGTCAGCATACAGAAGTCGATGTCGTCGAAGCCTGCGACCGATATATCCTCAGGCACTCTCAATCCACGCTGGTGGATCGCGCCTATCGCGCCAATTGCAGTCAAATCGTTTGACGCCATGACCGCGGTAGGCCTCACGGGGCGGTCCAGCAGACGACCCATGGCTGTCCCACCGCCGTCTGCGCGATGGTTGGCCTCCACAATCAGATCCTCTGGCACCTCAATACCAAATTCCTTGGCGGCGGCAAGAAACGCATCGCGGCGAATAACTGCGGAGGGTAGATGCATTGGCCCTGAAATAAACGCGATCCTCTGATGCCCCAACTCCGCCAGGTGTGCCAGCACAGCGTGAATGCCGGAGGAATAGTCGATTACGATATTACTCACGCCTGTTCCCACAAGCCCTGTATCCAGAAAAACAATCGGGATTCCACGGCCGGTCAAGCGTTCAATCACGTGAGCATCCATCTCAGACGTGATGATAGCGACACCGTCCACCTTGCGCTCCAGCATGCGCTGCACACATAACTCGGTGCGAGCAGCACTGTAGCCCGTATTGGCGATGATCACGTCTTGCCCGTGCGTCACGGCGACGTCTTCAAAGCTCTTTACCAGGTCTGGAAAGAATGGGTTTGTGATGTCGGAAATAATCAGGCCATAGAGCCTGCTGCGACCGGAACCCAACGCGCGCGCGTTCGTGTTCGGGTAATAATTCAGTTCCTGGATAGCCGTGCGCACACGCTCGGCGGTCTCCGGCGAAACTTTGTCGGAGCCATTGATTGTGCGCGAAACCGTAGCTGTCGAGACGTTGGCTCTGCGAGCTACCTCCCGAATATTCATGCTCATCCCCGGGGCGAAACAGATTGCTGTGCGAAGTCTATGGGATAACTGATTGAGTGACAATAGCTTTCCGCAGCCATCCCGGATCTTTCGAAAGTGTCAGCACCAATCTGCATCCTTGGTGGTATCTCTCTCCCGGTGGTGATAAGCCCGAGGAGGGCCCGCGGCATCGCAATTCCCTCGCAGTCGCCGGGCAGTCGCACTGTACGGCAGGCGACACCGATCTGTAAAATCACCCCACGTTGTCCTGGAGGCTCTTCATGCGACTCAACCCGCTGCCGGCTCTTGCTACTTTGATGCGCCGCCTCCTCGGCCGGAATCCCGAGCCGCAGGATCCCTACGCATTTGTGGGCGCGCCGCTTCGCCGTGGCCCTTCGGGACGATCCGCGGCTGTAGCCCTCGACGAGCCGGACGAACCCTCAAGCTCATCCCTCTACGGCCCCAGGCTCTAGACTCTCGCAGCGTAAATCAGGCGTCGGGTCCGCCACCTGACCAGCCAGTTATCACACCTGCCAGTGTCGGACGACACATCTTCAGGGTTACCAAAGGGTCATGCTGTCTGCGACAGGAGATCCAACATGTTGGAACCTGGCAGCCATCGCTGGAGCAAGCCGGCTTCGATCCTCATCGCTACCGACCTCGGGGATATCGACCGGCTTTTTCCGTATGCCGTTGCACAAGCCAAAGAGAGCGGCGCCCGCCTCTACCTGCTCCATGTCCTCACAGCGACAAACTCCATCGCTGTAGATTCCGGCGGATTGCCCTACTACAACCCAACCGAAGCAATTGACTATGCCGAGAAGTTTCTCCAGTCCTACTGTGCCGAGGCACAGGCAGCAGGCATCCGTTGCGATGTCCTCGTCCGCGAAGGCGCGGCGCCACAACAGATACTTACCGCCGCACGGCAACTGCATGTGGATCGGATCCTCCTCGGCACGCGGAGCAGAGGCAAATGGGGGAAACTGCTTCTGGGCTCCGTTGCAGAGCAAGTGCTGCGCTCGGCGCCGGTCCCGGTCCTTACCGTGGGTCCTGAGGCTCACCAGGGTGAAGCTGCAGTCGATGGTCGAGAGACTGTCCTGCACGCAACGTCGCTCAGTAAAGCCTCCGGCTCCAGCGCAGCGCTTGCGTGTGAAGTTGCCCGAAGCTCCCAGGCCAAGCTTGTGCTCATGCATGTGCTCATGCCGGCACAGGAGACTGGAGTAGTCGACGACGACCTCGTCGAACGCGTCGAGCACGAACTGCAGGCCCTCATCCCGCCCGATCTCGCCTGCCAGTGCGCCTGCACCACCCGTGTGGCCCGGGGCAACATCGCCATCGAGATCCTTGCCGAGGCACGCGCGGCGCACGCCAGCCTCATAGTGCTCGGTGCAGCTCACAGCTCTCCCATGGGCGCCATGGCTCGCCAAGGTACCGTCTATCGCGTACTCGCACACGCACAATGCCCCGTCCTCACGCTGCGCGAGCACGACGCGGCCAACGGCACGGGACCGCACAAGCTGGACGCCGTCTTTCACTCATAATTTTTGGGGTCGTATTCCGCGAACGCTGACCGCGAAGATTACGCGGTCAGTTTCTCGAGCTCTTGCGGCTTGAGGATCGTCAGAGAGGTGCCTTTGATGGTGATGAATTGGCTGCGCCGGAATTGATTCAGCAACCGCGTTACCGTCTCACGGGAAGTTCCCGCCATGTTGGCAATCTCTTCGTGAGTCAGCGCCAGCGTGAAGCGAATCTCAGGCTTGCCGCAGGAAACCGAGTTTCCCCAGTCCAATAGCAGTCGCGCCAAACGTCCCAGCCGCTGAACCAGACAACGCCAATCGCTTTGCGTCATGGAAAACGGTCAAATACTCGCTGGAGAGAGACTGTGCGGCATGCATGCTGGCGATTCCGTGCTTGCCCAGAAAATCGACAAATTCCTGCTTGCGAATCGCCTTCACCTGGCAAGGCTCAATCGCTTCCGAAGTCACCTCGTAAGCAACATTGGCCAGCACCGCGCTCAATCCCAGCACGTCGCCCGGACCCGCGATCTTCAGAATCATGGTCTTGCCTTCGCGCGAGGTCGAGGAAATCTTGACCTGCCCGGTGCACATGATAAAGACGTTTCGCGCTGCGTCGCCTTCGCTAAACAGCTTGGCCCCGCGCGCGTGACCCATCAACATACCAATGGAATCGAAGTCTTTCAGGGCTTCCGGCGTGAGGTTACAGAACATCCGCAGTGTGCGGTGCTCGCAATGCAGGCAGTCTTCAGTAGCGTGATGACCAAGAGGGGAAGACATAGTTGTCACGTCGAGGGATCGTCCCTAGTATAACGCAGTTGGAACCGTGTTCACTGGAGAGAAAATCTCTATGTCCCTAACCTAACATAATGAGTTTACTCGCGCTCCACCAAATATCCGTCCGAGGCACCTCGCCTCGATATCAGCTGGCGGTAGCGATGTGGCGCACTCTCGTCTTTCGCGACACATAGACCAGCCCATATGCGCGGGAAACTTCCCGGCCCAGCTCCTCCAGCAGGTTCATCCGCAGTGGAGGATATTCCTCAAACGCCGTCTGTAAAGCGCTCATTGGAAAGAGTAAAGCAGCAGAAGGCCCGGCCGCAGTCATGGTGTAATTGTGCCGCAAATTGCCCAGCACCGAGGCCAGATCCACAAGATCTCCGGCATGCAGAATCCCCAGGTTCAGCCGCTTCTCCCGGCGCTGCGCTGAGCGAGAGAACTCCCCGGCCAACAGAAGATACAGGCCGGCACACTCCTGATCCTGCGAGAAAACCACCTCTCCCGACGTGTAATCCCGTCTTTCCGCGCTGGCCCCTAGCATCTGCTCCAGTGGGCCCGGACACGCCAAGAGCTCCGTCAAAGGCCTGGGTGCGACCGCGTACAGCCCACGTCGTTCTTCGTGGTCTTCCATGGGATCCCTGTCTTTCATCACGAAACGGCTATCGGCGCATGGTGACTTACTGCCAATTGGCCTCCCAAAAACATCAGGCGAAGCCCAAAATAGAGTGCGTACAATCCAACCGCCTGGGTTGCCATTGCTTCCGTTCCCAAGGCCCCAATTACCAGCATCACTCCAAGAACTACAAAGAAGAAACACGACGCCAGCAGCATGTTCCGCTGCCAGAGATGCCGCGTGAGGCTCGGTAGCAACGCCAGGTCAAACGCCGTCAGCAGCAGCGCATGCGCAGCCGCCGCCACCGCCACCACTCCCATCGTTACCCGTGGAGCCAGCATCACAGCCAACCCCATGCCCAGGCCGACCGCACCTGGCAGCCACCACATCAGCGCGTCCCGCAATTTGTGCCGGTGCGCTGCCACGTCCACCCCGATTACGACATCCAGTAGACCCGCCGCCACCAGCACGAAACTGATGCTCAGCAAAATTACGATCGCGACAAATGTTCCCAGCAGCCGGTCCTCAATCAGAGGACGCAAACTCAGCAGCCCCACGCCCAGCAACACTGTCAGCCCGCCCTGCACAAAGCAGATCCAGCGGTGCTGTATCAGTTGCTTCAACATGCCACTACCGCTCCCTGGCCAGGAATCTCTTTCGCCTCGATCTCCGGTTGCGGCGGAATAAACAACACTGGTGTCCGCGCCCTCGCAACCACTTCGTAAGCCGTCCCATGCGCCGTCTTGCTGCGGCTCTCGCGATTCACTCCCACAACGATCAGCGGCACCGAATACTCAGCAGCCACCGCGGCGATCACATCCGCCGCATCGCCGTCTTTCACCAGGCAACGTGTGTGAACCTTGCTGCCCTCCGCTTCCTCGGGAAAAAGCTCAGCCGCCTCTGCACAGGGATCAATATGGGCAAGCGCCTCATCCGCAGTGCGCGCATGCAGCAGCAACACGCCGCCACCCAGCCGCGATGCCAGCAGCTTGGCCGCTGCTATGGCCTTGTATGAGGCCGCATTTCTCTCTACCGGAACCAGGATCTCGCCTCCTGCCAGCGCATCTGCCCCCGTCCTCACTACATCCGAGGCAACCGCCATCACCGGACAGGGAGCCAGCCGGACGAGCTGCTCCGCCACTGTCCCTACCACCACCGGACCCACGCCCTTGGCTCCGCGTGTCCCCAGCACAACCAGGTCCGCCTTGTACTGATCGATTACCTGCAACAGCAATTGCGTAACTACTCCCTGACGCACTTCGGAGTTGCTGGGAATGCCCGCGCTCAAAAACTCCGCCGCCAGCCGCTCCATCTCGCCTCGCGCCGCGACCGTCATCTCTTCCAGCACCTGCTGCGGCACATCAGAGAGATTCGCGTAGGAGACCGGGTCTACCACGTGCGCCAGCACCACTCGCGCGCCATATGCCGTCGCCAGTAACCGGGCATAATGCAGCGCTGCCGACGATGTCTGCGACAGGTCGGTCGCCACCACAATGGTCTTAAGGTCCTCGCATGCGGTGTAGGACATAAGTCACCTCTATAGATCTTGTAGTGTGCGGCGACAGTTTCAATAGAGACAGTGACAGGATTCACGCCTCCCTGTGACTCGCATCACATGGCCGTTACATCCTTTACAAAGACTCGATCGGTTCGTTAGGCTTGTGCGTTCCCGGAGCCAACTACCTATGCACTTCAAATCGACTTGTCTCGCCTTCTTCCTGTCCGCTTCTATCTCTCCTTTGCTCGTGCAGGCCCAGGCCCCCGTACCGCTCACTCCCGCCATTACACAGAGGGCAAACGCCATTCTTGGCAAGATGACCCTTGAAGAGAAAATCGACTACATCGGCGGCACAGGATTCGCGATCCGCGCCATGCCTAAACTGGGACTTCCCTCGATCGAAATGTCCGACGGACCCTACGGCACCCGCAGCAACGCTGGCTTTCCGTCCACTACCTACGCGGTAGGCATCGGACTTGCAGCCTCATGGGATCCCGAAACTCGCATTCCGTGCTGGCGAAGGCATCGGCAAAGATGCTCGGGCGCGCGGCGTTCACTACATGCTCGGCCCCGGCGTGAATATCTATCGCGCCGCCAACAATGGCCGCAACTTCGAATACTTCGGCGAAGATCCCTTCCTCGCCTCCGCCATCGCGGTCGGCTACATCACTGGCATGCAGACTACGGGAGTGAGCGCCACCGTCAAGCACTACATGGGCAACAACTCCGAATATCTCCGCCACGACTCCGACACCATCGTTGACGAGCGGACCCAGCGCGAAATCTATCTGCCCGCCTTTGAAGCCGCCGTCAAGCAGGCACACGTGGGAGCGGTCATGGACTCCTACAACTTCGTCAATGGCACGCACATGACGCAAAACGGCACCTTCAACATCGATATCGCCCGCAAACAGTGGGGATTTGATGGCGTCATGATGTCGGACTGGGTCGCTACCTACGACGGCGTCGCCGCGGCCAATGGAGGCCTCGACATCGAAATGCCCACCGGCGCATTCATGAATCGCAAGAACCTGCTTCCCGCCATCAAGGACGGCAAGGTCTCTGTTGCGACCATTGATGAGAAGGTCCGTCGCCTGCTCGAAACATCCATTCGCTTCGGATGGCTTGACCGCGACCAGACCGATCTCTCGCTCTCCACCTACAGCGGACCCGACCAGGCAGTTGCCCTCGACAGCGCCCGCGAAGGCATGGTCCTGCTTAAGAACGACGGCAACCTGCTGCCCCTCGACAAAAACGCCGTAAATACCATCCTCGTAGTCGGCCCCAATGCCTATCCCGGAGTAGCAGTCGGCGGCGGCAGCGCAGGAGTTCGCCCCTTCCGCCTGGTAAGCATGCTTGAGGGCATCGGCAATCTCGTCGGTCCCGGCGTCAACGTCCTCTACAGCACTGGCCTGCCCACTGTTCAGGACATCGTGATGCAGACCGAGTTCCAGACTGCGGCAAGCGGCGGACAGCCCGGCGTCAAGGTTGAGAACTTCAAGAACCTCGACCTCTCCGGTGCGCCAGCAACCACTACCTCAGCCCACACCATCAACGACAACGGGCTCAGCTGGGAAACACTGGCGCAGGATCCCGAAACCTTTATGGCTCTCTTCGCCTCCAACGCAAAGACCGAAAAGTCACGCCGCTGGACAGGCTATTACTCCGCCAAAACCGAGGGCCCTTATGAGCTGGTGCTCGAAGGCTCAGGCGAAGGCGCAGGCAACCGCGTATTCGTGGATGACAAGCTCGTCATCGACGACTGGAAGATCGTTCGAGCCTTCCAGCCACACGTAACCCTGCAGCTCTCTGCAGGCGCTCACAAAGTTGTGGTCGAAGACTGGCAGGGTTCGCCCCTCGGCGGCAAGCTGCGCGTAGGTATCGCCGATCAGCGCACTATCGTCTCGCCCAAGGCCGTCACCCTGGCCTCCAAGGCTGACGTGGTCATTCTCGCCGTCGGCTACGACAACGCCAGCGAAGGCGAAGGTGGAGACCGCACCTTCTCTCTCCCCATAGGACAGGATCAACTCATCAGCCAGATCTCCGCTGCCAACAAGAAGACCATCATCGCCATCACCGCAGGCGGCGGCATCGACATGCAACCCTGGATCGCTAACGTACCCGCGATCCTGCACAACTGGTATGGCGGCGAACAGGGTGGGACCGCTGTGGCCGAGGTACTCTTCGGCGCACGCAGCCCTGAAGGCAAACTCCCCGCCACCTTTGATCGCTCCTGGGAAGAAAGCCCGGTACACGATAGCTACTACTCCACCACCGGCAGCGACGGCATCGAGCACGTCAAGTACACCGAGGGCCTCTTCTACGGCTATCGCTACTACACCTCGATGAACAAGCAGCCGCTCTTCCCCTTCGGCTTCGGCCTCACCTACACCACCTTCGACTTCTCCGGTCTTGAAGTATCCCCGAAGAGCGCCAAGGGTGGCGACGACATCACCGTCTCATTCGACGTAACCAACACCGGCAAGCGCGACGGAGCCGAAGTCGCCCAGCTCTACATCGGCGATCCCTCTGCCACCGTCAAGCGCCCCGTCATGGAACTCAAGGGATTTGAAAAGGTTCGCCTGGCCCCCGGCGAAAAGAAGCACGTCACGCTTAAACTCGACGAACGCTCCTTCGCCTACTACGACGTAACCTCGCACGACTGGAAGATCGATCCCGGCAAGTTCACCGTCGCGGTCGGCAACTCCTCCGTCAACACACCGCTGAAAGGCGAGATCACCATCACCAAATAAACACCGTGTCTCAGAACAAATGCCCGGCCTCCTGCAGATAGCGGGTCCGGGCATTTTTCTTTGGCGATTATTCATCGCGTCGCGGGCTTGTAGAACGATGCAACAATCAATCCCAGGATCAGCATCATTGGCAGCTCCAATAAAATCTGCCTCGCCACCAGGCCGGATGACCACGGCTGTATCGCGTAGTAGGTAATGTACCGGCTCACCGTGGCAATCACCCACACCGCCAGCCCGTAGCGGATACCCTGCATCACCCATGGCGCATTCGATACGCCGCAGGTGTATATCCACACAAACGGCGGCGCAAACGCCAGGAAGCTCACCAGCAGAAAGATCGCGTGGCTCTGCGAGTCTGCCGGACTACGTATCAGGCTGGAATACGTCTGGTACTCCGGCTGCAACAGGTATCCGTGGATCAAAAAACTCAGCACCGATGTAGCCACGAAGACCGCCAATGTCGCCAGCGCATACTTTTTCCAGTTCATCAGAATTCTCCTTTGAGAAATTCACCGAACAGAACCGCCATCAGGTGCCCGCGCTTTTTTTGTCCTGCGGGTGCGCGCTAGCATACTCACCCCGCACAGCTTTGATCAATCTCCGATTGCTGCGCCTTCTCTCCGCACCGCAAAATTGAGCACATTTTTACTGGACACTTCCTCCGCCATTCGCTCAAATGCCCCAAGGGTGTATCCACATATAGGAGCGCAAATGTGGATACACCCTATGGCATCGACTCGGCACCGCATCTATACCAGTGGAAGCTTCACTAATTGATTCGCACTCCATTTCCTCACGAGGATCCTTATGATCAAGCCCTTATCTTCCCAGCAAAAATGGCCCGCTCTTCCGTGGAACGAGTGGAAGGACACCGCCGACACCCTGCACATGTGGACGCAAATCGTTGGCAAGGTCCGCCTCGCCCTCCACCCCCTCCGCAATCACTGGTGGAATGTCCCTCTCTACGTCAGCCCCCGCGGCCTCACCACCGGCAGCATCCCTTATCTCTCCGGCATGTTCGACGTGGAATTCGATTTCGTGGAACACCAGCTCATCATCCGCACCAGCAGCGGCTCCAGTGTGGCCCATGCCCTGCGGCCGCAATCCGTCGCCGCCTTCTACGCCGAATTCATGGAGACCCTGCACTCCCTCGGCATCGAGGTCGCCATCTACGCCAAGCCTGTCGAAGTCGCCGACGGTATCCCCTTCGCGGAAGACTTCCAGCACGCCAGCTACGATCCCGAATACGCGCATCGCTTCTGGCAGGTCCTCATGCGTGCCCACTCCGTCTTCACACGCTTTGAAACTTCCTTCCTGGGCAAGGCCAGCCCCGTCCACTTCTTCTGGGGAAGTTTCGATCTCGCCGTCACGCGCTTCTCCGGCCGCCCTGCCCCGCCTCGCGATGGCGCTGACCCCATCACCGTCGAAGCCTACTCGCACGAAGTCATCAGCGCCGGCTTCTGGCCCGGAAACGGCGGCTATGGCCAGGCCGCTTTCTACTGCTACGCCGCACCCGCACCCGCCGGCCTCGACACGCAGAAGATCCTCCCTGCCAAGGCCTTCTACAGCACCGATCTGAAGGAATTCGTTTTGAACTACGACGACGTGGTTCGGTCAAACACGCCGAATGCAGACGTACTGCAGTTCGCCGAGAGCTGCTACCGGGCGGCAGCAACACTCGCAAAATGGGACAGGCATCTTCTGGAAAGATAGATCGTTCAGGAAAGACACGCTGCGGCTACGTGCTGACCTCGGAACTCGTCGCGGCAATCCGCTCCACCGCAGGTGCGCATTGCCGCAGGATCATCGTCGCGACATACGCTGCGCCAAATCCATTGTCGATGTTCACCACGCTCACGTTTGGCGAGCATGAGTTCAGCATGCCCAGCAGCGCCGCGACTCCGCCAAAGGCAGCGCCATAGCCAACACTCGTCGGCACCGCAATCACCGGAGCGCCCACCAGCCCGCCGACCACGCTCGGCAGCGCTCCCTCCATCCCCGCGCACACAATCACCGCTTTGGCCTGCGCCAGCACATCTCTCTGCGCCAGCACGCGATGCAATCCCGCCACGCCAACATCAAACACGCGGTCGACAGTCACGCCCATCGCCTCAGCCGTCACAGCCGCCTCTTCCGCCACTGGCAGATCGCTCGTCCCTGCGCATAGAACCGCAATGCGCCCGCCAATCTTTTGCGCCGCGCCCTGGCCCAGCGTCACAATGCGCGCAACTTCGTGGTACTCCGCCTCCGGCACCAGCGCCTGCACGGCTTCAAAAGCCGCACGGTCCGCGCGTGTCGCCATCACGTCGCCGCCCATGCGCGCCATGCGAAAGAAAATCTCCGCTACCTGCTCCGGGGTCTTGCCCGCCGCATAGATCACCTCCGGCAAGCCAATACGCAGGCTGCGATGATGATCGATCTTGGCAAATCCCGCGTCCTCAAATGGAAGATGCGCCAGCTGCCCCAGCGCCTCTCCCGGATCAACAATCCCGGTCTGCACATTCTTGAGCAGCTCCAGCAATGCTTCCTTGCTCGTCATCGAACCGCCTTCGCAGATGCGCGTTCTTCGCTGGCCGCAGCGATGGCCGCCTGCAGCACCAGCTTCACCGGAACCCCATGCTCCGCCGCCAGCCGCCGGCAGTCTTCGTACTCGGGAGCAAAGTTGTACTCCACTCCGCCCAGCATTCCTGTCTTGATGCGAACCCGCCCGTACGCCGTCGCCACTTCCGCCCATGCGCGCTCCAGGCAGGCCCGTTGTTCCTCACGCACGCGATAGCCCAGCGTAGTCGTCTCCCGCAGCAGTAGTTCGCCAAACTCCTCGCCGCGTTCCGGCGGAACCAGCAGCGTCAGCAGCGTACCCAGCCGCCCCTTCTTCATCGTCACTGCGGTAGACATCGCATCCAACGCGCCCAGCTCCAGCGCCAGCTGCATCACGTGCGCCAGCACCTGCGGACTCTGATCGTCGATCGCGCACTCCAGCACTGCAACCCTCTGTCGCGGCAGCCGCGCTTCGCTCTCCGCCTGCCCTACGCTCATCCTCACCACGTTGGGAAACTTCTCCGGATTGCGATTCCCCGCGCCATAACCGATCGCCCCCGTGCGCATGCGCGGCTGCTCGCCAAATTCACAACCCAGCGCCCGCAGCAAGGCCGCGCCAGTCGGCGTCACCAACTCCATCGCGATGCCGGAAGAATATGTCGGCGCACCCATCAGCAACTGTGCCGTCGCCGGCGCCGGCACCGGAAATAGTCCATGTGCGCATTCCACATTGCCACTGCCAACATTCAGCGCGGAGCACACCCAGCGGTCGACGCCCAGCTCACTTAATCCCACTGCGCTGCACACAATATCCACGATGGCGTCCACTGCGCCAACCTCGTGGAAATGAATCTTGTCTTCCGCCACGCCATGTATCTTGGCTTCCGCCGCAGCCAGCAAACGAAACGTATCGCTCGCCAGCCTCTTCGCCGCGGAGGATATCGCCGCGCCTTCTATGATCGTCAGGATCTCCGGCAGATTCCGCCCATGCACATGCTTGTGCGAGTGCGCATCGCCCGCCACCTTATGCTCATGATCTTCGTGCGACATGCCCATGCGAATGTTCGTGTTCGTGTGAATGAGCATGCGCGTGCTCAGCCTTGGCCCGCCGCGCCTCTCCGCCGACTCGCCATCCACCAGCACATCCACCTTCACTGCCTGAATGCCGCTGCGATTTACCCGCGAAACCCGCAGCACGGCACCGATGCCCAATCCTGCGGCCGACTCTTCCAGCTTCCCGGCAGGCACGCCCACATCCACCAGCGCCCCCAGCAGCATGTCGCCGCTTATGCCCGCGAAACATTCGATATATCCATCTTCATGCGCGTGTCTTGCTTTCCTTCAGCTTGCACCCGAACTGCCGCCCGTCCTCCTGTCAGCACCTCGACAGAAAGAATCTCGTTCATCGATCCCGAACGGTACCCATCGCAGTCGATCGCAACGTAGCGAAATCCCGCTGCCTTCACCACTGCGGAAATAGCTTTCAATCTCCCACGTCCAATGCCGACGCCATCTCCTCTTCCGCAATTTCGATGCGCGCAATCGTGCCATGATGGCGCACGCGAAACCGCCGAAATCCCAGCCGGCTCATCCCGGCTTCCGCATCCTCGATGCTCTCAACACCTCCGGCGTCACCCGCCGTCCATACTCCACCCGCGACGACAGGCACGCCGATGCAGGCTTGTCCCACACCCGCAGCCCGCCTCGCGCGCCAATGCGCGAACATCCTCCTTTGTCATGCCCGCGTCAGCCAGAGGCGCAACACTCCCATGCTCGCGAGCAGCCCGCTGTCCCGGGCGAAAATCCTGGTTGTCATCGAGATTCAATCCGTAAGCGATCGCCAAAAAATCGGTGCCCGCATCCGCTCCCGCTTAAGCACGTCGAACAATTCCGTCTTGCAGTGGAAGCAGCGATCGGAACCGTTGACCGCGTAAGCTTCATTTTCCAATTCGTTGGTTACAACAATGCGCAGCGGAATGCCATTCTCTGCTGCGAATCGTTGTGCATCTTCGCACTCACTGCGAGGCAGGCTGGCAGAATCAGCAAGCACCGCGATCATTCGATCGCCGAGAACGCGGCTGGCTTCGTAGGCGAGATATGCCGAGTCGATTCCACCGGAATAGGCGACCATCATGCCGCCCACTTCTCTCAACCGATCCTCAAGCACCTGCTTCTTTTCTTCCAGCGTCATACCCAACCCTATGTCTCCCTGCCCCAATCCCCTATCCCAGCCATTGCGGATTGTGGGCCGTACCATCAAAATTCGGGGAATCTCTTGTACTTCTCCAACGCGCCATTTGCCGCTTCTGTGGAAGTGCGTGCCAGCAATTCTTTGATCTCCGCCTGGCTCAACGGCTGGAAGTTGCGAACCAATCCCAGCGCCTGGTCCAGAATCGCAATCGAATCGCATCCCGTAATCACGCAATCGACTTTTTGGCTCATCGCGTAGTGCAGGCACTCCACCGGTTTGACGGTCTTGCTCTGCACGAAGACCCCGCCGCCTATGCTCTTCATCCCGAGAATCCCCATCTTCAGTCGAGATGCAACCGGAATTACCTGCCCGGCAAAGCTGTCGTACTGAGCATCCATCACATTCACCGGCATTTGCACCGTGTCGAAGGTGTAGTTGTGCTTCGTCGCTGTTTCAATCATATGCAGGTGCATCGCCGGACTCTTGTGTCCCGTGAATCCGATGAAGCGCACCTTCCCCGCCTTGCGTGCTTTCTCCAGCGTCTCCATCGCTCCGCCGGTTGCGAAAACCCGCTCCGGATCGTTCATGCGAATCACTTCATGAACCTGAATCAGATCGATGTGATCAGTTTGCAGCCGCGTTAAAGATTCGTCCAGTTGCCGTTGCGCCTCGACGGCAGTTCGACCGTCGATTTTGTCATCAGGAACGCCTTCTGCCGATAGCCATCGCGGAATGCCCTCCCCATCCGGCGTTCGCTTTCTCCATCGTTATAGTCCCAGCAGTTGTCCAGAAAGTTGATGCCGGAGTCGAGTGCGGTGCGCACAATCCGAATGCCTAAGTCCTCGGCTACGCTTTGCGATCCAATGTGGAAGCCGCCCACTCCCACGACCGAGACTTGCGCGCCTGTTCGCCCGAGTGTTCTGCGAGGGACCTCACCCGTGGCTGCGAAGGCCTGTTGAGGGGCCCCAAGACCCTCACGAAAGCGGCGCCGGCCGCTGACTTGAAAAACTCTCTTCGCTCCATGGTCACTCCTCACGTTTCATTGCTCCAATTGTAAGTAGGAGCTCCAAAACCGCTCTTCCATGTGACGTTTCGTCCCCGGTAACCGTCTCCCGTGGAGAAGTTAGTCGTAGGTTTTGATTCCAACAGTCCGGCTTTGATGGCACTTTTCGAATTGAACTGGCGAAGATCGTGTTCACACCTTAGTTGAAGTAGTTCTCACAGCTAAAGGTAAGTGTCTTCCGCCTTTCGCCTACGACGAATCGTAGTGGAATTGGACAGGTTCTCTCGTGCCGCAACTTTAAGTTCGCTGCATCACAGGGTCTGCAACCGCGACCCTGGATCAGACCCAATGATAAACGGAAAGCGCATCGTCGTCGTCCTCCCCGCGTACAACGCAGAGTCCACTCTGGACGCAACCGTCCGCGAAATTCCCGAAATCGTAGACGAAACCATCCTGGTCGACGACCTCAGCACCGACGGCACCGTTCGAACTGGCCCGCAAACTCGGTCTAACCGTCGCTGTGCACGATCGCAACCTGGGTACGGCGGTAACCAGAAGACCTGCTACGCCAAGGCGCTCGCCATTGGGAGCAGACGTCGTCGTCATGAACCACCCCGACTACCAGTATTCCCCCTTGCTGCTGACCGCCATGGCCAGCATGGTCGCGTACAACGTCTACGACCTCGTTCTGGGATCCAGAATGCTCGGTCGGCGGTGCACTGCAGCGGCGGCATGCCACTCTACAAATACGTCGCCAACCGCGCACTGACCACCTTTCAGAACCTGATGCTCGGCGCCCATCTGTCCGAGTACCACACCGGCTATCGCGCCTACAGCGCAGCCCTGCTTCGTTCCCTCCCCTGGACCATAACTCCGACGACTTCGTCTTTGATAACCAGCTCATCGCGCAGTGCATCATGCTTAGGGCGCGGTCGGCGAAATCTCCTGTCCCACCCGCTACTTTCCGGAAGCCTCATCCATCAACTTCCGCCCGCAGTGTTAAATACGGATTTGGCGTCCTGGCCACAACCATGCAATGCATGTTCACCCGGCTTGGCCTGTCCTCCCCCGACAGGTTCCAATTCACCGGACCATTTACCCGCAGAAGAGCCCGATTTTGCATTCAGGACACTCGCAGGTGAGGGTTGGACGTCTGCAAGACCCCTACTTAAAACTCTTCGCTGTCGCGCTCGGTGCTGTCTTTGTTCACGGATATCACCTCGGCACCGACGACGCAGCCATCTACGTTCCTGCCGTAAAGCGTGCCTTTGACCCGCAACTCTACCCCTTGGCGCAGAATTCTTTCGAGCACCACGGTCGCCTCTCCATCTTTTCCTGGTTCGTAGCCCAGACCACCAAGCTCACCCACCTGCAGGTCGATCTCGCTCTCTTCCTCTGGCACATCCTCGGCATCTTCCTCATCATCATCGCCGCATGGCGATTGGCCAGCCTTTGCTTTGAGAGTGCCCGGGCGCGCTGGGTGCAGCTATCCTCTCGTCGCCGCAGTACTCACAGTACCGGTCGCCGGCACCGCGCTCGTCATGATGGACCCTTACCTCACCGCGCGTTCTATCTCCACTCCTGCCACCATGCTTGCCATCGCTGTTTCATGGGCAGCCGCAGAAGACAGACGATTGCCTGGCTCGTTGCTCACGGCGGTCGTTCATCCGCAAAACGCCGCATACGGATCGCGTTCTGCATCCTGATGGCGCTCCCGATGCGTGGCTCGCCGTCTCGGACGGCGTCACCGGCCTTTGCGTTTTTCGCTGACCGGCTTCCGACGGGCTTCGACTTTTCTCCGGCCCAAGGCACCTACCACGACGTTCTCTACATGCGAACCTTCTTTTTCGCGCAACTCTGGACGTGGTATGAGTGGATTGGCGTGTTCATGCCGATGGCCATTCTCGTCTGGTTTTCGCGCATCACGCCGCGCGCTACACTGCCGGGATTTCGCAGGTGAGCCGCGCGCTCATTCCCTTCGGCATCCTGGTCACGCTCGTATTTCTCATCATGTCTCCTCATCGCCCCGCCTGGAAACCTTCGTTCGACTGCAGCCGATGCGTGGATTTCTGCTCGTCTACATCCTTTTCTTCCTGCTGCTTAGGCGGCCTGATTGGCGAATACATCCTGCAAAACCGACCTGGCGGTGGCTGGCTCTATTTGTCCCGCTCTTTACCAGCATGCTGCTCATCCAGAGGAACGCCTACGCCAACAGCCCCCACATTGAATTTCCAGGAATGAAAACCAAGAATGACTGGGTGCAGGCCCTCTACTGGATTCGGAACAATACGCCGAAAGAAGCCGTCTTCGCCATCGACCCACGCTACATCACCCTGCCTGAGGTGGATCAGCACGGCTTTCGCGCCATTGCGGAGCGCAGCGTGCTCTCCGACTACTACAAGGACAGCGGCGCCGTCTCCCTCTTCCCGCTGCTCGCCGACGAGTGGGCACACGAGCAAACCGCGCAGGAGGGATGGCGGACCTTCCACCACCGCCGACTTTGAAAGCGCCTCGCCCACGAGTATCCAGTCACGTGGGTGGTGTCAACCCCTCCTGTCGCCGGGGATGGAGTGCCCGTACACCAAACAATCCGTAAGTGTCTGCCAGATCCCCGCGGCCTCGTCCCCCCTAGTCCTGTCCACTCTAATTTCCGCGATCTCTCGATGGCCGCCCCCGCTGGCAATCTCCGGTATCCTGCTTCTTGAGAGTTTGCTTTCATGCTGACGCTTCTTCAAAGACTGATCCTCGGCTGTACGCTGATCCTCGCATTGTGCTGGGCTGGGACTCTCCTACCGCAACACTTCCCACCATCTGGTTGCAGCTCGATCATCAGGTGCAGACCGCAGACCGCGCCCTCGTCACTCTCGAAAAATTACTTTCATCCATGCGGCGGGAACAGGTACTCGAGCTTCGCAACCACACGGTCAACAGGGCTCCGACACCGCTCGCGCAGAACAACACAGGAATCGCACACATTAAACTCCGCTGCCGTAACTTGCTCTCCGTACTCGATCCTGCGGCAACCGCATCTCTCAAGACCATCGCAGAACAACCGTCCTCGGACGTGGCCGAACCGATCTCGACAAGCTCATCGCCACCGAGTCATCTCGCGGCGACGCCATCGCCGGACCGGCGCTCGTCTCAGGGGAAGCTCAGCAGCGCATCATCTCGCTATGGGCCGCAACCCTTCTTCGGCGGATTGCTGATGATCGCGCTCACCATCCTCTCCATCCTGCGACCGCTCCGCACACCGCGAAGAGTGCTCGTCTAATCGCGCAGGGAGATCTGCAGCAACGCATCGAGTGGCGCGCGCAAGACGAACTCGGCACGATCGGCACCGAGTTCAACCGCATGGCCATCCGCCTTCGCGATCTTCGCGACACCGAGTCCGGCCGCCGCCAGATGGAATTCCAGCTCAGCGACGCCGTCCTGCAATCCATCTTCGAGCCCGTCATCGTGACCGACGCCAAGGGTCACGTGCTCAAGCTCAACCAAGCCTGCCATCGACCTGCTGGGCGACGCGGCCAGCGATCGCATGGCCCTCACCAACACCCCCGGCGGAGAACGAATTCTCATGCGCCGTCCGCGAAGCCGTCGCCATGCAACGAGCCATCGCCAACGAAGGCGAAGCCGCCCTGCTGCCCATGCGCATCGGCAAGGCGCAGCGCAGCTATCGCCTCCGCACCACTCCCATGCGCGACTCGGAAGGCAAGCTCCTCGGCGCTGTCACCGTCCTCGAAGACGTGACCGAGATGCAGGACAGCGACCGCTTCAAGACTCAATTCATCTGCCGTCGCCTCACGCAAACTGCGCGATCCTCTGCAGAAACTGCGCCTCAGCCTCTACACCCTCGCTCGGGGTTACAGCGGCGAACTCAAACCTCTGCAGGCCGACATAGTCTACGGCGCTTCGGAAGAAGTCGGAACGCCTCAACGATCTGATGGCCGACCTCATCGACGTTGCCGAGCTCGACATGGGACAGCGCCGCCTCAACCTGCAAAAGCTGCGCCCGCTCCAACTCCTCCAGGAGGCCTACGACCGCGTGCGCGACCAGGCCAAGGCCCACAATATCGAGATCGATATCCGCTGCTTCGCCGACCTCTCGTACGTCAGCGCCGATCGCCGCGCCGTACGCAGCATCCTCGACAACCTGCTCAGCAACGCCTGCGCTACACACCCGACAACGGCGCCATTCGGCTCGAAGCCGAAGAGAGCGGCGACAAAATCCAGTTCCTCGTCCGCGACTCCGGCCGCGGCATCGAGGCCGAGCGCCTCCCCGGAATCTTTGGCCGCTTCAGCTCTTCCAATGAATCCAGCACCGGCCTGGGTCTGGCGCTCGTGCGCCGCCTCGTCGAATCCCTCGGAGGACAGATCTCGGTCGAAAGCCGCGTCGGCCACGGCACCACCTTCCGCTTTACCCTGCCCGTAGCTACCGTCACACCTTCCCGGCATCCGGTGGAGATAGGTTGACACCATGACCGGCATCCCTCCAGAAGAAGATCTGCCACTGCCGCACTCGCTTGGCACTCCGCTCGATCCCACACCCGATTCCCCGCTCGCCGCCATTCCCCGCGAAGGACCCGAGCCCGGCAAGCTACGCGTCTACCTCGGAGCCGCTCCCGGCGTTGGCAAAACCTTCGACATGCTGCAGGATGCAAACCGCCTCCGCCAGCAGGGCGTTGATATCGTCATCGGGCTCGTCGAATCTCACGGTCGCGCTGATACCGAAGCGCAAATCAAGGATCTCGAAATCATCCCCCAGCGCGAGATTCCCTACCGCTCCGTCGTGCTCAAGGAGATGGATCTCGACGCCATCCTCGCCCGCAAACCCAACACCTGCATCGTCGACGAGCTGGCCCACACCAACGTGCCGGGATCGCGCAACCACAAGCGCTACGAGGATGTGCTGGAGCTCATCGACGCCGGCATCAACGTCTTTACCGCCGTCAACATTCAGCACCTTGAGACGCTGAACGATGCCGTCTCGCGCTCTGCCAGCACGCAGATTCGCGAAACCATTCCCGACAGCTTCCTCACTCGCGCCAACGAAGTCGTCAACGTAGACATCACCGTTGACGAACTCCGCTCACGCCTGCGCCAGGGAAAAATCTATACGGCCGACAAGGTTGAGCAGTCGCTCTCAAACTTCTTCCGCAAGGGCAACCTCAACATGCTGCGCGAGCTTGCCCTGCGCACCACCGCCGAGCAGGTCGGCACGCCGCGCCGCCGAGTACCGCCGCGTCCAGGGCCTCGAGCAGGCGCCCATTCCAGAAAAAGTTATGGTCTGCCTCTCCACCCGCCCCGGCACCGAACGCCTGCTGCGCGTTGGCTCCCGCATCGCCGGACGCCTCGCCACCGACTGGTACGCCGTCTACGTCGAGCGCCCCGACGAAGACAAGCGCATGGAAGATCCCGATGGATTTCAACGCATGGAGCAGGTGCAGCGCATGGCCCGCGAACTGGGAGCCAGCGTCGTCACCCTGAAAAGCAAAAACGTCTCAGACGCTCTCGTCGAGTTTGCCAAGCGCGAAAACATCTCGCACGTCGTCTTCGGACAACCCGCGCGCTCTCGCTTCGACATCCTCTTTCGCGGCTCCGTCCTCAACCGCTTCCTCTCAGAAGTCCGCGACGTCACCGTTCAGGTCGTCCCCATGAGCAAGGAAGTCGGCAAGCCGCGCCGCTGACTAGAGTCTGCGACATTCCACACCCGGTATTTCCATGTTTCTGAACCTGTTGTGCTCTTTAGCGTCTAGGTGGAGCACTATGGCAAGAACAAAAGCGGTTGCGAATTCGCGAGATACGCATCGCAGCGTTCATCCCAAGGGAAGCGGCCCTCTTTGTCAGGCCAGAAACATTGAACCAATGGAAAGGGGTCGTCCTCATAAAACCATTGCGCGTATCCGACATAGTTCCGGTAGTGATTTGGGTGAACATCCTTAAAAGCGCACAGGTATGGCTCTTGAAGGATGTCAGGATAGTTGGGTCCAGCTTGATACCGCATTCCAGCTTTGATTTCTGTTCCAATGACTTTGAGGACGCTCGTACAGCTCGGCAAAGGCAGCCCGATCAGGATCACCTCCGGATGGCCGAAGGAGTGAAACAGGCCTATTGAGAAGGCCCAGTTCGGGCCCTCCTCATGTTCCTGCGGGAATACTCCAACCCCGTGCCAGCCGTCGACTTGGATATCGGTTAACACCTTGGCGTCCGGGCCAGAGAGGCCTTCCGTTTCTTCGACTGCCTTTGTCATGTCATACCTCCGTCCCACTATCGCGTCAGCGCAAGGTCATCGAACTGCGCCTTATTCCAGCCCGTACCCAGCGCGAACATTCCATGCGCATGCCCACCATCACTCACCTTCGCCAGCTGCACACCATCGAGCGTCGCCATGATCTGCCCACCCTTGAACGTCATCGCGAAATGATGCCACTGCCCCGCTGACAACTTCGCCGTACCCGAGGCCAGCGTCACCGTGGGCTTCTTGTAGGCCGCCGATAGCAGCTTCCATCCGCCGTCCTGCTCCACGCTCAATACGTAGCCGCTGGGATAGATCCCATCCCCCGCAAACGCATCGGACGTATCGATCCTCCCCATCAGCGTAGCCACGCCCGCGCCGCTCAACAGAAAATCGCTGGATACGCTGTAATCCGTCCACGCCACATCTCCTGCCAGCGTGAAGGGATCGGGCAGCGGCCCCCACGGAATTGGCTTCTCCGTTATCACCTGCTCCAGGCACTTCCCCTTCCGCCCGTCACACGCATGAACCTCAAACGCCCCGTCCTGATCGGATAAATACTTCGGCGCACGCATCAGCTCAGTGCTCTCAAAGTTGTCGCCATACGGCATAGGGAAAGCCTTCGCCATCGGCGGCTTCGCATCCCCCTTGTGCTGACTAGTAGTCGTCGTCAGCGAGTACAGCGACTCCGGCTCGAAGGTATACGTGAAAGCCCCATCCTTCGGCGCCACCTCAGCCACCTGCTCAAAGCTGCGGTTGCCGTTCGTCTCCCATATGCGCACCGTCCCCGCAGAGAGCCCGCCCGCGATGGCAAAGCTCACCACCTGCGGCTTCTTGGCGTTGATCGTCTCCAGCACCACGCTCCAGTCCTTCTCGTTAGCAGACTTCAGCGCCACATACGTCCCCGCCTCAGGCAGATAGCCCGACGACGCATCCAGGTACTGCCACCCCGGCTCCGCAAACTGCGTCGTATGCGCCGTCACCCATATCGTCGACTGCACATCGTAGTAGCCCGACCATGGAGTATTCGCGTACATCAGCCCCGAGTTCGGCGCCGCCAGCGTGTCGTAGTAAGACGTGATCGGGCTCCAGATCTCCGTCTTCGTCATCGCGCCCTCGAGATAATTCTTGTTGTAGATATTCGCCAGCACGCGCCCGCCAATCGGCCACGTGCGCGAAAGTATCGGACCCGCGCCACTGTTCGGCTGATCCTCGCTGGACCACAACGGCTTCCCGCTTTTCCTCGCCTCTTCCGTCGTTGTGATCTTCCCCTTATCCAGCGGATAGTGCACTCCCACAACATCCACCGCCGCACGCAGATCCGCATCCGCCGCCATCTCGTCCGCAATCGCCCACTGCCCCTTGCCCTCGCCGATATATTCGTCGCAACACACCACCTTCGTGGCCAGGTGATGCCGCTGCAGCGCGCTGTGAAGCTCCTTCACATACGCGGCGTCGTAGACCTTCTCGTTCCAGATCCCGGCGTACGTTATCGTCAGCCCGTACTTCTCCCTCGCACCCGCGATAAAGTCCGCCATGTACTCCGCCATCTCCGGCGTATACAGCGTCCCCTTGCCCACCCAGCCCGGTGCGCCCCAAGGCAGTATGTCCAGAATGATCTTGGGATTGCGCTTATGCGCCTCCACCATCAGCCACCATTCGTAGCCCCGCGTGTAGTCGCGATCCTGCGGCGTCCGCATGTGGCTCGGCTCCGAGCCATCGGTAGAATTCACGTCGCCGCCCACCTCCACCTTCAGGTGTTGCAGCGCCGCCCCATAGTTTGGCTTGAAAAGATAATCAAGAATCTGGCTGCGCTGGGGCTCAGGATAATCAATCAGCAGCCGCGACGAAGCTCCGGCACTCAGCGCGCCTAGCCCCTCAAACACACGCCCCGCGCTCTGCCCGTCAATCACCACAGCTTTCTGCTGTGCTACGCAATGCGTCGCGCCCATCACCGCCAATAAAAACCCAGCCCCCACGCTCCGCATCGCGCCCGCGAGATTCATCGACAATCTCCTGCGCCCTGCCGCCGATATGTTTACGTGGAAATGCGGAGCAGGTGCCCCGTCTTCCTTCAGCCGACATCAGACGCGGACCCAGTGTACGGCACCACGCCTCATCCTCACCTACGGAACAGCGTGGGTCCCTGCGACATCCGCTCGCTGCTCGTCCCCATTCGAAACCCGCGCCCTGCCGCCACCGGTCATCATTCTCGCCGCCTGGACCAGCCCCACCACTGCGACGCACAAAATACGCCACAGGCTGCGCCACGGACGGTCGCTCTCCCGCCCCTCGCCCAGCCCCAGCCACGTCCCCACCTGCGGATTCATCACCTTGTCCAGCTGCTCCTGCTCAAAAATCGTCAGCGGGCTGAACTGGAAGCGCAGCGTATTCCCCTTGTTCCCCACCAGCCTCGCCGGAAGATCCACCGGCCCCCCCGCAGTAGAAAAATGCAGGTGAACCGCATCTCCCATATCGATGCCAGCCTCTCCGGAGAAACGAATCGCCGCGCCGCCCGCGGAAATATCCACCGCTCCACCCGCAATCGAAGTACCGTCCCTCGCCACCACCGCCGCCAGCAGCGTGCTCTCGAATCGCAGATTGCTGCGCCGCTGCTGCGTCTCACCGCACACCGCCACCGCCGTGCCCAGGATCACCACGTTGAAGAGCGCCCACGCCACATTGACCAGCACAGTCCCGGGAGTGCTCCTGTCCCACCAGACGAAGCGCCCTATAGCGGCCGCCAGCCCCGCGAAGTTCAACAGCAGCAGCAACAGAAATGGCCGTGCAATGCGCGTCTGAAACATCTCCCGCCTGCGCTGCGGCCTGCCCCGCGTCGGATCCAGAAACGCCCGCGCAGCATGCACCAGCAAATGCGGCGCCAGTATCGTCTCGTAAATCTCGTTCCAGAAGGAGTGCCTGTCGCGCCCCACCACCCGCGAATGCACCATCTTCCAAAGCGCCAGGTGCGGCAGAGCATACGCCGCCAGCGCCGCCCAGTACCCGGGAATGCTCACCCGCGACAGCAGCAGGAAAATCAGCGGCGCCGTCAGAAAAACCAGCCGCGGCACCGCATAGAAAAAGTGCACCATCGCCTTGGCGTAGCTCAACCTCTGGTGCACGCCCAGCCCCTGCGCAAACAGCGGATTCTCAAGCCGCACAATCTGCGCCATCCCCCGCGCCCAGCGAATACTCTGCTTCACGTGCCCTGAAAGACTCGCCCTCGTCTGCCCCTCGGCCTGCGGAAGATTGATGAACGTGGTATTCCACCCATTCCGTTGCAGCCGCAGAGCCGTGTGCGCGTCTTCTGTAACAGTCTCGGTTGCAATTCCACCAATCTCGTCGAGCGCCGAGCGCCGCAGCACCGCACTCGATCCGCAGAAGAGCGCCACGTTCCACAAATCTCCGCCATCCTGCGCCACATCGCGCAGCATCTCCCCGTCTCCCGCAATCTCGCGCTGCAGCGCCCGGTTCCGCTCCAATGGATCGGGCGAATAAAAATGTCGCGGCGTCTGCAGCATCCCCAGTTTGGGATCGTGAAGAAAACACCCCATCGTCACCTGCAGAAAATTGCTCGCAGGAAGATGGTCAGCATCGAAGATCACCACGAAGGGCGCATGCAGCCGGCTCAGCGCATGATTGATGTTTCCCGCCTTCGCGCCCTTGTTGTCCGAGCGCGTCACGTAGCCCACACCCGCTTCATACGCAAAACGGCGAAACTCCTCCCGCTTGCCATCGTCCAGCAGGTAGATCCGCATCTTGTCCACCGGCCAGTCGATATTCATCGCCGCCAGCAGGATGTGCCTCACCGCACTCAACGGCTCATCAAACGTAGGAATCAACAGGTCAACATCGGGCCACTCGGCGGTCTCGTCCAGGGGCGCAGCCTGCTCACGACGCCCCGGCCACATCCGCTGCAAGTACCCCACAAACAGAATCCCGACGGCGTAAGTCTCCGCCGCCAGCAGCGCCACTACAAAGAATGTATTCGCCCATCCCCGGTGCGCCGCCGGATCGCGAAAGTAGTCCGCAACCGTCGTCAGCCGCCACCATCCATACCGCACCGTCGCAGATACCGACAGCACCATCAGCGCCCGTGACACCCCCTGCGAGCGCGACCACCGCCCCAGCCAGAACGCCAGCGCAAGCATCCCCACGCCAACCACCGCCTGGTCCCACCACCTGAGCGGCAGCACGGCAAATAAATAAAGACAGCACAACCCCGCAACAACCAACATCCATTGCGCGAGTTTCGACAACAAACCATGGCCCAAAAACATCTACACGTTTCCTCGTCCCTTAACCCGGCCTACACAGGCATTCCCCTGCTCTCAAATAGGCCATCGCCCACGCCAATGCGCACACTCACCTCTCTGCTTGGAGACGCATTTCTGGATCAATACCGAGGCTAGGTCACATCACCCATCGGAGCCCATAATCCCTAAGTACTTTCGTTCGCACTTTCGGGTCATATGTTCCCAGATCGGCACCCCGCAGCAGCGCCCGTCAAAGTCTTTGCAGATGCGCTCTTCAGACCAAGCCCAGTACACTTCCCTCATGCCTTCAACGACATCACGGGCGAAGGGCAACGCTCTCATCACGGGAGTCGGGCGCAACGCTGGAATCGGCGCTGGAATCGCCCGCAAGCTCGTGTCGGATGGCTGGAACGTGGCGCTGTCCTACTGGGCACCCTACGACGAGCGCATGCCGTGGGGTCCCCAACCGAACGATGTTGAGAGGCTTGTCAACGAACTATCGTCAGCGGGCCCGCGCGTGACATCGCATCCGGCCAACCTCGAAGATCCTGTCGCCGCTCGATCGCTCCTCGCAGCAGCCCGCAAAACGCACGGCCCGATATCCGCTCTAGTCCTATCGCACTGCGAGTCGGTTGATTCCAATATCCTCGACACCACTCTCGAGAGCTTCGATCGTCATTTCGCAGTGAACACTCGCGCCAGTTGGCAGCTCATTCGCGAGTTCGCTTTGCAGGTACTGCCCGGCGGAGGACGCATCGTCGCCCTCACCAGCGATGCCACCGTCGGAAATCTGCCCTACGGAGCCAGCAAGGGAGCGCTGGACCGCATCGTGCTTGCCGCGGCTCGCGAGTTCGGAGCCTTGAAGATCACTTCCAACCTGGTCAATCCGGGCCCGGTCGACACCGGCTGGATGGACGACGCCACCCGTGCAGCCTGCCTCGCACGCCAACCCTCCGGCCGCCTCGGCACCCCGGGCGACATAGCCGGGGTAGTGTCGTTCCTTCTCTCCGAACAAGGTGCCTGGATCAACGGCCAGCTTCTAAAGGCCGACGGCGGCTTCTCCTCTTAGCGGCAGTTGGAATCACCCCGCTAAACATCCAGCCGATTAGCCGCAGCTACCCGCCCGTACCAAAGCCCCGAATCCTTGATCGTCCTCTTCTGATTTCGAAAGTCGTTATAGATCAACCCATAGCGCTCGGTATAACCCTCCGCCCATTGGAAGTTATCCAGCAGCGTCCACGCATGGAAGGCACGAACCTTGGCGCCATCGGCAATCGCGCGCGACAGCTCCGCCAGCGTTTCTTTGAACCACTGGATGCGACGCACGTCGGGAATCCGCCCGCCCTGCTCTTCATCCGGCGAATCCAGGTACCCACATCCGCACTCGGTAATCTCGATAGTCGGGTTGTTGTAATCCTTCGAAATTTTCGTCACCAGGTCATACATGCCACGCGGCCACACCTCGAGCCCGGCATCGGTCAGCGGACCCTCCGTCGGCATCCCCGCGCGGAAGCGCGTGTAAGGATCGCGCCCGCCCGGCGAATTACTCTCAATCTCCGTGCCGCTGAAAGCGCCTCCGCCCTCGAACTTCTCCTTGCTCGCGTCTGACACGATGCGCCGCGTGTAATAGTGAAAGCCCACCCAGTCCAGCGGCGCATACAGCAGCTTGTCATCGCCCGCCTTGTACCCCATCACCTCCAGCGGCGGCTCTCCCACAAATGCCTTCGGGTACTTGCCGTTCATCGCCGCTTCCAGAAAGAAGACATTGTTCATGGCGTGATACCGTGCCGCGGCTGCGCGATCATCATCCGTATCCGTCTTCGGGTACGCGGGAGCCATCTCATACGCACTCCCAAACTGCGCGCTGGGGGAAGCCGCCTTCACCGCGCGATGCGCATCCCCCTGCGCCAGCGCCAGCGTATGCGCCGCCTTCAGAAAGTCACTGAAGCTCGTGCGGCACGGCGGAAAAGCCCCCGCAGCATAGCCCATGAAGGCGATCGCCCACGGCATATTGAACGGTGCCCACAGCTTGATTCGATCGCCCAGGTGCTTCGCTAGGATTCCGCCATAATCGCCGAAATATCCCGCGAGATCCCTGTTCGGCCAGCCGCCCTTGTCCTCCAGCGCCTGCGGCAGATCCCAGTGGTACATCGTGCACCACGGCCGGATCCCCGCCTCAAGCAGCGCATCCACGAAGCGGCTGTAGTGATCGATCCCCTTCATATTCGGCGCGCCCGTCCCGGTCGGCTGGATGCGCGGCCACGAGATCGAGAACCGCTGGCTCTTCTGGTTCAGCTTCTTGGCCAGCGCAATGTCCTGCGGATAGCGGTGGTATTGATCGCAGGCCACATCCCCCGTCACCCCTCCGCGCACCTTCCCCGTCGTATGCGTGAACCTGTCCCAGATCGATTCGCCCTTGCCGTCCACGTTCCACGCACCTTCGTTCTGGTAGGAGGCCGTCGCCGTTCCCCAGATAAATCCCTCGGGAAACCGCGCCTTCTGGATCTGCGAATCCGGCACCGATCCCGGCACCTGCGCTGCGGCCTGTGGCACGGCGGCGTAGCTGGGCTGGCGATAAAGCGCCGCGCCTGCAGCAGCCGCCAGCGAACGGGTTGCAAATTCACGACGGTTCATAGTCCTCCCTTTCAAATGCCTGTCACAACGCTCTCGGCCGTCGATGGCTATTAGCGGGCGAATCACACCCCCGCCTGTGATAACTTGGAGATGGAAGCACTGGTGTGAGCCTGTAGCTCAGTTGGTAGAGCATCGCCCTTTTAAGGCGTTGGTCCTGGGTTCGAGTCCCAGCGGGCTCACCATGACCTTCCATCCCTAAGCCCTACGTTTTCAACGTGAAATGCAGGTCCGGCAGTACGCGCAGCCGCTCCGCCGCGCCCTCCGGCGTAATATCCCGCTGCGGCATCCCCAGCATCTCAAACCCCACCATGAACTTCTTCACCGTCGCCGACCTTAGCAGCGGCGGATAAAAGTGCCCGTGGAAGTGCCACTCGGGATGCTTCTTCCCATCCGTAGGCGTCTGGTGAAATCCCATCGTGTAAGGAAAGCTCGTCTCGAAAGAGATTGTCGTAGCGCGTCGTCAGCTGCTTCAGAATGGCCGCCAGCGACGTCCTCTGCCCGTCGCTGAACTCCGGCATCGAGCCAACATGCTGCTTCGCCAGCACCAGCGTCTCAAATGGCCATACCGCCCACCACGGCACCACCGCCAGAAAGTCCTCGTTCTCGCAAACAATGCGCGTCCTTCTCGGCTGTCTCCGTCGCAAGTAATCGCAGAGCAGGCAGCTTCCATGCTCGCTGCTGATACGTCGCCAGCGCCTCGCTCTCCGTCGCCGGCTCATCCGGAACGTGCTCCGTAGCCCAGATCTGGCAATGCGGATGCGGATTGCTCGCCCCCATCATCGCCCCGCGATTCTCAAACATCTGCACATAGTTGATCTCGGGCCGCGCTCCCCAGTTCCTCATACTGCGCCGCCCATTCATCCACCACTCGGCGAATATCCCCAGCCTCCATCCGTGCCAGTGTCAATCCATGGTCAGGATGGAAGCACAGCACCCGGCACCGTCCGCGCTCCCGCTCCGCCAGCAGCAGAGCAGGCCGCGCCGCGTTCCCGGGATCAGGCGAATCCGGCAGCAACGCCGCATAGTCGTTGTCAAACGTAAAGACCCCGTCGTACACAGGATTCTTCTTCCCGCCCGCACGATCGTTCCCCGGGCACAGGTAGCACGTGGGATCGTAATGAATATCCGGAAAGCCCGACGAACGTATTCACCTCGCCCTGCCACGGGCGCTCCGTGCGATGCGGCGAAACCAGTACCCATTGGCGGCGAAGAGGATTGTAGCGGCGGTGCGGAAACTGCCATGCGGAATCAGACATGAAGGTGGATATCTTTCTTTTTACGACCTTACTACGGCCAAGTGTTACGACGTGGCTTGGCAGGACCGGCTCGACGCACAATCGCTCCAGAAATTGCTGGCTATACTCCTCCAACAGAGTCCGGACACGCTCCGGATCCGGCGATTTCACAATCAATCCAGCATGGTGATGCTTCTTCATCCGATACACAATCTCCGGCGCCTCAAATCAGACGTATCCGGTTCAGCAGTCTTTGCCAGGCACAGAACGCTGCCCGCGTACTAGCTCGTTCAGCGTGTGCGGAAGTCGATAAATCTCCCCGCGAAGATGCGCCACTTCAATCCGCGCCCACTCCCTCCAAAGATTCACGCCGGTCGAATGCTCCACCAGGTCGGCGATGAAAGCGCCTCCCACCCGCGCAGCCACTTCCAGAAAGTAATAGCTGTCCATCCTGATCGGCGCGAATATACTCCGCATGTGTCACGCCGCGGACCATGTTCAGCGCCGGCACCAGCCTGCTGTTCAATTCCTTCAGCGCGATGGCGTCCGGAGACATCCGGTCCATGAGCGCGTCGTGAACACGCCGCCCTCATGCATCACCTGCATGGGAGGCTTGCCGTAACGGTGCACCTCGGAGAAGACAACCGTCCGCTCGCTCGTAGATCGAGTCAACGTGGTAAATCGTCCCTGGAACAAATCTCTCCATCAGGTAGTCGCTCTGCCGGTCGCCCAGCTCATCCAGCGTGCGCCACACCGCTCCGGCTCATGTACCTTGCGGATCCCAATGGCCGAAGCTTCCGCACGCGGCTTCAGCAGCCACGGCGAGGGACCGACGACATATACGTCCGCAGATCGTCGTAGTTCAGGACCGACGTGAACTCCGGCACCAGGAAGCCCGACCGCTTCGCCTCCGACCGCATGGTCAGCTTGTCGCGAAAGTGTGCGGTCGTCGATATCCCCATCCCCGGAATACGCATGTGCTCCCGCAGGCGGCCACGTGCTGCAGATCAAATTCATCCAGCGCGATAATCCGATCGAAGTGACGACTGCGGCGCCAGGTAGGTAACGGTATTCTTGAGTCTGCTCGTAGGTCAGCCCATCCGGCATCGTGAACACTTCATCCAAAATCTCACGGGGCCAGGGAGCGTTCACCAGCGTGTCAAGAGTCAACAACATGACCCGACAGCCTGAACGGGCGACCTCCCGCAGGAAGGCCTCCCCCTTCTCGTAGCTGGCCACGCAAAGAATCGAACCTTGACGTGCCATATTCCCTCGCGTGCTAGGGTTGCGCTGTGCCATTGCGATAGTTCTACCATAAGATCGCATGGTAGCTTGTGAATCCGGCACACCGCCGCCGAATTCTGCACCCGGCCAGAAGAGGACGTCTAGAAACATGCTTTCGGCCAGCCAAATCGCCGGTTCTGCAGGACGCCGTATACGCACCGCTGGCACCAGCATTCCCCGCCGTTCCCGACGACATCGCCGATGATCTCCTCACAGATCGTCGCCGCCCAGCACCTCGCCAACTTTGAACTCTGGCACGAAGAAGACAAGGCCCGCGCCCCCGGCGCCACCGACCACGACATCGCCGTCGTCAAGCACTCCATCGACCGCATCAACCAGCGCCGCAACGACCTCGCCGAAGCCTGCGACGTGCTCCTCATGCAGTGGCTCGCCGCCCGCGCGCTGCCGCATCGCCGACGCCGCGCTCACTCTGAAACTCCCGGCCTCATCATCGACCGCCTCTCCATCCTCTCCCTCAAACTCTTCCACACCCAGGAAGAGATCGATCGCACCGACGCTCCCCCGGACACGCCCAGCGCAACCGCGAACGCCACGCATCTCGCCGACCAGCAACGCGACCTAGTTGGTGCCTCGACCGCCTCTGGCAGCAGGTCCTAGCCGGAGAACGCCGCATCCGCATCTACCGCCAGATGAAGATGTACAACGACCCCACCCTAAACCCAGTCCTCTACAAACGCCGCAAATAGCCTTAAGGTCGCGAGGAAAATCGATTGAAGCGGATCTCGGTATTATTTTGCGTTATTTTTTTGAACCCGCTTATCTTGCTTTCAGAAATCGAAAAAGTGGGGCAGCCATGCGAGACAGGGATTTGCCTTGCTTGGTGGCCCAAGCTGGTACCCCTTAAAGGGTGGCACCATGAACGCGGACCGAGCCTGGCAAATGGCGCAAATATGCAAATTCCCGATGGCTTCACATTCTCCAACGCTGACACGGTTATCTACGCAAGGGCACTCTATAAACCGAGAACCCCGGAAACGACATCACTCGGGATGCTCATCAAGAATGACAAGGAAGAATTCCTGTCGCATGATCCGACCATCGCAATAGCCGACGCACCAGCGCTGAAGACAAAGGACGGAAAGGCTTCGAAAACTTATACCTTTTTCCCAAAAGATAAGGGCAACTGGGAGCAAGTTACATATGGGGAAAATGGGGATTTCTACCTGATCTTCACGATCAGCTCGAGAAGCCACGCCGGATTCCTTGACTCGTTTAAGGCTTACGAACAATACATAGGTCAAAATAGCGATGGCCCCTAACGAGGCTGTTCATTCCTCACGGCAGATGCCCCACATCTTCTGGATCCACAAAAGAAGAAACTGCTCAATGCAGTGTGGGGCGAACCATTAGGGAGCGGGATCTTGCAAAACCCTTGGCTTGAGGCGGTTTCCCCACGTCCGAAAAATCCGGAGTGGGGCACCCCGCTATTAAGCTGCTCTTCCTGAACTTACCTGATGATCAGCAGCGTTCCCTGCTGCGGAGGCGTCTGCGCTACCGCAACGCTCTTGCTCAAATGAGCGGTCACACTTTCGGTTTTGACCACCGTTGCCGAGATCTTCGATCCCTTCGTCACGTTGTCATACGAGCTTTCCTTCCCATCCACGTTGAATGTCGCATGGTAGGGAACGTTGTAAATCTTCGATGTGCCGTCATCGAGGCGCAGCGTCAAATTGCGCCCGCTCTTGCTGAGGATGGTGCCACTGACCTGGGTGACGGTGGTCACGTCGGCTTGCATACGCACATTCAGCTTTGCATGCGCGAGCGTCATGCCCGGCTTGAGATCAGCCGCGGTTCCCGGTTTGCCGTTAATGGTAAGAGAAGTTCCGGGATTCAATTCGAAAAGCCGCACAGAGCCGTCTGGCATCTTCAGCACGGCATCGTTGCCGGAAACGTACAGTACCTGGGCGGTATCGATGGTGACCCATTTGACGCTGGATTTCGGCGTCGCGGTTGTGGTTGTGGTTTCCTGGGCCGACGAGTTGGGTGACAGACTGAGAGAGCTTCCTGCGATCACGATTGCGGCCAGCCAGAAAAACGGCTTTGCGGGAGAAGGCATTCGTTGATCCTCCATCTAGCTTCTTTCGGAAGAGCGATTTTAATCCGGAAATATCTTGCCACCAAACATGCGATTTTGGCGAAATAAATTGCTAAAGTAGCATCTTTGGCAAGTGGCCCAGAACTCAATCTTCAACCAGTGCCGGTGGCCACATCTCGCCTTTGAGATGTGTTTCTTTCCCCACTCCCAGCAATCCGTAGAATGACGCCCACACTTCAGATCGCTATGGAAATCTTCCCGAAATGCTGCCCACTTTCCTGAACCCGTAAAGCGTCTGCGATCCTTTCCAGCGGGTAGGTCCCGTCGATGACGGGGCGAAAAACCATCTTGTTCAGTGCCGAGACCATTTCGGTTTGGTGGCGTTTGCTGCCAACTGTGATTCCATGAATCGTCTGCTGCTTGCCCATGATCGCAGCAGTAGGGATCGATCCGCTAATTCCGGTCAGCACGCCGATAAGAACGATGCGGCCACCGATGCGCGTTGCCCTGATCGACTGTGGCAAAGTTCCAGGACCGCTGGTCTCCAAAGTAAGATCGACGCCTCGACCGCCGGTCAGGTCGAGGACAACATCCGCCCAGTTGCTGTTTTGGCGGTAGTTCACGCCGAAATCGGCTCCCTGCCCACGGGCGCGTTCCAACTTTTCATCTGAAGAAGATGTGATGATGACCTTCGCACCCATTTGTTTTGCGAGCTGAAGGGCAAGAATCGAAACGCCCCCGGTGCCCAGGATAAGTACAGATTGTCCGGCCTTAAGCTCCCCCTCTGTCACCAGGGCGCGCCATACCGTGACCCCTGCAGTTGGCAGTGTCGCCGCTTCCGCCAGGCTCCACAGATCAGGCACTGGAGTGAACCACGTCGAAGGCCGCACCACGAATTCAGCAGCATGCCCGTCGATACCGTCTCCCGGCGTTCTCGCAAAGCCAGCCGACAGCGCATCGCCATCCTGCCAGTCAGGGAAGAAAGTTGAGAGTACCGTGTCACCGACTTCAAATTCATGAACGTCCTTACCCTTCGCTTCGACTACCCCCGCTCCGTCCGTCAGAATGATCCTGCCATCCTCCACCGGTAGAACTCCAATAGCAACGTTGTAGTCATGCCCATTCAACGAACTTGCATGAACTTTCACTCGAATGTCATTGGCTCCGGGCGCACCCGGATCGTCTACATCCACCACACATAAATTCGCCAGCCCCGCCGGTGAATGAATCTGAACTGCTTTCATGGCTCTTCCCTCAGTTGACTTCTGTTCTTACCAGTATTGACTGCCTTCGACAGCCGGAAGACGCAGATGGGCACAAGACCACGGACCTCCGACCAGCCCTCTACTTACTTCGCCGCCGCGCTTCTGTTAATCTCGTCTGCAACGGGCCACTCTCTGCCATCGAAGGGAGTACAAAATGGACGCTACAAATGGAATAAAAGAGACCACCGCGCGACCGCTGTAGAAAACCGCGACCTCCGACCAGGATCTGTTCGATCAGATGACTGACCTATACCCGCATTGGGTAGCCAATCAGTCGTGGTTTATGTTCGGATTCCCGCAGCCATAACCCACAGCGGGCCAGCACTCTTTATCGGAATTGGAGCCGTCAATGAGCAGCGTACAAATCGACCAGAAGAGCTATGAAATGCCCCCGAAAGAGGGGCTCAGCATCGCGCACTTTCTCACCGTCGCCGACATCGAGCGATCGGCTCGCTACTACGAAAAGGTCTTCGGCGCCACCATTCTCAGCATGGGTGACGGTAACGCGCCTTGCTACCTGCAGCTTGCGAATATCTGGATGATTCTGAACGTCGGAGGCGGCCCCACACCGGATAAGCCGACCGTAACCCTCAGCGTCCCCGACCCGAATCACATCAACAGCTTTATGAATTTCCGCGTTGCGGATATTCAAGCGTGCTACGAATTATGGAAAAGTCGAGGAGCGGAGTTCATCACCGAGCCGATCCCCAAGTACGGTGAGACGCGCTGCTATATCCGCGATCCTGACGGATACATCATCGAAGTCGGACAGAGCACCGACCTGACATACGGCTAGCCCTCAGCCCGGGTGCCCAGGTCTCCAATCAACAAATTCGGGTGCCCCACATCGCCCTTGAGATGTGCGTCTTTACCGGCAATCGAGGCATCTCAGAAGCGGCCCACACCAACTACAAGCTGGTAGACAAGAAACCATAACCCGCTCCCGACTTACTTCTCCGCCGCACAAGTGAAGTTAGCCGCATCATTCGTGTCGCCGCTCCCCTTGTACTTCGCCGCCTTGGGATACGCACAGATGGGCCGCGTCATCACCAGCTTCGCAGGAGTTGCCGTCTCATCGTACTTCGCCGTAGTCATGCTCTCCGGCGCTGAACCCTTCTCCACCCACGCTTCAAGAGCCAGGAACACATCGTGCTGAGCGTCGTCGGGCACGGCGGCCATGGGCAGACCGTACTGGCCCATAGACGTGGCTCCCGGTCCTTGAATGCAGTGCTGCATTCCGGGAACCATGAACAGCCGCACAAAGGAATCCGCGCTCGTCGCACCCACAGTCGCGCGAACATCGTTGTAGTAGTTAATCGTGTTCTCCGCTGGGATCGCGGGGTCGTTCCAGCCGTGATACAGAATCAGCTTGCCGCCCCGCGCAGCGAACGGCTTCAGATTCGGATCCTTGGCGTCGAGCATCTGGCTCGTCCTCTCGAGCGCCGCCTTGTACGCGTCGGCAACTACCGCATCCTTGTAGTTCCAATCCTTCTTCTCATAGACCATGTTGGAGAAGTAGGCCGTCGAGAAGAAGTACAGTGCGCTCGTTCCCGGCGCAGGTCCGGTAATCCATGACGCCCAACCCGCAGCTCCCAGTTCCGACCCCGGCAGGTAACCCGGAAAGATCTGCTTCCCCGCCGCATCATGAAGGCCCCCATATAGCACCTCCAACGTATGCGCCTGCTTCGCCGTCAGGCACGCATCGCTCTCGGCTCCCTTGCATATCAGGCTCTCCGGCTTGAAGTGGCACTGCCGCGGATCGTTGATCAAACCATCCGTCACTCCATCGGCCGCATCGCACGAGGCCCGCACCGCCGCATCGATCGCCGGCAGCTTCGCCGCAGGAATATACCCTGCGGGATTTCCAGTCATCGCCTGCTCGTTTTGCAGAGCGTTGGTCATCAGGGCCGTCCAGTTGTTCGCTGGAGCGCCCGCCACGATTCCGTCGTAGTCCGCAGGAAAGCGCTGCGCCTCCATCAGCGCCTCGCGCCCGCCGTCAGAGCAGCTGGCAAAGTAGCTATGCTTCGCCGCGCCTCCGTAGTAGGCCTGCACCACGGCCTTAGAGATCGCCGTCATTTCGTGCACCCCGCGGTAGCCGAAGTCGATCACCTTCTCGCGATGGCCCAGAGCCCAACCCGCATCGCCCGGGCCACCAGTGTGGCCAGTATCCGTTGCCACCAGTCGCATAACCCTGCATCAGTGCAACCGCAGGATTAACGAAATCGATGCTTCCTGCAAAGCCGCCATTGCCCTGCCCGCGGAACTTCCCGTTCCACCCCTTCACCGGCATCCACACTTCAATCGGAATAGCAGAGTCTGTGCTCGGCGTGGCCATCACCTGCACGCGGCAGAACTGCGGCAGCCCCGCCAGCAGCGCCTTCTGCGCCGGCTGCGGCATCGAGCCGTCCGGACGGCACGAACGCCCCCGCAGCCACAACCGCGGCGGAGACCACCTTCGCCCCCGGCAATGTCAGCGATGCCAGCTTTGCGCACGCATCGTCACCCGCAGGCGCCTGCTGTGACCACGCAACTGAAAACGAAAGTACGAAGACAGCCGGAATAGCAAAGCGCTTCAACACATGAGTCTCCCTGTCTGAATGAACCCTCAACTATACCCCGCCCTTCCTCAACGCGGCATCCACAACCACCCCCAGTTGGCTAATCGCGCAGCCCAAGCAGGATCGCTCTCTCAACCAGCGAATAGTCCTGGTCGATTCGCTCCAGTTCGAAGGGCACTCGCGGGAAGAGCGGCGGTTGCGCCATAAATCGCGGCCGCTCCCCACAATGAGGTTGCGCCGCGTGCACCAGGAATGGATGACACAGATACACCGTCCCTGCCGATCCCGTCGCCAGGATCTCCTCCATCCCGCGAGTCTCTTGCGCAGCGGCACTGCCTATCTCCATTGCTGAAAGTCCGTCTTCCCCCATCGGCGCGAGCAATTTTGGTATGCGCAAATGCGACCCGACGCGAATACGCGTCGGTGCATCCTTCTCCCCAACGTCAGAAAACAGGAACAGCATCAGCAACGCCCGTCCCTTCGAGCGAAGGTTCACCCGCCACTCAAAGTAATTCTCGGTGGACGAGTTTCCCTGATCCGGCGGAAAGCTCGCGTCGATATGCCAACCCGTGTCTCCGGGATCGTCTGCGTGCGGAAACCGAATCGGAAATCCGCCCAGGCTTTCTCGTGGAACCCATCGGCCCACTCCAACCAACTCGTCAAATGCGGCGAGCAAGAGAGAGCTGTTCACCGCCCGCCGAAACGGCTCCTGCGCAAAGTCTCCCAGCCGCACAACCGGGCGCTCCCAGGTTGTCTTGTCTTCGGGATCGCAGCCCGTCGCTCGCCACAAAATTTCACGCGCCTCGGCCGCAGTTTCCCGCGAAAACACGCCTTCGAGCTTCACAAAACCCTCGTGAACAAACCGCTCTTTCTGCGCATCGCTGAGAACAGAATGCCCGGACCGATCTGCCGCATGCATAACACGTCTCCCTGCCCTTTAAGCGCAAACAAGCCAGCTACAAATATTCGTGAATCTCATTTTGAGTGACTACCAGAAACACGGCATCCAGAAAGTAACTCCCGAGTTGCCCACGGTCCCCCCGGAACTCTCTGAGCGGCGGCAGATAAACCCGTAATACAATGTCGGGCAGAGGGGCAACAATGCGCAAATGGAATGGAGTACTGCTCGTCGTAGTTGCTGTCGTTCTTTCATCTGCGGCGGGCGCTGAGAAGCAAACGGGAACCGCATCGCTGAAGGACTTTCAACCTGCCGGTACTACGGACAAGAAGAACAAGACTCAGCAGTTCGATTTCATATTCGACACGACGGATCAGGAATACACCTGCCGGGCGAAATCGAAGATCAAGGCCACCGACTACCCGGTAGGGAGCCAGGTCAGGTACCAGGTCGACAAGGACAAGGGCAAAGTGAAGAACGCAAGCGGCAAGGAAATCTCCTGCACGATCGTCCGTGTGGAACCGTTGCGACCTACCCCAGCCGCGTCGCCTAAATAGGCTGAGAGCAACAGAAATGTTACTGACTGCCCGGCTACTCCGAAGTAGGAGTGAGCCGGATCCCCCTAACGTCCGAGACCGACGCCCAAGGTTGAACGCCACCGCCCATCTGGGAGTACCTCAGCAGGAGGTGGCCGAGATCTCCAATCTCAAACAAATGCGGTGCCCCACATCTCGCCTTTGAGATGTGGGTCTTTTACCGGCCATTAGTGGCCCACAATCCGGGAGCTTTATAATCGAGTCAACTTAATGCCAGACACAAAAGCGTTCGACCAACACTATAGGGTCCTGAACGACGAGGAACTCCTAAAGCTTGCGGCGGAAGGCGGCTTCACAGCGGAAGCCACGCAGTTGCTGGGCAAGGAACTCGCGCGACGCAACCTCACGTTCGATGTGGCCAAGCGACACTTTGCTCCTGAATGGTTCGATAAAGCAGACGCGGGCACCCTCGGTGTCCTAACGCTTGCGAACGGCGAACGGATTACTGCGCAAATTGTCGGATTGAACGAAGAGGGAGATCGTCTCTCTGTCCAGGTAATCCCTTCCGAAGGGTTTACTCGAAAGGGGCTTCGGACGCGTCGGAGTCATCGTTACATCCCACTCCACCGCATTGCTTCATTTGAGCCGCGACCCCATTTGATGGAGCAGTGGCCATTCTCTGACCGTGCCGGCACAAAAGCTCAGGTCCGCGCCTCCTGTTAATGTCAGCGATCTTTCTCTGCATGACAGTCGGCAGCATGCTTCTCGTCGTGCTGCTGAGAGGTACGACCTACGGACTACAGGTGGCGTCGTTAGTCTTCTACACCCTTTTCGTGCTGTTCTTCACGTTCGCAACGACGGGTAGTAGAGGCGGCGGAAATGTCCCGGGCTACAAATTCACTTGCCCGGCCGTCGAGCCCCAGATTCCCCGTCTTCTTTGGCGCCATCTCATATGTCTCTTTGCTCTGTTCGTGCTCGAAGCGGCAGCGCTGGCGATCCACTCCCACTTGCCTGACTGGTGGAATATTCAGGACAAGAAAGGATCTACGCCTTTCGAGATTGCCCTATTGTTCCTCGGCATCGGTCTGGCAATGACCCAAATTCTCACCAATAAATCCCTTCTCAACCGAGCACATCGGAATTCTCAGCGTGACCATACTGGTTGGCCGGCTATCCATCTGTAACTCAGGAGTAAAACAGGCGTAATCCACTTCTCTCAAGCGCTCACCACGCGGATGGACGTCCCCACCCCCTCACCCCCTTGCGATTCTGCAATTTATAATCAACGCCCGGCACCCCACCTGTATCCCCTGAGCGAAACCCTGTACTCTGGTAGCGGAATCTCAATGCGGCGGCAGCGAAGAACATAAGCTGGATCCATGCCCATTTACTTCACATGCGACCGCACGCAACCACGGGCGGGTTGACTATGAGCCGGGTTCTGCGTATAAAAACGAATTCAACAGGCAAGGACAATTCTGCGCACCACCGTTTCGCGTATGCTTGCCTCCTGTGCTGAAAAGAATGGCGGCCATACCTCCACCATTCAACGGAGAAGGAATTCTCGTTATGCAAGAAGCTCGTCAGGGTAATGGGACTCGTCGCGCTCCCCGCGCGTCGCTGCCGGAAAACCTCAGGCCGAGAACAGCGGCGTCTCGCATACACCGCCCGCCAAGGCGATGCACGAGTACGAATCGGGCCTGCAATGGATGCAGCAGGGCAAATTCGAAAAGGCTCGCATTGTCTTCGAAAAGCTGGTCAACTCCGGGCCCCCCGAATTGCTCGAGCGGGCCCGCGTCTACCTGGTCGCCTGCGAACGCAACGTCCGCGACTCCCGCCTCACCTTCGCCAACCCCGGCGAACAATACGACTACGCCGTCTCCCTGCTCAACACCGGCGATACTATGAGGAGGCCCGCGACCAGTTCGAAGACATCCTCAGCAAAAATGACTCGGCCGACTACGCGCACTACGGACTCGCGATCCTGCAAAGCATGACCGGACAGGCGGATGAATGCCTCGAGCACCTGGCGAAAGCCATCGAACTCAACGTTCGCAATCGTATCCAGGCTCGCAGCGACTCCGACTTCCAGGACATGGCGGACGACCCCCGGTTCACCGAACTCCTCTATCCCGAAGTCTCCTGACGAGTTCGGACTGGGAGCTGTCGATTGTCAAAATTCGAACCTCTAAGCCCTAACGGCGACAACTCCATTGCGGGAAGCCCGCGTCCGCCGAACAGCCTCCCAATGACGCCTATCCCGCCGACGCTCCTCCGCGTAGTCGCCATCGGCGGCGGCACCGGCCTGTCCACCCTGCTGCGCGGCCTCAAGCAGATACGTGGCCTCGCCCACCACCTCGGCAGCCTCGACCGCAGGCGCAGAACCCGCGTTGCCCTCCCTGATCAGCGACCTCGCGGCCATCGTCACCGTTACCGACGACGGCGGCTCCAGCGGCCGCCTGCGCAAGGACTTCAACATCCTCCCCCCGGCGACCTGCGCAACTGCATGGTGGCCCTCTCTGAAGATGAGCATGCTCATCTCCCGCCTCTTCCGGCATCGCTTCCGCAGCGGCGAAGGGCTCGAAGGGCACAGCTTCGGCAACCTCTTCGTCGCCGCCCTCGCGGAGATTACCGGCGACTTCGCCCAGGCCATCAAGCTCTCGTCGCAGGTGCTCGTCACCCGCGGCCACATCTATCCCGCCACCGTCTCCGATGTCCGCCCTCACGCCCGCATGGAAGACGGCTCAGCTTCGTCCGAGGGCGAAACCAGCATCACCGCCAGCAAAAGCCGCATCGTCCAGCTCATGCTCGAGCCGGCCGAGGCCGCTCCCCTGCCTGAGACCCTCGACGCCATCAACCGCGCCGACCTCATCACCATCGGCCCCGGATCTCTCTACACCAGCCTCATCACCAACCTGCTGGTCAAAGGGCATCCCCGAGGCCCTGGCTGCGTCCCGCGCCACCCGCGTCTACGTCTGCAACCTCATGACCCAGGCCAACGAGAGCCTCGACCTCACCGCCTCGCAGCACATCGACCCGCATCTTCGAGCACACCGGCGGACCCATCTTCGACTACGCCCTCGTCAACACCGCCCCCGTCTCGGAGGAAGTCCGCCGCGTTACGCCAGCGAAGGCGCCACCCCCATCGAGGCCGACATTGAGCAAATTGAGAAATTGGGAGTGCGCGTCATCACCGGCAACTTCGCCGCCGAGGGAAACGTGCTGCGCCACGCCGCCGACCACGTCGCCGACACCCTTGTTAAGCTGGGACTGAACCCAGCGCCGCCTTATCCCATATCGGACACGATGTAACTCTCTAGCCTGACGAGTGTGTGAGACCCGTCCCGTCGCTCAAGAAAATTCGGGTGCCCCATTCGAGCCCGCCGTTGGCTTGGGTGGGATCAAGACATCGCGGCGTAATCGCTCTCTGTTTTTCGGGCCGGGTGCCCGAGACCTCCCGTCCTTGGAACGAACGTTCCAATTGTGAGTCTCGCTCGACCCAACCCTAAGTCGCTCCAGCGTGCCATTTTTTGGTCAATTTTGCCCGCTTCAGAGCGTCGTTTTTCGACGCTATAACTCGCTCCAGCGTGCCATTTTTTGCCATCTCTAGGTGCCGATTGTGCGTTTCAACTGCCCGCAGGCAGCATAGATATCCCGCCCTCGCGGACGCCGGATAAACGCCGCAATCCCGCCCCCGATCAGCCTCGCTTGGAAGCGCTCAACATCAACCGGATCAGGCATTTGGAACTCAACCCCCGGCCCCGGATTCCACACGATCAGGTTCACTTTTGCCGGCAGATTTGCCCTCCGCAACAGCGCAACAACTTCATCCGCATGCTCTGCGCCGATCGTTCACTCTACCCAGCAAAACGTACTCGAATGTGACCTTCTCCCGGGCGCCTAAGCTGCATCTTCGAACAGCTTCCAGCACGTCACCAATTCTCCATTTGCGCGTCACCGGCATGATCTGTTCGCGCACAACATCGTTCGAAGCATTCAGCGAAATGGCCAGTTTTGGGCGAACCGATTCCGTCGCAAACCGCTCAATCCCTGGCACATAGCCCGATGTGGAAACGGTCATTCGCGACTCCGCGATGCCCACTTCGCGCACCAGAAGCCGCACCGCGTCCATAAACGCGTCGTAGTTCAGGAACGGCTCCCCCATCCCCATGAAAACAAGGTTGATACGGTCGCGGCCGATCTTCGCCTGCTGGCGTTTCAGCACCGCCACCACCTGCCCCGCAATCTCCCCCGCCGTCAGATTTCGCTGCAATCCCAGCCGCGCCGTCAGGCAGAACTGGCAGTTCACCGCACACCCTATCTGGCTGGAAACACAGATAGTTGCGCGATGATGATCCCCCTCAGATCCGACCCGTCGCCCTCTTCCCCGCCATCCCCATCCGGCATCCACACCGTCTCCACCGTCTGCCCATCGCCGCAGGCAATCAAATACCTCTCCGTCCCATCCACCGACTTAAAGGTCTCTGCAATCTGGGCAAACCAACACAAATCCCGCTCGATAGACTTTCCCGCAGCTCTTTCGGTAGAGTAGAAATGTCGTCCAGGTGGGTATGCCACTGGGCGTAGAGGGCCTCCGACAGCTGTCGTGCACGGTAGGCAGGTTGGCCAAAGCATCGTTCGCCACCGTAAGTTGCTCATTTGAAAGACCGAAAAGTGGCCGCTTCGTCTGGCCGCCTGAAGCGTCTAATAATTGAACGTACTCGTTCCCGCCCGGCGTCATTCCTCTCATGTCTCGATTCGTTTTGACGAGAATAGCACCGTCATCCCCGGGTAAACCTGGCGGCAGTGAGCGGTTAGAACAAGTGAAGTAAATGCTCCAAAATCGAAACATTCGCAAGACTGTCCTCCCCAACGGCCTCACGATCCTGACGCGAGCGCATGGAGCACGTGCGGTCCGTCGCCATGGGCGTGTGGATCAAGGCCGGATCGCGTCACGAATCCGCGGAAATCAACGGCATCTCTCATTTTGTCGAACACATGGTCTTCAAGGGCACCAACTCCCGCACGGCGCAGCGGCATCGCCCGCGAAGTAGACGCCATCGGCGGCAACCTGGACGCCTTCACCGGCAAGGAATCGATCTGCCTCAACATCAAGGTGCTAGACGAGCACGTTCCGACTGGCGCTCGACGTTCTCTCTGACATGGTGATGAACCCGTCTTCGCCGATGAGGACATCCTGCGCGAGCGCGGCGTCATCCTCGAAGAAATCAAGATGGACGAGGACAATCCCGACTACCTGATCTCGGAGATCTTCACCCAGAATTTCTGGAAGGACCATCCTCTCGGCAAGCCGATCCTGGGCACGCGCGAGACGGTGAAGAGCTTTGAGCAGGAGACCCTGTTCGGCTACTACGGCGAGCGCTTCCACGGCGGCAACATCATCTTCTCCGCCGCCGGGAACCTGGAGCACGACGACCTTCGTAGCCAAGGTTGTAGCGCGCTTTGAGGCGCTGCCCGCGGGAACGAATTCCGAGTTCTGGCGAAGCGCCCTCCACCGTCTCCCGCATCATCTGCGCAACAAGAAAGCGCTCGAGCAGGTGCAGCTCTGTCTCGGCGTTCCCTCGCCGCCCATCGCGCACGAGCAGCGCTACGTCACCCTGGTGCTTGAACACGATTCTCGGCGGCGGCATGAGTTCTCGGCTCTTCCAGACCATTCGCGAAGAGCGCGGCCTGGCCTACGCCATCTACAGCGACCTGAATCCCTATCGCGACACCGGCTCGCTTGTGCGTCTATGCCGGTACACCCGCGTCCAAGGCGCTGCGAGGTCATCGAGCTCATCATGAACGAATTCCGACGCCTGAAGAATGAGCGCCTGAGCGACGACGAACTGCGCCGCGCCAAGGATCAGCTCCGCGGCAACATCCTGCTGGGCCTCGAAAGCTCCACGTCGCGCATGTCCAACCTTGCCCGCCAGGAGATGTACTTCGAGTACTTCTTCAGCATGAAGGAAGTCATCGACATGGTGGAGAAGCGTAACCGCCGAGCAAGTAATCGCGATGGCCGAGAGCCTCTTCAAGCCGGAGAACGTAGCCGTAACTTTGCTGGGCCGCCTGAATGGTCTGAAGGTGAACCGCAGCCTGCTGGAACGCTTGCCGAGAAAGCAACTCCGTCTCTCCCGGCCATCGCAATCGAGCGGAAGTCCTCAGCATCCGAGCACTGCCTGTTCACCTTTGCGTCCTGTTAGATTAGGATTGGCAACGGCGGCCCAATTCCCACACCCGGGCCGCGCAGGAAGCGGAGACAGATGAAATCCAGTTTCGCTCAAATGCTTATGGGGAACACTTTGCTCACCCGGGCCAGATCCGCACGGCAGCGCCACAACGGCTCCTCCACCGGCGGCTTTACGCTGATGGAACTGCTGATCGTCATGTCCATCATCCTCATCCTCATGCTGATCGCGATCCCGAACTTCAGCAGCATGAAGAGCCAGGCCAACGAGACATCGGCGATCCAGTCGCTGCGGGCCATCTACCAGGCCCAGATCCAGTACCAGACGACTTATCCCGCCAACGGATTTGCCTGTGCTCTGAACACCCTCGGCGGCGTGGGAGGGTCAACCGCTCCGAGTGCGACCTCCGCGCAAGTGCTGCAGGGCGACCTGGCTACCGGCAACAAGAGCGGCTACACCTTCTCCATCGTGAACTGCACCAAGGTGACGGTGAACAACCAGGACATGTACACCTCCTATGAGGCGACAGCGGTGCCCCAGGCGATCGGCAAGACCGGCCATCGCGGCTTTTGCATCGACCAGGCAGGTGAGATCAAGGCCGATCCCGCAGGTGGAACCAACTGCACCGTTCCCCTGCAGTGATGCCGGTTTGCAATTCCAGTGTGGGCCGGAGGCGCAATCGCTTCCGGCCCGCCGTGCTTCTCGCGGCTGCGGCTGTTTTATGGGCCGCCTTCTCAATTGCAGCGAACGCCAGAAGACGCGGCCTGTACCAATCCTGCACTGCAGGCTAAGCCGGATATCATGTGTTCGGCGCAATCCATCGCCTCTGCTGTCGATCGCCACTACAACGCGCTCAAGAGCCTGCAGGTGAAGTTCTCACAGCAGTACGCCGGGATGGGCATGAACCGCGAGGAGAGCGGCACGCTGCTGCTGAAGAAGCCGGGCCGCATGCGCTGGACGTATGCCAAGCCTGTGGGCAAGCTTTTTGTGCTCGACGGCAAATATGCCTACTTTTACGCGCCCGGAGACACCCAGGTGCAGCGCGTCCCGGCAAAGCAGCTGGACGACCTGCGCTCGCCGCTGCGCTTCCTGCTGGGGCATACCCAGCTTGCCAAGGAGATGAACGGGCTGAGCGTCGTCCACGCTGGACCGGCAGGGCTTGGCGGCGACGGGACGGTAAACGCCGCGAACGATGCTTTCTGGCTCACGGGCGTGCCTAAGGGGCTGGAAAAGCGCGTTGAGAAGATGAGGCTGGGTGTGAAGCGCGACGGCAGCATCTTCCAGATCGAGGTGGAAGAGATGGATGGAGCCAGGACGGTCTTTTCGCTCAACGACGAGAAACCCAACGCCCCCGCTGCCGACGCGCAGTTTGTGTTTGAGGCACCGAAGGGCGTTCCTGTGGTGGATGGCCTGCCTCCGGTTTAAGCTGATCCTGTTCTTTTCGAGGCCCTGAATGCGCAAGCCTATCCTGCTTCCCTTTCTTCTGCTTCTGGCTTCTCTGCCCGCTCTCGGCCAATGGGAGATGGAGAGTTCTCATACCAAGGCGGACCTGCGCGGCATTCACTCCGCGGGCGGAGGTGTGGCCTGGGCCAGCGGGACGTCAGGCACCATCCTGCGCACCGAGGACGGCGGCTATCTGTGGCAGAACTGCAACTCTCCCTCCGATGCCGGGGCGCTGGATTTCCGCTCCATCTGGGCGTGGGACGCGCAGAATGCCGTGGTCATGTCCTCGGGCAAAGGCGATGATTCGCGCCTCTACCGCACCAGCGATGGCGGCGCAAGCTGGAAGCTGCTCTATACAAATCCCGATGCCGACGGCTTCTGGGATGCACTGGTCTTCACTGACAAAAAGCACGGCATTATCCTGGGCGACCCGGTGGCTGGGAGCTTCGTGGTGTTGCGCACCGACGACGGCGGCCTGCACTGGCGCAAGACGGATGATCCCGGCCTGGCCGTCAGCCCCCGGGGCGAAGGGGCCTTTGCCGCCAGCAACTCTTCGTATGTCGCCATACCTTTTTCAGGGAAATACACGACGGATACGCCCCTTGGCGCGGCGATGGAGTTCTTCGGCACGAGCGGACCGGGTGGCCCGCACGTCTTCTACATGGCGATGAGAGACCTGGAACCGGCGGCAGGCAAGGGGACGCACGCAAAGGCTCCGAGAGAGCCGAAGATGGCTCCCAAGTGGCTGAAGAATTCCGTGCCGCTGGCCAAGAGCGCGGCTTCGATGGGCATATTCTCGCTGGCCTTCCGCGATGCTTTTACCGGGATCGCCGTGGGGGGAGATTACCTGCAGCCGGACGAGAGCACGGGCACGGCAGCCTATACAGAGGACAATGGCAACGGCTGGCTGGCCGCGGCCAAGCCTCCCCATGGATACCGCTCGTCGGTGGCGTGGAGCGAGCCGGACAAGGCCTGGGTGACGGTTGGCACGAACGGCGCCGATGCCAGCTACAACGACGGCAAGAGCTGGCAGCCGATCACCATTTCGCCCGACGGAGGGCCATGGAACGCGCTGGGGCTGCCCTGGGTTGTGGGGCCGAAGGGCAGGATCGCGAAGCTGGTATCGTTAGGGAAGAAGGCGGCTAAATAACGGGGCGTATGAATGCAGGCACTTGCGGGGAATGGCCACCGCCTGATCTTTTTTAGATTCAACACTTCGGGCTGCTGGCTTGGAGTGGGTTCCATAGGGGCACGATGGCAGAGTTTGTCGTAAAGCTGGCGGATGAACGCGGCCACATCTCGGAACAGGTGCAGGCAGCCTCAACGGCGGAAGAGCTGAAGCAGCGCTTCACGCAAGCGGGCTACTACGTCTATTCCGTGCGCCCGCATGGCTTCGGCTCCAGCATGAAGAAGAAGGTGAAGCTGGAGACCTTCCTCATCTTCAACCAGCAATTCCTGACGTTGGTGCGCGCCGGACTTCCGATTCTTGGCTCACTGGATATGCTGGCCAAGGGGCAGAAGAACACCGCTTTTGCCGCGCAGCTTAACGATGTGACAGCGCGGGTCCGCACCGGTGCATCGCTCTCAGAGGCATTCACTGCGCAGGGCGGCTTCCCGCTCATCTACACCACGACGCTGCTGGCCGGCGAGCGCAGCGGCAACCTGGAAGAAGTGCTGGGACGCTACCTCGCCTTCCAGCGCATTTCGCTTACGTTTCGCAAGAAGCTGCAGGCATCGCTCTTCTATCCCGCGCTGCTGATCTGCATTGTGATCGGGCTCTTCGTATTTCTGATCAGCTTCGTGGTTCCGCGCTTCGCGCAGCTCTACGACCAGATCGGCACCAAGCTGCCGGAGCTTACGCTGCTGTTGCTGGCGCTGGGCAACACATGCGCAGCAACTACATGCTCTACGTGTTGCCGGTGGTGGCTCTGATTGGATTTCTGCTCTACCGCTGGGCGAAGACTCCGCGGGGCGCAGATCGTATTGACGGCATCCGCATCGCCATGCCGATCTTCGGCAGGATCTGGATCAAGTACCAGGTGGCGCTCTTCGCCCGCACGCTTTCCACTCTGCTGACGGGCGGATTGCCGCTGGTGCCGTCGCTTGAGACCGCGGCCCGCAGCATTTCGAGCGGACGCATCGCCAAAGCCGTCTTTCTATCGGTGACGAGCGTGCGCGAGGGAAAGGGCCTGGCTAACAGCCTGAAGACCACAAAGGTCTTTCCTGAGCTATCGACGGAGATGATCGAGGTGGGCGAATCCACCGGCGCATTGCCGCAGATGCTGAACTCGGTGGCGGAGTTCTTCGAGGAAGACGTGCAGACGGCGTTGACAGCGTCGCTGGCGCTGATTGAGCCCGCTATCCTGATCGTGATGGGCGTGGTGGTCGTCGTAATCTTGATTGCGCTGTACCTGCCGATCTTTTCTCTCGGGCAGGCCAGCAGTGTGGGAAGGTAGGAGCTATGGCAGACGTGCCCCTCGTTGCATTGCCTCTCGGGTTTGACGAAGCGGCCCACGCGCAGATGCTCGCCTCGCGCTATCGTTGCGAGTTTATCGACCTGAAGAACTTCCGCATCCAGCACGATCTTTTCCGCACGGTGCCGGTCGACATGATGTTCCGCTACAACTTTGTTCCGCTGGAGCAGACCGAAGATCATCTTGTGATCGCCGTCAGCGATCCCAGCCGCCTGATGATGATCGACGAGATCGCGGGCCTGCTGGGACAGCGAGTCGTCACCCGCGTTGCCACTCTGAGCCAGATCACCGACCTACTGAAGAAGACTGAGCAATCGCAGCGCGTGCTGGACGAAGCGACCGAAGGACTCACCTTCGACGTAATTCCGGAAGAGAATCCCGACGAGAATATCTCGATCGAGAAGCTCACCTCCGAAGAGGACATCAGCCCCATCATCCGGCTGGTGGATACCACCATCTTCACCGCGCTTGAGCGGCGCGCGTCTGATATTCACATTGAGACGTACGACGATTCGCTGATCATCAAGTACCGCATCGACGGCGTGCTGCAGGCTGCCATGGCGCCCATCGCGCGCGAGCATCACTCCACCATTCTTTCGCGCATCAAGGTCATGAGCGAGCTGGACATCGCCGAGCGCCGCGTGCCGCAGGACGGCCGCTTCCGCGTTCGCTACAAGGGCCGGCTCATCGATTTTCGCGTCTCCATCATGCCCACCGTGCATGGCGAGAACTGCGTGCTGCGCGTGCTCGACAAAGAGTCGATGAGCGAGAAGTTTCACAAGCTCACGCTCGATGTCGTCGGCTTTGGCGAAGACGATCTGCGCCGCTTCCGCCGCTATATCCGCGAGCCATACGGCATGGTGCTGGTGACGGGGCCGACCGGATCGGGCAAGACCACCACGCTCTACGCCGCGCTCAACGAGATCAAGAGCGACGAAGACAAGATCATCACCATCGAAGATCCGGTGGAGTACCAGATTCGCGGCATCACGCAGATTCCCGTCAACGAGAAGAAGGGACTGACCTTTGCGCGCGGACTGCGCTCCATTCTGCGTCACGATCCCGACAAGATCCTCGTCGGCGAGATCCGCGACACTGAGACGGCGCAGATCGCTATTCAATCCGCGCTCACCGGACACCTGGTCTTCACCACCGTCCACGCCAACAACGTGGTCGACGTGATCGGCCGCTTTCTGAACATGGGCGTCGAGCCGTACAACTTTGTCTCCGCGCTGAACTGCATCCTGGCGCAGCGCCTGGTCCGTACCATCTGCGAATACTGCGACAAGCCGGTGAAGTATGACCGTGAGTTCCTGGCGCTGAGCGGGCTGGACTACGACGAGTGGAAGGACTTCGAATTTCACGAAGGCACGGGCTGCATCGAATGCGGCGGCACCGGGTACCGCGGACGAACCGCGATCCACGAATTGCTGGACCTGACCGACTCCGATCCGCGAGCTGATCCTGGAGAAGAAGCCCAGCTCGGAGATCCGGCGCGCGGCACAGGCTGAGGGCATGAACTTCCTGCGCGAATCAGCCCTGGAGCGCGTTCGCGCCGGACTGACTACACTGAAGGAGATCAACAAAGTCACCTTCATCGAGGCAAGTCGATAGTGGCGAATCCCTTCCGCATGTTCACGACCAACTCCGCGGTCACACTGCGTCCTCGCCTGGCGTGCGAGATTCTGCCGGAGGGCATCGTTGCTGCGCGCCAGGAGAGCGCGTTGAACGAGAACGCAATCACCACCTTCGTCGCCTCTTCCCCCGGGCATGCTCGCTCCCGGACTTGCCGCTCCCAATCTGCTGAACCGCCCTGTGGTTGTAGCGGCCATGCGCAAAGCTCTTGATGATCTCGCTGCTCGCGACCGGCAGATCACCGTGGTGGTTCCCGATGCCGCGGTGCGCGTGCTGCTGCTGGACTTTGACACCCTGCCATCGAAGACCGCTGACATACTGCCGGTGATTCGCTTTCGCCTGCGCAAGCTGGTTCCCTTTGAAGTGGAAGAAGCATGCAATCAGCTACCAGCGCATCGGCACAGAGAACTCTGGCCTGGTGCGTCTGCTGGTTGCAGTAATTCCGCAGGAAGTTCTGGCAGAGTATGAGGGTGCGGTTCGCGAAGCAGGCTACGAGCCCGGCGCAGTTCTCTCCAGCAGCCTCGCGGCTGTCGCTGCGGTCGACATCAGAAGAACCGGCACTGGTGGTGAACCGCAACGGCACTACTGTTACCACCGCGATTGCTCTGCCTGGCGACCTGCTGCTGCACCGCACGCACGAGTTGCCTCCAAACGGGCAGGACCCCACTCTTGAGCTGCAGCGAACCGTCAACGTGGCGATGGCTTACTTCGAAGACACACTGCGCACTCAGCCGCAGACTCTCTTCTACGCTGGACCCGGTGGCGCGGCTGAGTTTGCACCAGTGCTGAACGAAGAAGGGCTGCACGTGCGCGAACTGGTGCCCATGCCAACGACGGGAGTCTCCGCCGCCATGCCGAAAGGTCTGTTATCAGGGGTTGTGGGGGCACTCGCCAACTAAATGCGCATCACACTCAATCTCGCGTCGCATCCCTTCATCGAACTTCGGCCCCTGTACACACGGCTCCGCTGGTGGATTGCGCTTCTGGCGGTGATGGCCTTGCCGCTATGGTTCTTGTTGCGCGTGGAGCAGCGTCGCGCCACCGCCGCGCAAGCACAGCAGACCGTGCTCACGCGCGACATGCAGAAGCTTCGCGACGAGCAGCAGAATTATCGTGCGCAGATGCAGCAGCCGCAGAACGCAGCAGTGCTGACGCAATCCGAATTTCTAAATCAGCTTTACAAGCGCAAGTCGTTCTCGTGGACTGCGGTAATGATGGATCTGGAGACCGTTCTGCCAGCCGGAGTACAGGTGACCAACCTGGAGCCGGTGACCGCGCCGGATGGGCACGTGACGATTCGGATGCGCGTCAGCGGTGGACGCGATCGCGCGGTGGAACTGGTTCGTAACCTGGAAAAATCGCACCGCTTCGTGTCACCAAGACTTGCAGGCGAGACAGCGGAAACACTCGGCGCGGGAACCCAGGCGGTTCTGCAACCGGTGAGCGCATCCAGCAATGTGAGCTTCGAAGTTCTGGCGGATTACAACCCCTTGCCGCGTGACACTGCTGCTCCAAAGGGAGCGGCAAAGGAGACGCCCAAGGCTAAGCAGGCTACTCCGAAAGCGAAGCAGGCAACCCCGGCAGCAAGGCAAGCGACCCCCACGAAGCAAGCCGTGGCGCCGCGCCAAGCCGCTCCTCCACCCAATCCCCACTCGGTCCCAGGGGGCACCCGATGAATCTGCGCCTGCCCGGCAAGCTACTCACAATTCTGAATCTGCATATTGCCGGCGTGGCCGTTCTGGCGCTGCTCAATCTCTTTCTGCTCGGGAAGCTGATTTTCGCGTGGCACGACGCAAACGCGCAGCATCCGGAAATCGTCCAGCAAGAACAGCTGACCTACAAGGCGCTGGAATTGCAAACTGTTCCACTGCGCGGACTCTCGGGCAAGGTAGAACTGGCGCGGACCGATGCCGCAAACTTCTACCGCACCGTATTCCCGCCACCTATTCCGCCGTCGCTTTTGAACTGGGAGACTCGCGGTGAAGAACGGTGTGCGCCTCACCCGCGTGCAGTACACGCAATCCCCGGCACTCGAGGGGCTGGCCGAGATTCGAATGGATACTGCGCTTAGTGGGGAGTATCCAGGACTGATGCGCTTCATCAACGGCCTCGAACGCGACAAGACATTCTTCCTCATCAGTGGGCTCACGCTCACCGGGCAACAGGGTGGCGTCGTGAACCTGCGCATGCGCGTGATCACGTACCTGCGAGCGGCGGATGCTGCGGCCGTGCCTGTCACTGCGGCTGATGCTGCGGCCGCGCCCGTAACCGCCTCCGGAGGCGCAATAATGGCGCTGCGCATGGGAGCGGAAGACAAGAAGAAAGTCGCGATCGCCGCCGTGCTGGGAATCATCGTCCTGTTTCTTGGCGGCAGAATGGTGATGGATAACTTCACCACTCCAACCGTAGCCACGACTCCTCGGCAGTCGTGACACTCAACAACCCCCAACATCAGTCGCGCCGCTCCAGCGGCGAAGGTCGTCTCCGCGAATCTTGACCCAACGCTGCATCCCGAGTGGATGGCGGCGACCGAGTCCATGACCTATTCCGGCAATGGCCGCAACATTTTTTCGCAGGAATCCGCGCCCCGGTTGAGATTGAAAAGCCCAAGGCTCCCGCGCGGCCTGTTCAGGTAGTAGATACAGGTCCGCCGCCACCTCCGCCGCCACCGCCAATCGACCTGAAGTTCTTTGGCTTCTCCGCAGCCAGGTCCGGAGTTCGCCAGGCATTCCTGTTGCGCGGCGAAGATATTTTTATCGCTACAGAGGGCGACATCGTAGACAGGCGCTACCACGTTGTGAAGATACTTCCTTTCTCAGTGCAGGTGGAAGACGTGCCCTACAAGAACACACAGACGCTGCCTTTGATCCAGAATTGAAGCAGCAATTGATCGCGTTGCACGGCTCAAGCGTCTAATAAATACATGCTGAAGTGGCTCTCCAACCCGATACCCTCTTCCATCCGCCCACGGCGGCGGAGCGGCGAAGAGGGATTTATGCTCATCGCGGCGCTGGTGCTGGTCGCCATGATTTTTATCGCCCTGGCCGTTGCCGCGCCGAAGATCGCCGTAGAGTTGCAGCGCGACAAAGAGGATGAGTTGATGCATCGCGGATTGCAGTACGCGCGCGCCATCCGCCTCTACTACAAGAAGTTTGGGCGCTATCCAGCAAGTATTGACCAGCTCGAGAAGACCAATGAGATTCGCTTCCTACGCAAACGATACCGCGATCCCGTGACGGGCAAGGATGAGTGGCACCTGATCCACTACGGCGAAGCCAAGGTGAAGCCTACCGGGCTCTTTGGTCAGCCGCTGGCAGCTTCGGGCCTCGGCACGGCGGCCGCCGCCATGACGAACGGCATCGGCAGCAACGGAGCCATCGGCGGCGCAGGCATGAACAACTCCTCCGCCTTTGGAGGGCAATCAGGGAGCAGCAGCAGCGCCTTTGGATCGTCGGGAATCGGCGGCAACAGCGCATCTGGATCTTCCGGGAACAGCGGCAGTGCCTTCAATTCAGGCACGCCAACGCCGACCCCCACAGCCCCCACCACAGATCCTGGCACCGGCGCAACCGCCACCACGGGGGCCACGGGAGTAACAGGAGTAACAGGCGCGACCGGAACAACCGGCACAACTGGAACCACCACTGGCGGCTCCACTACCGGCGAAGGTTCCCCTAGCGCTTTCGGAACGCCTGCCGGCGGCACCTCCAATGGCCAGAACCAGACCTTCGGTGGAGGTGGAATCGTTGGCGTCTCCAGCACCAGCCTCAAGAAATCCATTCGCGAGTTCAAGAAGCAGAAGCACTACAACGAGTGGGAGTTCGTCTACGATCCGCAGCTGGACATGCTGAACCAGAATGGAACGGGCGTCCTGCAGGGGCAGGGTGGCAACACAAATCTCAATGGCCCCAACGGGTCGCCCACAGCGCCGGCAGGTTTTGGAACGCAGGGTTCAGGCTTTGGCACTCCGGGCTCAAGCTTTGGATCGCAAGGTGGCATTGGAACCACGCCAACACCCACACCTACGCCAACTCCAACCGCTCCGCCGCAGCAGTAGGCGCACGCCAAATTAAAAAGGCCTCGCTCAATTGAGCGAGGCCTTTTTCACTGCTGATCCTTGGATTACGCGCTGAAGGAAGAACCGCAGCCACAGGTGCTCTTGACGTTGGGGTTCTCGAACTTGAAGCCCGCCGCTTCCAACGTCTCGACGTAGTCAACGACGCAGCCGTTCAGATACATCAGCGAAGTCGCATCGACATAGACCTTGAGGTCGGCGAAGCTGAAGACCTTGTCCATCATGCCTGCTTCATTCTCAAACGACATGGAGTACTGGAAGCCGGAGCAACCGCCGCCGACAACACCGATGCGCAGACCCGCGGGCAGCGGATCCTGGGTCGCCATAATCTCGCGAACCTTATCAATGGCAGGGGGGGTTAGCGTCAGTGGTGCGCTCGTCTGGATGCCTTCGGATGCAGGGGCGGACGTGGTTGTAGTTGCCATTATGGTGACTCTCCCTCAAAGTTTCGAAGATGTGCCGTCTTTAGTTTAAACCGGTAAACGCGGAGCATCAACAGGACTCTTCATAAGAAGAGATGCGCCAGCGGGCCCATCGACTCAGAAACTCGGCACCGGCTTAGCGGGCCGTAACCTGCGGCGAGATGCGCTCAAACTGCGATTCGCTCAGTATCCCCTTTGCTACCAGGTCGTGCGAGGAGCCATAGGGTCTGTTCTTGACGATCTGATTGGCCTTTTTCAGGTCGATACCGGGCAGAGTCGAGATAGTTTCTGCGGTCGCCGAATTCAGGTCAATGCGGGTGTTGCTGTTCAGACCGTCCTTCACGCCTGCAGCCACAGCATCCAGTTTCTCCTCCGCCTTGGCGGCGGCTTTCTTGGTTTCGGCCGCAGTCTCCTCGGCCCCCTGCTTAACTGTCGCTGTTGCCTCGGCTGACTTCTGGCTAATCTCCTTGTCCTCCTCCTGGGAGGACTTAGGCTGCTGATTACAAGCGACTATCGTGAGGCCGAAAACCATGAGCCCAGCCGAAAGCAGCGCAATGCGGCTCGCGCGGAAAGTCTTCATTTCGTTCTCCTTGCAGACGTTAGCCCCGGGAACATGGGCCCGAATCTGACTCTAAGCGTAGTTGGGATTCAAAACCGTGGAATTATCCCCTGGCTGAGGAAATGCCTCCAACAACCCGATTGGTTGCCCTGAATGGTGCCCGGAAGAAATAAATAAATCGCTGTTCAATTACCACTTTTTGGGGATAACATGCTCTCCGGACGGCCCAATTCAACTCTGCGGGCCCAGTTCCCATTTGCCGTCCCGCACCGTTCGAATGAGACCGTTCGAAGTTATACCCGAGGTGCGGTATGAGCGTAATTCCTCTTATGTGGACTCTGTGGGCCGGACTGACTACGTTGTTGTTAGTACTCCTGCTCTATCGCAGCAATCTCACCCGCTACGAAGAGGACCAGATTTTTCTCGACGAATCTTCGGAGCATCAGAACCGTGAACAGCAGGCACTGCTGAAGAAAGTCAACCAGGTTACTCCCCTGGTGAGGATCGTTACGGTCTGCACCTGCGTGATGACCGCAGCAATTCTCGGTGTCTACGTGTGGGACGCAGTAAAACAGTTTTACATGTAAGCAAAAATACGGCGACGAGTACGCAGATATCTTCATCGCCGGGACTTTCCCTCCCGGCGATGTATAGCTCGAGCCGTTGACGGAAGCACCTCTTGCGCCTCACGGCGCGTTCCCCAGATCGTGCGTTTCAACTACACTGGCTCGGGCCTCGAGCTAGTTGTGCATGCCCTCGATAGTGCCGTGCGCCACCACATCGACGGAGACATCTTTGCCGACTTTCAGCACAAAATTGCTCGGATCCTTCAAACCCCAATCCACATATGGGACCACGAAGTGGGTGGTCGCGGTCACGTTGTTGCCGTCGAGTTGCACTTTCACTCCCATGCGCAAGGGATGATCGGCGCCGTGGATATTGAACGTGCCATCGACGGTCATGTCCTGCGTGTTGCCCGGTTTTGGCTCTCCCGCAACCTTGGCGGGATGGAACGATACCATGGGGTAGCGATCCACCTCCAGGACACTCTTCTTCATCGCCTTGTCGCGCTGGCCGCTCCCACTATCGCCGGTGTTGGCGTCCACAAGCAGTTCGCCTTCCGCCATACCTGTCTTGGGGTCAAAAACCATCATGCCACTCTTCAGCTTGAAGGTGCCGTGGACGGTGTGCAGCGTGTCCGTGAGGGTCCAATGAATTTCGGTCTGCCCCGGGTCCAGATGCACTGTCATCTTCTGTGCATGGACATGCTGGCCCAAGGCAAGACACACAGATACTGCAACTACCAGGTAAATCCGCTTACTAAAAGGTTTCATCAGCTTTCCTTGAATGATTCTACAGGCAGAAGGCTATTAGATGCCTGCTGCTGCAGGGGCGAGTATCCGCCACCCCAGATGGAGACCCTGTTCGCGGACGAACCGGGGTAAAGATTCCTCTCCCAGATGGACTCCGAGCATCCTGGAGAATATTGCCGGCTCGCTTGCAAGCATGCGCATGGCGCGGTCGCGGAAGAGCGGCCAGCGGTCCATAGTCAGCATGATCCGTGCCATGGTCATGGGCATATGCAGGATCCCGGGATGACCCGCAGCATAATGCGCCAGGTCATTGCGTCTCACCGCCTCTGCCAGCAGCGTCGCCTGGCGGAAGACCATAGCCAGCCCTTCCCCGGTAATCGCATCGGCAGATCCCGAAGCATCGCCGATCAGGGCGACGCGCCCGTGCGCCACGGATTTAAGCCGGCGTGTCGTGGTAACCGCTCCGCGTTGCTTCGTGGTGCTGACAAAGCCGCTGAGTCGCTCGCGCAGGAAGGGGATGCTATCCAGCACCTCGTTCATGCGTGTTTGCCCGTCGCCGGATATCGTGGCGATACAAATCTCTTCCCGGCCAACCGGCGTGACGTACGCTTGGCCTCTCAGGCCCCAATGCACTTCGACGTTTTCGCTCCAGGGCTTCACCCTGAAGTGGCGGCGAAAGCCAAAGCGGGTGCTCATCAGCGAACCGCGCTCTAACCCTGCCCAGCGGCGCACGGCGGAGCCCTGTCCATCCGCGCCGATAAGATGGCCGTACTTCACAGGCTGGCCATCCACCAGCACCTCGCCCTGCTTCCCCAGCCCCACATGCACGCCCCATGCGATACGCACGCCCACCGCGATGGCCCGTTCCACCATGCGCTCGTGGAGATGAACGCGGCGGACACCCAGCCCGATGCCGTTGGCAAATTGCGCGGAGACACAATCTTCCCTACCGCTGTTGCGATTGGCGAAATGGATGCCGCGAAACTCTCCGCCTTCCGCGGGATCGAGCGTGATGCCCAGCTTCGCCAGTTCCACCCGCGAATCAGGCATCAGCCCCTCGCCGCATGCCTTATCGATAGGGGGCCGCTGGGCTTCCACCACCTGCACGACGGTGCCGCTCTGGGCGAGCGCGATTGCAGCAGATAATCCCGCGGGGCCGCCGCCGATAACCAGCACATCCGTTCCCGAGATCTTCACGGCATCATCCATCACCACTCCAGCAACAACATCTCTGCGCAGAATCCGGGGCCCATCGCCGCCAGAATGCTGCGTGTTCCTGGTGCGGGTCGATTGTTCTTCATCACTTCATCCAGAACAACCAGAACAGACGCCGACGAAAGGTTGCCCACTCGGCGCAGAGCTTCCCAGGAGCCTTTGAGTTCGCCATCTCGCAGGTCCAGAGCCTCCGCGGTTGCTTCAAGAACTTTGGGGCCACCCGTGTGCATGATCCACGTGCCAATGTCGGAGCGATTCAAGCCGTTTTTCGCGAGAAAGCAATCCACGTTCTTCCCCAGGTTCTCGTTAACCACCTTTGGAACATCGGGCGAGAGCACCAGGCTGAATCCCCTCTCGGAGATGTCCCAGCCCATCACGCGCTCCGTGTCGGGATAGAACACCGCATGGTTCGCCACCACCTTCGGTCCCTGCAACTTCGTCTCTGCCCCGGCCACCAGGACCGCCGCGGCTCCGTCGCCGAAGAGCCCTGAACCGATCAGGTTTGCCACCGATACATCATCGCGCTGCCATGTGAGCGAGCAGAGCTCAATGCTCAGCAGAATCGCAAGCTGGTCAGGATAGGCACGAACATAATCCGATGCGCGCACCAGCCCCGCCGCTCCCGCTACACAGCCCAGCCCGAAGATCGGATTCCGTTTGATCTGCGGATTCAGCCCCATCCGGTTCACCAGCCGCGCATCGACCGATGGACTCGAAACTCCCGTGACACTGACAAAGAAGAGCGCACCCACCTGGCTGCGATCCACTCCCGTCTGCTTCAGCACTGAGTCGATCGCTTCTTCTCCGAGAGCCGTCGCAACCTCGATCCACACATCGTTCGTCTTGCCCCAGGTATCGAGCCCATAGTATTCGACGAGTGGACGGCAAAAATAGCGCCCATCTACCCCGGTTCTTGAGTGCAGCCGCTCAATAACCGCGGAGTTTTCCATACCCTTGTCCCAGTACGTCAACAGACCCTGCACAACTTCCTGTTGCGTGAAATAGTGCGGAGGATAAGCCGTGGCCGTTGCTGCAATGCGCATAAATTCTCGTCTTCTTTCTTGATTGCGAAAATAGTCCGGCGTACTGAGTGGTACAGAAGTGCAAATGCCAGTAAGTCCAACATGGAGATTCGTGGACAGACTAAATCTTTACTGCGCGACCGGCCAGTGAAAGCGCGTCTTTCCAGAATTGAACAGAGGAGTGAACCGACTCCATGACGGAGACGATTGCCAACAGGAATGCGTCCAGGCTTTCCTCGCTGGCATTCAGCGGCGGAGCAGCCTTCAGGACTAGAAAATCGTTGCCGCAAATCTGCGTCAGGATGCCATGCTCGCGATACAGGCGCATCACCAGCATCTGACCAAACATGGCCGGATGCACGCGGTTGAATGCTTCGTAGGAGAGTCGCAGCGCAAGCGACTTAGGCGCGTGGAAGACGATGCCCGTGAAAAAGCCCGCGCCCCGAACTTCAGCAACCATCTCGTACTTCGCCAACACACCGCGCAGGCGTTCGCGAAACTGTTCTCCCAAAGCGGTAGCGCGCGCTCCGAGGTCTTCGTTGTCCAGCACAGCAAGGGTAGCCAGCCCTGCGCGCATTGCAAGGCTGTTTTCGCTGTAGGTTGAGGTGTGCACGATTGCGCGGCGCAGCGATCCATAGACGCTGTCGTAGACTTCGTCGGTCATCAGCACGGCGCCTGAGGGGACGAGGCCACCGCTCAGTGCCTTTGCCAGGATGACGATGTCCGGATCGAGGCCATACTGCTGGCTGGCGAGAAATGTTCCCGTGCGATACAGCCCGGTCTGCACCTCGTCCATCACCAGCAGAGTGCCGTACTTGCGGCAGAGCGCCTGCGCGCCTTCGAGATAGCCCGCCGGTGGCACCACGATGCCGCCCTCACCCTGGATAGGCTCCAGAAAAAGAGCCGCTGTCTTTTTGTGCTTCAGCAAGCTCTCGAGTGCAGACAGATCGCCGAAGTCTACAAAGGAAACATGCGGCAGCAGCGGTCCGAATCCCTCTGACCAGAAGCCATGATCCATAAGAGAGAGCGCACCGCAGGAGAGGCCGTGAAAGGCTGCTCGCGCCGCTACCAGGCCATCGCGCCCCGTGAATGCGCGGGAGAACTTGATCGCCGTCTCCACGCCTTCGCTGCCCGAACTACAGAAGTATGCCTTCTGCAAAAGCCCGCCGGCCTTGCGGCAAAGCACCTCGGCAAGCTGCCCCGCAGTCTCTGCTACATGACTCTGCAGCATCGACGGACCGTTGCTCTCCAGTTCCTCATGCAACGCTTCAATGACGGCTGGATGATTGTGCCCGATGTTGTAAACGCAGTAGCCGGAGAGGAAATCCAGAATCGTTCTGCCGTCCTCGGTCCGCAGCTTTTCGCGGCGACACTCCACGTAACGCGAATTCATCTCCAGCAATTCCAGAAGCCGGACCCACTGTGGATTTACATGCGCTTGATAGCTGGTATTCGCGGCATCCTTGCCCGCAACCTTCGAGTGAGAACTGCGATCGGTAGAAGTAGGCATAGGTAAGATGGGATCCCCGGGGTAAGAAACTCGTGACAACAAGTATTCCTATAAGACGCATGAGGCTGGCTTTGGTTACACAAATCCAGTTGCATGGGATGGGATAATTACAAATCAAGCTGCCATACTTCGTTTCGGGCTTGCAGGGAGCGGACAAGGAATGTCGAAGTATCTCTGGGTTGGGGTAGGCGGCTTCGCCGGGTCCATTGCCCGCTATGCGCTGGGAGTATGGGTGTACGACCGCATGGGCACTCGCTTCCCCTACGGAACGTTTGTGATCAATATTTCCGGCTGTTTTCTCATCGGAGCCATCCTCACCGTGCTCGATGCACGCATCGGACTGTCGCCCGCATGGAGGCTCGCAATCCCCATCGGCTTCATCGGCGCCTACACCACCTTTTCCACTTTCGAGTACGAAACTTTTCGCGCAGCGCATGCCGGACAGCCTTCCATCGGCCTGCTGAATATTGCGCTGAGCGTGGTTGTGGGCTATTTTGCTGTGTGGCTCGGCGTGGTGGTCGGCCGCACGCTGGCCTGAGCCCTGAGTCCACCCAGGAGATCGCTTATGCTAACTCCTACCAATGCTGTGCGCGTCACCATGTACCTGAAGGAAGCGCGCGTAACGGCAGTCCTCGATTTTCTGTTTCGTCACAACGTCGCGGGTGCAACCGCCGTTCACGCATATGCCGGATTTGGCAGCCATCATCACATGCACACATCTGACCTGGTCGACATCTCCGTCGATCTGCCGGTGATTCTGCAGTTCGTGGATGCTCCGGAAAAGCTGGAGAAGTTTTTCCCTGCGCTGGCTGAGGTGGCAAAAGGTGGACTCATCTCCACCCAGGAAGTGATGATCTTCCGTCCACAGGCGGCGAGCGGGCCCACAGCTTAAGACACGCAAAACACCAGCCTAGTCGATTGCCAGGCTGAGCTGATGGCGAATGTCCGCGCCGCGCACCCAGAAAATTACGTCCGTCGCGATATTGGTGGCATGGTCCGCGATGCGCTCGAGGGCGCGCGAAATCAAAATCGAGTTCAACGCCTGCATCGTGTACTCGGGATGCTGCTGGATCACCTCGTATCAGATCTGCATGAGCAACGCGATTCATGCGGTCGATCTCGTCATCCATCTCAAGTACAGAATCGGCCACCTGCGCATCGGCATTCAGCAGCGCCTGGATCGACGTGCGGATCATGCGACCGGCAAACTCACCCATTCCGCCGAAATCCACCGGCAGGTCGACTTCCGGCATCTCGATCATGTCCTTGGTGCGAATGGCGATGCTCATCGACTGATCGCCAATGCGCTCCAGGTCGCCATTGATCTTGATGACCGCCAGGATGAAGCGCAGATCGATCGCCATTGGCTGCTCCTTGGCGAGCAGCTCATAAGCCATCTCATCCAGATCGCGCTGCGCGGTGTTGATGGCCGTCTCGTTCTCCCGCACATACTGGCAGAGCTTCAGATCGCGCCGCAGATTCGCTTCGACGGCAGACTCAACCGCCTGCTGCGACAAGCGCGGCCATGGCCAGAAGCTTGTCCTTCAATTCGGCCAATTGCTGCTGAAAGTGGATGCGTGGCAATTTTTAGATCTCCAAGCTGAATTGTGCACCATGTTCTGTGACAAAGTCGCCAATTTTTGGTGCATTGATGACGCTCATGATACCCCCAGCAGAATCAATTCTATCATCCCAATCGAGCTTCTGCCTGCTTTGCCGCCTCGTAGATCTCGTCGAACGATTCCACCGCGTAAAGAACCTTCTGCATTTCTGACGTAGAGAATTGCTGCTCCATCACCTCGTCCAGGTTGAAGTCGCGGATCTCAGGCCCGCCACTCGACCACGTAATCCGATTCACCTTGCGACGAGATCAGTCCGCTGCCGTAAAGCTTAATGGTTCCCTGCTGGCGAATCACGCCGAACTCCACCGTGAACCAGAACAGCCGCCCCATCCGCTCCAGATCTTCTTTGCTGTGGAGTGTCGCGCAAACTCTGTCCGTAGTGCTGCAGAAAATCCGCAAACACCGGATGAGCATGCATGGGCACATGGCCAAAGACATCGTGAAAGATGTCGGGCTCGGCGTGTAATCGAACGATTCCCGGCCACGAATGTAAGTCGTCGTGGGAAACTGCCGCGCCGCCAGCATCTCGAAAAATGCGTCCGGCGGCAGAAAGCCGCTCACCGGGGTGGCACTGCCACCCGTACGCGGACGCAGCCGCAGATTCACCTCGGAGAGCCGGGGAATCCTGTCTTCACGCAAGCCAATTAGTTGAAACCCTTCGAGATATTCCTCACAGGCGTGCTCGTGTAACTGAACCATTCGCCTCCGAACCAGCTCCGCCCAAACCGCGTGCTGATCCGGCGAGTAGGCTTCCCAATCCTGCTGGATCAAAAAAGCGCTGGCCACCGGGAGCGATTCCTCCGTCCCGGTCGCAACTGGCAGCGACTCCTCTTCCAGACTGCCCAACCCCATCTTCTTAACTCCGATCTCCATTGCCGGTCCCTCTTCAAATGCTCCGATGCAAAACTCGTGAGGATCGCATCCACGCAGGCACCATGTCAATTTGAACCCGGTGCCACGCATTCGACTCGTCTTCCCTGGAAAAGGTGATAGGTGCCCTATCTCCTCCGCCCAATGGAACCAAAATCAGCACCCATGATTAACCCTCTATTGAGCTGATTTTTACCCACATTTCGCAATAACTCTTTCTTGTGACGAAAGCGTTACAAAACCTGCAAGTACAGCACTATGCAACAGCGCTAATACAGGTATATGGTATGTGGTCGTTGGGCCAAATTGCCGATCGAAGGGCACTTTGCATCCCAGCTAACGGAGTATGAACATGTCCACGGTTACACACCCTGAAATTGAAACAAAGAACGACTTTCTGCCACTGAACGGAACAGACCACGTAGAGTTTTATGTCGGTAATGCCCGCCAGGCCGCTTACTACTACCGCACCGCCTTCGGCATGAGCCTGGTGGCTTATGCGGGACCGGAAACGGGCCAGCGTGACCGGGCCTCCTATGTTGTTGAGCAAGGCCGAATCCGTTTTGTGCTAACCACCCCACTTCGCCCCGACGGCGAAATCGCAGAACACATTCATCGCCACGGAGACGGCGTTCGCGACGTCGCGCTCTGGGTAGACGACGCCAAGCAAGCATGGCGAGAAACAACAAAACGTGGCGCTCGCAGCGTTCTTGAGCCCACCGAGAAGAGAGACGAACACGGGATCGGTTCGACTGGCCACCGTCGCTACCTACGGCGACACGGTGCACACCTTCGTCGAGCGCCGCAACTACACCGGGCCCTTTCTCCCGGGCTATCGCCCCGTCGAGAGCGATCCCCAGGCTCGTCCCACCGGTCTTCGCTACATCGATCACATGGTGGGCAATGTGGGCTGGCACGAGATGAATCGCTGGGTCGATTTCTATCAGCAAGACGATGGGCTTCGAGCTCTACCAGCACTTCGACGACAAGGATATTTCCACCGAATACTCCGCGCTGATGTCGAAGGTAATGAGCAACGGCAACGGTCGCGTCAAGTTCCCCATCAACGAACCGGCGGAGGGCCGCAGAAAATCGCAGATCGAGGAATATCTCGAGTTCTACCACGGCTCCGGCGTGCAGCACATCGCAATGGCAACCGACGACATTCTGAACACCGTGGCGCTGTTGAAGCAGCAGGGCGTCGAGTTCCTTACCGTGCCGCACTCCTACTACGACGAGCTGCACCATCGTGTCGGAAAGGTAGATGAGCCGATCGGCGAATTGGAACGACTCGGCATCCTTGTCGATCGCGACGAAGAAGGCTACATGCTGCAGATCTTTACTCGCCCCGTCGAAGACCGGCCCACGCTCTTCTTCGAAATCATTCAGCGAAAAGGAAGCCGCAGCTTCGGCAAGGGAAACTTCAAGGCGCTCTTTGAGGCCATTGAGCGGGAGCAGGCAGCGCGTGGAAACCTGTAAGGTAGCCGCATGAAGCTGTGCACCTTCGAAGTGCCAACGCCCCTGGGAAAATTTCGCCGCCTTGGCGTAGTTTCCCCGGAGGGCGTGACCGATCTGAACTTTGCAGCCGCACACCACCTGGACAATCAGAGGCACGCCGATGCACTGGTGCCTCCGTCACTGCTCGGCTTGCTGGAAGGAGGTCCGCTACTCCCGCAGAACAGCCGAGGCGGCAATCGCCTATCTTCCGCCGGAGCTACGGCTTGGCATCCACGATGAGACTCTTCTATATCAGTCGGATGAAATCGAATTGCTCACGCCGTTGCCCGATGCGCGCTCCCTGCGGGACTTCTTTGCATTTGAAGAGCACGTGAAGCGCGGCTTTGAAAAGCGCAATGAGCCCATGCCGCCGGAGTGGTACGAAATTCCTGTTTACTATCAGTCCGGGCATCACAACCTCATCGGATCGGACCAGGATGTTCTCTGGCCGCGCTTTACGGAGCGCTTTGACTACGAGTTGGAACTGGCCGCAATCATCGGACGTCCGGGCCGCAACATCAAGGCGGAGAATGCGCGAGACTATATCGCGGGCTACACAATACTGAATGACTTCAGCGCACGCGATATCCAGAAGCGCGAAATGAAAGTTCGATTGGGTCCGGCAAAAGGCAAGCACTGGTGCTCGGGCCTGGGGCCATGGATGGTGACGACTGATGAACTCACCGATCCATATAACCTCGTTATGACGGCGCGGATCAACGGCGATGAATGGTCGCGTGGATATTCCGGCGACATGCATTGGAAATTTGAGCAGATGATCGAATTTCTCACGCAGGACGACACAATTTATCCCGGAGACATCATCGCTTCGGGCACCGTCGGCACAGGCTGCGGACTCGAATTGGATAAGTGGGTGCAGCCGGGCGACACCATTGAACTGGAGATCGAACACATCGGCGTGCTGCGCAATCGCGTTGTGCGCCCATAACAAATGCGAAAGGGAGCAATTTCATGTTTCCACTGAAAAAGGGCAAGACCACGCAACAGGCCCATGTGGGGCTTCCGGAAGGAACCTTCGAGGAAGAGCATGGCCGCAAGGGCTTCTACGGCAAGGCCGCCCACCTCTACCACGCAAATCCGCCCACCGGGTGGACCCGCTTCGAAGGCAAGCTGCGTCCGCATCTCTTTGACCTGAACAAGATGCAGCCGACGGACCTGCAAGACGCTGAGGGAGAGCCGTCGACCTTCCTCGGCAACAACGACGTTCAGCTCTCGATCTCGCGGCGCTCCAAACCGATGCCGTTTTATTTTCGTAACAGTGACGGTGACGAATTGTATTTCGTGCATCGCGGACATGGCATCATTGAGACCGATTTCGGTCCGCTCGCCTACGAAAAGGGCGATTACATTGTGCTTCCCCGCTCCGTCACCTATCGCGTTGTGCCTGAGGACGAAGACAACTTCTTTCTCATCATCCAGTCGAAGGCAGAGTTCGATCAACCCGATCGCGGCTTGCTCGGCCAGCACGCGCTCTACGATCCAGCCGCGCTCACCGTACCGGAGCCACCTGCGCCGGTGCAGCGGACGATAACGAGGATCGTGAATGGGAAGTCCGTATCCGCTGCGAAGGCGAATATCTCCAAGGTCTTCTATCCCTTCAATCCACTCGACGTGGTCGGGCTGGAAGGGCGACCTCACGACCTGGAAGATCAACCTGCGCGACATCCGCCCGGTAATGAGCCATCGCGCGCACCTGCCGCCCAGCGCGCACACCACGTTTGTCACGCAGGGAGCAGTGGTGTGCAGTTTTCTGCCGCGCCCGCTTGAGCAGGACGCCGATGCGCTCAAGGTTCCCTTCTTCCATCGCAATACCGACTACGACGAGTTCATCTTCTATCACGACGGCGACTTCTTCAGTAAGGACAACATCAAGCCCGGCTACGCCACGCTGCATCCGCGCGGCATCCATCATGGTCCGCATCCCAAGGCGCTCGCCAACCAGGGGAAGAAGACGCATACCGACGAGTACGCTGTAATGCTGGACGGCCTGAACCCGATCCACGTACTACCTGCGGGCGAACAGGTGGAGTGGGCCGACTACTGGGCAAGTTGGGGAGCGAAAGACCGGGTGAGCCGTAAGCGGGAAACGGTACCATAGAGGCATGCCGGAGCAAGACGCTGCAAAGATGCTCGCCTTCAACCCTGCCGACCATGCGCCGCAGGATATCTACAAGCTGCTGGTAGGCTCCATCGTGCCGCGTCCCATTGCATTTGTATCAACCATTGATACAAATGGCATTCTCAACCTGGCGCCCTTCAGCTTTTTCACCGCGGCCAGCGCAAACCCGCCCGTAGTCTGCTTCTGCCCGATGGTTCGCCGCGGTGCATCCGCGAAGAAAGACACACTGCGCAACATCGAAGAAACGCATGAATTCGTTGTCAACATTGTGTCGGAAGAGATTGCCGAGCGGATGAACACGTGTGCCGCAGAGGTCCCTCCCGAGGTCGACGAATTTGAGCTCTCCGGCCTCACTGCGCTCGCCAGCGCACTGGTCCGCCCTCCGCGCGTGGCAGAATCGCACGTGCAGATGGAGTGCCGCCTGCTGCAACTCGTTCGCGTGAGCGAAAAACCCTTGGGAGGCACCATCGTGATCGGCGAGGTCCTGCGCTTCCACGTTGCCCAGGGGTTCGTCGAAGACTTCCGCATCGATCCCGCCAAACTGAAGGCGATAGGCCGCATGGCCGGGTCAACCTATGCCCGTACCACCGACCGTTTCGACATGGAGCGTCCCGGAGGGCCGCGGTAGCCTTATTGCTCCGCAACTTTGAGGCCGGAGCCTCTGTCCTCGGGAGAGGCCGCCCCGGAACCTGCCCCACTCGCGCAATTGCTCTAGAATCATCCCAGGTCCCAATGACACGTCTTCTGGATTTTCTCGTTGAATCGTTCGTCGCCGGCTTTGGCATCACTCGGCCGCGGCCCGAACAGCAGCGCATGGTTCGCCTAATCCTCGGCGGAGCACTGCTGGCCATCGCCTGTGGCGCCATCGGCGTTGTCGCCTTCTTTTGGATCCAACTCCGCTAGCCCAGTCCGTAAAATCGCGCCTGGACGTCCGCCACAAGCACCGAAGAAACGAGTTCCCTCCGCCATTCTGCCTTCCCGATGCAACTTACAGCGCGCTGGGCCGTCTTACAGCCCCATTTGCCCCAGCCGAAACGCCGTCCGTCAAATATTTGTTGCAACAAATATCAATTCCTGTCATCCATTGAGAGGAACCAATTCCCCGCCGGCGATCGAGCGGCCCGGTCCGGCATACAAATGGTGTTCAGCTTAATAAAACGAGGAGATCGAAGAATGAAGATCAAGACATTGGCAGTGGCGTTGATGGTTGCGACGGGTGTATCGCTCGCAGGCGCACAAACCTCCACCTGGAAACTCGATTCGGCCCACAGTTCGGCCAACTTCACCATCCGCCACATGGGCTTGTCCAATGTTCATGGGCATTTCGGCAATGTCAGCGGAGTCGTGACGTTGGATGACAAGGACATCACCAAGTCGTCGGTGCAGGCCAAGGTGGACACCACCACAGTCGATACCGGTGTGGCACAGCGCGACACCCACCTCAAGAGCCCTGATTTCTTCGATGTAGCCAAGTATCCTGACATGACCTTCGTCAGCAAGCAGATCACCAACAAAGACGGCAAACTGCAGATGGTTGGCGACCTCACGATGCACGGCGTCACCAAGCCCGTCACGCTGGACCTCGACGGCCCCAGCAAAGAGATGGTTGACCAGAAGGGCACAGCTCATCGCGGCATGTCTGCCACCACCAGCATTCATCGCGCAGATTTCGGCCTGAATTTTGGCAGCGGCATGTTGGGCGACGATGTAAAGGTCGAGCTCGAAGTCGAAATGATCAAGCAGTAAGCAGCAGAACTCAGCGGGAGCAAGGAGACGCCGGCGGGCAAATTACCTGGCCCGCGGCGTCTCCACGCCTCTGCCTTTTGCCGAGCAGGTACATGGTCAGAAAACTGCAACAGGAGATTCGACAATCGCAACCCTTCGCTTCGCTTGAAGAGGAAGCGATGCTGAATCTTGCCCGCACTGCCGATCGCATGCAAAGCTCTGTGCGTCAGCTGCTGAAGCCATTTGGACTGACCCCGAACCAATACAATGCCCTGCGCATACTGCGTGGAGCCGGCCCTGGGGGCCTTACCTGCACCGAGCTCGGGGAACGCCTTGTAAGCGAAGATCCTGACATCACCCGCCTGCTGGACAGACTGGCAAAACAACACCTGGTGCGGCGTAGACGCAACGAAGGCGACCGCCGCGTCGTATATACAGAGATTTCGCCGGAGGGGCTCGAAAAGCTGAAATTGCTCGATCCGCTGGTGATTGAGGGTGTGCAGGGCAAGATGAAGCATATGAGCCAGGAGAGACTGGCGCTGCTCATCGATCTTCTGGAAGACGCACGGCAAGCGGCCAGCCCTGACCCAGGCTAACCAGCCCCCGTTGCTTTAGTGGTTTGAATTCTCCGCGACAGCAGCGGCGTGTCCGTTCGACTTGTGGGATCCCCCGGCAGCCGGTGCGGACGCATTCTCATTCGCTTCACCGGGCGAGTTCTTGTGCAACTCGTGGTGCAGACAATAAAGCGCCAGCTCCAACCTGTCGGAAACGCCCAGCTTGTCGTAAACCTTGCGCAGATAATTCTTGATTACCTGCTCGGTGGTACCGAGCTGGAAGGCAATTTCCTTGTTCCTCTTGCCCTGCGTAATGCATGTAATAATCGCGAGTTCCTTGGGCGAGAGCCGCGGCTGTGTGCGCGGACCGGAGGTGCTGGTGGCCTGGGACCTATATGCATCAATTACCCAGTTGACCGATTGATTATCGATCCACGTCTCGCCGGCGGCGATCTTGCGCACGCACTTCACCAGCAGATCGGGCGAAATTGACCGGGGAATGATTCCCCGCACGCCCCGCCGATAAAGCTCGACGGTGTTCGATTCATCCGAGGCCATGGTCTGGATGATGATCTTGACATTGGGCGCACGGCGGACGAGCTCAGGAATCGCGTCCGTTGTCCCGCTCAGCAGGTTGCCCTCAAGCATCACGATGTCGCACGGAAAGCTCTCGACAGCGGAGTGGAGGCTGGCGACCGAATCTACCTGGGTCACGACTCGTATGTCGTCTTCCAAGGCAAAAATCTTGCGCATGCCGACACGGTAGATGGCCTGTGAGTCCGCGAGAAGCACACGAATGACATTGCGCGATAAGTTCGCGGTGATTTCGCTCTGCTCGGACCCTTGTTCGTCGAAGGAATCAGCTTTGGCAGCAACCATAAAGGTATCTATTCCGAGAATCGATATTCGTCGATTACGGCCGCCGTTTGAAATCCTGGCGGGCTAGGGTAGGAGCGCACCACGTGCCCCACACATTGAATAACCACGTCAGCCGGAACTCCCAGCGTGACGGCAGGCATGGTCAGCGAAAACTCCACAGTCGCGTTGACCGGAAGCAGTTGGTCGAACTCAAATAGCACGCCGCTCGACGAAATATTTGCAGTTACAGTCTCCAGCGCCCCTTGGTCAGTTATGACTCTTATTGGCAGCCGGAGCGGAAAACGAGTTGCAGACCGATCGTCAATTCCACTGAGTCGTCGCTGCTCGTCGTTATAGTTCGCCATATTCATGGTGAAAAGAGCGCGACCCAGAACTTCCGGTACCTAGGAAGTTTCTCCACAATAGCGCGAATTTTTACAAATTGGTAGTGACTAAAGTTTGAAATCACACCAAAGTGTTAGCAATTACGTAAACAATTTACCCGAACAGGCAAATATTTGCCGAGTTTATGGGAAAAATGCTGCAGAAGAGCCGACCCACTCGAGATTACGATTGTGATCCACTCCCATCATTTTTCCGCGCCCCAATCGTACCAGCGAAATGAGCGGCTCAAGGTTGCCGCCATCCGGCCAGACGTAGAGGATCCGGATCTCCGCCTGGGTAGGGCCGCAGGGAGTCTCAATCACCGGCGCAAACGACACCCGCTGCTGCAGCAGGTATTCCCCGCGAGTTTCCTCCGGAATCGCTTCAAGGTCCGCCAGGGTGGGGCTGAATTCGATACCCTTGCCCGCAAACGAGAAAAGCGGCTTCAGCAGCAGGTCCTCGTAGACCACGCCTCGGGGCGAGACGGTCTCACCCGGCTTAAGCCGATCCCGCCCCTTCCCCTCCAGCCAATCGCTTAGGAAGACTGCTGGCGGAACCGCAGGATGATCCAGGTATGGCAGCGAGAACTTGCTGATGTGGAAGTACCAGTTGGGATGTCCAGCCCACTCAACGTCAAAGGCCTGGGTGCAATCGAATTGCAGCTCAACCTGCTTTCGGATCAGCTCATCCACGATCGCCCGGTTGTAGATCCGTTTGATCGGTACCAGGACGCCGTCGGCCCGGCGATAGTGCAGCTTGTCCCCTCGCGGAAGGATGTCGGCGATATCGACAATCTGGATCCCTAGGTGTTCTTGGGTCACATGAAAATCGGCAAAAGTCTTCTGATTCAGCGGGTCCACGTCCGTCAGAACCACATTTTCCGGGTCGTGACCATTCAGAATTACCTGGCCGAGTGAGCGCCAGTGCGACGCCTCGTTATGACCATTCAGGAAGCTGCGCAACGAGGTATCGAGATGGTAAATACTGCGGTAAGCATCTGAAAGTACAGCCTGATAGCCAAATACCGAAGGAAACGCCTGCAGCTCGACCAGCTGAGGAACCAGGCTGCCGTCGATCTGCCGAACCCACCCGAAATCCGCCGTCATGAAGTGCGGATGCGCGTCGCGATGCGGTACTCGGTATTTGTGGGGTATCGAGTGGAATGAGGCCTGCAAATAACTCTCATCCGATACCAATCGATGCGTCAACTCCGCGCCAATTGCGGACATCTCAAGCAATGTGGCCTCCGGCAGGAAGCAGGGTGTCTCAGCGATCCGGAAGCCAACCTCGCAGCCAACACGCTTCTGGACCTCCTCCGTGAGGGCCTGATAAGCGTCCGGCCGGAAAGCTCGATTAAAGTCGCTGCGAAACTTGGGAATCATACTCAGCAGCCTGTGAGAACAGAGTTGGATGCTACAAACCTAAGCCAAGACTTGAAGGAATAACATGCACTCCACTGCAGGCAAAGCGGTAAAAACGGGCAACGATTGACTTTAACGCAAAAAAATGTTCGCCTATGTGCCACTTTCGGACTAGTCTTCGGTTACACGCAATTTTTTGCCTCAGGAGATTTTATGTCGACGAAGCTGTCTTTGAATGCCGCGCCCCTATTCCTAATCCTGTCACTCGTTTATTGTGGGTCCGCCTTCGCGTCGAGCCACAGCCCAGTTGCACCCCATCCCATCCCGGGCCAGCACAGCGCGACCATTGCCGAAATGAGCCCTGTTGCGCCGCATCCCATTCCTGGCCAGCACAGCGCCACCATCGCCGAGATGAGCCCTGTTGCACCCCATCCCATTCCCGGCCAGCACAGCGCGACCATTGCCGAGATGAGCCCTGCTGCACCGCATCCCATTCCTGGCCAGCACAGCGCGACCATTGCCGAAATGAGCCCTGTGGCACCGCATCCCATTCCTGGCCAGCACAGCGCGACCATTGCCGAAATGAGCCCTGTTGCACCCCATCCCATTCCCGGCCAGCACAGCGCGACCATTGCCGAAATGAGCCCCGTGGCACCGCATCCCATTCCGGGCCAGCACAGCGCCACCATCGCCGAAATGAGTCCCGTGGCACCCCATCCCATTCCCGGTCAGCACAGCGCGACCATTGCCGAAATGAGTCCCGTGGCACCGCATCCCATTCCCGGCCAGCACAGCGCGACTTCGCCCACATTGGGAATGGTGGCCTAGGTTTTTGTCGTAATAGAGAATGCGTTAAGGTATCCTTCAGCGCATAGGTGAGCGATTGGGATTACCGGATATTGACAGCCTTTTGTGGATTTTAGGCTACGCCGGAATTGCGATTCTGGTGGCTGCGATGTTCGCGCGCGGTCTCCAACGAACCTTCCCGATCTTCACCGCGTACCTGATCTTCGGCCTGATTACGGACGTCGTTCTCTACTACGTCCACTCTCGGCTGCTTTCGTATTATTTCAGCGCCTATTTCGCGATAAATGTGGCGGATTATCTTTTCCAGCTAGGAATATTGCTGGAGATTGCTTCCAACGTGCTTCGTCCGGTCAAGCGATCGCTGCCGGGCGGAGTGTTGTGGATTCTGGCAGGATTTCTGGTCATTGCGGCCACGATTGCCCTCGTTTTCTCGTTGCATTCAGGGTCCCACTTCCAATCAGCCTTAGGCGTGCTTTTCGTGCGACTCAACCTGGCGATGGCGCTCCTGCGCCTGGGAATTTTCGTCGCAATCGCCCTCTTCGCCCAGATGCTGGGGATCGGATGGCGAAATCACGTGCTCCAGTTGGCAACCGGGCTAGCTTTTTTCTCGGCAATCAGCCTGATCGTCACCTCAATTCAAAGCAGCAAAGGACTTACTTCCCAGTTCCATGCCCTGGACCAGATGCAGGTTGCTAGTTACATTGGTACATTGGCATATTGGATCTGGTCGTTTGCCCGCCAGGAAGCTCCAAGGAAAGAATTTAGTCCACAAATGCAAAATTTTCTGCTATCAATAGCAGGAAGTACACGGTCGGCCAGAATAGCTGTTCAATCGGAAGTTAACGAGTCTTCGAGTCGAAAGCGATAGGAAGCCATGGTTCTACCCCTGCTTCAGGTTTTGGTTACGATGCTTCTTCTTGTGTACGCGGGCCAGTGGCGCCTTCGTCAATCAAGGAAGGCAAAAGCGAGTTGGGAATCTCTTGTTTCCCAGTTGCACGCCAATGATTGGGGTATGGAGGAAGTCTCCGAAAAATACCTCTACAGTGGTGCGATTACTGCATCCACCCAGGAGATCTGGACAAAGATCAAGGGTGCCAAAGGTCTGTGGGCCATGTACTGCAATGCCCCTGTGCTGGTTCAGCTTGCTGACTATGCAGCTGTTCACGGTCAAGGCGTCCCTGAAGAACTGCTCGAGTCCCTGCGAAGCGATGCTTTCCAGATCAGGATGTGCGTGCTCATGGCACTTGCACAGCATGTTATGTCGAGATCGTCGGTGGCCGCAGAGGTCAATGCGCACCGTGCGACAGAAATCTACGGCACAATGCTGAACAGGCTGACACTGCTCTTCCAGGAACATTCAACCTTGCTGTTTCCGCAGTATCTGCAGGCGATGTAAAGAGCAAACAAACGTCATCTTACAAAGGCGTATACCTTCGGGTATACGCCTTTTTCATGTAGCCGGGCGCCTCGTGCCGCGTAAATACTACACTGCGCCTGACTTAGCTGAGTCCGCTGACATTTTCAGTAGCATCCACGCCGAAATGGTCCCAGCGTCCTTGATGGCTCCGCTGCGAATTGCCTCTTCAAACTCCGCGATCGTCATCCGCCTGACGATCAGATCCTGCTCTTCGGGATCGAGACTCGTCTCCCCCTGGCGAAAGCCCTCGGCACGGAAGATATGAAAGCCCTGGTTTGACATCCCATAGGCGATGAAAAGATGTCCGAGGTAGTCCATCTCGGCCGCTATCAATCCTGTCTCTTCCTGCAATTCCCCGCGGGCTACATCGATCGGGTTAGCGTCGGGCTTCGTCTCCCATGTGCCTTGGGGAAACTCCAGGAAGCGTGCTCCAACGGGATAGCGGAACTGCTCCACCAGGTAGACGTGTCCATCTTCGATGGGGATGATGAGGGCGAAATCGGGTTTCTCGATCACCCCGTAGATGCCCGACGTGCCATCGGCGCGCTCAATACCATCTTCACGCACACGCATCCAGCGATTCTGGTAGACGGTCCGGCTTGAGATGGTTTTCATTGGGAAGGCCTTCAGGGCTCGATGATAAATTTGCCGGCGTTCATGATCTGCTCTTCGCCCTCAGCCGTGCCCACCCAGATGTTGAAGCGCAGGCCCACCACGTCGATGTGCGTTGTGGACTTCCACGGTGCGCCGGTGTGGTTGCCGTAGGGATCGCCAAAAGCAATGTGGATACCGGGAAACTTCTCGTCCTGAAGGATGTTGCCGATCACACGTTCGACGCCAATGTTGGTGCCGATGGCGAACTCACCCACACGGTCGGAGTTTTCGTCGGTGTGCGTGTAGGCCCAGAATTCGTCCTGCAGTTGCTGGTTCGCGGAAGTGCATTTCGTGATGCGATTGCCGCTGATCTCAATGGTGAGAGGAGTGGCTTCCAGAAGCCCATAACGCGCGCACAGGTAGTCCCCGACAACGCCATCCACCACGAATGTGCCGTTCACTTCCCCGGGAGAGGTAAAGCATTCGCCACCCGGCAGGTTGCCCCACTTCTCTCGCGAGATGATGCCCGATGTCTTGAACCATTTGTAGTTCGGATTCAGTTCGGCACGAATGTCGGTTCCGGCAGCAGTTGTTGCGCGGATATAGCTCGCTACGCGCACCTTGTCCAGAACCTTCTGAGAGAGGCGATCCACCAGGTTGAAATCTGCGCGCATGCCGTCGCACATGATCTGCGGCGTGATGTTCACCATGTGGGCATGCTTCATGTGGCGCCGATTTACCACGTCGGTCATCTGCATACGTGAGTGCAGTTCATTGCGCTGCACCTGCACGGCGAAGATGGAAACATCCGACGTCTCCATGTCTTCGAGAATCGGAGCCGGCATGTGGGTCACCGGGCGCTCGGCATAATCCTCGAGCAGGTACGCGTTCCAACGGCAGCCATTCGCTTCGAGCTCATGCGCAATGGCGGCGGCAATCGGCGCCGTGACGCGATCGGTGATCAGCGTGACCTTCTCCGCGGGATCGATGCGCAGGCAGGTGTTGACGGCGGAATGAGCGCCCCGCGTGAACTCCGCAGGAAATTCGGTGAACAGCAGGACGTTGGCTTCCGGGGACTGGTTGTGATTCATTCGCTGGCTATTCTTCCTGAGTGGAACGGGCAACGCCGATGCGCGTCGCCGTCTTAATAGCTTAGCGTAAAGCGCCCTCGACGGCAGCGGCGAGCGGCAGAAAGCGTGGCCGCGCAAATAATTCTGGCGACGCAAAGATAAGGGGAAGACGTGAATCTGGACCAATGGATCGAGTGACCTAAGTCGATGCGGGACCATAGTCCCCGTGTTACGCTGCAAGTCGATGGCACAGGAGCGTATCACCAAAATCGGTATTATCGGCGCGGGCAGCGTTGGAGCGACCATTGCGTATGCCTGCATGTTGCGCGGCGTAAGCCAGCAGATCAGTCTCTTCGACCTCAACAAGGACAAGGTTCATGCCGAAGCTCTCGATCTGAACCACGGCCTGCAATTTGTGCCCGTGGCCAACGTGAACGGCTCGGACGATGTAAATGTGCTGGAACGCTCCGACGTGATTGTGATGACTGCCGGAGCCAAGCAGAAACCCGGGCAAACCAGGTTGGACCTGGCCGAGGCCAACGCGAATATCTGCCGCAACATTATCCCTGACGTGGTGCGCGTTGCACCCGATGCGATTCTGCTGATGGTTACCAACCCGGTAGACGTGGTGACGCAGATCGCGCAGAAGCTGAGCGGATTGCCGTCGGGACGCGTCTTCGGCAGCGGTACGGTTCTGGATAGCTCGCGCTTTCGCTACCTCATCGCGCGGCGCTGTTCCGTGGCGGTGCAGAATGTGCATGCCTACATCGTGGGCGAGCACGGAGACAGCGAAATTCCGCTATGGTCCAGCGCCAGCATCGGCGCGATCCCGCTCGACCAATGGGCAGTGCCGGGGCATGGGCAACTCGCCGGGAGCGATCGCGCACACATATTCGAAAATGTACGCACGGCCGCGGACAAAGTGATCACCGGCAAGGGCGCGACCAACTACGCCGTGGGACTGGCGGTGACTAGCATCCTGGAAGCGATACTGAACAATGAAAATCGCGTGCTCCCGGCGAGTTCCCTGCTGAACGACTATCGCGGCATCTCCGGCGTATGTCTCTCTGTGCCGTGCATCGTCAACCGTCATGGCATTGAGGCGGCTCTGCCGGTGCCCATGAACGTGGACGAAACGGCGGGATTGAAGGCGAGTGCCGACAGGATTCGCGAAGTAGCTTCAGCGCTGGGCTTCTGAGATACTGCAGCGGATAGGCAGGCTGAAACAACAGCCGCGAAGTTGTTTGCATCTTGTAGTGGAGAGCAACGCAGGCGGAGCAAAACTGCTGGGTTCGCTCGGGCTCTCCGCACGTCGCGAGAGTTGAAAGGAATCAGGACTGGCGGAGGCGCGTGGGTTTTCGCGATTTCCTCCGCTCGCCACCGGCGAAGGAGAATCGCGCCAGCCGGTGGACTCCGTCAGTCGCTGCATCGCGCGTTGGGTACACCAATCAGAACAGCCCGGCGCTGGTTTCCTCCACCATGTAATCGACAACGGCCTTAAAGTCGCCGCCCGTCTCTTCGTAGCGCCGCAACTGGCGATCGGCCCCGGTTCCTGTCTCGAGCATCCTGCGAATGATGTTCATCTCTGCGCGGCTATCCAGCTCGTCCACCACTTCGTCGACGAAGTCCAGGTACTCGAGGATCAGTTCGCGTTCCGGCACTTCCTGCTCTTTGCCGAAGTCGATCAGCTTTCCGTCGAGCCCGTAGCGCACGGCGCGCCATTTGTTTTCCATCAGCAGCGCACGCGAATACTGACGGTAGTCCTGATTGCGCGCGTGCAGGATGTATAGCTTCGCAGCCGTTGCCTGAATGAGCGCGGCGATGGCCAGCGTTTCCTCCGCGCGCATAGGTAGGTCGCAGATGCGCACTTCGACAGTGCTGAAGAAGGGATGCGGCCGGATGTCCCACCAGATCTTCTTGGCGTTGTCCAGGCAATTCGTCTTGATGAGTACAGTAACGAAGCCCTCGTACTCGCTCCAGCTCGAAAAGCTGTCGGGAATATTTGTGCGCGGAAATTTGTCGAAGACCTTGGCACGATAGCTCTTGAGACCTGTCTTCATGCCCCGCCAGAAGGGCGAGTTGGTCGAGAGTGCAAGAATATGCGGCAGGAAGTAGCGCATCGAATTCATGAGCCGAATCGCCGCTTCGCGATCCTCGATGCCGACGTGAACATGCAGCCCGAAGATCAAGGTTCGCGCGCGCAACTAGCTGCAGATCTTCCACGACGCGCTTATAGCGTCGATCGGGATAGATCTCCTGCGAGCGCCAGTCTGCGAATGGATGCGTCGCTCCCGCCACCAGCACCAGATCGTGCTCGCGCGCTAGGTAAATCATCTGTCGGCGCAGATCGAAGAGATCCAGCGCGCGCCTCTTTCACCGTCTTGCAGATGTTGGTGCCTACCTCGACCACGGACTGATGCATCTCAGCCTTGACGCGCTCGGCGAGTCGGCAGCTTGCCCTTCGCCAGCATCTCGGTCGCGATATGCGAACGCAGATCTCGCGTCACCGGATCAACCGTCTGGTACTCCTCTTCGATGCCGATCGTGAAGCTAGGCCGCATATGTACGAGTCCTTTCGCCGGACGGGATAGAACCTATGTTGTAGGCCCGGAGGGAAAGCAATTCAAGGGGAATGTATGCGAGGGGTTCCCGCAGGATGAAAAACGCTTCTCATCCTGCGCCTTCGATCTGCAATTACTTGGCCGGACGCGAGCCTTTTGTTGCCGCCTTGGAGCCGGCTTTTTCGCAGCCTTCTTTGCGGCAGGCTTCTTTGCGGGAGCCTGTTTCTGCGGCGCGGCGCTCCCAGGAACTGCACCCCAGCGCAACTCCAGCAGATGCGGCGCGGCCTTTGCTTTTTTCACTGCCAGGTCGGCCACCTCATTCACAATCCACTCGAAGTTCTCTGCACCAACCGAGTTCAAATCTGCATCTGGCGCAGGATTCATGAAGTCGATGGCATACGGAATGCCGTCCTCCACGGCAAACTCCACTGTGTTCAGGTCGTAGCCGAGAGCCTTGCACAGCGTGACAGCATCCTTCTTCACGCGCTCAATCAACTTCTTGTCGTAGTCCGGCGGATCGAGCACGTAGCGCTCGGCATGCGGACGCCGCGGATCGTACGGCATCACGCGCACATGCTCCTGGCCCACCACATAGCAGCGGAAATACTCTTTGAAATTCACCGCCTTCTGAAACGTCATACACAGGTCGCGGCTCTGATCGTAGGCGTGGAAGAACTCCTCGCGATTGTGCACGTGATAAACATCGCGCCAGCCGCCGCCATCCACCGGCTTCAGGAAGCTGGGAAATCCCACGTAGGAAAATACTGCCTCCCAGTTCAGCGGATATTCCAGGTTGCGCATGGAGCGGTCGGTCGTGCCCTCAGGATGTTTCTTGTGCGGCAGAATCGCCGTCGCAGGCACAGCAACGCCCAGCTTTTCAGCCAGCGAGTAGTTAAAGAACTTGTCGTCCGCCGACCACCAGAAGGGATTGTTGATGATCACGGTTCCATTCAGCGCGGCATGCTTCAGAAATGCGCGGTAGAAAGGGATATCGTGCGAGATGCGGTCCACGATCACCGAATAAGCAGGAGGCTTATCAAGCCGCACACCGCCCACCTCAACAAATTCTGCGCGAATGTCGTCAAGACCCATCGAATTAATGCGTTCGACCAGCGCGCCAGGAAAGCTGTTTTCCATTCCAAAGAGAACACCGATTGTCTTCACGTTTCTTCCCCAATCAAGAATCGGGCGAGCGCGATATTGTCACCAGCACCCATGCAGCCCTGATTCCACCTTAGCCCAGTGGACGGTGCCGACGCAAAACAATGCGATGAATTCCAGAGCCTTCGTTCAGCGCGCAGCTACGGGCGGGTCACTCTGCTCCAAGTACGAAATCAGCCCCAGCAGCGCACCCCAGTGATAGAAGCGGTCGCTGCTCTTCACGTCGTCGCCGGTACCGCTGACGGCGTTGTAGTTCTCATGGACGTGCCCATTCTGCTTCCATTCCTGCAGGAAAAGATTCAGCGACTTACCCGCGAGTTCCCTGCGCGCCTGCGGCTGGTCGTAATTGCACAGGCCAAGGTAGACCAGGTAATTCATCGGGCCCCAAATGCGTCCGCGCCAGTACTCCTGATCCTTGAACGCGACATCGTTGCGCGCAATCGAGGGGACAACGTACGTGCCACCAAACTCCTCGGGGTTCTGCAGGTGTTCCCGCACCATGCGATCAGCCTGCGCAGGGGTCGCGGCCTTAGCCAGCATCGGGTAGAAATTCGTTGGCGAAAGCCGGGGACTAAGGTTGCCGGTCACCAGATCCTTGTTCAGGAATATCCCGGTCTTCTCATCCCACAGCGTGGCTAGCGTCTTGCGATACTTCGCCGCGCGGCCGTTCAACTCCGCCGCCTCGGCGGTCTTGCCCAACTCCGTTGCAATCGACGCCAGTGCGTCGCAATCGGCAATATACATGCCCATCAGGCCTACATCCGCCAGCATCATGCGCCCAGTCTTGCTGTCGAACGGAACACCGTCGTACACGGGCGAGTTATCCAGCCCGGATTCATAACGCGCACCCTGCAGCGTGCCGCAGGAGCTGTCTTCACCGCACTCAGGCGACGGATGCTTATCACTGCCCCATACCAAATATCCATCGACGTCGCGGTTCGCTGCCCACCAGCGATTCCACGCCAGCAACCGATCAAAGCTATCGCGCAACAACCACTTGTCGTGAAATTTGCGATAGAGCCCCAAGACCGTGATCGCGCCGACAGGCGGCTCAGAGCGATCATCGCTCTTCCAGTTGCCCGAGCGCCCGAAGTTAGGAACAAACCCTTCTGGCGTAACCTCGTTCAGGATCTCCAGCGCATCGGCATACGCGAGATCGCGGTCTCCAATCGCAGCCATGGATGCGGCAAAGAACGTATCCCAATCGAAGAGCACATACCCGCCCCAGTTCACTGACCACACCCGGCTCACCGGCGAGACTACTCTCTCGTTCTCGGGATCGTAGATCGTGTCCCAGCCCAGCACCGTCTGGATCGCGTCCGCAGTCAAGGCGCTGGTGCCAGCCTTCTTGTTCGAGTCGTCATACGCGGCGCGCTGCCGGTCGAGAATTGCCTCGACATCGGCAACCGTGCGCCGCTTGCCGGAAGAGACAGCTACAGGCTTCGCGAGATCTGCCGCGAAGTATGGGCTCGTGATCGGAGCGTCGAAAGCCGTCGTCTGCGTGCCATCCAGAAAAAATGAAGTGCTGCGTGATCCGTTATGAGCCACGATCTCATCCGCGCCGCGCTGCACTGTTCCCGGCCTGTTCCACAGAAAGCCTACCGAGAAAACCGCCACCGGCGGATTCTTCGAAGCGTCCGCCGCAGTGCCGAGCGGAGTGACCAGCAACACGAGGTCGCCTGCATCAGTCCCGCTCTGGATGCGAAGAGACTGGCCCTGCCAGTTCAACTGCAGATCCGTGTAGCTGCCGTCGTAGGCATGCGGCCCGGGAAATACCTGTTCGGCATCGGCATTCAGCCTGCCAATAAGCGCCGTCGCCAGAAAGTTGTCGCCTGTGATTCGCATCTTCTTCAGCATGCCAATGCGAACCCCCAAACCCTCCGGCAGCAGAACGTGGGTGGTCACGCTCTGCGTGTCCCAGGTATTCCAGCCACGACTGAGCCGCTGCTGTACCTGCGCATATTCGGGAGACTTAAGGCGAGCCGGGGCGGGAGGCTGCGTCTGCGCAAAGCAGACACAAGAAGTTAGAAGCAGCGAGAGAGAGGCTAAGCGCATAGGTCTTCGGGTGATCGGCCACAGTTATATCACTTCTCGCCGGACTCGTTCCTCAGCCTCGACGTGCTAGAGGTACGTCTGCACCATGCGCGCCCAAGTGGGCCAGTCGTGGCTGTTGTATGAGTCCCATATCTCCAGCCTGCAGCCCACACCCTTGCCGTGCAGCAGCGATGCCATGTGCTGATTGCCGCCCAGGCACTGGTCGTCCCAGCCCGTCGCCAGGATGTACGTATTGCGGCGATAGAGCTCCAGGAACCAGTGATCATGCATGTTGGCGATGTAGTGCGGAGGAAGATTGAAGTAGCAGTCGTTGTCGTAGTAGCCGTGCAGAAAATTGCTGACATCGAAAGCGCCACTCATCGACAGAAAACCGGTGAAGACATCCGGATGCCTCAGCGCGAGATTCACCGCATGGTAACCGCCGAAGCTGCAGCCCAGCGTGGCGCGATGCGGATTCCAGTTCTTCTGCCGCACCAGCGGCATCACTTCATTCAGGATGTAATCCTCGTACTGCATGTGGCGTGCAATGCGCCAGCGAGGAGGCACATTGCGGTTGTACCAGCTCTCGTTGTCCACCGAGTCGAGGCAATAGAACTGGATCTCCCCGTTGTCGATCTTCCCCGCCACCGACGCCACCATCTGGCGGTCTTCAAACTCGTGAAATCTCCCGCCGGATGTTGGAAACACAAGAATGGGCACGCCCCCATGGCCGAACACCAGGAGTTCCATGTCGCGCCCCAACCGGGGAGAAAACCACTTGTGGTATTCACGGTTCATCGCTATTCGAGCCCCTCTTTAAAACCTGTGGATCGTTGGCTAATTCGTTCCTGCTACTGTATCAGCAGGGCTACAGCAGAAAGAACGCCGTTCTTCGGCGACACTATAAAGGACCGGGTTCAGCGGCTTTGGAGACAGATTCGACCATCAAGTTTGGAGTCCACAGTCCACTCGCCGAGGACGGTCCGTACCCGCGCATGAGAATTCATCCGCGCTGGCACAGCCACTTTCTGCCCGACGATCGCGACATCCTCGTCTACCTGCCGCCCGGCTACGACGAGAGTCCGGCGCGACGCTACCCCGTGCTCTATATGCACGATGGCCAGAATCTCTTCGATCCGAACACCTCTTTCATTCCCGGCAGAACCTGGCAGGTGCGAGAGCATGCCGATGCTGAGATCCTAGCCGGGCGCGTAGAGCCGCTGATCATCGTGGGCCTGTACAATTCCGGCGAACGTCGCCTTGCCGAGTACACGCACACTCCAGACTGGAAGATGGGCGGCGGCGAAGCGGAATCCTACGGCAAGCTGCTTTTGCGCGAGCTGATGCCCTTCATCGACGGAACCTACCGCACACGCAAGGATGTCGCCAGCACCGGCATGGGCGGCTCCTCGCTCGGCGGCCTGGTCACGCTCTACCTCGGGCTCAAATACGCTGATACCTTCGGCAAGCTGGCCGCGCTTTCGCCTTCCATCTGGTGGAACCACAAGAGCATTGTGGGATACGTCAACGAGGCCGCGCAGCGCCGCCATTTGCGGCCGCGTCTCTGGTTGGACGTCGGCGACGCGGAAGGCAAACGCACGCTGGCGGATGCCGAACTGCTGCATCGCCGCCTGCTCGCCAACGGATGGCGCGATGGCCAGCAGCTGCACTTCGAACGCGTCGCCGGGGGCACTCACGATGAAACCGCCTGGTCAAAGCGTGTAGCCCCCATGCTCCGCTTCCTCTTTCCTGCAGGGCGATGAGGCTATAGTGGTGCAAGCTGGTTCTCGCAAGGAATGCAATGACCCGATCCATCCTATGGCAGTCGCTCTACTGGGCGTGGCTTGCCTCTGAAGTCGCCATCCTCGTCCTCACGCGAACGCGCAACACTGGGGGCAAAACTCACGATCGCGGATCACTGATCATCCTCTGGGCCACCATCACCATCTCGCTCACCCTCGGCAGCTTCTATGGCGAAACTCATCCCCACACCATCTTCAGCGGAGCACCCTGGGTGCGCACTCTCAGCCTGCTCATTTTCGTTGTCGGACTCGCCATTCGCTGGACAGCCGTCCTCACGCTGGGCAAATCGTTCAGCGCCAACGTCGCCATCCATGCCACGCAGACCGTCCACAAGACGGGACTCTTCAGCATCATTCGCCACCCTTCCTACTCCGGCCTGTTGCTGATCTTCCTCGCCATCGGTCTGCACACCCGCAACTGGGTCGCCGTGGCCGTCGTCTTCCTCCCCACGACGGCCGCCCTCCTCTATCGCATCCACGTTGAGGAAGCCGCTCTGCGGCAGGCCTTCGGCGCGGAGTATGAGGACTACAGCCGAAGCACGAAGCGCCTCATTCCCGGCATCTACTAATCCAGTGCCCGGGTGAAACACCTCTATGTCGCATAGCCAACGTAGGCCCCTGACTCGTAACACGTTCCGCCCCGTGGTTGATCCTCAACCCCTCCAGCCTTGCGAAAATGCCTGAATTCAGCAATACTTAGGAGTTGGGAAAAGTGTGCCCGAGTCGTTCCAACTGGCTCCGCCCGCCTTCTCCCTCAAGCCCTAACCGAGTTCGAAAGGATTTCACACAGTGTTGATGATTCGTTTGGCGCGCTTTGGTGCGCGTAAGCAGCCGCATTACCGGGTAGTTGTCATTGAAAAGGACCGCGCCCGCAATGGCCGCTCCATTGAAGTCGTAGGCACCTACAATCCACGTACCAGCCCCGCAACGCTTGATCTCAAGCGCGACCGCATCGACCACTGGACCAGCAAAGGTGCACAGCTGTCTGAGCGCGTCGCCAAGCTGGTGAAGTCCTTGCCGGCCGAGACCGCCGCCGCCTAATTCGTTTGGGCTAGTACGGTGTGCTGACCCGCAAAAGGGTCAGCACGAGTTTAAGAACGGCAGCCAGGGTCGAGGAGCATCTTCCCGACCCATGCTGGTTCCCCTCCCCCGAGGTAGAAGCGCACCAGACGCAGCGGCATTCTTCTGATGCAGGCAGAAATCCTGCCCAATCAGACTGTTAGATCGTTGCGTTTGCTGGTACTATTGCGCGTGTCTTTCGCGGCAGGTCCCCGTTGAGGTGGAACGATGGCAAAGGCTGACAACATGCAGGAGCTGGTCGCGGAGATCGCGCGCGCCCTGGTCGACGATCCCGCATCGGTCGTGGTCGAGTCCGTCCAGCACGATGAGAATACCGTCCTTAGGTTGCGCGTTGCGCCTCAGGACGTTGGCAAGGTAATTGGCAAGCAGGGCCGAACCGCACGCTCGATGAGAACCATACTCGGGGCCGTCAGCATGAAGTTGCATCATCGCTTCACGCTGGACATCCTTGAAGAGGACAAGACTCCTCCCATGCCCCACGAGTGAAGTTCCTCTCCGCGCGGCTGCCTCGCCCATGGAGCCACACGGATGACCAATAGTGAATGGGTACTGCTCGCCCGCCTTGTACGTCCCCAGGGACGCTGCGGTGAAGTTCTGGCCGACCTCCTTACCGACTTCCCTGAAAAATTCAGCGAGCGCAAGCGAGTCTTCCTGCTGCCACCCGCCAACACAAAAAAGAATGCAGAGCCCCGCGAGATCGCGCTCGATGAGCACTGGCTCCACAAGGGCCGCGTCGTGCTCAAGTTCGCCGGCATCGACTCCATCAACGACGCTGAAACTCTGCGCGGCATGGAAGTAGCCATCCCCCGCGAAGAGCGCGCGCCACTCTCTGACGACGAAGTTTACGTCAGCGAGCTTGTCGGTTGCCACGTCTACGCGGGAGAAACGCAGGAAGACGTCGGCGAGATCACCGACGTCGATTTCGAATCCACCGCCATGCCGCTGCTCGTCGTCAAGCGCACGCGAGGAGACGAGGTCCTCATCCCCTTCGCCAAAGCCTTCCTCAAGCGCATGGATGTCGCCGCAAAGCGCGTAGAGATGACGCTGCCCGAGGGCCTGCTGGATGTGAATGCCCCACTGACCGAAGAGGAGCGCCACCGCCAGCACCAGGAATCCGCCGAAGGCACTCCCGAGAACCAATAACGAAACTTGTCATCCCGACCGAACTAGCCTGAGTTGTCATCCCGACCAGAGCGAAGCGTATGGGAGGGATCTGCGTTCGGCCGCTAATTCATCCTGACCGGCGCGAAGCTTCCATTCCCACTGATCGCAAGCTGGATCGCGCGAGGCGGTCCGGCTGGTGGCACCGTAACCTCCACCCACAACTCTTCACCCGGCTTCAGCGACGGCATCTTCGCTGTGTCGGGAATGTAAAGCTCGGTCCCCGGAGAGAGGATCGCTCGGTCGCACGGCGTGTTCTTCGGCAGCCATATTCCAAGTCTCTCTCCGCCGCCTGCAACTGGTCTCGCAACCCCAATTAGATGCCCCTCACGCGCGCGCACCACCGTGCTATTCCATGAGCGGCTTCGTTCATTTGGCGAGTCAGGCACTGGCGATCCGTTGGGCGCCGGATCGACATAGCTTACGTCCCCTTCCTTCGGCAATCCGCAGGCATCCACTCTCAGCGGCAGCACAAGGTACCTTCCACGCAGTGGCGAGTCCGGATCCACTTGTGCGGCGCGCGTCCACACCCGAGGGCAAACCCTGCGCTCATACAGAAATTTGCCGGCGATGGATGAGACCAGCAGCACCTGGATCACGATCAACAGGATTGCAGCTTTGCTGATTCTCATACGGCCTCCTTCGGTGTCTCACCAATGCTCCCCACAAGCCGTCTTCGCAGGCGCTCCAGCAACCACCCGCCCGCCAGGAATAGTATCCCCAGCCCGATCAAGCTGAACGAGCGCCCCAGCTTATCCATCACGCTGGAGAGGCAGAACCACAGCACGGTGGCTGCAAATGCAACACTGCCCAGGTTGATCAACGCTCGACTCCTTTGGTTCACTCCGTACCACGCAAAGAAGGCAGCCAACACCGCGGTGAGCAGATACACCAGCAGGGACGGCTCCTGATGTGTGTATGCAAACTTGCCCGTCCCCTCCGTGACTGATCTCTGTGCAATAGGAAGGATCATCGACCACGCCAACGTAGCCACAACAGGAAGCAAGCTGACCCGATGAACGATCGCGGCCACCAACGTGACCGCGATGACCAGCAGCCATGCCGCAATTCGAAACTTCATCGGAAGAGAGCCCTCACGTCCGAACGATCCCACGTCCATGAGAAGCGAGACTGCGATCACCATGGCGATAGCACCCACCGCGATACAGAACCCCGCCACAAGCCTTTTCTTCGAACTCAAGAATGCAGTAAGGTAAAGCGCCCCGATTACCGCCAGCATCCGCCCAAGGTAGACATCACCCCATCTGTAACTTTGCGCACGTGCTGTCCACTCGCAGAGTATCCACGCAGGCAACAGCAAGAGCGAGACAGTCTCCTGCACCTGGTCGCGCAGCAGCCACCACCCCGCCAGCGCACACAACAGCCACAGCAGAATCCCCGCCGGCCAATACTCCTGAATATTGAAGATCTGCCCCACCAGGAATACAACGGCACCGGCGGCCAGTGTTCCCACTCCATGCAGCGCAACCGCCAGCCCGTTGAACTTCGAGCGCACCAGATCCGCCGCCAGGTGAAATCCCACCACCAGCGAAATCACAATCGAGAACCGGCTCAGCGGAGAGAGAGCATCCCAATGTGCCGCCACAAACAGCGCCACGCCCGCAGCCAGAAGGATCGCTCCGAAAGCCAACGCCAGCGTTACCTGCCAGCGCGCGCCGCTGGGCTTTCTCTGCGACAATTCATATTGGCGAATGCGATCCGCCGTGGCCGTATCAATCAGCGCCGCCTGGGTCCAGCGGCTCAACTGCTCTTCCGTACGGGTGTCCATTTCGTGCGCTTTCCTATGGCTAGAACTGGATGCGCGCAGTACACCACAGGCCCCCGGCGGGGTCAAGGCTACACTTCACACAGGGTTAACGAATGCGCTTCGACATCATCACCATCTTTCCGGAGTTCTTCTCCGGCATCCTCGACAACGGAGTGATGAAGCGGGCCATCGCCACAAATCTAATCGGCGTCCATGTGCACGACCTGCGCAGCTTCACGCACGACCGTCACCGTACCGTCGATGATCGCCCCTTCGGTGGCGGCGAAGGCATGGTGCTCAAACCCGAGCCGCTGGCCGACGCCGTTGAGTCGCTCAGCATCACTTCCAAAGCAGACCGCGACACCACCCGCGAAACTGTCGTCCTGCTCTCGGCGCAAGGCAAGCGCTATACCCAATCCACTGCCCGCGAATTCGCGCGCATGGAACGCATCGTCATGATCTGCGGCCGCTACGAGGGCGTCGACGAGCGCGTATCGCAGACGCTTGCCGATCGCGAACTTTCCATCGGTGACTACGTGCTCAGCGGCGGCGAACTCGCCGCAGCCGTCATCCTCGACTCCACCATGCGCCTCCTTCCCGGCGTGCTCGGCAACGAAGCCTCCAGCGAATTCGAGAGCTTTGGCCGCGCCGACACTCTGATGGTGACCAATGACGACGGCCCTCCGCGCTCCACGCATGGTGCGGGAGGCTTGCTCGATTATCCCCACTACACTCGCCCCGCCGAGTTTCGCGGCCTCGCTATTCCCGAAGTTCTGGCCGGCGGCAACCATGAGCAGATTCGCAAGTGGCGTCGCGAGCAGGCGCTCGAAAAAACGCTGCGCAACCGCCCCGACCTGCTCGAGAATGCCGAACTCACCGCTGAAGACAAAAAATATCTCAAGCGCCTCAAAGGCAGCTAACCACCGCCAGCCACAATGCCGTATGCTGTTCCCTCAGCTTCTCACTTGCAGGAGATCCTCATGGAACGACGCCGCTTCCTCACTTCGTCTCTCGCAGCATCCGCCATGGCCATGGCCAGTCAGGCTCCAGCGCAAAACTCGCCCGCCAAGCCACGCGAGTTCTATGAGCTGCGCAGGTATCATCTGCAATCCGGTCCGCAGACCAAGCTCGTTGAGACCTACTTTGCCGAAGCTCTCATCCCCGCGCTCAATCGCCTCGGCCTCGCGCCGATCGGAGCCTTCCACCTCGACATCGGTCCGGAGACGCCGGCCTTCTATCTGCTTATCCCCAGCACCGCGCTCGACACTCTCGCCACAGCCGAACATCGCCTTCTCGCGGACGATCAGTTCATGAAGGCCGCCGAGCCTTTCTGGAGCGCACCCGCCACCGCGCCCGCCTATATCCGCGTCGATAGCTCCCTGCTCATCGCTTTCGAAGGCTGGCCCAAGCTCACCCCTCCGCCAAAAGGCGAGCACCCTGAGAAGCGCGTCTTTCAAATGCGCACCTACGAGAGCCCATCCAACCGCGATCACGTGCTCAAGGTGGCCATGTTCATGGATGGAGAATTCGACTGCTTCCAGCGCGCGGGTTTCTCGCAGGTCTTCTATGGCGACGCCCTCATCGGCCCCCGCCTGCCTCACCTCACCTACATGCTCAGCTATCCCGACCTCTCTGAGCTAAACACGAAGTGGGACGCCTTCCGCAACGATCCGGCATGGAAGAAGCTCTCAACCAATCCCAAGTACGCTTTCGAAGCCATCGTCAGCAACATCACCAACCTGATCCTCGGCCCAACGTCGTATTCACAGATTTAGGGTGTAACGGCCAGTCGGGGCATACACCCGGCTGACCGTTCGCAATCTCCCGGCCAAAGCCCAAAACCACCCCTCCGGCCTTCGCGAAATCGCCATTTCCGTGTAAACTAAAGATTCTGAATTAACGATAGGAACTCAGTCATGTCTATTCATCCGGTTATGCAGCGTCTGGCCGATAAGCTCCAGCGCACTGATCTACCAGAGTTTGTCGCGGGCGACACCGTTCGCGTGCAGGTCCGCATCAAAGAAGGCGAAAAAGAGCGCCTCCAGGCTTTTGAGGGCGTCGTTATCGCCACCAAAAAGGGTCCGCAGGGCAGCTTCACCGTCCGCAAGATGAGCTTCGGCCAGGGCGTCGAGCGCATCTTCCCCTACAACTCCAAAGTTGTGGACAAGGTCGAGAAGGTCCGCTCTGCCCGTGTTCGCCGCGCCAAGCTGTTCTATCTGCGTGGCCTGCGAGGCAAGGCTGCCCGCCTCAAAGAAGCTGAGCGCTCCTAAGCACTCGCCTCACATCTGGGCATCAACATCGAACGCCCCGGCAATGCCGATCGCACCCGGGGCGTTCTTGTGTCGCCGCATCTCTCCCTCTGCGGCCCCGGCACTCGTCTCTCTGCCCCGCACCCTCTCAAAATCATTCCCCGCAACGTCCCAGTCTTCAACACCAATTTGTCTTAAACTCATCGCAGCACCATGCGACTCACCGCACCCCTGGCCGATCCCGAACTCGAGTGTTTTGACGAGGAGCCTGAAGTCTCTGCCGCCACGCGCAAACTGCGCATGCTGCGAACCCTGGTCTGCGGCAACAAATACGAACGAGCAGCGCGGGCGGCAGGCGCCACCTGCATCGCGGGTGTGGACGAAGTAGGCCGCGGCGCCCTCTTCGGCCCTGTCGTCGCCGCCGCGGTAATTCTCCCCGAAGGCTCCCGCATTCGCGGCCTGCGCGACTCCAAGCAACTCACTCGCGAAGAGCGCGAGCGCATGGCAGCCACCGTGGAGCGCAAAGCCATCTGCATCGCGATCGCCGAGGTGGATGCGGCCACCATCGACCGCGTCAATATCTACCAGGCCACGCGCATCGCCATGGCGGAAGCAGTCTCCCGCCTCTCCACTGCCCCCGATCATCTCCTCATCGACGCCATGCGCCTCGACCTGCCCTGCACGCAAACCAGCATCATCTATGGCGACAGCCTCAGCATCTCCATCGCCGCCGCCTCCGTAATCGCCAAGGTCTATCGCGATGCCCTTCTTCGCAAACTGGACGAGCAATATCCCCAGTACGGCCTCGCCTCCCACAAGGGATACGGCACTCCCCAGCACCGCGCCGCCCTCGACCTTCACGGCCCCTGCGAGTTACACCGCCGCAGCTTTCAGCCAGTCCAGCAATCCAATCTGCCGTTTGAGGAACCATCCGTCGACTAAAACCGTCCAATACTTCAGGATGGGAGCGTCAGGAAGCAGAATGCCAAATCTCTTTCCCCGCTGTTGCGTGTTTCTTTTGCTCGCCGTCACGGGCGCCGCCGCGCAAAGGCAGACCGACGTAGCCTCCCCGGGCACAGGCTCGGTCACGGGACATGTCTATTGCGCAGACACTCAAAAGCCCGCGCGTTTCGCCGAGGTCCGGTTGGCATCCGTTCCGCAATCTGGCACCGGCGGCTTCGGCGGCGGCGAGCGCTTCGGCGGAATGGGCCGCGCCACCACCGGTCCCGACGGCGGCTTCCTCCTTGAGAATGTGCCTCCCGGCGACTACCTGATCACCGCCCGCACCCCCGGCTACATCGATACCGGCCGTCTGCTCATGTCCACCGTCGTGCGCAACCCCAATGATCCGCCGCCAGCCGCGCTGGTTAGTTTATTGACCAGCGTTCACGTAACCGCTGGCCAGCCCGCCACTGCCTCGGTCACGCTCTATCGCGGCGGCGTGCTCGCGGGAGTAGTCAGCTACGACGACGGCACCCCTGCCTATGGAGTCACCGTCTCCGCCATTGCGGCGAACGGCACCCAGACCGGCGGCAACGCCATGAGCGACGATCGCGGAGTCTATCGAGTCACGGGACTGCTGGACGGAACATACATCCTGCAGGCACGCCCATTCGGCCCCAACTGGACCCGCCCCCTGCCCGTCTACTACGGCAACACACTTATGAAGACCGCCGCCAAAAAGCTCGAGGTGAAGGCGGGAGATGAACGCGACGGCCTCGATCTGCAGATCCCGGTCAGCAATCTTCGCCAGGTCAGCGGCATCGTGCAGTCAGCCAAGGATGGTCACGGCCTTGGGCGCGCCACAATTTCCATGACCCTTACCGGCGAAGGCGGCGAAGCGATGAACACTTCCTCTCTGCCCGACGGCAGCTTCCGCTTCCAGAACGTGCCCGACGGCAAATTCACCGTCAGCGTAAGTGGCGCGCAAGACCGCAATTCGGCCGGAGACAGTTCACTGTCCTATAGCGGAGCGCAGCAAAACATTGAAGTGCACGGCGGCGACATAGACCACGTCGTCTTCAGCCTCACCACCTCAGGCTCGCCCGCCACCGGAATCGCATCGCAATAAGCGACCCCCTTCTTCTCGCCCGCCGAGCGCGAAAAATATCTAGACCGACGATTCCACCCGCTCGCCAGCTGCCTGGCGGCGCTTGTTGATCCAGTTCAGCACGGGCCGTGCCAGCAGCACAAGCGCCAGCGCCAGTGTGATCCAGGTCGGCGTCAGCACCCCCTGCTTCACCAACCACCAGTAGTGCAATACGCCCAGCCCGGCCGCGAAATACACCAGCTTGTGCAGCGTCGTCCAGCGCTTGCCCAGTCTGCGGATTGAGCCTTTGGTGGAAGTCAACGCCAGCGGCAGCAGCAGCAGCCACGCCGTCATCCCGACTAGGACATAACGCTGCTTCAGAATGTTCGTACCTAGTTGGCGAAAATCCCAATAGGAATAAAGCCCGATATAGGTAAGCAGATGCAGGGACGCATAGAAGAAAGCGAACAGGCCCAGTAGCCGCCGGAATCGTATCGTCCATGCAAGCATGGGAGTCAGCTTGCGCAGCGGCGTAATCGCCAGCGAAATTACCAGCAGGCGTATCGTTGCCAGCCCGGTACAGTAGGTGATCGTGCGCGTTGGATCAGGCCCCAGCGATCCGAAGAATCCGCCATACAGCAGCTTCAGCAGCGGGTACAGGCATGCCACCCACACCAGTACCTTCAGCACAACGATCTTCCGGTTCGACATAGGAGCGGTCACCCTGGCTGCGTCAGTAGTACTTCTTCAAATTCATTCCCGTGTAGAGCGATGCCACCTGGTCGGTGTAGCCATTAAACATTAATGTCTCGCGGCGTTGATGAAACAACGACTCCCCAATCCTTCGCTCATACTTCTGCGTCCACCGGGGATGATCTACATTCGGATTCACATTCGAGTAGAAACCATACTCATTCGGCGCCATCTCGTTCCACGTGGTCCGCGGCTGATCCGCCACAAACTTTACCTTCACAATTGACTTCCCTGACTTGAAGCCATACTTCCACGGCACAATCACTCGCACCGGAGCGCCATCCTGGTTCGGCAGCACCTCGCCATACAAGCCAAATGTCAGCAGCGTCAGCGGATTCATCGCCTCGTCCATCCGCAGCCCCTCCGAGTAGGGCCAGTCCAGCCGCGCAGTGTTCATGCCGGGCATCTGCTTGGGATCGGCCAGCGTCAGGAATTGGACATACTTCGCGGTACTCAGCGGCTCGCAGCGCTTGATAAACTCCGAGAGCGAGTAGCCCACCCACGGAATCACCATGCTCCACGCCTCCACGCAGCGGAAGCGGTAGACCCTCTCCTCCAGCGGCACCAGCTTCATCAGCGCGTCGATGTCGAAGGTCTGGTTTTTCTTCACCAGCCCTTCCACGCTCACCGTCCAGGGCCGGGTCCTCAGCTTGCCCGCGTTGTGCGAAGGGTCGCTCTTGTCCGTTCCAAACTCGTAGAAATTGTTGTAAGTGGTAATGTCTTTCAGCGAAGTCAGCGTCTCCCCCGTCGTTGACAGGGGACTCTTCACGGTCTGCAGCTTGGTATCATCGGCGTGCACCCGGGTCGACGGCGCCACCAGCTCCTCCGCCCCCAGTGCCACTGCGCCAGCCGCGGCTGCAATAAACTGGCGGCGGTTCAGATAAGACGACTGGGACGTGATCTCGGACGATGGAATATCACTGGGTTTGCGGATAAGCATGGGGGAAGCCTCCAAATGTTAGACGCGCTAACCCTTTCAGGATTACAGTGAGATTCCGAAATGGGCAAACGGCTCAGCCCTTTGCCGGAATCCATCTCCAGCAGGAAAGAGACAAGTATGGCAGATCAACCCGTTGTGAGCGCACAGGATAAGGATCGTATGCGGCAGGCCGCCGAGCTGCTTCTCCAGGCGAGGCGCACCGTCGTTCCCATTGACAGCCTCCCAGAATCGCTGCGGCCCCGAACCCTCGAAGAGGCCTACGTTCTGCAGGACACGATCGCCGAGGCTCTGGGCGATATCGGCGGCTACAAGGTGGGCGTTCCCAAACCCGATGCGACTCCGCTCTTCGGCCCCATGCCGCTGATGGGCGGCTTTTCCGCCTCGGGCGAAACCCTCACCGCCGTCTACCACCGCCTCCGTGGCCTTGAGGCCGAGATCGCCTTTTGCATGGGACGCGACCTGCCTCCCCGTCACGATCCCTACACCCGCCAGGAAGTCATCGACGCCATCGCCAGCTGCCACCCCGCAATCGAGGTGCTCGAGTCTGGCTACACTGACCCCGACAAGGTCGACCGCCTCTCCATGATCGGCGACCTGCAGATGAACGGCGGGTTCGTTTACGGTGCTCCCGTTCCCAACTGGCAGGACTACGACTTCGGCACCGAGGCCGTTTCCATCGCCGTCGACGGAGCGGTCCGTGTTGAGGCTCGCGGATCCTGCGGTGCCGGCAGAGACATCGTCCGCCTCCTCGTCTGGCTCGCAAACGAAGGCCAGTATCGCACCGGAGGACTGGATGCAGGAGACTGGGTCACCACCGGAAGCTGGACCGGGAAAACACTGGCCGAATCTGACTCGCATGCCCGTGTCCATTTCGAACACTTCGGCTCTGTCGCTCTTCGATTCAGCGAAAACGCAGACTCTATGTACCCGCTCTAGGAGATCAATTCGCCCGTGTCGCGAAGGGCCACTCGCGCCGCATACGCGAGCGCACCATGAAGATCGCTGTCCCTGAAACCGCCACCACGGCGGCATAAGTAAATTCGCGCATTGCCTGGTGGCGCGAAATCAGGATGAACAGAAATCCCGCAAATGCCAGGACCGGCGGCAGCGGATATAGCCACATGTGAAAAGGCCGTGGTAACTTCGGTTCGCGAATCCGCAACACGATCACGCCCACCTGCTGCAGCAGAAATTGCAGAACGATCCGGATCGCCACCAGCGCTGCAATCACGTGCGGCAGATCAAAGAAGCAAAAGATCGTCGCCACAACACCCAGCCCAACCAGCGACCGATACGGGAAATTGTGCACCGGATGCAGCTTGCCGAAGAAACGAAAATAATTGCCATCTAGAGCCGCTGCATACGGCACACGCGAGTAACCCAGCACCAGTGAGAACACCGACGCGAATGCCGTCCAGATCACCAGCCCCGCTATGGCCCGTGCAGCCCACGGGCCAAGCGTCCTCTGCATCACTACTGCCACCACCGCCAGCTTCGAACTCACGTCCGAGCCGGAGTGGAACTCCTGCCACGGCACTACGCCCAGCACGCTTACGCTCATCAGCAGGTACAAGCCCGCCACCAGCACAATCGACAGTAGGATGGTTCGCGGAATATTCCGCCCCGGCTCGCGTACCTCCGCCCCCAGAAAGCTCACGCTGTAGTAGCCCCAATAGCAATACGTAGCCAGCAGCGTCGCCTGGCCCAGCCCCTCAAAAAATGGCTTGCTCATGCTGAAGGCATTCGGCGGCAAAGTGAACGCCATCGCGGGATGAAAGTGCGTGAACCCCGCGAAGATCACCGCGCAGACGGTGAAGATCGTGCCCGCCCAAAGCACCCACGCCAGGCGCGTGATCGATTCCAATTTTCGATACAGCAGCACCACCACCAGCACGCACGATCCCGCGGCCATCAAGCTCGTGTAATGCAGAAAGCCGAAGATCGGCAGCGATGGAAAAACCCGCGCCGCCAGTCGGGGCCACAAGTAGGCCGCATACTGCGCCAGCCCGATACACCCCGAGGCAATCGATAGCGGCGCGCTGAATCCTACCTGCCAAACGTATAGGAATGAGAACAGCCGCCCTGCCCCCTGCGGCCCGTAAATCTCGCGCAGGAACGCGTACGACCCTCCAGCCTTCGGCATCGCCGCGCCCAGCTCCGCCCACACCATGCCATCGCATATCGCGATGATCATGGCCAGCACCCAGCCCAGCATCGCCTGCGGGCCGCCCATCGCAATAATGATCAGCGGCATCGTTATAAACGGCCCCACGCCAATCATGTTCAGCATGTTCAGCGAGACGGCGCTGCCCAAGCCAATCTGCCGCACAAGCTGCGGCTGAGACACTACTGCGGGCTGGACAGGATTTTGCTCTGGCATCGAGACGTCGAATATCTAGCTTGATCGCAACATGATTGTAAACTGGCTATACACACCAGGCGGCCACGCGGGAAGCGGAGCGAATGATCTTTCGGACCAACGTTGCAAGGGAAAGTACTAGCCTTACAAACGAATTCTCCTCAGAACAGCGCCCCGGCTGCCTTTCGCGCAAGCTCGCCGCCTGCCGCGTTGCCACGGCAACTGCGCTTTGCGGCCTCATGCTGGCGCAGATCTCCGTTCCCCTCAGCGCCGCTGCCCAGGCTGTTCCCTATGCCACCAGCATCACTCCGGCCGTCTCACAGGACACGCTCCCCGAGGATCGCGGAGCCGCCGGACTATGGCAGACGCTGCGCAAGCTGGATACCTGGGCCAGCCTGATGACCATCGTCGCTCATCCCGACGACGAAGACGGCGGCATGCTCACGTATGAATCTCGCGGCGCAGGAGTACGCACCATCGCGCTCTCCCTCACCCGCGGCGAGGGCGGGCAGAACGTCATGTCCGGCGAAACCTTCGACGCTCTTGGCCTTCTGCGTACACAGGAACTCTTGCGCGCCGATCAGTTTTACGGCACCGAACAGATGTGGGGCCGCGTCGCCGACTTCGGCTTCTCCAAGACCATCGACGAGGCATACGCGCGCTGGGGCCACGAGCGCGTCCTCTACGACGTCGTTCGAGTCGTGCGAATCCAGCGCCCCATGATCATCACCGCAACCTTCATCGGTGGCATCACCGATGGCCACGGACAACACCAGGTCTCCGGCCAGATCGCACAGGAAATATTCAAGGCCGCAGCCGATCCGAATGTTTTCCCTGAGCAGATAAAGGCCGGACTCCGCCCCTGGTCGCCCCATGAAGGTCTACGCCCGCGTTCCAACCTTCTCCATCAGCAACAAGGGCATGTTTGACTACGCCACGGGAAAGTGGGCTCCAGCGCGCTTCTACGACTACGTTGACCAGAAATGGAGCGAGAAGGCTCCCGAGACCAACGTCGAAATGGTCGAGGGCATCTACGACCCGGTCCTCGGCCGCTCCTACGCGCAGATCGCGCGTCAGGGCTGGAGCGAGCAGAAATCGCAGAATGGTGGCGGCAATATCCCGCTCCCCGGAAACTTCAGCGTTCCCTATCACCTCTACGGTTCCTACCTGCCCGTCTACCCCAGCGAAAAATCCTACTTCGACGGCATTGATACAACCCTCGTCGGTATCGCCACTCTCGCTCACGGCGACAAGACCGCGCTCACCGCCGGCCTCAAGGGCATCCAGCAGCACGTTACGAATGCCATGCTCGGCTACATTCCTTCTTCGCCGGAAAAGATCGCGCCGGAACTCCGCGCTGGCCATCTCGCTACCAAAAAGCTCATTGAACAGGTCAACGCAGGCCCTTTCTCAGCCGACGAAAAGGCCAACATCAACCACGAGCTCAACATCAAGCTGGTCCAGTTCAACACCGCGCTCGTCATGACGCTGGGCCTCGACGTGCGTGCCATGGTCACTCCCCATACTGCGAATCCCGCCTCCGCCCTGCCTCTCGCTGCGGATGAAACCATCCGCGCCGTAACGCCGGGGCAGGATATCCGCGTGCGCGTCCACATCAGCACCGGCAACGGACTTGCCAAGCTCGGCAAGGTCTGGCTTGCCTCTCCTGAAAAAGAGAACTGGAGCACGCAGCGTGTCGGCGCGCCGGGCCTCGATGACCCCAAATCCACTGCGGGCGACGTCGTATTCAAGGTCAGTGTTCCCCTGGACGCGGCCGTCACTCGGCCCTACTTCTCGCGCCCCAACACTGAGCAGCCCTACTACGATCTGCTCGACGACCGCTGGCTCAACCTCTCCTTCGCCCCCTACCCGCTCGCGGGATGGGCTGACTTCGACTACGACGGCGTGCCCATCCGCCTCGGCCAGGTCGTGCAAACGGTTCACCGCGTCCAGGGCGCAGGCGCTGTCTTCGAGCCCCTCATGGTTACGCCGGAGGTCTCCGTCACCCTCGAACCACCCGCTGGAATCGTGCCACTTCCCGGCGCCGATTTCCCCGTCCGCGTCACCCTGCACAGCGAGGCAGACCAGGCCGCCATCGGATCGCTCAAGCTGCACCTGCCGGAGAAGTGGACCGCCACACCTGAAACCGCGCCCTTCCACCTCGGCACGGGAGAAGACGCCACCGTCACCTTCAACGTCCATCCCGCCGGACTCGCGCAACAGCTTTACACCATCAAGGCCGTCGCCCACGCCGGCAACTTCGAATACACCGACGGCTACCAGAAGGTCGGCTACCCCGGCCTGCTTCCCTATAATCTCTATCGCCCCGCCACCTACAATCTTCGCGGAGTCGACGTAAAAGTCGCGCCCGGCCTCAAGGTTGCGTACCTCATGGGCACCGGCGACAGCGTGCCCCAGGCACTCGCCAACCTCGGAATCACCGCCCATATGCTCAGCGCGCAGGAGCTGGCCTCCGCCGACCTCAGCGGCTACGACACCATCGTCCTCGGCATCCGCGCCTATGCCGCGCGCCCCGAACTCGCCCGCTGGAATCGCCGCCTGCTCGACTACGTCCGCAACGGCGGCTGCCTCCTCGTCCAGTACAACAGTGGCGAGTATGACCACGGTTACGGCCCCTACCCCTACACCCTGGGCCGCTCACCGGAAAAGGTCGTAGACGAAAACGCCGCCGTCACCCTCATTGACGCCGCGAACCCCGTGCTTCGCTGGCCCAATCAGATCACCTCGGCCGACTTCAACGACTGGGTCGAGGAGCGCGGACACTCCTTTATGGAGTCATGGGACCCGCAGTTCGCCGCCCCCACTGAGACCCACGACGAGGGACAGGACCCCCAGAAAGGCGGCCTCCTGGTCGCCCACTACGGCAAGGGAGTCTACATCTACACTGCCTTCGCTCTCTACCGGCAGCTCCCTGAGGCAGTGCCCGGCGCCTACCGCCTGCTCGCTAATCTCATCAGCGCAGGCAAGGCCCCGGCACCCGCAAAATAGTGGTAACGAATTACTTCCAAACCGCGCTGCTATTACCGCCGCGCGCCTCCAAGTGACTGGCATTTAAGGGTTATTCATCTTAAATTCGTCAGATTTTCACGCGCCTCTGCCACCTTTAAGCCAGTGCTGACACTCCTGCGTTTGCCGGCCACATCCCGATGCCAGAACTCCGGCCATCCTCTTCCGGCACCCGCGCGAGCCAAGCGCATTTTCCCTTCGCCGGATGCACTACAGTCTCGTCGAAGCAGGACTTCGCACTGGTTTCATTGCACTTACACACCAAGAGAGGCTAAATGAACACTCACCTGAAGGCGCTGACGAGTCTTTTGCTTTCAACGACAATGGTCGTTGCCCAGGCACAATCGACCGCGAGCAGCACAACCGGCACTGCCACCCCCAAAAAGACGACACGGAAGACGACTACGAAAGCGCCTCCAAAGCCGTCCATTGAATCGCAGATCGAGCAGCTTCGAATCGACATGCAGACGCAGATTCAAGCCCTGCAAAAACAGCTCGCGGATCGCGATCAGCAGTTGACGCAGGCGCAGCAGGCGGCAGCAGCGGCGCAGGCGGCGGCAGTTCAGGCGCAGCAGGCGGCAAACGCCAACCAGCAGGCTATTACTGCCGGCAATCAGACCGTTACCACCCTCTCGGGCGCGGTCGATGACCTGAAGACCAACACCACCTCACTGGTCACCACTATCCAGGACGACCAGGCCAAGACCAGGGCAGCTATCGAGAACCCCACCGCGCTGCACTATAAGGGCATCAACCTGACTCCTGGTGGTTTTGTGGCGGCGGAAACAGTGTGGCGCCAGCACGGTACAGGGGCTGATATCGCTACCCCCTTCAACGCAATTCCCTATGAAAACGCCACCGCCTATCACCTCAGCGAGTTCTACGGCACAGCCCGCCAATCCCGACTCTCCCTGCTGGCCGAGGGCAAGTTGAACTGGGGAATGCTGCGCGGCTATTACGAGGCGGACTTCCTCGGTACCGGTACATCCTCTAACGACAATCAATCCAACAGCTACGTTATGCGCCAGCGCACCGTCTGGGCTCAGGCCGCCATGACCAACAACTGGAGCTTCACCGGAGGCCAGATGTGGTCCCTCGCTACTGAAGAGAAGAAGGGCATGGACGCCTTCAGCGCCAACATCGCCACTCCGCAGAATATAGACCCGAACTATAACGCCGGCTTCATCTGGACCCGCCAATACAGCTTCCGCGTGGTCTACAACACGCCCAAGGTGTCCGGCGGTATCTCGATTGAAAATCCGCAGCTCATCTACTCCACTGCGGTCGCGGCAAATACGCCATACGCAGTACTCGGCGCCAATGGCAACAATGGCGGAGCCTATAACGCCGCCACCAGCGGCTGCGCTACCGCGGTGCTGACCGCTAATCCGGTTACGGGCGTCGGCACACCAACCACCACCTGCTCGTACCTTGCCACACTTCCCTTCAACTACATGCCCGACTTGATCCTCAAGGCCGCCTTCGATCCCGGCTACGGACACTATGAAATCTTCGGCATCGGCCGCTTCGCCCATGAACAGGTCTATCCGGGCGAATCCACCACTAACTATCTCTACGGCGGCGGCGTCGGATCAGGCGGTGCGGTTAGCCCGATTGCCAAACCCAGCGTAGCCGGCAACTACAACAACAAGATCGCTCTCGGCGGATTCGGCGGCAGCGCTCGCATCCCCATTACTAAGACGGTCGACTTTGGAGCCAAGGCCATGTACGGCCCAGGTGTAGGCCGCTACGGAAATACAACGCTCGCCGACGTCACCGCAAACGCAAGCGGCGAGTTCTCGCCGGTTCACAATCTCTCCGGCTTGCTCACGCTTGAATGGAACCCGACTCCCCGCATCGCCATATACTCCTACTATGGCGGCGACTATGCCGGCCGAGCAGCCTACGTAGGCTTCGCAACCGTACCCACCTATAACGCAGCCACCAACACATGGACGGTGGTCACCAAGCCGGCAGCACAGGGCTACGGCTCTCAACTGGCCAGTTCCTCCGCCTGCACGGCAGAACAGCCCACCGGCTTTCAGGGCGGATCCACCGGCTACTACACCTCCGCCGGTTGCGGGCTCAACACCCGCGACGTTCAGGAAGCTACCCTCGGTTACTGGTATGACTTCTACAAGGGACCGAAAGGCCGCCTCCGCCAGGGCTTGCAATACAGCTACGCCGTTCGTGAGGGATGGTCCGGTGCTCCCGTTGCAGGTACCGCTCACTATGACAGCAAGGGCATCGACAACATGATCTGGACCTCGTTCCGCTACTACCTCCCATAAACCGCTCGGGTACCCAAAACACAAGGGGCATCCTCAATGGATGCCCCTCTTTTTTGCTCGCGCGCTCGATACCTATCCAACCGGGAAGGTCGTCAGCTGAATCGCCAGCATCGACTTCACCCAGTCCACCGCATACACCCTGACCTCATCGCAGGCAGGCATGCCCGGGTTCATATTGCAGGCCTGGATCTTCTGCATCCATTGCGGGGTGGTTTCCGTGATCGCAGCAGACCCGATGAACACATTGTTACGAACTGCCAGCACCTCAAACAAATACTTATCCTGGTACATCGGGAACGGATGCACATGATCGTAGCCGCGCCGGCGAACAATCAATCCATCGAACCGCGTAAGCGGAGCAGCGTTGGTAAATTGCAGATCAGAAATCCAACCCTGCGTCTTGCCGTTCACCAGCGAATTCTCGAATGCCGAAGACTTTGCCTGCGCCTGCATCGTGGACGCAAGAACTCCAAGTTCGATGCGCAGTTGCACGCGGCCTGACGGAAGCGCGGCCATGCAATCCCCGTTCGGAGCCAGCTTCAACTCTGCTCCTTGCGGCAGCACAAACGTAGCCCCGGATGGCAGATGCTGATACACGTCAAACGTAGCGCGGCTGACGTCAACCTTGATTGTCTGCATCGTCTGCAGCATTCCCCGTGGGTCGTCCACCGACTTCACCAGATCGGCCAGCGTCGCAGTGCGAAGCTTGGTCAGCGTCATGCCGGAACACGTAGTCTCCCCTAAGTTCCTGACCTCAGATTCCGACGCGAACAGCACAGCATGCGACGCTCCCACCGCCGCCACTGTCGATTGTGGCTGCTCGTTCGAGGCGGCAAGCTGATTCAAGAACTGTGCCGGGATTCCCCAGCTCAAAGCCGCCGCACCATTCTCCAATCCGCCGTCCGCTATCGCCACCAGCTTGCGCTGCTCATTGAAGATTGGCGCTCCGGAGTGCCCCGGCAGCAGATGCCCCTCAATGCTGTCGATCTCCAGGTCCAGGCTTGGCGACCCGCCCGACAATGCCTGCGCAACCGACTCCGGCACAATGTTGCGCAGCGTCTTGCCGCCATAGCGCAGTTGCAGCGAAGTGCTGCTCATGCTTGGAAGCTGCAGAGGATATCCCAGTGTCGATAGTTGATCGGTTAGAGATGGCGGCTTCGTGTCAACCACCAGCACGCGCGAGTTCGGCGCATTCGCAATCTTCAGCATTGCAAGGTCGGCCCGGCGAAGCACCTTCACCACGCTCGCCTGTCGCGACACCTTCAGCGCTTCGTAATAAACTGTGATGTTCCCACACCCCGAAACCACATGCAGCGCAGTTACAGCCGTGTCGGAGCTAGACCAAAGAAATCCTGTTGCCGCCTTGTTGCTGCAGGAGATGCGTACTACCGATGGCTTCACTTCATCGTAAACAGCTTCGCTGAATTGGAACGCCTGCAATGGCCGAGCAGGGGCAAGCACCAGCAAAGCCGCGCCCAATGCACCCCAGCGCAGACCTTGCCATGCTCTATAGCGGACAGTAGAGAAGCCTGAGCGACTCCAGCACCGACTTTTGCTGTCCGGCGTCCAGGGTCGAAATCTTCTGAGCGTATTCCGCATACTTCCCCCCCAACTGGCGAAGAGCATTGAGTTGCTCGGCGGCGTCCTTGTAGCGATTCGGATCGAAGTGCTGACACTCGCCCGAATCTGCGCCCGCAAAAAGGACACTTCCTGCCACCTGCGCTGTTCCGCCGGAAGATGACGCTGCGGCGCTGCCTGAGCCACCCGTTCCAATCCCCAACACTGTGCCGACATTCTTGTACGCAACCCACCGGCGCGCCTCTTCGGGACTGTAACCGGCCTTCTGTACCTCTGCAACCTGATCGGCAATCGATGGAGAAACCCAGTTGTGCGTACGAATGAACAGGCCCAATACCACGGCCGCCGCGCAGGCGATGCCAAAGCTGCCCAGGCGAATCACTGACCCCTCCAGGTAAGAGGAGTGCCCTTCTTTCGTGCTCCGCGCAAAGCCGAGCAACGTCACCATTCCCCCCGCCAGCGCCCCCACTACAACCGACACCACGGGAGAAGAGGAAAGGCCCACTAATACACCGACCAGCAATCCCAAGCCGATTCCAGCAAATAGTTGACCGAACATTTTTCCCATACTCCAAGGCGCTGAGTATACATCGGATTAACCATGATTCAGTAGATCGTTTCGGCAGTGCCGCCCGGGTCAACCTCCTCCGTTGCCAACAGAAAAGCGGACGCTCCTGGTAGGAAGCGTCCGCTGAATAGTGCTCGATTATCGACTAGCGTTACGGAAGATCGACGCTCGGAAGCACGCCTGTCCCCTCGACACGCACTCCATCGAGCGCCTGCGGGTTGAGCCCAAGCGCTTTCAGGATCGTGGGCGCCACCTGCGCTGTCCCCACGTCGGCCTTTACCGTGCGCCAGGGGAAGCTTGGATTGGAAAGCAGCAGCATCACGTTCGTGTCGTCGTGGCCAAACCCGCCATGCTCCTCCTGCTTCTTGGTGCTGCCCGTGTAAACAACTCCCACATTCGGCGTCACGATAATGTCAGGCGTCCGTGGATCCTGCTTAGGATTGCCATAGACGAACGACAGCGACGGACCATAGTAGATCTGCCCCAGCCCGATAGCCGCAGCGTTCTCCTCAAGAATCTTCACCGCGGGAATCGTATCGGCGAAATCCTTCAGCCAGATCAGAGAAACATCATCCTCCGTCGGTCCAATGCCATTGGGATTGCTCGGCGCCCCAGATAGCGGAATATATCCCGCATTATCCAGCAGCGTCGCCGGCGAAGATCCCGTCTTCAAAATCGGATTGTAAAGATTGGGATCAATAGGCGACTGGCCATGCTTCGCGGTAATCACCAGCAGCGTGCTGTCATACAATCCCTTGGCCTTCAACTCGGCGACAAACTTCCCAATCGAAGCATCGACAAATTTGATCTCGCCAAGCAGTGCTTCCGTCGGCGTTCCCGCCGCATCCAGGTAGCCACCCGTAGTGTTGTTGCTCTTCTCGTTCAGCTTCTGGCCTACACTGACCGCCTGAAAATTCATGCCGAAGATAGTGGGCACCTGCGTCTTCTTCATACCCATGTGATCCTTGCCGTCTATCTCGTTCACGATGGCATTCACTTTGAGCGTGTCGTAGCACTGGATGTTGTCGAAGCTGTTGGTCCACGCAGTCACGTCCGACCCGGGATCGCGTACCGTCACGCATGAAACTCCCGTCGGCGTTTGCACACCCGGAAGACCGATCACCGTCGAGTTGATCTCGGGCGCGTAGAAATCATCGAGTGCCGCGGGACCAATGCCGCTCGCCACCGACGAGTATGCGGGATGCTTGTCACTCCATGCCGCGTATCCGCCAGCCGAATGAATCACGCTGAAGATGCTGTTGGCGCGAACGAATTGCCACGGATATACCGGATTGCAACCGTTGGCTGGATCGCGAGGCAGTCTCTTCGGCTGGATCGAGTTCAGCCCACCATCCGTCAGTGCCGCGCCAGGAGCGCCGCCATTCACCTTCGACTGGTCGATATCAATGCCTTCTTCATATTCCGTAGTCGTGCCGGTCGGTGCCGCACCCGCCTTACACGGACCCGCCTGCACCCCGTTGCCCGTCGTCATCTCCGGCGCATCCAGATTCCGCGCGTACGCAACGTCGTAATACACGCCTGTCTGTGCAGGGCTTGCGCCCGTCACGATTGCCGTTAGTCCAGGAAACGAATCAGAAGGCTTCGATGTATTGGCCGCGATATAGTTCACACCGGTCCTGGCGAGCGTGGCCAGTGCCGGGCAATAAGGAGCGCCATTATTCACTGTGGCCAACCCCTTGGCGCAATTCGCGAAATCAACAGCATGCATGCCGTCAATGCTAATTAGCAGAACGTACTTGATGTGACCTTGATTGTTGCCGCCGTCTTCGGCGAGCGTAGCACCCGCCGCAAAAACACTTGCCAGGGAGAGGAATGCAAGTACCTTTTTCATTGTTGCCTCCGCCATCCATAGTTAATGGCGCACTTAGGCGATTGCATTGCGCTCAGGTGAATTTTCGTTGAACGAAATGTTACAAGGCGAGAAACAGAATTTGCGGCCACAGATGAATCAGCGATGCTAGAAAAGTATCCGCATCTCCGACACCAGGTTGTGGTTATACAAGTGGAAGGAAGTTGTCGCAATCTGCATGCCCGCGTCGAAAACAAAAACGGGATGCGTCGGCTTCCACTCCTTACCTTTCACAACGTAGTAAGCCGCCGGAGTCACAAAATTCTGCGTCTTCCCATTCAGAGGGCCGCCCATGTTGAATGTCGTGTTGTTCTCCACATCGACATATACATGCGGATTGGCATGCCACTGCAGTGTCGCATTCCACTCAATCGCACGCCCCTGCAACTCCACCTTGCTCGTCGGTAGCATGCCACCCAGCGTTGACTGCACATTGAAGTGCCCCCGGGCAACGCCCGCAGCCAGCTTCGGTCCATACACTGAAGTCAAGAGGCCGTTCTGATAAATGCGCGGCGCAAAGCCGTAGCTCACAACCGCCGTCACCGCAAAGTTGCCCCGCTCATCGTTCCCCGACGCAATCCGATACTTCACCTGCGTGAATATATTTCCGAATCCGTCGTTCAACGTCGCCGAGTGGTTCTGGAAATAAGACGGCGGAACAAAATCAAACTGAAAGCGTTTCGCTGCGATCATCGATACGCCGTGATTGTTCCCGTAGATAACCGTATGCGCGCCGGGCGCATAAAAGCTGGAGAACGACAACCGCACTGACTGAGAAAGACGCGGGTCAGGCTGCATTACGGGACCCATCCACGTCGGCTGCAACTCTGTCATCTCGGCATTGTGCCGACGCTGCGACTGAAGAAACGTCTGCTGCGCAACCGCTGCGCAGGAACCAGCCACAATTACCGCGGCCAACAGTGTAAGGAATATGACTCTAAATAGCTTCATGGCGGAAGACGCAGTATTCCACGAAGCCGGCAACAAAGGCTGTATCTCCCGTCACATCGCTATTCGGCCGTTGTAAACTTCTCTTCTTGAACGAGGAGTGAACTATGGCAGCTCAAAATCTCAACCCTAAAGTCGACGCCTACATCGCCAAGGCCAAGCCCTTCGCCCAGCCCATCCTCAACCACCTGCGCACCCTCGTGCACAAGGCCTGCCCCGACGTCGAAGAGACCATCAAGTGGAGCCGCCCCTTCTTCGAATACCGAGGCGCCATCCTCGGCAACATGTCTGCCTTCAAGGAGCACTGCAGCTTCGGCTTCTGGGGTCAGGAGATCGGCGTCGTCTTGCGCAAGGCAAACGTCGTGCAGGAGGGCGGCATGGGTTCGCTCGGCCGCATCACCACCGTGAAAGATCTGCCCTCCGATAAATCCATGCTCACCTGGATTCGCCAGGCTGCCGGATTCGTCGACAGCGGCCAGTACACCAGCCCCATCGCCGCTCGACGCCAGGTCGTCAAGGCGCCAAAACCCGCGGTGGAAGCACCCTCGGAGCTCACCGCCGCATTAATGAAAAACAAAGCTGCCGCCGCCGTCTTCGCCAAATTCAGCCCCAGCGCCAAACGCGAGTACGTCGAATGGATCGCCGATGCCAAGCGTCCCGAGACACGCGACAAACGCATCGCCACCGCTATCGAGTGGATCGCCGAAGGCAAGCAACGCAACTGGAAATATCAGGACTGTTGAGTGGGTTGGTTCGTTCACGAAATCATCTCCTGACAATCCCGAAGGCGCCGCGAATTTAACGTGTAAGCTGAGTCAGAAATTTCGTCGAACCCAGGGCCGCCCTTGCACCGAAACGCGCATGCTGTATGTGCGCGGAGCCACACCCATTGACTCATAGGAGCACCACATGGAAGGTAGCAACCGCCGTTTGATGTGGCATGGCATGTTTCTGTTCTTGATCGGCCTGTTTACCGGCTTCGCCGAATCGCACTTCGCCAACACGCGCATGGGCCTCGCCGCACACCTCGAAGGAGTCATGAACGGCACCTTCCTCGTCGCCCTTGGAGCCATCTGGAACGAGGTCAGGCTCACCCCTCGAGTCAAGACGATTGCCTACTGGGGCGTGCTCTATGGCACGTACTTTAACTGGCTCATCACCACACTCGCCGCCATCTTCGGCACCGCTGCCCTCTCACCTATTACCAGCGCAGGTCACACAGGACAACCCTGGCAGGAGAGTCTCGTAACAATGGGATTTATGTCCGTGGGAATCGCGATAGTCGCGGCATCCATCATGGTTCTGGTGGGACTACGCGCCAAGGCCTCGGCATAGCTCACCGCCACGCACAAGAGTCGAGATTACTTTGCGAGATACGCCAGCAGGCTCAGGGCAATCAGCGCCGCGCCAAACGCTGCCAGCAATCGCGGTTGGCGGAACTCCGCACGTTTGCGGGATGGAAGCGCCAGCTGCAACGTGAACCGCTCACTGAACTCGCGCACACTCGTCGCCATCGTCTGAAAAAGCCCGGGCACCAGCCCGAACCCAATCAGCACGGACCCCATCAACACGCCCAGCAATGCATGTCTCAAGTCGGTCATGGGACGATCCTGCCTCCCCCTGTTAGATGGACCCGCGGCGAAGAAGATTCCGCGAAAACGATTTCCCCTTGCTAGCTGTCCATTGTGAAACCGGCACTCATATGCAAGACGCGCCCCAGACACCACCTGCTCAAGCGGGAAGTTCTGAAGCCCCGGGAAAACCTGCAGTCCACAGGGCCATTCCCCAACGATGCGGCTGACCGTTGTTCACCTTCAGCCCAAGGCTAACAGACACCTTCCACGACAAATCAGCCTTGCGGAATGAGATGTAGAACTCGGAGGCGAAGTGCCTGGTCCGGTTTGCGCTGACCACCATGTACGACTCATCGGGAGCTATGAAGAGGCCGCCATTGAATCCCGGTCGGCCAAGCCTCTTGATGCTTACATCGCCGCTGGAGATCGGAAACCGGCTGGAGAGATACGTTCCAACCGTCTCCACCAGCAGCCTCGGTGCAGCCAGCACCGACGTTCCGGAAGGTTGAACTTGCCACGAGCAGGCGGCAGGAGCATACCGTGAGCTCCCCTCCGCATGCAGCATTGGGCTTACCAGGGCCGCGATCATCACCAGACTTGCCAGATTTCTCTTGTTCATGGTCTCTGGGTCCTTCACGCGCGAGATGCAGGGCTTCCATGCGCCGTACTATGCAATATGCACGTTGCGTGCCCTTCCCAAAGCCACTGAACACCTCCCGCCACCCAAAATCCTCCATACTTTGCAATCACTTACGCGGCAGCTCCCACCAATGCCGCCAACCGGCCTGTCCAAAATCGAGATTGATCGTCCGCAAACGAACACTTCTTTTCACCCAGCCGGGCAACCCTACCACCAGCAATCGTTTACCAAGTCGGCCCCTTCCCTACCTCACCGCGTAAACCGCGAGTTGCTGCCCCGCCATCTTCACCACCAGTGCTCCGCCCTCAAACCGCGCTCCATCCTTCGCATTCAGCAAGCCAGTCAGCTGCGAGCAACCCGCCAGCGCAGTCAGCTGTGTCTCCACCCGCAATTCCCTGGGAGCATCCGCCTTGTTCATCAGCACAAGCACCCGATCCTCCCCGCCACCCTTGCAACCCTCGCCTACTGACTTCGCCCGCACAAACGCCAGCGCGCTCGCGTCCACAAACACGTCCTGCTGCTCGCCCTCGCGCAACGCCTTATGCTGGCTCCGCACCTTAAGCGCCCCGCTTACCCAATCGAACATCTGTGCCTGCTCCGGCGTTCTGCCCTGCGCCGTAAATGCGCTCGCCGTGTCGCCCGCAAATCCTCCCGGAAAATCATGGCGGTTCTCGGGATCATCCCCACCCGTCATCGCGATCTCATCCCCGGAGTAGATCTGCGGCATCCCTCGCATCGTCGCCAGCAGCCCGAACGCCAGTTCCATCCGCGCCGGAGTCGCACCTGTCTCCGAAAGGAACCGCTTCGTATCGTGGTTCCCCATAAACACCACCAGCCGCTCCGGGTGCGGATACAGCCAGTCCTGCCGCCACACGTTCGTCAACTCCGTCACCGGCTTGTCTTCGGCGAAGACCTTCCTCAGCGCAGAATACGTTGGAAAATCAAACGGCGTGTCCAGCCCCGTATCCACGCCGCGCCGCGTCACCCCGCCCGCAAAAAACGAGGTCACCGTAGCATCCCCGTTGAAGACCTCTCCCACCGTCGTCAGCTGCGGATACAGCGCATGCAGCTGCGCGTGAAAATCCCGCCAGAACTCCCGCCGGATATAAGGAAAGGTGTCCAGCCGCAGACCATCCAGCCCCGCCGTCTCCACCCACCACACCGCGTTCTGAATCAAGTACTGCGCCACCACCGGATTTTCCTGGTTCATATCCGGCAGCACATTCGCGAACCATCCCGTCATCACATCGCGCGCTTTCACCGGGTTGGAATGTGGATCGGGAATCACGTCGAAGTCATAATTTGGCTGCGAATGTTTCGCCACCGTGCCGTGAAACCAATCCGGCATCGGCGGATCGGCCGCCCACGGATGCCCCGCACCAACATGGTTCGGCACCGTATCCAGCACCAGCTTCATTCCCCGCGCATGCAGCGCCACAGCCAATGCCTGGTAGTCCGCCATCGTGCCGTACAGCGGATCCACCGCGTACATGTCCGTCGCGCCATAACCGTGATACGAATCCGGCGAGCCCGTGTTGTCATACACCGGGGTGGTCCACACCGTCGTCACGCCCAGTGCCTGCAGATAATCAAGATGCTGCGCGATTCCCCGCAAATCTCCACCGTGCCACGCATGCGATGCGCTGCGATTGAAGCCACCCGGCGGCTTCACCGCTTTGCTTGCCGAGGCACTTCCCTCCGCAAATCGATCCGTCATGATCAGGTACATCACGTCGTCCGATGAAAATCCGCGAAACCCCGCGCTCACCGGCTTCCGCGCCTCCAGTGCAAACTCCGCCGCTGCCGCGCCACCGGCTGACCGGGCCTCAATCCGAAGCCGCTGCGGCGCCGCCCTCTTCGTCGTCAGCCAAAGAAAAGCCCAGTGCCCATTCTCCGAGACATTGCTCCTCGCCAGCGAAACACCCTTCCCCACGACCGCAAACTTCGCCCCGCTGAAATTCTCTCCCCGCAGCAGCAACATGGGGTCCGGCATTCCTGCAAACCAGTCCGGCGGATCGATCTTCGTAATCACCGGCTTCTGCGCCCCAGCCTGCTGGGCCACACACTCCCGCCCACCCACAGACAGCGCCAGCACAACCACCAGTCCAATTCCGAGCCATGCAGAGAGAGTCTTCTTCACGCCATTCACCCCGAATAAATCAACCAGATTCGTAACTCAGCAGTCTACTCGCCCAGCCCCGAAAAATTATTTTCACCTTTCACCAATCCAGCCCACACTCCCGCGCGTTCTACCAACACCCAGGGAGACGGGCAACTTCCCCAGACCGTGCGCGCCCGCTCCCCGGCCATTTGTTAAGGAGGGTAGATCATGAAGTTTTTTAGCGAGAGTGAAACCGTCAACTCACCCGATGAAGGCGCAGCTGACCTTTCAAGACGTTCGTTCTTCAAGCGTGCCTCCGTCGCTGGAGCCACCACCGCCGTTGCACTCAGCGGATTCTCCACCATCGCATCGGCCCTGAATCCACAATCCGAATCCAGCAACAACGCAACCGCCAGCAGCGGCTTGACCTCGGGGGACACCGCCATCCTCATCGCTGCCGAAATCGCTGAGGCCCTCGCCGTCACTACCTACACCAACATCACCCGCATCGCGCCCTTCTTCACGCGACTGCCTGACGACGATCAGAACTACCTCTACGGCGCCCGGCAGGAAGAAATGTCCCATTACCTGCTGGAAGAATCCGTCACCGGCCAGCCCTCGCCGTATACCTCATTCTTCTACCCGCACAACATGTTCTCCGACGCGCTCACTACGCTCAACACTCTCGTCACGTTGGAAGACGCCTTCATCGCCGCCTATCTCGTGGGTGTGCGCAACTTCAGCACCTCAGACCTGCGCGTAATCGCTGCGCGCATCATGGGCATTGAGAGTGATCATCGCACCCTCGCCCGCGTTCTCGGCGGCGAAGTCACCGCACAGGATGGCGGCCCCTTCCCGCGGCTCACCGGTGCTCAGGGAGTGCCGGAAAATATCCAGCCCCCCAACAACAACGGCTACGAGCGCACTCTCTGCTGGACTTCGATCGATCAGGCCGTCAATGCGCTGCTGCCCTTTGTGGACGCGAAAGCCGCAAAAGCTGCAGGCTTCGACACCACCACGTCCTACAAATTCGAGCAGTTCTCGCCCCACATTCCCGGCCCCCTCGGCGAGTTCTTCTCGTTCAAAGGCTGCTAGCGCTCCCACTCACTCAGTCCGCCCTTGCTGCTCGCCAGCGGCAAGGGTGGACTGCAACTTTCAACCTACTTCTGCCCGCTCAGCACCGCAGCCTGCGCTGCTCCCTGCATCGCCCCGCGCCTCCCCGGAGCATTCACCAGCGCCGTCTTGAACGCTGCTGATGCAAGATCCGGATTGCCCTGCTCCAGCAGCAAATCGCCAAGCTGCTCACGCGCCGGAACAATCGGCCCCGGAGTCACCGGCAGCTTCTCGATCGCATCCTCCTCATCTGCTGCCTTGCGCATCAATGCCACCGCTTCATCCGGATGCTTCTCAGCCTGCGAGATCCACGCCATCACTTCGCGCATCATGATCTTCACCTGGCTCGCCCAATACTCATTCCCCGTCGACTCAAGCTGCCCAGCAATGCGCCGCAGTTCTTCTGCTTCCGTATGCGCATCCGCCGCACGCCCGCTACGCGCCAAGCCAAGCCCCCGCGCCCACACAGCAATCGCCACAACTTGCGGCGGCGCCCCCGCACCCGCGTTCGCGGTACCCGCCGCGTCAGACCACTTTCCCCGCTCCACCGTGTAGCGCACCGGCATCACTGTCGCCGCATACCCAATCTTGAAATCGCCGCTGTTCAATTGCGGCATCTGCTTCAGCCCGTCAATTACCCGCGCCGCATCTCCGTCACTACCCTTTTGCAGATAGGCATACACCAAGTAGTCCATCGCATGCAGCTCTTCTCCCGTATCGCCCTGCTGGTGTGCCGCATTCCGCGCAGCGGTATTGCTCTGGATCGAGTCATCCCACAATCCCAGCCGCGTAAAAATGTGCGAAGGCATGTGCAGAGCGTGCGGTGCCGAAGGCGCAATCTTTGCGTACTCCCTCGCTGCCGGAAGCCCTCGCGGCGCCAGCTCCGCGTTATCGTACGCATGGATCAGGTAGTGCGGCATTCCCGGATGCTGCGGATTCGCCCGGTACAACGGCTCAAGCACCTCGGCCGCCTGCTTCTGCTTGCTATGCGTCTTGTCCGTGGGAGATACGTTCCCCAGCAATGCCAGCGCGTAAAACACCTGCGTCTCCACATCCTTGGGATTGGCAGCAGCCAGCTCCTGCATTGCCCGCTCGTAATTCACCGCGCGCGCGCGATACGGCACGCTCGCCGCATTCTCGTAGATGAGCCCCAGCGCCCGGATGTACCCGCGCTCGCGCTCGGAGCCTGCTCCGATCCGCTTGGCCCGCTCAATCTCCCCTTGGCCAGTCGAAATCGTAGCGGATGGAAGCGGCTCCCACAACGGATGAAAGTGCGTCATCGCCATGCCCCAATAGGCCATCGCGCACTGCGGATCCTGTTTCGCCACTCCCTGAAATGCCTCATCGGCGACTGAATAAGCGAACGAGTGCAGCAGCGCAACTCCACGATCAAACTGCTGTTGCACTGCGGCCTTGCACGTGATCGGAAATGAAACCGCGCCCAGCTTTTCCGGCGCCGGGTGATCATGCGCTTCCTGCGCGCTGAGAGCAAAGGCGGCGAAAAACCCAACGCCGCACAAGACTCGCCATCGATGGAGCATTCCCACCTCCTCGAATCACCACGGTCTGCGCCCGGGCACCAATCACCACCGCATCAGGTTCCGCGCAGCGTCGTTCTTGCGAACTCGCTGACTTGCTGACTTGCTGACTTGCTGCTTTGCAATCCCCTACTTCGAACCTTCCACCGCAGCATGTGGCCATCCGTCTCCCCACGTCAGCGTAGAGATCTGCAGCGCGGATTTGCCGGTCGCAGAGTCATAGGCATGGAAGACGATGATGTCTCCCTCAGGCTGCTGCAGCACAGATTCTCCACCCGGGCCCAGCCAGTTCCCATTCGCACCAAGTAACTGGGTTCCGCCGCCCTCCAACAACGGCCTTCCCGCCCGGTCCACATACGGCCCCGTCACCTTATCCGCCCGCCCCACCATCGTGCGATACGTGCTCTTCGTTCCCCGGCAACAGAGATCGAACGACACAAACAGATAAAAGTACTTTCCATGCCGGACTATAAACGGAGCCTCCACCGCCTGCCAGTCAGCAGGCAGACCCTCACGCGCAGGCGCGGCGTTCCCCGGCTTCACACGGCTCGCCAGCGAATACGTCTTCGCATCCCCCGCATACAGCTTGCCCGTTGCCGGATCGATGCGCCTCATCTTGATCCCGCTCCAGAAACTGCCGAAGCTCATCCACGCCTGCCCCTTGCCATCCAGCACGATGTTCGGATCGATCGCGTTGAAGTCGTCCTCGGTTACCGACTTCAGCACCAGGCCCTCATCCGCCCAGCGATACTTAGGGCTCGTCGCGTCCAGCGTCTCGTTGGTTGCCAGCGCAATGCCCGACGTGTTCTTCCCAAACAATGAGAACGCATAGTACAGGTGATACTTCCCCGCGAAATAGGAGATGTCCGGCGCCCACAAATCCTTCGTCCCCGGACTCGTCTCATGAATCCAATCCGGAACCTTATCAAAGACGCTGCCGCAGTGCTTCCAGTTCCTCAGGTCCGTCGAACAGCGAATCGCAAGCTGCCCTCCACCTGGAGCCGCGCCCGTGGCGAACACATACCACGTCTTTCCCTCTTTCATAATCGAGGGGTCATGCGTTCCCTCAAAGTCACCCGCCAGATGATAAGCTCGCGGATTCGCTTGTCCCATGCAAGCCATTCCCAGCAGAAAAAAACAAGCCGCTATGGCGATGAATCTTGGCGCGTATTGCATCGGGCGATCCTGTCTCATCCGATAAGTCCCCGGAGCAGATGTAGGATTTTGCGTTTTGTCTGGAGTAGTTTGAGGAGAAGCACCTTCGGCCCACGTCAACCGAATCGCCGTCCACGCTAACCGCACTTCAGCTAACCGCACTTTAGCTAACCGCACCTTAGCTAACCGCCCTTTAGCTAACCGCCTTTTAGCTGCCTCTTTTGCTCGATGCGCGAACCACCAGCGTAGGCTCCACCAGGATCGATTTCTTCTTCGGCGGCACCTTGGCCTCAAGCAGCGCCAGAGTCAGCTTGGCCGCGCGCTCGCCGATCTGCTGCGTGTTCTGGTCGATCGACGACAGCGGCACGCGCAGCGAATCGTTGTAGTGCAGGTTGCCGCAGCCTACCACCGCGATATCCTGCGGCACGCGCAAACCCGCCTCAAGAATTGCGTCGATTGCGCCCATGGCAGTGGGATCGTTGAAGCAGAAAACTCCGTCCGGGCGCGGTTTAAGCGCCAGAAATTCGCGCATTGCCGCCGCCCCGTTCTCGCGGCTGGCCACATCGCTTGCCCGTGTGGCTGAGACATAACCGGGCAGCACCTTCATGCCGTGCTTTGCCAGCGTCGTGCGATATCCTTCCAGTCGTCCCACGCCGGGGCTATGGTCCGGGCCGCGCAGGTGCGCGATCCGCTTGCATCCAATGGCCACCAGATGCTCAGTCGCCATGGCGCCGGCCAACTGGTCATCCACGCCAACAAAGTTCGTCGCCAACCCAGCGAAGCTGCGATCCAGCAGCACCAGGGGCGGGCCTTGCCGCTCCAGCCGCTCAAACGTCGCAGGCGTTGCCATCGAGGTCGCGATCACCAGCGCGTCCAACCGGCGCCCCAGCAGTTGATCGATCTCGCGCGCTTCCAGCTCAGCATCCTCTTCCGACGACGAGATGATCAGGTAGTAGCCCTTCTTCAAGAGCGCCTTCGACAGCGCCTTGGCCACCTCGGCAAAGAACGGATGCAGCAGGTCCGGCACCACCAGGCCTACCAAATACGTATGCCCCGTCACCAGCCCTCGCGCCGCCAGGTTGGGACGATAATTAAGCTCCTTCACCCGCTCAAGAACCCGCTTACGGGTGGCTTCGCTGATGTCGTCGTGGTTGCGCAGCACCTTGGACACGGTGACCACGGAAACACCGAGATCCCGGGCGATATCTTTCATGGTCACGGGCATATGGGGAACTATACTACACGGCTTTAACGCTTTCTGTGCGTACATCAGCGCTTTCATGCCCCTTTCCCCATTCCCCGGCGGGTGACTATACTGGTGGATCGTTAGCGATTACTTTAATCAGCCTCCCGCAACGCTTTTGGGGAGAGTCTGCGAAAAAGGATAGTCATGCTCGAAAAGGGGATTCTGAACCCGGCCATCAACTCACTGCTCAGCCGCGTCCGCCACACCAACACGCTCGTCATTGCCGACCGCGGCTTCCCCTTCTGGCCGGCCATCGAGACCATCGACATCTCTCTGGTGGACGACCTGCCCCGCGTCCTCGACGTGCTGGCCGCGGTGCGCGGAAACTTCCGCATTGGCCGGGCTTTCATGGCCGAGGAGTTCCGCGGCTCAAACCCGCAGGCCACCCAGACCGCTTTCACTAAGGCGCTTCACGACGTTCCTGTCACCTTCGAGGCGCACATCCAGTTCAAGCTGCGCGTGCCCCAGGCCATCGGCCTGATTCGCACCGGAGACACCACGCAGTATGCCAACCTGATCCTCGAGTCGGCATAGAGAATTCAGCACCAGTACAACAGCACGGCGGAGGCACGAGGTGAGAGCAGCATGAAGTCAACAGTAGAAGTCCGGCATCCCGATACACCCTTGTTTGCCCGCCGCTACCTGTGGCCCTTCCTGCTGGTCACCTCGCTCTTCTTTCTCTGGGGCATCGCCAACAACCTCAACGATGTGCTCATCCGCCAGTTCATGAAGTCCTTCGAGATGACCCGCCTCCGCGCGGGCCTCATCCAGTCCGCCTTCTACATGGGATACTTTCTGCTCTCGATGCCGGCCGCCCTCCTGATGCGCCGCTTCGGCTACAAGACGGGACTCGTCACCGGGCTCCTGCTCTTCAGCACCGGAGCCATGCTCTTCTGGCCGGCGGCCCTCTTGTGGAGCTACGCCTTCTTCCTCATCGCCCTATTCATCATCGCCGGGGGACTGGCCTTTCTTGAGACCGGGGCCAACTCCTTCATCGCCCAGCTAGGCGACCCCGAGACCTCCGAGCGACGGCTCAACTTCTCCCAGGCCTTCAACCCCCTCGGCGCTGTGAGCGGCGTGCTCATCGGCACCACCTTCATCTTCTCCGGCGTGGAGCTGAGCGCCGCCCAGATCGCCTCAATGAAGGCCGCGAACGCCTATGTCACCTATATGCGCCACGAGACCCTCAGGGTAATCCCCACCTACGTCCTCCTCAGTCTGGTGGTCCTCGTCGCCGCCATCCTCATGATGAAGACGAAATTCCCCTCAAACGAAGGCCCCAGCCAGACGGTGATCTCACTCAAGGAGGGCAGCTTCTCAAACCTGCTCCACTATCCCCACTTCATTCAGGCAGTAATAGCGCAATTCTTCTACGTGGGCGCCCAGGTGGGTACGTGGAGCTACTTCATCCAGTACGTACAGGATTACGTGCACGCCTCGGAGAAGACCGCCGGCCTCTTTCTCACCGGTACCTTGGTAGCCTTCGGCGTGGGCCGCTTCAGCGCCACCGTGCTGATGAAGTATGTCCGCCCCAACCGCCTCATGGCGCTCTACAGCGTCATCAACGTGCTGCTGGTCGCGATCGGCGTGCTCTTCCCCGGTTGGCTGGGATTGTGGGCCATCTTCCTCACCAGCTTCTTCATGTCGCTGATGTTCCCCACCATCTTCGCCTTGGGATTGAAAGAGCTCGGCCCCAACACCAAGCTGGGAGGCTCCCTGATCGTAATGGCGATTATCGGCGGCGCAGTCTTCACGCCCCTGATGGGCCTGGTCTTCGAGCACACCGGCAGCATGGCCGACGCGATGCTGATTCCGCTTGGCTGCTACCTCTTCATCACCTACTTTGCGCTGGTGGGCTCGCGGGTGCGGTCGAGCAGCCTGGCACGGTAGGTGTACGGGTTGCGGTGTCTAAAAGTGCAGCCTTCTGGTTTGACGCCGGCGGGTGGCAGGGCTACTATGATGTACGATAACTTCATCGCTTAAGGAGCAGCACCAAGTGGCACACAGCAAGCAGGAAAAGCTAATCGTCGTCACCGGCGCAGGAGGCTTCATCGGCGGAAACCTCATCCGCGCCCTGAAAGACCAGGGCCATAGCCGACTGCGCGGGGTAGACATCAAGCCCCTCGAGCAGTGGTACCAGAAGCTGGACGGGGTCGAGAACCTGTCGCTGGACCTGAACGAGAAGAGCAGCTGCGAAGTAGCCACCGAGGGCGCCGTAGACGTCTACAACCTGGCCGCCAACATGGGCGGAATGGGCTTCATCGAGAAGAACAAGGCGCTCTGCATGCTCTCCGTACTGATAAACACCCACATGCTGATGGCCGCCCGCAAGTATAACGTCGAGCGCTTCTTCTACTCCTCTTCGGCATGCGTTTACAACGGCGACCTGCAGCATACCGCCGACACCGGCGACCGCTTCAACGCGCCCTCGCTCAAGGAGGAGGACGCCTATCCGGCGCTCGCCGAGGACGGCTATGGCTGGGAGAAACTCTTCAGCGAGCGCATGTGCCGCCACTACATGGAAGACTTCGGCCTGCACGCCAGGGTGGCCCGCTTCCACAACGTCTACGGCCCCTGGGGAACTTGGTTCGGTGGGCGCGAGAAGGCGCCTGCGGCCATCTGCCGCAAGGTGATCGAGGCCAAGCTGAGCGGCCAGCATGAGATCGAGATCTGGGGCAACGGCCACCAGACGCGCAGCTTCATGTACATCGACGACTGCGTCCAGGGCGTGGACAAGATAATGAACTCGGAGATCCTCGAGCCCATCAACCTGGGATCGAGCGAAGCGGTGAGCATCAACCAGCTGGTCGATATCGTCGAAGCAATTGCCCAGATCAAGCTCAAGCGCAACTACAACCTGGACGCTCCCAAGGGCGTCAACGGCCGCAACTCCGACAACACCCTCATCCAGAAATACCTGGGCTGGGAGCCCAGCATCTCCCTGCGACAGGGCCTGGAAAAAACCTACGCCTGGATCTACGACCAGTACCAGCGCAGAGAAAAGGGACTCCAAGGCGTCGTCAGAGAAGCTGTCGAAACCATTTAGCTCCGCACAACAAAAGAGGTGAGGCCACAAGCCTCACCTCTTTCTTGCGCGCACATCTCCGCACTTTAGCTCGCTACTGCCTTCTCCATCGTCCGCAGTATGCCATTCGGTTCTGCAACACCGCTGCTCGCAATCGCTTCAGCACGATTCTGCGTAGCCGCCACTGCGTAGATGCGCAGCTCGTCCGCATTCCCCGACGGCCGCAGATGCGCGATCTCTCCGTTGCGAAAAGCGATCCTCACGCCATCGATGTAATTCAAAGCCGCGATACCATCAAATCCCTCTTCTGCGCTGAAGTACGTTGAGAGCTCACCGCGAATTTCCTGCAGTTCCGACGCCCGCCTTTCGCTGGCGGGCATCACGACTCCGCCTTTGTCTCGCACCACTACGTCATCTGCTGTGAAACTCGCTTCTCCAATCGCGGAATCAGACGGAGAAAAGCGATCGATGATGGCAAGAGCGACGACCCTCGGAAACTCCTTCAGCAGAGCCGCGCGACTGAACCGTTGTGGCAGCTTTGAAAAAAGTTCAATCAGAGTTACGCGCTTCTCATGCGCGCTAAAGAGCGTACACAGAATAGGAAGTACCGCATCCCGCGTTGGCAGCGGCGCCAGAGTATTGCCGTTGCGCACAAACTGCGATCCGGTCAGGAAGCCACCATTGGCCTCCCACCCGCAAACCCGCTGCTTCCCCTTCGCCAGAGCCGCATCCATTCCAGCGATGACGTAGGGCGAGCCGATGCGCGTCTTAGGCTCGAGCACACGTGAGAGATCACCGCGGTCGATGCCATCATTGCAACTGATCGGCACTACCACCGCGTCCGTACCGAGAAACTCGGCCACCACCATGCCGACAAGATCGCCGCCAAAGAAGCGCACCTTCGATGTGGCAGCATCTACACCGAGCAGCAGCGGACGATCGCTGTCTCCATCCATCGAGACCACTGCATCCACCATCCCATGCGACGCAATTCCTACGCTCGCCAGCGATTGGATAGCGGCCAGCTGAGCATCATCTATATTTTCCGTGTCGATCGGAACAAAGGTATCGCTGCGTCCTACGGGAATAACTTCGGCCCCCAGCCTGCGCAGAATGTCGACAACAATATCCCGCCCAACCGCAGAATGCTGATAAAAAAGCAGGCGCATTCCTTCGAGCGATGAACCGCTGAAGAAGTCTACGTATCGCTGAACATATGCATCCTGTGCGCGTGGATCTTCTTCGCACAAATTCCTGTGACCTGCCTTCAACAGGCCGCTCTCGTTGAATAGAGACGCACTGCAGGGCTCAGCATAAACGCGCTCCCGAACCTGCTGAACGGTCAGCGCGATGGGCTCTTCGTGCTTCTTCAGCAATTCTCCGCGAGAAGTATTTATCTTGTAGCCATTGCGATCGAAAGGAATATGGCTGCCTGTAATCATGATACTGCCCTTGTGCGCACGGATCGCGTAGGACGTGAGCGCGGGCGTGGGAATCTGTCCCAGGTTCACAGGCTTCATACCGGCATCGACGATCGCACGCTCGACCGCCTGCGCCAGCTCGCCCCTTCCCTTTTCTGCCGCAACATACTCGCTCGAACTGGGGCGCAGATCGTAGGCATAGTAGAACTCGTCGCCGCTTACGATGCCGCCGTCTTCAGCGGACAGCGTCTTGAGATATTCGATCTCAGCCCGCGCGTTGACGTACACCTCAAGCTGCGTAAGATCCGCGACCAGCCCTCTACGTCCACTCGTCCCAAACTTCAACTCGCGTGGCTCGTAGTTCAAACAGGAACCCAGAGTCGGCAATCGTGCCTCCGAATTTCATATCAGCGTGCAGTCTTATATTCGCTCCGCACTCTACTTCGAGCCACCTGTAGCAGCGGGTGCCTGAGGAATTGTAGCGTCAGCCGGAATTTCTGAGCCGTAGAGCAGGTCGATAACGGCGTGATACATGCGATTGCGCATGTCGAAGCGATCGCCGGCTCGCGTGATGTATCGGATTACGATGTCCGTCCCGGATGCGGCGGGGCGCATATCGATTGCGGGAGTCGTGTCCAGCCTGCTTAACCCGTTCTGCCGCGCTACGCGCTGCCATTCTGTAGCGGCAAGATTAGCGTTCTCCTCCGCTTCTTTCAGCACTGCCTGGTGGATGAGCTCGATTCTATGCTGCACGTCGTTCGAAGCAGGCACGTTGACCTTGATCTCGTCCCACATCCACTGGCCCACCGTTGAGAAATTGAAGTACTGCCCCGCAATCGCGTACTTATTCAAAAATGAAACCCGCCTGCCCGTCGGATGACCCTTATCCGTCCAGTTGCCAGTTTCAAGCAGCACAGTTCGGAAGAGTCCGATCTCCACAACCTCGCCGCTCACGGAATTAATCTCTACCCAGTCGCCTACGCGGATCCCGTTCTTCCCCATCAATACGAACCAGCCGATGAACGCGATGATGAAGTCAGAGAGGGCAACGGTCAGACCAGCCGTGGCCAGCCCGATGATCGTTGGTACCTGGTTCGGCGTGCCGAAGAGCACAAACACAATCAGCAGCAACGCGATCAGCTGTGTCGCCAGCATCAGGATGGTCTTTAACGTCTGCTTGCGCCGGCGATCCATCGAGGAGCTATCCAGCACGGCCCGCACCAACGACCCTATGAACGCAGCGCACAGAATGATGAACGCGATCCACGCGAACGAATTGAACATCATGTGCAGGACCACTCGGTGCTGCAGCATCACTTGCGCGCCCCACTTGCCGTAGATCGTCGAAAGCTGCCGTTGAGTCTGCAGGCGGTCGTTCAGGATTCCCTGGATGGTGCGTTGCGAAGCCAGGCGCTTCAGCGCTGCCAGTCTATCTGCCCTGCTCGTAGGCGCCGTTGCATTGGCGTCGCCTGCGGGTTGAACGCCTCCAGCATTGGCAGTCTGCGCCGATGCAGCCTGGCCTTCCTCCAGCGTTGACGACGCATCGGATGCAGCGTCCAGCTTATCGTATTGCGCCTGCAACGTGACCGCGTCTGCGTCTGCCTGCTGCTTCGCCTGCACAATCAGGGCATGGCGGCTTCGTTGGTTGAACCACGCCACGATGCGGCTGTACAGCGTGCCCCGACTGCGCAGGGATGCCGTGGCAGTCGGTGCCGCGCTATTAGCCTGATCGTCGTAAGCCTTCATGGCGGCTTCGTGCACCGCGAGTTCTTGTTGAATGGTCCCCCGCTTGTCGCCGCTCGCACGCGCCAACTCGTCGGTGGCGTCATTCAACACGTCTGTATCGAGCGTAAGTTGCGCCTTGGCAAAATCAAGATCGTCGGCAACATCGCCGCCATTCGCGCCTTTTGCACCCTGAGTAAGACTGTCTACGCGCGCCTGATCTTCCTTCACCGTCTGCTGCAGATCGCTCACTTTGCGGGAGAGAGCCAGCGCATCACCGGTGAGAACTCGCTGGTCCAGGCTTGCCTGACGAAGCGCCATCGCAAATGCCTGGTCCACTTCATGATCGGCAAGCCGTTCCGCCTCGCGGGCATAGCGCTGCTCCTCCGACGACACAGCAAGCGGCGCCAGGCTCTGAGCAGTTTGCCAGGGACGTTGATCTACGATGCCCGCAGACTGACCCCGTCGAAAGCTGACATTGTTCATCGCGTCGCGGGTCAGAAAGCCAGTGATCAGGCAAACCACTAGGGCAGCCGCCGGAATCAGGAGGGCGAGTGCGTTCGCCCTCGTCATTGCATTGAGAATGGCCTGAAGTCGATTCTTGATAATGATTCCTCAGCTAAGAAAGATGCGCCTGGATGGCGGTGGGTTGACTTGCATAGTTACACGCGAGGTTGCACCTGTGCGATCAATGAGATGTACTCAGATTCTCTCGCCCATTACGTGGGCAGCGCAAGTACATGCTAATATCGTAATATAGCCATGTCTGAATTGAGCACATTCAAAGCCGAATTCTTCAAAGCCCTCGCACACCCGCTGAGAATAAGAATCGTGGACGAGCTGCGAAACGGTGAGCTCGGCGTAAACGATCTCTGCGGCCGACTGGATGCAGAGCAAAGCACCCTCTCCCAGCAACTCGCCATCCTCCGCAGCCGAAATCTCGTCACCGCTCGCAAGGATGGGCTGAATGTCTTCTACTCGGTCCGCGATCCTGACATCTTCCGGCTGTTGGACGTTGCCAGGAAAATCTTTAACAAGCAGCTTGTCGGAGTCTCCAAAATGCTGCGCGAGCTCTAGCCATGCGGTCCTGGTTCCATGAACAACTTGCTGTCGCTCTAGATTCTCGAGGGTCGAGAAGTGAAATTTTCTGAAGCAGTACCGAAATCCGTTCTTGCGCTGCGACACTACACCGCGAAAAAGTTCAGCAGCGATCTCGCAGCCGGCATCACCGTGGGACTCGTCGCTCTACCGCTCGCCATGGCCTTCGCCATTGCTTCTGGAGCGCCTCCTGAGGCAGGCCTGTATACCGCGGTCGTCGCGGGCTTCACCATATCCGCACTGGGCGGATCGCGTCTCCAGATAGGCGGCCCTACCGGAGCATTCGTCGTCATCATCTTCGGCATCATGGCGCGCTACGGATTTAATGGGCTCCTCGTCTGCACCCTTATGGCCGGCGTCCTGCTCATCCTTCTGGGAATCACCGGCCTTGGAGCCGCCGTGAAATTTATCCCGCGGCCAGTCATCGTCGGCTTCACCAACGGCATCGCCATCCTCATTGCCAGCACCCAGATCAAGGATTTCTTTGGCCTCAAAACCGGCATCGTTCCCGGCGACTTCGTCGGCCGCATACGCGTGCTCGCCGAAAGTGCTCGCACAGTCTCGCTCGGAACAACGCTGCTCTCTGCCGCCGCGCTGCTGCTCATCATCGCCATGTTCCGCTATGTTCGCCGCATACCCGGCTACATCGTAGCGTTGCTCGGCGGCACGGCGCTCGTCTATTTCCTGCACCTGCCGGTTGAGACGATTGGCACTCGCTTCGGTGGCATTCCATCGGGCTTCCCGCGATTTCATCTCCCCGTATTCGAGTACCACATGGTCAGGACGCTCATCTCCCCGGCAATCACCGTAGCTCTGCTGGGCGCGATCGAGTCTCTCATGTCCGCGGTCGTCGCCGACCGCATGAGCGGTGATCAGCACAACCCCAACGTTGAACTGGTGGCCCAGGGAGTGGCCAACATCTTCTCACCGCTCTTTGGCGGCTTGCCCGCCACTGGCGCCATCGCTCGAACCGCGACCAACATTCGCTGTGGTGCGGTCTCCCCCGTCGCAGGCATGGTCCATGCCCTCACGGTGCTCGCCGTTCTTCTCTTCGCCGCGCCCCTGGCGAAGTTCATCCCACTCGGCGTGCTCTCCGCCATCCTCTTTGTGGTCTGCTACAACATGGGCGAGTGGCGGGAGATACCCGAGATCATGAAACTCCCCAAGCTCGAGATCGGCGTATGGCTCATCACCCTGCTCCTCACCGTCTTTGCTGACCTCACGGTTGCCGTCGAGGCAGGAATGATCCTCGCCGCACTCGTCTTCATCAGAAAGGTCACGCTCACCACCACCGTAACGCGCGTGACCGACGAAGACATTGAGAGCGGGCGGCTACACGTTCTGCAGGACAAACAGATCCCTCCCCACGTCGCCATCTTCCGCATCCATGGGCCCTTCCTCTTCGGCGCGACTGAGAAGATTGACAGCATTCGTGAGCAGCTTTGGGACTTGCCCGAGATCGTCATCCTGCGCCTTCGCAACATGACCGCCATCGACTCCACAGGTCTGCAGGCATTTGAACGGCTCGCGGATGAGGTTCGCACTTCCGGCCGTTCCCTGCTGCTATGTGGAGCCCGAGAACAGCCTGCACAGTTCATGCGGCGCGCTGAATTCGAACAGCATGTTGACCGGGAAAATATCTGCCCTCATCTAACGCAGGCGATTGCCCGAGCCAATGTCATCCACGACAACCAGCTGCGATCTCCTTTGTCCGAAGCTCTGGATGGAACAATCTGATGAACATACTCAACGTGATGGTCGGATTTTTCTTCGGTTTTTCCCTGGGGGTCGGCTGCGCCCTGGCCGTGATGTACTCCATCTACACCGGAGGCTATCGCAAGGCCATCTCGGATTCCCTATTGAAAACAAAGCCTGAGCGCTACGTCCGTCTCTTCAGCAAGGCCGTCGCTGAGCATAAGGGCCACGAATAGTCAGCCTTTTTTTGACTCGCAACCGGCCATTCTGGAATTGTTTCTGATTCTAGGACTGGTAGCCAATTCTCGGAATGATTACACTAGGGTTATATCCCCGATGCGATAAGCTGGATGGTGGCCTTTCTCCGCTCGAAAGCGTCACCTCAAGCCGCACCACTCTTGAATAGATAAGTTGGCCTCATGTTTTCGTTATCCAGGCAACACGTTGTACAAAGCCCTCGTCCCTCTTCAGGCCTGAATTTCTCCGCTCGGCGATTCTGGAATGCATGCCTCTTGGCGACCCTCGCGATTTTCTGCGCGTCTCCAGCCCTGCGCGCCCAGGAAGCGGCTAACGCACCGTGGGGCGGCACCGTGACCAACAGCACCGGAGCACCCGTCAGCGGTGCCACCGTGCGTCTCGTCCAGGGCAAGACCAAGGTAGTGGCTGAGACCGGAGTCGACGGCAAATTCCAGTTTCCCTCTGCTGCCAAGGGCAGTTATTCGCTCTCGGTAGAGGTGAAGGGCGTCGTAGCGAACTATGCTCCGCTCGTCACGCTGCCGCCCACGGAGTCGCTGCAGATCACCATCCAGGAATCGGGCGCCATCTCGCTGAAGACAGCGACCACGACCACAGGAAGCAGCGGCGGCGAACAATTGTCCGGCAAGGATGTCTCGGGAATCCCCCTCAACAAGCGCGACTTCAGCCAGCTGCTTTTGTTGGCCGCAGGCACGATGACCGACACCAACGGCTCCACAAACTTTACTGCGCAATTCGCCATCAACGGCCAGCGCGGAGTGGAAGCGGTCTTCGCCATGGACGGCGCCGACATCAGCGACCCTGAGATGGGCGGTGCGACCTTCTCCAACTTCAACGTCGATGCCGTGCAGGAGATTCAATCCAGCTCTGGTTGGCTCCCCGCAGAAATTGGGCGCGGCTCAGCCGGCTTCACCAACATCGTCACGCGCTCAGGCAGCAGCGGCTTCCATGGCTCGATGTTCGAGTTCATTCGCAACTCCGCCCTCGACGCTCGCAACTATTTCGATCACACCAACCCTGAAGATCCCCGCCGCATTCCACCCTTTCAGAGGAACGAGTTCGGCTTTACCAACGGCGGCCCGGTGGTTATTCCGCACATCTATGACGGCCGCGGCAAAACCTTCTACTTCGGTGAGTATCAGGGCTTCCGCCAGAATCTTGGCACCACCCAGGTGCTCCCCGTTCCTACTGCGGAGGAGCGCGCCGGACTGGACTCGACCGCATATCCCGGCGACATTCTCTACGTGCCCGTGAATGCGACGATCGCGCCGGACATCAACCGCTATCCGTTGCCCAATGATCCTACGGGAGCCTTCGGTGTCCATACCTTCGCTACATCCTCCAAGGTAATCACGAACGCGGATCAGTTCGCGATTCGCCTCGATCAAAAACTCTCTGACAAGGCCCAGTTGCTGGTCCGCTTCAACTACAACAACCTGAATGGCCCGACAACAAATCCCGATCAGACCGCTATCGATCCCAGCTGGGGCGTGGAGTATCTCGACAGGCAACGCAATGGCGTGGTCACCTACACCCGCACCGTCACGCCGAACTACTTGTTTAACTCCTCGGTCAGCTTCACCCGCACCACGCCGTCTTTTCCCACCACCAATCACACCGATGCAGCACTCACCTACGGCGATGGCGCCTACGAGCCTTTCAACTCCGCTGGCGGATCCGTGATGACCGCCTACGGCAATCTCTTCCAGGCGCAACAGGGCTTCGTCTTCACCAAGGGAAGACACGCCTTCAAGATCGGCCTTGAAGTCAGGGTGAACCGCGACACCACCTACTTCGGAACACAGCCGAACGGGAACTATACCTTCGGCGGCGGCACAGCTTACTCCCCCGTCGAAATTCGCTCGTTGAGCGGCACTCACAATATTCACGTTGGTGATCCATTGCCAGATACTCTCAGTGGATTGCTCACCGCCAGCCCCTTTGGCTACTCCGTTGCTGTTGCGCCATCCTACTTCCCACAGGGTGAGCACATCGGCGCCGCTGCCATATCGCGCGATGCCGGCGGAGCTTACTTCCAGGACAGCTGGAAGATGACGGACCGACTGGTGTTAAACTACGGCCTGCGCTGGGAGGTCTATTCGTGCTTCCGCGAGCGAGCCAAAAGGACCTCCGCGATACGCGAGGTCGGTGACGAACAGGCATACGTCATCAACCCGCAACCCGGTTACAAGCTCGATTGGAATGGCCTCGGCCCGCGCGTCCAGGTTAGCTATACCGCGCGCAAAGATACCGTAATCAATGTTGGCGGTGGAATCATGACAATTCCGCCGAACATCTGGCAGGACAACTTCCTCACCGGCAGCACGCCGTTCGTCGTATATCCCCGACAGACAGCTTTGCCCGGCGCACCCATTCCCTTCGGACAGCAAATTACGCCGGCACAATTGCCGCTCGTTTACACCCCGGCAGGTGTCAACATCTTCCCCGGCGGCAACACCACCAATGTCCCGGCGAACACCATCATGGACGTCAACCGCTTTGAGCGGGACATGGCGGCGGTCACCTCCGATCACCAGATCACGCCGCTCAACCTTTCCAGCATCGACGTGAATTTCGGAAATGGTTACATGGCAACCTGGGCCGCTGGGGTGGAGCAGCACGTCGGTCCCCTCACCGCCAACATGACGTATGTGGGAACAGCAGGCGTTCACCTGCCGCGCATCAACTATCCCAATGCCTACCCGGGTGCCGATCCCGCATTTGCGCCACACACCGAGTTCGACGAAGCAGGCAATGTTATCGGCGGTTTCGGCACGGAATCAGTCATTCAGGCCGCCGCGCACTCGTCCTACAACGCCTTGCAAACTGGTCTGCAAGGCACCATTCCCAACGGCGGCCCAACCATTTCGGCCAGCTACACATGGTCGAAATCCATCGACGACACAAGTACCGTTTTCGGTGGCTTCGTCTCCGGCGGCTCAGGTGCCGCCGCGAATTCGGCGCCTCAAAACCCTTATGACGTACCCGCCGAAAAAGGACCATCCACCTTTGATGTGGCGAACTCATTCTCTCTCAACCTTGCGCAGGATCTTCCCTTCAATTCGGTGGACTTCCTGCGGCCCCTCGGCAGCAAGGTCAATGATGGATGGCAGCTGCTCAGCATCACCTCTGCAAGCAGCGGATCGCCCTTCACCATCTATTCCGGAGTGCAGCAGACAGGCGTCGGAGCCAACGGAGTTGACCGTCCCGACCTGGTAGAAATGCCGAAGCTTTCAACAAGCCGCGAAGCGCGCCAGGACTACTTTGGACGTGGCGCAGATAACGGCTCCTTCTTCTCCATCCCGATCAATGTGGCTGGCGGAACTGGACCAAACCACGGCGTCTTCGGCACCATGGGACGCAACACATTCCGCGGTCCTTCATTCCTCAACTTCGATTTCGCGCTGATCAAGAACACTCCCTTCGGCCGCCGTGGCGGAGCAGAAATGTTCAACGCACAGTTCCGCGCGGAATTCTTCAACCTCTTCAACATTGTGAACTTTGGTCTGCCCTCAAACACCATCAAGGGATCAGGCTTTGGCCAGATCAGCCGCACCGCCGGCACGTCGCGCCAAATCCAGTTCTCGCTCAAACTGCAGTTCTAACCTGCAGTCGATCAAGCTTTACGAAAGGCTCAGAGGCTAAACCTTTGAGCCTTTCGTCGTCTCACCAGGAGCCACTTCAGCGGTATCTTCCTCTGCGGTCCTCGCTGGCTCAGCCTGCTGCTCCTTCAGATCCTCACCGGCTTCAGCCTTGCTGTCGTCACTCCGCGCCTCGACGTGAACCTCAGGCGCAGCTTTGCTTTCCGGAGCTTCCGTAATTTCAGGCTCGTAGCTCTTCAACAAAATTTCCAACCGGTATCCCGCTGCTTCAGCCGCCGCAAGGTCATCAGCAACTGCCGAGCTCATTTCAGCAAAGGCCTTTCGATCTGGCATCCTCTCGCCCGCAAGTCTCGACAGGACCGGCAGCTGCAGCCACCACAGCAAATCCTCGTACGACTCCTTGAGGAAATACGTGTGGCCCTCTGCCTCATGCGCACCCGTTAACCAGCGAACATCGGGATCCTGCCACAGCGCCGGCGTAAGAATTGGCTTAGTCTCTGCTCCCTTCGGCACCGCAGTTTCTGGCTGCAAAACCTTCGCGGTAGCCACCGCATCCTTCACCGCCACCGCCGCCAGCTCTTGCTCTTCCGCAATACCCGATCCAAGCAAGAGGGCAACCTTTATCCGACCCGCCACACGCCAGTTTTCTTCCTTCTCGAACCCGAGCGCCGCGAAGGTCTGGCCCAGCGGTTGACGCAGTCGCAGGCGGTCAAATAAATCCATTGCCGCCGGCTCCGGATTCAACGGATCGATCGTCTCCGCCAGCAATTCGAGAATGCACCAGCTCAACACCGGTCCCCACATCGCCGTCGCCGTTAACTTCGGGCTTGGGCTTGGCAACACGCGGCGAGCGCCCGCCGTCCACGGAGCCGGGAAGTGGCTTTCGAGCGCGGGAATCCGCATCGCGCCACGAATTCTTTCGCGGAACTCCTCCGCCATCAATCCCGGAGGAATCGGCTTCGCTGCCATCGCATCGGCTCTTCGAGCGGCATAAGCAGGCTGCGCAAGGCGCATAAACGCATCGCAGCGCTTCCATGCCGTCTCGAAAAATGCTTCCCTCTCGTGCGCAAGGTTCTTCAGCTTTTCTGAACCCACTGCTGCTCGCGAAGCCTCCGCCACGTCCGCCAGTTGAATCACCACAGCAGGATCCAGCACTCGCCGCAGCGCGTCATGAACAGGCCGCAATTCAAGGTTGATCAGCGCCTCGTCCAGATCCGCCACTCCGCTCCCATTCAGCTGGTCGCAAAGCCTGTCCCACGGCTTCTCAGCGGTCGAGCGAAGCTCCTGCCAATTAACAAAGATGTGGCACTGGTAGGCGTGAAGCTCGAAGCTCATGCCCTCCTGTTCCACTTTGTTGGCGCGCTTCAAATACTGCAGCCCAGTCAACGAATCGCGATAGCGCAGGATGATCGCCGCGTCTCCACTCAGCTCCAAGCCATTGCTGAGTTGCTGCTGTCGTTGCTGGCCAGATCCCTTGTCGGCATACGAGGCCGACCGGTGGATCGTTCCCCGCGCCGTGCCATAACGATTGTTGTAGAGGAACAGTCCGCGCTCACCACCGCGGCGATTTGAATACGCGAAGACGTTCTCGTCTACCGTGCCGTCCTGGTGAAGAAGTCGTAGAGCAGAAAGTTGTGGCTCTCCGCAAAGAGCCACGCTATGGTGCAGCAGAGGAGCAATCTCGCGCTGGTGCCGATCCACCAGCCACTGGTCCGGCGTCTCGTCGTAGCGGGGCCTGCGGTATTCCATGCCGTACTTCTCGGTGAAGCCCTCCACCTGCCCGTGCCCGAACATCGGCAGCCCCGGCAGCGTGGACATCATCGCAGCCACGCCAAAACATTTGTCCCCTGTGCCGAATTGATCGACCGCCGTGCGCTCATCCGGATTGCTCATGAAGTTGACATACCGCTTCATGATGTCCGGATCGAACTCCAGCGTCTTCTTGATCACCGAACGATACTTCTCGTTCTCCTCGTCGCGCATCATGTTCATGAAGGCGCTGTTATAAACGCGATGCATGCCCAGCGTGCGAACGAAGTATCCTTCCATCAGCCAGAACGCCTCAGCCAGCAACAACGTGCCGGGAACTTCAGCAGCCACGCGGTCCACCACTTCGCGCCAGAATTCGTGCGGCATGAGCGCGATTGAACTCGGCATCGCTCATGCCGTATTCCGCGCGCGAAGGAATCGCGCCGCTGGTTCCCGGCCCCGGAAACCACAGCCGATGAAAATGTCGCTTCGCCAGCGTCATTGCTGCGTCAAAACGAATCACCGGAAACAACCGCGCCACATGCAGGATCGTCTGGATGACCTGCTCCCGCACCGCGGGATTCAGATAGTTCAAGCTGCGCCGTATCGTTCCACGGAAAGCTGGTGCCATCGTTGCCGTGGTAGATGTAGCGCGTCTCGCCCGACGCACGATCGCGCCGCTGAAAAACCACTGCAGCATCCGTCTGCTCAAAGTAGTGTCGCTCAATCTTGATCTCTACCCGCGGATCAGGCGAGAGATCGGGGCCATCGAAGCTGTACGCCGGATACGGCGGTTCCTGTCGCGAAAGAAACCAATCGGGATGCTCCACCACCCACGGCGAATCGATGCCCATGTGGTTCGGCACCATGTCGCTCGCCAGCCGGATTCCCCGGTGATAAGCGCGATCGCGCAGATTGATGTACGCGGCTTCCCCACCCAGATCGTCGGCGATGCGGTAGTCGAAGAGTGAGTAGGCCGACGCCACAGCATCGGTATTCCCGCAAAGCTGCTTGATCGTCTGCGAGGCACGACTGCGCTCCCATATGCCGATCAGCCACAGCGAATTCAGCCCGCGATGCGCCAGCGTCTCAAGCTCTTCATCCGGCACCTGGTCGAGCCGATAAATATTCCGCCCGTATTGCTTGCTCAACTGCGCCAGCCACACATACGTGCTCTTGGCGATCAGCACTGTGTTCGGCATCCAATCCACATCGGGACTGAACTTTTCGTATTCGTGCGCAGGATCGCCAAACACAGGCACATCGGAATGGCTCGTGACCGACGGCCACTGCTGTTCCCCTCGCTCGCGGCGTAGACGCGCCGCCTCGGCGGCCCTCGCCTTGGCCTCCGCCTCTGCGGCAGCCTGCGAGCCCTTGGGGTTGAACTGCAGCCAGATGGCCAGTTCCTCTTCATGCAGAATCTCGCCCGCCACCAACAGGAAGCGCTCCAGGTTGTCGCCCAGCAGCGGCTTCCATTTCTTGCGGATCACTGCTAGCTGCTCACTCAGCGAAAGTGGTGCTGACAACGCCGGGGCCAGCAACAACTCAAACAAGTTCAGCTTCTCCGCGCCGTCAACTTCAATCAGCGGACGCGTAGCAAAATATGCAGGAAGTTTTTCAGCGACGCGCTTGTAAGCCGTCTGCTCGGCAAGGCTCTTGTCCTCAAACAGTTCGTCAAATGGCCGGAACGCCTCGTTGCGGTTCGCCATCCACAGCAGCATCATCTCTTCCAGCGCCGCTTCGCGATGCGAAATATCCCCAGTAGACCCAGCCAGCCACTTCTGCGGAGTTTCGTAGCCCTGGTAAACGCTTGTACCGGGGAATTGCTGCACAAACGTCAGCAGCATCTTATCCAGCGCTTCAGGGCCAATCTCGGTCGAGAGCCACGAGAGCGCATCGGTCATCGCTGCCGGATCATGGTCCTGGCGGTAGCGCGCCATCACCGCATGGCTCGCTTCGTCAATCAGGCCCATCACATACAGCGCACCCGCATGCACGGCACGCTCAGGATTCTTCTGCACATCACGAACCTGGTTCATGCGGTGGGCAAACTGCCGGGCGCCCGCAATGTTGGCGAATACCACGTTGCCCGTAAATGAAAAGAGGTTCCCCGCAAACTGGTAGCGGTCTCTCGTGCCCTTGGAAATGTGGAATTCCATCATCTCTTGCTCGTCCCCGGATATCTAAACTTCCATGATGCCAGATGCGTCATGGAATCGGCATTCCACCATCTTAGAGGCAATCCACTCCCGCCGCAGGTCGCGCCCTGCGCCGCCGAGAATTGTAGAGCGAACGGGGCATGGCCGTCCCAATATTCTTGCCGGGAGCCTTCTCAGTGAACTCAAGCTGCTTTGTCTAGCTCGATTCCACCCGGCAAAATGCACGATCACTCCAATCGCTTCCCTGCCTGCCTGCTTCCTTCATCTCTTAAAATCGGCGCGATCCCAGCCAGCGATACGCTCGAATCCCGGTGCGGCTGCCGCAGGCAATTCGGTGCGTACTGAGATGCGACCCGACGCTCCATGGAACACCTGTTGCTTTCCCAAAGGAGATATGAGATATTCCCTGTTGGAAACCAAAAGGGGAGCCGGTGAAGCAGAAATCCGATGTGCAACAGGGTACGCTGGCATTGATGGTCCTCAAGACCCTCGACGTCCTCGGCACCCTCCACGGCTACGGAATCGCCCGGCGAATTGAGCAGATCAGCGGCGATCTGCTCGCGGTGAACCAGGGCACCCTCTACCCCGTACTTTTGAAGTTGGAGCAGGAAGGCGCCATCGAATCGGAATGGGGCGCCTCCGAGAACAATCGTCGCGCACGCTTCTATCGCCTCACGCAGGATGGGCGCAAGCAGTTGCAGGCCGAAACCCAGGACTGGAAGCAGACCGCTGAGATTATTGACCGCTTCTTCGAGGTCAAAGCGGAGGATCTGGCATGAAATCCATAAAGCGGTTCTTCGCGCGATTGGGCAACTGGGCCACCAGGCGGCAACTCGACGAACGCCTCAAGGAAGAGATGGAAGAGCATCTCGCCCTCCAGACGGCTGAGAATCTGCGCTCAGGCATGTCGCCCGCGGAAGCGCGCCGCCAGGCCTTGCTGAAGTTTGGCGCGCGGGAGGCGATCCGCGAGGAGTATCACGCGGAGCACGGCCTGCCTTTCCTCGAAAACCTCCTCTACGATTCGCGCTTTGCACTGCGCATGCTCGCAAAATCGCCGGGCTTCGCTGCCTCCGCAATTCTTGTGCTCGCCCTCGGCATAGGAGCGCTCACAACCGTAGCCACCTGGACCAATGCCGTTCTCTACAATCCCTGGCCGCAGGTGGCCGCGCCTCGCGAACTCCGCTTCATCGATGCCACCGTCCTCGGCGGCCAGGGCTATTCCGTAAACTACGAAGAATTCCGTTTCGTGCGTGACTCGGGCCGCTCCTGGCAGGACGCAGTAGCCTTCACCCTGACTCCGGCAAATCTCTCTGAACCGGGCAAGCCGGCGCAGGCCATCACCATCGGCACCGTCTCCTCCAACTACTTCCACTTCCTCGGCCTAGGGCCAAAGCACGGTAGCTTCTTTCAACCGGACTCTAACGATCGCGCCTACGGTGCCGCCGATCAGATCGTTCTCTCAAACGCTCTGTGGCGCGAACGCTTCAATGCCGATCCCGCCGTCGTGGGTCGCGCTGTCTCGGTCAATGGACATCCCTTCACCGTAGTCGGCGTCGCTCCAGCCAATTTCGCCGGAATCTTCGGCGGCATCGCCGAAGCCGCGTGGGTTCCCCTCTCTGCTCTGCGCCATCTCTCAGCAGATTCCGTTCCGGATCCCCTGAAGCACTACGGTCTGCAGATGGGCGTTCGCCTGCGTCCCGGAGTAAGCAATGCCGCTGCCGCCGCGGAAGTTCACTTTCTCGCCCGCGCCTACGCCCTGCAACACCCCGGCAGCAACATGGAGCATTGGGATCTCAACCTGCGCGACGCCGCCCACTTCCAGCGTGGCCTCTTCGGCATGATCGGCGAGCAGCTGCCCGTGCTCGTGGTCGCCTCCCTGCTCCTCATGGTCCTCGTCTGCATCAACATTGCTTCTCTGCTTGGTCAGCGCGCAGCGCGCCGCCGCCATGAGGTCGCCATCCGCGCCGCCCTGGGAGCCACCCCCGCTCGCATCGCCGCGCAGATACTCACCGAAACCGTCCTGCTTGCACTTGGCGGAGCCTTGGCAGGATGGGCCGCCAGCATCGCCCTGTCGCGCGCCCTCTATATTGTCTTGCCGAACTTCGGCTTCTCACTCGCCTTCAATCTGCAAAGCGACGGCCGCATTCTCTTCTTCGTCATCGCGCTCACCTTCGCCGTCACGCTGGCCTGCGGCATCTATCCCGTGCGCCAGTCTCTGCGCGTCTCGCAGAGCGAAGCCCTGCACGAAGGCGGAGCATCCGTTACCGGAGCCTCACGCAACAACGGACGCCGCATATTGCTCGGCCTGCAGCTCGGCATCTGTTTCATCGTCCTCGTCTGCTGCGGCCTGCTCACCCGCACAGCTTTCAATATCACGGGCCGCATCATCGGCTTTGACCGCAACAACTGCCTTACCGCAAGCCTCGATCTTGCGCGCGCCGGATACACCGAGCCGCGCGGCCTCGCATTCCAATCGGCACTCGTCGATCAGCTTCGCTCCGCCCCCGGAGTAGCTTCAGTCTCGCTCACCTCCCACCTGCCCATGGGCCAGAATGGATCGGGCAACACGCAAGCCATCAGCATTCCCGGCTACGTCCCCGCCAAAGGCGAAGATATGGCTGCGGTCACCGACTTCGAAGGCAGCGACTTCTTCCACGTCATGGGCATAGCCATGCGGGAAGGCCGCGAATTCGGCGCGCAGGACAATGCCTCCTCCACCGCGGTTGCACTCGTCAACGAATCGATGGCCCAGCGCTACTGGCCCAAAGGCAACGCCGTGGGCAGCAGCATCATCCTCGACAAGCGTCCTCGCCGCATCATCGGCATTGTTCGCGACTTCGCCTACGCCGACCCCACCTACACCGATCCCGACCCGCTGCTCTTCCTTCCTCTCGCGCAGAACTACTCCAACCATGTCTTCGTGGCTCTTCGTTCGCTCACCACACCTTCCGCCGTTACAGCCGAACTGCGCCAGGCAGTCGCGCACCTCGACAACTCCTTACCGTTCGAGGAAGTCCGCACACTCAATGACGTCACCGAGGAGCGCTACCAGATGTCCCGCCTCCCAGCGGAGTTGCTCGGCGTCTACGCCGTCTGCAGCATACTCGTCGCCATGCTCGGCCTCTATGCAGTCATGGCCTACTCCGTCATCGAGCGCCATCGCGAGTTCGCTCTCCGCATCGCCCTCGGCTCCACGCGTGCAGCTATCTTTCGCCTCGTGTTCACTGGCAACACCTGGACCGTTATCCTCGGCCTCCTAACCGGCGGACTCGGTTCCATCGCAGCCGTGCGCCTGCTGCGTTCCATGCTCTTCGGCGTCACCCTCTTCGACCCGCTGAGTTACTTTGCTGCCGCAGCATTTCTCCTGCTCATCGTCCTCATCGCGGGATTGCCACCCGCCCGCCGCGCCGCATCCGTCGAACCCATGCAGGCCCTGCGCATGGAATAAATCCCGCCGTGCCGAAAATCTCTCGAGCGGCTGCCATGAGATCTCTGCCTTTACTATGAGACAGTGTTACAAATACTAACGACGGCAGATCTCACAACAACGCGCGGAGGAAAAGCTTGAGCAAGAAACTTGGTGTCGCCATCATCGGCACAGGCATGAGCGGAGTAATCCAGCTTCGTGCGGCACAGCTAGCAGAAGCCAACATCGAAGGAATCTCCGCGTCCACGCCGGAGAGATCCGCCGCCATTGCCGATAAGTTGCGCGTTCCCTCCTTTGCCTCAGCCATGGATGCGATTCACAGTCCCGCAGTCGACGTCGTCCATGTCTGCACGCCAAACTCTTCGCACTACGAGTTATCAAAGGCAGCCCTGCTCGCAGGCAAGCATGTCATCTGCGAAAAGCCGCTAAGCAATTCCGTCGCAGAGGCCGAGGAACTCGTAGCCCTCGCAAAAAGCACCGGCCTCGTCAACGCCGTCCCCTTCGTCTATCGCTTTCACCCCATGGTGCGTGAGGCTCGCGCGCGCGTCGAGGCTGGCGAGATAGGTCCGCTGCACTTGCTGCACGGCAGCTACCTGCAGGATTACCTGCTCAATCCAATGGAGGGCAACTGGCGCGTGGACGAGCAGCACTCCGGCCCCTCGCGAGCCTTCGCCGATCTCGGCTCGCATTGGTGCGACCTCATGGAGTGGATCACAGCCGACAGGTTTGCTGAAGTTGTCGCCTCACTCGAAACCCGCATTCCCGAGCGCCCCCTGAACTCCGGCGCTTCATTCACCACATCCGCAGACAAGCCAGCGCCGCTTCACAAGGTCGTCACTGAAGATGTGGGCATCGTTTTGCTGCGCACGCGTCTTGGAGTGCCCGCCACCTTCACCGTCAGCCAGCTTTCGGCGGGACGCAAAAATCGGATGTGGTTCGAGATCGACGGCGCCAAGGCAAGCCTCATCTTCGACCAGGAAGAACCCGAGCGCCTCTGGCTCTCTACTCTCAAGTCGATGGAGTTGCTGGTGCGCGATCCCAATGTAGGATCACCCGAGCAACGCAGGCTCGCGACGCTTCCCCCCGGCCACGCACAAGGCTACGCGCAGTGCTTTGAGGCCTTCGTTGCGGATACCTACGCGGTCATTCGTGGCGAAACCCGTGTTGGTCTGCCGACGTTTGCCGATGGCTTGCGCGCCGCGCAGATTACCGACGCGGTCCTCCAATCTTCAAGAAGTCGCGCTTGGGCCACCATCACCGCGAGCTAGCTCCCACGCGCGGACTTCACCCGCGTGCACGTGTGCCTCGTCATTGCTGCTTTCGTGCGCGTTCAGCCCGCACGAAACGCGGTGCCAGCGCGACGCATTGACTCGCTCGCAGCGCCTCTGCGAGACTTCAACATATGCAATACAAAGGAAAGTTGGAGTTCGCGCAGGAGCGGAAAATGCGCGATCGCAACACGCGCCTCTATCGCCTGGCGCATTGGCCTATCTGGATTTGGGTTTTCTTTCTCGTCCCGGGACCGCTGGTCTTCTCTCTCTTCGCGCACGGCTTTGGCCGCGGCAACTTTATCTGGTTGCTGGCTGTTCTCGCGGCCACAGGAGTAGCGGCTCTGCGCGGTCGCCTCCCCGGCGCCGAGCCCGGCCCGTACATCCTGCGTTTTGACGAGGACAAGCCAAACCCGCTCTACCGCCGCGTCTGCTACACCTTTGCCTGGAGCGCCGTCCTCACTTTTGCGCTGTTAAACCTCGCCGGACTCATCATCGCAGTCGTAACCGGCACTTGGTATATGCACCAGATCTATCTCTATGCGTACTTCCCATTAAGCGGAACAATCCTGCTACTCGGCGCCGCCGGCAAGTTGCCACGGGTAGGCCCGTCGACCAAGGGCGAAGGCACTGAGCGCAGATACTTCTACGGTTCGGTCTGGGCCGTCACCGTCGCGCAAACAATCCTGCTGCTCGTCTGGAAGACGCTGCCGCAAACGCGAACCGCAAGCCTGATCAAGCTCACTATCTATGTTGCCGCCCTGGCGCTGATGGGCCTCGCAGCCTACCGCGGCACCCTGCCGAGAACTAGACCCATAGTCCCCGGCGAACTAATGGTCGCCGACTAGTGGGACCAACAGGCCCATACCAGCCCATGAAAGAGCATCAAGAGGAAACAAATACTGACTATACCGGCGTGATTATCGGGGTCATATTATTACCCGTGGTCCTCCTCTCAATTCACCTAGGGCAAGAAAGTCTGGGTAGATCCGTCTGCATTTCCTTAGTGGCACTCATGGTTGCTATACGAATCCGCTGGGACTTGAGCAGCCATGTCTGGTTTTGGGGAATTGTCGTTTTATGGATAGGGTTTCATACACCCTTGTTTCTTGTTATCCGATGGCCACATGGATGGGTTCCGGCCATCGTTATGCTTCCGGTAGCAGCTGTAGACTGCTTGATTTTCCTTGGGGTTGTTCAACTGATTGAGAAAATCACGACAAGTGGTCCATCAGCCTGATGGATTCTGGTGTCGTTGGAAGAGCGAACGGCGGGTGGCCACCCTTTTTCGATCCAAGCAATGGGGGTGCCCCATCCTTCGCGCTCTTCGCGAAGGGTGGGATCAATCAATGTTGGGTGGCCCAACACTAAACGTTCAATTTCTCAAATACCAAAATGATCGGGTGCCCCATTCAAGCCCGTCATTGGCTTGAGTGGGATAAACTCAGCCTGACGTTGTGCCCAAGGGGATCAATCGATTCCAACAAGCCGCGCAAACCCACTTTGTCACCGGCGCGCAAAGTAAAGGGAAGGGAGACTCAAAATGCGATTTAACAATGATCGACTTTCGCACTGTATGTAATGGCTCTCTTCACCTGGTCTCTAGGCTTTGTTGTTCTTGGCATTCCGATCTTCCACCAATGGCTGGGATTCTCAATTGCGAAGATCGCCGTTTCGGCGGGGATTTTCTGTGGGTCGCAATTGATCGTTAGGCCATGGTTGTACTCCGCTAGAAGCACATCTCAAAACCCAGACGGTCTACCCGGTGTCCGCACTGCGGCGGTGGTTGCCTGGCTTTCGTTGACCGTGCTCGTTCTCTTCTATTACGTTCAGCGCGGCTGGCCTGGCAATCAGGCCGCGCATCAAGCTCGCATCATCCTGCTCGTGTCCATCGTTGCCATTTTGATAGTGTTGGGCGTGCTCTTGGCCCGTGGCCGACCCTTTGGCTCCAAGCAATGAGGGTGGGATCAATCTACCGTCGGCGGGTGGCCCAACCTGGACCTCACCCAAGCTCATTCGGGTGGCCCGTTCTAGCCTTCCGTTGGCTAGGGCGGGGTTGTTGAGCCTCTCTCGAAGCACCCACTCTCGTCGCTACGCCACATCTTCAATGTTTTTTACAATCCCGGAACCGCGTAACGTAAAGTACTTCGATATCGAAATATCCGATGTCGAAAGACTTATCTTTCTACAGCGTGTAAAACGACGCTTTTTGCGTCGTTTTACGTGCCAAAAAGCGCTGTTTTGCGTGGAATTTGCCACCAAAAGTGTCGAGTTTTTAACGTCTCATGTTTATCAAACGATAACTACCTGGATCCCCTGCTTTCGGAACAATTCCACCATCTCAGCGTCAACGCTGTCGTCGGTGATGATCGTGTGAATCTTGCCAGGCTCGCACACCTGGTTGGCGCTGATCATGCCCACCTTGCTCGCATCAGTAACGGCAATTATCTGCCGCCCATGCTTCACCATCTCCCCTAGAATCAACGCCTCATCCGATTCGATGACCGTCAATCCGTGTTCCGGATGGACTCCCGTAGCGCCCATGAAAACCTTATCGAAGTTCAGTTTCTGCAGCGAATGAAACGCCGTCGCCCCCACCATTGAGAACGAACCGGGCCAGCGAATCGAGCCCCCGGTCAGTGTCACATGCGCATTGGGCAGGCTGGAAAGTTCCATTCCGATATTAACGGCGGTGGTAACTACATGAATGCCTTCCCGGTGCCGCAGGCTGCGCGCAACCTGGGTTGTAGTCGTTCCCGGCGAGAGCGCGATGGTATCCCCCTCGGACACCATCTCTGCGGCTGCCAAGGCGATGCGCCTCTTTTCCTCCGCAAAACGCTCCTCGCGCAGCGGAAACGCAGCGTCGAAACGGAAAGGCTCGTATGTTAACTTTCCCGCTAACTCCACGCTGCCGTGCGTGCGATTCACCAGCCCGCGCCGCTCCAGTTTTATAAGGTCCCGGCGAACGCTGGCCGGCGATGCATCGACCGTTACCGCCAGATCGTCAACACTGCTCGTCCCCTTCTGCAGCAGCAAATGGAGTATCTGATTCGCGCGATTATGCGTCTTTGGGCCCACTTTCAAGGTCCTTTCCAGGCCATTTCTTGAGGCGGCGCAAGTGTAACCGAAACTCTCTTTCTTCATGAGTAAAACATTGTTTTGATCATTTGGCACTTACTTTTGCATTATTGTGATCAAACGCATTGACTCTGATCCGAAACCTTGTCTATGCTCAACCGCACAGTAGCTTTACGGCGTCGGCAACCGGTGCGACCCAAATATCGATGATCGACAGCACCTTTATCCCTTTATTCCCTGGCGAACGAGGCCGGGAACTCAGCCAGTAGACGAATTGAGGATCATTTATGAGAACAAGGTTCTTCCGCTATTTCGCAGGATGTGCCCTTGCGGTCTTACTTTGCACGTCGCTCGCGATCGCGCAAACAGTTACTGGTTCGATAACAGGAGAAGTCACCGATCCTAGCGGAGCCCTGGTCCCCAACGCCAAAGTAACTGCCGAAAATACAGCAACTTCCGTCAAGACTGAAGGCCAGACGAATGACTCGGGCGTATACACGATTCGCTTCCTGCCCATCGGCACCTACAAGGTGACGATTGAGGCCGCGGGATTCACTTCGCAGAGCGTGCCTCCCTTCTCGCTCGAGATCAATCAAACAGCCAAGATCAACGTTGCACTCAAGGTTGGCGCCACCAGCACCGTGGTTGTGCAGGAAACAAGCGAACCGACTCTGAACACGTCGGACTCTTCTCTGGGAATCTCGCTATCAACCAATCAGATATCGAATCTTCCTCTCAACGGCCGCAACTTTTCCTCGGTTACGCTCTATCAGCCCGGTGCGGTGGCGACGGACCCGCAGGGCATGACAGGTAACAACGCGATTGAGCGCAGCACCTATAACAATGGCATCGCGTCCATCAATGGCAACCGCAACCAGGCAAACAACTACACACTGGATGGCGCTGACCAGAACGAGCCGCAGAATAACTTGATCGCCTACAATCCCGCGCCCGATGCGCTTGCTGAGGTGCGCGTCATTTCGGCGAACGCTCCCGCAACCTATGGCAACGCTAATGGTGGTGCGGTGGTTTCGGTACTCAAGTCCGGCTCGAGCCATTTCCACGGTTCAGCCTATGGTCTCCTTGAGAACGAGAACCTGGATGCAAACACCTGGGGCAACAACCACAACTCTCCTATTATCCCGAAGAACTCCTACACGCAAACCATCTTCGGTGGCACGCTCGGCGGACCGATCATCAAGAACCTCTTCTTCTTCGTGGACTACGAAGGAGTGCGCAAGCATACCGGAGGCACCAGCAGCGCCAGCGTACTGACGCAAGCTATGCGCAACGGTGACTTCTCTGCCCTGCTGCAGCAGGGATCGGGCAGCATCCAGCTCTACGACACGCAGAATAATTTTGCGCCATACGCGGGTGATGCGGGTCTACCGGTTCTCAATCCCGTAGCTACATATTTGTTTGCAAATCCCGCGTTATATCCCCTGCCCAATGCGGCGCCGACGGATGGCTTGCTCGCGAATAACTTCCAGGGCGGGCAAACAAGCCACATCCTCAACAACCAGGGCGACATCAAGATCGACTGGACTCCGGGACTGTCCAACAAGTTCTCAGCATTCTACGCGCAGTCAACGGCAAGCGATGGATCGACTGCACTGATGCCCGTCTTCTTCCCTTCGCAGAATGTCTATCCCACGAAGCTGGGCGGCGGCGCATGGATTCATACGTTCTCACCCGCGGTCGTGAATGAAGCGCGCATCGGCTTTACGCGCGTGCGCTGGGATAACAGTATTCCAACGGATCCGTCTGGTGATTTTGGCCTTACCGGCAACCAGAAGGTTGGCATCCCATTCGGCACGCAACTTTATCCTGGCTTCTCAGGACAAAGCTTTGGTGCAAGCTACATCGGCACGAACGCCAATACGCAGATCCTGCGCGACAACACGTACAACTACTACGACAACCTGACTTGGCAACACGGCCGCCACTATTTGTCTATCGGCGCACAGGCGACGCGGTACCAGCAGAACTACCTCAACGCATCCAACTACGGTTTTCTAGGTACGTTTAACTACTCGGGTATATTTACGAGCAACCCAAACGTAGAGAATGGCGGAGGAGGTTACGGTCCAGCAGACTTTATTCTCGACCGCGTATCAAACAACCAGCTCGGTTCCACGATCGGCATCGTGGGCAATCGTCAGTGGCGAATCGCCGGATATATCCAGGACGACTACAAAGCCACTCCTGCTCTTACACTCAACATCGGATTGCGCTACGAGTACGATCAGCCGTGGTACGAAGTGAACAACAAGACGGCCAATGTGCTGTTAGATTCCGGCACGGTGGAATACGCAGGCAGCGTTCCGTCAGGAGCAGTAGAAGGCTCGGTCGTTTGCCCACAGCGGGCGTGCTATAACGCCAACTACAAACAGTTCATGCCGCGATTGGGCTTCGCCTACCAAGTTAATCCGCATTTCGTGGTGCGCGGTGGCTACGGCGCATCGAGCTTCTTTGAGGGAGATGCGTTTAATCAGCGGCTCACCTCCAGCCCTCCCTTTGCATTGGGCAGCAGCCTGACAGCGATTGTGCCCACGACTAATACATCGGGTTCGCCGTTCAGTGTACAAGACGGCTTCACGCCTGACTTCAGCGCCACCAGCGGCTACTCAGTGTGGCCGCAGAACATGCAGCCGGCATTCATCAACCAGTTCAGCCTTACGACTGAATACGCAATCAGCAACCAGCTGTCTCTCTCGGTGGGCTATCTAGGCGAGACCGGCCAGCACCTGGCTGACTATCGCAACGCAAACCAGCTAACGCTGCAGCAGGCCACAATCATCGCGAACCTTCCGGACGGTGCGCCCATTCCGCCCTCGGCAGTAGCACCGTATGCAAACCTGGTGGGCCAGTATGGCGGACTGCTGATCACCGAGTCGAGCGCGATGATGAACTATAACGGCGGCCAGGCGACGCTGCGGCAACGCGCTTGGAATGGGTTGGAGTACACGCTCAACTACACCTACGCGAAGGCCATGACGAATTCGTCCGGCAACTATGGTCAGCCGGGCATTAACGGCTCGAATGGCTCCTACCAGAATGGCTATAACGGTCACGCTGATTACGGGCCGTCGGGACAGGATGTTCGCCAGAATCTGAATTTTGCCGGCGTCTATGCTGTTCCTTTTGGTCGTGGACAGCCGCATGGAAACCAGATCAATCCGTTCCTCGACGCGCTGGTGGGCGGGTGGAGAGTTTCAGCCTCCGCGATTCTCTACTCGGGATTCCCAATTACTATCAATGGCCCGGGAAGCAGCAACACCAACAGCTACGGCCAGTCGCGGTCGAACCACTACCGGAATATCTCCGTCCACGGTCGCTCCATCAATAATTGGTGGGGCACGGATCCCTCTGCAACGGGCTGCTCAGCCGGCGGTGACAATGGCGTGTGCGCTTACGGTGCGTCGGCTCCGCTCACCTTTGGCACAACCTCTATCAATACGGAACGCGCTCCAGGTTATCGCCAGGTAGATACCTCCGTCTTCAAGGACTTTCGAGTCTGGCACGAACAGGTCTTCAGCTTCCGGGCTGACTTCTTCAACGTGATGAATATCGCCAGCTATGGCAACCCGGACAATGGAGTAACGGATAGCAACTTCGGCCAGATCAGCGGAGTCCGCTCTCCACCGCGACAGATCCAGCTCAGCGGAAAATACTCCTTCTAGTTAGTCCTTGGGGATCTCGCAGCAAGCCGGATCACTCTCCGGTAGCACTCTGAGCGCCGACTCTACATATTGAGTCGGCGCCGGGCTCTCGCGCCATTTACTATGTTTGAAAAGCAATTCAACCTATCAAGTATTCACAAACGGTGTGTTGGCAATGCGCACGATTGTCTTTGAACTATGCGCCGAAGACATCCAGGCCTGTCTTGTCGCCCGAGAGGGCGGGGCGAGCCGCATTGAACTTTGCTCGGCACTCAGCGAAGGCGGCTTGACGCCGAGCCATGGACTGATCCGCGAGGCCGTGAATAGCAGTGGTCTGCCCGTGCATGTGCTGTTGCGGCCGCGTTGCGGCGATTTTGTCTATAGCGAGCCTGAGTTCGAAGTGATGGCAGAAGATCTGCGGCACGCCAGGGCCCTTGGCGCATCCGGCGTTGTGCTTGGAATCTTGCGCAGCGATCATTCCGTGGATGTGCAACGAACTCGGAATTTGGTGAACCTCGCAGGTCCTATCGAGGTGACATTCAATCGTGCCTTCGACCATGCAGATTCGTTGGAGCAGGCTTTGGAAGACCTGGTAGGCATCGGATGTAAACGAGTTTTGACCTCCGGCGGTGAGCGAGACGTAGTCGGCGGCGAAGAATCCCTGGCACGATTGGTGAAGCAGGCAGCGGGACGGATCGATATCGCTGTAGGCGGCGGACTCACGTTGAAGAACGCCGCAGACGTAGCCCGGGCTACAGGCGCTCGGCATTTTCATGGATCACTGCGGCGGCTGGGCACGGATCAGATACTCGACGAGCCGACTGACGAACCCGCAGCACAAAGCTTGTTTACCAAGTCTCGATTCGTAGTGGACGCGAGCGATGTTCGCACAATGGTTCAGAATCTTGTCGGCGCATGAGCCGGTAAAGCGTGTTGCGCTACTTGCGATCTGGCAGAACACTCCAGATTGCAGGATCCTCTTCCCCTAGCACCCACGCGCAAATTCCCTGAAGATGATTTTCTTTCGCCAGATTGTAGCGATCGGCAAAGCCGCGCTTGTCGGTGTAGAAAACCCATTCCCGCATCTGGTCGCGATAGAAGAAGAAGTAGACGGTGTGGTCGAGTGCATCCCACTGCTCCTGGCCACCGTACGTGTCTCTGAGCCCCTGCGCATTGATGGCACTGATATATTCCGCCGTTATGTTCGGCTTCTGCTCCTTCTCCTTCAAACCTGGATCGCCGGTAAACCAGTGGTAACCGTAGAGGGCGATGCCGAGGGAGAGCTTCTCTTTGGGAACAACTTTCAGCGCGTACTCGAGATTTGCATTCGTCCAGATCCAGCCACCGACTGGACCGGGCGTGGTCCAGCGGGTGTGCTGATCGTAAGTCATCAGGCATAGTAGATCGACTGACTCGCCTATTGCCTTCAGGTCGAAAGCGCCGCGCCAGTCGGTGAATATCCACTTATCAAATGCTGTGTGGCCGGGATGTCCGGGCGCATTCGGAACAACGGCGATTTGAAGCTGCAGATGCTCCTGGTGCAGCGCATCCGCTGTTCGCTTAACGATGGCAGAGAGCGCATCGCGATCAGTCCACAGGATATTTTCGAAATCGAGTTGGAAGCCGTCGTATCCATTCTGCTTGCAGGCATCGATGAGAGCGCGGATCATCGCCGCCTGTGCCTTGTCGTTCCCGAGAAGATTATGTATTGCGTTCTTGTCAAAGATCGCGACTATCGGGAATAGTGCGATGTGATCCTGCTTGGCAGTCCGCAACACTACGGGATCGGGCTCGCCGTAGACCAGTCCAGTCTCGTCTACCCCGTACCATGTGGGTACGACGATATCGATCTTGGCGCGATGCTCCATGAAGTCGCGGACAGACTGTGGCTGATCGGTCATGTAAAAGAGCGTCTTCGTCTGGGCAAAGGCCGCTGTTCCTGCAATCACGAGCAACAGTAGCAAACTCTTCATCGAGGGATACCTACTCTCTTCTCGAGCTATTCTGTACGGCCCTATTCCTGAACCGCATTAACCAACGACGCAAGTGGATCAATGAATGTGAATCGCACAATACCTGCTGGCTTGCGAGCGGCGTCGATCTTTGCCATGCTGCTCCGCTTCCAGCCTGCGGAGGCTTTTTCTCCGGAAGAGAGAAAGCCTATCGCCTGCTTCGCTATTGTCGAGAGCTCCGGCAATTGCTGCGCCCGGGTCTGAACCTTGGCAAGCAAGAGAGACTGCTGCATCTGTTGTTCGACAGCGGGGACGCAGGCGTACATCGCGGTGAACCAGCCGAGAAGGGCGTCCTTATCCGCGGAATCTGTGCGCGGGTCTTTTAGAAAATTTCGGGTGAGACGCTCAATCTCATAGCGCGACGGTGGATCAGGCCTCACGGCATCAACGAAATTATTGAGCACCGTGAGCTGCGACGTTTTTTGCTGATCGTAGCGCTCGCCAAAGCTGGCCGGCTCCAATACTGAAGCAAAGACGCGCAGCTGATCGATCTGCTGCGTCCCAGCAATCTCGCGCAGGCTGGCATCCCGCTGGCTTAGATGATGAAGGCCGAGCGCCTCAAGCTGGAGAGATACGACGTGCAGACGGCGGTACATATCATCCACATCGTTGACCTGCTCAGGAGACCAGAAGCGCTCCGCGATCGCCGCGGTCCTTGGCCACACACGGGAGTCGATCGTGCGCGCCTCAAGTTGCTCTGCCCACATGCAGACCTCGCCGCCAAGGATTAACTTTCTTTGCTCTGGCGTCAACGGCGCGCTCGCAGGTAACGGGTCGGCGACATAGTGGATGCCCGCGGGTCGCATGCCATCAAGGTAATACGGCGCTGACAGAATTCCCTGGTATCCCTTTTCTGCTCCCTGAATCAGAGAAGCTCCACCACGCCACGATTGCACTACTACGTCCTTCGGCAAAGCGGGATTCAGAATCTCATCCCAGCCCACCATGTGCTTATGGTGAGCCTCCAGAATCTTGAGTATTTTCTGATTGAAATACGCCTGCAACGCATCGGGACCCTTGAGGTCGTGCGCCCGCATGAAGCTCACAATCCTGGGATCGGACTTCCACTCGGGCGATACAGTTTCGTCTCCCCCAATGTGGAAATATGGATCCGGAAAGATGGTAGCCATCTCTCCGAGAAACTTATCGATGAATCTATATAACTCCGGATTGGTTGGGTCGAGAGCATAATCGGAAACGCCAAATTCTCTGCGTATGCTTTTAGGAGCGCGGCCACTTGCGAACTGTGGGTACGCAACCAGCCACGCTGTGCTGTGACCGGGCATCTCAAACTCCGGTACGACGCGGATGCCGCGTGCCCGCGCGTACTCCACAATCTCAGCCGCCTGTTGTTGCGTGTAGAAGAGGCCGTCGGAGCCGAGTGCCGTGAGCTGCGGATAGATCTTGCTCTCGATCCGAAAACCCTGGTCATCAATAAGGTGCCAATGGAAGACGTTGAGCTTGACCGCGGACATGCCGTCCAGCGTGCGCTTGAGCACTTCTATCGGTTCGAAGTGCCGACCACAATCAATCATCAATCCGCGCCATGGAAATCTGGGCGAGTCCTGAATCGAGACCGCCGGCAATACGAACTGATCGCCTGAGGACTGCACGAGTTGAACGAGCGTCTGCAGTCCGCGCATGGCGCCAACCACGGTCTGCGCTTCGATTTGGACACCGTTGGCGGTGACGCTGAGCGTATAAGATTCATCCTCATCGACGGATTGAATCTGCTCGCCCGCACTCTTAACGGCGATAGCTAGCGTGGCGCCAGAGGCCGCGGCCCCAGGTTCCTCAGCTATCGACATCCCTGTCTTCTGCCTCAGTTGATGCATCGCAAGCCGAATGGCGCCGTCGAGCCTTGTGTTGTGAAACTGAGTAGCAGAAACCGAGAACTGCGGAGTGATGACTAGAGCGCCTGTACCGAGGCGGATCTGTGCCGGTTGCGGCATCATGTTATTCGCAAAGGCGGCACTCGGATTGCTCGTCTGACTAAGTGCAGGAAACGGATTCGAAAGAACGATCATGGCGAGCGCCAGATGAATACAGGATATTGATTTCATCGTTGAAGAATGGAGTTCATATACCTGCGCGTATCTTCTCAGCTTTTGCCACTCATGTCACCCAAGCGCAAGCACAACCAATGAATCAGGAGGAGGTGTACTAAACCTTGCTATGGGGTTTGTGGGAATGTCCGCTCTTATGCGCGGTGCGAACAGTCTGTGGGGTTTGCCTCTTGCGATGCGACGTGGGCCGAGGGTGAATAGTAGCCAGTACCTGCTGTTCTGCCACACCGGGATCATTGGCATAAACCGGGTCAAACATGGCAATAACCGCAGCTGCGCGTATCGAATATCGCTTCGCCCATTGGCTTTCCATCAGCGTGCGCTGAACCTCTCGCCAGTGTTCAACACTCGACTCGATGCTGCCGTCGGTTTGCGAACCCGCGCTCACGCTTGCGTCGTCATTGATTACGCTTAGAAACTGCTGGAACTCTTCGAGATTCACACCCATCTGGTAAACCAGCTGACTCAAAGCCATCTGCTGCCATCCATTCAGCTGATCGAAGTGGCGACAATAGGCTCGTGCATTCACCACTGCCTGCTCCGCCGATATCCGCAGGAGTTGTGTGGCCTCCTCGTTCGTGATCTCCGGGGTGAGCGTGTGCTTCTTTATCTTCCTGCGATAGTTTTTCTTCTGCCACATCTTCAGGTTCCGGTCGTACTGATCGAGAATTTGTTGCAGTCGATCTTCATCCAGCCCAGCGGCCTGCCATAGCTGCGCCGTGGATGGCTCAATAAACGGATTGGGATTGAGCGGATCGCGTTGTGCATGCGGTGTAGCGGCAACATCGAGACTGAAACCCGCGCCAATAAGCGGCCGGCTCGTCTTGGGATCGGGATATGCCGCCAGTACCCAGCCTTCGTGTTTGCTGTCCTGCAGAATTCTCATCAGGCCGGCAAGATTGAACTTGATATCAGCTTCCTTGAATGAGTGGAGCGGTTCAAGATCCGCGGCGGAATACGATGAGTCTGCAGAAGGTACTTGCTCTGTGAGAGAGGGCGCAGGTTGCCCCACGGCTCTCCACGAGGGATGTGCCAAGGCAAATGTGAGTGTTGCAACAAGAATGCGCCGTCCAGTTGCGGTCATCTTTATGTCGAGCGAAGCCAGCGGATTCACGGCCTGATGCATCATCGAGTCGTTCCGCCACCAACAGAATAGCGCTTCTGCCTTAGCGCGGGCATGGCTTAAACGGGGCATGCGTGTGACGAGAATCCTGATAACCAACATCTGGCAGCATCCGAATTCCCGTACTGGGCTCGATCCCTCATCTCCCGCTCTTGCTATTGAGCAGACGGTGCCGCCGATCCGATCTTCGAACCAATCACCTCGCCGGAGATGACAATCTCGACGCGGCGATTCTTTTGCCTTCCGGCCGCGGTGCTGTTGTCCGCCACCGGATTGGCTTCGCCAAGTCCAGTTGCAGTCATTGAGGCTGGGCTAAGTCCCTGCGCGACCAGATATGCCATGACACCATCTGCGCGCTTTTGCGAGAGCGTCGCATTGAAGTCGGCACTCCCTGTGCTATCGGTGTATCCCTCAATCGAGAGATGAAGTGAAGGGTAGTTCGTGAGGATGCCGGAGAGGCGGGCAAGCGCGATCTGTGCGGGCGCTTGCAAATCTGCTTTGCCAGTGTTGAAGAGAACATCGCCCATGTTCAGCACCAGCCCACGCGGCGTATCCGTTGTGGGGAGAACGCGATTGAACTGCTCAAGCAGTTTGGCGCGCAACTCTTCTTTCTCCCGCAGAGCCTGGGCGGCTGCGGCCTGGGCCTTCGCGGCCTCCGCCTGGGATGCTGCGCTGGCGGCGGCAGACTTGGCAGCGGCCGCATCCGCCGCGGCCTTCTGCTGTTCAGCAAGCGCGCGTTGCTTGGCGTCCTGCGTGGCCTGCGCCTGTGCTTTCTCCTGTGCTTCTTTCGCGGCCTCCTGCGCGTCTTGCGATGCCTTTTGCTGAGCCGCGAGCTTGTCCTGCGCAGCTACCTTTACTGCGATCGAGCGCGCATCCTCGGCGGCCTGAACCGCCTGCCGCGCAACCTGCGGAACAGAGTTCTTCTGCTTGCGTGCCTGGTAATCCTCCGCCTGGGTGAGTGCTTGTTCCGCCTTGGCAAGAGCCTCGGGTGCGTATTGCGCCGCGCCCTGCTCCTTCGCGATCCTGATTGCGTTGCGGGCCTGATACAGATCAAGCGGGATGTTCGGATCTACCAAATATCCTGTAGTTCCCGCATCGTCGTATACGCCGCGCTGTAGAAGCTCAAGGTTGGCGTTGACCTGGGACACCATACCTTTCGTGTCGCTAAGCACGGTGTTGGCCATTACAACTTTCTCGCTCGGGAACGTCACCGCGAAGTAAGGCTCCGCCGTCACCATCATGCCGAATGTTGGAAGCTTCGTCGAGACGTCCACTTTGCTCTTCGCGTCCTTGACGACCAGCTGTCCCAGGTTGGACGCTCGGCCCTCGGGCGTGATCGCCCACAAAACATACACCAGGTAGCCCAGTCCAAAAGTCGAAGGCGAAACCAACCCTTTAAAGTCTCCCTGAATCCCAACGCTCCCCTTCTGACTCTGGACCTTCGCCTGGCCCTCGGCTCGCGGAAGCAATGCCGTCCCTTGAAAGCCCACTTTGGTTGATCCGCGCGAAGCGTAGTTCACCGTCGGTAGCGATTGCGAAACTTGAATATTGATCAGTGAGCCAGAATTCTGGCCTGCTTGCTGGGCAAACGTCGGAACTACAAGCGAAATGGCGATGCAGCCGCCAAGGACAGATCTGAAGTTCATTGTTTTCTCCGAGAATTACCTAAAGTCGCTCAACGCAAGCGAGTGTGGCCCAACCGAAGCTGGTTGAATTGTCTGAATTTTACAACCGCAATGGCTTAGGAGTCGTGTGGAATCGGACTTTCGCGCGCTACTGCTTTGCGCGACGGATTGCGCAACCTGCCGCCCTGGTCTCGGCAACAGCCACAGGTTTACCATCGAGCACCTCTTCAATAGCGTCGCGGAGAGCCTTTTTCGTAACTCTGGACGCGTTGGGAGAATCCTCGATGTAGCCCCGATACCGCATAATGCCGGACTGGTCTATTACGAAAGAATCTGCTGTGGTATGAACGGCAAAGCGATCGGCCACCTCGTTGTTCACGTCCATGTAAACGGGAAAATCAAATCCAACCTCTTTCGCGTAGGCCTTCACCTCTTCGGTCGCTTCATTGGAGTTCGAGTCCACGACGATGAAGTTCACGCGGCCCTTGAAGTCGTCGTATAAGGTATTCCTGCGATAGTTGAATGCGTTGGAAATAGGACAGCGAGTAGAGAAAAACATGACCACGGTCACTTTGCCTTTAAAGCCGTGATAGTTCTGGGCGTGGCCATTCATGTCGCTCACTGAGAAATCGGATACCGGAGCACCCAGCTGAAAATTCTCAGCACGCAATGACTGGCTCGCCATTGCCACCACTATTGCCGCGAGGAGCACAATCTTCATGGCTGCTCCCTTCCTGACATCGCGATCCTTGGTCGGCTCAACCATCACGGCACCTGGACAAATGGAGCGATAGAAGGCACTCCTGAGCTATTGACGATGAACAACATGTAGTAGCCCGGCGGCGCAAGATTCGCGTTGACGGGAGCAGTCACGGTGAGACCGCCGCTTGTCTGCGTAAATGTAAGTGGCAGGTACCGTTCATTCTCGTCGAAGAAGTGGGTCACGGCTCCGGTACGAATCAGGGCAACGCTCGCAATCGTCGCGCCATCCGGCGTACCGACGAAGAAGTTTGTGCCGTACTGTATCTGCCCGGGCGCCGTGGTGATCGTCGGTCTGGAGCCCTTGAACAAGTAGGGCGGCGAATAGAACTCGGCGCTCTTTTCGTCAGGTACGTTTCCAAAGTCCGCGCCCATGCCTGACTCCAGTACCCTGCCATCTGGCAGCAACAGGGCAGTGCCGTGATACTCCCGTGGCGTATGCATTGAGGCCATCGTCGCCCATGTCTTCGTCTGTGGTGACCACAGCTCAGCAGCGTAGACTGCGTTCGCAATCGTGCCGCCGTTCCTGTCTGTCTCACCACCCGTTGCCAATACAGAACCATCGGGCAGCATGGTGAGATTGGCGAAGCTGCGCGAGTATGCCATGGAAGCAGTCTGCTGCCATGCGGGCGACGATTGCGTCATGTCGAGCACAAACGTCGTGTTCGATGACGCTCCCACTCCCTGGCTATCTGTTGCGCTGCCCGCCTTCACAAACTTGCCGGGTGAATACATCGTCGCGCTGCCACCGTCCACTATGTGCGAGTCGATCACTGACCATGTATTGGTAGTCAGATCCAGCATATCCGTATCTGTGGCGTACTCCGAACCGCCAATGTGGATGACTCTTCCATCCGGCATCAGGTACATGAATGGATAGGTCTCGAATGGATTGTTGGAGTTAGTCAACGAGGTCCACGCATTCGTCGCGGGATCGTAAATCTCCGAGATCCCTGCATTCGAATGAGCGGTGGTCTGCCAACCGGCGGTCACCAGGATACGTCCGTCCGATAACGTAGTTGCATTCGGATACCACCGCTTGTACTGCATGTTGGGCACAGGGGTCCATGTCAAAGAAACGGGGTCAAAGATTTCCGCATTATTGATGCCAAGCGTATTGCCGCCTCCGCCGTAGCCTCCTACCACGAGTACGCGGCCGTCAGCCAGCAGTGCATGCCCCGAGCAGAAGAGATCGGGCGTCACGGGAAGATTGGTAAATGTACCCAACTGGTAGTCCCAAACCGTCGGGGTCGCGCCGTCCTGGTAGAAGAGCACCTTGTTGGTATGCAGCAGAATCAAATTGACAGCCACCGCAGCCAGAGTAACTGGCGATGACCAACTACCAACCACCGACGCACTCGATGAGTTGTCGACGGTGATTGCAATGTTGCTGGATGTGGTGAAGAGCCCGACCGCGTCGCCCGCTTGAGCCGCGAGCGTATGCGGACCATTCGACACCGTAGTCGTGTCCCATGCTATCGAGTACGGAGGTGTGGTGATCACGGCGCCCAGCGGGTAGCCATCCAGCAGGAACTGCACCCCGGAAACTGCGATTGCATCGGAGGCCATCGCGGAGACGGTGACCAGGTTGGACAGCAGCGCGCCCTGGGCCGGCGATGTCATCGATACCGTGGGCGGTGTCGCAACCGCGCCGCCGCTACCGGCGAGCACCTCTACGATGCCCAGGTTATATTGATCGCCAGTGGGCGCAGTGTCGCTAATGGTCGCCGTTGTACCTGCTAGAGACACAGGATTGGTCTGTCGCTGAACCCAGTAGGTATCACCTGTCGGAGTCAGATATTGGTGCACCAGCGTCTGCCCGGAGCCGACAGCTCTGGCGATGGCGTTATCGTAATCATTCCCCACTCCGAGCACCCACGAATTATTTGCCGTCGTTGCCACAGATGCTGTGGGCGCAGCCTTGGCGGCGCTCTTGCTGGCAACGGCCCCAATCGCACCCGACCCGTTGGTACCGGAAGAATTGACTCCAGCGAAGCTCATCACTGTAATCGAGGAGATCACGCTCTGCGACAGATTCGCTGTCACGGTCGCACCGCTGACCGGTGCGGATGCAAAGGCTCGCCAAATTTCCGAAGAGCCGCTCTGCCCATTGCTTCTTACCACGAGCGTCCACGCCAGTGCCCCGCCACTTACACTCAGCACGCTGGTATTGGTGCCGCCCAGGTAATCCGTCGCGACGAACGCCAGGATCAGTTCGTTGCTGGTCGATGTGCTGAACGACGGACTAGTGATGGAAGCACTCGCGCTGGTCCCATCCTTCGACACGTTCGCATCCAGCGTGATCGAATTCGATGGCGCTACAGCAGTAAAGTTGATCGCGCTCTGGTCAGCCCCACTCACCGTCACCTGCTGGTTTGCCGGAGTGAAGGTATATGTGTTCCTGCCCGGAGTCACCGTGTACGAGCCGTTTGCAAGTCCCGCAAAGGTGTAGTTACCGCTGCCATCCGCAGTTGTGGTTGCGCTCGCCGCTCCACTCAGCGTGACCGTCGCGCCCGCGCCTCCCGCGGCCGGCGCTATCGTTCCAGCGATGCTCCATCCGGAACCTTGCGCCGTGAAATTGATCGCGCCCTGACTTGCGCCACTAATCGTGACAGGCTTACTGACTGGACTGAACGTCAGGCCCGTCTTACTCGGAGTTACCGTGTACGAGCCATTCGCCAGCCCTGTGAATGTATAGTTCCCGCTGCCATCCGCAGTTGTTGTGGCGCTCGCCGCTCCGCTCAGCGTGACGGTTGCACCGCTGCCGCCACTGATCGTTCCCGAAATGCTCCACGTCGTAGCAGTCGCCGTGAAGTTCACTCCTGTCTTGTTGGCTCCATTCACCGTCACCGGCGAACTAGCCGGATTGAAAGTGAAGCCAGTCTTACTCGGAGTGACCGTGTACGAGCCATTCGCCAGCCCTGTGAATGTATAGTTCCCGCTGCCATCCGCAGTTGTTGTCGCGCTCGCCGCTCCGCTCAGCGCGACGGTTGCGCCACTGCCGCCACTGATCGTCCCTGAAATGCTCCAAGTCGTAGCAGTCGCCGTGAAGTTCACTCCTGTCTTGTTGGCTCCATTCACCGTCACGGGCGAACTAGCCGGATTGAAAGTGAAGCCTGTCTTACCTGGAGTGACCGTGTACGAGCCATTAGCTAACCCGGTGAATGTATAGTTCCCGCTGCCATCGGCTGTCGTTGTCGCGCTGGCTGCGCCACTCAACGTAACGGTTGCACCGCTGCCGCCACTAATCGTCCCTGAAATGCTCCACGTCGAAGCAGTCGCTGTGAAATTCACACCGTTCGAATCGGCGCCATTCACCGTCTCCGGCGCATTAGCCGGACTGAAAGTGTAGCCCGCCTTACTCGGCGTTACCGTGTAGGAGCCATTCGCTAATCCAGTGAAGGTATAGTTCCCACTCGCATCTGCAGTTGTTGTCGCGCTCGCCGCTCCGCTCAGCGTGACGGTTGCACCATTGCCGCCGGTTATCGTTCCGGAAATGCTCCACGTCGCACCAACGGATGTGGCGGGTATGACCTCAGCGATACTCAGGTTGTACCTGTCCGCGGTTGGCGCGGTGTCATTAACGGTGACGGTGGTCCCCGACAGCGCAATCGGATTAGTCTGCCTTTGAACCCAATAGGTATCGCCCGTCGGCGTCAGATATTGGTGCACCAGCGTCTGACCGGCGCCAACCGTCCTTGCCACCGCATTGTCATAATCATTTCCAACGCCTAGCACCCAGGAATTGCTCGCGGTTGTCACCAGCGACGCAGAGGGCGCGCCGGAGGCAGCACTCTTGCTGCCGGTTGCACCGATCGCTCCCGACCCGTTTGTGCCGGAAGTGTTCACGCCCGCCAAGCTCATCACGCTGATCGACGCGACAACGCTCTGGCTCAACGTCGCCGTCGCCGTGGCGTTGCTAACAGGTGTGGGGGCAAAGGCTCGCCAAATTTCAGAGGAACCACTTTGCCCATTTGTGCGAACGACCAGCGTCCAGGTCAAACCCGCGCCAGCGATGCTTTTGACGGTGGTATTAGTGCCGCTTAGATAGTCCGTCGCAACGAAGGCCAAGATCAATTCGTTGGGAGAAGATGTAGCGAATATCGGACTCGCAATCGTCGTGCTCGCCGCCGAGCCATCCTTCGATGCCGACGCATCCAGCGAGATCGCGCCCCACGCGGAACCGCCAAACAATACCGCCACGCAGAGCAGAGCGATGAAGTAGCGCGCCACCCTCAGGCTACGAGTTTCGCGTCGTGGAGATAGGCCAGCCCGGGGATGGTTGGTCTCGAAAGATTGCGATTGAGAACGACACGCGGCCATGTTACCTCACGAGATGCTCATTGCCGCGGCTGGAAAAGCATCTTTGGGATTAACGCTATGCTGGCCCAAATCGCTATCGCCGCAGTTATGCCCAGTTAGCCCGAAAATCACCGTAGGTTCGTAGGTATGCTTTTAAGCAGAATAAGAGTGCGTGGCCCGTAAGTCGCAAGGGAGAATAGCAATTGAATGGCCATCGACTCAGACTCAACGCCGATTTCCTCTGAGGGCAAGCAGCAGAAACATCAAGACCTTAACATCGATCCCGACTAATCCTCTTGCAGTTTCTGCGCTAGGAGCCTCGCTCGATTACCGCTTCAGCGCGCTGAGCGTACTCCGCCCACGAACCGTCGTAGAGCGTGACCTGGGGCGCCCCTACAACCTCGAGGCCAAGTGAGACCACCGCCGCAGTCACTCCTGAGCCGCAAGTCGTGGTGATTGGCAGCTTTGTGTCCACGCCCTTCGCATCAAATAGCGCTTGAAGATTCGCGGCGGACTTCAACCGTCCGTCCTCCAGCAGTGCGGTGTAGGGCACGCTGATCGCTCCTGGCATGTGGCCTGAAGACAGGCCTGGCCGCAGCTCCGGTAACGTTCCGCTGAAACGCCCCTCGGAGCGGGCGTCCAGAATCTGTGCGCGTTCTGCAATCAACTGTCGTAATTGTGCGAAGTCTTGCACAGCATTCTGATCGACCCTAGCGTGGAACGAAGCTGGCGCTCGAGTGCTGAAACCGGTTTCGACGGGGAGACCGGCATCGCTCCATGCACGCAGATCCCCGTCCAGCAAGTAGACCTCTTTCACTCCGATCGTTCGAAGCATCCACCTAGCGCGAGGAGATGAATAGACGCCCTCCTGCTCGTAAACGACTATGGTCATGCCATCGCCCACGCCAAGCTCCGACATTGCGCGGGAAAACGCCTCGGGAGAAGGAAGCATGTGCGGCAGCGAAGTGGAGTGGTCCGACAACTCCTCGATATCAAAGAAAACCGCACCCGAAATGTGCTGCGCCTGAAACCTTGCGCGCGTGTCGGCTGGCGGAGCAACTCCAACTGCGGGCAAAGTGGCATCAAGAATTACCGTGCCGGGATCGTGGAGGCGGCCGAGCAGCCATGTCGCTGAAACAAGAGGTCCCATGGCGAATAGTTTACCTGCGCCGCTCGCGTCTGGTGCGCGGCGCGACGTTCCCATCCCAGCCGTTAATTGACCAGCGCTGATTCTGATCCAGGAAAGAGTCCCGCGGATTGGACCCGATTTCGGCCCAACTCCTTTGCCCGGTAGAGAGCACGATCTGCGGCATGAACCAAAAGCCCTGATGCTGAGCCCACCGGAGGCTTCAGCGTTGCGCACCCCACGCTAAGCGTCACCAGGCCACAGGGATTCCCGCTATGCGGCATCGCGAGATCTTCCACCGCCCGCCGCATGCGTTCGGCCAGTTGCAACGCGCCGTCGGATTCTGTCCCGGGCAGCACTACTACAAATTCTTCACCGCCATACCGCGCTACCAGGTCGCCGGAGCGGATCTTCTGCTGCACCGCACCCACAATACTCCGCAAGCATTCATCTCCCCGCAGATGCCCATAAATGTCGTTGTAGGACTTGAACAAATCGACATCCATAATCAACAGCGAGAGATTGGATTGCTCGCGGCCGGCCCGTAGCCACTCCTGCTCAAGCACCGCGTCGAAGCGCCGCCTGTTAGCGATTCCGGTCAACGAATCGGTGCTGGCCATTAGCTCTACCGTCTCGAAGGCACGGTTCCGCTCTTCCTCCTGAGCCTTGCGCCACGAAATATCCCTAGTCACGTTCACGAAACCCGCAGGCGTCCCACTCTCTGAATCGTGAAACAGCCGCGGGTTGACCTCAAGCCAGATATAGGTGTTGTCTGCCTTGCGACAACGGTATTCCATTACTCCGTGCGCAACTCCGGCCAGACAATCCTGAAACAGGTGCTCCATCGCGCCTACATCCTCGGGATGCACAAAGTCCTGATATCGCCCGCCCAAGACTTCTTCCTGCCGCCAGCCCAGTACCTCAAACACTGAAGGCGAAATGTAGTCGTGCCGACCATCGAGATCGGTGAGCAGGATGATGTCGTTCGAAGCCTCGGCCAGCAGGCGGAAGCGCCGTTCGCTTCCTTCTAGGTCGGCCTGCAAATGTCTGCTCTCAGAGATGAGGACCTCATTGACGTAGAGCAGAAGCATCGCTGTCGCAATAAAGAACTGAAAGACCCTGTCCCTCTGCGCAAGTGTATTCATATGCATCAGGGCGACGGGACCATGGCCTGCCGTCGTTAAAAACCCACCGATGATGGAAACGATCAGCAGTCCCAGTGCAGAGCCCGCCATGCCGAGTCTGACCCCCAGCAGCAGTAGAAAGGGCGTCATCAGGAAGAGAAAAGGAAACCGGGTCTGCCAGAAAATCGCCACGGTGACCACGCTCAGCAAGGCAAACAACCCCACAACCTCCTGCGGAGATCGGCCGGGAAAACCCTCTTGATTCTGAAACGCAAGATACAACGGCGCGATCGTCGCCATTCCAAGAGCATCCGCCGCAAACCAGCTTGGAAACTCGTGAATGGCCATGAGAGAAAAGTGGCCCGAGATCATGAATGAGGCGCAGAATGAGGCGACAAACGGCGCCAGTACGACCCCATACAGCAGAAATGGAATCAGCTGCCGGCGCTCGGTAAGGTCGGGTTTCGGGGAAATTATGGGATAAAGCGGTACAGCGGCCAGCAGCACCTCAAGCAGGTTGCAGCCAGTAAAGTACAAGCAAAGATGCGGCGCATAGTGCAGGCTGAAGTTGACTGACAAATCGATCAGGCAGCCAACCGCAATATAGGCAGGCCATTGGCGCTTGGGATTGCACAGCAGAATACCAGCAACAAAAGCGTTCGAAGGCCAGAGAATCGTATCCCCGCCGGATGACCAGCTGCTGAGATTCAATTCCCGGCTGGCAAAGGTTAGAAAGCCCAGCAGAATCGCGACTTTGATCAGGCGAGAGAGCGGTGGAATGCGCGGCTCAGCGTTGCCGCCCCGATTATCCAGAATTACGTTTTGCATGCGGGAATGCCATCGCTCAATACAGCAAAATCGCGCCGGTGTTCAAATGCTCGTCGCTCACGTCTGTGGTCGATTCGTGTACTGGGATTATCTCAGAAGACCCGAACGCCACGAGATCGAATATCCAACTGAGGATATATTTCAGAACCGCTACATTGTTGCCGTCCGAGCCGCCGTCGAAGTGGCCTCGTGGCAGGAGTTTGCCAGCGTACCCGGCTTCACTGCCCCCGGAGGCCTGCGGCTCGAACTGCTCCCCGGAGCAACGCTCTTCATCCCATTCAGCTCCTTCACCAAACGGCTCATTCCTTGCTCACGTGCTGTCTTATTGCCCGGCACTTTATCCGTAGGATCTTCGCCCGCGCGCATAAAGCCGTGGCCCGCTCCGTCATAAGTCACGGGGTCAAACTTCTTCCCAGCTGCTTTCATGGCGTCGGTGGTGGCAGGCAGCGTCGCCCCAATTCGAGCATCGTTCCCCGCATAGAAGCCGTAGACTGGCGCTGTAATTGTCGCAACATCCGCCGGTCCGGGACCGTAGAATACGAAGGCGGCGGAGAGGTCCTTGCGGTGTGTCGCAAACGCAAAAGACTTGCCCCCTCCCCAGCAGAAACCCACGGTGGCTATTTTGCCGTTGCCCGCGGGCAGGTGCTTCCCGTAGTCCGCTGCCGCGTCCAAGTCAGCTGTAACACCCTCCGGGTCCAGACCAGAGACCGCTTTGACGGTGGCGTCCTGCCCGGCAAATTCACTTGAGCCGCCGCCATTGGGCCCGTAGCCAGAGAGCAGGTCAGGTGCAACGACAATAAATCCCTGCGCGGCCAGTTCGTCCGCCATCTCCTTAGCCCAGTCCGAGAGACCGAAGATTTCGTGTATCAAAATCACCACGGAAGCCTTCGACTTGACCTCGGGATAGACAACGAAAGCCTGCAGGCTGCGATTGCCATGCTTCAGGGTTACGTATTCGCGATGGCGCGGTGAGGCCTCCAGACGGGCCTTGGCCCAATCCTGTGCCTGGCTCGAAACGGTGGCGACTAACAGAATCAGAACAGGGACGACTGCGTTGAGGGCACGACGCGTCTTCAATGTCATAGGCGTGAGTTTAGTTGCAAATAGGGTCTCTCACAAGACCCAGACGGGTGTTTTATTAGCCCTCTTGAAGTGGTTCCGGCTCGAAGAGGAAAACAGTTGACCCACGCCACCCGCACTCCGGGGTGAGAATGCCGGCGTCCAGTGCGGGCTATGAATTCTCTACTTGTTCTTTATGAAACTTTTATGCCGCTGATTCTCTAATGAACTTAGCCGCACGGCTGACTCTGGTCTCGAGACAATGCAAATGATCCAGGAATGCGGATTTGGATCGGACGTAGGAAGTGGCGCAGCCGACGAACACGACGGCCGCCGCCCTGGAATCTCCGTCATCTATACCAACATCGAAGGAACCCTCGCTGCCCTGGACGCGGCTGTCCGCCTCTCCAGGGGCCTTGAGGCTCAGATCGTACTCATAGTCGCTGAGGAACTCACGCCCTGTTACAGCCTCGACCACCCGCCCACAGCCACGGCCTTCTTTCGAAACGTCTGCAAGGCGATTCTTGCGGAGCTGCAATTAGACGAAAACGCAATTCGCCTTCAGATCCACTTCTGCCGACGTCAGGTCACGTGCTTTGAGACAGCCCTGCGCCCGCGCTCGATCGTGGTGCTGGGGACGGGGCATCGCTTTTGGCGGCGAAAGGAAAACAAGCTGGCTCACACTTTGAAGGGACTCGGGCACGACGCCCTGCTGGTTCAGGGCGGCGCCTTCGCCGTTCTCAGCAAGCGGGTTGTGCAACGCATGTCAAACGAAAATGCTGAATCTGAACTCGGCCTGGCATCGCACCGTATAGCTCGCGGTCCTGCCTGGTCACGTCAGGACGGCTAGCCGGATGCTTCCAGTTCCGCGCCGCGCGACTCTCGCCCCAGGCTCGTAATCAGCGCCAGCAACAGAGCCACAATGACCACGGTGGCCGAAAGCACCCGCCCGAACCCACCAAAACGCTCCGCAGCGCGAGCCTGCATCACTCCGTTCTTTGAGGTGATCAGGTTGCCCAGTTGGTACGCGAAGCCCGGAAATGTGCCCCGCACTGGCCCGGGCGAAAGCTCGCTGAGATATGCCGGCACGACGCCCCAGGCTCCCTGCACAAAGAACTGCATGCAAAACGCTCCGGCGGCGACTACATACGCTGAATGGGAGAGCGCATAGAACGGGATCACCGGCAGTGTGAGCAACGCAGCCGTGATGATCGCCCGCTTCCTGCCCCAGCTCTCTGAGAGTGCTCCGAAGAGAATCCCGCCCGAGATCGCTCCCAGGTTATAAACGATACCGACGACACCAACCACCGATGGGCGAAATCCAAGTTCCTTCTCCAGAAACGTCGGATAGAGATCCTGCGTGCCATGGCTGAATGCCGTGAACGCCGCCATCAGAATAACCATGAATAGAAAAGTAGCTCCGTACCGGCGAAACGCATCGATCATGCCCGGCGACGATCCCCTCTCAGAGCGTCCCGCGCCGGATGGCGACTGTGACCACGCAGGCGACTCTTCGACTTTGAACGCGATATAGAAGACCAGAACTGCCGGAACCGCTCCGAGAAGGAACAGACCACGCCAGCCGAGTAAGTGGAAGAGTCCTCCGTAAGCGGCGGCAGCCACTAGGTAACCGGCAGCATAGCCCTCCTGCAGCAGCCCTGAGAAAAAGCCTCGGCCTTCGCGAGGCAGCGATTCAAAGGCAAGAGCCGCGCCAACGCCCCATTCCCCACCCATGGCAATTCCAAAAAACGCGCGCAGGATAAGCAGCGAATGCAGTGATGTCGCAAAGGCACAAGCCACCATCAATCCCGAGTAGCAGCAGATGTTCAGCATCAGGATAGGTCGCCGTCCAAAGCGATCGGCCATCCTGCCAAAAAGCAGAGCCCCCACCGGTCGAAACGCCAGCGTGAGAAATATCGCCTCGGCCACTTCAGCCGTCTTGCAGTGAAATTCAGCCGCGATTGCCGAGAGACAAAAGACCAGGAGAAAGTAGTCGAAGGCGTCCAGCGTCCATCCCAGAAAGCACGCAACGAAGGCGTGTCGCTGTTGCCAGGATAAGGTCCGAAACTGGGAAGCCACGATCATCCGGAACGCTAAGCATAGCTGGCGACCGACCCTGCGGCAAACCCGCACTTTACCAACTGCGCGTTCTGGCTATCTCGCGCATCTCGTCGTATAACGACTCTTCCAGATCGGAAACTCACTCTGCAACAAATCCCGAAGTGAGAGGGTCAAGCCAGCGAAGAGTGTGTCATGAGTGCGGGAAATAGGCATTTCGATCTGGGTAATCAATCTAATTTCTCTAAAGTAACGCCGAGTAACGCCTTGACAGCTTGTCTCATTCTGTCCATGCTAATGAACGTTTAGCGTCACAGGCTAGGCATATTAGCGTAGCCCCACTTTGTCAGTTTTATTGGACGTCCCCACTGTTGCATTCCTTTGAGCCGCCTTCCGCTCCTCGACGCAGAGTTCGCTTCAACTGAGTTCCGCCGTTCGCAAGACCAACGTCGGCACTCACCTCGGCCCCCGGTCCCCATCAGACAATTCGGCCCCGCACTCGACCAGCTTTATCAATCAGGAGGTTCTATGCACCGCATCGCACGGTATTTGTGTGTTGCCGGCCTCGCGCTCGCTTCCGTCAGCACGGCTGCTGCGAAACAAGGTCGCGACTTCGCTGGAACGTACCAGCTGAGCAATATCTCTGAAGCAGGAAATCTCGTCCACGTAACCATCACCCTCAAAGTCTTCAACTACAGTGGTGCCGACATTCGTAACAGTGGCGTGGCTCTATTCAGCTCCGACGCAAACCACGAAGCCATCGGCGCATTTGCGATGGTCAAGCTTTTCCAAAATTCTCGCTCTGCCACTCTCGTTCAGGCATTCACCGTCCCGAAGACAGAATTCCAGCGCTGGCAGCTAGGCGCTCACCCCAACTTCGGATTTGTCTCGCAAGCTCCTAACGGCGCTATCCAGACTCTCAACGTGGATGTCATGCGCGAAATCGATGCCCCACCTGCTGTTCAGTAGACGTAGTGAAAAGCGAGGGAGAGACCTACATGAATATCTACAAAAGCGCATTCCTTTGCGCGCTACTGTCGCTGGGACTCGTGTTGTCAGCGGCCGCGCAGGATGTCATCACTACGATTGCAGGCGGAGGCCCGAATGGCATCCCTGCAGTGAACGCAGACCTCAGCTACCCCTATGAAACCGCGATCGATACACAAGGCAACTTCTACGTTGCCGTCGAGGCACAACAACGCGTCTACAAGGTCAGCACCGCCGGAGTTATCACCATCGTCGCGGGCAACGGCAGCTATGGCTACAACGGCGATAACATCCCCGCGAAGAACGCCACCCTTTACAATCCGCATGGTGTTGCCGTAGACACCGCAAATCCCGCCAATGTCTACATCGGCGATTACAACAATTGCCTGGTCCGCAAGGTCAACCAGACCACTGGCATCATCACCACTGTGGCAGGATTCGTAAATCATCCGGCTACCGGAAACCCATATACGACGTGCGGCTATAACGGCGACAACAAAGCTGCAAATACAGCAGAGTTGTATAACCCCCAGGGACTCGCCGTCAGCCCAACAAATGGCGACCTCTACATTGCCGACACCGCCAACGGACGCATTCGCAAAGTTAGCGGCGGCAGCCCCACAGGGAATATCGTTACGGTCGCTGGTGGTGGAGGAAGCACCACGGTTGGCAACAATTGCGGTGGCACCTCTCCCTACGGAGACGGCGCAGCCGCCGGCGCGGCCTACCTCTGCAGTCCAAATGCGGTCGCACTGGATACCTCTGTCAGTCCCGCTAATGTTTTTATCAGCAACTATGGCGGAGGCGTTTGCGCCGTCAGAGAAGTCGTTGGATCGAGCGCCAAGATTTATCTGGTTGCCGGAAACTACGCGCTTGGATGCGGCTTCAAGGACAACGTCGCAGCTAACCTGGGTCAGCTTTACGATCCATGGCAGATGACCGTCAAGGTGGCTGCAGGCGTCACCACGGTAGCTGTGGCTGATTATTACAACGCGAGAATACGCCAGTTTACTCTCACTTACTCATCTGCGGTGCCAAATCCCCGCACCCTGCTCACCATTGCCGGCAAAGGTTCGGGAGGATACTGCGGTGACAACGGGCCCGCCCTCAGCGCCTGCATGAATCCGGTTGGACTTGCTGCTGACACCGCCGGCGATCTATTCATCGGCGATTACGGCTCTCACCGCGTGCGAAAAGTCCTAAAGAGCACAGGCTACATCAGCACCGTCGCCGGATGGGGCGCCAACGGCGGCACGAACACTATTTACTCCAACCCGGTTGGAATTTCCAACATTCCGGGCGGCGGAGTCTCCCTCTACTATCCGTTTGGGATCTTCGCGGATACCCATTCCACCAAGGTCTACATCGGCGGTGATAGCGGACAGGCGGACTACTGGGTGGATAGTGCCACCGGGAACATCTCCAATCTGGCAGGCAACGGTGTAGGGGGCTTCGCAGGCGACGGTACGGCTGCAAATGGCGCCGGAACGGAGCTCTACAATCCCGTGGGAATCGTTAAGGACTCGAGCGGCAACGTGTATCTCGCTGACCAGGGCTACTGCCTGGTGCGCATGATCAATCCCTCGGGCATCATCTCCACCGTAGTGGGCGGATCCAATGGACACTACAATGGCTGCGGCTACAGCGGCGATAACGGTACCGCCGTAAACGCTCAAATCTATACACCCTGGGCCTTGGCGATAGACAAGAGCAATAACTTGTATATCTCTGACCCAGTCTACTGCGTCATCCGCAGAGTTGCCGCTGGCACTAAGATCATCACCACCTACGCGGGTAGTGGTACCTGCGGCTACTCGGGCGATGGGGGCTCAGCCACCGCAGCTAAGATCTACCAGGTCTACGGACTCGCGGTTGACCCCAACTACAACCTGATCCTTGCCGACACATACAACCATCGCATTCGAAAAGTGACACCTTCCAAGGTGATCACTACGATCGCCGGAACTGGTGTAGCGGGATATACAGGAGATGGCCTCGCAGTTGGCAATAGCTTGTATTACCCCAAAGGCGTGGCTACAGATGCGAATGGAAGTATTTTCATCTCAGACACCTATAACAACATCCTCCGCTGGATCGACACCAGCGGACAAATGATCACCTTCGCGGGCAATCCTCCACCCAGCACTCTCGGCAGCTACGGATTCGCTGGAGATGGCGGTGTTGCCACCAAAGCATTGATGGCCTATCCCGCCCATCTGGGACAGGATGCCTCGGGCAACTACTACGTGGCAGATCAATACAACCACCGCGTCCGCAAGATAACTCCATTTGCGGGCTTGAATCGCTCGGTAAGCAGCCTGGCCTTCACTAATACCCCAACTGGCACGGTCAGCAATTTCCTGCCCGTGAAACTAAGCGCCATCGGACCGCTTCCAATCAGCAGCATCAGCGTCACGGCTGGCTTCTTTGAAATAGACGATTGCCCGGCAACTCTGGCTGCTGAACAGTCGTGCTACGTCGATGTCTACTTCTCACCCACCACGGCTGGAAACATCACGGGAACGCTCACCGTGAATTCCACTCCATTCTTCGCAGCAAACCAAAAGACGGTAGCTCTCTCGGGAACCTCCGCCGGTATGACTGCAAGCGGGTCGCTCGCGTTTGGTCCTGTTCTCCTCAACACGGCGCTCGCAAAGACCGTGACCGTTACTAACGGTGGTGCGGCGGCTGTCACTCTCGGCACCGTCTATCTCACGCAAGCCACTGACTTCACAATCTCCGCCCATACGTGCCCGCTCACCGGGGGAACTCTGGCCTCCAAGGCTAGTTGCACAATCACCGTGACCTATAAGACCGCGACGATTGGCTACAAAAAGAGCACTCTGGTCGTAAGCTCCAACGATGCCGCAAGTCCCCTGATGGTTCAGGCAACTGGAACAGGGACAAGCGTTAAACTCTCAGCCACCGCAATCAACTTCGGCGCCGTCACCCACGGAACCAACGTTGTCAGCAATTTGACGATCACCAATGTCAGCCCCACCGCTGCGTTAACCATCACCAGCGCCGTCACAGGTAGTGGTTTCGCGGTTCTCACCACAGGCAACACATGCACAGCGGCAGTCGCTGCAACCAAGAGCTGCATACTGCCCGTGCAATTCGCTCCCAGCGCCGTGCAGGCCTACACCGGCACGCTAACCCTAACAACCAACGGAGGTTCCAACCCCACGGTGAGCCTCACTGGTTCCGGCAAGTAACAGCAATTACTCCACGGCCTGGCAGGAATTCAAGATCTTCCTGTCAGGCCTTTCATATTTAGGGTGGGCCCACAGTCCAGAACTGGTCGTGTGCACGTCTGTTGTTCCTCCTCTTTTGCCGATCAGTAACGAGGTCGCGCCTGCTGTCTCCAGGGTCTTTGAAACGAATCCCTGGCTGCCCACACTATCTCCTAGATTTATTCGGCCCCTCCCATAGGCATCCCCCACACGTTCGCCAGATACACCCGGAGGTTCAAATGACATCTACTCGTTCCAACGCAGTGCATAGCACGCACCGATCGGCCTGTGCCCGGACTTTTCCAGGCATCACGTTATTCACCATTCTCCTTATCGCTTCATGGCCCGCCTCGTCACAAGTTGCCGACAACGTAGGTCATGCACAGCCTGTTGCGAATCTGAACGATTCCGTCTTGGGCAGAGCTCGCACCCCGCAAGAAGTCTTGAACGGAACTGCTAAGCTCGTAGGACGCTTTGACCCGAACTCAAAGCTGCGAGTCGTCCTTGGACTAACTCCCCCAAAGCTCGCTGAAGAAGAACAATTCCTAAAGGATTTGCAGGATAAGACCTCGCCTAACTTCCATAAGTACCTGACACCAGCTCAATGGAATGCACGCTTCGCGCCCTCCGCTGCGGATGAACAAGCAGTGGTCGACTGGGCGACCAACAATGGCCTTATCGTAACCAAGCGCTTTCCGAACCGCCTGATCGTTGACGTCGAAGGCACCTCCGAAACTCTCGAGAAGGCCTTCGCTGTCACCATCAACAACTACCAGCTCGGGCTCACCACCGAGTTCTCCAATGATCGGGATCCGGTGATCCCCGCGCACCTCGTGGGCATTTTGCATTCCGTCGGCGGCCTGAACAGCATCCAGCGCGTGCATGCTCCACACGAAGGTACTACCGCACAACAGAGCGCCCGTTATCAGGCGGGGCCCGTTTCCGCTGCGGGAGCTTCAGCCCATAGCGACGGAAACAAAACCGCATTCGATGAGGCAATGAAGGTCGCCGCAGAGCGGGGCTCTTCCAGGTCGCTCAAGGGACTTTCCGCGGGCGGCAATGTGATCCCCGACGTAACCAGCGGCTTCATTGACCCGACTGACATTTATAGCTCGTACGGCTACGATTACGCTGCATTGCAGAATCAGGGGCATTGCTGCAATCCCACCCACGACAGCGGCGGCTCGACCCCGACCAGCTCGATCGCCATTGCTACCGCGTACGCCTTTGCAGGCAGTGACATCGTCGGATTTCAAAGCCGTTATAGCTACCTCGCCTACTACTACACTCCTGTCTACATCGATGGCACTCCCTCCTGCTGCAACGACGAAACGACACTCGACACCGAGTGGGCGATCGCAACCGCTAACAGCTTTGGATCCTATCTCGATACTTCCCACGTGTGGGTATATGAGGGAGCTAACAACCTTCTCTCCACATTCACAGATGTTTATAACCACATGCTCAGCGACGGCCATGCCCGCTCTTTCTCCACCAGCTGGGGATGCGCGGAGTTTACTTGCTGGGATAGCGGGACGATGGATACCGATCATGCCATCTTCAACGCCATGCTGGGCCAGGGCTGGACTCTCGCAGCTGCTTCCGGTGACCAAGGCGCGGCTGGCGGTTGCGGCAACGCAGATCGCGTGATCTATCCTGCTTCAGACCCCGACTTTATCGCTGTCGGTGGCACCACCCTTTCCCTCTATTCCGACGGCACCTTCTTCTCCGAGAACGCCTGGCAGGGCAGTACTTACTCTGGTGCGTGCTCCAGCAACAATGGAGGCTCCGGAGGTGGCTGCAGTGCCAAGTTCGCGGCACCCGGCTACCAGACGAGCCCGTTCTGCGGATCTGGAAGCCGCAGCGTTCCTGACATCTCTCTCAACTCGGGAGCTGGACAGAACGTCTTCTTCAACGGCGGTTGGTATGGCTTTGGTGGAACCAGCATTGCAACTCCGATGGTAGCTGGCTTCATTGCTCAGGAAAATGCCTACCTGCTTGCAATCGGACTTGGTGGCGCTCCCATCGGCTGGGCGAATTACCCAATCTACTATGAGGCCCACAACCCCAGCTACGCAGCCCACAATCCCTTCTACGACATTAAGTCGGGTTGCAATAACAACGACATTACAGCCCTCTACGGACTAGGGTACTACTGTGCTGGTACGGGGTATGATGGCGTCACAGGCTGGGGATCCTTCAACGCTCTGCAACTCGCACGAGCAATCAGCACTTACCACCTGGGAGACTTTGGTGCGCCTGTGGTTACATTCAGCGGGCCAGCAGTCAGCACAACTGCAAATACCTGGTTTAACACTGACCAGACCGTGAGCTGGACTATAGCGGATACGACAAATGGTTGCTGCTCCGCTACTGGCGTCTCTGGATTCTCGCAGGCGTGGGACACCCCATTCAGTGACCCCACATCTGAACCGAACCAAGGCACCGGTAACGCCTTCTATAATGGACCACAATTCCCCAATGCAACGTCTGGCTACCTGAAACTATCCTGGGCTGGTCAAGGCTGCCACTATGCAACGGTAGATGCGTGGGATAACACGGGTATTTCCAGTGGCAATCGGTACTACTACTGGCTGTGCTATGACACGATTGCACCGACAGTATCCAAGGCTAATTCTCCGGCACCGAACAGCTCCGGCTGGAACAAAGGTCCGGTAACCGCCACCCTGACCGCCACTGATTCTGGAGCCGGCGCCTCTGGTATCAGCGCTACGTACTTTATCGCTGACAACCTGGGTACCTGCTCCACCAGCACACCCGCTAACTGCCATCCCTACACCGGTCCGGTAACTCTGACCGCTCAGGGATCACGCAAGATCTACTACTTCACCAAGGACGCCGCAGGTAACGTCAGTGCCATGAATGTGGATAACATCTACATTGATACAGACGCGCCCATAACGACCTCAACCCTTACCGGCACATTGAATGGTGCTCACTACGACACAGCTGTGAAGGTTACGTTGGCATCCACCGACATCCGCAGCGGCGTCGCAAATATCACCTATCAAGTGGATGGCGGTGCAGTGACGACTTACTCGGCACCCATCACCGTTTCCGCCCTTGGCAACCACACCGTGACTTTCCATGCCACGGATCGTGCAGGCAATATTGAAGCAACTAAGTCAGTCAGCTTCTCGATCGCCTCGCTTACGACAACCACAGTAACTTCTTCAGTCAATCCGGCTGTAAACGGACAGTCCATTACGTTTACCGCGCATGTTACTGCCTCTCTTTCGGGCACGCCTACCGGATCGGTAACCTTTAAAAATGGTGCTACGGTTCTCGGAACTGTCGCTCTAAGCGGCGGAGCAGCGACCCTCAGCACGTCCACCCTCTCCATCGGCACTCACAGCATCACCGCGAGTTATGGTGGCGCCTCTAACTTCTACGCAAGCACCTCCGCCGCCTTGTCGGAAAAACTGTACGAAAAGACAACGGCATTGATTACCTCTTCGACTAATCCCGGAACCTACGGGCATGCCATTACTCTCACGGCAAAGGTCACACCGTCTATTTCTGGCGTTCCTACAGGAACAGTGCAGTTCTTCGCCGGCGCGACGCTCATCCACTCAGGAACGCTGAGCGGCGGAGTTGCCACCTTCGCTACCTCGTCACTGGCTGGCGGCACCCACTCGCTGACAGTCAAGTATCTGGGTGACTCAACCTACGCAGGAAGTACGTCTCCTGCTATTTCTCAAGTACTAAATCCAGCATCGACCGCCGTAACCCTGGGCTCGACGCTGAATCCATCAACCCATGGCGCATCCGTCACCTTCACGGCAACGGTTACTTCCTTCGTCGGTGTTCCAACGGGAACAGTCAAGTTCCTCGATGGCGCAACGACCCTGGGAACCGGAACCCTGAGTGGCGGCGCAGCTACCTTCGCCACAAGCGGGCTCGCAGTAGGCACGCACTCGATCACGGCTGTGTATGTGGGCAATGCGAATTTCGCAACGCACACATCAGCGGCTCTATCGCAGAAGGTCAACTAGTTACATTGCAACTGAACGTTAAAACGTCGGGCTGGAGATTACTCCAGCCCGGCGTTTTGTTTTACCTGCAAATCGATGCACCGGCCGCGCCCAGTCCTGGTGTCACTTCAAGGAGATTCCCTGTACGGAGTAAGGCGGCACACTAATCGTCGTCGAGAATCCACTTCCCTGCGTAGTCAGTGTCAACGATGAGGAATTGATGGATGCTCCGTTCACGATCTGATACAGCACCGCTGAGGGCGTGGCGAAGCCCACATTCTGTAGGTTCACCGGGATCTGCGCATAGGACACCGCCGTAGGATTCACGATGATGACCGAATCCTGGCTCGCATTGTAGAAGGCCGACACCACTATGCCTCCCCCACCCGTCGGCGGCGTCACTGACTTAGCTAGATATCCCCCGTTTACGAGGCCAAGAAAATTAGCCGAAGATATTAACTGGTATGTGTAGTACTGGGGATAGGGCTGTGCGGTAGCACTCGGCGAGTAGCCGCAATCCATTCCTTGATCAAGCATGCCGATCAGGCAGAAGTATGGATAGGCCGAGCCCGCAAAATAAACCAGCTTCCTCGGAACGGCCGGAATCCCTGAATACACACTGTTCAACAGATCCGCCGTGAAAAGCGCGTTCCACACTGGCGCATAGGTAGGATCGTTACGGCAGCAATCCTTATAGAACGACCAGTTCGTATTGAACTCAGATATGAAAATCGGTGTCTGCAAACCAAGCGGCTGTTTGCCGAGAGCTAGTTGCCCATACACTCGGCCGTAGAGTGCTGCAGCTCCATTGCTTGGGTCCTGCGTTTGCTGATACAGCGACCTGGTCGCCGAGTAGCTATCCCACTGTACTTCCAGGTCATGCTCGCCAAACATGTATTGGTGGTAACTTACAAAATCTACATATGGGGCTGTCCTCGCGTCCGTCAGGAATGACGACAGCCAAAGACCCGAGTAACCCGACAATACCGGGCCTCCAACGCGAATACTTACTCCATCTGCGGCGGCCTGCTGCTTCATCAGCGGCGCTGCTGCCCCATAGATCTGGAGATACGTCTCCAAGTGGTTGTTTGCGCAGATGCCCGTCGAGTTGGGTTCGTTCCAGATCTCGTAGTCTTGCACCAGTCCCGGAAATTCAGCATCTATGTGCGCTACATAAGAGGCAGCTATCTGCCCCCACTTCTGCACGTCCGCCGGTGCTGTAGATGTGTTGCCCGCCCCGCAAGGATTCGGAGTGGGCTGCAACCACACAGGCGTGAGTGCCAACTGGACTATCGGGTGCTGGCCCGCCGCCTGCATCGACACGAGGAGCGGATCAACCTTCGTCCAATCTGGCGTCTGTGTCGCATACACCATTGGGATTTGGGAGTAGAAGCGGGGACTTGTAACTCCCGCTGCCGTAAGCATGTTCCTGTCCGAAAGGCTCTGGATAGATTCGCCGCGCCCATAGCCAAACATGTTCGCTGGCAGCGGATAGGTCGTATCGGTGCGCGAACCGAAATCAATAGATAGGTTCGAGAACACGCTCACCACCGCACCGCTCGTCTTGTTGAGCGTAAGGTCAGTTACTCGTACCGTGTGCTTGCCCGGAACAGCTGGAGCGGTATAGATACCACCGCTCGTGACTGTACCGACCGTCGCGTTACCGCCCGGAATGTTGTCTACCGTCCAACTTATTGGCCCCGGGTCCGGAACCTGGCATATCTGCGGCTGAAACGTCTGCTGACCCGACGGTGGAATCGAAGAAGTGTATGGATAGATGCCAAAGCCCGGATTTGTCGTAATGGTGGCCGCAGTTCTCCCCGCAACAGTTGGCAATTCCTGGCTCAGGGCCTTAATCGTTGCCGTCTGCGGGTTTGCCGGAGCAGTGTACAGGCCGTCATTCGTAATCGTTCCAACGGAACTGTTTCCGCCCGGGAAGGCATTGACATACCATGTAACCGCGGTGTTGGGTGTGCCAGTAACTATCGCTGAAAACTGATAAATCTGCTTAGGCGCAATGCATGGCGTCTGCGGCGAAATCGTCACCGTGATCCCAGGATCGCCTACGATGCCCGTGCCTGTAACCGGCACGCTGATCGGACTCCCTGAAGCGTTGTGAGAAATAATGATCGCGCCAGATCGCACTCCCACGGCCTGCGGATCGAAGCTCACAGATATAGTGCAACTGGAATTGGCAGCTACGGTCCCAGTCCCCCCACTACCCACGCAATCGGTAGTAAATGGATAGTCGATCGAGGATGTAATCGAGTTGATCGCCAGCGGAATCGACTGGTTATTGATCACACTGACAGGCAGAGGACTGCTCGTCGTAAGAACAATCTGGTGATAGAAATACAAGCCGCCGGCATACGGAACAGTTGACACCGGTCCCTTCTTTGACGTGATGACGAAGTTCACCACACCCGACGTCAACCCGCTGGGATTTACGATCGTAACCTTGGCCACTGACACAGAAGTTAGCGATGACGCAGGAACCGATGCTTGTAACTCCGTGGTAGAGAGATAAGTCGTGCTCAGGGTCGCCCCATTCCACGCGATCTGGCTTCCACTTACAAAGTTCACCCCGATCGCTGTGAGTGTAAATCCGGCGCTCCCCACAACCGTAGTGTTCGGACTGACCGAAACCAGGATCGGCGCCTGATTCGACGGGGGTATTATGGCGAACGGCAGTTCGTCGGTAGTTAGTCCATCTGGTGTCTGAACTGAAACCGTTGCACTTCCCACCGCGGTAATCAGAGACGCCGGTATCTTCGCATCGAGTTCTGTCGATGAAATCAGGGTGGTGGCAACCGCAACATTATTCCACAATACTTCGGTGCCATCCGTGAAGTTGGTTCCGGTAGCCACCAGCGTAAAGCCTGCACTCCCGGCAACAACACTGTTCGGGTTGATGGAAGCCAGCGTCGCTGGCTGCGGTACGAGGGACGTGATCGCAAGCGGCAGGGTGTTCGATGCCAATCCACCCGGGTTCGTCACGCCGATGTTGGCCGTACCAGAGGTGGCCACAAGCGAAGCGGCTATAGTCGCATGAACCTCAGTAGCCGAAACAAACGTGGAAGTCACCGCGTTCCCGTTCCACATTACCTGGCTGCCACTTACGAAATTGGTTCCCGTAGCTACCAGTGTGAAGGCCGCGCTTCCAGCCACCACACTATTAGGATTGATGGATTTCAGCATCGGAGCTTGAACGACCGGCGGAGCAACGACGAATTGCAACTTATTGGACGTGGAGTTGTCTGGATTCACCACCCCGACCATTACCGCGGCGGGCGAAGTGAGCAAGCTATCAGAAACGGTAGCTTGGAGGGTCGTCGAGGATACAAATGTCGTGGACAGACTCGTTCCGCCCCAACTGATCGATGTTCCCGAGACAAAATTTGTGCCGCTAACCGTGATGGAAAACGCGGGACTACCCGCAACCGCCGTCGCGGGACTTAAAGTGGTAACGGTCGGCAATACCGGAGGTGGCACCACCGTACCACTCATTCCGCAGCCTGTGATAAGAAGCGCAGAGATGCTCAGGCTGACAAGCAGCATTGCCAGGCGTCGAAGTTGGATAGCTGTATTCAAGTCGATAAAGGGATACGTACTGCTTGAAACTGCTTCCGGCAACTACTCCGCAGCGTGCCACCTAGCAATCATATGTCATATAGACGCAGCTCGTCACCGGCCGTGAGCGTCAGGAGCACCTGCATAAGCAATCCCCGCGCAACGTTCCTCTATACTTAAGAACTGAGCCCGGCTTGTGAATGAGAAAATCTTCCCTATTTCCGGTCCGTGCCTTCCCTTGGCAGGCGAGCACACCGATCAGCAAAAGTCTACTAAGGTCCTTCGCCTCACAGTGATAAGCTGCACTTACAAGGAGGGCGCATGGCTGAAACCGGGGGAGCTAATATCGAAGTTGCCCATCACCTGAACGAGCACAAATCGCATGATGGAGAGCCCTCCCTTGCGCACGAAATCATCGAAATTATCGAAGCCATTGTCCTCGCACTGGTGGCCATCACCACTGCGTGGAGCGGCTATCAATCCGCACTCTGGGACGGGCAGCAAAGCCAGTTATACGGCAGGGCAACTAAGCTGCGAGTGCAGGCACAGGGAATGGACCTGGCAAGCAATCAGGAGCGAATCTATAACGCCTCCACCGTCACGGAGTGGCTGAAGGCCGAGTCTCACGGCGACACCAAACTGGCTGACATCTTTGAGCGCCGCCTCCTGCCTGAGTTCCGCCCCGCCTTCGACGCCTGGAAGAAAACCGATCCCATCCACAACCCAAATGCGCCCGCCGGGCCTGCCCTCATGCCCGAGTATCGGGAATCCAAAGGCATTGAAGGAGCACGACTCACCCACGAGGCCGACGAAGCCTTTGAGAAAGGCACGGCCGACCGCGACATAGCAGAAAAGTACGTACGCATCACCGTTATCCTTGCTACAGTGCTGCTGCTCACCGCCATCAGCTCGCGATTCCGCTCTCACCGAATCCGCGTCGCCCTCATAGCCATCGCCTTCCTCTTGCTTTGCATCCCCCTGTGGAGCATCTTCACGCTGCCGCGTGCTTCCCCATAAATGCTGCCCCGACCAAAACAAGAGCCACGGAGATCGTCCTCCGTGGCTCTTCTCATCCCAATCTCATTCACTCCACTTAGTTAAACGGCTCATCCGCCGACGGGCCATAGAGACCCGGAACCGGTATATCCAGCAGGCGCAGATACACGCCAAGCTGCGCCCGGTGATGCACGAGGTGGTTCAGAAACATGGTGCGATACAGCACCTTGCGTGGCGCGTCAATCACCACCCGTTCGCCAAACAAGAGCCTCCATTTCTTTTCCAGATCCTCATCGGAAGCGGCCGCTAAATGAGACTTCGCTTCTGCGGCTGCCTCATCGAGAACGGTCAAAAGGCCCGGCGTTGACTCGAAGACGAGTTCGGGAAACTTCTCCGTCGCCATGTTCATCTCCGGCGTACTCAGAATGCGAGTGCAGAAGTTGGGCAGTCGCGCAACGTGCATCGCCAGCCGGCCAATCGCCATGGATTTTTCATGTGGCTTCCACAGCGGATCCTTCGCCGGGATCAGGGCAAGAGTGCGCCTGGTATTGCCAATCTCGATGTCGTAATCGAGAAGAAGAATCTCAGAAATAGACATGTCTCCTCCAAACAACCGTTGCGGTACGTATGAAATTTAGCAGATCAGCCGGTATTTGCCACCCGGGCTGAATTCCCCCGCTATCGCCTTCATTTCCATCACAGTGGCCGCTCAAACGCCCGCAAAACTATGCCGGAACTCTCATCGCTGTTAGATTTTATTAGAGAGTAAATTGATCACCTGCCGGGGTCGTGCCTCGGACCGGACCCACCCCGTAAGGAAACCAGCCATGTTTCATAACACTGAAGACCTCCGAATCAAATGGACCAAGGTAGTTCTCCCGCCCGTCTTCCTTGAAGAAGAACTCCCCTGCACCGAAGCTGCATCTGCCACCATCTACAACTCCCGTGGCGATGTGTCCAACATTCTCGATGGGCGCGATCCACGCCTGCTCGTCCTCGTTGGCCCCTGCTCCATCCACGACACCAGCGCCGCGCGCGAATACGCAGCCCTGCTCAAAACAGCCATCGCCGACTTCTCCGATGAGCTGCACGTCGTCATGCGCGTCTACTTCGAAAAACCGCGTACCACCATCGGCTGGAAGGGGCTCATCAACGACCCCTACCTCGATCAGTCCTTCAAAATTAACGACGGTCTTCGCCTCGCACGCCGACTGCTCCTCGACCTCGCCGAAATGGGCGTCCCCGCAGGTACGGAATTCCTCGACATGATCTCGCCGCAGTACGTTGCCGGCCTCGTCAGTTGGGGTGCAATCGGCGCACGCACCACCGAAAGCCAGGTTCACCGCCAACTCGTCTCCGGCCTCTCCTGCCCGGTTGGGTTCAAGAACGCAACCTCCGGCGACGTGCAGATCGCTGTCGAGGCCATCCTGTCGGCAGCTCACCCCCACACTTTCCTGGGACACACCAAGCACGGCCAATCCGCCATTTTCGTCACCACCGGAAATCCCGATTGCCACATCATCCTGCGCGGCGGAAGAAAAATGACGAACTACTCCGCCGAGAGCGTGGCGCAAACCGCGCTGCAAATGGAGAAGGCCGGCATAGCTCCGCGCATCATGATCGATTGCAGCCACGCCAACAGCAATAAGGACTACACCCGCCAGACCCTCGTCTGCCATGATGTCGCAGCGCAAATTGCCAACGGAGATCGCCGTATCATCGGCGTCATGATCGAAAGCAACCTCGTCGCCGGAGCGCAGCCCCTCGTACCCGGGAAACCACTGGTCTACGGACAAAGCATTACCGACGGCTGCATCGATTGGACTGAAACCCGCACGCTGCTTGCGGAACTAGCCACCGCTGTCCGCACGGGACGCGCCGCCCAGCACGCTCTGCGAACCTAGCATCGCATCCTCATATAGGAAGGGTCCGGTTCGCACCTCCGCTGCCGGATCCTCCCGAAACACGTTGACCCCGCCCAAACCACTCGCGTACCCTCGAAGCAAATCCTCGTCCCGCCAGGTCGGCCCCAAAATGCAGACTCGCTTCACTTTGCCGCAATCCGCCATTCCTACACACTGGTACAACCTGCTGGCCGACTTCCCTGAACCAATGGCGCCGCCGCTGCATCCCGGCACTAAGCAGCCCATCTCCGCCGCCGATATGACCGCTATCTTTCCTGAGAACCTCGTCGCGCAGGAGATGACCGCGGAGCGCTTCGTCGAAATTCCAGAAGAAGTCCGAGACGCCTACGCTCTCTGGCGCCCCACTCCGTTGCTCCGCGCCGTGCGCCTCGAGAAGTTGCTCGATACTCCCGCGCGCATCTATTACAAATACGAAGGCTCCAGCCCCGTCGGCAGCCACAAGCCGAACACTGCCGTCCCGCAGGCCTATTACAACCGCGAAGCAGGCACCAAACACCTCGCCACTGAAACCGGCGCGGGACAGTGGGGATCCTCACTCGCGTTTGCCTGCCGATTCTTTAACCTCGATTGCTCCGTCTACATGGTTAAGGTCAGTCACGAACAGAAGCCCTATCGCCGGCTCATGATGCAGGCCTACGGCGCCACTGTCTTCGCCAGCCCCAGCGACCAGACACAGTACGGGCGAAAGGTGCAGGCCGAAGATCCCGATTGTCCCGGCAGTCTGGGCATCGCCATCAGCGAGGCAATCGAGCACACCGTCACACATCCCGCCACAAAATATTCTCTCGGCAGCGTTCTCAACCATGTATGCCTCCACCAGACCGTCATAGGTAGGAATCAATCAAGCAGTTGGAAGAGGCCGGCGAGGAGCCAGATATCGTCGTTGGCTGCGCCGGAGGCGGCAGCAACTTCGCCGGCATCGCATTCCCCTACCTGCAAAAGAAAATTGTCGAGAAGAAGCCCTATCGCATCATCGCCGTCGAACCCGCCTCCTGCCCCTCGCTCACTCAGGGCGAGCTGCGATACGACTCAGGCGACACCGCCGGCATGACACCCCTCATGCTTATGTACACCCTCGGCCATGACTTCATGCCTCCGAAAATTCACGCCGGTGGATTGCGCTATCACGGCATGGCGCCCGCCGTCAGCCACGCCTACAAGCTGGGATTGATCGAGGCGCGTGCCTACCATCAAACAGCGGTCTTTGAAGCCGCCGTTCTCTTTGCCCGTAGCGAAGGCATCATCCCTGCGCCGGAGTCGTCTCATGCCGTTCGCGCTGTAATCGACGAGGCCGTCAAAGCTCGCGAGGAAGGCCGCAAAAAAGTCATCCTCTTCAATATGAGCGGACACGGCATGCTCGACCTTACCGCCTACGATGCTTACCTCACCGGAAATCTGCAGGACGAGTAGCTATTTCCCGACAGCAGTGGTTGAACTGGCGAGGTTCCAGGCTCGCACTCCGAGCTTCACCTCGCCACTCGCTGCGTCCAGCGGATACGCGATATCGACGTCGCGAACTTCTTTAGGCAGCAGCGAAATGTAGTTGTCCGAGAGATACGCCGGAAGAACCCGCGATCCATCGCCAGCATTCTCCAACGTCAGCTTGATCTCCAGCACCGGAGCAGTGCCGCTATTCTCCACATGCACATGCACTGTGCCTTCTTCCTTGCCTTTTGTTCCCTGCGCGGTGATTCGCAGCACGCCCTGCGCAAGGCTGTTCAACTCGCGATACGAAGCAGCATTCTGCGAAAGCCAATACAGATTGTCTGAAACCACGTTTCCATCCGCTCGGCTCAGCACCAACTTCACCAGCACAACATGTTCCGCCATCAACGGCGCAAGTGCCAGGTTGAAGCCGGGACTCATCATGTTCGCCGCCGCATCAATAGGCTGCTTATGATCCAGCAGCACTTCTCCCGCCAGGGAGTAGACGCTCGCGCCCAGCGTCAACCCATTCACTGCCTCCGTCGTCGTGTTCACCACCTGCACGTCGCCGTTGGTCAAATCAAGCTGCACGTGCACCGGTTCGCAAGCCTTCATCACCCCGTAGAACGAAGATTGCGTATCGTAGTCGGAGCTCAGAATCTGCCACATGTTGCTCGGCCACGCCGGCTGCGTCATCCACAACAGCCGCCCGCTGTTCGGTGTCCACAAGTGCGCATTGAAGCCCTCGAAGATCGCCCGGTGCTCCTCGTAATCCAGCATCTGCGCCTTGCGGTCAAAATCCTCCAGGCTCGTCGCCGCGCCAAACTCCCTCTCCATCTGGCGCATGAACCCCTCAGCCTCGCCGTTCCCCGACTGATGCCAATCGTGATACGCCCAGTCATCGCTGATCGGCCACTGGTCCTGCTTCGGAATCCAAGCCTTGAACGACTCCAGCGTTGAGAACGACGGCACTCCCAGCTCAACTGAAAATCCCCGATTGATCTTGTAATACGTCGACGGCTCCTTATAGGAATAAGGCCCGCTGTCGCGCAAATTCACGCGGTTCGAAGAGGGAGAATAGTAGCGTGTTCCGTCCAGACTCTGAATCAACGACGCCAGCCCCTCGTTGATAATCGGCTGCGGCACCCCTTCATTTCTGCCGCACCACATCACAATCGACGGATGATTCCTGAATCGCAAAATCGTATCGCGCGCGTTGTTCAGAAATAGCTGCGGATCCTCCGGCTCCAGGTTGTAATCCTCCGTCGAAGCCCAGAAGTCATTCCACACCAGGATGCCGTACTTGTCCGCCAGAGCGTAAAAACTCTCTTCCGTATTCTGCCCAACCCAGTTGCGAATAATATTCACGTGCGCGTCACGATGCAGGCGAAAATAAGGCTCAAGCCTCTCCGTCGAAACACGCTTCCGCGAATCGTCCATCCCCCAATTGCCTCCGCGCGCCGCTATGCGAACCCCGTTCACCCGCAGGATAAGGTCCGTCATCTCCGGGATCACTTCGGCCTGCTTCACCGCCGCAGACGACTCCTTCCCCTCCACCAGCGTCGCCACCCAGCCATGCGGAATCTGCCTCATCCCCTCGTGGCTCACATCCACAATCTGCTCATTCCCTTTGCGCGCCACCGCCGGCGCAATTTCCACGCGCCTCAAGTGCCCCGCCGAGTCATACAGGCTCAGTTCATATGTGATCTCACGTATACCGAAGTTCAGCTCGCGCACATCCGACGTACGATCACCCGCGCGAACCCCCAGCTTCAACCGATACAGCTCCGGCTTGCCATAGTTATTTGGCCACCACAATCTAGGATGCTGCACATCGAGCGCAGCAAACTCCGCGGATGTGAACTTCACGATGCTCTCGCCCGGTGGCATCGTCGCGCGCTTCGTCAACGTATTGCCTTCAAAGCTCGCAATCACCGTCCCCTGTTCTGCCTTGGAATTGAGATTCGTAATCGGCACATCGATCTCAATATTGGCGCGGCTCGTATCCGGCAACGGTAGGATCGTAACCACCTGCGGGTCACCCATGCTCAGCGCTGCCGTCGCTGTCAGCGTCACATCCTGCCACAGCCCCGTGTTCCTGTCGCGTATCGCAGGAATCCAATCCCATCCTTCCGTCGCCACAAATGTAGGACCATCCAGAACCATCAACCCGCCATTCTCTCCCGGGCCACCCTTGATCGACTGGTCCTGCGGTATACCCGGATGCGGCGGCGGCGAAACTCTCACCGCAATCGCATTCTCGCGCCCAGAGCGCAACAACTCCGTAACATCGAAACTCCCGCGCACAAACGCGCCCTTGATGTCGCCTACACGCTTGCCATTCACCCACACAGCGGCCGCATAGTTGATCCCATTAAATGTCAGTGTGAAGCGCCGTCCTTCTGCCGCCTTCGGTGTCGCAAACTCCGCCCTATACCAGTAGTCCTGCTTGTTCAGCGACTCGGGGATTACCAGATTATTCAAGCCATAATCTGAGTCGGGATACACTCCTCGATCGATCATCGTCGTCAGCACCGTTCCCGGAACCGTCGCCGGCCACCATTCCGCCGACTTGAATCCAACCTGCGAAATTGCAGCACCATCGGCCTCCACCTTCGGCGCTGGAGTCAGCTTCCATCCTCCCACCAGCCTCCACTGGTTCGCCGCAATCGACACGAGCGAAGTGCGCGCCGCAGGTGCAGCACTCGCAACCGGCTGCGACGATGGCGCTGCAGTCCGCGGAATCAGCCAAGGATCCTGCGGAGCGCGATAGCCCGCTTGCGCGCGCGTCTGCACGGGCCACGCCTTCGATCCTTCTTCAAACGAAATCAGCGCAGCATTCGGTGCCCGCGCATACAGCGCCTGGATCTCTGCAACACTCAACACGCCGCGCTGCAAAGTGAATGACGCTATCTTGCCCCCGAAGTGTTTCCCCTCCGGCCATGGCAATTCATCCGGCGCCATCTGAAGCACAGGGCTCACTCTTCCCATCGCCGGCTCAAACGTCCCCACCTCAGCGCCATCGCTGTAGAGCCGCAGATGCAGGCCATCGAACGTCGCAACAGCGAAGTGCCACGGCGCTGCGCTCAACGCGCTCGATGCAGTCACGCTGTTCGCCTTGCTCATTCTGAAAATCAGCTTGTGATCTTGAACCCCTAAATAACGCGAGTCCTCTTCCGTCGGAACCCCCGCACCCGCTACCAGCGTGGCTCCACTCAAATCCTCGGTCGTCTGAAACCAGCAATACAGCGTCCACGCGGTCGATGCCCCAACAATCGGATCGTCCGCCGGCAGCGCCTTCTCCAGGCCATTTCCTCCCGCCAGAAAAATCCCGCTGTAAGGACCGTAGCTCTCAAGCCTGAAGAACTGCTGCGCCTGCGCTGCGCTCCCAACACATGCTGTCGTAAATAAAAATGCGGCCAGCCACACAACAAGCCAAACAGGCTTCCGATACATCGTCTTCCATCCTCCCGAAATTCCCACCCGCTTCAAGCCTTGGGCTCAAGCGAAAACGCCATCTCCCACCGCGTTGGCTGCATCCCCGTCTGCTCCGCAACAGCGCGCAGTTCCACACGCGATCTCTGCTCAGGATATTCCGCCGGCACAACAGCAAAGCTCCGCCCCGCCATCGGAACCGCAAACGCCGACGCCACCTCTCCGCCTCCCGCCTTCGCGCTTCCCGCAACAATCACGTTGTCCGCTTGCAGCTCGTTGAAGTATCCGGGATTCGCTAGCGACGGCGCCCCCAGCAGCCACGGTCCAAGGTGCATTGCGCTCCGACCTGCAAGCTTTACAGACTCACCCGCCTTCTCTGTCCGCAGGCCCATCTTGTACTTCACCTCAATCACATCGCCCGCCTTCATGCCGTCCACGCGCACTCCCGCCACACTCCTTCCATTGCGTGTGACCACCACGCCATCGGCCCAGCGCGGCTTGCGAATCACAAGTGCCTGGCCGCCGTCCGCCTTGCTCACGCGAATTGAAATCGTTCCATCCTTCGCAATACGTGACGTCGCAGTCGCAGTGAAGGCCGCGCTCGACATCCCGCCATCCAGTGGTAAATCGTAACGAACCTCACCGCCCGCGCGGCGAAAGACGTTCCGCTCCACATCGGGAAATGCGCGCAGCCCATGCAGCGTGCAGCACCACCACGCGCGCACTTCGATAATCCCCGGCGTGCCTACATCATTCAATCGCGCGTGCCCGAAGTCCCCCGTGGCAAACTGGTTCATCGAAAAGTCGTTGAAGTAGGCATTCTCAGCTGCCTCCAAATACTTTGCCTCACCTGTCGCGCGATACAGCGCGAGACTAAACCTCAGCCAGTCGCATTCGGCGCAGCCTTCCGTGCGCTCCTTCTTCGGAGACCATGCCTCCGGCACTCCGCCCGTGATCAGCACGTCGCCAGAATTCATCACTTCGTTCCATGCAGCAACCGCGTGGTCCAGATACGTCTTGTCTCCCGTTGCGTTGTAGAGATCCAGAGTGCCGCGCACGCTGCAGAGATAGCCATGCACATGGTCGCTCGGCCGCCGCACAGTCCGCTTCGAAATCTCCGCGCACAAATCGCGATAGCGCTCATCCTTCGTAGCCGCATACAGAGCCGCCAGTCCCTCGGTCTGCTGCGTCCAGCAGATATATGACGATGCAAAATGTGCCGCTCCAAACTCCGCCGCCATCTTCTCGGAATTAAATTCCGGAGCTATTCGCAGCAGAAAGTCGCCCAGCTTTTTTGCCGACGCCAGCACCACGGCGTCCGACTTCACGGCGTAGTACTCCATCAGCCCCACCAGCAAACGCCCGTTGCCCCAAAGCAAATCTAGATCGTCATCGTCGGGCCGATCATAGTGGAACGTCTTCCCGAAATATCCGTCCTCATGCTGCAGCGCGATCGTGCGCCGCACCACCTCATCCAGCACCAGAAAGCTATCTCCGAAAGTCGCGCCGCAAACTGCCAGCGCACCAATCCAGCGACCTGAAACGTCCCCAGAGAAATTCGTGAACCGCCGCCCTGGCGTCGCCTGAATATCCTCCAGAATAAAATCGGCGGTGTACGCCGGATTCTTGCCGTGAAGCACGCGATCCCGCGTCAAGTGATAGCGTTCCAGATTCGGCCTGTCCGCTGCATCCTTCGCCGCTCTGCCGTTTACAGGCGCAGCGGCGATTGCCCCCACCAATTCGGCCCTGCTGGGACCCTCCATCGCCAGTGCCCTCGTGGCAAAGGGCAGCGCGAGCCCACGCGTTATAAAATTTCGCCGATTCATTTCCGTCCTTCCCGTCTCACTTCGCGCCCAGGCTCAGACCTTCTCAACAATCGTCCCCTGGTGGTATTCAATCTTCCAGCATTCGGCCGACCGCCGCCATATTGTTAAGCGTCGCGTTAGACGAACACCATCCTGAAGCAGTGTGTACGTCACTAAGTAAAGATCATGGGCAAGCCTTCGGCAATCGAAATCCGTCACCTCCCAAACATCCACATGCGCCGTTGCGTGACGCTTCTCCAATACCTCCAGCACCTCCGCTCTCGAGTAGCGGCGCCCAGACGCTCCCGTCTCCCAAAACTCCTCCGCCATCATCTCCTCGAAATCGGACCTCGTCGTCCCAAATTCCAAGCGGTGAAATATGGGCTCGCGCCGTAGGAGTTCCGCGGCAATACCTGCAAGCTCATCACCGCCAACGCGGTGCGCCTCTCCCGAATCATTGATTGGAAACATACTTTCGAATCCCTCCCTTTGCCGAGCCCTCGTCAAAACCAAAATACTAAGTCGTTCGTCTAACCAAGTGCTAACTACGAGAGATAGGAAGTCTGGCCTTCGTTGACAGGCCCTGCGCATTCGCAATTCAAGTTATGGGAGCATCGGTGCCTGAGAGATCTGCAAATCGCCCTTCGCCACGAACCTCGAGCCTCATCCCCCGCACCGTGCGCCGTGCAGTCGCCTTGTCGTCGCTCCTTGTTTTTGCTGCCCTAACGTTTTCTCTCGCATCCGCCCAGTCAGCTGAACCCGCTCAGAATGCACCTGCGACCACCTTGCAGGTCAACGTCAAAGTGGTGCCCATGGCCGTCACCGTCCGCGACAAGCACGGTGCGATCGTCCCCAATCTGACGCGCGACGACTTCACCTTGACCGAGGACGGCCGCCCGCAGACCATCAAGTACTTCAGCATCGACAAAAACCTCGCCCTCAACCTTGGCCTCCTCGTCGATACGAGCGGAAGCGTGCGCAACACTCTCGACGCCGAACGCACAGCCAGCCAGCACTTCCTTGATCAGATGCTCACCGACGCCAAGGACAAGGCCTTCGTCATCCAGTTCGACTATGAAGTAGACCTTCTCGCCGACCTCACCTCCGACAAGAACAAGTTGCGCACCGCCATCGGCAAGCTGGGAGCGCCGCAGTTTGAAACCGCCAGCAGTGACCCCAACCAGACCAGCGGCAGCGGACATCATCGCGGAGGCGGAACCCAGCTCTACGACGCCATCTATCTCGCCTCCGTCGAGTTGATGAAAAAGCAGCAAGCTCGTAAAGCCCTCGTAGTCCTCACCGATGGCGTCGATCGCGGCAGCAAGGAATCCCTGAACGGCGCGATCGAAGCCGCGCAGCGTGCCGACACCATCGTTTACACCATCTACTACAAAGGCGAACAAGGGCACTCCGGCATCGGCGGTTTTCCTAGTGGAGGCGGCGGACATCACGGTGGCGGCTATCCAGGAAGCGGCGGTGGATACCCCGGAGGCTACCCCGGGGGTGGCGGCGGTTACCCTGGCGGCGGTGGCGGACGCGGCGGGCAGCATCCGCAACAAGAGCCGCGCGTCGATGGCAAAAAAGTCATGGAGCAGATCTGCGCCGCTACCGGAGGACGCCTCTTCGAAGCCGGCAAAAAACAATCCACCGACCAGATCTACGCCACCATCGCCGAAGAGCTACGCAGCCAGTACACCCTCGGCTACACACCCGACCAGCAAAGCTCCGACAGCGGTTACCACAAGATCGTCCTCACCGCGAAGAAGAAGGACCTCTCCGTGCAAACCCGCGACGGCTACTACGCCGACCGCTAACTCCTTATGACGCGATACGCCTCGGCCCCCGATGTTATATCGTTGGTCGAAAGCCAACATGGGGTGCTCGGGGCATGAAAGCTGTTGCAACATATCAACGTCATCCATCCATTCCAAAATTCACTCGCCCGCTCACCGCGCTCTTCGCATGCCTCATCCTTCTGTCGTGCGCAGCGCCGCTCCTCGCCCAGTCTCCAGCTCATATCGACGACTTTACCGGCCACCCCCGCGTCATCATCCTCAGCGACATCGGCAACGAGCCCGACGACCAGATGTCACTCGTGCGCCTTCTCCTCTACTCCAACTCGCTCGACATCGAAGCCCTCATCGCCTCCACCTCAACCTGGCAGAAAACCGCGACCCACGCCGACACGATGCACACCCTCGTCAATGCCTACGGTCAGGTGCGCCCCAACCTCCTGCTGCACGCCAAAGGTTGGCCCACCGCGGAAGATCTCGACAGCCGCATCTTCACCGGCCAGCCCGCCTATGGACTCGCCGCTACCGGCAACGACAAATCCTCCGCCGGCGCCGACGCCATCATTCGCGCCGTCGATCGCGACGACCCGCGTCCCCTCTGGATCTGTCTCTGGGGCGGAGCCAACACTCTAGCGCAGGCTCTCATCCAGGTTCGCGCCACCCGCACTCCCGACCAGCTTGCAAGCTTCGTCGCCCGCCTCCGCATCTCTTCCATCTCCGATCAGGACGACGCCGGCCCGTGGATTCGACGCGAGTTCCCCGCGCTCTTCTACGTCGTGCAGCCCACCACTCCCACCAGCGGCGAATATGCCTACGCGACCTGGACCGGCATCAGCGGCGACGCCTACTACCGCAATGGAGCGGGCGCCGACTTCACCACCGTCACCAATGAATGGCTCGACACAAATATCCGCAGCAAAGGATCGCTCGGCAAAGTCTATCCCCGCTTCGCCTTCATCATGGAAGGCGATACCCCTTCCTACCTCGGCCTAATCGACAACGGCTTGAACGCATATCGTCGCCCCGACTGGGGCGGATGGGGAGGACGCTACATCTATCGCCAGCCCTATGGAGAAACGCATCCCATCTGGACGCAGGGTGGCGACGAATTCTTCCGCCTCACCTCGCAGGATGCTGTCACCGGCAAGGATGGCAAGACCTACGTCTCTGACCAGGCCACGATCTGGCGCTGGCGCGAAGCCTTCCAGCACGACTTCGCCGCGCGCATGGATTGGTCCGTTGCAGACTACAAGCACGCCAATCACAATCCCGAGCTCAATGTGAACGGAAAGCCCGGCACATCATTCATCATCATCGATACCGAAGTTGGCAAGCCCGTCTCGCTCGACGCCAGCCTCAGCCGCGATCCCGACGGACAAGCATTGCATTTCTCATGGTTTCACTACGTCGAAGCAGGCAGCGCCGATCCCAATCACGCGGTCGTCAAAATCGACGGCGCTGACACATCCAAAGCCACTGTCACCGCGACCGCACGATGTGGCCCCATGTGGATCAAATTCCCCATCAAGTGCGTGGGAACAGGAACAGCCCACATCATCCTCGCCGTCACCGACGACGGCTCTCCCTCACTCACCAGCTATCGACGCATCATCCTCAACGTCCACGACTCCCCGAACACCCCGTGAGGCGCGCCACAACACGCGTCACCCTGTTGACTGGCAGATCCGTCACAAATTTTCTGCTGAGTCAGCGACTTGAGGACGACCACACTTGCCGGTATTTGCCGCTGCAGTGATAGTTGCCATGGATTTTACGAACGGCCCTGAGTGCAGAACAGAACTTCCCACGTTCCATCCAATTCCACCCACAAGTCAAACCAGCACCAACTCCCTCGCATCTCGGGCACGTGCAACAAGCCGTGTCCATTGGCACACGCGAGTTCGGTTCCATTCCAGTCCAGCAGGTTGTGCGTCGGTGCGCCGACGCGAGCGGGCTCACTCAGCAGGCGCAGACAGGTTGGGCATCGTTGGTCCTGATCAACAAAAGCCCAGCGCAAACCGATCGAAACCAGAACTGTCGCCATCAGCACTTCGGCCCAATCGGCAGAACGTCCCGCCGAGTATCGAAGAGGAAGTATCGTCACCACCGAAGACAGGAACCCAAGGAGCAACGTGAGCGACACTTTCGCACCCAGAAAGACGAACCACCGCGTATTCCGTGGCAGTCGCTCTGCGACACTCGCTCGCTCCCGATGACATTTTCTGCTCCTCGGCAATGCAGTCGCAGCTGCAACAAAAATTGCGGGCAGTCCTCCGAAAAGGAAGCAACCGAAAAAGTGTCCAACCAGATTGCGCTGCAATGAATGCCATGAGCCGGCAACGTACCACACCACGCTGGCGCACAGCACACATAAAAGTAAGAGAATTGTCAGGCAATAGCCGGCGGAGCCTCTGGCTGCTCCTTGCAGCCACTCTATCCGCAAACAGCAAGCATCTGCGACCGCTCCGTAAGCGAGGCTCAAGCAATCGCGAGGGGTCTCAAGAATAGTATGTGTTGCGCTGTCCTCATGGCGTAAGTGCCAAAGCTCGGCCCTCCACTCACGCAACCACAGGGATCGTCTCGGACCCGGCACGAGAGCGCTTATCAGCCGCAGGTGCCAGCGATCGAAGGCCAACGACCCGGGTCTTTGGCTCATCAGGCCTTCACCATTCCTTCCGGCAGCAACCGTGACAGGAGCGGGTATCGGGCCATAGCGACTACCTCTGCCTCCTTGCCCCGGGGCGTCAGCTTGTAGTATCTGCGGGCGGGTCGCTGCTCCCGTAATGCCTTCGCCTCTGCTTCCCAACTGGACGTGACCAATCCATCTCGTTCCAGGCGGCGTAGCGCCGGATACACCGTCCCGCTGGGAAGACCTGTCACCTCCATGATCTCAAATCCAAAGCGATATTCGAGCCTTAGGGCTCTCAGGATCATCGCGGCACTATGGGACAGCTTTCCGGTACTCATATCTCTCCCACTATATAGCACACTACTTGACAAGTTAATAAGCAGTGTACTACATAGGGTAACGAGGGCACCTCAGAAACCATGCTCGAAGTCAGAAATGTGACCAGGCACTATCGCAGCATACCCGCCGTCCAGAATGTCAGCTTTACTTTGAGTGAAGGCGAAATCCTCGGCTATCTGGGTCCCAACGGATCAGGGAAATCTACCACCGTCAAAATGATCACTGGCATGATCGAGCCAACCAAAGGGGAGATCTTCTTCCGCGGCAAGAACATCCACGCCGACCTTCCCGGCTTCAGGGCTCAGCTTGGCTACGTGCCAGAGGAGGCTCAGGTCTATACGCATCTCTCCGGCCTGGAGTATCTGCAACTCGTCGGCCGCCTCAGGGGCATGCCGGAAAAGTTGATCGAACGGAAAGCGCGCGCAATGTTGGCACTTCTCTCCCTTGAGGCAGCGCAGTACTCGGCGATCTACGACTACTCCAAGGGCATGAAGCAGAGGGTTCTCATCTCCGCCGCGCTCATGCACGATCCACAACTGCTCATCTTCGACGAGCCGCTCTCCGGTCTGGATGCAGTGTCTGCACGGCTCTTTAAAGATCTTCTCGTGATCCTCGCCCGCGAGGGGAAAGCCATCCTCTACATCTCCCACGTAATGGAAGTGGTGGAGCGTGTATGTGATCGTGTGATCATCCTGGCTGAGGGCAGGATGATTGCCGATGCCACGCCGCGCGGCCTCACGGATTTGATGAAGTTGCCCAGCCTGGAGAGCGTCTTCGCCCAGCTCGTTCAGCAGACAGATACAGCGCTGATCGCGAAAGACCTCGTTGAAGTGATTAAGGTTCAGGATGCATAAGCCCAGCCCTCGGGCACATGCCCTCGATGCCCATTTTTTCCGGCGCTTCTTCGACAATGACACCCTGTCGTTCGAGGGCGACACGCAAACTTCGGTCGTGCATGCTATCTCAATTCTGGCCGTACCCGGTCTCATGGTTGCGTTCTGGCTCACTCCTCACTACCCGTCGCGGTCGCTTTGGGCTGCTACGGCGGACCATTATTTCTTTGCGCTCTATTCCCTCGTCGCCATGGGATGTGTGACCGCGTTTGAGTGGGATATGTTGTTTCCCGATCGCGCTGACTTCCTGGTTTTGCTTCCACTTCCGCTGAAGTTGCGTGAGTTGATGATTGCCAAGACCAAAGCTCTGGCGAAATTTCTCGGCCTCTTTCTACTGGCGACGAACATCTTCGGGCTGTTGCTTCTGCCTGCGGTTAGCGGCGGAAACTATTTGCGCAATATCTTCTCCCATTTCATCGCAGTTTCGTTCGCCGGTGTTTTCGCATCTTTGAGCATGGTGGCGCTCGAAGGTAGCATCATCTGTCTCTTCAACGAAGCATGGCAGCGACATCTTGCACCCATCCTTCAGGCGCTCACCGTCGCGACCGTGTTGCTCCTGCTGCTGCTCTTCCCACTCTGTGGAGTTTTCATTCGGCCGCTCATGAGCGGTCATCTGTCTCTCGCCCGCTATATCCCGCCCTTCTGGTTTCTGGGGCTGTATGAGCACTTCGCACGCGGCGCTTCCGCGCACGGCAACGCTGAGTCTCTCGCAAAGATCGGACTCTGGGCCACGGCTATTGCCGCTCTCCTCGTGCTCATCACCTATCCTCCCGCCTGGAGACGGCGGAAGAGACAGGCCATTGAGGGTGGGGCGCGGACGCGGGCGATGAGCGCGGCCTTTCTCTCCCCCTTGCTGCATCGGGCCCTCCTTCGTAAGCCGGAAGAGCGCGCAGTCTTTCACTTCATCGGCCAGACCCTTACCAGGAAAAGCCGCTACCAGGTCTATCTTGCAATGTATTGCGGCGCAGGGTTGGCTCTCGCATCGTCCTGTGTTTTGACATTCAGATGGACTCCCGCTCCAGCACTAGCGCCTGCGCTATCCGATGACGGTCTTCATGCGATCCAGCCGCTGCTTCTCTTCTGGCTGATCGTGGGCCTCAGGGCTGCGTTTGCCTTCCCGGTAGATATGTCCGCTCGCTGGATCTTTCCGATGAACCTTCTCCATCCAGGAGCGTACCTGCGAGCCGCTAAGCTCTGGGTAATCACGCGTTGCTTCTATCTGAGCTGCGGTGTCTTGTGTTTCCTGCGAGTTGTCGGATGGGATGCAAGGCACCTCATAGTTCAAGGTGCGTGCGGACTGAGCCTCGCTCTGCTGCTGACGGATCTGTTGTTTCTTTACCGCACGGGCATTCCTTTTACGCAGCCGCGACTTCCGGGGCGCACAAGTTTGCCTCTAATGCTCACGCTCTATGTAGCGGTCTTCCCGCCCTTCGTCCTATCGACCATGGATCTGGAAAGATCAATTGAGACGCACCTAGTACGAACCGCATGGATGCTCGTCTCCGCCCTCGTCATGCACCTGATTTTGAACATGGCAAATAAATCATCAGCGCAGACCGCTCAAAATACCCCCTTCGACGAACCTGAAGGACCCTTACAGACATTGGGACTGATTCGATAGCGATCTGAAAGCGATTTAGCTCACCGGTTTTGCCCCAGATATGAGCGTATGTGACTCATACGTAACGTGCCACAAACGTGCCATGTTGCGCCTTTTCACGCACGAATGTGGCTCCAACTGCGCAGCGCTAACTGCCTCCATTCACTGCAGTTGCCCCCGCTGAAGGCTTGATGAACTTGTCTGCCCACTGGATAAAATACTTAACATTCGGCGCATCCGTATGACCCCCATCGTGTTGACGCCACGCGAGATGACCATCCAAAAGCCCAGTGTTTATAGGGGGCATCTTCTCCTTTTGATAATCCGCCGACACCCCAAGATCACCCACTCCCAGCAGCTTGAACACTGGCTGAGCTGCCACCGCCGCCATATAACTCCCCTGCTGATCCAGCCACTTAGCGTCGCCCGCCTCCGGCGCCCCATAGCTGATAAACGTAAGCCGCGGCGCGCAAAGTGCAATCAATTCATGAGCATCCACCGGAATATCACTTGCGTTTTTGCTGCCGAAAGTCGCTTGCGAGGCGCCGTATTTCATGAAATTGCCAGCCATCCAGTAATATTCGCCGCCTGTCAGGCTCTCGACTGCTTCGCCAAAATTCCGCCGATTCAGCTTCGCCCCACCCTCACCCGACGACCCAATCAGGCCCATTGCAAATCGCTGCTCAAATGCCAGCGTAACCAACGCCGCCTTGCCGTAACGCGAAACCCCTTCAATTCCAACATGTTTGGCGTCAACAACTGGCTCAGTCTCAAGGTAATCCAGGCCGCGCGCGGCTCCCCACGACCACGCGCGCAAGGCCCCCCAATCATCAGGTTTGCGCGGCTGTCCCTTGTTCACCAGCCCGATAATCCCCCGCGTCAGGCCAGCACCGTTATCCGCCTGAATACTGGCTGGATCGATGAGCACGTAACCCCAACCATCAGCAATCAGTTGCTGGGCGGTCGGCGGGTCGCCATGCGGAGGAGGACCGAAGCCCGCAAAAGGCATCGAAGCCGCCGGGCTGTACGCGGGGTACTGGTCGAAGACTGATTTCAGAGACGGATCATTCTGAAGCAGGAGCGCCTTCAGAGCCGCATTGATCTTGTCGAGATCCTCCTGGGGCGGCTGTGCGGGAGCAGGGAGGGCACTGCGACCGAACATCATCAGGATCGGCACCGGCCCCTTAGCATTCGCGGGAAGCACCAACGTCATTGCAATGTTCACATCGATCAGTGGATATGCCGAATTATCGACGTGGCCCACGAGCTTTTTGGCTATAACAGGAAACCACCCAACCCACTCCTTATCCGTAATCGCGACCGTCCACGTCACCTTCGGCAGGTCTTTGGGGAGGCGCCCGTAGACCTCGCGCTCCATATCTTCGATGATCTCCGGGCGGCGCTGTTTCCACCACATCTCTGGCGACGTAACCTTCTTCCCGTTATTTAAGGTCAGCACCTCGGGAAGATTTGGATACGGATTTGCTTTTGACTCGTCGTAATTCGCGTGATCGGGGGCTTTTTCATCGCCACTGGGACCGGGCCGCAGTGCCTTGATACCGAGCTGATCCATCATGTTCTGATGATCCTGTTCAGCGGTAAAAGTTACCGGCGGAGCAGGCGAGCCTGATGGAGCGGCCGCCTGAGCAAGGGCCACGCCCGACATGGCCAGGGAGATTGCAACGCAAAGACAAAAACGTTTCGAATCCGGCAGTAACAGGTGTGCAGTCACAAGCTCCCCTTCAGATTGCAATTTTGCTTTCAAGTTGAGTCGTGGCGATAGTATTCGAATCCGCGGCGAGAATCTACTCCGCTGACCAGCCAGAGCTAGAGGATGGGGACCGCATAGCCCACGTCTATCGAAAGCGCATCGCGACCAGACATTTTGTTGCGAAGGCGCGGAACAATTCTGAAGTTGCAGTGTTTAGACGCAGCAGGGCTCGATCTGGCGCGACCAGGATCTCCCGGGGTCGCGCTTTTCCGGTCCAACCTTTCGAGGCATTTCACAATGACGAATCATCTGCACTCACAGCGCATTTCCCTCATGCTTCTGCTCGCCGCCACGATCTCGACGGCACTTCCGGTCCGTGCGCAGGATACATCGTGGACGCCGCCAGCAATCATCGGGCTCGGCCATAATGCCTCGTCCCACACCGATTTTTCCTTCGATCACTCCATGCTTGTCTTCGCCTCCAGGATGGATCAGGACGATGAAGACTTGCGTCGCGTAATCGCAGGTGTCAACGGTGCGTCGGTGCACTCGTACCGATTCCCTGCCCCTGACCAGTACGATCGAGCAGCGCTGGACGCGGTCCGACGCGAGTATCACGACGCTGGATGGATGCACTTGGTCGATAAGCACAAGAAGGCCCCGGAGAGTGGCTTCACAGATTTGTGGCTACGCCTGGATCACAACGCCATCAGCAATATCGCCGTCCTCTTCGGCAACGAAAGCCAGGTTAACTTCGTCTCGGTTTCAGGATCGATCAGCCCGATTGACCTGATGCATCTGAGCGGACACTTCGGAATCCCAAAGATTGAAGGCGGAGTTCTGGTGCCGAACAATGACCACTAACGCATGATTTGCGTTGTAGCGAAGGGTGAGTGTGGCAGCGAGGCTTTCTTCACCTGGGGTACGCCGTGCTCGTGGCAGTCCGTGCACTTGACCCAGTGAATGTTGTGCCTGCTGCCGGGATTGGCGTAACTGGTGTCCATCTTCTCCACATCGAGCTTGCAGTGAGACATCTCTGGATGGCAGGTTGCGCAGGACGCGGGCGCGTTCTCGTTATGTCCGTTGTGGCAAGAGAAGCAGCTCAGCCCTTCATGCACGCCCATCGGCGTGCGGTCGTCACCGGAGCCTGCCTGCAGCCCCCAGTGATTCCCTGCTGCAACTGTTCCTGTGTCTGGCTGGCGCGGAGCATGGCACTGATAGCAGATAGCCTGCCGCTGGTCTGGACTCACCTTTAACAGTTGCGCGCCGTCGTAGAGCTGCGGAATGGGAAGCGAAGCCGCAGCAAAGTGCATGCGTTCCCGACGATCGAAGAAGCCGAGCGAATCATGCACGGTCGAGCCGGCAACCGACAGGCGCGCTGAAGGCTTGATCTCCAGCGTTCCTTCGTGATGCACCCAATGGCATGCCTGGCATGGGATTGTCGGTTGATCCGCAAAGCCCGGTCGCGCTACATGCCATGGCCCTTTCAGATCCTGTGGCTGGACCACGTCGCGCAGCGCACCGTCAAAGTGCATGCCATGACAACGAAAGCAATCTTCCATCAAGCGACGCTTGGAATTGTGGGCGGAATTGGCGAAGATCTGGCTATAGGTCGCCGAATGCGGCCCAGCATGCCACGTCGCGTACTCTTGCTGATGGCACTTCTGGCAGTTCGCCGTCATCTCCACCACATCGACATCTCGCAGACGAATCGCTTCCGGTAGTTTTCCCATCAGATGAACCCGGATGTGGCGTAGCTTTGTAGCGATGCTCGCTTCATGACAATCCATGCAGCCGACATTCTGGTGAGGCGAGGAATAAACTGCGCTGACATAGTTCGCCATCTCGTGACAGCTCGCGCACCCGGCTCCATGCTGCGAAGTGTAGTAATACGAGGCTCCATACGTACCAGCGACCAGCAGGATTGCCACCGAGCAGATCGTGATCGCCGCGAGTTTTAGTAATCCCCTCATGACCGGAATCGGCTGCCTTTCCAGTCGCGAACCAGCGAATCCGAGGCCATGTAAGCGACAGCCATGATCGTGAGCACCGGATTGAAGCCACCGTTGGTGACGTGCACGCTGGCGTCGATCACGAAGACATTGTCGACATCGTGCACCTGGCAGTCTTTGTTCACCACCGAGCCCCTCGGATCGTTGCCCATGCGGCAGGTGCCTGCCTGATGCTGACCGGCGGAGATGCCAGTCGGCCTGCCGGCCATGCGTGCTGTCGTTGTTGCCCCTGCCTCTTTGAGCCACGCCTCGGCGCGACTGGCCTGCACGTCTCCAATATCGAACGTGTGAGGATGAACATTTCCCGCGATGCGCGCAACTGGCAATCCCCACTTGTCGCTCACTGCCGGATCGACCGTTACCCGCGCTGACGCGGAAGGTATCTGCTGTGTGGGTCCCATGATCACGATGTTGCGCCGATGGTATTCGCGCATGGCCTGCTTGTGACCCGCTCCCCAGCGCGGAGTGCCCTGCGGAAGGCGGTCGACCATGTGAATCGGCAGACGGATGAACTCATTGGCCAGCATGCCTCCGCCGCAAAGCCCCGGCGTGCCGTGGTTGTAATCCATAATGGCGATGCTTGCGCCCGGGCCAATGTCGTCATACGTGTCGTAGTCGAAGAAGCCGACTGCGCCGGTGTAGTGATGGCCCTGCAGGTGGCGTCCGACCTGGTCGTATCGATTTCCGAGACCGTTCGGAAACAGGCGGCTGGTTGAATTCAGCAGAAGCCGTGCAGACTCGATGGCGCAGCCGGAGACAACAACGATGTCAGACAACTGCTCCTGCAGGTGGCCGCGATCGTCGAAATATAAGACGCCGCGAGCATGTCCGCGATCGTCGGTGAGGATCTCTTTGACCATGCACTCGGTGCGCAGTTCGCAGTTGCCGGTTGCCAGAGCCGTGGGGATCACGGTGTTCTGCGAACCGTTCTTGGCGTCAACCTCGCATGCAAAGCCACCGCACCAGCGGCAGCGCATGCAGGGCCCGCGACCGTTATAGGGCACGCTGTTCCGGGCCATGGGAATGTGGAAGGGATGCAGCCCGAAGCGTTTCGCGGCAGGCTCGAGAATCGCAAATTCGCGATTCGGCGGCAGCGGCGGCATGGGAAGATCGCGGCGGCGCGAACCATGAAATGGCGTGCCTGAGTAATCGCCGGAGACGCCGATCTCGTATTCGGCCTTGTCGTAGAAGGGCTCGAGATCGTCGTAGGAGATGGGCCAGTCTTCGAGCGAACTGCCCACCGGCGCGCCGTAGACGGATTGCATCCGGAAATCCTGCGGCATATAGCGCCAGGCCTGCGCTCCGTAGCTAAGCGTTCCTCCGCCCACGCAGGCGGCGTTGTTTTGATACGCACCCTCGCTCGGCAGCACAACCTGCGCCGCTCCAGCGGCATCGACCGAGCACCCGCGGATTGCCTTCATCCTCCGGCCCGAACGCGTTACCCAGTACGGTAGTGCGCTGGTTGCGCAGATCGTCTTTGCGGCAATCGTTGGCGGTGTACCATTTGCCGCGCTCCAGCAGCACCACGCTCAGGCCAGCGGTGGAAAGTTCCTTGGCGACGATGCCTCCCGCCGCTCCGGCGCCGACGACGACCGCATTCACGCGCTTCATGATCGCGGCCCCTTGGTGAAGTCGTATTGCGCACGACCGCGCAGGGGCGGCTCGTCAGTCCAAGCATGTGCCAACTGACTGCGTCGCGATTGCCGCCGTGTCGCGGAGAGCCGTAGTAGCCCTCCATGGTGTGGTTGCGCACCAGTTCAAAGAACTTCCGATCGCTTTTCTCAACTGCGGTCACCACTTCGAACTGCTGGTTTGGCGAGGCGTCCGCCAGGTGAAGGCCGAAGCTCTTCATGCTTTCTGCATCGGCATGCGCGAGGCCTTCGCGATACGCCTTTTGATGACGGCGATAGTGCCGGGTGAGCTGAATGTCGATGTAGTTAAGAACCCCCGCCTCAGATGCGCTGGGAAATTTGTCGGCAGGGATGATCTGATCGCACATTGCCGCGAGGGCTCGTGCATTGTCTTCGCTCAGGACCGTCCACGAGTTGTGCCGCGCACCTCTGCAGCCCGCAGCAAGGCCTGCACCGGCGATGGCACCAGTCGCAATGAATCGCCGCCTTGTGACGTCAGTGGTCTTCCTGGTCGATGACATGTGCGACTACCCAATCGGAAGCCGAGCCGAGGCATCCTCGGTCGAGGTGATTTCAGTGGCTTACGGAGATTGGGTCCATGCTCGACCGCGCTCACAGCCCTTGTCTG